>NZ_JBEPNQ010000001.1:0-1875000 GCF_040546375.1 Pseudomonas sp. PvP001 | reverse complement strand
GAATTGCTTGATTCATTGAAGAAGACGATTGGGTCTGTAGCTCAGTTGGTTAGAGCGCACCCCTGATAAGGGTGAGGTCGGCAGTTCGAATCTGCCCAGACCCACCAATTATGGGGCCATAGCTCAGCTGGGAGAGCGCCTGCCTTGCACGCAGGAGGTCAGCGGTTCGATCCCGCTTGGCTCCACCACTTTTGGTGCTCCATCGTTGTCAAAGCTTAGAAATGAGCATTCCATCGGTTGATGGTTGAATGCTGATTTCTGATCTTTTTCAGAATCGTTCTTTAAAAATTTGGGTATGTGATAGAAAGATAGACTGGACAGACACTTTCACTGGTGTAGGTTCAGGCTAAGGTAAAATTTGTGAGTTGCTCTTAGAGTAAATGCGAATTTTCGGCGAATGTCGTCTTCACAGTATAACCAGATTGCTTGGGGTTATATGGTCAAGTGAAGAAGCGCATACGGTGGATGCCTTGGCAGTCAGAGGCGATGAAAGACGTGGTAGCCTGCGAAAAGCTTCGGGGAGTCGGCAAACAGACTGTGATCCGGAGATGTCTGAATGGGGGAACCCAGCCATCATAAGATGGTTATCTCATGCTGAATACATAGGCATGCGAGGCGAACCAGGGGAACTGAAACATCTAAGTACCCTGAGGAAAAGAAATCAACCGAGATTCCCTTAGTAGTGGCGAGCGAACGGGGACCAGCCCTTAAGTTGGTTTGAGATTAGCGGAACGCTCTGGAAAGTGCGGCCATAGTGGGTGATAGCCCTGTACGCGAAAATCTCTTGTCAATGAAATCGAGTAGGACGGGGCACGAGAAACCTTGTCTGAATATGGGGGGACCATCCTCCAAGGCTAAATACTACTGACTGACCGATAGTGAACTAGTACCGTGAGGGAAAGGCGAAAAGAACCCCGGAGAGGGGAGTGAAATAGATCCTGAAACCGTATGCGTACAAGCAGTGGGAGCAGACTTTGTTCTGTGACTGCGTACCTTTTGTATAATGGGTCAGCGACTTATATTCAGTGGCGAGCTTAACCGAATAGGGGAGGCGTAGCGAAAGCGAGTCTTAATAGGGCGTTTAGTCGCTGGGTATAGACCCGAAACCGGGCGATCTATCCATGGGCAGGTTGAAGGTTAGGTAACACTGACTGGAGGACCGAACCGACTACCGTTGAAAAGTTAGCGGATGACCTGTGGATCGGAGTGAAAGGCTAATCAAGCTCGGAGATAGCTGGTTCTCCTCGAAAGCTATTTAGGTAGCGCCTCATGTATCACTGTAGGGGGTAGAGCACTGTTTCGGCTAGGGGGTCATCCCGACTTACCAAACCGATGCAAACTCCGAATACCTACAAGTGCCGAGCATGGGAGACACACGGCGGGTGCTAACGTCCGTCGTGAAAAGGGAAACAACCCAGACCGTCAGCTAAGGTCCCAAAATCCTGGTTAAGTGGGAAACGATGTGGGAAGGCTTAGACAGCTAGGAGGTTGGCTTAGAAGCAGCCACCCTTTAAAGAAAGCGTAATAGCTCACTAGTCGAGTCGGCCTGCGCGGAAGATGTAACGGGGCTCAAACCAGGTACCGAAGCTACGGGTATCATCTTTTGATGATGCGGTAGAGGAGCGTTCTGTAAGCCTGTGAAGGTGAGTTGAGAAGCTTGCTGGAGGTATCAGAAGTGCGAATGCTGACATGAGTAACGACAATGGGTGTGAAAAACACCCACGCCGAAAGACCAAGGTTTCCTGCGCAACGTTAATCGACGCAGGGTTAGTCGGTCCCTAAGGCGAGGCTGAAAAGCGTAGTCGATGGAAAACAGGTTAATATTCCTGTACTTCTGGTTATTGCGATGGAGGGACGGAGAAGGCTAGGCCAGCTTGGCGTTGGTTGTCCAAGTTTAAGGTGGTAGGCTGGGATCTTAGGTAAATCCGGGATCTCAAGGCCGAGAGCTGATGACGAGTTGTCTTTTAGACGACGAAGTGGTTGATGCCATGCTTCCAAGAAAAGCTTCTAAGCTTCAGGTAACCAGGAACCGTACCCCAAACCGACACAGGTGGTTGGGTAGAGAATACCAAGGCGCTTGAGAGAACTCGGGTGAAGGAACTAGGCAAAATGGCACCGTAACTTCGGGAGAAGGTGCGCCGGTGAGGGTGAAGGACTTGCTCCGTAAGCTCATGCCGGTCGAAGATACCAGGCCGCTGCGACTGTTTATTAAAAACACAGCACTCTGCAAACACGAAAGTGGACGTATAGGGTGTGACGCCTGCCCGGTGCCGGAAGGTTAATTGATGGGGTTAGCGCAAGCGAAGCTCTTGATCGAAGCCCCGGTAAACGGCGGCCGTAACTATAACGGTCCTAAGGTAGCGAAATTCCTTGTCGGGTAAGTTCCGACCTGCACGAATGGCGTAACGATGGCGGCGCTGTCTCCACCCGAGACTCAGTGAAATTGAAATCGCTGTGAAGATGCAGTGTATCCGCGGCTAGACGGAAAGACCCCGTGAACCTTTACTATAGCTTTGCACTGGACTTTGAATTTGCTTGTGTAGGATAGGTGGGAGGCTTTGAAGCGTGGACGCCAGTCTGCGTGGAGCCATCCTTGAAATACCACCCTGGCAACTTTGAGGTTCTAACTCAGGTCCGTCATCCGGATCGAGGACAGTGTATGGTGGGTAGTTTGACTGGGGCGGTCTCCTCCTAAAGAGTAACGGAGGAGTACGAAGGTGCGCTCAGACCGGTCGGAAATCGGTCGTAGAGTATAAAGGCAAAAGCGCGCTTGACTGCGAGACAGACACGTCGAGCAGGTACGAAAGTAGGTCTTAGTGATCCGGTGGTTCTGTATGGAAGGGCCATCGCTCAACGGATAAAAGGTACTCCGGGGATAACAGGCTGATACCGCCCAAGAGTTCATATCGACGGCGGTGTTTGGCACCTCGATGTCGGCTCATCACATCCTGGGGCTGAAGCCGGTCCCAAGGGTATGGCTGTTCGCCATTTACAAGTGGTACGCGAGCTGGGTTTAGAACGTCGTGAGACAGTTCGGTCCCTATCTGCCGTGGACGTTTGAGATTTGAGAGGGGCTGCTCCTAGTACGAGAGGACCGGAGTGGACGAACCTCTGGTGTTCCGGTTGTCACGCCAGTGGCATTGCCGGGTAGCTATGTTCGGAAAAGATAACCGCTGAAAGCATCTAAGCGGGAAACTTGCCTCAAGATGAGATCTCACTGGAACCTTGAGTTCCCTGAAGGGCCGTCGAAGACTACGACGTTGATAGGTGGGGTGTGTAAGCGCTGTGAGGCGTTGAGCTAACCCATACTAATTGCCCGTGAGGCTTGACCATATAACACCCAAGCAATTTGCGTCGAAGACCAGATTGCGGTGACTGTGGAGATGACACGAACCGAAAGTTCGCAGCAGGACAACCCACAAATATCACATACCCGATTTGCTGGAGTGCCTCCCAAAGGGCATCCTGGCTACAGAATTTCTTGACGACCATAGAGCATTGGAACCACCTGATCCCATCCCGAACTCAGCAGTGAAACGATGCATCGCCGATGGTAGTGTGGGGTTTCCCCATGTGAGAGTAGGTCATCGTCAAGATTCAATTCCGAAACCCCTATCTGCGTGAGCAGGTAGGGGTTTTGTCTTTGTACGGCTTTTTCTCTAGCGCTTCCCTGTAAGACCTCTCCTACTTATCAAGTCGACATTCAGTTGTCTCTTACACGTTGAGCAGAACCGGCTGGCTCAACTGAGAAAGCTACATCTGATATGGTTGATCCTTGATTCACGCTTACCTCAAGGACTCCGCACATGTCGGCCATGTCGCCTCTCACCCCCGGTTTCATGGTTGTACATGGCAATCGCCTGGACGAACTGCGCAGTCTTGTCGTGAGCTGGATGCGCCTGTACCCGCTGCGTCCACTGGAAAACGAAATCATCCTGGTGCAGAGCAATGGCATCGCTCAATGGCTCAAGCTTGCGCTCGCCGCAGACGAAAGCGCAGATGAGGAAGGAGGGGTAGGAATCTCGGCGGCGGTGGATGTGCAGTTGCCTGGCAGTTTCATGTGGCAGCTGTATCGAAGCGTACTGGGGCATGACCAGATTCCTTCTTCCTCGCTGCTCGACAAGGCACCGCTTACCTGGCGTTTGATGCGTCTGTTACCGCAACTGATCGACCGGCCCCATTTCGAACCTCTCCAGCGCTTCCTGCTCGACGATAACGACCTGCGCAAGCGCTATCAGTTGTCAGAGCGCCTGGCAGACTTGTTCGATCAGTATCAGGTCTATCGCGCGGATTGGCTTCAGGACTGGGCGGTAGGCAAGCATCAGCTGCGCAATGGGCGCGGTTTGAGCAAGCCCTTGCCGGTAGGCAATTGTTGGCAAGCGGAGTTGTGGAGGGCATTGCTGGAGGATGTAGGGTCCGAAGGCATGGCACAAAGCCGGGCGGGGGTGCATCAACGCTTCATGGAGGCTGCCGCGGCGCTGGATGAAGCGCCTTCGACATTGCCATCGCGTGTGATCGTGTTCGGTATCTCTTCGTTACCAGCCCAAGGCCTGGAAGCCTTGGCGGCGCTGGGTCGCTTCAGTCAGGTGCTGTTGTGTGTGCACAACCCCTGTCGGCACCATTGGGCCGATATCGTGGCGGACAAGGACCTGCTGCGTCATCAATACAAGCGCCAGGCTCGCAAGCAGGGCATGCCGGTCGTATTGGATTCAGACAACCTTCATCAGCACGCCCATCCCTTGCTCGCTGCCTGGGGCAAGCAAGGGCGTGACTACATCAATCTGCTCGACAGCTATGACGACCCCGCCAGCTATCAGGCTGCATTTGGCGACGGTCGTATCGACCTTTTCAGCGAAGGCGAGCCGCGACACCTGTTGGGTCAGTTGCAGGACGACATCCTCGAGCTGCGCCCCCTGGCCGAAACACAGTCGATCTGGCCCAGCGTCGATATCAAGATCGATAAAAGCATTCGCTTCCACGTTGCCCACAGTGCGCAGCGCGAGGTGGAGATTCTGCACGATCAGCTGTTGGCACGCTTCAGTGCCGATGCCGCGCTGCGTCCACGTGACGTGATCGTCATGGTGCCCGACATCGACAGCTACGCCCCCCATATTCGAGCGGTGTTTGGCCAGCTGGACCGGGATGACCGCAGATTCATCCCCTTCACGCTGACCGATCAAGGGCAACGCGGGCGTGATCCTTTGCTCATAGCGGTCGAGCACCTGCTCAAGCTGCCGGACAGTCGCTTCCCCGTGAGCGAGATTCTTGATCTGCTCGACGTGCCTGCCCTGCGCAGTCGATTTGCGATTCTGGAGCGGGACCTGCCGACGCTGCGTCGCTGGATCGAAGGGGCGGGTATTCGCTGGGGTCTCGATGCACGCCAACGCACGCAGATGGGACTGCCGATCGAACTGGAGCAGAACACCTGGCGCTTTGGGCTGCGACGAATGTTGCTTGGTTATGCCGTGGGAACCGGAATAGGGTGCAGTGACATCGAGCCCTACGACGAAATCGGTGGCCTGGATGCAGCGCTTATCGGGCCGCTTGCAGCGCTTTTGGATGCGCTGGAAGTGGCCTGCCAGCAACTTGATCGTCCGGCCACCCCTGCGCAGTGGGGTATCAGACTGCATCAGTTGCTGCAGCTGTTCTTCACTGCCGACACGGAGCATGACGAATACCTGCTCAATCAGCTTGAAGAACTGCGTGAAGAGTGGCTGGAAACCTGCGAAGCGGTGGGACTGGTCGAGCAATTGCCGCTGACGGTGGTGCGTGAAGCCTGGCTCGCGGGGCTGGATCAGGGGCGCTTGAGCCAGCGCTTCCTGGCAGGCTCCGTCAACTTCTGTACCTTGATGCCGATGCGCGCCATTCCATTCAAGATCGTTTGCCTGTTGGGCATGAACGATGGCGACTACCCGCGGGCGCAGCCACCGCTGGACTTCGACTTGATGGGCAGCGATTACCGCCCGGGGGACCGTTCCCGTCGCGAGGACGACCGCTACCTGCTGCTGGAAGCGCTGCTCTCGGCGCGTGAGCAACTCTACATGAGCTGGGTGGGGCGCAGCATCAGGGACAACAGCGAACATCCACCGTCGGTGCTGATCGGGCAGTTGCGCGATCACCTGGCCAGTGGCTGGCGGCTGTCAGGCGACGAGGCACTGGACAGTTCCGCTAGCGGACAGAAGCTCTTGCACGCGCTCACGCTGGAGCATCCGCTTCAGCCTTTCAGTGCTCGGTACTTTCACCAGGGAAATCCTGCGCTCTTCAGTTTTGCCAGCGAGTGGCAGCACTTGCACGCAGGCATAGCGGCAGCGGATGCGCAGGTACCGCTGCCTGCTCATCGTCAGGAAGAGCCATTGAGCGTGGCTCAGTTGCAGGATTTTCTGCGCAATCCGGTCAGGCACTTTTTCAGCCAGCGGCTCAAGGTCTTCTTCGAGTCGGCCGAGAAGCCGGTGTCCGATATCGAGCCCTTCGTGCTCGATGCGCTGGAGCGTTACACCCTCAGTGACAGCCTGCTCAGTGCGGGCATGGCCAGTGCCGGTGAAATCACCGACGTGCTGGAGAACCACGCTCGGAAGTTGCAGGGCAGCGGTCTTTTACCCATGGCAGAGTTCGGTACGCGACTGCGGGAAGAATTGATCGAACCATTGCCCGATCTGCTCGAGCGCTATCGCCAGTTGCTCGTGCTCTGGCCTTCCCGGCTGGACAGCGCTTTACCGATCACTTTCCGGGCACAGGGCATCGTGCTGGAGGGGTGGCTGGCGGGCGTGTACCAGCGCGAGGATGGCAACTGCCTCAGTGTTTCGACGATCGCCAATGCCATCGGCGGCGTGCGCTCGCGCAAATGGCATCGTCTGATACGTCCCTGGGTCTTGCATCTCGCATCGTGCGCCGTGGGACTGCCCCTGACAACGGCGGTAGTGGCCAGCGACGATACCTTGTTGCTCGATCCATTGCCTCTGGACCAGGCTCAAACGGCGCTGAGCGATCTCTTGCTGGCCTGGCAGACGGGCATGACCCGTCCTCTGCCGGTAGCGGTGAAGACAGCGGTGGCCTGGCTTTCGCAGACTGATGAGGAGAAAGCCTTGGCGGCAGCACGAAAAGCCTATGAGGGGGATGGGGTGACCAGCAATGGCGAGCGCCGGGAGGCGGTGGCGTTGATGCGTCAGTTCGCTGATTTCGATGCACTGGTCGACAGTGAAGAATTCGAGGGTTGGGCTCAGACGCTCTACCAACCCATGCTGGAAGCGCCCTGGCGCTCGGTCGATGAGCAGGAGGCCCGATCATGACGTCTCCTGAACGTCCATTGGCGTTGGCCTTCCCCCTGCGTGGCAGTCAGTTGATCGAAGCCAGCGCGGGCACCGGCAAGACATTCACCATTTCCGCACTCTATCTGCGTTTGATCCTGGGCCACGGTGCGGACATCAACGGATTCGGTCGCGAACTGCTGCCTCCGCAGATCTTGGTCGTGACCTTCACCGATGCGGCGACCAAGGAGCTGCGCGAGCGGATCCGCATACGGCTGGCCGAAGCGGCTCGTTTTTTTCGAGAGGAGATCGCGGCACCGGATGCATTGATCGCGCAGTTGCGCGACGAATTCGACACCACCCAGTGGGCGGCCAGCGCAGCCCGACTGGATATTGCTGCGCAATGGATGGATGAAGCAGCCGTTTCCACGATCCACAGCTGGTGCCAGCGCATGCTGCGCGAGCATGCGTTCGACAGCGGCAGCTTGTTTACCCAGAGTCTGGAGACCGATCACAGCGACCTGCTGGGCGAAGTCGTGCGCGACTATTGGCGGCGCTATTACTACCCGATGCAAGGCGCTGCCCTGGATTGGGTAAGAGCCCATCTGGGCGGGCCCGCAGCGTTGCTCGCCAGAGTACGAGGGCTGTTTGCCCATGCGCACGAGGGCGCTTCGGGCGATGAACCCGGTGAGCTGATCGAGCGTGCTCTGGCCGAGCGTGAGCAGGCCTTGATCGAGCTCAAGAAACCCTGGCCGCAGTGGGCCATCGAGTTGCGTGAAATATGCCTGCAGGCCGTGGCGGCGAAGGCGGTCGACGGTCGCAAGATGCAGGCACGCTATTTCGAACCCTGGTTCGAGAAGATCACGGCCTGGGCGACCGACCCGGATCAGCACGAGCTGGATATCGGCACCGGCTTTACCCGCCTGACACCCGAAGGCATGGCCGAAGCCTGGAAGGGTGAGGCCCCTGATCACCCTGGATTGCAGGCGATGGTCATGCTGCCCGCAGCGCTGGCGGCGCTGCCGACACCTGAAAGCGCGGTGCTCAGGCACGCTGCCCAGTGGATCGGCGAACGCTTCGAGGAAGAGAAGCGCCGGCGTGCGGAAATGGGCTTCGACGATATGCTGGTCCGGCTCGACCGTGCGCTTCAGGGCGCCGGTGGTGAGCAGTTGGCCCAGTTGATTCGCGAACAGTTTCCGGTAGCCCTGATCGATGAGTTTCAGGACACCGATCCGGTTCAGTACCGCATCTTCGAGCGTATCTATCACATCGAGGAGAACGAACAGGAGACCGGTCTGTTCCTGATCGGCGATCCGAAGCAGGCGATCTACGCTTTCCGCGGTGCCGATATAAACACCTACTTGCAGGCACGTCGTGCGACCGAGGGGCGGCTGCATACATTGGGTACCAATTTCCGGTCAACCCGGGCCATGGTCGGGGCGGTCAACCATGTGTTCATGCAGGCCGAGCAGCGTGTGCAGGGACGAGGTGCGTTCCTGTTCCGGCAGGGTGAAGACAATCCGGTGCCGTTCATCGATGTGCAGGCCCAGGGGCGCAAGGAATCATTGATCGTCGAGGAGCAGGCCGTACCGGCGCTGACCCTCTGGCAATTGCCCAGTGATCAGCCTGTTTCGGGCGTTGCCTATCGCAAGGCCCTGGCAGCTGCCTGCGCGGCCGAAATCGTGAGCCTGTTGAACGCCGGCCAAGCCGGGCAAGGTGGCTTTCAAGTGGAGGGGCGCAAAGTCAGAGGTATTCTGCCGGCCGACATCGCCATTTTGGTACGCGATGGCAAGGAAGCTCAGGCCGTGCGCGCCGAGTTGACCGAGCGCGGGGTACGCAGCGTGTACCTGTCGGACAAGGATTCGGTGTTCGCTGCACAAGAGGCCCACGATCTGCTGGCCTGGCTGAAGGCGTGCGCCGAGCCCGATTCGGAGCGGCAATTGCGCGCTGCCTTGGCGAGCATGACGCTGAACCGTTCGCTGCATGAACTGGAGCAGTTGAATCTCAGCGAGCTGGAATGGGAAGCGCGAGTCATGCAGTTCCGCAGCTATCGAACCATCTGGCGCAGCCAGGGTGTGCTGCCGATGCTGCGCAGGTTGCTGCACGACTTCGACCTGCCGTTGGCGTTGATCGGTCGCGACGATGGCGAACGTATCCTGACCAACCTGCTGCACCTGTGCGAACTGTTGCAGCAGGCATCCAGCGAACTGGACGGCGAGCAAGCGTTGATCCGTCATCTGAGCGAACAGCTGGCGCTGTCCGGCAGCGCGGCCGAGGAGCACATCCTGCGCCTGGAAAGCGACGAGCAGTTGGTGAAGGTGGTGACCATTCACAAGTCCAAGGGGCTGGAGTACGCGCTGGTTTTCCTGCCCTTCATCTGCAGCTGCAAGCCGGTCGATGGCAAGCGCTTGCCGTTGATCTATCACGATGCGTCACACCGGGCGCAACTGACGCTGAGCCCTACGCCTGAACAGGTGGCGCTGGCCGACGACGAGCGCCTGGCCGAGGATCTGCGTCTGCTCTACGTGGCCTTGACCCGGGCTCAACACAGCTGTTGGCTCGGCATCGCGGACCTCAAGCGCGGCACGACCAAGGAGTCGGTGTTCCATCGCTCGGCCATTGGTTACCTGTTGGGCGGCGGGCAGCCTCTGGTCGATGCGAGCCAGCTTGCGAGCTGGTTGCAGGCTGCGAGTGCGGGATGCCCGGACATCGTGAGCCTGCCGGTACCGGAAGCGGACGAGACCCGCTACGTACCGTTGCGCAGCGATGCCGCGCTGCTCAAGGTGCGCCAACCCAAGCGCAGTGCTCGGGAAAACTGGTGGATAGCCTCTTACAGTGCGTTGCGCATCAGCGACACCTTGAGCGCGGATGACGATCAGGCGCCCGACAGCGCGCTTGAGCAGAAGCTCATGGACGATGAGCGCCTGGACGTCCAGGTACCGCGCGAAGTGCCGGCCACCAGCGGCGATATTCATCGTTTCCCCCGCGGTCCGGGTCCGGGGACCTTTCTGCACGGTTTACTGGAGTGGGCGGGGCGCGAAGGGTTTGCCAGTGTTGCGGCGGCTCCAGAACGTTTGGCCGACAACGTCGCACGCCGTTGCAGTCGGCGCGGCTGGACCGGTTGGATCCCGACCCTCGACGAATGGCTGCGACGTTTCATCGACGAGCCATTGCGCCTCGGATCTGAACGCGCGCCGGTACGCATGGCTGAGCTCGATCAATACCAGATCGAAATGGAGTTCTGGTTCGCCAGCCACAAGGTCGACGTGACCCGGCTCGATGCTCTGGTGCGCCAGTACACTCACCCTGGCGTGCTTAGGCTGCCAGCCGAAGGGGCGATGCTCAATGGCATGTTCAAGGGCTTCATCGACCTGTGCTTCGAGCATCAGGGGCAATATTACGTTGCCGACTACAAATCCAACTGGCTGGGCCCGGATGATGATGCCTATACCCAGGAGGCGATGACCGAATCCATTCTGGCCAACCGCTACGACCTGCAATACGTGCTGTACCTGCTTGCCTTGCACCGACAGTTGAAAGCCCGGCTGCCAGGGTACGACTACGACCAGCATGTTGGAGGTGCGGTATTCGTGTTTCTGCGTGGCCTGGGGGCGCCCAGTCAAGGGGTGTACTTCACGCGTCCGCCACGTGAGCTCATCGAGGAGCTCGATGCGTTGTTCAAAGGCGGACGCCGCGATGTCCAGGCCGACCTGTTCGAGGAAAGTACACCATGACCCGCTCGTTTGCCGACCTGTTGCCGACGCCTCTGGACGCACACAGCCTTGCTCGATTGCAGCCCCGCACACATACGGCTGACCTGTTGGCGCTGCTCGAACGCTGGGTCGAGCGCGGCTGGCTGCGCGCGCTGGACAAGGCCTTCGTGGCGTTTCTGGCCGACCTCGATCCGCAGGGGGATCCCCTGGTGTTGCTGGCTGCTGCCTTGGCCAGTCACCAGCTTGGGCATGGACACGTTTGCCTGGACTTGGCAGCAACGCTGCAGGCGCCGGATTTTGCCTTGTCGCTGCCGCCCGAAGGCGATCTGCAGGGAGGCGTGGCCCTGCTGCCATCGCAGTTGCTGGAGGGCCTGAGTGCCGACGCCTGGTTGAGCAGTCTGGCGAATAGCCCATTGGTGGGCAACGGGGACGACACTTCAGGCAGCTCGCCCTTGGTGCTTTCGAGTCAACGTCTGTACCTGCGTCGGTACTGGGCTTACGAGCGGCGCATCGGTGATGCGTTGCGCCAGCGTCTGGAGGCGCATGAGCCGATACCGGAGGATCTTGCCCAGCGTTTGACGCAATTGTTCGGCACCGCCGATGGGGCGCGGATCGATTGGCAGAAACTGGCCTGCGCGCTGGCGGCCCGCGGCGCCTTCAGCATCGTCACCGGCGGCCCGGGGACGGGCAAGACCACCACGGTGGTGCGCCTGCTGGCGCTGTTGCAGGGGCCTGCCGTTGCCCAGGACAAACCGCTGCGCATTCGTCTGGCGGCACCGACCGGCAAGGCGGCGGCTCGGCTGACGGAATCGATCAGCCTGCAGGTCCAGAGCCTGGAAGTGGACGCGGCGATCAAGGCACGCATTCCCACCGAGGTAACCACCGTTCACCGGCTGCTGGGAAGCCGTCCGGGTACGCGACATTTTCGTCACGATGCGGCCAACCCTCTGCCCTTGGACGTGTTGGTGGTCGACGAGGCCTCGATGATCGACCTCGAGATGATGGCCAACCTGCTCGACGCGCTGCCGCCTCATGCGCGGCTGGTGCTGCTGGGCGACAAGGATCAGTTGGCGTCGGTCGAGGCGGGGGCCGTGCTGGGCGATCTATGCAGCCAGGCCGAGGCCGGCTATTACAGCCCGGCGACGCGAGCCTGGCTGGAGCAGGTGAGCGGCGAGGATCTGGCGCACAGTGGTTTGCTCGAAGGGAACGAGCGTGATCACGCCTTGGCACAACAGGTGGTCATGTTGCGGCACTCGCGTCGGTTCGGCGAGGACAGTGGCATCGGCCAGTTGGCCGCCCGGGTCAACCTGCAGGACGCCGAAGGTGCGCGTGCCTTGCTCCAGGAAGGCCGGTACCAGGATGTGCATTGGCTGCCACTCAAGGGTGAACACGATGCGGCGCTGTTGCGTCTGCTGCTGGACGGGCATGGTCGCAGCAGCGATGGACCACAAGGCTACCGACGCTATCTCGAGCAGATCGATAGGGCTCGGCCGCCGGCCGAAACGCCACTGGAAGATGAAGCCTGGGCAACCTGGGCCCGTGGGTTGCTGAATGCTTTCGACGAGTTTCAGCTGCTGTGCGCCGTGCGCAAAGGGCCTTGGGGGGTCGAAAGCCTGAACGCACGCGCCACCCAGGCCTTGACACAGGCGCGCCTGATCGACGGAAGCCAACCTTGGTACGAGGGCCGTCCGGTATTGATGACCCGCAACGACTATGGCCTGGGTTTGATGAACGGTGATATCGGCATCGCCCTTATGCTGCCCGAGGGTGGCGGGCGCGAGCGAAGGGTCTTGCGCGTGGCCTTCCCGCGCAACGACGGGCAGGGCGGCATTCGCTTCGTGCTGCCCAGTCGGTTGAATGACGTGGAGACGGTGTACGCGATGACGGTGCACAAATCCCAGGGTTCCGAATTCGCGCACACGGCGCTGATCCTGCCGGACGCGTTGAATCCGGTATTGACCAAGGAGTTGATCTACACCGGAATCACGCGTGCCAAGCACTGGTTCACCTTGGTCGAAAGCCGCAAGGGTGTGTTCGAGGAAGCGGTACGGCGCAAGGTGAAGAGGCTCAGTGGGTTGATGCTTGGGTGGCAGTCTAACGTCTGAGTGGAGCGGGACGCGGCTGGCGCCGCTGCTACAGCAGGGCGGGGGTGCCCATCAATAGCGGTGCGTTGCGGTCGGTGACGTTGCGAATGTAATCCCACAACAGGGTGATGCGTTTCAGCTTGCGCAGATCCTCGCGGCAGTACATCCAGAACTGCCGGGTGATATCGATTTCATCGGGCAGGACCTCCACCAGGCGTTCGTCCTGGGCGGCCAGGAAGCAGGGCAGGATGACCAGGCCATGCCCCTGGAGCGCGGCAGTGTATTGGGCGATCACGCTGGTGCTGCGCAGTCCGGCGTTGACGTTGGGCAGCAGTTTGCTCAGGTAGAGCAGCTCGGAGCTGAATGCCAGGTCGTCGACGTAGCTGATGAAGCGGTGGCCGCTGAGTTGGGCGCTGCTGTCGATGGGCGGGTGGCGATCCAGGTAGGCGCGTGTGGCATACAGTTTCAGTCGGTAATCGCAGAGCTTGCAACAGACGTAGGGCCCGTGTTCGGGGCGTTCGAGCGCGATGACGATATCGGCTTCGCGCTTGGAGAGGCTGATGAAGTGTGGCAGCGGCAGGATGTCGACCGAGATCGCCGGGTAGGTGTCGACGAAGTGGCTCAGTTGCGGGGTGATGAAGAAGCTGCCGAAGCCTTCGGTGCAACCCATGCGAATGTGTCCGGACAGTGCCACGCCGGAGCCTGAAACCTGTTCGCAGGCCATGTGCAGGGTGCTTTCCATGGATTCGGCCGACGCGAGCAGGCGCTGCCCTTCGGCGGTGAGGACGAAGCCGGTGGTCCGTGATTTTTCGAACAGCAGGGTACCCAGCGCGTTTTCCAGCGAGCCGATGCGTCGCGACACGGTGGTGTAGTCCACCCCCAGGCGTTTGGCTGCGATGCTGGCCTTGCGGGTGCGGGCCACTTCGAGAAAGAACTTGAGGTCGTCCCAGTTCAGGCTGCTAAGGTCTTTTTGCATGTTGGACCGGCTTTATTGTGAGTTCTTGTTAGATGTTTGCAGCCTCTATACTCCATCGCAGAACCGTCTCGCCACAACAATAAATACGCGGAGGTCATCCATGAACGTGTCCGTTCAACCGAATGCCAGCAAGCTCGACGATGTGAAACTGCTGATCGATGGCCAGTGGGTCGCATCGACCACTCAGGAATGGCGCGACATCGTCAACCCGGCCACCCAGCAAGTGCTGGCGCGTGTGCCCTTCGCCACGACCGATGAAGTCAATGCCGCGGTTGCTGCCGCGCAGCGTGCGTTCAAGACCTGGCGTCTGACGCCGCTGGGTGCGCGGATGCGCATCATGCTCAAGCTGCAGGCCCTGATTCGCGAACACTCCAAACGGATCGCCCAGACCTTGAGTGCCGAGCAGGGCAAGACCATTGCCGACGCCGAAGGCGATATTTTCCGCGGCCTGGAAGTGGTCGAGCACGCCTGCTCCATCGGCAGCCTGCAGATGGGTGAGTTCGCCGAGAACGTCGCAGGTGGCGTCGATACCTACACCTTGCGTCAGCCCATCGGCGTCTGTGCCGGGATCACCCCGTTCAACTTTCCGGCGATGATTCCGTTGTGGATGTTTCCGATGGCCATCGTCTGCGGCAACACCTTCGTGCTCAAGCCGTCCGAGCAGGATCCCCTGTCCACGGTCCAGCTGGTAGAGCTGGCGCTGGAGGCGGGTGTGCCGCCTGGCGTGCTGAACGTGGTGCATGGCGGCAAGGAAGTGGTGGATGCGCTGTGCACCCATGCCGATATCAAAGCGGTGTCGTTCGTCGGCTCGACTGCGGTCGGCACTCATGTGTATGACCTGGCTGGCCGCCATGGCAAGCGTGTGCAGTCGATGATGGGGGCCAAGAACCATGCGGTGGTATTGCCGGACGCCAACCGCGAGCAGACCCTCAATGCGCTGGTCGGCGCTGCGTTCGGTGCAGCCGGGCAGCGCTGCATGGCGACTTCGGTGGCGGTGCTGGTGGGCAAATCCCGCGAGTGGATTCCGGACCTGAAGGCGCTGGCGCAGAAACTCAAGGTCAACGCAGGCAGCGAGCCGGGCACCGACGTCGGGCCGGTGATTTCCCGACGTGCGCTGGAGCGTGTCACGGGTTTGATCGACAGCGGGGTGCAGGAAGGCGCCAAGCTGGAGCTCGATGGCCGCGGTGTGCAGGTCCCCGGTTACGAGCAGGGCAACTTCGTGGGGCCGACCTTGTTCAGCGGTGTCACCACGGATATGCAGATCTACACCCAGGAGATTTTCGGACCGGTGCTGATCACCCTGGAAGTCGACACCCTCGATGATGCCATCGCCCTGGTCAACGCCAACCCGTTCGGCAACGGTGTGGGGCTGTTCACCCAGAGCGGTGCAGCGGCGCGCAAGTTTCAGAGCGAGATCGATGTGGGCCAGGTGGGCATCAATATCCCGATTCCCGTGCCGGTGCCTTCGTTCAGCTTCACCGGGTCGCGCGGTTCCAAACTCG
Organism: Pseudomonas sp. PvP001; assembly: GCF_040546375.1. NCBI lineage: Bacteria > Pseudomonadati > Pseudomonadota > Gammaproteobacteria > Pseudomonadales > Pseudomonadaceae > Pseudomonas > Pseudomonas sp. PvP001. The sequence continues at coordinate 1,859,481 of NZ_JBEPNQ010000001.1, read as the reverse complement.
GCGATCTGGGGCCCTACGGCAAGCAGGTGGTGCAGTTCTATACCCAGACCAAGACAGTCACGGCGCGCTGGTTCGATGACGACAGCGTGAACGATGGCGTCAACACCACCATCAACCTGAAGTAGGAGCACCGCCATGAACATCGCTTTCATTGGCCTGGGCAACATGGGCGCGCCCATGGCGCGCAACCTGCTCAAGGCCGGCCATACGTTGCACCTGTTCGATCTCAACCAGGCTGTGCTTGCCGAACTGGCGCAGTTGGGCGGGCATATCAGCGCATCGCCGAAGGATGCCGCCGCGCAGGGCGAGCTGGTGATCACCATGTTGCCGGCAGCCGCCCATGTGCGCAGCGTCTACCTGGGCGAGGAGGGCGTGCTGGCGGGTATTCGTTCCGGTACGCCGGCGGTGGATTGCAGCACCATCGATCCGCAGACCGCGCGCGACATTGCCGCCGCAGCGGCCAAGCAGGGTGTCGACCTGGCCGATGCGCCGGTATCGGGTGGCACTGGCGGCGCCCAGGCGGGCACCCTGACGTTCATGGTCGGCGCCTCGACCGAGCTGTTTGGCCAGTTGCAGCCAGTGCTGGCGCAGATGGGGCGAAACATCGTTCACTGTGGTGAGGTGGGCACCGGGCAGATCGCCAAGATCTGCAACAACCTGCTGCTGGGAATTTCCATGGTCGGTGTGTCCGAGGCCATGGCCCTGGGCAATGCGCTGGGCATCGATACCCAGGTGCTGGCCGGGATCATCAACAGCTCTACGGGCCGATGCTGGAGTTCGGACACCTACAATCCGTGGCCGGGCGTCAGCGAGACAGCGCCGGCTGCTCGTGGGTATAGCGGGGGCTTTGGAGCCGAACTGATGCTCAAGGATCTGGGCCTGGCGACCGAGGCGGCCAAGCAGGCCCGCCAGCCGGTGATTCTGGGGGCGGTGGCGCAGCAGTTGTATCAGGCGATGAGTTTGCGCGGGGAGGGGCGGGCTGGATTTCTCGGCGATCGTCAAGTCGTACCAGCGCTGACCGCCATGAGCGTTTAAGAATCGTCTGATGGGCCGGGTGCAGTGGGGTGCGTAGTGTGCGCCCCATGAAACTCAAACACTTCTTGCAACCGTTGGACTCTTCCTTCTCGACGCCCAAGGCGGCGCGCAAACTGTTGCATCTGTTTGCCGCAGCCTTGGTGTTGGGGCTGTTCGCCGGTGCAGGCAGTTATCTGCGTACGGCCTTCAATGATGAGGTCAGTCTGCGCCGCAGCGACATGAACGCGGCCATCTCCGATGCTCAGAATTTCTTCGTCAGCCGCCAGACATTGCTCAGAAGCCTGGGGCTTTCAGCTGTGCGCAATGTGGTGCAACCCAAGCCCAACCTCAACGAGGTACCCACCGAAGAGGTGCATATTGCCTTGGGCCAAGGCGCCGACAGTTGGAGCTTGTGGCTGACCAAGCGCATGCTCGCTCACCTGCGACAGAGCAAGGTCAACCTCCTGTATATCGGTGCGGGCCAGGGCCTGGCGCCAGACCAGACGTCCACCATCACCCGTCTGTTCAGTATCGCCGACAGCCTTTCTCCCGTACCGATGTGCGTGCCTCGCAGGCTGCGAGCCTTCGAAGGGGTTGGACAACCGACCAACGACTACCTCTGGCTCAGCGATCAGAGCGACGCCGCTTCGCCCCTGTATATTTTCACTCGGCTGGACGAGCGCAGTCCGGCTTCAGGGTGGCTGGGCCTGGAAGTGGACGTGCCAGACCTGATGGAAGCGCTGCGCCACGACAGCGCTGGAGATTTTCTGCTGCTCGATGCCAGGGGTGAGGTGATTTTCACCAGTGCTGTCGGTCAATCGGCGTACCAGGCGCTCGACCTGCTCAGGAGCAGCAACGCTTTTGGCCTGGTGGGCGGAGGCTGGCTTCCGCAGCATCTGGCGATCAAGAAACAGCTGGGCTATTCGCAATGGCAGATCGTCTACACCCTGAAGCTGAGTGCGCTGCTTCCGGCGTTGGCCGCACGTGTGTTGACCTGTCTGTTGTCGTGCCTGATTGCGACGATACTGATGTGCTGGCTGGTTCGGCGCATCGATCGGCGGCTGATCATCCCGGCAGGTCACCGTATTGAAGCGTTGGTGGAGAGTGAAGCGTTCAGCAGCACCGTCATTCGCATCGCGCCCGTGGCGCTGTGCGTGCTGCGTCGTAGCGATGGCAAGGTCGTGCTGCAGAACCCCTTGGCGGAGCAGTGGCTGGGCCATGGCCAGGAGCGTGAGCAGCTGTGTCATGGCTGGATTCATCGGGCCTTCGATCAACTGGACCGCAATGGCAGCGACGAAATCGAACTGGCCGATGGACGCCATCTTTACCTCGCCTTCGCGCCGACGCGTTACCAGCGCGAAGAGGTTCTGATCTGCGCGTTCAGCGATATCAGTGCCCGCAAACAGGTCGAGCGAGCATTGCAGCAGGCGCGCCGCTCGGCGGACGCGGCCAATGAGGCCAAGACGCTGTTCCTCGCCACCATGAGCCATGAAATCCGTACGCCGCTCTACGGCGTACTGGGCACCCTGGAGCTGCTGACGCGAACCGAACTCAATGGGCAGCAGCGCAACTACCTGAAAGCCATCGAGGGCTCGTCGGCCAACCTGCTGCAGTTGATCTGCGACGTGCTGGATGTGGCCAAGATCGAGGCAGGGCAATTGTCGCTGGAGCTGACGACCTTCTCGCCCTTGGCGCTGGTTCGGGAAGTCATGCAGGGGTATGCCGGTGCCGCTCAAGGCAAAGGCTTGCGGCTGTTCAGCTGCATCGATCCGCAGATGCCGCAGCAGTTGCGTGGGGATGTCACCCGATTACGCCAGGTGCTCAACAACCTGCTCAGCAATGCGCTCAAGTTCACTGACAGCGGTCGCATCGTGCTGCGGGTGCGCGTGGATACGCGAGACGACGAGCGCCCGGTGCTGCACTGGCAGATTGTCGATACCGGCAAGGGCATCAGCCGCGAAGATCAGCAGCATTTGTTCGAGCCGTTTTTCCAGGCCAGTGGCAATGCCAATGTGGTAGCCGGGACCGGTTTGGGCCTGTCGATCTGCAAGCGTCTGATTCATCTCATGAACGGCAATCTGCGAGTGGTCAGCGAACCGGGTCTGGGCAGTAGCTTCGCCTTCGATGTGCCCCTGGAGCAGGTGCGCGAGCAGCCGGGCCTGGTCAATGCCGAGCCACTCATGGCCCATAGGGTCTATGTGGTGTCGCGCATGCACGATCTGTCCGACAGCGTCTGCGGCTGGCTGCGACGCTGGGGCGCGATTGCCCAGGTTGGGGTGCCGGCAGCAGGGGAGGTGCCTGTCGATGCCGTACTGGTCGAGCTGGAGACGGTTGCCGAAGAGTCCAGTCTTGTGCCGCACTGGCTCGGTCCCAGGGTCATCGCCAGCCCCATGGAGCTGATGTTCGATGCAGCGCTTTCAGGCATCTGGCAGGCCAACCTCAACAATCTGGAAGAGATCAGGGAAGCGGTGTCCCGTGCCCAGGGACAAGCGCGCAAGCAATGCACCGGTGTCACCGAAGCTCCCGCTGAGATGGAGCTGAATCTTCGCGTGCTGGTGGTCGAGGACAATGTGATCAATCAATTGATTCTGCGTGATCAGCTCGAGGAGCTGGGCTGCAACGTGGTACTGGCCGGTGACGGTGTCGAGGCGTTGTCGCTGTGGCACGCTGCCGAGTTCGACCTGGTGCTGACCGATGTCAACATGCCGCGCATGAACGGCTATGAACTTGCCGCACAGTTGCGCCAGCGTGACTGCACGCTGCCCATTATCGGTGCCACGGCCAATGCCATGCGCGAAGAAGGCGACAAGTGCCTGGCCGCGGGGATGAACCAGTGCCTGATCAAACCGGTGACGTTGCGGGCCTTGCACCAGTGCCTGCAGCACTACCCGCGGAGGGTGGCGTGAGTCCCTATCGCGTGCTCATCGTTGAAGACCACCCCTTTCAACATGAGTATCTGGTGCATGTGTTCAATGAAGCGGGTGGCTTCAACGTCGACACCGTCTGGGACGGGCAGACAGCGCTGCAATCGTTGGCTGGCGGCCATTACGATTTGCTCCTCAGTGACCTGCTGATGCCCGGCATGGATGGGGTACAGCTGATCCAGCAACTGGCGACTCTGGACAACCCTCCGGTACTGGCGCTGATGAGCGTGGCGTCGCGACGCATGTTGGAGGGGGCTGGTCTGGCCGCGCGCAATCTGGGGCTGACCGTCGCCGGTCTGATCTCCAAACCCGTGCAGGCGACGGCCGTGCAACGCCTGCGCGACTGTCTGGACCAGATCGGCGGCGCGCCGCGCGGCGCGATCGGCCAGCCGATCCTGGAGGATGTGGACGCCGTCGCGGCAGCGCTGCACAACGGTCAGATACAGGCCTGGTTCCAGCCCAAGAAAAGCCTGTGCGATGGCCGCATCGTCGGCGCCGAGGCATTGGCGCGCTGGCTGCATCCTGGTGCAGGGTTGTTGATGCCCGGGGCCTTTCTCGGGTTGGTGCAGCGGGCGGGATTGGAAGAAACACTGCTGTGGCTGACCTTGCGGCATACATTGGCAGCGCAGCAGCACTGGCGGCGCAAGGGCTACAGCATTCCCGTGTCGATCAATCTGCCGACCCATCTGCTGGATCAGCATGATCTGGCTGACCGATTGCATGCGCAGGTCGTGGAGCAGGGTGCCGATCCACAACAGGTGATCTTCGAACTGATGGAAACCTCCACCACCCATCAGCTCAGCGATTACTACGCGGGCGCGTGCCGGTTGCGCATGAAGGGCTTTGGCCTGGCCCAGGATGATTTCGGTCAGGGCTTCAGCTCGTACTTCAATCTGGTGTCCACGCCTTTCAGCGAGCTCAAGCTCGACCGCTCGCTGGTGCACGGATGTGCCGACAACGAGCACTTGGCCACGGCACTGCAGAGCATTGTCGAGCTGTGCCGCAAATTTGGTCTGGCCGTGGTGGCAGAAGGCGTGGAAACCCATGCCGAGCTCATGCTGCTGCGTCGTATCGGCTGTGAGCAGGTACAGGGGTTTCTCATCTCGCCCGCCGTCGCGGTTGATCGTTTCAGCACTTTGCTGATAGAAGATGGCCCTGCGCCAGCACTAAGCTGATCGGACAGGGTCCGATGTCTACGAAGCCCAAGGGAAGGGTCGCCTGCATTCAGGCGTCAACGGCCACGGCCAGGCAACACGCCTTTCATCAAGGCTTCAACGGTATTGATCATGAAGCATGCAAGCTTGCGTCTCGGGGCGCTGGCGCTCAGTTCGCAGCGCCTGAACAAAGGCCTGCTGCTGTTGGCGGGGCTGACGCTGCTGCTCACCAGCACCAGCTATTGGGCCGTCAGCCGCCTGGTCGAGGCGGAACAGGACAAGGTGGAGTTTCATTTCGCGCGGGTGATCGAGAACATCCACGAGCATGAGACGTTCCTGCGCAACGTGGCCAGCGCCTACGATCGCACCAACCACAGCCTGTTGGCCGACGTCCAACCGGCCAGCACGACGGCGCTGGGCAGCGATGGTCATCGCGAGCTGTTTCAGGGGCGCGCATTGCCACTGTCATTGCCTTTCACCTTGGCCTATGACAGTCGGCTGACCAGCTTGGAAACCCGCGGTGCGCTCTCCCTGGGTACTCAGCTGACCGATTACTACAGCACCTATTGGGCTGGCTCCTATTACGCCTCGCCGCAGATGTTCGTATTCGCCCCCAACGCTCAGTTCGACATTGCCGTGCCAGGCACTGATGGCACGCGGCAGCGTCTGCCGTTGCGCCAAACCCAGTATCTGGAGATAGCCGGGCGCCTGCGTGAGCAATTGCAGCCACAGCGGCCGTTGCTCAGCGGCACGGGGGTGCGCTGGCTACGGGCGCCATCGGGCCTGTACAGCACTGCCAAGACGTTGGTCGCGAGCATCGGCGTCGACCTGCCTGCCAGCATGATGCCCTCACGGCAGGAACAGGGCCTGACCACCGTAGTGGCGCTGCTGGACATGGGGCAGATCAACGAGATCGAACGACTGCTGCGACGGCCGGTGTACAACCAGTTCACCCTGATCTCGCCCCAGGGCGAGGTATTGCTCGGCAGCCTGGACGATGACAGTCAGGCGCCGATGGGCTTGAGCTTCAGCGGCAAGGGCTTGCGGTTCAAGATGAGCACTGAAAACGGCGCGCGCTGGACCGCGCTGTACGCCATCAGCTATCAGGATTTTCTGCGTTACGCCAAGTGGCCGCTGGTTGGCCTTGGCTTGACGGTATTGCTGGCCTTGCTGGTGGGGTGGTGGATCAATCGCTGGTATCGCCTGCAGATCGTGCAGCCGGCGCAGCGTGCTCAACAGCGTCTGTTCGAGGGTGAGGCGTTCAACCGGGTGATGATGGACAACGCCCCGGTCGGCTTGAGTGTCGTGCGCCGCGAAGACCACGAAGTGTTGCTCGAGAACCAGCGTGCACGGGAGTGGCAGGGCACCGCCGAACTGATCAAGTCGCTGAACCTCGGTGACGTCCCTGCCGCCCCCGATGAGGTCTGGCTGGAGGTGGCCGGACGACACTTGCAGGCGTGCTTCGTGGCGACCCGCTATCAGGGCGAGGATGTGCTGCTGTGCGGTTTCAACGACATCACCCAACATGTCGATACGGCGCAGACCATGGAGGAGGCCCGGCGCACGGCGGACCAGGCCAGTGAGGCGAAGACGTTGTTCCTGGCCACCATGAGCCACGAGATTCGCACACCGCTATATGGCGTGCTGGGCAATCTGGAACTGCTCGGCCTGACCGATCTCAACCATCGTCAGCGTCAGTATCTGGAAGTGATTCAAGGCTCGTCGGCGGTGCTGTTTCAGCTGATTAGCGATGTGTTGGATGTGTCCAAGATCGAGTCCGGTCAGATCGCGCTCGAGGCGATTACCTTCTGTCCGCAGGATCTGGTGCAGGAGGCGGTCCGCGGTTTCACGGCGGCCGCTCAGCACAAGGGTCTGCCGATTCAAACCGAGATCGAGCCACAGGTGCCTGCGCGCCTGCGCGGTGATCCGGGGCGCATTCGGCAAATCCTCAACAACCTGTTGAGCAATGCCATCAAGTTCACCGAATCGGGCCGGGTACTGGTACGTCTGGCCGTGGTGGAAATGGGCGAGGCGCGCGTGGCGTTGCAGTGGCAGGTGTCCGATACCGGCGCGGGTATCCCGGAAAAGGCTCTGGAGCAGCTGTTCAAACCCTTTTACCAGGTGTCCGAGCGTGACCAGAGCACGGGTGCCGGGCTTGGGCTGTCGATCTGCGCCCGCTTGAGCGAGTTGATGGGCGGCAGCATGCGCGTGGTCAGCGAGCCTGGCCTGGGCAGCAGTTTTTCGCTGTTGCTGGAACTGCCCGTTGTCGCCCTGCAAGCGCCGCCGGTGGCCTCGCAGCCCCAGCAGGGTAGCCGCTTGCCAGGCAAGCCTTTGCAGATTCTGGTAGCCGAAGACAACCCGATCAATCAGGCGATATTGCAAGAGCAGTTGCAGGCGCTGGGGGCCCAGGCGACGGTGACGGAAAATGGCGAGCGGGCCTTGCAGGCGTGGGCCGCGCAAGCGTTCGACCTGGTCATTACCGACGTCAACATGCCACGCATGAATGGTTACGAGCTGACCCGCGAGCTGCGTCGCATCGGCGCTACGGTGCCGATCATCGGGGTCACCGCCAACGCCATGCGCGAAGAAGGTGAGCGTTGCCTGCAAGTGGGCATGAATGCCTGGGTCGTCAAACCGTTGAGTCTGTCGATGCTGCGCGCGACGGTGCTGGCCCACTGCAGCGAAGCGCAGGGCGGCGGGCTGGCGGTGGATCTCGAAGGTTGGATCGACCTGTCACCGGCGATGCGCCAACTGATGGAACGTACGCTGCATGAGGATATCGAGCAGATCGAACAGGGTCTGCGTTCGGGTGACGGCACCCTCGTGCAACAGCGTCTGCACAGCCTCAACGGCGGCCTGGCCACGGTACGGGCCACGGCGCTATCCATGGCTTGTGGTCAATGGGAGGCCGCTTTGGGGCAAGGCCCTCTGGACGCGCGCGCCAGTGCCGGTATCAAGGTGTTGCTGGAACGCTTGCGCGTAGTGGCGATGGCTCTGCGAGAGGAGCCGCGCGCATGATCATTGGACAACGCACGGAAGGTAGCTTATGCAACAACTGAAAGTCGTCATTGCCGACGACCACCCCATTGTCCTGGTGGGGGTGCGTGAGATGGTCATGCGCGATCAACGCTTTGCCGTGGTGGCCGAGGCCGTCAGCCCCAGCCAGTTGGTGGAGCAACTACAGACCCATCGGCCGGACGTGCTAATCACCGACTACAACATGCCCGGCGATGCCGTGTATGGCGATGGATTGAAACTGATCCAGTACGTGCTGCGCCACTTCCCCGACACTCAGGTGCTGGTGCTCACCATGGTTTCCAACAGCCTGATCCTGTCGCGTCTGGACGAGCTCGGGGTGGCGGGCGTGATCCAGAAAAACCACCTTCACGAAGAGATTCAGAAGGCCTTGAGCGCCCTGAGCGATCGACGCAGCTACCGCAGCCCACAGGCCCCCGCCAGTTCGGTGGTCGGCAGTACTCAGCAGGTCGATGAGCGGTTTGCCAGTCTGTCACCCAAGGAACTGGAAGTGCTGCGCCTGTTCGTGACGGGGTTGAGCGTCAGCGATATCGCTCGCCACCTGAGCCGCAGCATCAAGACCGTCAGTGCGCAGAAGGTGGCCGCCATGCGCAAGCTGGAAGTGGACAGCGATCAAGCGCTGTTGACGTACTGCATACGGGCCGAGCAGTTCGAGTAGGCGGCTACAGGTAGGTCATTTCGAGCATCAGCAAGGCGCTGTAGCTGCCCGCCTCGGGCAGTGCTTCCAGCATGACCGGGGTGACTCGCAATACCAGCTCCAGGGTCTTCCCGGACACGGTGAAGGCATTGCTCTGGCCCAGGCCGAAATCGATCTCCGTCCCCGCCACCTGCGGCCGCAGCAGGCTCAGGCGCAAGCCCAGCTGTGCCAGGCTGGTGGCCAGGGTGCGGCGATCGCTGGTGCTGGCCGCCGACAGCTTGAGGTCGACGCGGCTGGCGTCACGGCAATCGAAGACCAAGGGCACATCGACGCTGCCGACCTTGGCGTCGTGCAGTTGATTGAGCGATACCACTCCCAGATCCACTTGCTGAACACCAGCGAAGCGGGCGCTGCAGGGCGGGGAGATCAGTTGGCCGGTCACTTCGATACGGGCGCTATCGCCTGCGGCCAGCGCACCGGATGAGCAAAGCCAGGCGAGCAGGGCAAGATGACGAATGGTCATAGGTACTCGATGTTCATCACTAAGGTGGAGGTAAAACTGCCGGGCGTGAGCTCGCCACGCTGCACCAGTCGTGCGCTCAGGCTCAGGTCCACCGTTCCGCTTTGTCCGGTCAGAGCGCGTTTGACGTTGGCCAGGTTGGCGGCCGTATTGTTACTGGTCCAGGTCAGCGAGACACCCAGATTGTTGGCGGTCGTTCGTGCCACGGTGTCTGTGAAGGTGTTGTTGCTGGAACTCAGGCCAACGCTCAGCGACGAGCCCGCCGGGCAGGTCAGTGTTACCGGCACCGCTATCGGTGCGGCGCTGGCGACCTGGTCGGTACGCACGTCACCGAAGTCGACCGTCAGGGTCGAACTGCTGGCCAGCACGCAAGGCGGGCGGGTCAGTGTTCCCCGAACGCTGATGTTGACGGTATCGCTGGCCGCCAGTGCGGCGGTGTCGATCATCGACGCCAGAAGAAGGGTCAGCAGGGCAGAACGTTTCATGGCCAATGCCTCAGCGGTAATCGATGGTCAGGGTGTATTGCGCCTGAAAGCTGCCGGCCGGTGATGCGCCCGCGGCCAGACGTGGGCTGAAGCCGAGGTTCAGGCTGTTGTCGCCCGCTCGCAGGTTGATACTGCGGGCGCTGTTGAGCGAGACGGCGGTGTTGCTGTCGGTCCAGCGCGCAGCCATGTTCAGTCCGGACAGCGAGGTCGTCGACAGGCCGTTGGCGGCGTCCATGGTCTGCTGGTTGGAGGCCAGGGTGACGTTGGCCTGCAAGGCCGTGGCGCAGTTGAGCGAGACGGTGGTGTTCTGGCTGACGTTCTGCAGGCTGTCGTTGCGCAGGGTGCCGAAGTTCAGGTTGACGGTGCCCGGCGAGGTCAGGCTGCAGGACGGGGCCGTGACGGTGTAGCGGATCAGCAGCGAGTTGATGTAGTCGCCGTAGTTGTGCCAGCCACCGATGGAGGTGTCGGTGAGTTGTACCACCAGCCAGTGCTGACCGGTGGTGGCGGCTGTGATGCCTACCAGTGCGACGGAATAGGGGACCACACGGCCGACTCTCAGAGGCTGACAGCTTATGGGTATGCAGACGGTGCCGGGCGTGCCGACCGGTACTTCTGGCAATTGCGCACCTGTGCCGAGGTAGAACGCCATGACACTGGGTGGTGTGCCTATTGGCTTGCTCTGCACGAACTGCAGTGATGCCCCCACCGGATACCAACGGGTGATGGTGCAGCTCCCTTCCATCACCAGGGTGAATCGCGTATTGGGGGCTACATTGCCCAACTCGCCGGACGAGTTGCTGTTGTTGCATGTCATGTTGTTTTCGATCAAGGCCTGAGCCGGCGCACTCAGCAGACACAGCAGTGCGCTGAGCATGCCCAGGACGGCCTTTTTCAAACAGGCTTCATACATTGGGTGCACCTTGGCTTGGCTGTTGGGCGGTCGCGGGCCGGTCGCACTGGGACTGGATCTGGGCGATGCCGGTGGTGGGTTGATCGGCCAGGTCCAGTGCCACCGCGCACCAGGATTGACCATTGACGCTGACCTGCAGTCGCGCCTTGTCCGGCACACCGCTGAGGAAGATCCGTCCGTTGTCGGCCACCATCGCGGCGTTCAGAGGAACGCCCTGCACGTCCAGCAACTGTGCACTGGCGGCGAAAGGAGCCGGGTTGCCGAACTGATCGCTCAGCTTGAGCAGTACCCGGCGGCCGCGCTGGGTGTGAAAATCCACCAGCGCAAAGGCGCCGCGGGTCGGTGCGACCTCCTGCACCAGCTGCGTTATATCGATGTCTTCGGGCAGGCTTTCGGTGTCCAGCGAAATGCGATTGCTCCGGTAGGGCAGGGCCGATGGCACCACCGTGTAGCCGTCGGCGTTGGTGTACACGCCGGTCTTGTTGAGCACGCTGACATTGGCAGCCCCGGGAGTGGCAACGATGATGTTGGTCTCGCCCAGCGGCTGGCTGAAGATCAGGCTATTGCGATGAGCAAGCACCGCGCCTTCAATGCCGTAGTCCAGCTGCTGATCATTGCCGTAGCGGTTGTAGGCGCCGTGCACCACTGCGCGGGAGCCGTCATAGCGCGCCGCGATCGATGAGCCCAGGACGTCGCTCTGGTCACTGGTTTGTTGCGAAACGCCCACGTTGTAGCTCAGTGCTCCCTCCGGCAACGCGTTGCCGCTCAGGGTTGCGGTACGTGATGCCTGGCCCGTCGAGCTCTGGCTGGTGTTGAAGGTGGCGCGCTGCCCCGACGGTCCGCCCAGCGGCAAGCTGATGCTCAGCGACACGCTGCGGCTGTCCACTTCATTGCCCCGATTCAAGCCCAGGCCCAGGGAGTAGGAAACATTGTGCGCTGTGAAGTTATAGCCCACCTGGAGCGAGGTGTCGGCCTTGCTGTAGTTCCAGTAGGCCGATTTCGACAGGTTCGCGTACAGCCCGCCATAATTGCCCAGTTGTTGGGAAATGTTGGCGGTGAAGTTGCTTTTGACATGGCCGTTGCGATAGCTGGACAGCGCCTGCACGTTCTCTCGGCTGTTGAGTGCTTCGCTGAACGAGTAGTAGCCGCTGGTGGAATAGCGATAGCCGATCAGGCTGAAGTTGGTGTCGGTGGCGGCCAGTGACTTGGAGTAGCGAAAGCGGTAGGACTGCCCGCTTGCACTGGCTTTGCCTGCGCCCACGCCAGTGCTACGGGCGTGGGTCACATCCAGAGATACAGCGCCCAGGCCGGAAAAGTCGTGCGCCAGACCCAGCAGGCCGGCGTTGTATTCGGCGCTGGTCAAGGTCCCGCCGAACACCGTGGTGCCGCCGCTCAAACCCCGGCGCAGGGTGGCCTGGGCGAAAGCCGGTGCGGCGTGCTGTTGGCTGTCTTCGCTGGGACGATAGTGGCCTGCGTAGAACGAGTAGCTCTGCTGACCTTCGCGCAGCATGTACGGCACAGAGGAGAACGACTGGGTGTACACCTGTCGCTGCCCATCAGGCCCTTCTACCGTGATTTCCAGGTCGCCATTGCTGGAGGTGGGGTAGAGATCGGTCAGGGCGAAAGGGCCCGAAGGCACCCAGCGTTCGTCGATCACATAGCCGCGCTGGCGGATGGTGATCCGCGAGCGGCCGTTGGCGATGCCACGCACCACAGGCGCGAACTCCCGAGCCTGATCGGGAAGCATGTCCAGGTCGGAGGCCACCCCCACGCCGCGATAAGGCAGGGCGTCGAACAGGTCGCCTTCGGTGTTGGCCTCGCCCACGGTGGCGATCGCCATCAGGTTGCCCAGATCCCGCTGCGCGTAGGTTTCCAGATTCTGCCAGCGGCCCGGATTGCCGGTGCCCTTGCGCCAGGTCGAATGGTTGCGTAACCGCCACGGGCCGCTGTTGATGCCGCTGCGCAGGGTGCCGAACTGGTTCTGACGGGCCTTTCCATCGTACTGCGAGGCGCTGCCCGAGAAACTGTAGTTGGCGAACGCGACTTGCTCGCCTTCGCTCCATTGCTTGCGCCGCAGCGCAAACGGAATGCTGCCCAGATACGCCTGGGGAATCTGGATGTCGAGGTGTTGGCGATTGAAGTCGTAGTCGTAGCTCACGCCACTGAGCGGGCCGCTCAAGTCCATGCAGCCGGTTTCCACCTCGGTGGCACCTTGCAGCACGTCGGAGGAGACGCCATTGCTCAATAGAAATTCGCTGTCTACGCAGGGATACAAGCCGGTGACCGAGCGGGCTGGGGTTTGTGGGTCACGGATGAAACGCAGGTCGCTCTGGCCTGCCTGTTTCTGATTGATGCTCACGTTGACGTGGTAGATCCCGGGTAACTGCCCTTCGCTCAATGCGCTGACTTGTTCTTGCACCGCAGTCGATGTGCGACCGCCACCAATTTCCAGAAACGAGGAATCGAACCGGTAGCCGGCCTGGGCATCGGCGAGATGCAAGGCCAGGGCTGCAAAAAAAGGGCAGCCGATGACCTTCACCGCGCGTGAGCGCATGAAAAGGTGCGAACGGAGCATGGGGCATCCTGAAGTCAGGGAGGGTCAGTTGACCTGGGCAGTGGGTGCGACGAGGGTGCTGCCGTATTCGTCGATGTAGCTCAGGATGATGCGGTCGCCAGGCTTGGCTGCGACGTCGAGCTGGCGCTGTTCTGCGGGGCGGATGACATCGGGGATGTCCGCGGTGGCGACGTCGTTGACCTTCAACTCGCTGACCACCAGGTTGAATCCGGAGGGGTTGCGCACCTGCAGTTTGCCGTTGTTCGAGTGCCAGGCCACGTTGGCGGTTGCTTCCTTGAGCGTGCCCTTGAGGCCTGCGGGCCGGTAGAACAGCTTGATGGAGGTTTTCAGGGCGATCTGCAGCACGTTCTGCGCGGTTTGTTCCTGAGTCATGGCCGGAATCGCTTTGACGTTCATCAGGAACAGGCTTTCCTGGTCCTGCGGAAGCGACTGCGAACCGGTGTAGAGAATGCGCAGCACGTTTTCGCTGTTGCCATCCAGGCGAAACAGCGGTGGGGTGACGAGGAAGCCTTCGACGCTGTTTTCCGTCTGGGTGCCGTAGGCGCTTACCCAGGACTGCACCAGATAGGGCGCGTCTTCACCACGGTTGCTGACGCTGAGATTGGCCTCCTTGGCGGCACTGTCATAGATCACGCGGGTAGCGCCTACCGATACGGCGGCGCTCGCCTGACCTGCCAGCAGCACAGGCAACAGGGTCAGAAGAGAAAGGAATCTGGAACGCATGGACATACCTTCATGCTCGGCAAGGCCAGCCGGGATGCGGCCCGGGCCGGCCTTGGCCAGTGAGTTACTTGTAGATGACGTCGAAGCTGGCCAGCGCATACACCTGACCGGTGCCAATGCCCGATGCCGTGACTTCGCCCTGTTCGTTCTTGGTGTCGACCGCGGTCCGCACATACTCGGCGCTGAAGTCGAAGGTGTTCGACTGCGGGCGCAGTGCGTAATCGGAGGTTGGCGTGTTCAGGGCGACCTGGTTACCGGTGCGCTGGTCGTTGATGCGAATCGCCACACCCCTGACCTGGTTTTCGCCGGTCAGGCCCAGCAAGGTGGAGTCGACGGCGTCCTGCTGGCCGCTGAAGCGGATGGCCACGTTCTTGCGGGTGGTGGTGCTGCAATTGTCCAGGCTGATGGAAAAGGTGTTGCCTCCGGCCGCATCACCGACCGCCGGGCCGAAATCGGCGATACGGACCTGGCCCAGCTCGACCGACCTGTTCACGCTATTGGTATTGATGGTGCAGGCGTTATCGGTGACCGCGCCGGTGAACTCGATCTGACCGTCGGCGGCCTGCACGTTGGCAGCGGCCAGCAACAGGCACGAAGCGCCACAGGCGAGCGTGTATTTCCCTAGGTTCTTCAGCATTTGCATTGCCCTTGTAGTGGGGAGTGAGTGGAAGCCTGCACAGGTCTTGAATGCCTGATCAGCAGACGCAGCCATGGTGCCGCGCTGGGCGCCGCAACCCCATCAGACGAATCTTAAAGCGTCCTCCAGACCCATTTTCAAATCCCCCCAAGACGACTAGACTCGAAAGCTGAAACGTTTCACTCTGCTGCCTCATAACTCCAATAAAGGGCCACCCCCATGAAACTGCTACCCCTCGCCTGTGCCATCTCCGCGTTCACCCTCAGCGCCCATGCCCTGGCCTGGGATTTCGTGCTGCTGGACAGCGACAAGCCTGCGCAGAACCAGCGCATCACCAGCGAACAGTTGGGCGCCAAAGTCGACAAGCCGTTTTCCATCACCATGCGAACCCTGCACGGCGGCCGTCAGGAAGGTGTGAGCCTGATCGATATCGATAACGGCACCATGAAGCTGACGCTGGTGCCTACGCGCGGCATGAACGTGCTCCATGCCCAGGTCGGCGATGCGCGAATGGGCTGGGATTCGCCGGTGAAGGAGGTGGTCAATCCGGCCTTCATCGAGCTCAACGGCCGAGGTGGTCTGGGTTGGCTGGAAGGCTTCAACGAGCTGGTCACCCGTTGCGGTTACGAGTGGGTCGGTCACCCCGGCATGGACAATGGCGAGTTGCTGACCTTGCATGGTCGCGCTGCGAACATTCCGGCCAGCAAGGTCACGGTGCACATCGACGAAGCGCCGCCCTATGCGATTCACGTGCGTGGCGAGCTGAAGGAGCAGGCCTTCAAGAAGGTCGACTTCAGCGTACAGACCGAGCTGGTGACCGAACCCGGCGCGGCCCGTTTCGTGCTCAACGACACCCTGACCAACAACGGCGACTACCCCAAGGAATACCAGGCGCTGTATCACAGCAACTTCAGCACGCCGTTCCTGGAGGCGGGCGCGCGGTTCGCCGCAGCGGTCAAACAGGTGTCGCCGTTCAACGACAAGGCCAAGGGCGACCTGGGCGATTGGCAGACCTATCGCGCGCCGACCAAGGACTATGACGAAACCGTCTACAACGTGGTGCCCTACGGCGATGCCAAGGGCGACACGCTGACCGTGCTGCACAACAAGGCCGGTAGCCTGGGCGTGGCAGTGGGGTTCAATGTCCAGCAGTTGCCGGTGTTCTCGTTGTGGAAGAACACCGATACCCAAGGTCAGGGGTACGTGACGGGGCTGGAGCCGGGTACCAGTTTTTCCTATAACCGCCGTTACCAGCGTCCTTTGAACCTGGTCCCGACCATCGAGCCCAAGCAGCAGAAGCAGTTCAGCATCAGCTACAGCCTGCTGGCGGACAAGCCTGCCGTGGACAAGGCGCTGAAGAACCATCGACACGATTCGCGACGGTCGCCAGACCGAAGTGCGGCAGACACCGTTGGTGGACCTGAGCAAGGAGTAGGAAGCGCTGTGGTCATGAGCTGAAATCCGCGCGGACATACCGACAGGCGGATTTCGGCTCGCCAAGGAAATCGCACGAATGAGCTTTCATTCGTGCCTGCCAGGCAACATACATTTGCGTATCGCTGCCTTACTCCCCGCAACCAAGGCCTCTAGACTGCGCCCATCGATATTTCTCGCACAGTCAACGAGGCCCTCTTCATGAAAAAGATTCTCCTGCTCAACGGCGGCAAGCAGTTCGCCCACTCCGACGGTCGCTACAACCAGACCCTGCATGACGCCGCCGTCGCCTACCTGGACCGCGCCGGCTTCGACGTGAAGCAGACCTTCATCGACGGCGGCTACGACCTCGCCGAAGAAGTGCAGAAATACCAATGGGCCGATGTGATCATCTATCAGATGCCGGGCTGGTGGATGGGCGCGCCGTGGACCGTGAAAAAGTACATCGACGAAGTGTTCACCGAAGGCCATGGCAGCCTCTACGCCAACGACGGCCGCACGCGTTCCGATGCTTCGCAGAAATATGGCAGCGGCGGTTTGCTCAAGGGCAAGCAGTACATGATCTCGGCCACCTGGAACGCGCCGCAGCAGGCGTTCGACGATCCTGCCGATTTCTTCGAGGGCAAAGGGGTGGACGCGGTGTACTTCCCGTTCCACAAGGCCAACGAGTTTCTCGACATGACCGCCTTGCCGACCTTCCTCAGCGTCGATGTGATGAAGAGACCCGACATCGACAACGACGTCGCGCGCTATGAAGCGCACCTGGCCAAGGTGCTGGGCTGACGGTACGCTCGTCCGGGTAGCGATTGGTGTATGTTGCGCACGTCCCGGTACACCCGATGAGGCCTGCCTTGAAATCCCGATCCGATGAGCTGCAAGTCTTCGTCGCCGTCATCCAGAGCGGCTCCATATCCGCGGCCGCCGAGCAGTTCGGGCAGACCCCATCGGCGGTCAGCCGCACGCTGTCCAAGCTTGAAGCCAAGCTGGACACGACCCTGATCAACCGCACCACACGGCGCATGGACCTGACCGAGGAGGGGCGGTTTTTCTTCGAGCAGGCCAAGGACATCCTGGCGCGCATGGATGAGCTTGAAGAGCGCTTGTCGCTGCGTCAGCAGACGCCGGCCGGGCGCTTGCGCATCAATGCCGCGTCACCGTTCATGCTGCACGCGATCGTCCCGTACGTGGCCGAATTTCGCGAGCGCTATCCGGACATTCAACTGGAGCTCAACAGTGACGATCTGATCATCGATCTGATCGAGCACAGCACCGACGTCGCCATTCGCATCGGCGTGCTGGCCGACTCGACCTTGCACGCACGCTCCCTGGGTTGCACGCCGTTGAATATCCTCGCCAGCCCGGCCTACCTCGAACGCCATGGCGTTCCCGAGACTATCGCTGCCTTGAGCCAGCATGTGCTGCTGGGCTTCACCCAGACCGAAACCCTCAATCACTGGCCGTTGCGCCATGCCGAGGGCGATCGGTTGCAGATCCAGCCGCGGATTGCGGCGTCCAGTGGCGAAACGTTGCGTCAGTTGGCGCTGGAGGGGCAGGGGATTGTCTGCCTGTCGCATTTCATGACCCACGAAGACATTCGTCAGGGGCGTTTGCAGGTGGTGCTGGCCGAGACCAACAGCGGCTATCGACAGCCGATTCATGCGGTGTACTACCGCAATTCGCAGTTGGCGTTGCGGATTCAGTGCTTCCTGGACTTCATTCAGGACAAGCTGGCCATTTACGCCTGCTGAATCTATGCCTGCTGAATCTATGCCTGATGAGGAGGGCGCAGATGGATTGCACCGCTTTCGATCCGCCGCTTACCATGACGCCTGATCGCCACTGCCAGGACTCATCATGAAGCGCATCGCATTGCTCGCCGCCCTCATCACGCTGGCCAGTTGCTCCAGCAAGGGGCCCGACGACGGCAGCCTGGGCAACGAACAGGCCAAGGACATGTTCAAGGAGGCGATGTCGCAGCCGCCCGTGCCGCAGAGCGTGATGCGCAACGGTGACCGCCTGAGCTTCATGCTGTTGCAGCCCAAGAGCGAGACATCCCCGTTCGGCTTTCTGTTGCAGGTCGATGCGGCCTGCTCCAGCCCCAGCGCCAGCCTGATCTATCTGGATGGCGTGAAGCGTATCTATTTCGCCAGCCCCGATGGCAAGTACGCACCGGCGCGCCCGATTCCTGCCGTCCAGGTCGAGGTGCTCAACGCCAGCCCCGCCTTCCAGCGTGCCTGCGCCACGACGCCCCAGCCGGATTGGCGGGTGCTCAAGGGCAAGGGTGACGAGCAGTATGTGCTGATCGACCGCAACAGCCTGTCCACCGTCGACGGCCAGTTGCAGTTCTGGGCCGGCTACGATTCGCCGAGCATCGGTCACGACCTGCCGTACAACGCGCCCTATGCGCAGAAGCGCGAACGCTATGCGCTGGACTGCGGCAAACAGACCTTCAGCCTGCTGGCCGGGTATGACCTGGACGAACACAACACCGTGACCGATGGCGGGGTGTTCTTCGAGCCCAAGACCTACTCGGTGAAGGGCAGCGATCCTGACTATCGATTGTTGTTCGATGCGGCCTGCGGCAAGCCCGAGGGCCTGGCCGCGTTGCCGGCGTTCAAACCGCGGACCAAGGCACCGTTGGTGCTGACCACGCCCAGGGTGCAGGCGCCGGCGTTGTCGGCGGTCAAACAGTTGAATCTGCCGGCACCGGCAAAACAGTTGAAGCGGACAGTGGAAACCGGCACCGCTCATCTCAAGGGGCAGAGTGCGCCGTTCACCGAGGAGAAGTCGTTCAGCCAGGACAAGGCATCGGGCCTGCTGGCCGTGCGAACCAAGGGCAGCAACTTCGAGGGGCAGGCGGTGAGCTTTCGCGGGCTGGTCGCGTTGGCCCAGCAGACCGTGTACAGCGGCGAGGCGCCGATGGTGGAGTAACATCGGCTTGAACGCCATTGCGTTCAGCGGCGACTGGAAGAACATGCCGGTGGGCGCTCAGTTGGGCTATGTCACCGACGGCAAGATGAGCAACAGCGTGGTGGGCGAGTACGGCAAGCCGCGCCAGGCGTTCGACTGCAGGGTCGAACAGCAGGTGCCCGCCGCGCAGGTCAACGCCCGTCTGAGCGGGCAGGCGAAGAAGCTGCGGTGTGCGCATCTGGAGGACAGTTTCAAGCGGGTGGAGACGTTGTATTACCTGGAGGATTACGGGTACTTCTTCCGCGCCGGGGTGGACCCCAATGACTTCTTTCATGAAGAGCGGGTGTTGAAGGAAGTGGAGTGAGCGGTTGGGATCGCGTTGCTGCCGGACGCGGCTTGCGCCGCTGCTACAGGGATGGGGTTGCTGCTGGACGCGGCTTGCGCCGCTGCTACAGGGATGGGGTTGCTGCTGGACGCGGCTTGCGCCGCTGCTACAGGGATCGTGTTGGTGCCGGACGCCGGCTGGCGCCGCTGCTACAGGGATGGGGTTGGTGCCTGACGCGGCTTGCGCCGCTGCTACAGGGATGGGGTTTCTGTAGCAGCGGCGCGAGCCGCGTCAGGGTTTGGGCGTGTTTTGGTCAAACACGGAAATGGCTGACCATCATCTGCAGCTGATTACCCAGGCGGGCCAGTTCGACGCTTGAGGCAGCGGTTTCTTCGCTGGCCGAGGCGGTCTGTTCCGACACGTCGCGCACGTTGATGATGCTGCGGCTGATTTCCTCGGCGACCGAGCTCTGCTGCTCGGCGGCTGCTGCGATCTGCTGGTTCATGGCCTGGATGCTGGACACCGTGCGCGTGATGTTTTCCAGCGACGTGCCGGCGCGGCGCGTCAACTCGACGCTGCTATCAGTCAGGCCGCGGCTGCTGAGCATGACGCTGGCGACCTGTTGGGTACCCGCCTGCAAGCCTGCCACCAGCCCTTCGATTTCCTCGGTAGATTTCTGCGTGCGCTGGGCCAGGCCGCGCACTTCATCGGCCACCACCGCAAAGCCACGTCCGGCCTCGCCTGCGCGGGCCGCTTCGATAGCCGCGTTGAGGGCCAGCAGGTTGGTTTGTTCGGCCACGGCCTTGATCACGTCCATGACGCTGCCGATCTTGTCGCTTTCCTTCTGCAGCGCGTTCATCGCTTCGGTGGAGCGGCGGACTTCCTCGGCCAGCTTTTCGATCTGCGCAATCGCTTCGCCGACGACCTTGTCGCCTTCGCGCGCTTCCTCGTCAGCCGTGGTCGCAGCCACCGAGGCCTGCTCGGCGTTGCGAGCCACTTCCTGAACGGTCGCGGTCATCTCGTGCATGGCGGTGGCGACCTGATCGGTCTCGACCTTCTGATTGTTGACCCCGGCACTGGTCTGCTCGGTGACGGCGGACAGCTCTTCGGCTGCGCTGGCGATCTGGGTGACGCTGTCGCGGATGCCACCGATCAATTCGCGCAGGGTGGCGCCCATGCGCTGGATGCCTTGCTGCAGCACACCCAGTTCATCCTTGCGCGTCACCTTCAAGTCGTGGCTGAGGTCGCCACTGGCGATGCGCTCGACCACGTCCAGGGTCTGCTGCAGAGGGCGGGTGATCTGCCGGGTGATGATCCAGGCGGCGAGGATGCCGAAGATCAATGCCAGCAGTGCCGCGCCGATCTGATAGCTGCGCGCTTCGGCGCTTTCGGCATCGCGGCGCTGGATCTGGATCTTGTACAGCTCATCGCTGAGGCGGACGATTTCCGAGCCTTCGACGGTCATCTCGGCGCGTGCGGTAGTGATGGTGGCAATCGATGCTTTGAAGCTGGTCACCGCATTGCGGTAATTGACCAGTGCGGCAATGAGCTGCTGCATGCGGGCCTGCTCGGTAGGCAGGCGAGTGGACAGTTGTTGCAGTTCGACCGCAGCGCGGTCCATCTGCGCGAATGCAGCCTGCTCGGATTTTTCGTTGGCGTTGCTGACATAGGCAAGCACTTCATAGCGCGTCTGCTGGGTCAATTCCCGAATCCGGGCGCTGGCCTGCAATTCTTCGAAGCGCAGTTCGATGTCGGGTACGGCGAGTACGGCGTCGTTGATCTGAGCGACCAGTGCAGTGG
Organism: Pseudomonas sp. PvP001; assembly: GCF_040546375.1. Lineage (NCBI taxonomy): Bacteria > Pseudomonadati > Pseudomonadota > Gammaproteobacteria > Pseudomonadales > Pseudomonadaceae > Pseudomonas > Pseudomonas sp. PvP001. The sequence continues at coordinate 1,838,397 of NZ_JBEPNQ010000001.1, read as the reverse complement.
CGGCCGCTGCCGTGTCGGTCATGTTCTGCCGCGCCACGTTGCTCGTCTTGTAGCCGTCGCGCATCTGGTTGAGCGACTTCTGGTACGCCTCGATCTGTTCCGCCTGGGCTTTGAGCCGCTGCAGGTTTTCCGGGCTCTTGAATCCTTCGATCAGCTTCTGCTGCTGAGCCTTGAAAGCGTCGAGCTGGGTTTGAACGGTTTGCGCCGAAGCGTCGTCGCCGTTGGCCAGCATGTATTGCAGCCGCACGATACGCAGCTTGGTCAGGCTGTTGTTGAGCTCGGAAATATCGCTCATCCAGTTGCTGCGCTGGATCAGGCTACTCAAGCTGGTCCAGCCGGTCAGCGCCAACAGCGCGGTCAATACCAGCACCAGGCCGAAGCCCAATGCAAGTTTTCGGGTAACGCTGATATTGCCGAACCAGCCGTTCATAAAATGTGCTCCTGACAGTAAAGGGTCAGACCTGGACGACCATCGTTGTGCTTATGGCGGTCGCCATGAAAAGGTCTTGGTGATTTCCCCATATCGGCCACGGGCGGCAGAGCTGAAACAAAAAGTGAGAACGGTGACGCAAAAAAAACGGCGCGATCAAGATCGCGCCGTTCATTGTCACCGCCGATGCGTCATGCGATCGGCTGTGAACTCCACTCGCCATTGACCAGGCGCTGCAGGCCCAGCGGGTTGGCATTGCGCAGTGCTTCGGGCAGCAGCGCGTCAGGGTAGTTCTGGTAGCAGACCGGACGCAGGAAGCGGTCGATCGCCAGGGTGCCGACCGACGTGCCGCGGGCATCGGAGGTGGCTGGGTAAGGGCCACCGTGGACCATGGCGTCGGACACTTCTACGCCGGTCGGGTAGCCATTGACCAGAATGCGACCGACTTTCTGCTCAAGCACCGGCACCAGCCACTGGTACTTGACCAGGTCGGTAGCGGTTTCGCCGATCAAGGTGGCGGTCAGCTGTCCGCGCAGCGATTGCAGGGCGGTCTTGAGTTCGGCATCGTCGGCGACTTCGATCACCACGGTGGCCGGGCCGAAGACTTCTTCCTGCAGCAGTTCGTCGCCGTTGAGCAGCAGGCTCACGTCGGCCTTGAACAGCTGTGCCTGGGCCTGTTGGCCTTCCTGGGCATTGCCGGCCAGATGAGTGATGCCTTCGTGCGCTAGCAGGTGTTCGACACCTTTGCTGTAGCTGCGCAGGCCGCCAGCGTTGAGCATGGTCTGCGGCGCCTGGGCTGCCATCTGCGTTTGCAGGTGCTCGAGGAAGGCACTGAAGGCCGGTGAGCGAACGCCGATCACCAGGCCTGGGTTGGTGCAGAACTGCCCGCCGCCCATCACCACGGAAGCTGCCAGTTCCTTGGCCACGGTTTCGCCGCGGGTAGCCAAGGCGTCCGGCAGCAGCACGACCGGGTTGATGCTGGACATTTCAGCGAACACCGGGATCGGCTGGGCGCGCTCGGCGGCCATCTTGCACAGCGCGTTGCCGCCGTTCAGCGAGCCGGTGAAGCCGACTGCCTGAATCGCCGGGTGCTTGACCAGCGGCTCACCGACGCCGGCACCGAAGATCATGTTGAACACGCCTTTGGGCATGCCGGTTTTTTCCGCTGCGCGGATGATGGCGGTGCCGACCAGATCGGCTGTCGCCATGTGACCGCTGTGGGCCTTGAACACCACTGGGCAGCCGGAAGCCAGGGCTGCGGCGGTGTCGCCACCAGCCGTGGAGAATGCGAGCGGGAAGTTGCTGGCGCCAAACACGGCCACTGGGCCGACGCCGATGCGGTACTGGCGCAGGTCGACGCGCGGCAGCGGCTTGCGGTCCGGCAGGGCGAGGTCGATGCGGGCACCGAGGAAGTCGCCGCGGCGCAGTACCTTGGCGAACAGACGCATCTGGCCGCTGGTGCGACCGCGCTCGCCTTGGATGCGGCCGGCAGGCAGGGCGGTTTCCTGGCAGACGATGGCCACGAAGTCATCGCCCAGGGCATCGAGTTCGTCAGCGATGGCGTCCAGGAATTCGGCACGGCGAGCGGGGCTCAGCTGGCGATATTCCAGGAAAGCGTTGTCGGCGGCCTGGCAGGCGGCGTCGACTTCGGCATCGGTGGCTTGGTAGAAGGCATAAGGAAGCGCCTCGCCGGTGGTGGCGTCGACACTCTTGAGTTTGGGCTCGCCACTGGCGCTGCGGTTGCCGCCGATGAAGTTGTGACCGAGGATGTTAGGCATTGTTGTCTCCGTGTCCTGTGGGCGGGTTGTTAACAGACATCATACAACTTGGTCATATACCGGGCAAGTTGCCCCCCGAATCACCCACTGTAGCCGCCTCGGCCGCCGATGTGGTGAATCAGGCAGACCGCAGTGCGCCTGGACGCGGCTTGCACCGCTGCTACAAAAGCCCGTCGCGAGCGGTTGTGGCCTCTGTAGCAGCGGCGCGAGCCGCGTCGGCGGTTGACGCGGTCAATCAGGCATACCGCTCGCCATGAGCGGTTGTGGCCCCTGTAGCAGCGGCGCGAGCCGCGTCGGCGGTTGGCGCGGTCAATCGGGCAGACCGCAGTGCGCCCGGACGCGGCTTGCACCGCTGCTACAAAAGCCCGTCGCGAGCGGTTGTCGCCCCTGTAGCAGCGGCGCGAGCCGCGTCGGCGGTTGGCGCGGTGGATCGGGCAGACCGCGGTGCGTCCGGACGCGGCTTGCACCGCTGCTACAAAAGCCCGTCGCGAGCGGTTGTGGCCCCTGTAGCAGCGGCGCGAGCCGCGTCGGCGGTTGGCGCGGTCAATCAGGCATACCGCTCGCCGCGAGCGGTTGTGGCCCCTGTAGCAGCGGCGCGAGCCGCGTCGGCGGTTGACGCGGTCAATCAGGCATACCGCTCGCCGTGAGCGGTTGTGGCCTCTGTAGCAGCGGCGCGAGCCGCGTCGGCGGTTGGCGCGGTGGATCGGGCAGACCGCGGTGTGCCCGGACGCGGCTTGCACCGCTGCTACAGAGGCCTGGCGTGATCGATCTGCAACCCCGCGTCGGCGGTGGATGCGGTGAATCTGGCTGAACGTGGTAACCCACATCGGCATTCGCGCCGAATGAAAGCAAATAGCCAGCACGCAAGGTAGCGGCGAACAGGGCCTTAGAGGTATGGTGGGCAATGGTGCATCAATGGCGATCATGCGCGTCGCCCCATGGAGAGAACGAGAGGACATGCTGCCCATTCCCCTGTTGATCTGCGACGACTCGAACATGGCTCGCAAGCAGTTGCTGCGGGCCCTGCCGGCGGATTGGGAGGCCACGGTCACCCAGGCGGTGAACGGCCACCAGGCGCTCGAGGCCGTGCGCCAGGGGAAAGGCGATGTGATGTTGCTGGACCTGACCATGCCCGACATGGACGGCTACCAGGTCCTGGCCGCGCTGCGTGAGCAAAACCTGCCGTGCAAGGTCATCGTTGTCTCGGGTGACGTCCAGGATCAGGCCCTGCGCCGGGTCCGCGAGTTGGGCGCGCTGGCCTTCATCAAGAAACCGGCCGAACCCGAAGAGCTGCGCCGGGTGCTGCTCAAGGCTGGTCTGCTGGAAAAAACCACTGGCACAGCCCTGCGTCGCAGCAGCGACAGCACGCTGCACATCGGCTTCATCGACGCCCTGCGCGAAGCCATCAACGTAGCCATGGGCCAGGCCGCCGCCATGCTGGCCAAAGTGCTCGGCGTGTTCATCCACCTGCCCGTACCCAACGTCAACCTGCTCGAAGCCAGCGAGCTGCACATGGTGCTGGCGGACGTGCAGAGTGAGCAACCGATCACCGCCATCTGTCAGGGGTTCATCGGCGGTGGCATTGCCGGCGAAGCGATGCTGATCTTCCACGATTGCGACATCGCCGACCTGGCTCGTTTGATGAACCGCAGCGCGCTCGACTACTCCGACCTCGAGATGCTGCTGGATCTGTCATCGGTCATCATCGGCGCCTGTCTCAGCGGCCTGGCCCAGCAGCTGGACGTCATGTTCTCCCAGAGCCACCCGCACATTCTTGGCAACCATGCCGCGATCGACGACCTGATCGCCGTCGGCAAGCACCGCTGGAAAAAGACCCTCACCGTGGAAATCAGCTACGCCCTGGAAGGCCACTGCATTCACTTCGACCTGTTGCTGCTGTTCACCGAGGACTCGGTGCCGTTGCTGCGCGACAAGCTCGACTACCTGATGAACTGAACCATGAGCCGACCCATCGAACTCGACGAATTTCACTGGCTGCTGGCGATCACCCAGAGCATCGACGTGGGCGTTGTGGTGCTCGACAGCGATTATCACGTGCAGGTCTGGAACACCTTCATGGAAAACCGCTCCGGCGTGCAGCCCAAGGACGCCATCGGACACTGCTTCTTCGGCCTGTTCCCGGAGATCGATTGCGAGTGGTTCCGCAAGAAGGTCAGCAGCGTGGTCACCCTCGGCACCCCGGCCTTCACCATCTGGGAACAGCGTCCGTACCTGCTGCGCTTCAAGAACTACCAGCCGATCACCGGGCAGGAGGCGTTCATGTATCAGAACACCACCATCCTGCCACTGCGCTCCACCCATGGTGAGGTCAAACACATCTGCGTGGTGATCTACGATGTCACCGACGTGGCCATCAACCGGCGACAACTGCAGGCCTCCAACCTGGAACTGCAGAAGCTGTCGAGCACCGATCGCCTGACCGGGTTGTGCAACCGTGGCCACTGGGAAGAAGCGCTGAAGGTCGAGTACGTGAGGCATGGCCGCTATGGCCACGCCACCTCGTTGATCATGTTCGACATCGACCACTTCAAACGCGTCAACGACACCTATGGCCATCAGGTGGGCGACCAGGTCATCCAGCGCGTAGCGCAGGTGCTGCGCGGGCTGGTTCGTGACGCCGACATTGCCGGACGCTACGGCGGCGAGGAGTTCGCCGTGCTGCTGCCGGACACCGACAAGGCCGGTGGCGCCATATTGGCCGAGCGGTTGCGCCAGGCCGTCGAGGCTGAACTGGTCGAGCACGAAAGCGGCCCGATCCGCTTCACCATCAGCCTGGGAGTAGCCGACCTCGGCTACCCCAGCACCGAACACCAGCAACTGATCGAATGGGCCGACCAGGCGCTGTATGCCTCCAAGCGCGCTGGCCGCAATCGGGTGACCGTCTACGAGCGGCCCTGACCGGGACGATCAATCCTTGGTGGCATGCGCCCAGCGATAGTCCAGACGCGGCGCACGGACTTTTATCCGGCGCTTGGTCTTGCTGAACAACGGCTCGTGCACTGGCTCGGGATCTTTCAGGAACACCGTCAATACCGCACTCAATGCGTACAGGCCAGTAAAGGCCCAGACCACGCCTTCCAGGCCGAAGCTTTCATTGAAGATCGCCACCACCGCAGGTCCCACCCAGGTGGATGCACCCGCGCCCAGGCTCAGCACCGACAGCGCGGCGGCCTTGTTGTGCGGCGCCAGGGCCGGCGCCAGTGCCGACAGCGGCACGAAGCACGCCAGGGTCAGGCCATACAGCGCGCCGAACACCGAGGCCAGCAGGAAGTTGTCGGGAAAGGCCTGAGGCATGAAGAAGAACAGCGGCGTGGTGATCGTGCTACCGACCGCGCCCAGCCAGAGGATGGTATTGCGATAGCCGATCCGCGTGCTGATGACGCTGGAACCCATGTTGCCGATGATGTTGAACACGAAGACGATGGTCAGCAGTTGCAGCCATTGCTCCAGGGTGAACCCCACCGTGTCCATGAAGAACCCCGGCAGCACCACCAGAAAACCGAACATCGACGAGGTGTTGATGATGCGCACCACACCGGCCAGGGTCACCTTGGGGTGCGACCACATGATGGTGATGTTCTTGGCCATCGACACCAGCGGCTTCTCGCCTTCGGGCGCCAGGCGGCGCATGCCATGGGCTTCACGCATGCCGATCAGGCCGATCAAACCACCGATGACCACCAGCGCGAACGACAGCCAGAACGTCTGCAACGCGCCGATCAGCGGAATGCTCACGCTCGCCACCAGCGAACCCAGGGTCGGCAGACCCGCTGCATAAGCCACCCAGAACCAGCCAACGGCCAGACCCATCTTGCGCGACGGTGTCGCGGCGGCGATCCACACCAGAAACCCGTAGGCGAACAGCGGATAGCCGAAGCCGCGCAGACCGTAGGTCAGCAGGATCATCTTGTAGCTCAGGGTTTCCAGGCCATAGATCAGGAACAGAACTTCGAACACGCTCCAGATCAACAGGCCCAGCATCATCACCCGTTTCGGCCCCCAGATGTTCGACAGCGCGCCGGCCAGCCAGGAGGAGATGCCGACGGTGACGCCATACAGCGTGAACACCATGGCGATTTCGCCCTCGGGCATGCCGCGGTCACTGAGAAACGGGGAGAGGTAACCAAGCTCGACGCCGTCGCCGATCATGAAGATCAGCAGGCCGACGAAGCCCCAAAACATGGGGTAGGGGATGCCGATCTTGTCGCACAGGCGAGAGAGGGGGGTGTTCGGAGTGGATTGATTGCTCAATGGTCCGTTCCTTTTTTGCAGCACGGCGCTTGGGCGCGCCGAATGAATGGCCTCGATGAGGTTGGAAGGCAGGCTCGGTGAAGAGCAAATCGCCACGCAGCGGTGGCACAAATCGGCGGGTCAGGAGGGGCACAGCAGGATCGCCGGCGTACGGCGTTTATGGGCCCTGTAATCTGCTTTATTTGAGATTTTCGCGCCGTTTGCTTATTTGTTATCGCATCTGAAACGATTCAGCGCAACCGCCTGAGCGGGCATTGCCTGCGACAACGTGCCCGGTGGTAATGGCCGCAGGCCACGTCTCATGGTGGCTAAGGTGTTGCAAAAAATGACTGAAAAAAATTCGGATAATTTTTCATTGCCCCAGGCTTTGTCTCAGCATGTGAGAGCATGAGCGCGCTACGTCCCCAAGACTTGCCGCTCGCCGTTCCAAGGGGTAGATGTAGGGGCACCGACATTGGCAGGCGTTCCCATGTACCCGCTCATTTCCCACGTCGACAGCGACACTTCTCTGCCCGACAGCGCCGATGTGGTGATCATCGGCGGCGGCATCATCGGCGTGTGCACGGCCTTCTTCCTGGCCGAGCGGGGCGTGTCGGTAGTGCTGGTGGAAAAGAGCGGCATCGCCCACGAACAGTCGTCGCGCAATTGGGGCTGGGTGCGGACCATGGGCCGTGACGTCGCTGAAGTGCCGTTGGCCATCGCCAGTCTGAAACTGTGGGACGGCTGGGCCAGCAAGCTGCGCCAAGAGACAGGCTTCACCCGCTCCGGGATTCTCTATGCCTGCGAATCGGCAGCCGAGCTGGCAGCCAAGGTCAGCTGGCTGGATCAGGCCAAACCGCTGGGCATCGAGGCGCGGCTGCTCGACACCGTCCAGATTCAGGCGCGCCTGCAAGCCAAGGTGCCGGACTCGTGGACCGGTGCGCTGTTTACCGAAAGCGACGGCCGCGCCGAGCCGGACATCGCCACGGCGGCCATCGCCGAAGGGGCACGCGCACGCGGCGCCAGGCTGTTCGTGCGCTGTGCCGCGCGCAGTGTCGAAACCACTGCGGGAAAGGTCAGCTCGGTGGTCACCGAACTGGGCGAAATCAAATGCACCAGCGTCGTGCTGGCGGCGGGCGCCTGGTCGAGCCTGTTCTGCGGCAACCTGGGCATCCGCCTGCCGCAGTTGCGCGTGCTCGGTTCGGTGATGCGCACCGGACCGCTGCCGGGCGGGCCGGAGTGCGCCGTGGCCACCGAGAAGGTCTCGTTCAGAAAGCGCGCCGACGGCGGCTACACCGTGGCCCTGCGCAACGCCAACGTGGCGGCGCTGGTGCCGGACAGCTTTCGCTACCTGCCCGACTTTCTGCCCATGGTCAGGGCGCATCACCACGAATACCGCCTGCGCGTGACCCGCCAGAGCTGGCAGGAACTCAACACCCCCAAACGCTGGAGCAATGCCCAGGCTTCACCGTTCGAGACACAGCGTTTGTACGATCCCAAGCCGGTGGACGCCTACCTCGACAAGGCCCTGAGCATGCTCGCCGAGCAGTTCCCGATCTTTGCCCAGGCGCGGATTGAGCAGCGCTGGGCGGGCTTGATCGATGTCACACCCGACATCGTCCCGGTGATGGATCAAGTGCAGAGCCTGCCAGGCTTCTATCTGGCCACCGGCTTCTCCGGGCATGGTTTCGGCATCGGGCCAGGCGCCGGCCACCTGATGGCCGACCTGATCACCGGCGACCAACCCCTGGTTGATCCTGCGCCGTTTCGTTTCGCCCGGTTCGCCCGATGAGGCGCGTTCATTCAGGGTCCCAGTCGTTGCGCGATGCCATCGGCCTCCTTGCGCATGGCCTGCACCAATCGCTGCTGGTAAAGCGGGGTCATGCGCACGCTGGGCAAGGCGCAGCTCAGCGCCCCCACCGGGGCGGCGCTGGCGTCGAGGATCGGCACCGCCACGCCGGTGTGCAGCGGCAGCACGCGATCGGCCAGGCCGCAGGCGAAACCTTGCTGGCGCACCTGCTTGAAGGTGGAGCGCAGGGCGCTGTCGCTGATGGCGTATTCGCGCAGCAAGCGCGGCGCGTTGTGTTCCAGAATCTGCGCACGGGCCGCAGTGGGCAGGTGGCTGAGCAGCGCCAGCGAGCCCTGGCCAACGCCGCTCAGCACGCGCGCGCCCACGCAGTGGGCAAAACTCTGAGTGGGATTGGCGCCTTCGTGCAGCTCCAGGCACAGGGCGTAGTAGCCGTCCTGAACGAACAGAAAGAAGCTGTCCTGAAAGGTCTCGCACAGGCGCAGCAAGGCCGGACGGGCCAACTCGCGCACGCCGCCGGTGTTGCCGGCCTGGGCACCAAGGCTGAGCAATTGGTAACCCAGAAAGTAGGGACCCCGCAGCCGCGGCAGGCGCACGAAGCCGTAGGATTTCATGGCCTTGAGCAGACGGTACAGGGTGGCGCGGCTGAGCTGGGTGTCGGCGCTGAGCGCTTCGATGGTCGCGCCCTGCGCACCGCGCGCCGCGATCGCCTGGAGAATGTCGAAGGAGCGATCCAGCGTCTGCGTGCCTTGAGTGCTGCAGCGTGGCAGGCGGCGGGTCGATGAGTCGGTGTGGGGCATGCTGACCTCTCCCGTGAAGCGACGTTTGCCGAGCCATGGCCCGGCAGGCCGACTGGCACTGCAAATGCGCTGCAATATCCGGGCCCTTGCCGCGCCCATTCACTCATGATCCATCAGGAGAGCAGCCAGCGATGCCAGGACCTCGCGTAGTACCCGTACAGGGCGATGAACAACTGCCGGAGCGTGTCGACGTAGTGGTGATCGGGGGTGGCATCGTCGGTGCTTCCACGGCGCTGGAGCTTGCCGAACGCGGCTTGAAGGTGGCGCTGTGCGAGAAAGGTGGCATCGGTCACGAGCAGTCCAGTCGCAACTGGGGCTGGGTGCGCATCTCGCGCCGCGACCCGCGTGAACTGCCGCTGATGGCCCATGCCCTGAACATCTGGGGCGACCTCGCCGCGCGCATCGGCAAGGACGTCGGCTACACCCGCGCCGGCATTCTCTTCACCTGTGCGGACGATCAAAGCTACGCGGAGCACGAGCGCTGGAAGGCCAATCTGGACGATTACCCGGTGCGTGCGCGGATGCTCTCGGGCACCGACCTGTCCGCAGTGCTGCCCGGCGCCGAGCGTTTGCGCATCAAAGGTGCGCTGTACACTCCCGATGACGGTCGCGCCGAACCGCAACAGACGGCCCCGGCGATTGCCGAAGCGGCGCGGGCCAAGGGCGCGATGATCTTCACCGAGTGCGCGGTGCGCGGCATCGAGCGCGCGGCAGGCCGGGTCAGCGGCGTCATCACCGAGCGCGGCGCGATCGCCTGCACGTCCGTGGTGCTGGCCGGCGGCGCCTGGTCGAGCCTGTTCTGCTCGCCGTTGAAGGTGCATTTGCCGCAGCTCAAGGTGCTCAATTCGGTGATCCGTACCTCGCCCCTGCAGGGCGGCCCGGAATCCGCCATCTGGGCAATGGACTTCGCCGTGCGCAAACGTCAGGACGGCGGCTATACCGTCGCCTCCGGCCACGAGAACATCGCCGACATCGTCCCCGACTCCTTTCGCTACGCGCGGCAGTTCTGGCCTGCGTTGCAGCAGGAGCACAAATCACTGTCGTTTCGCCTGGGCCAGCGTTTTTTCCAGGAAGCCGTGCTGCCCAAGCGCTGGGCATTGGACGAAGCCAGCCCGTTCGAATACCGCCGCGTGCTCGATCCGGTGCCATCGATCCAGCAAACCAACCGCGCCCTCGCCAGCCTGACCAACGCCTTCCCGGTGTTCGCCAACGTGCGGATCGCCCAGCGCTGGGGCGGCATGATCGATGTCACGCCCGATGCCGTGCCGGTGATCTCGGCAGTGGACGGTGTGCCCGGATTTTTCATCGCCACCGGATTCTCGGGTCATGGCTTCGGCATCGGGCCGGCGGCAGGAAGGCTGATGGCCAATCTGGTCACCGGTGAAACCCCGATCGTCGACCCGCAAGCGTTTCTGCTGTCGCGCTTCAGCGATGGCTCCAACCCACGGCCCATTTCCGGATTCTAGAATCACCCGATCACTCGGCAACAGCCCTGCAGAAGCTCGTTCGAACGAGCCCGGGTCCAGCGTCCAGGACGCTTTCCAACGCCTGCCACCTGCCCTTTCTTCCTTACTGTGGGAGCTTCAGCATGTCGCAACGCGATGACTCGGATAAAGGCAACAGCCTGTTGAACCCGACCCGCCGCCAGGCGCTGGCCATGGCCATCATCGGTGCCGCGGGCACCCTGCTGCCCCTGGGCCGGGCCAGCCAATCCTTCGCGGCCATGGCCGCCTCGCCGTCCGGGCAGGTGATCATCGGCCTGTCCCAGGAGCCCACCGTCTTCAATCCGCACATGCCGCACATCGAAGTGGACGACGGCATCCACTGGAACGTGTTCGACCCCCTGTTCGGCATCTCGCCGAGCGGTGAATTCGTTCCGGCCTTGGCCACCGAGGTGCCGACCGTGGCCAATGGCGGCATCTCCGCCGACGGCCTGCAGTGGAAGGTGAAACTGCGCAGCGATGCCAAATGGCACGACGGCCGACCCTTTACCGCCGAAGACGTGAAGTACACCCTGGAACTGATCGTCTCGCCGAATTTTCGCAGCGGACGCCGTGCCGGCCATGACCTGCTGCGCGACATCACCGTGGTTTCGCCCACCGAAATCCACTGGCGCATGGAGAAATCCTACGCACCCTACGCCTCGATCCTGTCGTCCACCTTCATGGTGCCCAAGCACATTCTTTCGGTCGCCGCCGACGTCAACACGGCACCGTTCAACAACGCACCGATCGGCACCGGGCCGTTCAAGTGGGGCGCACGGGTGGCTGGCGACCACATCCAGCTCAAGGCCAATCCGGACTATCACGGCACCCAGCCGCAGATCGACAGCGTGATCTTCAAGTACATCCCCGACCTGACCGTGCTCTACACCCAGTTCAAGACCGGCGACATCGACGTCACCGCCATGCAGGGCATCACCCCCGACCATTACGAGGAAGCCAAGGACCTGGCCGGGCGCACCGTGGTGATCCTGCCGGTGGCCACCATCGAGTCGGTGACCCTGAACATGGAGCGCCCCCAGTTCAAGGACCCCGTCGTGCGCCAGGCGCTGTACATGGCCATCGACAAGAAGACCATCATCGACGAGTTGTATTTCGGCCTGGTACTGCCTACCGAAACCTACATGCCGCAACAGTCGGCCTACTACAACCCGAACCTGCCCAAGCAAAGCTTCAACATCGAGGCGGCCAGCAAACTGCTCGATGACGCCGGTTGGAAACCGGGCGCTGGCGGCATTCGCGAGAAGGGTGGGGTGCGCCTTTCGTTCACCAACTCCACCACCGCCGGCAACCAGATCCGCGAACAGGCGCAGCAGTTCATCCAGCAGACCTGGCTGGCCATCGGTGTGGAGATGAACATCTCCAACCTGCCGCCTGCGGTGATGTGGGGCGAGTACTGGGTGCAGTCCAAATTCGACTCGGTGATCGTCGGCAACAACTTCCTCACCGGTGCCGACCCCGACACCCGCGACTACTTCGGTTCGCAATCGACCAACGCCAAAGGCGGGGCCGGGCAGAACAACTCGCAGTACGTCAACGCCAAGGTCGACGAGTTGCTGGCCCAGGGCGCGGCGATCCAGGACGTCGCCCAGCGCAAGGCGGTGTACGTGCAGGTGCAGGACCTGATCCGCCAGGATCTGCCCATCCTGCCGCTGTTTCAGTACACCTACGTGCGCGGCTACAAATCGGGCCTCAAGGGCTTCACCGGCAACATCAACCTGCGCATCGAACCCTGGAACGTCAACACCTGGTCCTGGACCTGAGCACGCCCATGCCTGGCCGCAGGGTCGGGTGTCGTTCGCACCGCAGAGGATTCAAGCATGCCGAACTACATTCTCAACCGCCTGGGGCAGAGCGCCGTGGTGCTGGTGCTGGTCTCGCTGATCGGCTTCATGGTGCTCAACCTGGCCCCCGGCGGACCGATGTCGCAGTTCGCCCTGAACCCCGGCATGAGCCAGGCCGAGCTGGACCGCATCGCCGAGCAGCTGGGCTTGAAGCGGCCACTGCTGGTGCAGTACATCGACTGGTTCAGCCATCTGTTCGTCGGCGACTGGGGCCACTCGTTTCGCGACGGCCGCCCGGTGCTCAGTGTGATTGCCGGGCACTTGCCCGCGACGTTGCTGCTGATGGGCACCTCGACGCTGCTGTCCATCGTCATCGGCACCTGGGTCGGCGTGCTGGGCGCGGTGCGCCGCTATTCGGTGTTCGACACCCTGGCCACGGTCGGCGCGATGGTGGCGCTGTCGATTCCCACCTTCTGGTTCGGGCTGGTGGCGATCTTCTTTTTCTCCCTGCACCTGGGCTGGCTGCCGGCGGGCAACATGTACACCATCGGTGACCAGTCCCTGGGCGACTACGCCATTCACCTGGTGCTGCCGGTGCTGGTGCTGGCCTTGGTCAACGTGGCGATCTGGAGCCGCTACATGCGCTCCGCCACCCTCGATGTGATCGACCAGGACTTCGTCCGCACCGCCCGCGCCAAGGGCGTGCCCTATCGCCGCGTGCTGACCCACCACGTGATTCGCAATGCCCTGCTGCCGATGATCACCCTCGCCGGGCTGCAGATACCCACCATCCTCGGCGGCGCGCTGGTCACCGAAACGGTGTTCACCTGGCCCGGCATGGGCCGGCTGTTCCTCGACAGCCTGGGCTACAGCGACTACCCGGTGATCATGGGCATCCTGATGTTCTCGGCCGTACTGGTGCTGCTGGGCAACCTGCTCGCCGATCTGTTGATAGGTGTCGCCGACCCCCGTGTCCGGCTGGCCTGAAGGAGTACCGCCCATGACCACTGCCACGCACTACCTGCCCGCCACCCGCCGCTGGGCCTGGCTGGCCAACCCCACCCTGCGCCGATTCATGCGCCACAAACTGGCCGTGCTCGGCGTGGTGATGATCACCGTACTGATCCTGGCCTGCGTGTTCGGCCCCTACCTGCTGCACTACAACGACCTGAGCATCGACATCCGCAACCGCTTCGCGCCGCCGTTCACCGGCAATCACTACCTGGGCACCGATGCGCTGGGCCGCGACACCGCCGCCCGCTTGCTCAACGCCGGGCGCATCTCCCTGATGGTGGGCTTCTGCGCCATGCTCATCAGCATCAGCATCGTCATCGGCACCCTGATCGGCGTCATCGCCGGTTACTACCGCGGCTGGGTCGGCGCCGGGCTGATGCGCTTCGTCGACGCCTTTCTGTCCTTTCCCAGCGTATTCCTGGTGCTGGTGCTGGCGGCGTTCACCAAACCCAGCCCGATGATGATCACCCTGATCATCGCCGTGACCAGCTGGATGGAAATCTCGCGCATCGTCGAAGCCGAGATCCGCTCGCTGCGCGAACGCGACTTCACCCTGGCCGCCCGCATGATCGGCGCCAGCAACCGCTGGATCATGTTCCGCGAACTGATGCCCAACGCCATCGGCCCGATCATCGTCGCGGCCACCCTGACCATCGCCAACGCCATCCTGCTGGAGGCCTACATCAGCTTCCTCGGCTACGGCATCCAGCCGCCCTTGCCCAGCTGGGGCAACATGCTCAACGCCGCCCAGCAGTACCTGGGCAAGGCGCCCTGGCTGGCGATCATTCCCGGGCTGGCGATCACCCTCGCGGTGACCAGCTTCAACTTCATCGGCGACGGCCTGCGCGACGCGCTGGACGGCAGGAGCGACCTGAAATGAACGCAGATGAAAAGATCGCCGTGGCGCACCTCAACGTCGCCTTCCGCAAGGGCGCCGACTACGTGCCCGTGGTCCACGACATCAACTTCACCATCGGTGCCGGCGAAACCCTGGCCCTGGTGGGCGAGAGCGGTTCAGGCAAGAGCGTCACCAGCCTGGCCATCATGAAGCTGCTCGCCGAAGCGCCGAAAACCCGCATCGACGGCAGCGCCATCGTCGCCGACCGCCACGGCGCGCCCATCGACCTGGTGGCCATGGGCGAGCAGCAGATGCGCCACGTGCGCGGCAACCGCGTGGCGATGATCTTCCAGGAACCGCTGACCTCGCTGAACCCGGTGCACCGCGTGGGCGACCAGATCGCCGAAGCGATCCGTTTCCATGAGTCCCTGAGCAAGGCCGACGCCCGCGCTCGCGCGCTGGCCCTGCTGGAGCAGGTCGGCATTCCGGAACCGGTGAAGCGCCTGGACTGTTATCCCCACGAGCTGTCCGGCGGCATGCGCCAGCGGGTGATGATCGCCATCGCCCTGGCCATGGAGCCGGACGTGCTGATTGCCGACGAGCCCACCACCGCGCTGGACGTCACCGTGCAGGCGCAGATTCTCGACCTGCTGCGCAACCTGCAGAAGAAGAACGGCATGGCGATCCTGTTCATCACCCACAACTTCGGCGTGGTCGCGGAAATCGCCGATCGGGTCATGGTGATGTACGCCGGGCGCATCGTCGAACAGGGCAGCGTCAGCCAGGTGCTGTCCTCGCCGCGCATGCCCTACACCCGCGGCTTGCTGGCCGCAGTGCCGCGCTTCGAACAGGCCGGTCTGGCGCAAGGTGAACTGGGCACCATCGCCGGCTTCGTCCCCGACCCCAGCACACCGCCCGGCGGCTGCGCCTTCCACCCGCGCTGCGGCTACAGCATCGCTGGCCGCTGCGACCAACAGGCACCCGTGCTGGAAGAAATCGAAATGGGCCACCAACTGCGCTGCGTGCGCTGGCGGGAACTGGCGACCGAACAGGAAGGTGCACGATGAAAGAGCGTCCGCTGATCGACGTCGTCGGCTTGAAGAAATACTTCCCCGTGCGCAAGACCTTCCTCGCCCACCGCCGCGACCGCGACGACAACCTGGTCCGCGCTGTGGATGGCGTCGACCTGAGCATCGCCCGTGGCGAAGTGCTGGGCCTGGTGGGCGAAAGCGGCTCGGGCAAGAGCACCCTGGGCCGCAGCCTGATGATGCTCGACCCACCCACCGAAGGGCACATCGTCTTCGACAACACCGAGATCACACCCTTCAACGACCGCCTGCTCAAGCCCTATCGCAAGCGCATGCAGATGATCTTCCAAGACCCCTACGGCTCGCTGAACCCGCGCATGAGCGTGGGTGACATCCTCGCCATGCCGTTGCGCTTCCACAACCCCGAACTCGACGCCGCCGGGCGCCGCGAAAAAGCCGGGCAGGCCCTGGAAACCGTCGGCCTCGCCGCCCAGTACCTGGACCGTTACCCCCACGAGTTCTCCGGCGGTCAACGCCAGCGCATCGGCATCGCCCGCGCTCTGACCCTGGAACCTGAATTCATCATGGCCGACGAACCGGTGTCGGCCTTGGACGTCTCGGTCCAGGCGCAGGTGCTCAACCTGTTCGCGCGCATCCGTCGGCAGATGAACCTGACCATGCTCTTCGTCACCCACGACCTGGCCGTGGTCGGCCACATCGCCGACCGCGTCGCGGTGATGTACCTGGGCCGCATCGTCGAAATAGCGCCCACCCGCGAACTGTTCAGCCATCCTCGCCACCCCTATACCGAAGCGCTGATGTCGGCCATCCCGATGCCCGAACCTGGGCAGCGGCGGCAGCGAATCGTGCTTCAGGGCGATATCCCTAGCCCGATCTCGCCCCCCTCAGGCTGCGCCTTTCGCACCCGCTGCCCCTACGTCCTGCCCGCCTGCGCACAGGATCGACCGCTGTTGCGTGAGGTCAGCGCTGGTCACGGTGTGGCGTGTATACGGGATGATCTGGAGTTGGTGTCGCCGCTCCACGAACAGCGCGAAATCATGCAGCAGTCACATCAGCGCCTTGCCGGAAACTGACATCAGATGCCCCGCGATCTGCTTCTAGTCCCCCCAACCCTCCCATACAAGCCCCTGTCTCAATGTGGGAGCGGGTTCTACCCGCGATGAGGCCAGCTGCCGTACCGTCGCCCCAAAGATCCCAAAAGCGACTTGAGCCAACATAAAAAAGCTGAAGATGTAGCAGAGAAAGATTCGCATTCGCTACAATCCAGCAGTTTGCCCACTCTCTTCAGTCGCCTATCCCAGCAGGATTGTTCATGCCTATCCCACAGTTTCCACGTAAAGCCGCGGTCAGTTCCGTTTGGTTACCCATTTGCCTGATCGCCAGCTTTTCGCCGATTGTCGCCCATGCGCAAACGACGCTTGAGCTGCCTGTGGAAACAACGCAGCCGGAAGGTCCCGCCGCAAGCCAAGGGACAACGCTGGAATTGGGCGAGACGGCGATCTCTGCCAGCGCGGACGCTTCGCGCGAAGGCCTGGTGCCCGAATACGAGGGTGGTCAGGTCGCACGGGGCGGCCGGGTAGGTATTCTGGGCAACAAGGACTACATGGAGACGCCGTTCACTTCAACGTCCTACACGAACCAACTCATTCAGGATCAGCAAGCGCGCAGTGTCGCGGACATTCTGCAGAACGACCCTTCGGTTCGCATCGCCCGTGGATTCGGCAACTTCCAAGAGTTGTACGTGATGCGTGGTTTCCCGCTGTACTCCGATGACATTGCCTACAACGGGCTCTATGGCCTGTTGCCTCGACAGTACGTGGCCTCCGAATTCATCGAACGCGTTGAAGTGTTCCGCGGCGCCAACGCCTTCCTCAACGGCGCAGCGCCAGGCGGCACCGGAATTGGTGGTGCCATCAACATCTTGCCCAAGCGCGCGCCGAACGAGCCGCTTACACGCCTCACCGTAGGTGCCGAGAACAACGGCTTCGGCACGGTCGCCGCGGACGTCGCCCGTCGCTTCGGCGAAGATGATCGCTTTGGTGTTCGAATCAACGCGGCCAAACGAGGCGGTGAAACCTCGGTGGATGATCAGGACCGCAACCTGGATATGTTCGCCCTGGGCCTCGATTACCAAGGCGACCGGCTGCGCCTGTCTGCCGACGTCGGCCATCAGTATCACTTCATCGATACGCCCCAGCCGAGCGTTACCCCGGTAGGCGGTATTCCTAGCGCGCCCAAAGCGCGGGACAACTACGGACAGTCCTGGACCTACTCGAAAGAGAAGCAGACCTTCGGCACCTTCCGCGCCGAATATGACCTGACCGACTCCCTCACCACCTGGGCCGCCGCGGGTATGCGCAAGGGCGAGGAAAAAAACGTCCTCGACAATCCGTCATCCACCCCCTCCGGTGTGACTTCCGCCTCGCGCTTCGACAACTACCGCGAAGAGACCGTGACTACGGGTGAAGTGGGTATGCGTTTCAACCTGCAGACTGGCCCGGTATCCCATGAGTGGGTCGTTTCAGGTTCCATGTACGACACCAAGGACAAGAACGCCTGGGCTGGCAATTTCTCCAACCCGATAGTGGGCGATCTGTACGGCTCCAACGACGCAGCACAGCCCGAGAACGTGTTGTTCAACGGCTCCATGTCCGATCCGGAAATCACTGGGCGTACCCACACACAAAGCCTGGCCATTGCCGACACCCTGGGTTTCTTCGACGATCAGTTGCTGGTCACCCTCGGCGCTCGTCGCCAGGGCCTGGATGTCACCGAATACAATTACATCAGCGGCGACCGTACTTCTCAGTACAAACGCTACGAAACCACACCCGTGGCAGGCATCGTGTATCAGTTGAACGGCCAGTTCTCCGTGTACGCGAACTACATCGAAGGCCTGACCAAAGGTGATACCGCAGGTGCCACCACCACCTTGCCCAACGGCTCGACCGCGCCGGTGCTGAACTCCGGGGAATCCCTGGCACCTTATGTCGCCAAGCAAACCGAGGTCGGCATCAAGTACGACAGCGGCAACCTGGGCGGCAGCCTGGCGGTATTCCAGACCGAGAAGCCGGTCGGCATCGTCGAGAACCAGGTGTTCAAGGACGGCGGCGAGCAGCGAAACCGTGGTATCGAACTGTCGGTATTCGGCCAGCCCACACAGGGCGTGCGCCTGTTGGGTGGCGTCACCTTGCTCGATGCCGAGCTGACCAAAACCCAGAACGGCGAAAACGACGGCAACGAGCCTATCGGCGTGCCCAAGACACAGGCCAACATCGGCGGTGAATGGGACGTGCCTGGGCTCAACGGTGTGACCCTGACCAGCCGCGTTATCTACACCGCCAGCCAGTACGCCAATAACGCCAACAGCCTTGAGATTCCTTCGTGGACACGTCTGGACCTGGGCGCTCGTTACGGCTTCAAAGTGGACGAGCGCGACGTGACCCTGCGCGCGCGCGTGGATAACGTGACCGGTCGCGATTACTGGGCATCCACCGGTGGTTATCCGGGGTCTAACTATCTGGTACTCGGCGCGCCGCGCACTTTCTCTGTCAGTGCTTCGGTTGATTTCTGAGTACGGTTGAGCAGGGCTGTAAATGAAAGAAACGGGAGCTGCGGCTCCCGTTTTTTTTGTGATGATTCACTGATGTCGCGAGCCATGTTAGAGCGGGCTCTACCGGCGATGAGGCCAGTCGCCTCACTCCAGCCCTCAAGTTCCACCCATTGGCGCCGTCAAAGTGACCGTACCCTAATACGTGCCACTTCTGTAATCAGGCCGCCACTTCATATGAGCAAATTCGTCTTCAGAGATATCCCCCCGGTAGGAGGCACCGTTGCTAACGTGTTCATCCACGGTTACTCCGCCGGTCACGATTTGGATGACCGCTACAAACTAGTCGGCGCCTTGCCCAAGCAAATTCCCGGCAGCATCAACCTGTTTGCATTCTGGGACTCCGGGCATATCTCGAAGGTAAGCGGTACGGGAAAGATTTTTTTGACTCGGTTGGCATGGACCAATCCGATCACTGGACTCACCGCACTGGCTGCTTCGCGAATCCACCACTTCATGACAATGCGCGCTCGTGCCGAAGAGGTTGGCGAGGTATTGCTTGCAGAGCTGAACGACTACCTCATCCGCCACTACCCATACGTCGAGAAGATCAACCTCATCGGCCACTCGCTCGGTGGACGCGTTCTGGTCACCGCCTTGCGGAAACTGGTCTACAGCCCGCATGACAACTGCCTCAGAGTCGATAACGTGCTGTTGATGGCGGCCGCCGTTGAAGTGACCGAAGCGGAAGCCAAGGCCTTCGTTCAACGAATTGACGGCGATGTTTATCACGCCTACTCACGCAATGACTCTGTTCTCAGGCTCAACATGGGCGAGGCCTCAATGGGCCGCAGAAGTGTTGAAGGCCTCAGATCAAAGGAGATGCTCCATGAGCCTGGTAAAGGCTTCGGGCACATGGACTACTGGCCCAACCTTGGCAAAGTTCTGAAGACGACAGGTATATTGCAGTGCCTGCTTGGCGTCCCTGAGGAGCAAGCAAGTCTCGAAACCTGGTCGTCGCTGGTGGACGATCTCAAACATGAGGACTTTGTTCGAAAGGATGTCCTGTTGTATCGGCTGCTGATCGAAACCGACAGACGCCTGCTGGATGCATTAAGTAGTTTGCTAGGCGTTGGAGCCGTAGACATTTCACCTACCCACCTAGCCATGCTCATCACTGACAAAGTGCAACTACAGGCCGGTTCTACCGTGGGCAGCACCTACCGCGGGCACGGTATCCGCTACGTCCAGGTATTAGAGGCTGTTGCCCTTGAGCGATTGCCTTCCACCGACGTCAATCGCTGTGTGACTGTCACCGAGCTTGAAGCACTTGTGGTGAAACAGGCTTGCAATCAGCCTCATGTTTTTTTTGATTATGAGATACCCGAGGTCGTCGGTTTCGTGAAGTGGTATATCGGCGATGGCGCGAGGGCAACGTTGGATCAGCAGAAGTTCTGGAAGCGGGTATTGGCAGAAGGGCAGCGCGTCTACTCGACGGTGTTTCCCCACAAGTTGCTGGGGGCGTTGCTGTTGATTGCGTATGCGCGCCATCGATTGAATTGCCGGTTTGTATCGTAGAGAGGCAGCGATTCAAGGCGCGCACGTTGGCTCACCTCAACCCAAGCGCCTCGACCACATCCCGCGCCAGCACCACTTCGGCATACTCACTCCCCAGTATCGCCAACGTTAGATCATGAACGGTTTCAGCATCCCAGACGGTGCCGTCCGCTGCGGTGATTGGCACCGCCGTCGTGGCATCCGAGGGAAGAATAATGTTGTACCCCAAGGCCTTCCCCACCCGAACCGTGGCGTCCATGCTGTTGTGGATAACCACACCCGTCAGCACAAAACGCGTCACCTGCATCTGCTTGAGCACGGCATCAAGATCTGTACCGATGAACGCGCAGTTCTGCTGTTTGGTAATGACCGGTTCACCGTCCAAGGGGGCAACTTCTTGCTTGATGCCATTCCATGGGCCGTGGGTGTGGTAGGTCGAAGTGGGTGTAGGTTCATCGTGCTTTACGTGCAGCACCGGCCAGTGATTCGAGCGCCAGAGTTGGAGAAGGCGTTGGATGGTTTCCAGGTAGCCAGGGTTGCTCTTGTTATTCCACTTCGGCTGGTCGATGGCGTCTTGCACATCGAGGATGATGAGAGGGATGGGGTTGGGCTGGTCGCTCATGGAAGGCCGTTTTATCGGAAAAGAATGGTTCAGTGTGCGGTAACGAGTAAGTCCGTTCAATGGGCGATGGGTAGTGTGGGGTGCATGGCAGGCGTACCTGAAACGGCTATGATCTTCAGCACCGTAGGCCTGTGTACGCGCGAGTGATCTTCATTACGTGGACCCTGCGCGCCGCGTCATTTCCATGAGGAAAGCCAATGAGAGAGAACAAAACCGCTACCGACATCGACTGGATCGACCCTGACGATGCTCCGGAGCTGACCGACGCCTTTTTCGAGCGCGCCGACCAGTACGTAGGTACTCGAGCGATCCACCGTGGCCGGCCCAAAGCTGGCATTGTGCGTGAGCTGATTTCGATCCGCATCGAACCTGCCGTGCTTGCTGAATTCCGAGCCTCGGGGCCCGGTTGGCAAACGCGCATGAATGCGGCGTTGGCGGACTGGCTCAAGACCCATGACCCTTCGGATCTGCAGAGTTAACGGCGGCTTTTTGTCGTGAACACTGCTGCCATGTCAGCTTCTTACTGATGAACGAGCAGTTCTGCTGCTTCGTTCAGGGCGCCTTTCCCAACTCAACCGGAACAGACAACTGCTCAAACAGCGGCTTCATCACCTGCCCCGGAGAGGGGATGGGATTGGCCAACGGCTGATCATGTGCGCTGTTCTCCTGCGTCCTGACGCCAATCACGATGCTGTGGTCAGGCTGCTCCTGTGCATAGGCCGTGTAACCGTTGTCCAACGAGTGGATTCTTTCGCCGGGTCGTACACCGGGGTAATTCGGAGCGGGGTGAAAATCGGCGATCACGGCAGTCGTTCTGATCGCCGACAGTACCCAAGGCTGATAGCTGTCAGTGACGAACGAATAGCATGCAACCAGCACCATGCCAGCTGCAATAGCGCCTCCGGAGTTGAACAACGCCATACCCGCATTGAACTGAGGAGAGTAATTAACGCCGAAGATTTTCAGGAATGAGGCACCCATCTGAATAGCCGCAAAAACAACCACCGCAACACCTGTGACTGCAAGCAGCAGCAGTCCACCAAGGAACAGCAAAAACGCCACCACTGCCATCCACGCCGGTATATAGAACAGCAACGCAAGCAGGCCAACGGTCAGATCAAAAGACTGCGGCGGCAAGCCCAATGCTTCGGAAACTGCAAAGCGCGACAACCCGGTTGCGACCAGCAGTGCCAACAAGTGCAACAGAACGATAGGCGTCTTGTACAACGGTTTATGCCATTTCTTACGCATCCAGCGGGCCACTGGCAGACACCACATGATGAAGCCCGCAATCATAAAGCCAGCAGCGATCATGCTGGTCACATCCAAAGCGGCAGTGCCCCAGCTTCTGGACAGTAACAAACCCAAGAAGACTAGAACTATCGAAATCATATAAAGCCGATGTGCCACTGAAGTGGCCGCGTACTTGTCCTTCAACCATTGCATATCTGTACCTGGAACCTTACCCGGGGGATCGATGACGATTGAGTCACAGGACATGGCCAGCTGTTAGCCACCCTGTCCGATGCGGCTGGAGGTATTTTGTCCTGCCAGGCCAGCAAAAGGGGGGGCATCCTAACAGGGCTGTTTTCCAAGAGAAGGCCGGGGCAATAACTCGAAACTGAAATGGTGTGACGTGGTGATTCCCCAAATTCATGCTGGTTCTATCCGAAGGCCACCACACAAGAAGCCTATGACCCAACGAGATCTCAGGCTCGACCTGCTGCTGGTCGGCGAGCGTGTCCCAGCGGTGGTTGCGTCCGCTGTGAGGGTATGCCCATGTCTTCTCTCAGTTGCTCGAATCCGAACGACTGCCGCACCGACGGATCATTCAGCCGCACATCGCCCACGTCCTCCACCTGCTGATCCTTGATCAGCTTCGAGACGTAGCTGGTCAGAATGAACGACGCATCTATAGCGTCCTGGTTATCCAACATACCCATTTATCCACCAGCAACACCTCGGGCGAAGCGTCTTTGGCGGCCTTGGTGGTTTGCGCATCGATCAAAAAAGCCTCTAACACAAGAGCGTCCGCCCCATGGGCGCCGAGGCTCATCAAGCAGCACACTGCCAGAAGGGTAGGGCGAGAACGAAAACGAAGGGCCACCGGAACAGTTCCGGGAATGGAAGAGATGGTGAAACGCGTCTTGGGTAAACGATGATCCGTTTCAATAGCGTTTATCCCAGCAAGAATCTGACGAAGCGTTAACGCTTTTTGAGGGAATGCTTGCGAAGTCCGACGGGCTCACTGGACAGGGATTACACCTAAAGAATGGCAAAGGGCTACCGATAGGTAATCAGTGATGGCATTTCAGCCTTTGCTTTGGAAATGGAATTCAAATGAGTCTGCAAGACGACCTGCACGATGGACCCATTGCGCCACGTCCGCGCGTTCAACAACGGGCGCATCCGGGGTGGCTGTTGTGGCTACTGGTACCGGCGATTGCGGTGGGGATGAACTGGGCGCGGATTGCCGCGTACTTTGAACCTGCGCGTGTAGAACCGCCTGCTGAAGTGGTTGAGCGATATGAATCGCCGGTTGTTGAATCTGCGCCGGTATCTGCACCTGTTGTGCGAGCAGTGGCGCCCGTTGTGCCTAAAACCCTGCACGAGTGCATGGGCGCTGACAATGTGGTCAACGATCAGGTATTGCGGTGTAGGTATGGCGACCGTCCTCAGCCGATGCGGGAAGAGCGGGCGGTGCAGGGGATGGTTTCTGCGCAGTATTTGGCGGAGTACAAGGCGGGGCAGAGTGCGCGGCCGGTTCGGCGGGCTGTTAGTGGTGGGTTTGAGTCGCACCAGGTACTGGGTTGGGACAGGAAGGGGTTGTACACGGCTTCGTGGAGTGTCAGTGATAACCAGATTGATCACGGCAGTGTTTGCACTGCCTACCGAAGCGGGTCGATTGAATATCGGGAATGCAGGAAAGGCGCGAAGCAGTGGTTCAAGGAGCAGTGCCGTTCAGAGCGAAATCCGGCACTGCGGGAGCGGTATTGTTCGGCGGCTTCGGGGTTTAGTCCGATGGGGTAGAGCCCTTAACCGCTAGTAATCGGCAGCGTCCAACCGCTTGTTGCACGCCTGCCTAGCCTTTTGCGCGGCCAAACTCGCGGCCTCCAGAAGCAGCCAGGTCACCGACTGAAGTGCTTGCTCATCGGGTGATTCGGCAGTGCGGGTATCCAGACCAAGCGCCGTCTGGTTATCAGGAGCAAGCTGATGCCAGCGCTCCAGCACGCAGTGGCAAATGCCTTCAAGAATCTCATCTTTGGTAATCGGAGTCGGCAAGATCAGTCGACTGCCTGCAAAAAAATCCGAACCGACGAGCTTGAGCGACTGTGATGGACGTTCCATGACCATTCCCCTTCTTGGCTGATGTGAAAGCTGACGCCAACCATAGCATCCATATCCTATTTTGGGATAATCCTGTTTTGGGTTTACTTAAGGAGCCGAATCGTCATTCGGCAGCCCTTATGAAATCCATCCACACAGAACGCTATTCCACGCTGATCCGGGCACTCATCGCGTGCAGGAAAGAGAAGGGCTTGAGCCAGACCGAGCTCGCGCGGCGAGTGGGAAGGCCGCAGTCGTATATCTCCAAAGTGGAGAATGCAGAGAGAAGGTTGGATGTGGTGGAGTTTCTGGAGATTTGCGAGGCGATTGGGGTGGAGGGAGGGGAGGTGATGCGGGAGGTGTAACGTGGACGTGGAGAACTTGGTCCCGACTTAGTCCCCACTTGGTCCCAGAAGAACTTCGCGATCAATGACGAAGCCACCAATATCGACTTCCGATACTAGATTCTGAGGTAGTGAACGGCACTCACCTATTGCAGTGCTGTTCATTTTTTGAACGGTACCTATCAATCTCGATCGGCACCGCTTTCGTGCTTGGTGACGATCGGAATCAACTAAACCGCAACTTCATCTCCAATAGCGAATCCTCCACCAGCGTCCTGCTCGTCTCCGTCAGCAAGGGCACAGCCTGGTTAAGCGCGCGACAAAGCTGCTGATTGGCATCGCTCGTTTCCGCAGCAAGCACGGATGCGGTATTTAGCAATTGGCTAGCGCGTTGAAGGGATTGGTAAGCAGCAAGATTGGTTTGATCTTTCATGATTGGCGACTTCCGTATGTGATGGGAGATCTGCCAGCACTCGCCGTCAAACGAGTGGGTGGCAGCTGTGCATGGGTTGACGGACCGGTCACATACGAACCCGGCGCACCCGAAGGTGCCCCACGCACAGCCGCCATAGCGTTCGAAACGGGTGCGGAGGCGCCCGAGCCGAGTCTTGAGACTGCGCGTTCGTATGTAAGACAGGCCGTCAAACCTGGTCACGCATGTGGCGTGACGAGTGGGAGGATAGGCAGCGTGGGTAGGCAGGTCAACTGTGATGCCTGTCTAGCCAGGGCGCCGGCCCCGGTTGATTGTTTGCAAGCAGTGTCTCAAGCATAAATCCAAAAAGGCTCGTGGGTCGTGGAGGAGACTTGCCTGAATTCCCCCAATCCGCTGGCTCCCGTGCCGCCCATGATCGGCGGCGGAGAAATGGGAGACTTGGTGCGCGACACGGATTGGTCCAGCACCGCCCTGGGTGATTACCGCTCATGGCCTGCATCCCTGCGAAGTGCCTTGTCGCTGGTGTTGAACACCAAAGGCATCGCGGCCCTTTACTGGGGGCCGCAGCAGTGGCTGCTCTACAACGACGCCTACGGCCTGGCACTGGGCGATGGGCATCCCGCTGCGTTCGGTCGCCCGATGCCTGAGGTGCTCACCGACATTGCCCCGGTGCTCAGCCCTCAAGTGGCACGGGTGCTTGCCACAGGGGATGGTTTCTCCATAGAGAACCTGTCGATGATGATGCAGCGTCATGGCCAGCAGGAAGAGACCGTATGGACCTACAGCTTCTCGCCTGTGCAGGGCGAAAGCGGCGGCTATGAAGACGTACTGCTGCTGGCCTCCGAAATGACCCAGCAAGTACTTGCCAGCCGCAAACGGGATCAGGCCGAGCGGGAACGGGCCCAGGCTCTCATGCGCTTGAGCGAGCTCAACGCCGGGCTCGAAGAAGAAATCTCCCGCCGTACCGCCGACCGTAACCGACTCTGGCTGCTGTCGGCAGACATCATGCTGCGCTGCACTTTCGACGGCGTCATCACCGCGGTCAACCCTGCCTGGACTGACCTACTGGGATGGCAGGAATCCGAGTTGATCGGCCTGTCGCTTTTCGAATTGACCCACCCCGACGACCTGGCGCACACCCAGCAGGGCGCCAGTCTGTCCGCTGACGGCCATGCCTTCGCCCGGTTCGACAACCGCTACCGCCACAAGGACGGCAGCTACCGCTGGATATCCTGGTCGACCCAGCCAGACGAGCAGCAGATCAACGCCGTGGGCCGCGACTTCACCGCCGAGCGGGAGAGCGCCAGCGCCCTGGCCGCCGCCGAGGAAGCCCTGCGTCAATCGCAGAAGCTGGAAGCCATCGGCCAACTCACCGGTGGCGTCGCCCACGACTTCAACAACCTGCTGACCGTAATCAAGTCGTCGACTGACCTGCTCAAACGGCCAGATATCTCCAGCGAGCGACGCGCACGCTATGTCTCAGCCATTGCCGACACCGTCGAACGAGCCGCCAAAGTTACCTCGCAACTGCTTGCCTTCGCCCGGCGTCAAACACTGCAACCAACGGTGTTCGCACCTGCAGAGAACCTGCGGGCCCTGGCCAGCATGATCAAGACTCTGGTGGGTGCCGAAGTGGAGGTGGTGATGGACATCCCCGAACACAGCCACTTCGTGATCGCCGACCCCTCTCAGTTCGACATGGCAATCGTTAACATCGCCGTCAACGCGCGTGACGCCATGGTTGGCCAAGGGCGCCTCACCATCCGAGTGGGTCCAGCCCGCTACGAAGCCAAGGCCGGCGAACAGCCGATGATCGCCGGCGATCAGGTAGTGATCTCGATGACCGATACCGGCAGCGGCATCGCGCCGTTGCACCTGGGCAGGATATTCGAGCCCTTCTTCACCACCAAAGGCGTGGGGCAGGGCACGGGCCTTGGCCTGTCGCAAGCGTTTGGGTTCGCCAAGCAATCGGGTGGCGAGATCACCGTGGACAGTGAGGTCGATCAAGGCACCACCTTCACACTCTACCTGCCCCAGGCATCCGAGCCGCGCGAGCCACGGAGTGTCGAAGCAACCCATGAATTGGTACACGGGCATGGCACCGGTGTATTGATCGTCGAAGACAACCCTCAAGTGGGCGCCTTTGCGATGCACTCACTCACGGATCTTGGCTACCGGCCGGTCCTTGCCATCAATGGACAGGAAGCCCTGGCCGAACTGGCCCGCGACGTCAGCCGATTCAAAGTGGTGTTTTCCGATGTGGTGATGCCGGGGATGACAGGCATCGAGCTGGCCCATGAGATTCGTCGGCGATACGCAGGGTTACCTGTAGTGCTGACGTCGGGATACAGCCATGTGCTGGCAGAGAAAGGGACCGATGGATTCGAGTTGTTGCATAAACCCTATTCGGTGGAGCAGTTGTCGCGCTTGTTGTGTGGGGCGGTATGTACACATCGCTCGAAGGTGACCTGATCTAGCATCCCCTTCCTACAATCACTCCAACTCAATCCCGGCACTCGCCACCTTAACCGCCAAGCTCGCAAAGAATATACACCCGATCAACCGGGCAAAAATCTCCAGCGTTTCGCACACATCCGGATCTTCAAACAGCACAGGCCGCGAATCGATCGCGCAAAGCGCTCCGTACAATCGGCCATCAGGCAGGAAAATGGGCACGCCTACATAGCTGTCCAGATCATAGGTCTTGACGATCAGCCGCGATGCGAAGCTCTGGTCATGGCTCACTCTCGGGATCAGTAACGGCGCAGGGTCTCGCTGAAACTCGCTGCAGATCGTGTCTTCCAGCGGAAAAGCCTCACCCGCGCCGATTCCCAGGTCGGCGGAATCGTGCACAGAGCAGATGACCAATTCGGCGTCGCCAAATTTGGTGATCGCGGCGAAGCGCATGTTGGTGAGCCGGGTCACCAGCCGCAGGATGTTGGTGGTGGCTTCGATTTCAGCAATGGCTGAGCGTTCTTCCTGGGACAGGAGGCTGGGCGGGTAGTCGAGTGCCATGGTGTACCTCGTCGTTTGGTGCAGTCTGCGGCCTGTGATCGGGGTTCTGCAAGGGGCGCGGCTGGAGCGTTGTTATGGCACAGGTGCGATCGAGTCAAAGCCGTCGATTCAGGCACAGATAAAGCATTTGCGAGCGACGCAAAGTGTTGGGTTTGTGACGCTAGCTTGGTGTTCCGGGGTAATTTGAATTCATTAGGTAAGCTATTGATTTTAAAATTAATATTTTTTTCATTTGTAAGTGGAATACCAATTGGAATACAGCACTCCACTTGACCACTCGTTTGCATTCGATCTGACCAGCGATTGCATCGGAGTTGGCCAGCGTGCTTCGTAACGATGATAGGCAGAGAACTGCCCGAAGAGGTCATCCCGGTGGCATGCATGGTGTGAGATTGGGGCCTCTATTTTCCGAACTTCGCCCGGTTCCTCCCCAGTGATGCGTGTGGTCATCTGGGACCGGGTGCATTCTTTAGGTCCCCATGTCTGCTACCAGCGCCATCGTTTTTTGACTTCATGTGTCGTCGCCTCTGTTCTCAAGCGGGTGAATAACGAGCTCATTCGGTTTGCCCGACCTAACCAGGCTTAACCCATGCATGCAGGTCTGAACCCGTGTAAACTCTATTAAATTTCCTATACAGCAAGTAGGATTCGCTATGGACGACCGCTGGCTCTCCGTCGATGAAATCGCCGAATATCTGGGTGTAGCCAAAGACACCATCTACACCTGGGTGACCTCCAAAGGTATGCCTGGGCACAAGGTTGGTCGCTTCTGGAAATTCAAAAAGGATGATGTGGACGCCTGGGTGCGAGAAGGCGGTGCCGCTGCCA
Source organism: Pseudomonas sp. PvP001 (assembly GCF_040546375.1). NCBI lineage: Bacteria > Pseudomonadati > Pseudomonadota > Gammaproteobacteria > Pseudomonadales > Pseudomonadaceae > Pseudomonas > Pseudomonas sp. PvP001. Next base: position 1,809,468 of record NZ_JBEPNQ010000001.1, on the reverse strand, counting down.
GTAGTGACGACTTTGACAACAAGGAGCCGCGTAATGCCTGAGCAGCGCTCCATACAGGACAGCAATAATATGAGCGACTTTGATCAAGAACTTCAAGTGCCAGAGCGCATGCTCGAAGAGGGTAAGGTTTTTGACTACATCACTGGCAACCCAGTGAAAGACAGCGACAAAGAAAAGGTTCGACAGCGCATTTCTCGCGCCATTATCCATGAGTATGGCATCGCCGCTGAAGACATGGAGCCTGACTTCAAAATCAAGGTGCTGGGGAAGAATCGCAAGCTTGATATCGCGATCTTCAAGCCTGGCCGGGCGCATACGGCAGATAATCTCTGCCGAGCTGTAGTAGTGGACAAAGAACCGAAGGTCGGCACCAAGGGTGCGTACCGTATGCGTGACCCAGAAGAGGCGAGTAAAGAGTTTGAGCTGTTGGAAGGCATTATGGCTGAAGTCGATAATTGCGAATACAGCCTTTGGACGAATGGCCTGGAGTTTTTCTTTTTCAAGAAGGAAGTCACCCGCTTCGACACCAAATTCAAATCCATCGGCGACTGGCCATTGGGTGATGACACATTCAGCGTTGATGGTCGCTCGACGGGACGTATGCGTCGCGCGGATCCTGTGATGCTGCGCACCGCTTTCCGTCGTTGCCATAACTACATTCATGGCAACGAGGGCATGCCCAAGGACGCCGCTTTTTGGCAATTTCTATATCTAATCTTCTGCAAAATGTATGACGAACAGCAGCCCAATGAAGCACGAGGATTCTATGTAGGTCCATATGAACCCTTTGATCCCGAAGGTCAGAAATCCATCCGTCTACGGATTAAGCCACTTTTTGAAAGAGTGAAAAAAAAGTACGACGGCCTGTTCAAGGGCAATGAAGAAATCACGTTGTCCGATCGTGCCTTGGCATTCATCGTCTCGGAGTTGGCCCGCTACGACTTCGGTCGCACCGATGTCGATGCCAAAGGCGCGGCTTATCAAGAGATCGTTGGCACCAACCTACGTGGAGATCGTGGCCAATACTTCACGCCGCGTGGAGCCATCAGCCTTGTGGTTAAGATGCTCGCACCCAAAGAGCACGAGCGCGTGTTCGATTCGTCCTGCGGTACCGGGGGCTTCCTGGTTGAGACTCTGAACTATTTGAGCAAAGTCTTCCACGAAGAAAAACATATCAAGGTAGGTGATGAGGACACTGAAGATTTCATATCCATCCGTGATCGGCTGGCCAACTTTGCAGCCAAGAACCTTTTCGGTGCTGACTTCGACCCTTTCCTGGTGCGGGCTGCACAAATGAACGTGATGATGGCCGGCAACTCGCTAGGACACCTCTATCACATGAACTCGCTGGAGTTCCCGTTGGGGTATCTGCCCGGCGTTCAGGCTGCAAGAGATGCTATCCGCCTTGGCACGATTGATGTACTGATGACGAACCCGCCGTTCGGTTCAGACATTCCTGTCACCGAGAAAACAATTCTGGAACAGTACGATCTGGCTCGTCGCTGGGAGCGGCAAGGCGATGGTTATGTGATGACAAATACCATCAGACCAGCGGTGTCGCCCGAGGTTTTGTTCGTCGAGCGCTGCGTGAAGTGGCTCAAACCGGGTGGTCGAGCGGGCATTGTCTTGCCCGACGGTATCTTGGGTAACCCAGGTGACGAGTACATCCGCTACTGGATTCTTCGCCACTGCTGGGTACTCGCTAGCGTCGATCTTCCGGTGGAATCGTTTATCGTCGAGGCCAACGTTAACATACTCACGAGCCTGCTTTTCCTCAAGCGCAAGCCTGATGAAGTCATTCAGGCAGAAGACCTAGGGCAGACTCAGGACTACCCCGTGTTCATGGCAGTGGCCGACAAGGTAGGCTTCGACCGGCGTGGTAACACGCTATACAAGCGTCAACCGGACGGTGAAGAGATCCTTGTGGATGTGAGCCATGAAGAGAAGGTGCGCATTGGTGGTGGTCTGCAAGTACGCACGCTCCATCGCAAAGAGCGCATCCTTGATGACGACCTGCCCGAGATTGCCAAAGCTTACGCCGAGTTCCGTGCCAAATACCCGGAGCCTTGCTAATGATCACGCGACTTGAAACAGCACATTATCGCTCTTTTGAACATCTTGGGGCAGATACGCTTCGCTACAGTGGCGATAAGTCCCTCTGTCAGCGCTTAGCCGACAACCACTGGTGGCCCATTTTTGCTGCCAAGCCGGCCCGATCAAAGGAGGCGGCAGAGTGGGTATCGAGGCTGGCGCGCCGGTCGCACGCTTCTGCGAACTATCAAGCGCTAGCGGAGCACATCTCGATCAGGGACTGCACGGATACTGCATTTGTCGAGATGTATACCGCGTTTTTTGCGTGGTTCCCCGTAGAGGTGGCTGCATGAATTTTACCTCTTTTAAGAATGCACGGATTGTTCGGTCAAGCTGGTTGAAAGAAGGCGGCCGACGGCTGGATTGCAATCCGTATATGTCGGGGGCGCTGGAAGCTCGTGAAACGCTGCGCCGCTTGAGTTTCCGCAAGGATGCCTTGCACACCCTTACATCTGGTCACGAGGGAGGCATTTATAATGGACCTATTTTCGCACGGCTTTGGGTTGATGACCCTAAGTTCGGTGTTCCCTTTTTGAGTGGTAGTGACGTGCTTGCGGCTGATCTATCTGCGCTTCCCCTGCTAAAAAGCGCTTACGCAAAGTCCTCGAAGCTGGCGCATCTAGAAGTGCAGGAAGGCATGACGCTGATTACATGCTCGGGCACGATTGGTCGAATGTCCTACGTGCGTCCAGACATGGCTGGTATGTGGTCATCACAGCACATCATGAAAGTTGTCCCGGATCCGGCACGCATCCCTCCTGGCTACCTCTTCGCTTTCCTTTCAAGCCGCTATGGCGTGCCACTGGTTGTTTCCGGTACTTATGGTGCGATCATTCAGCACATTGAGCCTCAACACATCGTGGATATTGACGTTCCCCGATTGGGGGCTGATCTAGAGGCAGTGATTGACCGCCTAATTAATGCTGCAGCTAATCTACGATCAGCGTTCCAGCGTGGAGTCAATCAAGCGACGAGCAAGTTACTTGCATATGCTGGCGTTGAAGACTGCCAACCGCATAAGTGGCATGCGCTTCCGCCACAGACTGCTTTCTCTGCATCAGTTTCTTTCTCCCGAGCGCTGCGTGCTGCAAATTACTCACCCAGAGTTCGGATGCTCCTTCGGAAAATCGAAGAAGTAGGATCAATTCCTCTTGGGACCATCTGCAAAGAAGGACAGCTCAGCACTGGTGCACGATTCAAGCGGATCGATTGTGCCCCTAGTGAAGGAGTGCGTCTTGTCGGCCAAAAGCAAGCATTTTGGATGCAGCCAGAGGGACGATGGATTTCGCCGCGACATGCCCCGCGTGGAATTTTTGCGGCGGACGAGTCAGTGTTCATCGCGTCCAGCGGGACATTGGGTGAAAACGAAGTGTATTGCCGTCCCATTTTGGTCACGGGACGTTGGCTGGAGTTTGCCTATTCGCAGCACTTCCTACGTGTTGTATCCGGTGACAGTAGGTTCTCTGGCGCATACTTGTTTGCATATCTTCGTAGCGAGCTTGCCTTTCGTGCATTGAGGTCGATGAGTACAGGAAGCAAGCAGCAAGAAATTCACTTTGACTTTGTTTCAAGAATGCCGGTCCCGCTCTTGACTGCATCTAAGCGCTCTGAAATCGAAACACTTGTGAGAGCTGCATTCAGAGATCGTGATCAGGCGGATGCTCTTGAAGCTGAAGCAGTTCGAAAGATTGAGGCGGCAATCGGGGGGGACAACTGAAATGACGAAAGTGATCCCAGTAGGTCTGCCCGTTAACGATGCAGAACGCAGCGCTATCGCCTACCTGCGGGATCGCTTACCGGACAGCTATACACTACTGCATAACTTCGAGATTGAGCGCCAAGGTGAACGCTTCGAGATCGACATTGCCTTGTTGACACCGCATGCACTGTACCTGATCGATGTAAAGGGCACCCGCGGTGCCATCGATGTGTACGGCAACAAGTGGTATCCCGAGGGGCGTGCGCCATACCCGTCTCCACTGGGTAAGCTGCGCGGGCATGCGCGTACAGTCAAGGGGCTGGTAACTCAGGCCCATCCAGGGCGGAATGAGCTGAACGACATCTATGTGGATGCGGCCATCTTGCTTACTGCCCCGGATGCGCACCTGATTGACCGCGAGCAGCTGGATTCAGACCGTGTGGTGAAACTGAAGGAAGCCGAGCGCTACTTCAAAGATGCCACACGCATTCCCGCGCGTTTTTCGAAAAACATCCTGCAGCAGCAAGGGCTGATACTGCATGCTTTGAAGGTGGTTAAACCCGCCTCTTCCGTGCAGCGCTTCGGCCACTGGGAGGTGAAGGAAAAGCTCGGCGCAGCGCAGGCGTACAGCGAATTCCGTGCAGAGAACGCCTTTGCGGGAGGCACGGCCCGTCTGCGGGTGTATCAAGCGGACCCCTACCAGCCTAAAGATGTGCGTGAAGCCCAGGTTAATCGCATTACTAATGCTTACCGGGCGCTATCCAAATTACCGCTACATCCCAACATTGTTGCTGCGCGGGACTTCTTCCGGACCGACGATGACAGGTCCTTCATCCTGATCCTGGACGACGCGCCCGGCCAAGCACTGACAGTACACATGGCACGGCCGCAGTTGGTACTGACCCTAGACCAGAAATGGCGTGTTGCCAAAGACCTGCTGGCAGCTCTAGCACATGCTCATCAACATGGTGTGGTGCATCGCAACCTTATGCCTGGTGCGATCCTGATCGGTCAAGACGGTACCACTCGTATTACGGACTTTGATTTCGCGAAGCCGGGTGAGAACCGCAGCTTGAGCATTGCTGCAGACATCGTTGATTTGGTCGAGAAGGCTTATGTCGCGCCAGAGGCGTTCCGCGAGCCGGGTGCAGCGTCTAGCGCGTCGGACATCTTCTCGGCTGGCGTCATCATTTATGAACTGTTCACTGGAGAGCGCCCGTTTGCTGGCGAGCCGACTACGGTGTGGGATCGTGTAGGTGAGTTCCTAAATAAGCCATCTGCGCTGCGGCCGGAGTTGAATGACGCTTTCGATGTTTGGCTGCAAAGTCTGTGCGCGTTTGACGAGCATAAGCGGCCACCAGCCCCCAATGCGCTGGCGGCATTGAATGCCTTGCTGCAGCCTGCGGTACTAAAAGTGGCGGCACCCCTTGAGGTGTCTGACTTTGAGCCCAATCAGGTGTCTGATGACCAAGCCGATTACCTAAACCTGCCTGCGGGCTACAGGCTGACCCGCAAGTTCATCATCGAGAAGAAGCTCGGGCGTGGCAGTTTCGGCGTGGTCTACAAGGTTATCGACACGCTGGGCGATGTGGCGCGCACAGTAAAACTCATCGTCAGCGACCGCCACTCGACTCTGGATCGCCTGAAGCAGGAGTACCGTCACTTGGTGCACATCCCTGAGCATCCACACGTAGTACGCGTGCTGGACGCGGATGTGATCCCAGGTCGTGACATTCCCTTCTTGGTGTTCGAGTACGTTGAAGGCTCTGACGTTGGCGACATGATTCAGGAGCGCCTGCTGTCGCCCGAGGACGTCCTGGAGCTGGGCAAACAGGTGATAGAAGGCTTGGTGCATTTGCATGCCAATGGCTTCCATCATTGCGACATCAAACCGCGGAATCTGCTGTGGACGCAGAAGGGCGCGAAAATCATCGACTTCAATGTGTCGGTCCGGGCTGATGATAAGGAGTCGCAAGGAGGCGGCTCGCGTCGTTATCTGCCACCTGACTTCGACCCAGAGGTCATCCCGTATAACGGGGAGCGCGCAGACCGCGACCTCTATGCCATGGGGCTGACGCTGTATGAGGCGCTGACCTCGCGGTATCCCTGGGATACGACAGAGCCGCCCATCAACAAGCCTGCGCCAGACCCGCGTGAGTTGTCAGGGTTCTCTGACCTTGCTCCAGAGCTTGTGAGCGTCGTGCTGAAGGCCATTGCCCCACGTCGAGCGGAGCGCTTTGCCACAGCCACAGATTTCCGTGGTGCCCTGTCCGAGGTGCGCCACGCGCGGCGCATCCAAACCGTGAGCTTGGCTACGATGACAGCCGGCAGCATCCAAGGGGTGTTGGCCAAGTCCGCGCCTAACAGCAATGCCTTCGTTTCGCACCTACTTACACTATACAGCCAAAGCCACCGCAGCAATGCCGGTACGCGGGGCATGGATGCACTGGGATTTTCAGCCTATGTGGATACCGCCTTGGATCGGGCGCTATTGCCAGCGGTCCTGTCAGGCGAGTTCCGCTTAGTGCTGATCTCTGGCAACGCGGGCGATGGAAAAACGGCCTTCTTGCAGCGCTTGGAGAAGGAAGTTGAAGTCCTTGGAGGATCTGCCAATCGCGGGTTGCCCAATGGCAGCGAGCTGGCATTGGGCGGCAAGCGTTACTTAATCAACTACGACGGCAGCCAGGACGAAGGCAACAAGGACAACAACCAGGTGTTGTTGGATTTCTTGTCACCCTTCAAGGGTAGCGATGCAAGAACCTGGACGCCGAAAGAAACTCGCCTTATTGCAATCAATGAAGGCCGTTTGGTGGACTTCCTTGCGACGCATGAGCAAGACTTTTCTGAGTTGACGGCGCTGGTTCGGCGGGCGTTCTCGTCGGGTGAAACTGAGTCTGGCGTCGCGGTGGTGAACCTGAACTTGCGCAGCGTGGTGGCAGACGCCGAAGGGGGCTCGATTCTGGAACGCACGATGCAGAGTATCGTGCAGCCCAAGAACTGGTCAGCCTGCGAAAGCTGCGACCTGAAGAACAGCTGCTATGCCTTGCATAACGCACGTAGTTTCCAGGATGAGATTGCTGGCCCACGCTTGCTAGAACGGCTCAAGACTCTTTACACCATGGCTCACTTGCGTGGTCGTTTGCATATAACGATGCGTGACCTGCGTTCGGCGCTGTCGTTCATGCTGATCGGGAACCGTGATTGTGGCGAGATTCATGAGCTGTATATGGCCGGAAAGCATGATGAAGTGGCGCGCAGCTATTACTTCAACAGCTGGATGGGCGGTGGGCAGCCTACTTCGGATCGATTGCTCACCTTGCTGGGCGAAATCGATGTGGGCAAGCAAGAAGATCCACGCTTTGACAGAGGGCTCGACTTTGTGCAGCCGGATGACCGGGCACTGTTCCGTTTTGAGCGGCGTGGGCAATTCGATTTCGAGGTGCTGAAGCGTCTGTTCGGTGATCTACCTCGTGGATGGGCCGACGTGTCCGTTCGGCAGCGCGCACGCAAGCACCGAGAGTATGTGACGATGGCCCGACGCAAGCACTTTTTCGAGCGCCGCGACGCGAGCTGGGAAAAGATGCTGCCGTACCGCTCGGCCAAGCGCATGGTTGAAATCGTTCGTGGCGAAACATCGATTGATGCACTGATAAGCGAAATTCTGCACGCCATCAACCGCGGCGAAGGGTTGCAACGACCGGAGCGCTTGGGGACGAGCTTGGCGTTGCAATTACGTCAGGTTGAGCATGGTACGGTTCGCAGCTATCGGCTTTTTCCTGCGGAGGGTTTTGGCCTGCAGGTGCAAGACTTTGCCGCCAACGCGCGTTTCGTAGAGCACCTGCCGACGGGCGTACTGCTGAAGTTTCAGGGCCAGGGTTTCGGTGCCATTTCCAGTGAGTTGATCATCAATCTCGATGTTTTCGAGATGCTGGTTCGACTCAATGAAGGCTACCGGCCCAGTGTCGAAGAGATGCAGGGCTTTTATCTGTGTCTGGGTGTGTTCAAGAACAGCCTCAATGCACAGCCCTATCGGGAGATTTTGCTGACCACGACGGGGCATGACTTCTACCGCTTGGCTCGCCATGACGACGGTCGGGTGGAGATGCGCTTGTTGCAGGGGCCCGCAACCAGTGAGCACAAAGCAGAGGCCTTAGCACAGAGCTTCAGGGGGAATTGATGGCATTGCAAAAAAAGGACAGGGAGTTCCGCCTCCCAAAAGTCAGCTACCTCGATTTCAAGACCATCGAGATGGACCGCGTGCTCACGGGCTTGTTTGAACGCTTGGAACATGGCGGCTATCCGAGCGTGTTTCGCGACAAACGCGAACTGACAGTGGACAAGTTCGTGGACGACATTCTCGAAGCCGGCGACCGTTTCTTGGGGTTCTCTCAGCACCGAGACATGGTGCAGCGCTGGGTTGAAACCCACCTCATGGACATCGTTAATCGTGGCAAGAAAAATGCTGCGGTGGCTGGCCCACGTCCCCTGCATGGTTACACCTACCGCTTCCGTAACCCCAAACATTCACGTGACTATGGTGCTGCCCAGCACCTGTACCAAATGCTGCACCACGCCCGGCATCTTTCGGGGCACAAGGCCATCGAGCACCTGAAGGGCTTCTTCTTTGACGGCTTCGATAAACTCACGCGAGAGCTGAACGATAAGGCGCTAACGGACATTGAGACGTCCACGCTTTTACACTTCCTATCACAGCGCAAAGACACGGCGGATACCCGTGCCGGTGGAGAGCGCTTCGCGCCGGTGTGTATTGGATCGGCTGACTTGATGGCTGAGGACATTCAGCGACTGCTTTTCTACAAGCAATACATGCCGCGCTCGGTGATGGTGGAGTACCTGAAGGTGCTGCTATCGTTTCACTTAGCGCTCTATCACCTGCGCTTGCTGAAGCTCCTGCCTGCCTGGCAAAAACTGGAGGGTGCGAATTCGTTGTGCGCTGAGTCAGCGTGTCCGATGAAACCCCGTGAGCAGCGCGAACCCCAGGGCGACTGTCCTTACAAGCTGGGGATGTTTGTTGACCTCTCGGGCAACGCCAACTCAGCAACCGCTGGGCTAGCTGAGCGTAGTGCCGATGGTTGTTACCGGCGAATCCCGAGTTTTATTCGCGCGTACTTTGTTGCGAAGAAGCTAGACGAGTTCTCGGAGCACCTTGTGCGGCGTGGCAAATTGATCCGTCCGTTGAATTCAGTGTTCTCGGTTGGCGAACTGTATGGCCTTCAAGCAGAGCCTTTCGCTGAGGAGCGTGATAAGTTTTTCGGCGAGCGTTTGTCGGGGCTTTTGGAGTCGCTGTCAGAGGGCGAAGCCGGACTGGATGCCGAGGTTGAAGCCATCACTAGGATGGGGCTCTCGGATTTTGAGACCTATATCGAAATTCTTGTCGCTCTCCGCGGTGCTTTTCACCGGAAATACATCATCGAGTCGCTAGACGCTACGATGTTGAAGAACAAGTCGGGAGCGCTGCTGGCTCAAACGCGTGCGCGAAATGCCCCTCGTCGATTTTCTCTTGAGAGCCGTTTGCTGGAGGTGCTGCTGCAAATTGCGGTGCTGCGTCCAGGGGGGGATCGGGGCTACTTCACTGGCGAGATGCGGATAGATGATCTGCTGTCTTTTCTGCGTGAACGCTACGGTCTCTACATTGATCAGTTGCCGCCCGGTGAAGGATTCGCAACGCCCACAATCGATGAGCGAAAAGCCCTACGAAGCAACGTTCAGGCATTTACTGGACGCCTGCGCGAGATTGGCTTCTACCGCGACTTGTCCGATGCCTATGTAACCCAGACGGTTGTACCGCGCTACACGATTGCAGAACGAACAGAAGGGGGGCGCACATGAGTTTGGGCCTGCGTGAACTTACCGGCCAAGAACTGAGCGCGGCGCTTGAGTCCGTCTTGCTGCCGAGGCTTTTCAAGGTCTTGGCCGCCCGTGATCTTGGGCATTGCATGCGTGTCACGGACCTGGATCGTGAGCTGATGATCCGATTGGCTGGGGGGCTGCGTGCGGTCGTTCCTTCTGCCAATGTGGTTGTGCTAGCGGACGACGCCCTGCGTGCCCAAGCGCCGGGATTGGCCGTAACGAGTACCAAGCTCGTTGAACTGCGCAACCCGTTGCCCAACGACGAGCTAAGGCCCCCGCTGCTGGTCTTTGTGCCAAATGATCTGCGTGCTTCTGCCGAGGATTCGTTCGGTGTTGCGACGTTTGAAGAAGTGTCGATTGATGGTGCCTACGCTGACCTGAATGCACAGCTGATCACTCAGATTCCGGCCAACCTTCGGGTTGCTGTCGAAGCTTGTTTGGGTGAGCTGCGCCGGAGCGATTCGCGCTGGCGATATGCCGACGATGCCGCAGTGGTTCGCTACCTGCTCACATGCCAAGTCAACGGCTTTGACCCAGATGCTATGGGGGCAGCGCTGTTCGAGCTGTCCCTCGTGCCGGATTTCGAGTTGTTCCAGCAGGCGGAACGTGCGCCTGCGCGGGTGGCTCGCAACCGCGAATGCGTCGAGCAAGTCACATGGTCAACTAAAACGGAGCGCGTGCGCGCCCTTGAGCTGGGCTTGCACGATCCAGTTTTCTGCAAGCAGCTTGGTGAGTTCTTTTCGAGGGTTGGTGTTGCCAATCCGAAGGAGTGGACCCAATTAATCGTCCGCGATCGGGTCAATTGGCCCCTTGCGTTCAACAAGTGGCTGTTTGAGGACGGGGGCGTCAATCCGGATGCCATTTTCATCGGCGATGTTGAACTGCCAGATTTGCCGGTGGTAAAGGACGACAATGAAGACCCCAGTCTGTCCGAGCTGATCGGCCACCGGGTGTTGCCTATCTCGAAGACGGGCCTCAAAAAGTTCAGTGTATCCTTCAGGGTAGATCCTGCTCCGTCCAGGGTGGAAGGCTTGTCTCGATTCGTGGCTGAGGTGGTGTCGCGCGATAACGGCCCAACAGGCTTGCGCCGCCGCAAGGCAGCGTGGACCAAGGGCACGGATTCTGGGGTGATCGCATTTTCGTCAATTGGCAAGATCGACTGGGAAGAGGGTTGGCACTTTGTTCGTGTATACGGGGAGACTGAAGACGGTGACCGTATTCCGCTTGCTGACGGCGAGGGCAATCCTATTCGCTTCAACAGCGATGCCTCCGAGACCCTTGCCCAATCCAATGAGAGCGATTCTCTTTTATGTGGTCACCGACGACGAGGTAGAGGTTGAGCCTCCACAGCGAGCTGTGCCGCGCGAGCCAAGCTTGATGCATGCGCTGCTGCGCGCGCGCTTTGCTGCTGTAAGTCAGGATCGAGACCCGAGTTCTATCTCGATCACGGGATGCGCTTGGGTGGAGCGAAGCAGCAAAACTGCAGCCAGCGGCGAGACCCTGGAGGTCCGGCTGGGAAAAGAAGGGAAAGCGAATGTCTTGGTGTCTGCCGTCTTGGCCGGCCTGGAACGAGCCTTTCTTGGAGACCCGGATGGCCTCAATCGATTGAGGCTGTCGATCAACGCGTCCGGCGCTGCCACGCGATCAACGATCTCTTTTAAATGGCCGACCTCGGATGAAGCAGCGAGGTTTCGAGAGTCCCGGGCAACCCTATTTGGTGCAGTCTTGCAAGGCGATCAGCGCTTGATCATGCAGGCCAGGGACCTTCTGAGCCTGCAAGAGCCCGCTCAGAACTATGCGGCAGCCTACCTGGCTTGGATTGATGCTGTGTTGGTTCGATGTGGCTCAACAGATGCCGTCATTGCACGCTCGGCTTTTGAAGAGTTGCGTTGCGCCCTCACCATTGATTCAGTTGCTTTGGTCCTGGAGGATTATCAGGGTAGGCGGCGTGACGCCGTACTTCTGGGCCCGACGCATCCTCTTCGTGCCAACTGGCATGTCGCCTGGAGCCAGCTGGGGCAGCGTTGGATGGAGCGCAGCCAGGCGAGTGGCCGCGAGTATGTGGTGCCGACTCGAGAAGCTGTTCTCAATCAGCTTTCGCCTGCAGCATTTCCACCTGTATTGCCTTTCTGTGAGGAGCTTGGACGCACGGCGCTGGCTGTGGATAACATCAACCCATTCTGGTCGCTGTACGCGGCGACCGACGAAGAAGACCCGCGTGGTTTGGTTGGTGAGGTGTGCGCCGCACTGGGGCTGCCCGAGCCAGCAATTGGCGGTGCGACCATCGATAGCACCTACTTGGCGGCTCGGGTGCAGCGTTATCTGATCCAGCACCCGTATGTTGAGACGCTGACGATCAACGCGTTCAATTCGGGACGGGCGATGGCTTTGGCTGAAGTGCTACTTGCACTGCAGCGTCATTCCGAGTTTGCCGATCTTCGGTACGACATTAGGCTGTTCGTGCCGGATCCGGCGGTTCCTTCAACGGGAGAGGCGCTGCTGGAATTGCTGGCCCCTGACTCGGGAACTAGCGCGAAGGAGGCGGACGCATTCTCCACGCCGACTGATAGTCACCTGCACCCCAAGTTGCGATTGGCGATCCGCGCCATCAAGGAGTTCCGCGACGAGCCTGATTTGCATCCCGCGCATTTGTCATTTTTGTTTGACTTGTTTCCGGCTGAGGAAATGCGTGCTGTAGACGTTCGGGACTCGGATGACTCTTCATTCGTCCATGGACTTGTCCAGCCCTTCGAGGTGGATTACCTGGAAGATGAGCAATCCATCACTTGGCTTCGTCGCCCGCTGCATGGGGTGGCACGGCCAATCGAGGGGGCTGATGCCTTGTCAGATCTGATGGGAGGCATCTCACGTGCGTTTTCGGTTGCCGTGGCGACCATTGCGCGTAGCCAGTATTTACCACATGCACGGCCGGTGGTGGCGTTGAGCTTGTCAGCCGACGAGCGCGCGATGCTGCATCAGGTGCATGAAGTTAGCGATTGGGTGCTCACTATTGATCGGAACCTGGGCATCGAGTTTTTTGACCATCGACGGCACTCAACTCGCCCTGACTATCTGATTGATCACTCGCCTGACATGGCAAATGCGATGGGCCATCGATTGGCAATCACCTCCCGCTCAGTGGCAGAGCTTGAGTCATTATTGGTGCCAATCTTAGGCGAATACGGCCTCCCAAATTCAGGCAGTCATGCCTTGGTGATGCTAGATCAGCTTCGCTCGCTATCTGGCCGGTTGGCCCTGAAGCTGTTGTCGTCGTCTTCGCAAAGAGCGGAGGCGATGGGGCTCGCCCTTTCACGGTTGTTTCTTGAACATCAAGGTGTGTTTCAGAACCAGGTTGTTGTGCCCCTGGATGCTCACCTGGAGCTGTACAAGGCCATTCGTCAGAACGCTGAGGAAATGGGAGACGAGGTCAGTTTCCGGCGAACTGATCTTGCACTGTTCGACCTTGATCCAATGAGCCGTGTCGTGACCTGCAGGCTGGTCGAGGTGAAGTGCTACAGCCAGGTTGGTGATATGGCCGCATATGCGCAATTAAAGGCATCCATTGCTGACCAGATCGCGCAGACGGAGCACGTTATCGCCTACCATTTCGACCCTAAGTTGGCAGAAGTAGATCGTCCGGATCGCCCTATCAAAAACCGTGACCTGGCAGCTTTGCTGGGATTTTATTTGGACCGCTCGGAACGTTACGGCGTTGTCTTGCCTGAAGCTGCGGAAGAGGCGCACTTCTTCTTGCGCCGCTTGGATGAGCGGTCTTACACACTGCAGTTCACGCGAAGCGCTGTGGTATTCGACTTCAGCAAACCGGGCACGGAACCGGCTGAACATGAGAACGGCATCGAGTTCTACCGCATCGGCAGCGACCTGATTCGCCAATTGGTCGAAGCAGCAGTGATCGACACCGAGACCATGGCGAGCTTGCCGAGTGTTCGATCCACCGATACGGCGCGCGAGGTGACCCAAGAATTGCTACGTCGCAGGACTTTTGCACCAGCTGTCCCGACCTTTGAGACCGCTGCTTTCTTGAGTCCGCCTCGTGATAGAACTCTGGCATGGGACGACAGGACACGAATTTCGTACAGCCCGTCAAATTTCACGCCCACAGCGCAGGTGCGGGAACCAGAGCCGGCCGTGATGGTGGTCTTAGAGGTGATTGAACCGCGTCAGCCGCCGATCACAATGCCAGAGACGAAGCAACCTGCCATCGCTGACTCCAAGCCCGCGCCTGTGCGAGACGAAGATAAGGTGGCGACGCCCATGGTCACCGAAGCCCCAGTTCCTTCGTCTGAAGTTGCTCAGCCAATCAATGGCCGGGTCGCCTACGACATCATGCTTGGCACGACCGGATCAACGCCTCAATACGGGTTGCTCGGCGAAGTATCTGGGCGCAAGGTCGCACTCGACCTGAATCAGACCCACACTATCAGCCTATTCGGTGTTCAAGGGGGCGGGAAGAGTTATACCTTGGGGAGTGTTGCGGAGATGGCCTCTTTGCCAATCCCAGGCATAAACTGTCTACCAGAACCGCTGTCCACGGTGATCTTCCATTACAGCCCGACGATGGACTATAAGCCCGAGTTTACGTCGATGGTAGGTGCCAATAGCGTTGAGGATCAGGTCCGAGCGCTGAAGAAGGTGTACGGCGCAGAGCCGAAAGCTCTGACTGATGTTTTGCTGCTTGTACCCGCAGACAAAATCGAAGAGCGGCGCGCGGAGTATCCGGACATTGAGGTGTTGCCGCTGCAGTTCTCTGCATCGGAATTGAAGGCCTCGCACTGGAAATTTCTGATGGGGGCCGTGGGCAATCAGGCCACCTACATTCGTCAGATCATGCGCATCATGAAGTCCATGCGCGATGACATAACACTGGAAGGGTTGCGAGCCGGTGTCGAAGCGTCGTCAATCCCGGAGCATCTGAAAGAACTGGCCAGAATGCGTCTGGAGTTGGCTGCCGAATACATCAACGATTCAGCTTCGCTCACCGAAGTGGTCAAGCCTGGTCGCTTGATCATCGTGGACCTTCGAGATGAGTACATCGAGAAGGACCAGGCTCTTGGGCTTTTCGTCGTACTCTTGCAGCTGTTTGCAGAAGCGCGAATCGAGGGGCGTAGCTTCAACAAGCTGGTGGTGTTCGATGAGGCCCACAAGTATATCGAAAGCCCAGACCTTGTTGCGGGGCTTATCGAAGTTGTACGCGAAATGCGCCATAAGGGCGTGAGCATTATGGTGGCGAGTCAAGATCCACCATCTGTTCCTGTCAGCCTGATTGAGCTATCCACCCAGATCATAATGCACAAATTCAACTCACCCGCCTGGCTAAAACACATTCAGAAAGCCAACGCCGCATTGGCCAATTTGACTCCCGAGCGCATGGCTCTGCTCAAGGCCGGCGAGGCTTACGTCTGGTCAAGCAAGGCCACTGACGAGTCGTTCTCAAAGGGTGCCGTAAAGCTTAGATGTCGGCCACGAGTGACTGAACACGGCGGAGCAACTAGGGTCGCGGTTAAAAGCTCGTGATATATGCATCACGAGCAGACTCAATTACAGCTAGCAGAGGAAAGAAAAAAGCTTTGTGAATCGCCCCGTATTCTCTAGACACCTCGCAAGCTCCAGTGCTGGTAGGCAGTTCAGGGTTGTACTATGCTCAGGAATTCTGGACGGAGCAGCACTCACCTTCGCCAGAGTTCCGATTGTGAGTGTCTTATGGGAAATGTGGCTATGACACCAGAGCAAATGGAGGCCATGTGGCGGGAACATGGCGAACCCGCAGCCAAAGTAGCTTTCACTGCAGGCTACGCACAGGGTTACGGGGATGGTGAATCCAGTGGTTACCTCATAGGGCTGGCTATAGGAAGCGTGATCGGCTATAGCAACGGACATCGAGATGGCGTTGACTCCTGTAAACCCGCGATTTCTGATGCCCTTAAGAATGGTTCGTCAACTTGCGGCGATATGATGCAGAGCTTCCGCAGCGATCGTGCTGGCGCTGATGACTTCTTTACCGACGCCGAATACGAACTCGAATTGCTGGCAAGCTTCGATCAGTAAAAAAGGAAGGCCAGCGCAAGCTGGCCTTTCAGCTCTCTCCAATGTATACCCATTGCCTTTTCTTATCTCGGAGTTGCGTGCGTAGTGCATTTGATATTTGCTAAAGGCAGAGGACGACCAAACGCAGACAATGGACATGCTGCTGATAGATCAGTAATGTGCTCAAAAGTCATGTCGCACTTTTTTGGCCCGACACTCAAGTCGGACGCGGAATTACGCAAAGCTGGGAAAAAACTATCTAGCACAGATGGGATAAGCTATTATGCCGCTTGTGTCGTTTACCTATAGTTAGCATCCATACGGAGTTGAATGCGCGGTGTTCTCAAAAGAAGAAATAAAAGAGCTGATAAAAAAGGCAAGCAACTACTGGCTGTTCCCTGATTTCACCAATAAACTAACTTGGTATATCGCGTTGCTAGGTGGAACAATACTGGCAACCCCTACTGCCCTCAAAGAGATTTTTTATAATTTCCTGGTGGATACGGTTAACCTTAACAGTGGCAAACACTTCACGCTTGCCGAGCTTCAATCAAGTTCCGTTGAGCCGCTAGTAGGATTGGGGCTTATTGCTCTCGCGTTAATGCATAATTTGGTAAATAAATTTCTGTTGCAAAAAACATCTGAGTTTGCTCTAGAAGAAAGCAGAGAAAGGCAGTTGATTGACACCGCTCTCTTCAGAAAATTTCTAGAAGATTTCCCATCAAATGGATACACCGTTCCATTTCTTCGGGATCACGACCTCGGCGGCTCTTACCACGAAATAAACCTTACAGATATAAACAAATTCGTTGAAAACTGGGATAATGTCGAGCATCACTTTCTCGATAAAGAACTTGAGGGAAGGCGAACGGAATTGTGGAGGAAGTGCCGAACGTTTACCTATTTTCTTGGGGTGAATTCATACGACCTCAATGGTGGAGGTATGTTTTCTTGCATTCCAGATAGTTGCAGGGGCGCATGGGACTATCCCGAGCACGTATACCAAGCGCTAAGGGAGCTAAATGAAAAAGCCACAGAATGTTATGACTTACATCAGAGCTTTGTCATGCTGGCCAGGCAGAAGCTAAAGTGCTAAAAGCTGATTAAACACACGCACTTCATTCGCTGGGGTTTGTGATAATCCATTCCGTAACCAACTGTTATGTGCCGAAGGATCATGGTTGTGCATTCCGAGAACCCAAATATCAAGCAATTATTTTCTTTGATTACCGCATCACTTTTTAAAAAATTATCTGCGCTATCTAAAGGGGATCAAACTTACAATGCATCGGCCATGGAGCAATACGCTCAAGATGTATTTAATAGGGTTGCGGAAATTGACAATTCTTTTAAGAATATAGATATCGCTATTGAATATTTGAGTAAAAAAACATACGCGGACTCAAAATATAATTTTTCCGAGCATCATACCTTTCATATTGAGAATTTTTTACTTAGGCTGACCAGCGTAATAGACCGCTCCTACCTCTTGGCCGGATCAACCATGCTCATGGAGAATAGTAAAATTGAGCAATTAGGCGGCAACAGGAAAGTTCACAAAGAGCTATCTACTTTTTCACCAAGATCTCTTGATATATTAAAAAGCATGGAGGGCGCAATAGAGCATCTAAGAGCGCCTAGAAACAAAGTGGCTCACCAAGCTGGCTTCTTTAGTAAAAACCTATGTGTTTTGCAAACAATCGAAAACTCAAGATCAGAAGCCATCTCAACGAAAAAGATAACTGACATAATGTCATACGATGAAATCAAAGATTTAGTAGTATCTGATTCATTAGAACAATTCAAAAGTATTCCATTAATTCTGGATGGCCTGGTTTCAGAGCTAATCAATAGTTTGTCGTTTGTCTATTCTGGCCTGTTAAAAGGCACGCAATAGCCATTACAAGTATTAGCTGTTCGTCTCAAATGGAAACCAGTGGCTGGTTAGCCTGCAAGCAAGCATATTGCATGCATTCGCATCGATTTTAGGTAACACAAATGACACATTCTACGTCGCACGGCTGGTGGTGAGGCCTTCACTCCCCAATCAACCCGCCTTGATGCCTGGGTCTGTAATTGACGTTGAGAGATTTGCTTTTCCCACCAAACCCTTCGATCAAGCGATCTTTGATCGCGCCGATCGGAGGGTTCACTCGCTTTGTTTCGAAGCCGCCGCGTTCCACCCTCTCATTTTCAAATTTGATTAACGCCACGCTTGCTTCACCCGTGAGTAATTCCCTGCAATCTCTATCGAGCGCAGTGCCATTTCAATGTGTGTGCGAATCTTTTCGTTGGACATGGATGTAGGCGTGGCGACAGCGGCGACAGCGGCGACAACCCATGCAGCACGGGGCCTAGAGCGTGGCGACATAAGTGGCGACAGTCGCCACTTCCTGAGCACGTTGGGCGTGACGCTTGACCGCCTTTTCGAGCGGGTATAAAAATTGGCGAACGGATCGCTGTCGTTGACAGCACCAGCCCAGGTAGCCAGAACCTCCAAGGCTACGTCACTTGCGTGGTGGTTCTCCCGAAGTGCGATTAGCGTCCGGCGGCTCGCACGGTCACTCCCCAAGAGTGATGGGTGCTCACTCGACCTATCTGCCCACTGCGGCATGCGATGGACCTATCTCGCTGCGTTGCAGCAACCTCACCTTTCGGCACACTTCGCTGCGCCAGACTGCGCCCGTCTCGTTCTCCTGGAAAGAGACGGGCGCTCGTACCACTGCTGCAAGCCACGTCTTACATGGCATTGCCGCAATTCTCCTCGTGACAATCGGCGTGACAAATCTGATTCGTCGCCATCCACAACGACACAGCCACCGGTGCCGCAGCCTATGGAAAGGCTGCACCTGACTGACAGTCAGGCATGCCCCAGGTGTCGATGTTGGGGCCTTCTCTCACCCAGGATCTCTAGGTGCCGAACTCGTCAGTCGGCACCGCCTTCACCCGCCCGTATCTTCGGATGCGTCTAAGGAGGCCAGATTCATGGGTCATGCCCTTGCTCCCGGTCGTAAGGAGCCGTTCGTTCCGTGTCAGTGAACACCTCACAGGCCGCAGGGGCCTTGATCCCTGATAACACTCAACAGCCGTGGCGGGACTACGTGAGGACGACCAGCAATGACGAGGAGAGGGCCCATGCAGCAGTTAGATCCGAAGCTTGAACTATCGCATCCACCTCGACCGCTGATTGAATTGAATCCCGTGGCCCAGCCTTATCTAGTGCAGGCACTGGGTGGGATTCTTGGGCCTGCAGTCGAACACACGGCCGAGGTCATCGGTGTGCCCCAGGCATTGGCTGCACAATCGATGCTGGCTGCTTCGGCGCCGGCCACTCAAGGTCATGCGGGCTTAGAGCTCGACGGGAGAAATTATCCCCTGTCGCTGTACCTGATCACGGTGGCCGCGCCAGGGGATCGCAAGACCGCCGCAGACCGATGTGCATTGCTGCCGGCTCTGCAATGGGAGCGTAAACAGTGGCAGCGCTATCGCGAACAACTTGCCCGGTACCGTGCCGCACAGCGACAGGCGCAGCGTATCAAGCCTGGCGATCCCGACTCCGCGAACGGTGTACCGCTCGAAGCGGAGCCCTCTGCACCGAGGCTGATTACCACGGACCCAACTATTGAAGCGCTGATCAAAGGGCTCTGCTCTGACCTGCCGAGCATGGGGTTGTTCTGCGATGAAGGGGGACAATTCCTCGGCAGCAGCACCATGAGTCGAGATAACCGTTTGAAAGCGGTTACGACCTTGTCGTCACTCTGGGACGGCAGCCCGATAGATCGCGCGCGTTCCATGGTTGGTGAAAGCTTGCGAGCCTATGACCGACGCTTGAGCCTCCACCTGATGCTGCAACCGTATTTGGCCATGCAGTTACTCAGTGATCTGTTGCTGCAGGGGCAAGGCATTCTAGGGCGCTGCTTGATGACCTGGCCAACCAGTCTAGCCGGGCAACGTAGCTACCAGGCTGTCGACTTGTCCAAAGACGCCGCCCTCAAGCGCTATCATCACCGCCTTTCGGCTCTATTTTATCAGCCTTGGTCACTTTCCGCTGACGGAGCCTTGCAGCTGTCAAAGCTGAGTCTCAGTCCGCTGGCGCGCCGTCGCTGGATTGACTTGCATGATGCTATCGAAGCTCAACTGGGGGAGTTTGGCGAGCTGGCCAGCGTGCGGCCCAGCGGATCAAAAGCCGCAGATAACCTGCTGCGCGTCGCCGGCATTCTTTCAGTTGTGGAGGAGATCAGCGTCGTGGAGGTCGACCATATCCAACGGGCCTCCGTTTTAGTCGGCTACTACCTCAACGAGATCTAGCGCCTGACTGAGCAGGAGCCGGTGTGTCGAGTAAAAGAGGAGGCAGACCGGCTGCTGCGATGTCTACAGGTCAAAGATTGGAAGCGTTTCAGTATTCGTGAATTGAATCGCAACGGTCCCCGCTTTGCCCGCAAGAGCAGTCGTCATGCCGCCAAGCTGCTGGTCGAGTTGATTGATCATCAGTGGTTGATCACTGATGGCCACACCTTCGAGGTGCGCCATGTTTAATCTTGATGAAGCGCTGCGCAACCATCTGGCTCAGCGTCAAAAGGAGCCCAAAGCGCGATTTGTCGCCGCTACTGTCGCCACTTTGTCGCCACGCTCAAAACCAGGCAGGACAAGGGTTGTCGCCGCTGTCGCCAGTGTCGCCACCACCCATAAAGCTATCGCCTCTACGACAGCCATTATTCAATGGTTGAAAGAGGAGGGTGCGCATCTTTACGTCACCGAGAACACGCTGTGTTTTCGCCCGACTGATTGGGCTCAGTTCGCGATTGTAAGTGCGTACTGGCGAACCCTTTTGCATGATCTCGCGGCAGTCGATCAGGAACAGAAAAATGGCTCGGGTCGGTAAGCGAGCGGGGCGCAATTTTGGCTTCGGTTGCCAGCTTAGTTATGTTGGACCGCAAGCACTGAAAGACCTGTTTGGCGACGGCCATTTTGCTACCGTCAAAGCCCATAGTGATTGCTGGCAGGCGTTCGTGCATTGGTGTCGATCCGATGAAGGGCCGAGGGTCAACGACGCGCGCCAGATAGACCGCGAGATGCTCATGCGGTACGCCGTTCACGTGCGGGAGCAGGTTGATCAGGGCAACGTCGGCATTGCCACCGCGCAGAACCGACTGTCCAGCGTTAACCGAACGCTGGACGCGCTGCGCGGTGATCAGTACGTCAAAATCCCCAGTCCGAGCAAGGCGCTGGGCTTGCAGCGCTCAAGCGTTCGTAGTGAGGCACCGCAAGGCCAAGATCTTGTGCAGGTCAGGCTGATTGCGGAAGCGCTGTCAGATCGTCAGCAGGAGAGGGTGAGTGCCATTGTGCTCCTTGCTCGGGAGACCGGTATGCGACTGCGCGAAGCGATCCTGGCCGATCTGCCCCGACTGCAACGAGAGGCTCAGCGACTGGGGAAGATCAATATCCAAGACGGCACTAAGGGCGGCCGATCAGGCGCATCTGCGCCGGGTTGGATTAAGGTCACGGATCAAGTCCGAGAGGCACTGGACAGATCCAGTGAGGTTTCACCCAGTGGCAGTCTGAATTTGTTGGCGCCCGATGAAAGCTACAAAGACTTTATACAAAAAGTCGTGCGGCCGGCACGGGTCCTTCTGCATGAGCAAGGTTTAAAACGCTTTCATGAGCTGCGAGCGGCATACGGCTGTGAGCGCTATGAGCAACTGACCGGTTTTCCCGCACCCGTTAATGGTGATCGTGTTCATCAAGAGGATCGAGCACTCGATCAGCGTGCACGACAGCAGATCAGTCACGAGTTGGGACATACCCGCATCGATGTGGTGAGTGCCTACATCGGAAGTCATCGATGAAAAACCAGTTCGATATGGCATTGTTTCTGAGCCCGGTGCTCAAAGGTGCGCATGCCACGCGGCAGCGGCACATCAGGCAAGCGGAAAGGATGCACGAGGCGATTCTTGAGCGCTGGGGATGCGCGACGCCTTGGTCCTGGAAGGAAAAGCACATCAGATGGTTTTTAGAGCACTATCTGCGTTGCTCAGCACCAGCGACCGTCTATTACTATGCGTTAACAACAGGGTTGATCCGTCGCAGAAAGGCGCAACTCGTGGTTGTTTGATAGACCCTTTTAAGCGTGAGCCCTTGAGTATGGGGATGCGGAGCCTTCCCATACTCAAGGGCTTGGCTGAAGAGGCGCAGGAATACCAGTGATTTAGCGACAGTCTTCGCTCCTTTCGCCCTGCTGCACGACACGGATTGTAGCCGGCGTTGCGTACCTTTGGATGCTCAGCGAATCGGTACGACGTTACGGTCCCTGGTTTGATTGATGGCCGATGCCGACAGGCTGCCGGTGGCCGCCTTCTGGATATGTTCACTCCACCAGGCCATCATCGGACTCCGGCGCTCGATGTAATCCGCTCGGTTGTAAGCGCTTCGGACTCCGTCCTTGTCGACATGCGCCAGCGCAACTTCGATCAGCTCCGGATCCCACCCATGCTCGTTCAGGATGGTGCTGGCCATGGAGCGCATGCCGTGGCTGACCAAGCGGTCCTGGAAGCCCATGCGTTTCAACGCCACGGTGGCGGTCTGACTGTTGGCGTGGGTGCGCGGGTTTCTATCTGCCGGGAACACGTATTCCCTATTGCCGCTGAGGGACTTGAGCGCCTCCAGTAACGCGAGTGCCTGTTCGGTCAGCGGGATGGTATGCGGACGCCGCTTTTTCATGCGCTCCGGCGGGATGGTCCAGATGCGTTTGTCGAAGTCGATATCTGCCCATCGGGTGGTAGCCGCTTCGGCAGGACGGGTCATGGTGTGCAGTTGCCATTCGATCAGGCAGCGGGTGATCCCCTTGACGCTGGCGTTCGCGATTTCGATCATGAGCTCGGAAAGCTCATCGGGTCGTAGCGCGGCCATATTCTCTTTCTTGGGCTTCTTGAATACCGCTCGAATACCACTGAGGGGGTTAGAGAAAATCAGCCCGGAGTTTACCCCGTAGGTCATAATCTCGTTGAGCCGTTGGCTCAGTCGCTTCACTGTCTCGAGACTACCTTTGGCTTCGATGGGACGAAGGAGCTTGATGACCATCGGGGCGCTGATCTGCGAGAGAGGCGTTGTTTTCAAGTCTGGAAAAACATGCAGTGTTAGCGAGCGCCAAATGTCTTCGGCATATGCCGGCGTCACGGAGTCCTTCTTTAGCTCGAACCAGGCGGTGGCCACCTTCTCGAAGGTGTGCTCGGTCTCAGCGAGTTTGGCTTGCCTTACCTCATCGCGTTGAGCTTTGGGATCAATGCCCAGAGCGAGCAACTCACGCGCTTCTCGGCTTTCTTCCGGGCGTTGGCTAACGAGAGGTCGGGGTATGGACCGAGTGCCATATTGATACGGCTTCTGGTCAACGGTGCGCGGTAATTGAAATTCCACATCATCGAGCCGCTGGCGCGTACTCGAAGCCGTAGGCCGTAGCCGTCGCTAAGGACGAAGTCTTTACCAGTTGCCTTGACCGCCTTGAGCTGGCGATCGGAGAGACGGGTTGCTTGAGTAGGCATGAGAACTACCTCCGGCACCGTTTTGGTATCCTAAAAATAGCACCGGGTGGCCTGGGATACCACCTGGGATACCAAACCTTCTGGAACTCAAAAAGCCACTATGGCCCTCAAAGGCGTTGTAAGTCATTGATTTTAGTGATTTACAGGCACAAAAAAAGACGTCCGTGGACGTCTTTTTTTGATCATTTGGTGGAGCCGGGGGGATTTGAACCCCCGTCTAAGGCTTAATCTGCGCGGCTTGCAGGCCCAAGACTGGCATAAAGCTGTCATTCCGTTGCGCTGTCTCATTGCTTCCTGGACGCTGTCGGAGGCTTGACTCCCCCTCTGCGCTTGATTTTTGCTGCCACACGGAATATATCAGGCATGTTGATTCTCGTTTCTGATCTTATCTCAATCACGCCTATATTTACTAGTGATTCTAAGAGCAAGACTTCTCTATCTCCGGTCGGCCGTTCTAGTTCAATAGGACCTGCAGCAGAGGCCGATGCACTGATCACTGAGTCTACAGTTTTACGATCTTTCCACCGTCGGACGAAAGAGCTAGGTAGACACGGTACTTCAAGTCCCTCCAAATCGCTTAACGCCACTCTTATCCATGGGTAGTCCTCTGAAAGTTGATCAACTCGTATCGCTGAGGCTTCTTGTACGCCCTCCCTGATTCCATGATGATCAATGACAGTATCTTGAGGCTTCTGCCGGGCTCTTGCCGCACGCTGTAACGTTACCAAAAAGTTTCTCGGTGTAGTTTCTTGGAATGCGTCTGCAAGATGATCTATTATCCAAGTGTAAGTTCTACCGCGTCTATGGTCCGTCCCCATATATTCACCAGCAATGATGTTGAAGATTTCCTTCTGCTCAGTGGGATCATCAATTTTAGAGTAGGCGCGCAATTTTTTTCCCGTTGCTGCCAAGTATAGCTTCTCAAAAGCGCCTGAAGACTGCTGGTTTTTCTTGAGGCGATTATAAAGCAGGCCATAAAGTTCAGTATGATGCCACTTTAACTCGACCTTTGCTGCTTTAAGTTTAGAAGCATCTGGAAACGTGAATATAAATTGATCTTGAAATTGGTCCGTTCGCATGAACACTTTTGCACGAATATTAGAATATCCTTTTATATTCAATGCTAGCGAAAGCGCTCCTTTAGTAAGTGGTCGAATATCCGACCAGCTTTTTCCTAGGCGGTCTAAAGCATCGAAAACAAGTAAAAACTTCTTGTTTTTCTTACCCAGCAGCAGATCGGCATCCATTAGCCATTTGTCTGCTTTATCTGGGCTTTTCTCAATCCACTTTATAATCTTTTGTAAGTCTTTGCCAGGTGCAGACCCTACGAAAGGTGTAAGCCCTTGGATCAAAACTGCCGTCCAGATATTCTCCGGTTCGCTACGGTTCCTTAGCAGTAGGTTCAAAGTCCCTGGTGATGGTGCAACCCCTGGAACTTTACCTGCACTTTGATGGAAACCAAGTACAACATCTGCGCGTTTTAGATCATCATTCTCATAGGTCTCCGCAAGTTTTAAGCGAAGAGCGGAGTCAGCTAAGGCGCCTGACCATACGCTTTTTCCAGTTCCGCGATTACCGATTACCAGAGCGCGCTCAATATCCAGCGCTTCGCGGTGGCTCTCAGGGGCAAAAATTTCTTCAACCGAAAGAGGTTTGGCAGCATCGCTCGCAGAGTCTGGCTCGAATTTGGAGATAACTTCCCGCAAGCGATCTAAAATATATCCGTCAAGCGCCATTTGAAAAGACCCGGTCATAAAGGCTAGTTAAAAATTCACCATAAATTGCATTTATTACATCAGAGGGTAGTTTATCAGAAGACTGAGGGTTGTATTCATAAAAAAACTCTGACATGTAGATAGGCCAAGCGTAATGCGGGGCTGACTGATCATCTAAATCGAAGCTGAATGATTCAGGGAGTCCTTCCGCACCCTCGTCTCCATCAAGCTCATCATATAAGTAGTTAGCAAATAGCTCGAAAGAATTATCCCTAAACGCTTTGCCGATTGACTGCCCTTCTAAAGCTTTAGCATGGATCATTTTAATTTTGTAACGCCAGTCGCTCTCCAGGCTAGCTCTGTTTTTATAACGAGCCAAATGAGAGAGGAAATATTTATATCCCTCCCAAGTCTGTGGAGTATCAATCCCAAAAAATAATATGTCCGCACCGAGACCTTGGATAGTTGCAGCTGTAGTTTCGTTTAGCCCAGCTCGAGCATCTATGAAGACTACATCATACTGTGAGTTGTCGCAGGCGGAGGCTATTAAATCTCTAGTCTTGTCCAGAAAGGTTTTTGAATTTTCTCCCTCGACCGTTTCGAGATAGCTTCTAGAAATTTTGCCAATTACATTTTCTGGATGGCTTCGGCAGCGTTTTCCGGCTGCTGGTATTACATGTACGCTTCCCCCGTTTTCGCATGTATACGAGATTTCAGAAAGCTTGGTTATGAACTCGTGGGATATATCGCTTCTGCCGCTCTCTACATAATAATCTAGAGCTCCAAATTCAGGCAGGTTATCATTATCTAATAATATGCTTCCTATTCCTGGCGCCTCAAGATCTAAGTCTATCGCTAAAATATTTTTACCTTTATTCGCAAAGTCAAAAGCAGCTACCGATAATGCGGTAGAACGGCCAACCCCACCTTTGAGACTTGCAAATACAATGATAGGTGGGGCGTCTGGTAGGCTGTTCGGAATAACTCCCCGGACCCAGTCGCTCCCTACTATCCTTTTTTCTACGTATCTGACATACGTAGCCTTACCTTCGTGCCTAACCAACTCCCAATCATCCAGATCTTTATTTTTAAGATCATTGTCGAAAAGGTCATCCGGTGTCAGAAAAGCGGGAGATGAAATGTAACCTTCGACTGAAGATAATAGGGGTTCAACTTTTTCTAGTAGCTCACAATCAACGGACTCACGGATGACCACGCTAAGTATTCCATCCGCATCGCGATATACCACATTATTTTCTAAAAAGCCTTCGTGCATATTGTTTTTTAGGATGTCCACCAGCAGCGGTAGAGCGTCATCGTAGCGGATCATTTTCGTCTCCTAAGTCCAGCTGCATGGAGTATGGTGTAAGTTTGGCGTCGCCATTCTTCATAAACGGATTTTTCGATGGCGTGATTACTGGAGTAACGAAGATCTACTTTCCAGTTTTCCAGCAAATTCCTATTTTTCAAAATGCCATATAGCCCAGTCTGCCGTCGTTGCGTGAGTGCTCTTTTAGCCTTATCTACCAACTCCGGGAAATGACCGTGCACATGATCTGTTTCTGACATTAGAATTCTTATACCATGCTTTATTCCGCACTCAGCAGAGAAGCCTATCAGATGTCCAGCACCGTCTATGGATCCCGCCGCTGCCAGTATCTCTGCATCGTCGAAATGTCTAACCGCAGAATCTTCAAAATTTTCAGGCATCCATGACTTCCTTGTTCCAGCGTGTAGGTTTCGAGCGACCTAGCCATTCTGCCGGACATGGGAAAAATTGTCTCTGAAGTCGTGCTTATCCTATAGCTTTGCCGAACATATTTTCAGCCGCCGTTCCGGCGCTCGACGTCGCGTTCGGAAGCCACCTGCCGTATACCCTAGCTATCATCGTCCAGTCGGTATGTCCCATCTGCTTTGCCACCCACATCGGG
This sequence comes from Pseudomonas sp. PvP001, assembly GCF_040546375.1. NCBI lineage: Bacteria > Pseudomonadati > Pseudomonadota > Gammaproteobacteria > Pseudomonadales > Pseudomonadaceae > Pseudomonas > Pseudomonas sp. PvP001. The sequence goes on along the minus strand of NZ_JBEPNQ010000001.1, from coordinate 1,782,581 downwards.
TGCTCACCGGCAGACAGCATCATCGATGCATAGGTATGCCTCGTTTGATATGGCCGTCGGTATCGAACGCCTGACTTCTTCATCGCCGGCATCCACATGGTCTTCCGGATCGGCTGATCACCGGCCCAACGCTCGAGCGTACGAGGATTCTGAAAAATCTCTTGGTCGGCCAGGAACGTGTGAGTTTTTTGGGCCTTGAGCGCCTCCAGCGCGGGGCGTAGCAGCTTGACGCTCCGTCGCCCTGCAGAGGTCTTCGTCACCTCCGCAACACCGCCGGCGGCTTGGGTCATTGCCTTGCTGATAACCACCTCACCACGAATCCAGTCAACGTCTCCCCAGTCGAGCGCAACCAGTTCGCTCGTACGCAGGCCTGACCACAAAGCGAACTGCACCAGGTTCCGGGCCTGACCATTGAGCGCGCCCAGGATTGCGGCCTGTTCATCCGGGCTGAAAGGGTCCACGTCGTCGTCCTTCGGCGGCGCCTCCTTGCGGGAATACGTCCAGCCGGCCAACGGGTTGACCTCGATCAGCTCTTCGTCGCACGCATCGTTAAGAGCCGAACGCAGGCAACTCTGGATATTGCTAAGCGTCTTGTTGCTGACCAGCAGAGTATCGAGCCAATCGCGCACGATCTTGCGCTTCAGGTCGACCAGCATGTGATCGCCCAGAGCTGGCACAAGTCGAAGCTCCACCATTTTCCTGTAGCCTTCGAAGGTACTGCTGGCGATGTGTTTCTTTTTTGCTTCCAGCCATCTGGTCAGAAATCCGTTGACCGTCTCCCGGCTCGCTTCAGGCGCGAACTTCGCAGCCCTAGGCGAACCCGGGAAGGTCACCGAGTAGACGAAATGCCCGATCGATATCGCATGCTCGATCGCCGCTTTGTGCTGCTCGGCCTTCTTCAGATTAGTGGCGGTGGGCTTGAGCGTGATGCGCTCGCGGCACCTGACGCCCCGATACATGAACGTGATCTCGATGCTCGTATCGGAGACCGCCCGAACTCCCCTCCCGCCTCTACCCATTTTTCATACCCCACTACGTCGATAAGGGTCCGGCCATCCGGAGCCCTGTTCCATATCTCACCGAGCCGCCAGATGCCGTCACGGATCTTGGAGCGGATCGCGTCCTCGCTGTAGCCAGACTCGCTGGCGAATTTCCTGACGGTCAAATAGCGCATCTGCTTACCTCATTCCTGACGCGTCATGCTTTTGCTTGGCGGAAAAGCTGTCACGTCATGCCTCCAAGTTGCCGACGATCACTGCCGGCTGGTTGAAGTGATCGGCCAACACTTGGCGGCCATCAATGCCGCACTCGGCGGCCATGGCCAGGACTTCGCCGAAGGTGGTTTCACGGCGCTGCAGGGCGGCGTACAAGGCAAGCAAGCGCAGGCCGATGCTCGAATTGCTCATGTCCGTTGTTCGGCGCCGATGCGTGCCAGTTCGGCCACCAGCTCATCAGTGCGGCCATAGAACCGCCCGGCGTCCTCGTTAACGAAGCGCTCGAGCACTGCCTCGATCGCAGGGCAGGCGACAAGTCCGGACAGGTTGCGCGCCACGATGTCTGGCTCGTCCGAATGTGGCGCGTGGATAAATACCTCCGCCTTGATCTTCAGAACCTTGACTGGACGGAAGCCCGCAATTTTCGAGACCCAGTTCGTGTCCGGGATTGCCCAGGGATACATGCCCATCAACCATGCTGTGGCAGCATTCGCCTTCTGGGTGCTGGACCAATACTGGTGGTGCCCGAAGGCCTGCGGTGCATGCGCGCACATGCGATGGTCCCAGGGCTCCAGTTGAGTCAGGTTGGCGCGGATGACCTGCAGTTCCTCAATGGATGGGATATGCCACCCCCAGGTGCCACGCATGTTCATGCCCAGCACCTTGGTGGCGATGGTGCAGCCCTCGGCGCTCATTGCCAGGGTGTTGGCCATGCCATCGAAGCGGTGTGTAGCTCCCCGAATGCGCGGGCGCGGGCCGGAATGATCCCACCAGGGCGCGGCGCACTCGTACTCGCGGCCAGCCTCGATCAACGCGTACTCGGCGCCGTCGAAGAATATGCGGCCGGCGTAGAATCCGCCGGCGAGCATGTGGCCGATCTGGGGCAGGGCGGCAGGGGAGACCTCGCGGCGCTTCATGGCTGCACCCCAGCTTGCTCAGCCATGCGGGTGTAGTGATCGACCTGGGAGGCCTTAGGGTTGCTGTGGCGGCGCTGGTGGATCTCCTCACGATCGACGATGACGCCGGCGGGCGCTTCGATGCCGAGCCGCACTTGGCCATTGGTGACGCTGATCACAGTGACGACGATGTTGTCGGCGATGACGATGGATTCGCCAGCCCTGCGGGATAAAATCAACATGGGTCTACTCCTTTTCTCAGGGCGAGCAGGGGCCCGCCGCGTTATTTGGCTTTCGCGAAATCAGGTTTGGTTATGCCGCTATAGGGGCGCCTTCGGCACGGCGCATCACCAGTCGAATTTCCGACTTGCGCTCGGTTGGAACCCTGCGGTTGCGCATGGTGTGGTCTTCACCAATCACTGCGTGAACTGAAAGAATCAACACCAGGGCTGTGGCAATTGGAGATATCAGGCCTCGGCGCATTGCCTCGGCTACAAGCGCCGGACGCTTGTAGACATTCAGCTTGTGCATTGCCGATTCAATACGGCCCTTAATCGATCTAGGGGAGAGACCATCACGCTGCGCGATCTGCTTGTCGGACTGGCCTGAGGCTACGGCTAGTAGACATGCAAGTTCACGCTCAGCCAGGCCTAAGCCCAATCTGCCGTGCCAAGAACCGCAGGTGATGAATTCCATGGGGAGACGCTCCGATCTCGTTCAAGATGGAGCTATAGTGCTGGCGGGATTTTAAGCTGTCAATCCTTGCGGGATTATTTTTTACAGGCCGGGTATTCTGGCGTCGATCACTCGACCGATAATCTCCCAGTCTTCGTCCATTTCTATGGGTCGAAAAGACGGGTTTAGCGGCACCAAATATTCAGCGCCCGCATCGTATAAATACTGCTTGAAGGTTTTTTCGCCCTCACGGTGCCGCGCCACATAAAACTTTCCGCTGACCAGGTCAAACCCCTCAGGCCTAACAAGGATACGTGTCCCTTCGGGGAAGCTTGGGCTGCTCGACCCCGTCATGGAAGGGCCGCGTACGTCTAGCCAATAGCCTTGATCTCCAGCATTTTCCGTGCTCTCGAAATAGTCCTCGGCTTCCAACTGTACAGATCCTTCTGGCGATTCCGCTGGTGCGCCGGCAGCAATCCAACTGACCAGCGGATATTGGCGTGCTTCACGCCACGGCTGTGTGGTCGGAACGATGTTCTCAACCTTGAATAGAGCCATCTCCAGAGCATCGGTGACCTTTCGATCGCGGACGTAGCCAGTCATCTCATCAATGATATTTGCGAGTCGAGGGCTGAACTCCCGAACAGAGACGCCAAGCAGTTTCGCGACCCTGCTGGCAAAGTCCACGTTGAGCGCATTTCTGCCGTTCAGGTAGTGGCTGAATGAGCCCTGATTCATGCCCAGCGCTTCGGCAGCCTTTTCCTGTGTCAGCGCCAGCTCACCACGCCTTGCCAAGTAGATGGCCTTCAGTGCTGCGCATTCTTGAGCTTGAACTTCGGAGAGAGGTTTCTTTTTCATCGCGGCACCATATGTCCGGCGGGAGTGAAATTCAAATGCCGCTAGCATTGACATTAAAAAATCCCGCAAGCACTATTTAAAAAGGTCATAAATCTGGAGACAGCCAAGTGCAGCGAATACCACTTGCTGAATATGCATCGCGACGCCACGCCCAGACCGCGCGCCGGTTGAACATGAGCCAAGGCTCCCTGAGCAAAGCGATCCGGGAAGGCCGTTCTATTTTTGTTATTGAGCAGGAAGATGGCGTGATCTCCGCTGTGGAAGAGAAGCCTTTCCCTGGCCAGCGACGCCAACCTGTCATAGGCAACGAGACAAATAATAGTCCCTCAGGGCTTGAGGGTTCAGGGCCTAACGTACCTGTGCATCCATCCAGTGAGGTGCAAGCCCGATGACTCCCTCGCAATTCCAGTTTTTGTTGTCCGGATAGCTTTCGACCGGACACAAAAAAGCCCGACCTAAGTCGAGCCTCTTGTTCAGTACCCGCGCCAACGGGAACTGCGCATTCACTTTGCTTCAGGAAAACCAAAATGCAATCAGAAAATATCACCACCGGCCCGGCCGCGCAAGCCCTACGGACCTCAGCTGTAGGGTTCTGCGATACGCCCATCGACAACCAGGCCAGGCAGATGATGCAAGTCATGCCTGGCATTGATTGCGTGGACGCTTTGCAGCAGGCCAAGGTCTTGTCATCAGGCTTGGGGCAGCTTTGCCGGCATCTTCACGACAGCCTGAACGCGGGCGAGATGGCTTACTGCGACGGCGTCGAGGCTATGGCCTTCCTCGCCGAAACCGTAAGCGCGCTCGTCTGGGCAGTACAAAAAGGCCAACACGGGGAGGCGAGCTGATGAAGAGCCAAATCCTCACCACGGAGCATCCGTTCTGCATGCGCGGCCCTGGCGCTGTTCTGGCAGCTGCCGGTGGCGCACCTGCAGTCGAGGCTCTTGAAGCAGCTACAGATCACTTGGAGGCGGTTGTTGCGGGCCTCCGCGACCTGATGAGCACCCCTGAGTGCTCCAACCAGGCCACCCTGATTTTTTTCGCCGCTGAAAATGCGCTCGCGTTGGTGTATGGCGCCCACGCCGGCATCGACGCAGCAATGGGGGTTTCCGCATGAGCGATCAAAAGCGTATCGCAGAAGATGCAACCTTCCAGATCGCCTGCGCCATGCAGCATATCGACTGGCTTCGATCAGTCCTCTACGTGCTGCGCGATCGCTTGGATGAGCAAGAGTCGAACACGCAGTACGCAACGGTGGCCGAGCTGGCGATTTACAACGCCGATGACTGGCACAACCAGTTGGACGTGGAGCGGGAGTCGCTCGAAAAGCGCACGACTGAGGCGTTTGATCTTGGCTCTGCTCCACAAAACGCCAGCACAATGAAACGTGGCGCAGTACTTCGGGGTGCCCAATGAACCTGATCCCTTTCAGCTTCAATGGTGCCGAGATCCGCGTCATCACCGATGAGCAGGGTGAACCCTGGTTCATCGCGAAGGACGTTGCCGATCTGCTCTCCTATGCGGACACCGACCAAGCCATTCGCGTCCACTGCAAGGCAGCCAAAACCTGCCCCGTTGAAATGACGGGTCAGGTCCGGCACGTGAAAGTGATTCCCGAGCGCGACCTTTACCGCCTGGTGATGCGCTCGCAGATGCCAGCGGCCGAGGCATTCGAGGAGTGGGTCGTTGGCGAGGTACTGCCGTCGATTCGAAAAACTGGCAGTTACCATCGCCCGCTCTCCCCGGCCGAGCAGTTGCTGGCCAACGCGCAATTGATGGTCGACGTGGAGCGCCGCCAACGGGCCAACGAACAGGCGTTGGCCAGCGTGGAAACCAGGGTCGCTCAAGTCGAGCACACGCGCTACTTCGACAGCACTCCCGCCGGCTTCGAATCGATCACCGGCATTCGTGCGCGCGTCGGCCTGCGCCACGGCATACCGCCTTGGGTGATCAACGAGGTGATGCGCGAACTGCCGTATTGCCCGCGCCCGTATGGTTTCGTGAAGAACAAACACTCCGAAGAAGGTGGCAGGCCTTATCCCGTTTACGCCACGGCTGACGTGACCCGCCTGTTCGACAGGTTCGTGTCCGAGTGCAGCCACGAAACTGAGCAGTTCGCTACCCATCCTGACATCAAGCAAGGCCGGTTCAAGCTGTGCCGGAGGAAGACACTGTGAAGAACGTTTTGAATTTCCCGACCGCCGCCCAGGTGGAAGTCATCGACGAAGCGTATTTCGAGCGCTACGCAGATGCAGCGCTGCTGCTGAAGTGCTTTGAGGTGGTCAAGGACACCCTCGACGTTATCAACGAACCTGAGTATTCGATTGAAAAAGAGGACGACACACACATCGACCTGATCCGGGCTTTCTACGCACTCAAGGTGCTGTTCAATCGCAAAACCGGTCACGACGCGAGCCAAGTGACAAAGGACCATTGGGAGGCGAAGACCCGTCACCTGTTGGGCGGTGGGCCGCCGCCTAACGGGTTCATACCTGTCGTGACTGCGCCGCACAGCCCACTGCCTCCGGAAGCTTTCGACCATCTGACCAATCAGGAGATGGCCTGTGCAGCGCTCAATTACGGCGACCGCGCTCGCGAAGCAATCATGACCAATTCACCTCACGCGCTGCAGACTGATTTGGCGCGCATCCACGCCATTGATGCGACCACTGTCCTGCGCAAACTGGTGCTGCGCTTGTCGGGTGGCTCGGTGGGGGCACTGGCCGATCAGATCAACAGCCGTCATGGGAAGACCCTTCAATGAGCATGGATCTGATGGTGAAGGCCATGAAGACGAAGGTGGGCAACCCACTGCGCAAGCTGGTGCTGGTCAAGCTGGCCGACAACGCCAGCGACCAGGGTGAATGCTGGCCGTCATACCAGCACATCGCCGACCAGTGCGAGATCAGTCGTTCGACGGTGAAGGTGCATATTCGGGAGCTGGAAAAGACAGGTTTTCTCCGCCGGGAGTTTCGTCGCAATGGTGAGTTGAACCAGTCCAACGTTTTTCACTTAACGCTTGATGGTGGGGCGGCAGCTGCCCTAGGGGGTGGGGCGGCAGAAAACCCACCTGGGGCGGTAGAAAACCCAGGGGGTGGGGCGGCAGCTGCCCCCAGAACCAGTCACTCTTTTGAACCAGTCAAGGAACCTAAACCTATGCGCACCAAATGCGCACAGGAAGGGTTCGCTCAGTTCTGGAAGCTGTACCCCCGCAAGGTCGACAAGGCGAAGGCGGAGAAGGCTTGGAACAAGCTGGACATGACCCCCGGCCTTTTCGCTGAGATATGCGCTGCACTCGCCAAGCAAGCCACTAGCTTGGACTGGCTCAAGAGTGGCGGGCAGTTCATCCCGCACGCAACAACTTGGCTCAATGGTCGGCGTTGGGAGGACGAAACGGGCAATAGCGCACTGCCCCCTCTGACCCGCCATACCGGCTTCGACCAGCGCGATTACAAGGCGGGCCTGACTGCTCGCGGGGACGGCACCTATGACTTCTAACGCGCAGTCGGTGTCCATGGCCGTCAGCGGCATCGAGCGCCGGTTTGGCGTGATCGGCAAGCAGCCAGCCAAGTGCACCGCCCACGGCGAATTCGTGTCCATCCTCCGCGCTGGTGCGGCTCCTTCGGGATGCCCCGCGTGCGCAGCGGCAGCGCAGCAGGCGAACGATCTGGCCGAGCAGAGGGCAGTGCAGACCAAAGCGTCTGAAGAGCGTCTGGAGCGAAAACTGGGTGCTTCCCTGATCCCCAAGCGTTTCATGGGCAAAACTTTCGCCGGGTTCAAGGCCGTCACCCAATCGCAGCAGGTCAATCTGGCCGCGTGCATCGAGTACGCCGAACACTTCCCGCAGCACAAGACTGACGGCCGCTGTGTGGTGATGACGGGTACGCCCGGTACCGGCAAGACGCATCTGGCCGCAGCCATCGCCGCCGCCGTCATCGCGCAGCATGGTGTCACCGCTGTGTACCGTACCGTTGGCGGCCTGCTCCAGTACATCAAGGGCAGCTACGGTGCCCAGGCGGAATACACCGAGGCCCAGGCATTCACCAGCCTCGTAGAGCCATCGCTGCTGATCATCGACGAGGTGGGAGCCACTAAACCTACGGAGTTCGAGCTGGCCACCTTGTTCGCGGTCATCAACGGGCGGTACGAACAGCAACTGCCCACCATCGTGATCTCCAACATCGACGCCAAGGAACTCGGCGCGGTGCTGGGCGACCGTAGCGTGGATCGTTTGCGCGAGGGACGGGGTATTGGCCTGGTGTTCGAAGGCGCATCTGAGCGCAGCATGCGGAGGACAGTTTGATGCTCGAGCAAGCCAAGACGGCCACAGTCACTATCAGCGATGCCGAGATCCGCCGGAACGCCGCCGGCGACCTACGACAGCTGCGCGACACGCGTCATCGTGAACTGCGCTTTCGTTACTCGACCACCGACCGTAGCCGAGGCTCCTGGCATGTGGTGGTGGCGGGGCGCTGGGGCAAGGCCGGCAACTTCCCGGGCATCAGTTCCAAGGCAATGCTGGCCAACCTGCCGGAGATCCTGTCGCGGCGCTCAATCAATGCCGAAGCGAAGTCGACCACCACCACCTGGGTGACGGTGGGCGACCTGCTCAGCTGGTACTCCGATCGCATGAGCCGTGACCGCGGGCTGTCGCCCAAACGCAAGGCCAGTGCCAAGTCGGCGCTCAATTGCCACCTGGTCCCGCGATTAGGTGATCTGCCGCTGGCGGACGTTTCCAAGGCAGAGGTAGATCGGCGACTGATGTGGCCGCTGCAGGAGCGCTTCGAGCTGTCTTTTGTGCGCTCGGTCTATGGCGTGGTGGCCGTCGCATTCCGCCAGGCAGCGCGCCTGGACATGATTGCGCGCAATCCCATGGCAGAGCTCAAGTACACGGACTTCGTGCGCACACGGATCAAACCGAAGGCTGCACGGCTGCGGGGTGACGATCTACCTCCGCTCCTACAAGGGCTGGCCAGCCTGTTCGAGTCCTGCCCGGTGGAGGCCATGCTGCCCCTGATGATGCTCTGCCACGGCTCGCGCCTGGGCGAAACGCGGCTGACCCGCTGGAAGAACATCAACCTGATCACTGGCCAATGGTTCATACCTGCTGCGGACACGAAGACCAAAGCCGAACACACCTTGCCGCTGACCGTGCAGGCCTGTTCGCTCCTACAGCGGTACCGGGCAAAACAGGCGGCATCCGGGTACACCGGGCCATTCCTGTTTCCGGGTAGCAATGGCTCGGCGCTGAGCCCCAGCAAGGCGTGCACGGTTTTCACCAGCGTGGCCAAGGGTGAGTGGTCCAGCCACGACTTGCGCAAGGTGGCGCGCACTGCCTGGACGGACCTGGGCGTGGACTACATGGTCGGCGAGCTGCTGCTCAATCACGCGATGAAGGATCTGGACGCCACCTACATCCACACCACCGCTGAGGGGGGCTCAAGCGTCGGGCCTTGGAGGACTGGCACCAGCATCTTGATGGGCAAGGATTCAAGGCTATTCACAGTGGGACATTACCGGGACAGGAAGATGAGGCTAACCCGTTACAAGCCATGAACGGGGCGGGCTGTAGCCCTATCGCGCATCCATCCCAAGGGAGGATGCAAAACCAAATTGCAATCGGCAAGACGCTAATCCAGGAGACCGGTAATGAGTAGAGTATCTGCGGCACTGCCGCGCAAAAGCCTGCAGGAACACGAGCGCAAATTTCTCAAGCTGGCCGGCCAGCACCTGGCGGACGAGAAGGGTGGAGCTGCTGCGATGGCTGATCTGCTGGATATGGTCGCCAGTTGGCATGCGCTGCGCAACGACATCGAGTTCGGCGACTACTGCAAGCGCTGGGTTACTGAGGGCAATGCCAAGACCATCACCTCGGACAAACTGCTGCGCAACCTGCTGGGCCTGGACCAACCACCGCCACGCCGCATTCGGAGGACTGCTTGATGACGGTTTACCGCGATATCGAACACGGTGTAGTACGCGCGATGACACTGGATGCTATTTCGCTGCACAAGGGCGCAGCCTGGCAGAACAAGTACAAGCCTGATGGCTGGGAGCCAGGGAAAAGCGACAACCCGTGCCCGCTGGACCGCATGGAGCAGCTGGCCCAGGACACAATGACCAGGGCTTTGATCCGCCGGGTGCTCTCACCTTTGCACTGGAACCTGTTGGTGGCCTTCTATACCGTGTCGAGCACGGCAGGGCTGCAGCAGGAACGGGCGCAGGCCATCCAGCATCTTGCCAGGTCGGCCCCGGGTAAATCACATTCGCTGTTCCGCGTGAAGTGTGTCACTGCCTGGGCGGTGGAAAAGCTGCCTGACGGGTTCATGCTGTTGCACACATGGGACAACCTGGACGACCCAACGCCGGAGAAAACGCTGTACCGGTGGCGATCAGATATGCGCCGCTGGCTGCGGGAGGAAATGGACAAGGCCTTCCATTCGGCGGGCATCGTTCTGGGCGAGGCGGGGCTCATTGCACAAGCTGCTTGATTTCTTGAGAAAATGAGAATCTAATTACCCACATTGCCATTCTGCGTCTACAGGATGAGCACACGAAGCCCGGCCATAGCGCCGGGCTTTTTGCTTTATGGCGGACCTCAGATGTCGGATAGTGATCTCTCCTTTATCATCGGATGCACCCCATGAAGCGAGACGAGAGTTCTATCGCCAGGTTGTTGAATATTGTGGAGCAGCAAGCGGATTTTGACGGCATTGATCTGCCCCATTTGAAGAGTGAGCATGTTGGACGCCACGGTGAGTGGACTTCAAATGATCAATACAATTTTGATCTGTTAGTAAATGGCGGATTTTTGAGCAAAACACCCGCGAAAGCCATGGATCCAGCCAAGGTGCAACTCACTTGGGCCGGCCATGATTTGCTTGATCAGTTGAATGGTGAATAGGATCTGAAGCCCAGCCCGAGCGCTGGGCTTTCCGTTTGCATGGTTGAGCGGCCTGGTAGCTCGTTGGGCTCATAACCAAAAGGTCGATGGTTCAAATCCAGCCCCCGCAACCATATTTACCAAGCCTCGCCAAATGCGAGGCTTTTTATTAGAAGTGATCATGCCAAAACTAGCTTTGGAAGCTGACGAAGTCTGCCTCGATGACTGGCTGCGCCAGCTGATTGGTACGCTCACTTCACTTAAACAATTTTCCGAATTTCCCTTTGATGAGTTCCATCGCTTGGTCTTGGGCCTGCTTGCTGAGCTTTCCGTGAGTTTCGGTAGCTCCACACCCGACGCAGGTGACCTTCGAGCTACTTGTGGGGTTGCTGGGAATCTCGAAGTTTGTGCTACCGCACTTTTTGCACTTGAGCGTTATCTGCATAGGTTTTTGCCCCGTGAAACCGTTGACGTGGAGTCAAAACGATAGCACGGGTTTTTTGTTTTGATGTGTGTCCATAGCGAGGGTGTCCTCCGGTAGAGCCTGGACACGGTATCGCCGGTCGTCACGTGTTACGAAAGAACACCGGCATTCGAGCATTCTTGACCTGTGCTACTCACTGGAAGGGCTCGATGGGCAGCGTGGGAAGACACGCACGTTATGCAGGTTATCGCGCAGGCAGCTGCGCTAAGTCGGTAGAGGCGTCGTCTAATCCCGTGCGGACAATGGGCGGCTACGCGATGAGAGGGCGGGGTACGTGACCCAGCGATCCGCCCCACTAGAGCTGGAGGTTTGCGCCAGCCACCTGCACCCATTCCGAGCCCTGGCAATCGCCGGGGCTTTTCGTATCTAGCTCCCCAGCGTGGGGAGGCATTCGGATTTCAATCATGCCAGAGAAAGACCCTGACCTCTGGGCCCAGGTATGGCTGCACCTGCGCCTGTACCTGAGCAACCCTCTCTGGCAAGGAGCGATCATGGCAACGGTTATTTCTGGGCTTCGTGTGTTGTACGAGGCCAAAGAGACCAGCAAGCGCCGCATCCTGCTGGAGTCACTGATTTGCGGTGGGCTGAGCCTGTCCGCGAGCAGCGTGATCGAGTGGATGGAATGGCCCTCGAGCCTGTCCGTTGCCGCCGGCGGTGCGATCGGCTTTGTCGGTGTGACCGTCATCCGCGAAATGATCGTGAAGTTCCTCGGACGCAAGGCGGACGGCCTATGAACATGCTCAAAAGCATTGCCGCGGCACTGATCATCGGTTTGGTGGCTGCACTGCTTATTGCCATCCAGCAGTACCGCGTGATCGCGCTGGAAGGGCAGGTGACGGTGCAGACGCGGGCGGCCAAGGACGCAACCGAAGCCAACACCGAAAGCCTGAAGACCATCACCACGCTCCAGGCCGAGGCCAAGCGTAACGCCAACTACCTGGCCGATCTGCAGCAGCGCCTCAAGGCCAGCGAAGACAAGGCCCGCCAAGCGAGGAAGGACTTTGAAGACCTCAAGCGTAAGAGCCCGGCTGTTCGCAAGTGGGCTGATCAGCCTTTGCCTGACGGCCTGCGCGGCAAGCCCGCCACCAGCGCCGGCAAGGACATCGGCGGTAAGGCTGGAAGCGCCGGTAATGGTGCCGTGCGAACGGGTCAGTGATAGCGATGACAACCTGGCGCTGAACGGCGACCTTTGGGCGCTGAAGGATCGGGCCATCAACCTGCTCGATACCTGCGCTGATCAGGTCGACGCGCAGATCAAGCGCAGCCAGAGCAAATAGCCGATGCCCACCAAACAGGAAGCCGCCATAGCCCGGCTACTCGGCGAAGTGTGGAACGCCTACCTGGCGCTGCCTGTTGAGCACCCAATGGAGCGGACCGAGTTCTGCACTGCTATCCATCGGTGCCAAGACATTGTGCTGGCCCGGAGCGGTCGACGCGCACTGGATGCCGATGCGGACAGCGCCACAAATTCATAACCGCCATTTTGTGGCGCGACTACAGCAGCAGGGCTGCAGGAGACTGTATGAGTGAAGTACTCGAATCGGCCGCTATGCCGATGATTGGTGTCGAAGGTTTCAGTTTGTCTGCGCCGCTCGCTACAGGCTATGAGCTGGAGAGCGCAATCAGCCAGACCGTTGACCTGGTGAAGCATGCCGAAGGCTTCCTTGCCGAACGCTTATCCAGGCATCTGGACGACCTTCTTGCGCTCCAGCTTCAGTCGCTTGCTCGTATCGACCACGCTCCACTTATTGGTCAAGGCTAGTCGATGGCCCGTTTGAAGACCCTTGCTAACCGAGTAGCTACTCAAGGTGACCGAGTGGGCATCGCCCCTCCGGCCACATGGCGCGCGGGGAAGACCACGGCCAACCAGCGAGGCTACAACTACGCCTGGCAGAAGGCGCGACTGGTGCATCTGGCAGCTCATCCGCTGTGCGTGTACTGCGACCGAGCCGGGTTGGTAGTCGCTGCATCGGTGGTCGACCACATCGTCGCCCACAACGGTGACCAGAACCTGTTCTGGGATCGTACCAACTGGCAATCCCTCTGCAAGCCCTGCCATGACGGTGTGAAGCAGCGCGAGGAGGCCGCAGGTCGGGCGATTTGACCGGTTCGGGTCGAATTTGCACGGTTTTGGTGCGAAAAATGGCCGGTAGGAGGGGGGGGTCAAAAAAATGGGTTTTCCCGGTTGCTAGACCGCCCTCGACCGCACGTACAGATTTTTTCCCGCTCAGGATTTTTTGTTAAATGGCACTCACCCCCAAAAAGCGCGCATTCGTCGATGCGGTGAGGGGAGGTGCGTCCAACAAAGATGCTGCGATAGCCGCAGGATACGCGGCTTCCAGCGCTGCGCAGGCTGGCGCCAGGTTGGCGAAAGACAGGTTCGTGATCGAGGCTTTGACCGGCCAACCAGTTAACAAAAAAGTTAACAAATTTGTTAAAGGCAGCCCCCCGGCTACGGCGGAACCTTCGGTAGCCGACGGTCAGGATCTACCGGCTGAGGAGCAGGGCGACCCGGCCTTCGATCTGTCGAGGGCTCTGCGGTTTTCTGATCCGAAGGACTTCCTGCTGGCGACGATGAATGACTTCGAGGCCGAGGCCAAACTGCGTGTGGACGCAGCCAAGGCGCTGATGCCATTCATTCACCCGCGCAAGGGCGAGAGCGGCAAGAAGGAGGTGGCCAAGGACAAGGCGGCCGGTGCCGCTCAAGGCAAGTTCGGCGTGCGTAAAGGCCCGCTGTCGGTGGTGAAATGATGGAGTGGTCAACCGCCTGCAAAGACTGGGAGCAGCGCATTGTTGCCCGCCAGAGCTTGATCCCGTTCGACCCGCTGTTCCCAGATCAAGCGGCCGAGGCGCTGGAAGTGTTCGGTGGCCTGCGCATGGTGGATGCCACCGGCAGCCCACTAATGAGCGAGACCGTGCGGTCGTGGGTCAACGAGTTCGTCGCCGCCATCTTCGGCGCCTATGACCCGTACAGCGGTCGCCGGATGATCAGTGAGTTCATGCTGCTGATCAGCAAGAAGAACGGCAAGTCGACCATCGCCGCCGGCATCATGCTGACCGCCCTGGTGCTGAACTGGCGGACCTCGGGCGAGTTCATCATCCTGGCCCCGACCAAGGAGATCGCCGACAACTCCTACATCCCGATCAGGGACATGGTCAAAGCCGACGACGAGCTCAAGGACCTGTTCAAGGTGCAGGATCACCTGCGCACGGTTACCCATCATCAGACAGGGGCCACGCTGAAGGTGGTGGCAGCCGACAGTGAAACCGTCTCGGGCAAGAAAGCCATTGGCGTGTTCATTGACGAACTCTGGGTCTTCGGCAAGCGAGCCAATGCCGAGGCCATGTTGCGCGAGGCTACCGGTGGGCTGGCCTCGAGGCCTGAGGGTTTCATCATCTGGGCAACGACCCAGTCCGATGAGCCACCTGCAGGCGTCTTCCGGCAGAAGCTGCTATATGCCCGCCAGGTGCGAGACGGCGGCATCGTCGACAAGTCGTTTCTGCCAGTGCTCTACGAATTCCCGAAACACATGATCGACGTCGGCGCTCACCGCGATGTGAAGAACGCGTACATCACCAACCCCAACCTGGGGCTGTCGGTGGACGAGCCATTCATTGAGCGCGGGTTTGCACAGGCGCAGATCGACGGAGAAGAGTCGTTTCGCGGCTTCCTCGCCAAGCACTTGAACGTCGAGATCGGTCTGGCGCTGCGCTCCGATCGCTGGGCTGGCGCCGAGTTCTGGGAGGTCCAGGCGAAGGCGCCCGGTCTGACGCTGGATGACCTGATCGAGCGCTGCGAAGTGATCGATATCGGCATCGATGGCGGCGGTCTGGACGACCTGCTGGGCTTCGCGGCGATTGGTCGCGACAAGGCCACACGGCAATGGCTGCTCTGGACCCACGCCTGGGCCCACCCCTCGGTGCTGGAACGCCGCAAGGCCGAGGCGCCGCGGCTCCATGACTTCGCCAAGGAAAACCACCTGACCATGGTCGAGCTGATCGGCGATGACCTGGAAGAGGTCGCTGATCTGGCCGCGCGCGTTGAGAAGGCTGGCCTGCTGGACCAAGTCGGTGTCGACCCGGCCGGTATCGGCGGTGTGCTCGACGCCCTGGTCGCGGCGGGTGTGCCCCAAGACAAGATCATCGGCATTTCGCAGGGCTGGAAGCTGGGTGGCGCGATCAAGACGACCGAGCGCAAGTTGGCCGAGGGCGGCCTGATCCATGGCGGGCAACCGATGATGGCCTGGTGCTGCGGCAACGCCCGCGTTGAGCCGCGCGGCAACTCGATCCTGATCACCAAGCAGGCATCGGGCTCGGCCAAGATCGACCCGCTCATGGCGACCTTCAACGCGGTATCCCTTATGTCACTCAACCCCGAAAGCAAAGGCGGGATGGATGACTACTTGAAAAACGGTTTCTTCGACCTTGTAGGCTGACTATGGCATCTCATTGGTACAACCCGCTGTCCTGGCGGATGTTCGGCTATGAGGATCCGAAAACCGGCGACCACGTCGAAGTCGACATGACCGTCGGCGGCAAGGCGACCAAAGCCGGCGTGCGCATCACTCCGACGAAGGCGATGAACATCAGCATCGTCTGGGCCTGCGTGAAGATCCTCAGCGAAACGGTGTCCGGACTGCCGCTCAAGCTCTACGACGACAAGGACGGCCAGCGGCAGATAGTGAAAGCGAAAGACCGCGCCAGTCGGATCTTGCGCAAGCCGAACCCGTACATGACGCGGCTGAATTTTCTCAAGGCCGTGGTGGTGAACATGGCGCTGCGCGGCAACGCGTACGCAATCATCGAGCGCAATGGATCAGGTGACCCAATCGGTTTTACCTTGGTATCGCCGGACAACGTCACCGTCGACACGCTCGAATCTCGGTTGATCTATTACGTCAACCTTGATGGCAATCGTGTTCCGGTATCTCCGGAGAACATGCTCCACTTCAAGCTGTTCAGCACCGACGGCATCAACGGCATGTCGCCGGTGGAGCACCAGGCGGAGACCATCGGCCTGGCCAAAGCGGCACACGACTGGTCGGCGCGGTTCATGCGCAAGGGTGGGTTCACCGGCGGCTACGTCATCTACGACAACTTCCTCACCGCTGAGCAGCAGGCTCAGGTGATGGCCAAGTTTCCCGACGTGCGCAAGGCCGACACCGAAGACCTCGGCAAGATGGCCATCCTCCAGGGTGGGCCGAAGATCGTGCCCGCTGGCCTGACCCAGAAAGACAGTCAGTTCATTGAGTCCCAGCAGTTCCAGGAAGAGGCCTTGGCCGGCGTCTGGGGCGTTCCGCTGTACCTGGCCAACCGTGCCAGCAAGACCTCGATCATGGGCTCCAACCTGGAGCAGCAAACCAGCGGGTTCGTGACGTTCGGCGTGAAACCCTACCTCGACGCCATCGAAGACGAGCTCAACGACAAGCTCTACGCAGATACGGATCGGTTCGTCGAGTTTGTCGTCGAGGGTTTGCTGCGGGCCGACAGTTCCGCGCGCGCTTCGTACTACGGGTCGGCGCTGGGTGGCTCGGGGGGCTCTGGCTGGATGAGCACCAACGAAGTTCGCGAAAAGGAAAACCTGCCGCCGCTGGTAGGCGAAGAATACAACCGGGTCACCCGGTGGGAGACGCAAGGCAATGCTGACAAAAATTGAGTTTCCCTTCGAGGTCAAGGCCGTCGACGACGCTGGCAACTTCGAGGGCTATGCCGCGGTGTTCAACAACGTTGACCTGGGTGACGACGTCATTTTGCCGGGCGCCTTCACGAAGGTGAAAACCACCCGCGCGGGCCGTCTGAAGCTGGCGCTGTTTCATGATCTGACCCGGCTCATCGGCTCTGCGGACTTCACCCAGGATGCCCACGGCCTCTACATCAAGGGCAAGGTCAACCTGGCTGTGAGCTATGCGCGCGATGCGTATGAGCTGATGAAGGAAGGCACGCTGGACAGCATGTCCATCGGCTTCAACACGCTACTGGCCGCGTACGAAGAGCGCGAGGGCCGCAGCATCAGGATCATCAAGCAGGCTGAGTTGTGGGAAGCCTCGCTGGTGCCTTTCGGCATGAACCCGGAAGCCACCGTTACCGACGTCAAATCGGACATCAGACTTTTTGAGAAGGCACTGCGCGACCGCATGGGCCTTTCGCAAAAGGAAGCGGCAGCTGTCGCTTCGCTCGGCTACTCCGCTGTGCACCGTGATGGTGGCGCAGCGGCCACGGTGATCGTGGATGAGCTGAAAGACATTTCAACCCTGTTCACTCAACATTTCGGAGCATCACAATGAGCGAAGTGAAAGAGCTGCGCGACTCCCTGGACAAGCAACTGAAAGAAGGCTTCCAGGGCCTGCAGCAAAAGTACGACCACGTCACCGAAGAGCTGCAGAAAGGCAACTCCGTGACGCTGGAAATGAAGTCCAAGATCGAAACCCAGAAAGGCGAGCTGGAGCGCGTCATCGAGCAAGTGCAGAAGCTCGAGGAAAAGGGCATTCAGCTGCGCAACCATGGCGGGGAGAAGAAAAGCTTCATCGATCTGGTCAAGGGCAACGACGCCTACAAGGCACTGCAGCAGAAGAACCAGAACCAGGCCGAGATCGAAATCACCAAGTCCGACATGGCTTCCATGTCTGAAACCAAGCTGACCAGCGCGGGCCTGGTGCCCACGCAGTGGGATCCTGTCATCCAGGATCGGCCGCGCCAGGATCTGGTGATCCGCGACCTGATCCCCACCACACCGGTGGATGGCCAGAGCTACAGCTACTTCCTCGAGAAGCTGCATACCCGCGGTGCTGGCATGGTTGCCGAAGGCGCGGCCAAGCCGTCTAGCGACGTCACGTTCGAGCAGAAAACCGACAACGTGCGCAAGATCGCCGTGTGGATGCCTGTCACCGACGAAGCGCTCGACGACATCCCTCAGCTGTACAGTTACATCCAGGAACTGCTGCGCTACGACCTGAAGCTCAAGGAAGAAGGGCAGATCCTCAAAGGCGACGGTCAGGGCAACAACCTGAACGGCATCATGACCCAGGCCAGCGCTTTCAACGCTGCCCTGGGCCAGGCTGGCGATACGGCGATCGATACTGTGCGTCGTGCGATCTACCAGGTCCGCAAGCAGTCCAAGCGCGGCGCTGACGCGATCGTCATGACCGACCTGGACTGGATGAACATCGAGCTGCTCAAGGATGCAGACAGCCGCTACCTGTTCGCCAACCTGCAGGGCATGGTCACTCCTGTGCTGTGGGGCCGTCCGGTCGTGGTGTCCGACAGCATGGACGAAGGCGTGCCTGCTGCTGGCGGTGTAGCGGCCACCGGCGGTGAATTCGTGGTTGGCTCGTTTGCCCAGGGCGCCCGCCTGTACGACCGCATGGCCTTCACCGTGAAGGTGGGTTGGATCAATGACGACTTCGTGAAGAACCAGCGCGTGCTGCTGGTGGAAGAGCGCCTGGGCCTGGCGGTTCGCCGTCCATACGCTTTCGTCAAAGGCCGCTTCGCGGCTGCCAAGTAACCCTTCCAGTCGCTGGGGGCCTGCGGGCCCCTTTTTGTTGAGGTGATGCATGAAAATTCGAACCCTGTGGGGCTTTGAGGGTGACCCGGTCAAGTTGGGTGTGGCTTTGGCGCGGATCCACGCTGGCGAAGTTCTCGAAGATGTTGATGACGAGTATGCCTATGGCTTGATCGGCAAGGGCCTGGCCGTTCAGGTTACCGACGGTGCTGCACCGAAGGAAACCAAGCCGGCCACGGCAGCCGAAAAGAAAGCGGCAGCAGAAAAGGCTGCAGCGGACAAAGCGGCAGCTGAAAAAGCTGAGCAGGAGCGGTTGAAAGAGCAGGCGGCACAGGAAGAGGCCGACCGCCTCGAGGCCGAGGAAAAGGCCAAGAAAGAAGCCGAGGATAAGGCTAAGAAAGAGGCGTCGTAATGATCGCGCTCGCCCTGGTCAAGACGCACCTGCGCGTCGACGGGGTCGAAGAGGATCAGCTGATCGAAGGCTATATGGCGGCCGCGCTGGCTCACGTCGAACAGCACTGCGACCGTGTGCTGGTCGAGGGCGTCCCCGTGCTTCCGGACCAGATGGCGCTGACCAAGGATGTTCAGCAGGCGGTCCTGCTGTTGGTAGGCCACTGGTACGCCAACCGTGAAGCGGTGGTCATCGGCACAATCTCCTCGGAGGTCCCGCTGGCCGTTGATCGATTGCTCTGGTACAGGAAGAAATTCTGATGCGAGCCGGGCCCCTTCGACACCGTCCCACCCTCTACAAACCTGTGCGGGTCAAGAATCGAACCGGTGGCTTTGATGACACCTGGGTCGATTCTGGCCAGCTGTGGGCCGAGTTCACGTTGCCCACCGGCCGCATCGAAGCGGTGGCTGAACAGCTGTCTGCCATCGTAACCGCAGAAGTGCGAGTCAGGCCCCGCGCCGATCTGGTCGCCGGCTGCCGCCTGGAGAACAGGGGCGTCACCTATCTGATCGTGGCAGCGCTGCCGGACAACGAGCTTTCGATGCTCCGGCTGCTCTGCACCAACGTTCCCAACCCTTGAGGATATTCCCATGAAAGTTCGAGCACTGGCCGATCTGTCCGGTACCGTAGGCGATCGCGCCGCCGGCGACGAGTTTGTCACCGACGCCACCACCGCCCAGTCGCTGATCGACCGCGGCCTGGTGGCAAAAGTCGATGACGACGCGGGCGCCCCCGCCAAGCCCGCCAAGAGCAAGGAGTAAGCCGTGGCGCGCCGGTCCCGCATGTCCGGCGACTTCAAGCTGCGCCGGACGCTACGCAATATCCATCAGACGATGGACAACGAACTGCGCCCGGCCATGCAGGAGGCCGCCAACAAAATCCTGGCCACCATGCAGGCGACCGTGCCGCGTGACACCGGTGAAGCGGCCGGCGCCCTGCAGGCGTTCGTGTCCAAGAGCGGGCTGGATGCGCAGATTGGCATTCGGGGCAAAAAGGACAACCGTCGATTCTTCTACCTGCGGTTTCTGGAGTATGGAACCAAGGGGTACGACGGCAAGAAGCGCGCGGGCAACCGCAACCGCTCGGTCAAGAACAAGTCCGATGGTGCGCATTTCTTCGGCAAGTATCCCGACATTCCCGCGCTGCCGGCACACCCATGGTTACGGCCTGCCCTGGACGTGAACCGGGAGGTAGTGCTGGCAGACATTCGCGCTGCTGTGAACCGAACGCTGAAGAAGGCCAGCCAGGGGGTGAGCGATGGCTGATCCATCCGTGGCTCTTCAGGTGGCGCTGGTCGCGCGGCTGGAGGCCGAAGTGACATGCCCCATCTACGATGGCGCGCCACTCGACACGCCGATGCCGTACCTCTCCATCGACCGCGAAATCTCGACCAACATCAGCCCTATCGCCGGCCGCAAGCGGCAGATGCGCCTGATCTATCTCACCGTCTGGTCAGATGCCCACGGGCAAGCCGAGGTGAAGCGCATCAACGCCGAAGTCACAGCCGCATTGGATGAGCGCCGTTTGCCGCTGGAAGAGGGCCGGGCGGTGTCTGTCCGGGTCGAGCGTGCGGATGCGCAGCGCGATGCCGACGGTGTCACCTACATGGGCGCTATCACGGTGCGCGTCATCACCACTCACTGATTCAACATCGGCCGCCTCGCGGCTTTATCCAATGTGCCTTTTGGAGGAATTTCCATGGCCGACAATCTGAACACCGCCGCCGGGTGCCGCCTCGGCATCGGCACCAAGACCGGTGCCAACACCGAAGCCGATTACAAAAAGGACGTCTACGTCGACGTGGGCGAAATCGAGGATCTGGGCGAGTTCGGCGACACCTTCAGCAGCGTGAATTTCACGTCGCTCAAGGATGGCCGCGTGCGCAAGTACAAGGGCACCGCCGATGCGGGCGACCTGACGTTGACGGTCGGCCTGGACAACGGCGACCTGGGCCAGAAAGCCGTGAAGGTCGCGCACAAGGACCGTACCAAGGGTGACTACAACATCAAGGTCACGCTGAACGATGGCGGCCCGACGGCCAACCCGGTAGTGCTGCCGACCACCTTCTATTTCCGGGTGAAGGTGATGAACAACACCGTGGCACCCGGCGCTGCCGACAACGTCGTCCGCCGCAACATCACCATGGGCATCAACTCCGACATCATCGAAGTGATCGCCGGCCCTGCCGCCTGATTGCCGGGGCTTCGGCCCCGCTTCCCAAGGAATTGATCCATGAGCAAAACCCTACACGGCGCGACCTCGGTGCAGGTCGGTGACGAATCCTTCGACTTGACCATTACCCTGGCGGCGGTGCGCAAGATCGAAGCGCACTTTGGTGGCCTGCGCGGCGCTGCGGAATCCCTGCGTGTGCTGAGCGTTGACGGTGTGGCGCTGATCATCGCCGCCGGCGCCGGGCTCAGCGCCGATGCCTCCCGCGAAATGCCCGAAAAGGTCTGGCTGGCTGGTGTTTCCGGCATCGCCGTGCAGCTAACCGGTTACCTCGGCGCGCTGTATAACCCCCGCGGCGAAACGCCGGGAAACGTCGAAGCGGGGAAGGCGTAAGCGCCGTCGAAGATGGCAGCTATGTGGACCGCCTCTTTGCGGTGGCCACCGGCTGGCTAGGCTGGGCGCCGGACATTGCCTGGCGAACACCTCTCCCCGAACTCTTCATTGCCATGGACGCCAAGATCGAATGGGCGCGGATGACAAACCCATTTGGCAGTGGCCGATCGGCAGAAAAACCCAAACCCACCACCGTGGCTGAAAAACTGCGCCAGGCACTGACCGGGCGCAAGGCTGCGCAGTAGATCTGTGAACCATCATTAGGGGCCCCGCATGGCTGATTCCGACGTCCAGGGGATGCTCGTACGCATCGAGGCCACCACCGCTCAGTTGCGCCAAGAGCTGGCGCGGGGCGAAACGGCCGTGGCCAAAACGTCCGGCCAAATCGATAACAGCCTGGGTGTGGTCGATAAAGCCTTCGACCGCACCGGTGCCAATGCCAGCGTGCTACAGCGCTCGATCAGCGCGGCATTCACGGGCATGGGCTTGGCCGCAACGGCTGCGATCGCGGGGCTGGTGGCGATCACCACCAAGACGACCGAGTATGCGCAGGAAGTGCGCAACCTCTCCACGTTGTCGAACACCTCCACCACCGAGTTCCAGCGCATGGCCGCCGGCGCCCGAACCGTGGGTGTCGAGCAGGAAAAGCTGGCCGATATCTACAAGGACACCACCGACCGCGCCGGGGAGTTCATCTCGCGCGGCGGTGGCGAGATGGCGGACTTCTTCAAGGAGATCGCGCCTCGGGTGGGCGTCACCGCTCAGATGTTCGCCAGCCTGTCCGGGCCTCAGGCCCTGCAGCTCTACTACAACTCGCTGGAAAAGGCGGGGCTTAACCAGCAGCAGATGACCACCTACATGGAGGCCATGGCGGATGAGGCTACAGCGCTGATTCCACTGCTCAGGAACAACGGCGCAGGTTTCAAGCAGCTTGGCGATCAAGCGGAGTCGGCCGGCAACATTCTTTCGAGCATCCAGGTGGCTCGGCTGGTTGAGGTCAACCAGTCCATAAAGACGCTGGAGGCATCGTTTGCGGGTGCTTCGCACCAGTTGGTGGCTGGAATGCTGCCTGGTATCGAAAGCGTTACCCAGCGCCTCAACGCGATGTCGAAGAATGGCGTCACCGAAGGCTTGGGCGCTGGCATCGGCTTCCTTGCCGACAACCTGAATATTCTGGTGGCGATCCTGGGGGGCAAGGTAACGGCTGCATTTGTCGGCTACTTGTCGAACCTGGCTGCGAGCACCGCGGCGAGTGCAAAGTCTTTTTCGGCAAACATTGCCCAGGCCGCTAGCGCAGAGCGCGTGGCCACTGCCAACCAGATCGCGGCGCAATCAGCCGTGTTGCGGGCGGAGAAAGAAGCCATCGCAGCACGCGGAACGGCAGTTCAGACGCAGATGTCGATCCAGCTGGCCGAGGCCCGGATGGCGGAGCGGGCCGCGACTGCCCAACTCGCCGCTGCTCAGACCACGCTTAAAACGGCCTCTACCGGCGTACTCGCCCTGTTGGGTGGCCCGGCTGGTGTCGCAGCACTGGCCGTCGGCGCCGGCATAGCGTTCCTCACCATGGGCAGCAATGCCAAGGACGCCGCGAAAAGCCTTGATGACCTGAAGGAACCCCTCGACCAGCTCATCGGGAAGTTCAGGCAGATGACTGCCGAGCAGCGTGCAGGGGCGATGGTTCGGTGGGGCGAAGAGCAAACGCAGGCGGCCAAGCAGGCCGGCGAAGAGTTCTCATCGCTGCAAAACATGATGAAGACGGCGCTGGTCGGCCCACGATCGAGCGAAGCCGGTACAGCTGCCTACCGCACCCTTACTCACGAGATGGAGGAGGCGCGGAAGACCGGGCAGTCGATTATTCCAATTCTGGAAAAAGCCGCAGCCAGCGGTGTTGATCCGAAGACAATCGACGGATGGAAGAAACAGGCTGAGCAGTTCTCCAACATTGACCAGACCGCCAGGATCGCTGAGGAGCGCATCAAAGCGTTGAAGGTCGAAGCCTCCAAGCCGGTTACCGGGGGAAGCGGTGATGACGCTGCCGCGATTAATGCGGGCAACACGTTCCTTCAGCAACTTGAGAAACAGCAGCACACGCTGCAGGACAAGACCGCTCTGGAGCAGGCCGATCGGTTCATCATCGAGAACAAGATCAAGTCCGAAAGTGAGTTGGCCGCCAAGATCCGCGAGCGAGCGAAGGCGATTGATAAGCTCAAGGAGGCCGACAAGGCCGCCACCAAGGGGGAGTCCGAAGCAGAAAGGGCCCGCAAGGCCGCCAACAGCGCGCTGGAACAGCAGGTCAAGACGGCCCAGACATCGTTCGATGCCTTGAAAAAGACCTTCGACCCGGTAGGCGCTGCGGCTGATGAGCTCAAGAAGAAAACCGAAGAGCTCGACCTGCTGTTCCAGAGCAACAAAATTTCGGTTGATGAATACGCCAAGGGCCTTGGCTGGCTGAAGGATCAGTACGACACCACAGTCGCGTCGGCGACCGGCCTGTCACAGGCCATGCAGTATCAGGCGGATCTGGAAAAGCAGCTGAACAACGCGCGGGCTTCTTACGACGCCATGGCATCGGCCGTGGGCATGGGCGACAAGGACTCGGAGCGTGCTCAAGCGCGCCTCGACCTGGAGCGGCAGACCAACGACAAGATCCTTGCGCTACGCACCGACCTGGCCACGGCTACCACCGAAAAGCAACGGCAGGACTTGCAGAAACAGATCGAGCTGACCGAGGAATACGGCACCCGGCAAGTGCAGGTCATGCAGGAAGGCTGGCAGAAGATCGACCAGGCGCAAAGCGACTGGAGCAATGGCGCGACCCGCGCGTGGCAAAACTATCGCGACAGCGCTGCAGATGTTGCTGGCCAGACCGAATCGATGTTCTCCAATGCGCTCAGCAGCACCGAAGACGCCATCGTGCAGTTCGCCAAAACCGGCAAGCTGTCGTTCAAAAGCCTGGCCGACTCCGTTATTGAGGACTTGATCCGAATCCAGGCCAAGCAGGCCCTGGTCGGGCTCGCTAGTTCCGCCTTTAGCTTTCTGTCCGGCGGTAGTGCAGCTCTCGGACAGGGAACCATGACCGGATTCAGCGAAGTTGTCGCGAATGCCAAGGGCGGCGTTTACGACTCTCCCAGCCTGTCCTCCTTTTCCGGTGGTGTCTATGACAGCCCGCAGGTTTTCGCTTTTGCCAAGGGCGCAGGCGTTTTTGGCGAAGCTGGGCCGGAAGCGATCATGCCGCTGACGCGTGGCGCGGACGGCTCATTGGGCGTACGTGCTTTGGGCGGCGGCGATACCGACTCAAGCTCGAAGGCCGCCAGTACCCTGGCGGGCGTGACTCAGCATTTTCACTTCGGTGGCGGCGGTGATGCGGTGTCCAGGGCGGAGCTCAAGCAGGCGGCGCAGGAAGGCGCACAGGCCGGCTACCAGATGGTGCTCGGCGACCTCAAAAGAAACGGGGCAGCCCGACAACTGATCAATCGCCGGTGACCGGCTTTAGGAGTACCCATGGCGCTTGAGTGGCCTGAATCGCTGGAACCGACCGAAACCTCGTGGGGCATGACGTACAACAACCAGGCGTTCACCTCGACACTCTCCAACGCGCAGCAGATCGTTGGCTACCCTGGCGCCTACTGGATGTGCACGCTGACCTTCGGCGTGCTGTTTGAAGAGGATGAGCGGCAGCTGACGGCGTTGATCGGTCGACTGCACGGGATGTTCGGCACGGTAAAGATTCCCGCGCTCACGCGCACCCGTGACGATGACGTGGGTGCGGCGGTGGTGGTCTCTGGAGTGGCCCAGGCCACTACCATGATCATCGGCGGCGTCACTCCAAACGCCAGGGTTTTTTCCCTAGGCGACTACCTGACGATCGAAGGCGAGATGTTCGAAGTTGTGCAGGACGCCTTCGCGAATGCCCAGGGCAGGGTCACGGTGATGCTGAACAAGCGTATCCGTCGTTCGCTCAAGGCAGGTACCGCGGTGGAGTACCGCAACCCGTACTCGGAAATGCGCCGCGTCGTGGATACCCACGAGGTAGCCATTCAGCCGGTGGTATCCAACTGCACCCTGCAATTCCGGGAGGCCTTCTGATGGCTACTTCGTTTCCCTTCAGCCAAGGCGTGATCGACATCCTGTCCACCGGTCGCTTCATGGTGGTCTATGCCTGCCAGTTGGATTTCATCGACGGCATGGTGTACGCACACACGGGCACCGGACAGATCGTCATCGAAGGCATCACCTATGAGGGCGTCGGTCAGTTCGGGGAGATTGGGCAGTCGCAGGAAAGCGATAACTCTGGGTCGCCCATGTCTGTTGATCTGAAGCTGTCAGGCCTGGACGCCTACATCCTTCGCGAGACGAACATCCGGGGCTGTCGCGGCAGGCCTGGCAAGCTCATGTTTGTCGCATTCGACGAGGCCGGCAACTACGCGGCCGACATTCTGTTCTCCGGCCGC
This sequence comes from Pseudomonas sp. PvP001, assembly GCF_040546375.1. Taxonomy (NCBI): domain Bacteria; kingdom Pseudomonadati; phylum Pseudomonadota; class Gammaproteobacteria; order Pseudomonadales; family Pseudomonadaceae; genus Pseudomonas; species Pseudomonas sp. PvP001. The sequence continues at coordinate 1,756,612 of NZ_JBEPNQ010000001.1, read as the reverse complement.
ATGGACGCCGCCGAGTTTCAGTTCGGCGGAAACGGCAGCAACGGCAACAGCATCATCGTCCCGGTGATCGACCGAATGGCGGAGTGGAACCGCACGGGCACCGAGCGCTGGACGGATGAAAACCACCAGGCCCGCCACGACGGCGATCGCTTCTTCTACGCCGTCGCACAGATGGCCGAATGGCCCCTGTATTGGGGCGCTGGCAAGGATGCTCCGGCGTTCACCTACGAAAAGTGACCCTATGCGAAATCGAGATTGGACCACGCGTCTGCACGACGTCATCAAGGCCGCCCTAGAGCGGCCTTTTTCATGGGGCGAATTTGACTGCTGCCTGTTCGCTGCTGACTGCACAGTGGCTGTGTGCGGGGTTGATCCTGCTGAGCTGTACCGCGGCAAGTACCGCACCGAGGCAGGTGCCAAGCGCGCGCTGAAGAAGAACCATGGCAGCCTCGAGGCGGCGTGGGACGCATGTTTCGCCCGAGTGCCGCCGGCATTCGTCCAGCGCGGAGACGTCGCCATGTACGAAGGACCGCAGGGTAAGGCCATCGCAGTGTTCTGGGCGGGCGAATTCTGGGCAGCGACCAATGACGGCGCCGCTCGGGTGGTGTGTGAGCCGACAACAGTGTGGAGAGTTGAATGAGCGGCGGAGTCAGGAAAATTGCTCAGGTCGCCGTGGGCGCTGTCGTCGGCTTCGTCCAGGGCGGTCCGGTCGGCGCGGTCGTCGGCGCCGGTCTGGCGTTCTATGCCGCTTCCCAGCAGGAGGCGCTTACCAACAGTTCGTCAACGCGTGCCAGTGAGCCGTCCGCTCAGACGGTTCGGTCGTCAAAGGCGCCGATCCGTTTCATCCTGGGTCGCGTCAGCACCGGTGGCGTGCTTGTCTGGGCTCAGGAGCAGAGCGGCGTTCAACTGGCAGGGGAGTGGGTGCACCTGGTTTATGTCCTGAGCGAAGGCCCCGTCAGCAGGCTGGAAGACATTTTTCTGGGGCAAGAATCGATCAGCAAGTTTGGCGACGATGCCACGTACGAGCTGGTGGTCAACCCGACCACGGTCAACGCCTTTCTAAAGGCGAACTGCCCTGACTGGAAAGACACGCAGATCGGCCGGGGCCTGTCCTATGTGCGCCTCTCGCTGCGTTACAACGCCGAGAAATTCCCCTCAGGCATTCCGGACGTGCGGTTTGTGGTGCGAGGGCGCGACGACATTTACGATCCGCGCACCGGCGCCTCCGGCTACACCCAGAACACGGCGCTGCACATCCTCTGGTATCTGCGCACCCGGTGCGGCGTGCCTGACGACGAGATCGTGTTTCCCACCTTCGCCAGCGCGGCCAACGTGTGCGACGAGCTGGTGACGAACGCAGACGGCACCAGCAGCCAGCGTTACACCACGGCTTGCGTGATCGCCGCCGATGAGCAGCGCACGCAGGTCATCCAGAAGCTGGAGGCGTCGTGCGCAGGCAAGCTTATCCGGGTGGGTGGTCGCTGGATGCTGCAGGCCGGTGCCTACTATGGCCCCTATGACTTCGAGATCATTGAAGACATGGTCATCGGTGTCATCAAGGGCGGTACCGAATCGACCAACGATGCGGCCATCAACACGGTGCGCGGTACCTTCATTGATACCACCCAGGCATGGGCCGAGACGGACTATCCCGAGGTGGTGGTCAGCCAGTGGCTGGCCGAGGACGGTGGCGAAGCGGCGGAGACGTTGAGCTATCCCTATGTGACGGACGCCTATCAGCCGCAACGCCTGGCCAACATCGAGTTGCGCCGGCGGCGCGCGGGCGGCGCGATTAGCATCCCGATGAACTTTGCCGGGTATAACTGCCGTCCGGGCCGCGTGGTACGCGTGAACCTGCCATTGTTGAACATTTTGGGCGAGTTCATCGTCACCAACTGGGCCATGGGCGCCAAGGAAGGCTGTACGGTTTCTCTGGCTCAGTATGAGCAGGCAATCTTCGATGACGCCGTGGGCCAGCCCTACAACCCTCTGGGCTTCATCAGCCTGCCGTCGGGTGGCCTGGGCTCGCCCACCGGCCTTGCCTGGACGCCAGATACCTCCGCAGAGGTGGTGCAGGGCGTGCTGTCGTGGAACCAGCCGGCCGGTATCGTCTCGGCCTTCGTGGTCACCGTGCGCCAGGGCGGCGCCGTTGTGCAGGCCCACACCATCCCGGCGACCAGCAGCCAATGCAACATCAGTGGGTTGGGATCGGGCAGCTACACCATGAGTGTTGCCGCGATCGGGCCCATGGCGCGCTCGGGCGAGGCATCCATCACGGTATCGATCGACGGCCCGCCTATGCCGGAAGCCTGCGTCGTGCAGGCCTCGATTGATTCGATCACCCTGATCCCGAGCAACACCCTGCGCGGGCTGAATGGCGGCTTCTATGAGTACTTCTTCAGCACCAACCCCAAGGCACAAGCATCGGACGCCCAGTACCTGGGGCAGGGCCTGACCTTCACGCACACCGGCCTGGCCTTCTACACGAACTACTACTATTTCGTGCGCTCGGTGAACGCCTATGGCAAGAGCGCGTTCCTGTACGTGGCTGCGGCCACCTCCAACGATGTGGGCGCCTACCTCGAGGCTTTGACAGGCCGCCTCACGGAAACACAGCTCGGCGAGCACCTGCTTGACCGGATCGACTTGATCGACGGCTCGGGTCCGGGATCGGTAAACGATCGTCTGGACGAGCTGAAAGCCGATATCGGCGACTTGGTAGATGCTCTGGAGTACGAACCGTCGAAGGCCTATGCAGCGGGTGAGACCATACGCCAAGGACAGCGTCTGTACACGGCAAAGGTTGCAGTGCCGGCGGGTGAGGCCAATGCTCCGCCCAACGGCAACTATTGGCTGGACACGGGCCAGGTCGTGCAAGCGGCCAACGGCCTCGCTGCGCAGGTGCAGAAAAACACCGCGGACATCAGCACGGTCGATGACAAAACCACAGCGAACGCGGAGCAGCTGTCCGGCGTTGAGTCTGCCATCAATGATCCGGCCACAGGTCTTGCGGCAAACGCCAACGGGATCAGCAGCCTGAAAAGCACTGTGGACAAGCAGGGTTCAGACTTGACGGCGACCGCGCAAAGGGTGGACGGCCTGACGGCGCAGATCACACCAGACCTGACCGGGGATGATGGATGGAACGTCGGCGAGGACACCGTCTACGCGGGTACCGTCACCGTGCAGTCGGTGACAGTCAATGCAACGAACGCCGTCGCCCAGCGCATCGACAGCATCAATGCGTCTATTGGCCAAACCAATGCGGCGCTTTCCTCCGAGCAGACCGCCAGGGTCAGCGCAGACAATGCGCTGTCAACGCGCGTGGATACGGCCCAGGCCGCTGTCAATGGGGCCACCGCAGCAGTTCAGCAGACCAGCAGTGCGTTGGCCAACACCAATGGGAAGCTGGCCGCTATCTGGTCGGTGCGGATGGAGCTTACTCAGGACGGCCAACCCTACGCAGCGGGTTTCGGGCTTGGGCTCGAAGCAGGTTCGAGCGGCGCTCGATCCCAGTTTGTGGTGCGCGCCGATACATTCTTGGTGATGAACACCAACAACAAGGATCCGCAGTCGTTCTTCGCCATCACCGGCGGGCAGACGTTCATTCAGGCGGCCTATATCCAGGATGGAACCATCACCAATGCCAAGATCGGCAGCTACATCAGCTCGACGAACTACGTCGCGGGGCAGTCAGGATGGATCCTGAACAAGAACGGCACGCTTGAAATAAACGGGATGGTCGCCGGCGGCGGGCGTCTGGTGATCACCAATCGATCCGTGCGGGTTTACGACAACAACAACGTCAAGCGCGTGCAATTGGGAGACCTCACCGAATGAGCTTTGGACTGGCGACATGGGGGCCGGACGGGGCGCTACAACTCGATCCGACCTCATTCACGATGCGTGTGGTGTTATCGGCGCTGGTCAGCTTTCCGACGAACCCAAGCAGCCCAAAGGCCTCGCAGGACTTCTCGGTGCCAGGCATCACGCCGAGCAATGGAACAGCAACAGTAATCCCTATCGGTGCGTATTCGGGCGCTACTCAATTCGAGACTGAGGTGCTCAACGATGTGGTGCGCGTTTACAACTGGAACCGAGGTTTTCCCGCAGGGACATGGACGGCCACTGCGGGGACCATGAGGCTACTTGTCATAAGGTTTGCATAATGGCGTACGGCCTGGAATTCACCAACAACAGCAACGTAGTCACGCTGGACTCCGAGTACGCGCGACTTTGCGTGATGTGCAGTGGGCGATATGCGCCTACCGAGGAGTCCGGGCTGGGTTCTACCACCTCTTTCCCATTCACCATAACCAGCACGGAGCCGCCCCTGATCTTCGTGAGACCGGACACCACCGGCAATATCTCCGGTCTCTGCTTTGCGCGCGTCATCGGGTCGCCCGGCGCTTGGACGGGCTTCTACGTCCGAGCCTATGACGTAAATACCGCACAACCAAACGGTCGATACTTCGCAGCAGCGTTCATGGCTACGCGTGTCGCTACATGGGGGATGGATCTATGGGACGGCGCGGGTAAGTTGCTCTTCGACAGCGGAACCCCGTCTGCGCTCTTTACTCGTGCCTATCAGAACTGGACGTTCGTAAAGTCCGTGCCAAGCGGCGGCGCAGCTTTTTTCAACTATTACACCGTGCCGTTCAACTTTCCCGCCAATGAATACATGATGCTGAACAACTTCTCCATGAGCATGGTGGCGGGCAACGCGCCAGGCAGGCTGTTGTATTGCTGGTGGGATTTCCCATCCGGAACACTTTGGGCCATTACTTCCGGCACCAGTAACCCAACAGCTTTCTACCTGCCTGCGCTCTTCGCCAAGATGAATAATTAGGGGTCAATAATGGCAAGACAGATTGTCGATATCACCACCGTTCAGGCGAACGGGAAGAGAGGCGAGCCAGCACCGTCTGCCTTTGCAAAGCTCAACGCCAACGATGGCGAGCTCTACGCACTGATGGGCGTCGGTGGCATTGTCGACTCTGGCTCCAACTCCAACGGCAGCTATGTAAAGTACGCTGACGGCACCATGGAATGTTGGGGCATCAGTCCTAATTCACAAACCGCAAATACTGGGGGGGGGAGTGTTTTTCACTCCATTGCTGTCGGTTTCACCTTTGCTGTTGCTTTCGTAAATATTCCATCAATCGTAATTAGCGCGATTACTAGCGGTGGGTACTATTGCTGGGCTGCTACAGACGGGCAAGCCCAGACATACGGTTTTGCGGCTAGGGTTATTTCACCTGCGAATGGTGCGGCATCTTACCTTTCCTATATCGCAAGAGGTCGCTGGAAATAATGAAGATCAATCTTTCCCCCCAGCGGCGAGACGATACGCTTCAAGTCTCCCGCGTGGGCGCAACACTGATCGTCAACGGAGAGGCATTCGACTTCTCCCGGATGAATGACGGCGACACGCTTCCAGCCTCAGCCATCAAGTGCGAGTGGTTCGTCAACCAATTGGACAAGGTAGGCGGGGAGCTGGAGTTGACCCTACTGCTGCCATTGCCGCAGAACTACAGCCCGGCCCAGGCGTTCCCGGTGCCTTTGCTGGACGTGCCAGATGGTGAGGTTCTGTTCCCCCAACCGCTACCCGAGGTCACTTCCGCACTTGAAGCTGTCGCTTCGCCCGCCCAGGAGCCTGAGGCATGAGCAATATCGACTGGAGCCAACTGATCACCAAGGCGATGAAGGAGCAGGCCGCAGCAGACAGGATGATGGCTGACGCCAAGGCGGAGCTCGCCCGCCGGCGCGCTGCTGCCGACTACGCCATCGCGCCGCTGCAGGATGCCGTCGACCTGGACGATGCCACGGACGTTGAGGCCGCCGCGCTCAAGGCCTGGAAGAAGTACCGCGTCGCGCTTGGTCGAGTTCCATCGCAGATCGGCTGGCCAGCAGCCTCCGAATGGCCATCTCCGCCGGAGCGCTATGTCACGGAAACGATGCGATCGGCGGTTGAGCCAGCAGCTTGATCCAGATGCGTGGCAAACTGAGCGCCAAGAAGGCGGATCTGTGTACCGCTCAGCAGACCATTGCCGAACTGGTGGCGCAACTTGCTAATGCACAAACTCCTGAATAGCCATCCACTGCTACCGTATCGGATGGCTATTCAGAGGCCTAGGCTAGTTAGAACGTATATTGAATCCATCTCCGCCATTTCCATATGCGGTATTGCCACTAACATTTACACCGCCATGGGTATTCCTCTGAGATACTACTATCTTCTGCTCTAACTCATTAATCCTCAGAGAGTTTTGCTGGATCACGATCATTGCTTGAGATGCAATTTTTCTTGATTTCCACGCATTTATTAAAGAGATTATTGCTGTTGCGAGCGATATTAGTGCGACGGCCATTTCCACTTTATTCACCAAGTCCTAAAGGATGAGTGACATGTCTATCACCTGAATAAAATTACTGCAAATACAAACCTGTATCCCCGCCCAGCGCGGGCTTTTTTTCGCCTGGAGAAACACATGAAGACCTCACCGAAGGGCATCGCCCTCATCAAATCCGCCGAGGGGCTGCGACTCAAGGCCTACCCGGACCCCGGCACCGGCGGCCTTCCCTGGACGATCGGTTACGGCAGTACATCGGGCGTCACCCGGAACATGGTCATCACCGAAGCCCAGGCCGAGCAGATGCTGGCGACCGACCTGGTCCGGTTCGAGGGCATCGTGGAGCGCCTGGTACGGGTGCCGCTCAACCAAGGCCAGTTCGATGCGCTGGTGTCGTTCACCTACAACGTCGGGGAGGGCAATTTCACCAAGTCGACGCTGCTGCGCAAGCTGAACGCTGGCGATGCCGCTGGCGCCGCCGAGCAGTTCTCGCGCTGGGTCAACTCTGGCGGCAAGGTGCTGCCGGGCCTGGTCAAGCGCCGCGCCGCCGAGCGATCCCTGTTCCTGGGTATCGCGTGACCTGACCAACAATCCTGCGCTTCACTGCGCTGCTTTCCAAAGGTGACCACCGTGGCTGCTTACACCGTTCAAAACGTTTTCCCTTGGCGCCTCTCCAATTCACCGGTCGTGATAACCGCTGTAGTCAAGTCCGGCACGGTCATAGTCGAGAAGCCATCCGGCGAAACCTGGGTTCCCGCCTTCACATTCACAGAAACCGCCTGCCAGGCCTTGTGGCTGGGCCGTGGCAGCTTCCGCGTGACACCGACTGGGAACGCGGTCTATGAGATCGATGAACTATGACGGTCACGGCAGGGAGTGCAGTGAGCACGGGGCCGGGCAACAAGGCCTCGATTCAAGGCGTCATTGCCAGCAAAGAGGATCGCCGCGGGCTGCAGCTGATCAAGAACTACAAGTTCGCGGCTGACCTTGCTGGGTGGTCGGCGGACCCAGGCTACGCGCGAAAGACAGAAGCTGGCTTCAACGGCGGTGACCCGTTTGTCGAGTACAATGGCGTGTCAGGCAATTTCGACAACTTCACCACTTCGAACGATGCTGATTCGGGGATGCTGGTGGAGCCGTCCACTACCTACATCGTCAGCGGTACCCGAACCGCCACCTTCACAGGGAACTATCCTCAGGTGCAGATCAATACCGGCGCAGATGACGGCGCCGGCCATGCCTTCCCAGGCACCACCCTGGCGTCCATGCGATTCACGGCAGCTGCGGCCGAAGCTCGTTGGTCGCTGCAGTTCACCACCGGCGCCGATACGAAGAGGGTCTGGATCCGATTCCAGGGCCTGGGCGGCGTGGGAGGGTTGAGGCTGATGAAACTCAATCTGACCAGGGATGCTGCTGTTCAGCCGTACCGAGACTACTTCGACAGCGGCAGGTGAAGCGCCGTGCTGCCCTATTCTGGAAGCCCCTATGTATCTCCCGGTTTTGCTTTATCCCGTGCCTCGATACCCTTTAGTTTGTCTGGAGGCAACGATCTGAAGATTTCATCTGCTTCGTTAGGGTCGGTTATGCAGCTTTGGACTATAAGGTTGATGAGTCGAAAAAGCGCAAGAGCCAGCTCTGGAGAGTCGTTGAGATCCATCGTTCCAGGATGAACTGATTCGTTTCCGATTACCCTCAGAGAGTCCAGTGATCTCTGCACCTTCGCAGGCAGTCCTTGTCGGACCAATTCGCCAATCTGACTATTGATATCGCCCTGTTTCTGAAGTAAATGATTGCAAATTTTCTGCACGGATAACCTCAACAGTGCTGCTGCAGCTCTGGGAGAGGTGGAGCAGATCAGCCGGGCCTCTTCATAGTCAGGCTGGATATGCACAGGAAGGTCCGGATGATGTGGCGGTGCCTCCGTCGCGATTGGGTACAACAGGGCACCACCAGTTTCTTGCGCGCCGACGCTCTCTCCTGCGAGATACTTACGCCAGATGGAGCTTTGCTGGCAGCGAGCACACCTGGCAATCCACACTATCGGATCGTACCGAAGCCACTCCATGTGTGAATAAGTCCCGCATTCAGGGAATGGACAATGAAAGTTGTCGGTTTGAAAGCGCGGAGGCGCAAAGTCTTTGGTCATTCAGGTCACTCGCTGGGCTGGTGGCGGACTAGTATTATCCTGTAGCGATTGCCACCCATCACAGCTCCTGCAGCGGATGTGTGGGAAGGGGTCGTTGTGCACGGACCAGAATCTGGTCTAGGTGTCAACGTCACTCAGCTTGGGTGTAGGGTTCAGCCATTCCAGCGTGCCCATATGCGCCCTATACAAACTTACCTGCATTAGCCATAAGCCAGTTTTTTCGCTAGCGTATAATCTTGAAGGTGCAGGTATGACGTAGGTGGAGGTGGTGCTAGCCTTCTTCGTGTGGGTCAGCATCACCAACTATACTGAAATTCATAGCTTAAAGATTGCCGTTATTGCTTTCGCTAGTTAAATTCCCATCAAGAATTGCCAAGCCCTGCAAGCGCATCATGGCGCATTGTGCAATTAGGAAATTCCTCCAATAAGGAACTACAAAGCCGACTGCTCTGGTCAAGGCGAAGTCGTCCAACTCAGTTTGCTTGTATCGTTTAGCTAACGCAAACTCGGCTGCTATACCACATTCAATGGTAATTACGTCGTTTTGCTCTGGGCCCAGTTTTGTTTCTAAAGCTGCAGGGGTTGGCTCTGAGTCGGTATCATGCAATCGTGCCCACTTTGCTCCAAATTTAAAGAAGACTTTAAAGAGGCCCGTACCTTCAGACTTTGAAACGATTGACTGAGAACGCTCGACAAAGACAAGAGTTCGGAACTCCAAACCGGCTAAATCTATGACAGAGGTTGGATCAAAGGCGTCTGCAATGGCTGCGTTGACTTGTGTCACGTAGACGTCTTTGAACTCTGGGGTATCCCTACCGTCGGGTATGGCGGTCATAGTCTGTCTCGCTGTACTTTGGGACTAGGTGCGATTGGAGATTTTCTTCTTCGCCATATAGACGAGTCTGTTTATCCACTAGGTCTTTTTCGTTCCATACACCAAGCGAATTTGCCACCAGCATCACGTCATGATCTTGTAGTGTAACGGCTGTAAATTTTGGGTTGCTTTCAATTTGAGATAATGTGACGACTCTTGTTACATCGATCAGCGCATTGGTTAATACAGTTGTCATCTCGCCGCGGTGCAGAGCTTGTACCTGATAATGATAATTTCGCTGCGCCCGAATATGTCCAGTGGTGGTCTTCATGATTTTGGCAGAGGCTTTATTCTGGAGCCAGGCTCTAGCAGTTGGCAACTCAAAAGCCATCCTCACTAAGTTATCCATGGCTTCGGATTGTGCGACATCATCGGCTTCGTACTTCGCAAATGAATTAGGTCCGCCGCCAAACATAAAGGACGCTTGGGCTTGAGTAAGGCCAATCTTCTTGCGAACTTCGCGCATTTCAAGTCCTGTCAACCTTCCCTCAGCTTGTTTCTGAAAGGCGGTCATTGCACGCTGGTTATCTCGTACCTGCGCCGAAGAAGCTTGAGCGCAACCGCACGAATCACAGACAGATGCTTTGGTGTATACAAGGCCAACGACGCCTTGATGCTCGACTTTGCGGTTACGCCCTGCCTCGTGCAAGCTCCCTTCGCCGCAAAGGGGGCAAATTTCAATTTGAGTGCTCATGTTTCCTCCCTAGCGGTCTGAGGTGTGGCAGGAGACTAGCAAGATAAGCCCACCTAGCTTGCCAATGCAAAATTTGACGTAGTAGGTCACATCCAGTTCCTTGTAGGCGTATTCATTCCATTCCTTCCTGGAGACACGGTAGGCGTCGCAGGCGGCCCAGACTCCCGGTTTGCCTGTCTGACACCACTGAGCGTTGAGATAACGCCCCCGTACCACAGCGTCTTCCAGCAAATCTGCCAGCGCAGATGGATCTAGGTTTAGGTCCTGAACGTTGTCGATACAGTCGTTGGTTGTTGGGCTTATCAGGGCTCCATTAGCAAGCAACTGAAGGACTTCAGCGGGAGGGTACAACGGCCCGTCTGGTATGGTGCGAGCGCTGATCCTTGGTGTCTCGTTGTGAGAATATCGGCTGAGGATCGTCGAGGTTACCATTATGGTAAGTCTACCCTGAGGTGCGCAGGGTGCGCTATCCGTGCTTTAGGTGCGATAACCATTCTCATCTTCCATGCTCATTTTGCCCAGTCATACGCCTACCAAAATCCAATATGTTGAGGCTGGCATTAGGCTGTCATTATGGAGCCAAAACAGCCCTAAAAGGCACAAAAAAAGCACTTGCGATATTCGCTAAGTGCTTGATTTGTAAAGCTTGTTTGGTGGAGCCGGGGGGATTTGAACCCCCGTCCGCCAGTACTCCGCTGTCGGTACTACATGCTTAGCCGTGTCTACTGAGTTAATCCGCAGCCGCCCGACTGGCAGGGTGCATTGGACGAGCTGTGTAAGTTTTAGTCGCTTTGCCCACAGCGTGCTACACGACGATCCTGTTCTGCGTGACGATCACTTTGGGTTTACAGGCATCCCCTGATGATCGCTGGCACCGAAGTAGCCAGAAGAGCGGCTCAGCTACCGTTAGGCAGCGAGAGCTTGGCCCTCGTAGGTTTCGTCATTGGCAACTATAGAAAGTTGCAACAGTGGATTTACGACTTCTGTTACCAAGTCGGCATGCACCTAAAGTTTCGCAACCGGCGTCGAATCCTAATCGGCCCCAGCCCCTGCGGTTAGGCAGGGGAGACGTAGTCTACGTCATTTTGCGGCGTCAGGCCAACCCTATGGTTGGCGTGGCGGTCAGCCTTTGCTTTTCTGAGCATCCATCAGGATGTTCATGGCATCGGTGGAGTGCGAGATGCAGGCTTTTTCGTCCTTGGCAGCGTGGGCGGCCATGGCTGCTTTGTATGCGTCGTCGTATTGGCTCTTGGCAGGGTCGCCCAGCTGCATGGAGGTGGTCTTGGCGTCGTTCAGCTTCTGCATGTTGACGGCGCACAGGTCTTCAGCTGCGAACACAGGGGATGCTACCAGGGCGGAGGCTACGATCAGGCCGGACAGATAGGTACGCTTCATAAGAATCTCCTTACTCAAGGTGGACTCGGCGCTCCTCGGTAGGATCGGCGTCCGCAGTCAGAAATAGCCCGATTGCTTACGGGCCTGATGAATGGACTTCGCGCCAATGCAGGGGTTCTGTACAAAACGTGTGCGGATGTAAAAAAATTCATAAGGCACCAAAAGGGGGCATGTTAGCCCCCAGGTTTGGTGTGATAGACGTAGATCGGCTGCCGATCAGTGCACCAGCATGCCGGTGAACCAGTATGCTTGGGCCAAGGTGATCAAGCCGATGATGGTGGCGAACAACAGGCTGTGCTTGAGCGTGAAGCGCAGCAGGTCGGACTCCCGTCCCACCAGGCCGGTGGCGGCGCAGGCGACGGCGATGGACTGCGGCGAGATCATCTTGCCGGTCACGCCGCCGCTGGAGTTGGCGGCCACCATCAGCACGTCACTCACACCCAACTGGTGCGCGGTGGTGGCTTGCAGCGAGCCGAACAGGGCGTTGGACGAGGTGTCCGAGCCGGTGAGGAATACACCGAGCCAGCCCAGGAACGGCGAGAAGAACGGGAATGCGGAGCCGGTACCGGCCAGGACCAGCGCCATGGTGGAGGACATGCCCGAGAAGTTGGTGACGAAGGCGAAGGCCAGCACCATGCCGATGGACAGGATCGGCCAGCGGAGTTCGAACAACGTTTCACCGAACGTCTTGAGCGCGGTCTTGATGTCGATGCGCAGCACCATCATCGAGATGATCGCGGCAAACAGAATCGCCGTGCCGGTGGCCGAGATCGGGTCGAACTTGAACACGGCGGGCATCGGTGTGGCGGTGGCGACGATGGGCGCAGTCTTCAGCACCAGTTGGTCCAAGTGCGGGATGGCGAAGTTGAACACGAAGTTGTACATGGCGCCGCCCGGGGCGAACATCGCCTTGAACGGCTTCAGGGTCCAGATGGTGACGAGTACGGTCAGGATCAGGAACGGCGACCAGGCCTTGAGGATCTGCCCCAGGCTGTAGGGCGTTGGCGTCGAGCCACCGACGTTGGTGGCTTTACCTGTTGGCCCTCCGCCCATCACGGCTGCGCCACCGCTGACGGCGACCGTTTCGCTGCTGGCCGCGCGCTTGGGTTGCCAGACTTTGAGGAACAGGGTCAGGCAGACGATGCTGGCCAGGGCCGAGGTGATGTCGGGCAGTTCCGGGCCGATGAAGTTGGAGGTCAGGTACTGCACGATGGCAAAGCTCAAGCCTGCGACCAGCGCCGCTGGCCAGGTTTCCCGAACGCCGCGCAGGCCGTCCATGATGAACACCAGCCAGAACGGTACGATCAGCGACAGCAACGGCAGTTGGCGGCCGGTCATGGCGCCGATCTTGAACGGGTCGATGCCGGTCACTTGACCCGCGACGATGATCGGGATGCCCAGGGCACCGAAGGCCACCGGCGCGGTGTTGGCGATCAGGCACAGGCCTGCGGCGTAGAGCGGGTTGAAGCCCAGGCCCACCAACAGGGCAGCGGTAATCGCCACCGGCGCGCCGAAGCCTGCCGCACCTTCCAGAAACGCGCCGAAGCAGAAGCCGATCAGCAATACCTGCAGGCGTTGGTCGTCGGTGATCGACAGCACCGAGCTGCGGATGATTTCGAACTGGCCGCTCTTCACCGTCAGCTTGTAGAGGAACACAGCGGCCACGATGATCCAGGCGATCGGCCACAGGCCGTACATGAACCCGTAACCCGCGGCGGCCAGCGCCATGTCGGCGGGCATGCCGTAGGCGAAGATGGCCAGGATGATGGACAGCGCCAGCGTGATGCTGCCGGCGATGTACCCCTTCATGCGGAATACGGCCAACGCCAGGAAGAAGAACACGATGGGAATGACGGCAACCAGGGCGGACAGCCCGAGGCTTCCGAGCGGGTTGTAGATCTGCTGCCAGGTTTGCATAAGCTGAGGCCCCTTGTTTTTTTTGGAAGGCTTGGCGCTGTTGTGCGGCTGTTTGATTGCACAGATTGGTAATACCAATTTACAATAAATCCAAGTCAGGTTAGGGCGCAGCCGTGGGGCTGTCAATTTCCTTGTCTATGACTTTGGTCGAGTGCGGCCGAAGCAATCGTGTGTTGGAGCCACCCATGGGTATTGATCAAGTCCGCCAGCGGCGTTTGTCCGATGGCATTGTCGAGCGTCTGGAAGCCATGATCCTGGAGGGCACGCTGCGTGCAGGCGAGCGCTTGCCGGCCGAGCGAGCACTCGCCGAGCAATTTGGCGTGTCGCGCCCCTCGTTGCGTGAAGCCATCCAGAAGCTGGTGGCCAAGGGCATGTTGGTCAGTCGTCAGGGCGGCGGCAACTATGTCTGCCACAAGCTGGGCTCGACCTTCAGCGATCCATTGCTGGCGCTGCTGGAAAGCAATCCGGAGAGCCAGCGCGATCTGCTGGAATTTCGTCACACGCTGGAAGCGTCATGCGCGTTCTATGCGGCGCAGCGCGCCACGGAGATCGATCGTGAACAACTGGAGCTCGCCATGGATGTTCTGGAAGACTGTTACCGGCGGGTCGACAGCGTGACGCGGGAGGAGGAGGGCGTGGCCGATGCCAACTTCCATCTGGCCATCGCCGAAGCCAGTCACAACGCAGTGTTGCTGCACACCGTGCGCGGGCTGTTCGACATGCTCAAGCGCAATATGGTGGTGAACATCGGGGGGATGCATCGGCACAGTGTCGAAACCCGCGACAAGCTCATCGCGCAGCATCGGCGGCTGTTTCAAGCAATCGTCGAGGGGCAGGCAGAACAGGCGCGGGAGTTGGCCAGTCTGCACATCACCTACGTGCAGGGTGTGCTCGACGAGGCGCGGCAGACGGTGCAGCGAACCGCTCGCGCGCAGCGACGCAACGGCTTGTGAAAGCAAGCCGGAAAACGCGGTGAAACCGGCGCTGCAAGGGCGGGTAGATCAGTCTTCCTTGCCCTTGTTGCGCACGGCACGCTGCAGCTCGCGGTTGGAATCGCGCTCGCGCTCGGTGTCGCGCTTGTCGTATTCCTTCTTGCCCTTGCCCAAAGCGATTTCGCACTTGATCAAGTGCTTGCTCCAGTAGATCGACAAGGCCACGCAGGCATAGCCCTTCTGCTGAACCTGGGCGAACAGCTTTTCCAGCTCGCGGCGGTTGAGCAACAGTTTGCGGGTACGCGTCGGGTCGGCGATCACGTGGGTGCTGGCCGTGGTCAGGGGGGTGAAGTGGCTACCCATCAGCCAGGCTTCGCCATCCTTGAGCAGCACGTAGCTGTCCACCAGTTGCGCCTTGCCGGCACGCAGGCTTTTTACTTCCCAACCGGCCAGGACCAAGCCAGCCTCGAAACGGTGTTCGATGAAGTAATCGTGTCGCGCTTTCTTGTTCTGCGCGATGGTCCCTGTAGGGTGTTTCTTTAATTTGGCCATAGGGCGCGCATTATAGGCAGTCGTTGCGCTCTCGGCTACGGTATTGCGGTGTGCTTGAGCGGTTGCAATGAATACCGGACAATACGTGATCTTTTTGGATAGCCTGCGCTCTGCCGCTGTCGACAAAGAAGCCCCATGATTTCGTTGGCATGCCCCCTGTCTGCTGGCATGCCTACCTTATTTTCAAGGCGCCGTTGGCGTCGTCCGGCCGGCGCGTGATGCTCGCGTCCGCCGCCCAGCTTTGGAAGTGACGCTCGCATGACTACCCATATTCAACGCTCGGCTTTGCTGCCATATCCTGCTCAGGCCTTGTACGACCTGGTCAACGATGTGTCGCGCTATCCCGAGTTCCTGCCCTGGTGTTCGGCCACCACCATCCTCGAAGAAACCGACACCTTGATGCGCGCCAACCTGGACATTGCCAAGGGTGGGTTGAGTCAGCACTTCGTGACCCGCAATACCCTGGAGCCCGGTCGCTCCATCGAGATGAATCTGGAGGAAGGCCCGTTCAATCAATTGCACGGTATGTGGGTATTCAAGCCGTTGGGTGAGAAGGCCTGCAAGATCAGCCTGGATCTGTCCTTCGACTACGCAGGCCCTATCGTTCGTGCCACCTTGGGTCCGCTGTTCAACCAGGCTGCCAATACCCTGGTGGATGCCTTTTGCCAGCGCGCCAAGCAGTTGCATGGCTGACCAGTCGATCGAGATTGAAGTGGTCTATGCCGCTGTCGATGACCAGGCATTGATCTCGCTTCAGGTACCCGTGGGTACCACGGTGGCCCAGGCCATCGAAATGTCAGGCATCGCCGTACGCTTTCCACGCGTGAATTTTTCCCAATGCCCGGTAGGCATCTTCGCAAAGCTTGTGGATTCTCCTGCCGAATACGTGCTGCAGGCAGGTGATCGCATCGAGCTCTATCGACCTTTGTTGGCGGACCCGAAAGAAGTGCGGCGATTGCGCGCGGCCAAGGCGGCGCAAGCGCGCAAGGCACGCTGAGACCTGTTTTCTTCGCCCATGAAAAAGCCCGGCATCACCGGGCTTTTTTCGTATCGCCTGCTTACTGCGGCGAAACGTCCAGCGGCTGGGGCGTTGGGACGGGAACCGTCTTCACACCGTCCACATCGCGCTGGATGTCTTCGAGCATCGAGCCAGGCTTGGGCGGCTCGTCGACTTTCTGTGGCTCGCCCTGCTGAGGCACGACATTGGTGTCGGTATCGCTGCCCAGAATCGCCTGGTCCTTGCTGACGCCAGGCATGAAATCGCCGGACAGGCCAACCAGTTGGTCGTTGCCGTTGAACAGGACGCTCATGCGTTCCTGCTGACGTTCGCCGCCGCCTGGCTGCAGGCTGTACAGGTAATCCCAGCGATTGGCGTGGAACGTGTCGACCAGCAGAGGGTTGCCCATGATAAACCTTACTTGCCGACGGGTCATTCCGGGCCTTAACTGGTCTATCATGTCCTGCGTGACGACATTGCCCTGCTGGATGTCGATTTTGTAAACCCCGGGGAATGAACAACCGGCGAGTGCGAGCAGTCCCACGAAGGTGAGGCTGGTTAGCAAGTGCTTGGTGTTTTGCATCGGTGGGCGACTTCCACTATCTTGGCTGGGACAACGTAAACCCCGATCATACCCGTATTAAGAGATGCTGCGAAGCCGCATCGTTGAGAAAGCTGACCATGGTTGATAATAGCGAACTGCGTAAAGCCGGCCTCAAGGTGACCCTTCCACGGGTCAAGATTCTGCAAATGCTGGAATCGGCACAGCAACGCCACATGAGCGCCGAAGAGGTCTACAAGGCGCTGATGGAAGCTGGCGAGGATGTGGGTCTGGCCACGGTTTACCGTGTTCTGACTCAATTCGAAGCGGCCGGTCTGGTAGCGCGCCATAACTTCGACGGCGGCCATGCCGTGTTCGAATTGGCAGACGGCGAGCATCACGACCACATGGTCGATGTGGAGTCGGGTGAAGTGATCGAGTTCACCGATCACGAGATTGAACGGCTCCAGAAGGAGCGTGCGATCCAGAACGGCTACGAGTTGGTCGATCACAACCTGGTGCTGTACGTGCGCCGGCCCAAGTAATCTCGGGCTTGATGCAGAAAGGCGACCCTAGGGTCGCCTTTTTTGTGCGCGGTGTGTCAGTCACGGCCCTTTCGCGGGCAGAGCCCGCTCCCACATGGAGCAGGGTTGCATTGCAGTATTGTGGGAGCGGGCTCTGCCCGCGAAGAGGCCAGACCCGCCACCATCACCCCTTGGCCGTCACCACCATCTTCTTGGCATGCGCCAGCGATTCCTTGGTCAAATCGATCCCGCCCAGCATTCGCGCCACTTCTTCCACGCGTTCGCCCTTGCCCAGGTTCGACACCGCCGTGCGCGTCTCGTCGCTGCCGCGCACCTTGTGCACGAACAGGTGATGATGCCCTTGAGCCGCCACCTGTGGCAGGTGGGTCACGGTCAACACCTGGCCACGTTCGCCCAGGCGACGCAGCAACTGGCCGACGATTTCGGCGGTAGGCCCGCCGATGCCCACGTCCACTTCGTCGAACACCAGCGTCGGGACCCGCGAGGTCTGCGCCGTGATCACCTGGATCGCCAGACTGATCCGCGACAGCTCACCACCCGAAGCCACCTTGGCCAGGGGCTTCATGGGCTGCCCAGGGTTGGCGCTGACCAGCAGCTCAACCTGCTCCAGACCATTGGGGTGCAAATCCTCATGGGCGTTGGCGCGCAGTTCGATAGTGAAGCGCCCGCCAGGCATGCCCAGGCGCTGGATTTCCACTTCCACCGCCGAGGCCAGTTGCGCTGCCGCATGGGTACGCAGGCCGGTCAGCTCGCGCGCTTTTTCCTGATAGTGACGGGCATAGGCCGCCAGTTCTTCACCCAGTTGCTCGATCGACTCGTCGCTGGCGTTCAAGCCTTCCAGCTCTTCGAGCAAGCGGTGTTGCAGCGCCACGACTTCGGTTGGGTGCACGCGATGTTTGCGCGCCAGGGTATAGATAGTGTCGAGGCGTTCCTCGATGTGCTGTAAACGCGCCGGGTCTGCCTCGAAGTGATCGAGAAAGCGATTGAGTTCGCCAACCGCTTCTTCCACCTGGATCTGCGCCGTGGCCAGCATCGAGGCGGCTTCGCCCAGTGCGTTCGGTGCATTGCTGACGCCGCCCAGGCGATTCAGGCTGGCGGTCAGCGCGCTGAGCACGTTGCCCGAATCGTTTTCGCTGCAGTGGTCGATGACCTGGCGGCAGATACCGAACAGTGCTTCGGCGTTGGTCAGGTTCTTGTGTTCCTGTTCCAGCTGCTCCAGCTCATTTTCACCCAGGCCGAGATTCTCCAGCTCTTCCAGCTGATAGCTGAGCAGTTGGTGGCGTGCGCGCTGCTCGTCGCCGGAATCCGACAGGCGTTCGAGTTCCTGGCGAGTCTGCCGCCATTTCTGCGCGGCCAGTTGCACTTGGCGAGCCAGGTCGCTGGCACCGGCATATTCGTCGAGCAGGCGGCGATGGGTGTCGGTCTTGAGCAGCGACTGGTGCTCGTGCTGGCTGTGGATGTCGATCAGCAGCTCACCCAGGGACTTGAGGTCGCCCAGCGGGCAGGGGGTGCCGTTGATGTAGCCGCGCGAACCGCCCTTGGCGGTGATCACCCGGCGCAGAATGCAGGGGCCGTCGGTTTCCAGGTCGCGCTCGGCCAGCCAGGCACTGGCCTCGGGGATATCGACCAGGTCGAACGTGGCCAGAATGTCGGCCTTGTCGGCGCCGGGGCGAACCACGCCGCTGTCGGCACGGTCGCCCAGGGCCAGGCCCAGCGCATCGAGCATGATCGATTTGCCGGCGCCGGTCTCGCCCGTGATCACGCTCATCCCGCGCTCGAGTTCGAGGTCGAGATGTTCGACGATGGCATAGTTGTGTACGGACAGGTGCACCAGCATAAGACCGCCCCCAGGCATGAGTGTCTGGTTATTTATACAGTGTTTCATGCAGGGCTGACAATATTCGTCCTTAGCTCGTTTTCGCCTGATCCCGGGATTTTTTATTGCTGACTCGCAAAGCTCGCGTGTCGCCGCTTGTCGTCAGCCCTTGAAGCGCGGATTTGTGACCCCATATACCGGTCAGAAGCGCGAGTCGACCTCGCGGACGTAATCGAGAGGAGAGAACCAATGGCTGACGAACAGAACCTGGACGATCAGAATCTAGACGCTAATCAGGCTGCCGACGCCGGTGCCGAAGACCTCACCGCGCGCGTGCAATTGCTCGAAGAACAGCTCGTCGCCGCCCAGGACCAGTCCCTGCGCGTAGCCGCCGACCTGCAGAACGTTCGTCGCCGCGCCGACCAGGACGTGGAAAAGGCGCACAAGTTTGCCCTCGAGAAGTTCGCCGGCGACCTGCTGCCTGTGCTCGACAGTCTGGAGCGCGGCATCGAGCTGTCCAGCCCCGATGACGAAAGCATCCGTCCGATGCGCGAAGGCATGGAGCTGACCCTGAAGATGTTCCAGGACACGCTCAAGCGTTACAACCTCGAAGCCATCGATCCGCACGGTCAGCCGTTCAACGCCGAGCATCATCAGGCCATGGCCATGCAGGAAAGTGCGGACGTCGAGCCCAACAGTGTCTTGAAAGTTTTCCAGAAGGGCTATCAGCTCAATGGACGCCTGCTGCGCCCGGCCATGGTCGTGGTCAGCAAGGCCGCCGCACCGGTTTCGCCTTCGATCGACGAGCAGGCTTGAAATCGGCCAAGTGGCCCCCATCTTAGTGTCAAGCGTTTAAGTGCTACCGCAGACAGCCACCACTGTCGCGGCAACCAAATCCAAAATTTTCGGGCCTTAGTGCCAGGAGAAGAAACATGGGCAAGATTATCGGTATCGACCTGGGGACCACCAACTCCTGCGTCTCCATTCTGGAAAACGGCAAGGCCAAGGTCATCGAGAACGCCGAAGGCGCTCGCACCACACCTTCGATCATCGCGTACGCCAACGACGGCGAGATCCTCGTCGGTCAGTCGGCCAAGCGTCAGGCGGTCACCAACCCGCATAACACCCTGTACGCGGTGAAGCGTCTGATCGGTCGTCGTTTCTCCGAAGACGTCGTGCAGAAAGACATCCAGATGGTGCCTTACAAGATTGTCGAAGCTGACAACAAGGACGCCTGGGTTGAAGTCAACGGCAACAAAATGGCTCCGCCACAGATCTCGGCTGAAATCTTGAAAAAGATGAAGAAGACCGCCGAAGACTACCTGGGCGAAGCGGTGACCGAAGCGGTCATCACCGTGCCAGCCTACTTCAACGACAGCCAGCGTCAGGCCACCAAAGACGCCGGTCGTATCGCGGGTCTGGACGTCAAGCGCATCATCAACGAGCCGACTGCCGCTGCACTGGCTTACGGCATGGACAAGGCCAAGGGCGACCACACTGTCATCGTTTATGACCTGGGTGGCGGTACCTTCGACGTGTCCGTGATCGAAATCGCCGAAGTCGATGGCGAGCACCAGTTCGAAGTGTTGGCCACCAACGGCGACACCTTCCTGGGTGGTGAGGACTTCGACATCCGCTTGATCGACTACCTCGTCGACGAGTTCAAGAAAGAAAGCGGCATGAACCTCAAGGGTGATCCGCTGGCCATGCAGCGCCTGAAGGAAGCTGCGGAAAAAGCCAAGATCGAACTGTCCTCGAGCCAGTCGACCGACGTCAACCTGCCGTACATCACTGCAGACGCGACCGGTCCGAAGCACTTGAACGTGAAGATCTCCCGCGCCAAGCTGGAATCGCTGGTCGAAGACCTGGTTCAACGCACCATCGAGCCTTGCCGCACCGCCATGAAAGACGCCGGTATCGACGTTGGCGCGATCAACGACGTGATCCTGGTCGGTGGTCAGACCCGTATGCCGCTGGTACAGAAGCTGGTGACCGATTTCTTCGGTAAGGAAGCTCGCAAGGACGTCAACCCTGACGAAGCCGTTGCCATGGGTGCTGCCATCCAGGGTGCCGTACTGGCCGGCGACGTGAAGGACGTACTGCTGCTCGACGTCAGCCCGCTGACCCTGGGTATCGAAACCATGGGTGGCGTGATGACTGCGCTGATCGAGAAGAACACCACGATTCCTACCAAGAAATCGCAGGTATTCTCGACCGCCGACGACAACCAGGGCGCCGTGACCATCCACGTCCTGCAGGGCGAGCGCAAGCAAGCCGCGCAGAACAAGTCGCTGGGCAAGTTCGACCTGGCCGAGATTCCACCGGCTCCACGTGGCGTACCGCAGATCGAAGTGACCTTCGACATCGATGCCAACGGCATCCTGCACGTCGGCGCGAAAGACAAGGCCACCGGCAAGACTCAGTCGATCGTGATCAAGGCTAACTCCGGTCTGTCCGAAGACGAAATTCAGCAGATGGTTCGTGACGCTGAAGTCAACGCCGAGGAAGACCGCAAGTTCGAAGAGCTGGCCGCTGCCCGTAATCAGGGTGATGCACTGGTGCACTCGACTCGCAAGATGGTCGCTGACGCAGGTGACAAGGTCACCGCCGACGAGAAGACTGCCATCGAAGCGGCCGTCGTAGCGCTGGAAACTGCGGTCAAGGGCGACGACAAGGCAGCGATCGATGCCAAGGTCGAAGAACTGTCCAAGGTCTCCGCTCCAGTGGCGCAGAAGATGTACGCCGAACAGGCCGAGAAGCCTGAAGGTGCCGCTGCTCAGCCAGCGGAAGAAGCCGGCAAGCACGACGACGTCGTCGATGCCGAATTCGAAGAAGTCAAAGACAACAAGTAATTCTTGTTGGTCGGCCGGTTGACTGTGCTCGCACGGTGACTGGTAGGATGTCGCCGCGCGGGGGCTTGCTCCCGCGTTGGTGTGTCTGGAATACATGAATTTTAACAACATGCGACAGCGATCGGATGTTGGCGGCGCGGTCAGCGGCGCCCCTGCGTGCTGGCTCCCAAAAGAGTAAAAAGACTTATGGCAAAGCGTGACTATTACGAGGTTCTGGGGGTGGAGCGAGGCTCCAGCGAAGCGGATCTGAAGAAGGCCTATCGCCGCCTCGCGATGAAGCATCACCCGGATCGCAACCCCGACAGCAAGGAATCCGAAGAAGCCTTCAAGGAGGCCAACGAGGCCTACGAAGTGCTGTCCGACGCCAGCAAGCGCGCGGCATACGACCAGTACGGTCATGCCGGCGTCGACCCGAGCATGGGTGGCGGTGGCCAGGGCTTCGGCGGGCAGAATTTCTCCGACATCTTCGGTGATGTGTTCAGCGATTTCTTCGGTGGCGGCCGTGGCGGCAATGGCCGCGGTGGCGCCCAGCGTGGCAGCGACCTGCGCTACACGCTCGAGCTGAACCTGGAAGAAGCCGTGCGCGGCACCACGGTCAGTATCCGTGTGCCGACGCTGGTCAACTGCAAGCCCTGCGACGGCAGTGGCGCGAAGAAGGGCTCGGCGCCGATCACCTGCCCAACCTGTGGCGGTATCGGCCAGGTGCGTATGCAGCAGGGCTTCTTCTCGGTGCAGCAGACCTGCCCGCGCTGCCATGGCCAGGGCAAGATCATCTCCGACCCGTGCGATTCGTGCCACGGCGAAGGCCGTGTCGAAGAGTACAAGACCCTCTCGGTCAAGGTGCCTTCGGGCGTCGACACCGGCGACCGCATTCGCCTCTCCGGCGAAGGCGAGGCGGGCATGCAGGGCGGTCCGACCGGCGATCTGTACGTGGTCATCAACGTGCGCGAGCACGCGATCTTCCAGCGCGACGGCAAGCACCTGTACTGCGAAGTGCCGATCAGCTTCACCGATGCGGCCTTGGGCGGCGAGCTGGAAGTGCCGACTCTCGACGGTCGGGTCAAGCTGAAGATCCCGGAAGGTACCCAGACCGGCAAGCAGTTCCGTCTGCGTGGCAAGGGCGTTGCGCCCGTGCGTGGCGGTGGTGCTGGCGACTTGATGTGCCGAGTGGCGGTGGAAACGCCGGTCAACCTCAACCGCCGTCAGCGTGAATTGCTGGAAGAATTCCGCACTTCGCTGGAAGGCGACGAATCCCATTCGCCCAAGGCCAATGGTTGGTTCGAGGGTGTGAAGCGTTTCTTCGGCGACCTGTAAGGCATAAGGATTCGAGCATGCGACGTATAGCTGTGATGGGCGCCGCCGGGCGCATGGGCAAGACGTTGATCGAAGCAGTCCAGCAGGCGCCCGGCGCCGGTCTGACTGCCGCGGTCGATCGGCCGGACAGCACGCTGGTCGGCGCCGATGCCGGTGAACTGGCGGCGCTGGGTCGTATCGGCGTGCCGTTGTCGGGTGACGTGGCGAAGGTGGCGGAAGAATTCGATGTATTGATCGACTTCACTCATCCAACCGTGACCCTGAAAAACCTGGCGTTCTGCCGCAAGGCCGGCAAGGCCATGGTCATCGGCACGACCGGTTTCAGCCCCGAGGAGAAGGCGTTGCTGGCCGAGGCAGGCAAGGACATTCCGATCGTCTTCGCTGCCAACTTCAGCGTCGGTGTCAACCTGTGCCTGAAGCTGCTCGACACCGCAGCACGGGTGTTGGGTGACGATGTTGACATCGAGATCATGGAAGCCCATCACCGGCACAAGGTCGACGCCCCGTCGGGCACGGCAGTGCGCATGGGTGAAGTGGTTGCCAGTGCCTTGGGTCGCGACCTCAAGCAAGTGGCGGTCTACGGCCGTGAAGGCCAGACCGGTGCACGCGAGCGTCAGACTATCGGTTTCGCCACCGTGCGTGCCGGTGACGTGGTGGGTGACCACACCGTGCTGTTCGCCGCTGACGGCGAGCGCGTCGAGATCACCCACAAGGCCTCCAGCCGCATGACGTTCGCCAAGGGCGCGGTACGCGCCGCCCTCTGGCTCGACGGCCGTGCCCCAGGCTTCTACGACATGCAGGATGTGCTCGACCTGCATTGACTTCATCGCCCTAGTCACGCTCCCAAAGGTAAACGCTACCCCTGTGGGAGCGGGCTCTGCCCGCGAAGACGCCAGCCCCATCTCCGCAAATCCCTGCCCCCTGTCGCATCACGCGAACTTCCCACCGCATTCGCGGTAGACCAAAACCCCTCTTTTCTGTAAGCTACAGCTTTAGTGTGTCCACTAAAAGCGCGCAGATAATTCGATGAAAAGAAGCGGGGTGACGTATCCATACGGCATTCCGCTTTTTTACAACCTGCGATCGCCCTTTCAGGCTTTATTTACGGGAGGTCTTCTTGACTAAGCCAGCCATACTCGCCCTTGCCGATGGCAGCATCTTTCGCGGCGAAGCCATTGGAGCCGACGGGCAAACCGTTGGTGAGGTGGTGTTCAACACCGCCATGACCGGCTATCAGGAAATCCTTACCGATCCTTCCTATGCCCAGCAAATCGTTACCCTGACCTACCCCCACATCGGCAACACCGGCACCACGCCCGAAGACGCCGAGTCCGATCGCGTCTGGTCCGCAGGCCTGGTGATCCGCGACCTGCCGCTGGTTGCCAGCAACTGGCGCAACACGCTGTCCTTGGACGAATACCTGAAAGCCAACAATGTCGTCGCCATCGCCGGCATCGATACCCGCCGCCTGACCCGCATCCTGCGTGAGAAGGGCGCGCAGAACGGCTGCATCATGGCCGGCGACGACATCAGCGAAGAGGCCGCCATCGCCGCCGCTCGCGCCTTCCCGGGCCTCAAGGGCATGGACCTGGCCAAGGAAGTCAGCACCAAGGACACCTACCAGTGGCGCTCCAGCGTCTGGGACCTCAAGTCCGACAGCCACCCCGACGTGCCCAACAGTGAATTGCCGTACCACGTGGTCGCCTACGACTACGGCGTCAAGGTCAACATCCTGCGCATGCTCGTCGAGCGCGGCTGCCACCTGACCGTGGTGCCGGCGCAAACCCCGGCCGCCGACGTGCTCGCGCTCAACCCCGATGGCGTGTTCCTGTCCAACGGCCCTGGCGATCCAGAGCCCTGCGACTACGCTATCCAGGCGATCAAGGAAGTGCTGCAGACCGAGATTCCGGTGTTCGGTATCTGCCTGGGTCACCAGTTGCTGGCCCTGGCCGCCGGCGCCAAGACCGTCAAGATGGGTCACGGCCACCACGGCGCCAACCACCCGGTGCAGGACGTCGACAGTGGCGTGGTGATGATCACCAGCCAGAACCATGGTTTCGCGGTAGACGAAGCGACGCTGCCGGGCAATGTGCGTGCGATCCACAAATCGCTGTTCGATGGCACCCTGCAGGGCATCGAGCTGACCGACAAGGCCGCCTTCAGCTTCCAGGGTCACCCTGAAGCCAGCCCTGGCCCCAACGACGTCTCGCCACTGTTCGACCGCTTCATCGAATCGATGGCCAAACGCCGCTGATTCCTGTCGGACCCGTGTGTAACGCGCGCCCCGGCTGGCCCCGTTGAAGACGGACAGGCCGCCAGGGCGCCGCCCAATAAAGTCCAGGCGGGCAGCCGGCTGAACTGCGCAATTGAGTGAGAACCATGCCAAAACGTACAGACTTGAAAAGCATCCTGATTCTTGGTGCCGGCCCGATCGTCATCGGCCAGGCCTGCGAATTCGACTACTCCGGCGCCCAGGCCTGCAAGGCCCTGCGCGAAGAGGGTTACCGCGTCATCCTGGTCAACTCCAACCCGGCCACCATCATGACCGACCCGGACATGGCCGACGCCACCTACATCGAACCGATCAAATGGCAGACCGTGGCCAAGATCATCGAGAAGGAACGTCCGGACGCCGTGCTGCCGACCATGGGTGGCCAGACTGCCCTGAACTGTGCCCTGGACCTGGAGCGCGAAGGCGTGCTGGCCAAGTTCGGCGTGGAAATGATCGGCGCCAACGCCGACACCATCGACAAGGCCGAAGACCGCTCGCGCTTCGACAAGGCCATGAAGTCCATCGGCCTGGCCTGCCCACGCTCGGGCATCGCCCACAGCATGGAAGAAGCCAACGCAGTCCTCGAGAAGCTCGGTTTCCCGTGCATCATTCGTCCTTCGTTCACCATGGGCGGCACTGGCGGCGGCATCGCCTACAACCGTGAAGAATTCGAAGAAATCTGCGCCCGCGGTCTGGACCTGTCGCCGACCAAGGAACTGCTGATCGACGAATCGCTGATCGGCTGGAAAGAGTACGAGATGGAAGTGGTCCGCGACAAAAAGGACAACTGCATCATCGTCTGCTCGATCGAGAACTTCGACCCGATGGGCGTGCACACCGGCGACTCGATCACCGTCGCACCGGCGCAGACCCTGACCGACAAGGAATACCAGATCCTGCGCAACGCCTCCCTGGCGGTCCTGCGCGAGATCGGCGTGGAAACCGGCGGTTCGAACGTGCAGTTCGGTATCTGCCCGAACACCGGCCGCATGGTCGTCATCGAAATGAACCCGCGTGTGTCGCGTTCCTCGGCGCTGGCCTCCAAGGCCACCGGCTTCCCGATTGCCAAGGTCGCGGCCAAGCTCGCCGTCGGCTACACCCTCGACGAACTGCAGAACGACATCACCGGCGGCAAGACCCCGGCGTCCTTCGAGCCGTCGATCGACTACGTCGTCACCAAGCTGCCGCGCTTCGCCTTCGAGAAATTCCCCAAGGCCGACGCCCGCCTGACTACCCAGATGAAATCCGTGGGTGAAGTCATGGCCATCGGCCGGACCTTCCAGGAATCCCTGCAGAAAGCCTTGCGTGGTCTGGAAGTGGGCGTCTGCGGCCTGGACCCGAAAGTCGACCTGAGCAGCCCTGAAGCCAGCGGCATCCTCAAGCGCGAACTGACCGTGCCGGGCGCCGAGCGCATCTGGTACGTCGCCGACGCCATGCGCGCCGGCATGAGCGTGGATGCCATCTTCGACCTGACCATGATCGACCGCTGGTTCCTGGTGCAGATGGAAGACCTGATCAAGGAAGAAGAGAAGGTCAAGACCCTGGGTCTGGCCGATATCGACAAGGCCTTGATGTTCCGCCTCAAGCGCAAGGGCTTCTCCGATCAGCGCCTGGCCAAGCTGCTGGGCATCACCGACAAGAACCTGCGTCGCCACCGCCACAAGCTGGAAATCTTCCCGGTCTACAAGCGCGTCGACACCTGCGCCGCCGAGTTCGCCACCGACACCGCCTACCTGTACTCCACGTACGAGGAAGAGTGCGAAGCCAACCCGTCGGACCGTGACAAGATCATGATCCTGGGCGGTGGTCCGAACCGTATCGGCCAGGGCATCGAGTTCGACTACTGCTGCGTTCACGCGGCCCTGGCCCTGCGCGCCGACGGTTACGAGACCATCATGGTCAACTGCAACCCGGAAACCGTCTCCACCGACTACGACACCTCCGACCGTCTGTACTTCGAGCCGTTGACGCTCGAAGACGTGCTGGAAGTGGTGCGCGTCGAGAAACCCAAGGGTGTCATCGTCCAGTACGGTGGCCAGACCCCGCTGAAACTGGCCCGCGCGCTGGAAGAAGCCGGCGTGCCGATCATCGGCACCAGCCCGGATGCCATCGACCGCGCCGAAGACCGCGAGCGCTTCCAGCAGATGGTCCAGCGCCTGAACCTGCTGCAGCCGCCGAACGCCACCGTGCGCAGCGAAGAAGAAGCCATTCGTGCTGCCGGCACCATCGGTTATCCGCTGGTCGTGCGTCCTTCCTACGTGCTGGGCGGCCGTGCCATGGAAATCGTCTACGAACTGGACGAGCTCAAGCGCTACCTGCGTGAAGCCGTGCAGGTGTCCAACGACAGCCCGGTACTGCTCGACCACTTCCTCAACTGCGCCATCGAGATGGACGTGGACGCGGTGTGCGATGGGACCGACGTGGTCATCGGCGCGATCATGCAGCACATCGAGCAGGCCGGCGTTCACTCCGGTGACTCGGCGTGCTCGCTGCCACCGTACTCGCTGCCGGCTCACGTGCAGGACGAAGTGCGCGAGCAGGTCAAGAAGATGGCCCTGGAACTGGGCGTTATCGGCCTGATGAACGTGCAGCTGGCCCTTCAGGGCGACAAGATCTACGTGATCGAAGTCAACCCGCGCGCTTCGCGTACCGTGCCGTTCGTGTCCAAGTGCATCGGCACCTCGCTGGCGATGATCGCGGCGCGTGTCATGGCCGGCAAGACGCTGAAGGAAATCGGCTTCACCCAGGAAATCATTCCCAACTTCTACAGCGTCAAGGAAGCGGTGTTCCCGTTCGCCAAGTTCCCAGGCGTCGACCCGATCCTCGGCCCGGAAATGAAATCCACCGGTGAAGTGATGGGCGTCGGCGACACCTTCGGCGAAGCCTTCGCCAAGGCCCAGATGGGCGCCAGCGAAGTGCTGCCAACCGGCGGCACCGCGTTCATCAGCGTGCGCGACGACGACAAGCCACTGGTGGCGGGTGTCGCTCGCGACCTGATCGCGCTGGGCTTCGAAGTGGTCGCCACCGCAGGCACCGCGCGCGTCATCGAAGAAGCCGGTCTGAAAGTACGTCGCGTGAACAAGGTGACCGAAGGCCGTCCCCACGTGGTCGACATGATCAAGAACGACGAAGTCACCTTGATCATCAACACCACCGAAGGTCGCCAATCGATCGCCGATTCTTACTCGATCCGTCGCAACGCCTTGCAGCACAAGATCTACTGCACCACGACCATTGCCGCTGGCGAAGCGATCTGTGAAGCGCTGAAGTTCGGTCCGGAAAAGACCGTACGCCGTTTGCAGGATCTCCATGCAGGACTCAACGCATGATCAAATATCCAATGACCGTCCAGGGCCATCGCGCCCTGGAGGTAGAACACGAGTTTCTCAGCAAGACCGAGCGTCCGCGCTTGAGTCAGGCCATCGGTGAGGCGCGCGAATTGGGCGACCTCAAGGAAAACGCCGAATACCATGCCGCCCGCGAGGAGCAGGGGATGGTCGAGGCACGTATCCGCGACATCGAAGGCCGTTTGCAGAATGCTGTGGTGATCGACGTCACCACGATTCCGAAAACCGGCAAGGTGATCTTCGGCACGACCGTGGAAATCGCCAATGTCGATACCGACGAGCGCGTGAAGTACAAGATCGTGGGAGAGGATGAAGCCGACATCAAGGGCGGCAAGCTGTCCCATGGCTCGCCCATCGCACGTGCCCTGATCGCCAAGGAAGAGGGCGATGTGGTTACCGTGAAGACGCCCGGTGGCGTGATCGAGTACGAGATTGTCGAAGTCGCCCACATTTGATCGGCCGCAGTCCCGGCAGGTAAGCGCCGTCATCTGGCAACTGACCCAGACGCTTTGGGTCGGTGGCCTGTGGATGCTGCATTTCGGTGTGCTGCCAGCGCTGGTCAAGGTAGGCCTCGCGCCGCTGCTGGTGGAAGACATCGGTAGCCAGACAGGCTCCATGCTGATGGGGTTCGCCGGTTTCTGCGCGGTGCTGCAACTGCTGTTGCTGGCACGGCTGCAAGGTGCGGCGTGCCTTGTGCGCGACGCGCGCGGGCAGCTGTTGTGGGCGGTATTGGTGGCGTGCGCGGCGTACTTCGCCGTGGCCTGGATGCTGGCCGATGCAGTGCGCTGGCAGTTGTTGTGCTATCTGGTGGCGGGCGTTACCGGCCTGGTGCTGGTGGTGCAGCCGGTGCCCTCGAGGGCGCGCAGGGCGCGACCTTGAGGATCGGCATGAGCATCAGCGGAATCGATGCACGTTCGACAGCTGCTTGTTCACTTGCGGGTTCTTGCGGTAAACCAGTGCCATCTTGCCGATGACCTGGACCAGATCGGCACGGCCGACCTTGCACAGTTCGGCAACGGCTTGCAGGCGTTGTTCGCGGTCGAGGATGTTGAGTTTGATCTTGATCAGCTCGTGATCGCTCAAGGCGCGTTCGAATTCTGCTAAAACACCTTCAGTCAAACCGTTGTCGGCAACCATCAAAACCGGCTTGAGATGGTGACCAATCGATTTGTACTGTTTCTTCTGCTCCTGAGTGAGCGGCATAATCTGACCCTTCATCTGATCTTGTAAAAAGCGGCGGCCAGTTTACCCGAGCGCCCTCGGCTCCGCCCAGTTAATCACGACCCGTTATTCGAGGTGCCCCGTGGCCCGTTCCAAGACAAGCCTCAATTGGCTGAAAGAACACTTCAACGATCCCTACGTCAAAATGGCGCAGAAAGACGGGTATCGTTCGCGTGCAAGCTACAAGCTGCTGGAAATACAGGAGCGCGACCGCCTGATCCGTCCTGGCATGAGCGTCATCGACCTGGGCGCAGCGCCCGGAGGCTGGTCCCAGGTGACCAGTCGTCTGATTGGTGGCCAGGGTCGCCTCATTGCGTCCGACATCCTGGAAATGGACAGCATCCCCGATGTCACTTTCATTCAGGGCGACTTCACCGAAGACGCGGTGTTGGCGCAGATCCTGGCAGCCGTCGGCAATTCGGAAGTCGACCTTGTGATTTCCGATATGGCCCCCAATATGAGTGGACTGGCCGCAGTCGACATGCCTCGTGCGATGTTTCTCTGCGAGCTGGCGCTCGACCTGGCCAGCCGGGTCCTGCGTCCGGGCGGTGATTTCCTGATCAAGGTCTTCCAAGGTGAAGGCTTCGACGTGTATCACAAGACCGTTCGGCAGATGTTCGAGAAGGTACAGATGCGCAAGCCTTCCTCGTCCCGTGACCGCTCCCGCGAGCAGTACCTGCTGGCCCGCGGTTTCAAGGGTGTGGAAAAGCCGGACCAAGAGGTCTGAGGCTGTCGATAGCTTTTATTAAATGGCGCGGCATGCTGAGCATAAACGAAGATTACGCAGTCAAAGTTTCACAAAAGGTTACAGACGCCGCCTGCGGAGCCGCAGGCAATGTAGTAAGTTTGGCCGGTGAACATCATGCGAAGCACGCCTGCGCGGGTTGCGGGTAGCAGGCTTCAGAGGGTAGCGAATTGAACGATATGGCAAAGAATCTGATCCTGTGGTTGATCATCGCCGCCGTCCTGGTGACGGTCATGAACAACTTCTCCAGCCCCAACGAGCCGCAGACCCTCAACTATTCCGACTTCATCCAGCAGGTGAAGGACGGCAAGGTCGAACGCGTTGCGGTCGATGGCTATGTCATCACCGGCAAGCGCACCGACGGCGATGCCTTCAAGACCATCCGGCCCGCCATCCAGGACAACGGCCTGATCGGCGATCTGGTAGACAACAAGGTCGTGGTCGAAGGCAAGCAGCCTGAACAGCAAAGCATCTGGACCCAGCTCCTGGTGGCCAGCTTCCCGATCCTGGTGATCATCGCGGTGTTCATGTTCTTCATGCGCCAGATGCAGGGCGGGGCAGGCGGCAAGGGCGGCCCGATGAGTTTCGGCAAGAGCAAGGCGCGCCTGCTGTCCGAAGATCAGGTCAAGACCACCCTGGCTGACGTCGCCGGTTGCGACGAAGCCAAGGAAGAAGTCGGCGAGCTGGTAGAGTTCCTGCGCGATCCGGGCAAGTTCCAGCGCCTGGGTGGTCGTATTCCCCGCGGCGTGCTGATGGTCGGCCCGCCCGGTACCGGTAAGACGTTGCTGGCCAAGGCCATCGCCGGTGAAGCCAAGGTTCCGTTCTTCACCATTTCCGGTTCGGACTTCGTCGAGATGTTCGTCGGCGTCGGTGCCAGCCGTGTGCGTGACATGTTCGAGCAAGCCAAGAAGCATGCGCCCTGCATCATCTTCATCGACGAAATCGATGCCGTGGGTCGTCATCGTGGCGCTGGCATGGGTGGCGGTCACGACGAACGCGAGCAGACGCTCAACCAGTTGCTAGTCGAGATGGACGGTTTCGAAATGAATGACGGCATCATCGTCATTGCCGCGACCAACCGTCCTGACGTACTCGACCCTGCGCTGCTGCGTCCAGGCCGCTTCGACCGTCAGGTCGTGGTAGGGCTTCCGGACATCCGTGGTCGCGAGCAGATCCTCAAGGTGCACATGAAGAAGGCGCCGTTGGGCGACGATGTGAACCCTGCTGTCATCGCTCGCGGTACGCCAGGCTTCTCTGGTGCCGATCTGGCCAACCTGGTCAACGAGGCTTCGCTGTTCGCTGCCCGTAATGGCAAGCGCCTTGTCGAGATGAAAGAGTTCGAACTCGCCAAGGACAAGATCATGATGGGCGCCGAGCGCAAGACCATGGTCATGTCCGAGAAGGAAAAGCAGAACACTGCCTATCACGAAGCGGGCCACGCCATCGTCGGTCGCGTCGTGCCCGAACACGATCCGGTCTACAAGGTCTCGATCATTCCCCGTGGTCGTGCCCTGGGTGTGACCATGTTCCTGCCTGAAGAGGATCGCTACAGCCTCTCCAAGCGTGCGCTGATCAGCCAGATCTGCTCGCTGTACGGCGGTCGTATCGCCGAAGAGATGACCCTGGGCTTCGATGGCGTCACCACCGGTGCCTCCAACGACATCATGCGTGCCAGCCAGATCGCCCGGAACATGGTGACCAAGTGGGGCCTGTCCGAGAAGCTCGGCCCACTGCTCTACGCCGAAGACGAAGACCAGGGCTACCTGGGTCGTGGCGGCGGTGGTGGCGCAGCAGCCGTATCGGGTGAAACCGCGAAGGTGATCGACTCCGAAGTGCGCAGCATCATTGACCAGTGCTATGGCACGGCCAAGCAGATCCTCACCGACAACCGCGACAAGCTGGATGCGATGGCAGATGCGCTGATGAAGTACGAAACGATCGATGCCGATCAGATCGACGACATCATGGCCGGCCGTACGCCACGTGAGCCTCGCGACTGGTCCGGTGGTGGTTCGGGTCCTTCGGGCACGACCATCGCACCGGATCCGCGTCCTGAGACACCCATCGGTGGTCCAGCGGCCGAAGTCTGAAACACGACGTCTCGCGCTTGATACCTAAGGTTTGACATGACCCCTTCGCAATACCCCACTCGGTTGCCTTGCGGCAACCGAGTTCTCGATCTGACCCAGACGCACGTCATGGGTATCCTCAATATCACTCCCGACTCTTTCTCCGATGGCGGCCGGTTCAACCAGCGCGATCTTGCCCTGCGTCATGCGCAGGCCATGGTCGAGGCGGGTGCCACCCTCATCGACATCGGTGGCGAGTCGACACGTCCGGGCGCTCGCCCGGTCTCCGTGGTCGAAGAGCTGGAGCGTGTCGCGCCATTGGTCGAAGCGATCAACCGCGAACTCGATGTGATCATTTCGGTGGACACGTCCACTCCGGCCGTCATGCGCGAAAGTGCACGGCTTGGCGCTGGCCTGATCAACGATGTGCGCGCGTTGCGCCGTGACGGCGCGCTGGACGCTGCGGCGGCCACCGGCCTGCCGGTTTGCCTGATGCACATGCAGGGCGAGCCTGGCACCATGCAGGATCACCCTCATTACGATGACCTGCTGGGCGAAGTGTCGAGCTTTCTCCTCGAACGGATGCAAGCCTGCGCTTCGGCAGGCATCCCTGCTGAGCGTATACTGCTCGACCCAGGCTTCGGCTTCGCCAAATCGCATGCGCACAACCTCAGCCTGTTCAAGCACATGCAGGCACTGCATGCGCTCGGGCGGCCCTTGCTGGTGGGTGTTTCGCGCAAGAGCATGGTTGGCCTGGCCCTGAACAAGCCCGTGACCGAGCGCCTCAACGGCAGCTTGGCCCTGGCCGCCCTGGCGATGACCAAGGGGGCAAAGATCCTGCGCGTCCACGATGTGGCCGAAACGATCGATGTCGTTCGGATGATCGCCGCCGTTGAAGCGGCCGAATAAGAATTACGGAGTACTTATGAGCAGGAAATATTTTGGCACCGACGGCATTCGTGGCCGTGTCGGCGAGTACCCGATCACCCCTGACTTCATGCTCAAGCTGGGTTGGGCGGCGGGCATGGCGTTCCGCAAGATGGGCGCCTGCCGCGTATTGGTCGGCAAGGACACGCGCATCTCCGGCTACATGTTCGAGTCAGCGCTGGAAGCCGGCTTGTCAGCGGCTGGCGCCGACGTGCTGCTGCTGGGCCCGATGCCAACGCCTGCCATTGCCTACCTGACGCGCACGTTCCATGCCGAGGCCGGTATCGTCATCAGCGCCTCGCACAATCCGCACGATGACAACGGCATCAAGTTCTTCTCCGGTCAGGGCACCAAGCTGCCTGACGAAGTTGAATCGATGATCGAAGAGCTCATGGATGCACCCATGACCGTGGCCGAGTCCAGCAAGCTGGGCAAGGTTTCACGCATCAACGATGCCGCTGGCCGCTACATCGAATTCTGCAAGAGCAGTGTGCCCACCACCACCGATTTCGCCGGTCTCAAACTGGTGATCGATTGTGCGCATGGCGCCACTTACAAAGTTGCCCCCAACGTCTTTCGCGAGCTGGGTGCGCAGGTCACCGTACTGTCCGCAGCGCCCGACGGCCTGAACATCAACGACAATTGTGGCTCCACCCACATGGAAGCGCTGCAGGCTGCCGTGCTGATCGGGCACGCGGACCTTGGCATCGCCTTCGACGGTGACGGCGACCGCGTCCTGATGGTCGACCATACCGGCGCCATCGTCGATGGCGACGACCTGCTGTTCATCATCGCGCGCGACCTTCAGGAGCGCGGCAAGCTGCATGGCGGTGTAGTGGGGACGCTGATGAGCAACCTGGGGCTGGAGTTGGCCTTCAAGGACCTGTCCATCCCGTTCGTGCGCGCCAGCGTCGGCGACCGCTACGTCATGGCCGAGCTCAAGGAGCGCGACTGGCAGCTGGGCGGCGAGAATTCCGGACACATCGTCTGCTGCCATCACACCACCACGGGTGACGCGATCATTGCTGCGTTGCAGGTGCTGCTGGCCCTCAAGCGTCGTGATGAAACCCTTGCCCATGCCCGCCAAGGGCTGCGCAAGTGCCCTCAAGTATTGGTCAACGTGCGCTTCGCCGGTGGCGACGTCAATCCGGTCGAGCATCCTTCGGTCAAGGAAGCGTGCGAGCGCGTCACCCAGGCCATGGGTGGGCGTGGGCGGGTACTGTTGCGCAAGTCCGGGACCGAGCCGCTGGTGCGGGTAATGGTCGAAGGCGACGACGAAAAGGTCGTGCGTGGCTATGCCGATGAGCTTGCCAGGCTGGTGAGTGAAGTTTGCGCCTGAATACGGCTTGCCAGTGAACGTTGCGTTGGGTAACATCTGCGCCCACTTTGATCGACGAGGTACAGCATGCGTCGCCCCATGGTAGCTGGTAACTGGAAAATGCATGGTACCCGCGCCAGCGTCGCTGAGCTGATCAAGGGTCTGTCTGATCAGTCCTTGCCCGACTCTGTCGAGGTTGCGGTGTTCCCACCTCTGCTGTTCATCGACCGTGTGGTCGAGGGTCTGCAGGGGAGCAAGGTCGCAGTCGGTGCTCAAAACTGCGCGGTTCAGGCCGAGCAGGGTGCGCTGACCGGTGAAACGGCTTCGAGCCAGTTGGTCGATGCCGGGTGTTCACTGGTACTGATCGGCCATTCCGAGCGTCGCCAGGTCATCGGCGAAGGTGAGCAGCAGTTGATCGAGAAATTCCGCGCCGCGCAAGCGGCCGGCCTGACGCCAGTGCTTTGCATAGGGGAAACCCTGGAAGAGCGCGAAGCCGGTCAGACATTGGATATTGTAGGTCGTCAGCTGGGCAGTGTGGTTACAGCCCTGGGTATCGAAGCGTTCACCCATGCGGTGATCGCCTACGAACCGGTCTGGGCCATTGGCACCGGGCTGACGGCCACGCCGCAACAGGCTCAGGATGTGCACGCTGCCATCCGCGCCCAGTTGACGGCAGAAGATGCCAAGGTCGCACAAGCTGTGCGGCTGTTGTACGGCGGTAGCGTCAAAGCGGCCAATGCGGCCGAACTGTTCGGCATGCCGGATATCGATGGGGGCCTGATTGGTGGTGCTTCCCTGAATGCAGATGATTTCGGTGCGATCTGTCGCGCCGCGGGAAACTGAGAAAATGCTGGAAACAGTCGTAGTCGTTCTTCATCTGTTGGGTGCCCTGAGCGTCGTCGCTCTGGTTTTGCTGCAACAGGGTAAAGGTGCGGACGCTGGCGCGTCGTTCGGGGCAGGTGCATCAAATACTGTCTTCGGAAGCCAAGGTTCCTCTACCTTTCTTAGTAAGTTTACTGCTATACTTGCCGCCTGTTTCTTCATAACCAGCTTGGGGTTAGGTTACTTTGCTAAAGAGAAAGCTCAACAGCTGACTCAAGTAGGTTTGCCAGATCCAGCGGTTATCGAAGCACCACGGCAGAAGCCGGCTACAGATGATGTTCCGGTGCTTCAAGAGCAAAAGACCGATGCGGCTCCTGCTGCTGACGTTCCTCAGGCTCAAGAGCAAAAATGATTCTCGAAAGAGCATCAGGGTTACAAAAGCGGTAAGGGTTTCAAACGTTGTATTGCCGAGGTGGTGGAATTGGTAGACACGCAACCTTGAGGTGGTTGTGCCCATAGGGTGTAGGGGTTCGAGTCCCCTTCTCGGTACCAATTAGTAATCAGGAGAGCCCGCTGTTGCGGGCTTTCTTGTCGGTGGAAGCTTGGATTGACCCAAAACGGGTTCGGTCGTATACTTTCGCCCCAGCTTTGTCGCGGGATGGAGCAGTCTGGTAGCTCGTCGGGCTCATAACCCGAAGGTCGTTGGTTCAAATCCAGCTCCCGCAACCAGTTTTAGCAAGGCCCCTTTTCAAAGGGGCTTTTTGTTAGCTGGACAGTTCTTAGCGCCGGTATTCAACGGCGTATCCGGGATGGGCGCTTCGCCCATTTTTTATTTGCACAGCATGCACGAGGGGGTTCAGGTGTCGAGCAAGCTAGAACAGTTGCAGGCCTTGTTGGCCCCGGTGGTCGTGGCCCTAGGCTATGAATGCTGGGGTATTGAGTTTTCGGCTCAAGGCCGCCATTCACTTTTGCGTGTCTATATCGATAAAGAGGGCGGCGTGCTGGTGGACGACTGCGCCATCGTCAGTCGCCAGCTCAGTGGTGTGCTGGATGTCGAAGATCCCATCACGGTCGAATACACCCTTGAAGTTTCTTCTCCAGGCATGGAACGCCCGCTGTTCACCATCGAACAGTTTGCAGCGTACGCCGGAGCACAAGTAAAGATAAAGCTGCGCGCGCCTTTCGAAGGACGACGCAACTTTCAGGGCCTTCTCCACGGTGTGGAGGACCAGGATGTCGTGATTCGAGTAGACGAACACGAATTCCTGCTGCCGATCGATTCGATCGACAAGGCCAATATCATTCCCAGTTTTGACTGAGACGTGCCAGATACTGCGGGTCCCGCGGATCCAATGGCTTGCGAAAGGCGAGGCGTACGATGAGCAAAGAAGTACTGCTGGTTGTTGAGTCGGTATCCAATGAAAAGGGTGTACCGGCAGGCGTAATATTCGAAGCGCTGGAGATTGCTCTGGCGACCGCGACCAAGAAACGCTTCGAAGACGAAGTGGATCTTCGCGTGGAAATCAATCGCCACACCGGCTCCTATGAAACCTTCCGTCGCTGGACGGTCGTCGAGGAAGCCGATCTGGACGATCCGGCCATCGAAACCTGGCCGAGCAAGGTTGTATTGACCCATCCCGAAGCCAAGGTGGGTGACGTCATCGAAGAGAAGATCGACTCCATCGAGTTCGGTCGTATCGCTGCACAGACCGCCAAGCAGGTCATCGTGCAGAAAGTTCGCGAAGCCGAGCGCGCCCAGGTGGTCGACGCTTACCGCGAGCGTCTGGGCGAGATCATCTCGGGTACGGTCAAGAAAGTGACCCGTGACAATGTCATCGTCGACCTGGGCAACAACGCCGAGGCCCTGTTGGCTCGGGAAGATATCATTTCGCGGGAAACCTTCCGCGTCGGTGTGCGCTTGCGTGCACTGCTCAAGGAAATCCGTACCGAAAACCGTGGTCCTCAACTGATTCTTTCGCGCACTGCGCCGGAAATGCTCATCGAGCTGTTCCGCATCGAAGTGCCGGAAATCGCTGAAGGCCTCATTGAAGTCATGGCCGCATCCCGTGATCCGGGTTCGCGCGCCAAGATCGCCGTTCGCTCCAAGGACAAGCGCATCGACCCGCAGGGTGCCTGTATCGGCATGCGCGGATCGCGTGTGCAGGCTGTGTCCGGCGAGTTGGGCGGCGAGCGCGTCGACATCGTCCTCTGGGACGATAACCCGGCACAGTTCGTCATCAATGCCATGTCCCCGGCGGAAGTCGCGGCCATCATCGTCGACGAAGACGCCCATGCCATGGACATCGCCGTGGGCGCCGACAACCTGGCTCAGGCCATCGGTCGTGGCGGTCAGAACGTGCGTCTGGCCAGCCAGTTGACCGGCTGGACACTGAACGTGATGACCGAATCGGACATCCAGGCCAAGCAGCAAGCGGAAACCGGTGACATCCTGCGCAACTTCATCGACGAGCTGGAAGTCGATGAAGAACTGGCCCAGGTACTGGTTGACGAAGGTTTCACAAGCCTGGAAGAGATTGCCTACGTACCGTTGGAAGAGATGCTCAACATCGACGGCTTTGACGAAGATATCGTCAACGAGCTTCGCGCTCGGGCCAAGGATCGCTTGTTGACCAAAGCCATCGCTACAGAGGAAAAGCTGGCAGACGCCCATCCGGCCGAAGACCTGCTCTCGCTTGAGGGTATGGACAAGGATTTGGCGATGGAACTGGCGGTGCGCGGCGTAGTTACCCGCGAAGACCTGGCCGAGCAGTCGATTGACGACCTGCTCGACATCGACGGCATTGACCAAGATCGTGCCGGCAAGTTGATCATGGCCGCCCGAGCCCATTGGTTCGAGTAATTGGCGCGGCCTGAGGAGAGAAGTGCATGACGCAAGTCACGGTGAAAGAATTGGCCCAAGAGGTCGCCGCACCGGTAGAGCGCCTGCTTCAGCAGATGCGTGAGGCAGGTCTGCCGCACACCGACGCCGGACAAGTTGTGACCGACAATGAGAAGCAGGCTCTGCTGGCTCATTTGAAAAGCAGCCACAAGGCGAAAGCGGAAGAACCGCGCAAGATTACCTTGCAGCGCAAGACCCAAAGCACCCTGCGTGTGGCCGGTAGCAAGAGCATCAGCGTAGAAGTACGCAAGAAGAAAGTATTCGTTCAGCGCAGCCCGGAAGAAATCCAGGCCGAGCAGAAGCGTGAGCTCGAAGAGCGTCGCGCAGCGGAAAATGCTGCCCGTCAGAAGGCTGAGCAGGAAGCCCGTTCGCGTGCCGAAGAAGAAGCACGCAAGCAGCCTGGCAGCACCGTTCAGGCGGACGTCCCTGCCGCACCGGCGCCAGCTCCATCGGCGCCGAGCGTCGATGTGGCTGCCGTTGCTCCGGCACCGGCCCCCGAGCGCAAGAAGGAAGAGCCTCGTCGTCCCGACAAGCCGCGCAACGACGACCGTCGCAGCGGCAGTGGCAACAGTGATGGCGAGCGCAAGAACCAGCCTCACCGTGCCACCGTCAAGGAGAAGGCTCCGACTCCGCGCGCCGCGCCTCGTACCACCGACGAAGAAAGCGATGGCTTCCGTCGTGGCGGTCGTGGCAAGGGCAAGCTGAAGAAGCGCAACGCCCACGGCTTCCAGAGCCCTACCGGTCCTCTGGTGCGTGACGTGAAAATCGGCGAGACCATCTCTGTCGGCGATCTCGCTGCGCAGATGTCGGTCAAGGCTGCCGAGATCATCAAGTTCATGTTCAAGCTGGGCACTCCGGCCACTATCAACCAAGTGCTGGATCAGGAAACTGCTCAGCTGGTTGCCGAGGAGCTGGGCCACAAGGTGACCCTGGTCAGCGACACCGCCCTGGAAGATTCCCTGGCCGAATCGCTGAAGTTCGAAGGTGAAGCCTTCGCTCGTGCTCCGGTCGTGACCGTCATGGGCCACGTCGACCACGGCAAGACCTCGCTGCTCGACTACATCCGTCGTGCCAAGGTCGCTGCTGGCGAAGCCGGCGGCATCACTCAGCACATCGGTGCCTACCACGTCGAAACCGAGCGTGGCATGGTCACCTTCCTCGACACCCCGGGCCACGCCGCGTTTACCGCGATGCGTGCCCGTGGTGCCAAGGCGACGGACATCGTGATCCTGGTGGTCGCGGCGGACGACGGCGTGATGCCGCAAACCATCGAAGCCGTTCAGCATGCGAAAGCCGCTGGCGTGCCACTGGTGGTCGCGGTGAACAAGATCGACAAGCCGGGTGCCGACCTGGACCGTATCCGCAGCGAGCTGTCGGTTCACGGCGTCACTTCCGAAGAGTGGGGCGGCGACACCCCGTTCGTACCGGTTTCGGCCAAGCAGGGTACCGGCGTCGACGAATTGCTCGAAGCTGTGTTGCTGCAGGCTGAAGTACTGGAATTGACCGCAACGCCTTCGGCTCCTGGCCGTGGTGTGGTCGTCGAATCGCGCCTGGACAAGGGCCGCGGTCCGGTAGCCACCGTGCTGGTTCAGGACGGTACGCTACGTCAGGGCGACATGGTGCTGGTCGGTTCGAACTACGGCCGTGTACGGGCCATGCTCGACGAGAACGGCAAGCCGATCAAGGAAGCCGGTCCGGCCATCCCGGTCGAGATCCTGGGCCTTGACGGTACCCCGGATGCTGGCGATGAGATGAGCGTGGTTGCCGACGAGAAGAAAGCCCGTGAAGTGGCTCTGTTCCGTCAAGGCAAGTTCCGCGAAGTCAAGCTGGCCCGTGCTCACGCCGGCAAGCTGGAAAACATCTTCGAGAACATGGGCCAGGAAGAGAAGAAGACGCTCAACATCGTCCTCAAATCCGACGTCCGTGGATCGCTGGAAGCGTTGCAGGGCGCCTTGAATGGCCTGGGCAACGACGAAGTGCAGGTGCGTGTGGTCGGTGGCGGCGTCGGTGGTATCACCGAATCCGATGCCAACCTGGCCCTGGCTTCGACAGCGGTACTGTTCGGCTTCAACGTGCGGGCCGATGCCGGAGCGCGCAAGATCGTCGAGCAGGAAGGTCTGGATATGCGTTACTACAACGTGATCTACGACATCATCGAAGACGTCAAGAAAGCCCTGACCGGTATGCTTGGCAGCGATGTTCGCGAGAACATCCTGGGTATCGCCGAAGTGCGTGACGTGTTCCGTTCGCCGAAGTTCGGTGCGATCGCCGGTTGCATGGTCATCGAGGGTGTGGTCTTCCGCAACCGTCCGATCCGTGTACTGCGCGAAGACATCGTGATCTTCGAAGGCGAGCTGGAATCGCTGCGTCGCTTCAAGGACGATGCGTCCGAAGTGCGTGCCGGCATGGAATGCGGTATCGGCGTCAAGAGCTACAACGACGTCAAGGTCGGCGACAAGATCGAAGTCTTCGAGAAAGTCCAAGTGGCTCGTACCCTCTAAGCCGCGACCTCCAGGAACCGGTCCGGCCGTCGCCGGGCAGGTTCTAAACGCAACGCCCGATCCGGCCCAGCCTGATCGGGCGTTTGCCGCTCTAGTTACAGGTAATGAAACATGGCAAAAGAATACAGCCGTACCCAGCGCATCGGTGATCAGATGCAGCGTGAACTGGCGCAACTGATCCGTCGCGAAGTCAAGGATCCACGCGTCGGCCTGGTCACCATCACAGCGGTGGAAGTCAGCCGCGATGTCGGCCATGCCAAGGTGTTCATCACCGTCATGGGCCAGGACAGCGCTGCCGATATCGCCCAGAGCATCAAGGTGCTGAACTCGGCCGCCGGCTTCCTGCGCATGCAGTTGGCCAAGGAAATGAAGTTGCGCAGCGTGCCGCAACTGCATTTCCACTACGACGAAAGCGTGAGCCGTGGCGCTCATCTGTCGGCGTTGATCGAGCGTGCCGTGGCCGAAGACAGCCAGCATCACGCAGATGATTCGGCCGAAGAGTCCAAGGAGTAATCCCGGTGGCTCAGGTCAAGCGTATCCGTCGCAACGTCAGTGGCATCATCCTGCTGGACAAGCCACTGGGGTTCACTTCCAACGCCGCTTTGCAGAAAGTGCGCTGGCTGCTCAATGCCGAGAAGGCCGGTCATACCGGCAGTCTCGACCCCTTGGCTACCGGCGTGCTGCCGCTGTGCTTTGGCGAGGCGACCAAATTCTCCCAGTACCTGCTCGACTCCGACAAGGGCTATGAGACATTGGCCCAGTTGGGGAAGACCACGACCACGGCCGATGCCGAGGGCGAGGTTCTGCAGACCCGCGAGGTGACCGTCGGTCAGTCCGACATCGAAGCCGTGTTGCCTCGATTCCGCGGGCAGATCAGCCAGATACCGCCGATGTACTCGGCGCTCAAGCGTGACGGCCAGCCACTCTACAAACTGGCGCGTGCCGGTGAAGTAGTGGAGCGCGAGCCGCGTTCTGTTACTATTGCGCGGCTCGAATTGCTTGGCTGCGAGCAGACCACCGCGCGGTTCGCTGTGGACTGCAGCAAAGGCACCTACATTCGGACCCTGGTCGAGGACATCGGCGAGGCGTTGGGGTGTGGTGCGTACGTCGCCGAGCTGCGTCGGACCCAGGCGGGCCCTTTCAGCCTGGCGCAAACCGTGACGCTCGAAGAGCTTGAAGCGGTGCATGCCGAGGGCGGAAACGAGGCGGTGGACAAGTTCCTGCTGCCATCGGACAGCGGCCTGCAGGATTGGCCACTGCTGCAATTCTCGGAGCACAGTGCGTTCTACTGGCTTCATGGCCAGCCGGTAAGGGCTCCGGAAGCCCCCAAGTTCGGCATGGTGCGGGTACAGGATCACAATGGTCGCTTCATCGGTATCGGTGAAGTGAGCGAAGACGGGCGCATTGCGCCGCGTCGCTTGATTCGGTCGGAATGACCGATCCCGGTCGTCACGGTGTTCGTGACGGCTGGTCGAGGACGGCTGTCAACAGGCACGGTCGCACCTCTTCTCATGAATACAGGGTTCTGCCCTGGCCTGTTGGACACTGCATGCAGTGCCCTTGATAGTGGAGATGCCTCATGGCTCTTAGCGTTGAAGACAAAGCTCAAATCGTTGCCGACTACCAGCAAGCCGTTGGTGATACCGGTTCGCCAGAAGTGCAGGTTGCACTGCTGACGCACAACATCAACAAGCTGCAGGGTCACTTCAAGGCCAACGGCAAAGACCACCACTCGCGTCGTGGTCTGATCCGCATGGTCAACCAGCGCCGCAAGCTGCTGGACTACCTGAAGGGCAAGGACGTCACCCGTTACAGCGCCCTGATCGGTCGTCTGGGTCTGCGTCGCTAATAGCGGCCCGACACGCGGTGACAAGCGTGGTTCGCCATGTTCGCAGGCCTGGGCACAAGCTCGGGCCTGCGAGGGCGCCACGCGCAATCCTGAGGTTGGTTGTCTGTCGTACCCCAGCGGTCTTACCGCAGGGGCGGGCAGGTTTCCAGCCTCAAGTTGTATCTGGACGGTCAACGGGGCCGATTCCCCGCTCTGCCCAAGAATTTCGCAAGAAACCAGTTCCCCCAAGAGCCAACAGAAGGTAGGAAACCGTGAACCCGGTAATCAAGACGTTTCAATTCGGTCAATCGACCGTAACCCTCGAAACGGGCCGCATTGCCCGTCAAGCCTCCGGCGCCGTACTGGTCACCGTCGATAACGACGTGACCGTGCTGGTCACCGTGGTAGGTGCCAAGCAAGCCGATCCAGGCAAGGGCTTTTTCCCGCTGTCCGTGCACTACCAGGAAAAGACCTACGCTGCCGGCAAGATCCCCGGTGGTTTCTTCAAGCGTGAAGGCCGTCCTTCAGAGAAAGAAACCCTGACCTCGCGTTTGATCGATCGCCCGATCCGCCCCCTGTTCCCAGAAGGCTTCATGAACGAAGTGCAGGTCGTCTGCACCGTCGTTTCCACCAGCAAGAAAACCGATCCGGACATCGCTGCGATGATCGGTACCTCGGCAGCCCTGGCCATTTCCGGCATTCCGTTCGATGGTCCGATCGGCGCTGCGCGCGTGGCTTTCCACGAGAGCACTGGCTACCTGCTGAACCCGACCTACGAGCAGCAGCAGGCGTCGAGCCTGGACATGGTCGTGGCCGGTACCAAAGACGCCGTGCTGATGGTTGAATCGGAAGCCAAAGAGCTGACCGAAGACCAGATGCTGGGCGCTGTGCTGTTCGCCCACGACGAGTTCCAGTCGGTCATCAAGGCCGTTGGCGAGCTGGCTGCCGAAGCCGCCAAGCCTACCTGGAGCTGGACGCCGAAAGCCTGGAACACCGAGCTGCTCGGCGCGATCCGTGGCGAATTCGGCGACGCCGTTTCCCAGGCCTACACCATCACCGTCAAGGCCGATCGCTACGCCAAGCTGGGCGAGCTGCGTGAGCAGGTGATCGCCAAGTTCTCCGGCGAAGAAGGTCAGCCGACCGCAGCCGAAGTGAAGGAAATCTTCGGCGAGATCGAGTACCGCACCGTTCGCGAAAACATCGTCAACGGCAAGCCACGCATCGACGGTCGCGACACCAAGACCGTGCGTCCGCTGAACATCGAAGTCGGTGTACTGCCCAAGACCCACGGCTCGGCCCTGTTCACCCGTGGTGAAACCCAGGCGCTGGTCGTCGCGACCCTGGGCACCGCCCGCGACGCACAGTTGCTGGACACCCTGGAAGGCGAGAAGAAAGACCCCTTCATGCTGCACTACAACTTCCCTCCGTTCTCGGTGGGCGAGTGTGGTCGCATGGGCGGTGCAGGCCGTCGCGAAATCGGTCACGGCCGTCTGGCCCGTCGTTCGGTACAGGCCATGCTGCCCGCCGCCGACGTGTTCCCGTACACCATCCGCGTGGTATCGGAAATCACCGAGTCCAACGGTTCCAGCTCCATGGCGTCGGTCTGCGGTGCTTCCCTGGCCCTGATGGACGCCGGTGTGCCGATGAAGGCGCCGG
Source organism: Pseudomonas sp. PvP001 (assembly GCF_040546375.1). Lineage (NCBI taxonomy): Bacteria > Pseudomonadati > Pseudomonadota > Gammaproteobacteria > Pseudomonadales > Pseudomonadaceae > Pseudomonas > Pseudomonas sp. PvP001. The sequence goes on along the minus strand of NZ_JBEPNQ010000001.1, from coordinate 1,712,079 downwards.
TGGCCGGTATCGCCATGGGTCTGGTCAAGGAAGGCGAGAAGTTCGCCATCCTGACCGACATCCTGGGTGACGAAGACCACCTTGGCGACATGGACTTCAAGGTCGCCGGTACCGCCAAGGGCGTCACCGCGCTGCAGATGGACATCAAGATCAACGGCATCACCGAAGAGATCATGGAAATCGCCCTGGGCCAGGCTCTGGAAGCGCGCCTGAACATCCTCGGTCAGATGAACCAGATCATCGGTACTTCGCGTACCGAGCTGTCGGAAAACGCTCCGACCATGATCGCCATGAAGATCGACACCGACAAGATCCGCGACGTGATCGGCAAGGGTGGCGCAACCATCCGTGCCATCTGCGAGGAAACCAAGGCTTCGATCGACATCGAAGACGACGGCTCGATCAAGATCTTCGGCGAGTCCAAGGAAGCCGCTGAAGCTGCTCGTCAGCGCGTTCTGGGCATCACCGCAGAAGCCGAGATCGGCAAGATCTACGTCGGCAAGGTCGAGCGTATCGTCGACTTCGGTGCTTTCGTCAACATCCTGCCGGGCAAGGACGGTCTGGTCCACATCTCCATGCTCAGCGATGCACGCGTAGAGAAAGTGACCGACATCCTCAAGGAAGGTCAGGAAGTCGAAGTACTGGTACTGGACGTGGACAACCGCGGCCGTATCAAGCTGTCCATCAAGGACGTTGCTGCTGCAAAGGCCTCGGGCGTCTAAACCCGCAGGTGTAAAGAAAGAGTCCTTCGGGGCTCTTTTTTTTTCGCCTAGAGTTCACTAAGTAGCGGTTGGAACGCTGAAGGCTGCGCAGGTGAAAGATTGAAGTGAGCAGGGAACTTTTGTGGACTTGCAACTTGCACGCAAAAAACTGTACGAGCGTGCAAACTGCACGATCATACAGCCGTTCCATAATTTTAAGTCATTGATTATCAAGGGTTTTTAATAGTTAAGCAGGTTGGCATGACGCCTGCAACATCCCTGTCACCTGCCACCAAGACATTAAATGGTCGCAGACCTTTTCAAAAAACAGGAGTGAATCGTATGAAGAAGTTCGCAATTGCTGCCGCTACTGCTACCGCGCTGACCCTGACCATGGCCAACGCTGCTTTCGCTCAACAGTCCACCCAGGCTCCTATGGTGGTTGCTGCTGGTGAAGTTACTCACGCCAAAGAAGCAACTTCCGACACTTGGATCACCACCAAGGTCAAATCCGATCTGGTCACCGAGAAAGGCATCCCAGGCACCGACATCAAGGTAGAGACCAACAAAGGCGTGGTTTCCCTGTCGTCGACCGTTGCTGTGACCGAATCTCAGAAGGCAACTGCCGTCGCCATCACCAAGAAAATCAAAGGCGTGAAAGCTGTTTCCGCTGATGGCCTGAAAGCCGAGTAAGTTTCATGCGAAGGCCACAGGGATGTGGCCACTCAAAGCCCAGGCGTCCTGCGCCGGGGCTTTTTTACGCCCGCGAATTGGGTACCAATCAATGGCGAATCAATTGCGGCTGCTCTCGATCTGAACCAGACGGCTACCGACGAACTTCAAGTACTGGCTCATGCCGTTGGACGGTCCGTACACCCATTCCTCGATGGGCAGTTCTACCCGCCGATTGATCGGGCCTGAACGCTCATAGCCAGTCTGTGCCTTGCTCGCAGGAGCACCACACTTCTGCTCGACCTGAACCGTACGATCATTCAGCGACACCAGAGTGCTGCCGCAGCGCATCGTCGAGGCAGCGCTGGCCGTGTTGCACAGCGCCAGTAACAAAGGCGCGCAGCTCATCCAAATCAACTTGTTCATTCGGCATCCAGATGCAGTGGGGTGATGATGCGCCCGTCTTTTTCAGCCTGACCCAGGGCCGCATCGATGAAGTACACGCGCTCGTCAGCCAGTTGGCCCTGGTCGACCAGGAAATCCTTGATGCTGCCAGCGCGCGCCTGACCCAGCTGGCGCAGCAATGCGTTGTTCGACGCCCATGACTTGAGCACCGCCTCACGCAACTTGTCGGCGCGCGCCTTGATGTCCAGCTGTTGCCATTCCACCGGCGGCTGGCCTTTGAGTCGAGTGCGGTAGATGGCTTCGAGCATCGGCGGTTTGTCGTCTTCGGGCACCTGCATCTCGGCAGCCGTGGCCGGGACCTTGTCGCCGCGGCGCTGGGCCATCTTATAGTAGGTGCTCTGGTATTCGCGCTCCAGCCGCTGTTGAGCAATCAGCGGGCCGTCGCTGGCCTGGGCGCTGGTGCCTTCGATTTCCAGGCGCAGGGTCGGACGTTCCTTCAAGGCGGTCGCCAGCTTCATCAGCGCCGCTTGCGCCTCGGCACTGAGCTCATCGGAGCCTGGGCGGAACGAGACGGTGCTCAGATCCTGCGACCCACCACCACTGACCAGCCCGCCAATGAACTTGAACGGTGCCTGAGCGGCGCGGACCATGAGATTGCGCAGGGTCTGCCAGACGATCGGCATGACGCTGAACTGGGGGCTGTTGAGGTCGCCACTCACCGGCAGCTCGATGGCGATCTTGCCCTCGGAATCCTTGAGCAGGGCAATCGCCAGCCGCAACGGCAGATCCACTGCGTCGGGGCTGTCGACCTTGTCACCCAACTGCAGTTGTTCCACCAGCAGCTTGTTTTCCGCCTTGAGCTGGCCTTTGGTGATCAGGTAGTGCAGGTCAAGATTCAGACGGCCCTTGCGAATGCGATAACCGGCGAACTTGCCGGAGTAGGGCGTCAGCGTGGTCAGTTCCACGCGCTTGAAGCTGGTGGTGATGTCCAGGCTGGCCATCGGATCGAACGGGTTCAGCGCACCGGAAATGGTCACCGGCGCATAGCGATCGACCTTGCCCTGGATGTCGATGCGCGCTGGCTTGGCCTGGCGGTTGTCGATGGTGCCGATGCGCCCGTTGAGTTGCTGGACGGCGGTGGCGAAGTTGGGCGTCAGGCTGAAGTCGGCGAAGTTGGCTGAGCCGTTGTCGATGTCCACGGCGCCGATGCGGATGCCCATTGGCGTTTCCGCATCGGCCGGTTTGCCAGCCCGGACCGGCTCGGCGGGCTGCGCCGGTTGCGGAATCAGCAGGTCGTCGATATTGGTGGTGCGGTCCTCGTTGATCATGAAGCGCGCATACGGCTGCTGCAGCTGGACCCGTTCGATGTCCAGGCGATCGCCGTGGCGATACTCCAGACCGGTCAGGGTCAGGTGCTGCCATTTGACGAAGTCGCGCTCCTTGAGCGTATCGAGCGTGTGCAATTGATCGACTTCGGCGCGACCGGATACGGTCATGGCCAAGGGCTCGGTGCCGGTCAGTTGCACATCGAGATCGCTGTCGAGCATGCCGCTGCGCAGTTCCAGACGAATCAGCGGGCTGATGTAGGCCTGCGCGATACGCAGGTCGATGTCCTGGGTGCTGACCTTCAAACGAGCGGTAACGGGTGCCAGACTGACCTCGCCGCTGGCCTGCACATGACCTTGCTTGCCCAGGCCGGTATCGAGCTTGAGGGTGAAGGGCGCGCCGTTGAGGCTGTCGAAGTCATGCAGGTCCAGGTTGAGTGGGCCCACGTCCATGGCGACCTCATCGGTAGGCACACGGTCGGCCAGATGCACTTGGTAGTCACGCAGCTGGACATCCTTGAGCAGCACCTGCCAGGGCTTGGCCGGCGAACTCGTCGGTTCTTTGGGTGCTGGCTGCTGCGGTGCCGAGCTGGCGAACAGCTTCTGCCAATCGAGCTGCCCATCCGCCTCGCGGGCGGCCCAGGTTTCCAGCTTGTGGCTGCGTATCCGACCGACACTGACTAGTTGCTTGACCAGGTCGATCGACGTGTCGCTGACGTCTAGGCGTTCGAGCCGAGCCAGGGGACGTCCATCGGGAGCCGCGATCGCGAAGGGCGCGACGCTCAGCGCCACCTTGTCCAGTTTCAGCTCGGTCTGCTTGGCCAGATTGAGGTTGTAATCGGCACTCAGGGTGAACACGCCCTTTTCCAGAACCAACGGCACGCTGTCGCGCACGTACGGCCACCAGACGCTCATCTGCGCATCGGTCACCTTCAACGACCCCTGGGACGACACCGGACTCAGGCCGATCCGGCCGCGCCAGTCGATACGACCGCCCTGAGGGCTGTTGGCAACCAGGGTCATGTCGGCATGATCGTCCGGCAATGTGCTGAGGTTCTGCAGCTCCAGATTCATCGAGTCGTATAGAAATTCGATGGGCTGGCTGGGGCGCAGATCCTTGAAATGCAAACGCCCATCGACCAGCTTGATGCTGCCGATGCGCAAGGCGAAGGGCTCGGAAGGCGCGTCCTGCTCGGCAGCGGTATCGCTGGCCGGAAGCTTGAACAGAGCGCTCAGGTTCAGTTTGCCGCTTTTGTCGAACAGTACTTGAGTCTGCGGCCTGTCCATTTCCACTGCGACCAGATGCAAGGCGCCGGTCCACAGGCTGTCCACTTGCAGATTAACGTACAGCCGCTCGAAACCGATCTGTTCGGCGCCGGGCTCGCCGATCTTCAGCCCCCACAGGGTCAGCTCGAGACTGAACGGATTGAACTCCAACCGCTGCAACTGTGCAGGCACGGTGGAGTAGGCCGCTAGCTGCTGATTGGCTACCCGCAGCGCTACGCCGGGGAGGATCAGGAAACCGAGCATCGCGTACAGCGCAACCAGCGCCACGAGGGTGGCAGCGGTGCGTTTCAATCCTTTGGACATGGAAATGGGGCCATCTGACGTGATCGGAGGTGCTTGGAGTATGGCACGTCAATGTGGTTCCTATGACTCAGCCCACGTAAGTCATGGAATTTTCACCAGTTGATGTAGGAAAACTAGAAATTCAGGATCAGCGTCTTCAAGGGTGGCTGACCATCGCTGGATGGAAAATCAGCGGCTGGCGCCAGTACCGAGCATTCACGTACAGGCCGACCGGCTTTCTCGGCGCAGCGCAGCACCTGATCGCGCCAGTCGTCCAGGTTGACCTTCGCCAGGTTGTTACAGCAGACCAGTACACCGTTCTCGGCCGTGGCGAGAATCGCTGGTTTGAGCAGGCTCTGATAATCACGCAGCAGATCGACCGTACCGAATGCGCTCTTCGCCCAGGCTGGCGGATCGAGAAAGACCAGGTCGTACTGACGCTGCGGCAAGCGCGGGTAGGCGGGCAGCTTCTGGCCTCGGCGCGCGGTGATCGGCAGCCCGGCCAACTGGCGTATGGCCGGGAAATAGTCCGACTGGATGAACTGCATGGGCGCAAGCTCGGGGTTCAGCGCTCCGTTCTCGGCACCGACCGCCAGATTGCCTTCGGCAAAGTCCAGGTTGCACACCTCACGGGCACCGCCTGCCGCTGCACTCAGGCCAACGCCGCAGGTGTAGGCGAACAGGTTCAACACGCTTTTGCCGGCACTGTGCTGCTTGACCCAGCCACGGGCATTGCGCAGGTCGAGGAACAGCAACGGGTCCTGGCCAGGATGACGGCCACGCACGCGATAGTTCAGACCCCATTCGTGTCCAACCAGATCCACCAGCGCGGCGTCTTCGGCGCGATACACCGTGTCTTCCCGATCGATCCGCGAATTGCCCCGTGACCTGTCGTTGTACACCAGCAGTAGCGGTGTCTGCAGATGCTGCTCGACCGCACCGTGCAAGGCCAACAGGTCTTCACGCTCCAGCGTCTGGTGGAAGCTTTGCACCAGCAACTGTGGGCCATAGCGGTCGACGGTCAGGCCACCGGCACCTTCCTGGCTGCCGTGGAACAGGCGATAGCAATCGGTACCCTGTTCATGCAATGAGTCGAGCAATGACGAACGAGCGTCGAGGGCGGCGCGCAGCGCCTGGATCAAAGCGGGCATGCAAGGCGCCTGACGAAAAAAGGAGGGTGGCAATTCTACCTCAATTGCCCGGTGCTGCGAGGGATCGCACGGTCGCGGCGCTGCCCAGCAGCGTCGCGACCGTGTGAGGGTCAGCCGCGGTGACGGCCGCGGAAGTAGTTGATCAGGCCTTGGGTCGAAGCATCCTCGGCAGTCGTTTCGTTTTCACCGATCAGACGCTGGTAGACACCCTTGCCCAGTTCCTTGCCCAGTTCCACGCCCCACTGATCGAAGGCATTGATGCCCCACAGCACGCTCTGCACGAACACCTTGTGTTCATACATTGCAACCAGCGCGCCCAGGCGACGTGGGCTTATGCGCTCGACCACCAGGGTGTTGCTCGGACGGTTGCCGGGAATGACCTTGTGCGGCGCCAGTCTCAGCACGTCTTCCTCCGCCATGCCGCGTTCACGCAGTTCGGCTTCCGACTCGCTGCGGCTCTTGCCCAGCATCAGCGCCTGGCTCTGCGACAGGCAGTTGGCGAACAGCCACTGATGGTGGTCGGCAACCGGGTTGAAGCTCACTACCGGAACGATGAAGTCGGCCGGGATCATGTGGGTGCCTTGATGCAGCAGCTGGTGATAGGCGTGCTGACCGTTGCAGCCGACGCCGCCCCAGATGACCGGGCCGGTGTCGATGTTCACCGGCGTGCCATCCTGGCGCACGCTCTTGCCGTTGGATTCCATGTCCAATTGCTGCAAGTGCTTGGTGATGTTGCGCAGGTAGTGGTCGTACGGCAGGATCGCGTGGCTCTTGGCATCCCAGAAGTTGCCGTACCACACGCCCAGCAGGGCCAGCAGCACCGGCATGTTCTGTTCGAACGGTGCCGACTGGAAATGCTGGTCCATGGTGTAGGCGCCCGACAGCAGCTCCTTGAAGTTGGCCATGCCGATCGACATGGCGATCGGCAAGCCGATGGCCGACCACAGCGAATAGCGCCCACCCACCCAGTCCCACATCGGGAAGATGTTTTCCTCGCGGATACCGAACTCCACAGCGGCAGCATTGTTGCTCGACACGGCGATGAAGTGACGGTACAGCTCGGCTTCCGAACCGCCCTGTGCCAGGTACCAGCCCCGCGCGGCCTGGGCGTTCTTCAAGGTTTCCAAGGTGCTGAACGACTTGGAGGAAACGATGAACAGGGTCGTCTCGGCACGCAGCTTGGCCGACAGCTCGTGGAATTCGCTGCCGTCGATGTTGGCCAGGTAATGACAGCGCACGCCTTTCTGCGCGTATGGCAGGAGGGCTTCGGACACCAGCTCAGGGCCGAGGAAGGAGCCACCGATACCGATGTTCACCACGTCGGTGATCGGCTTCTCGGTATAGCCGCGCCACAGGCCGTCATGGATGCGCGTGACCAGCTCGGTGATCTGGTTGAGAACCTTGTGCACGTCCGGCATCACGTTGACGCCATTGACGTTGAGCTTGTCGCCAACCGGACGGCGCAGAGCGGTGTGCAGAGCCGGGCGACCTTCGGAAGCATTGAGCAGCTCGCCGGCGAACATAGCCTTGATGGCGCCTTGCAGATCCACTTCGTTGGCCAGCTCTACCAGCAGGTCGCGGGTCTGCGTGTCGATCAGGTTTTTCGAATAGTCGAGGAACAGGCCGCAGGCGCTCAGGGAGAAATGCTCGAAACGCTGAGGGTCGGCGTTGAAGGCATCGCGCATGCTGAAGTCTTGCATGGCAGCGCGGTGCTGGGTTAGCGCCTGCCAAGCGGGCAGGGTAGTCACGTCGTGCGGGGTTCGGTAGTACGCCATCGCTGCAAATTTCCTTTTTCTTGAACTGCCTTTGGACATTGGAACGCTCGGCCGGTTGCGTGCCTGTTGCATCAAAAGATCCAACAGGCGGCCAGGGTCATTGCGGGGCCGCTGATCGGCTGCCAATGCACGGTTCGGACGCTGCACCACCTTAAACCGCCGCGCGCGTTCTGTCTGCGCCTAGTGGACGATGCGTGAACGACTTTCGAGCCGTCTTGGCTCAGCCGTGCTGAGGGTCGTGATCGAGGTCCAGGTGCAGGTTGTCGATCAGTCGCGTGGTACCCAGGTTGGCCGCGACCAGAATGACCAGATCGCGGTCATCGGCCGTGGCTGGCCGCAGGGTCAGTGCGTGACGCACTTCCAGGTACTCGGGCACGAAGCCCGCTTGGGCAATGACTTGCCTGGCCTGGTCCAGCAGCAGCGGATAGTCGCGACGGCCCTGGCTGATCTGTGCCGCCACCTGGCTGAGCACCTGGTACAGCAACGGTGCCTGGGCACGTTGTTCTTCGCTCAGATAACCATTGCGCGACGACAGCGCCAGGCCGTCTTCGGCACGCACGGTCGGCTCACCGATGATCTGGATCGGCATGTTGAGATCGCGCACCAGCGCCCGAATGACCGCCAGTTGCTGATAGTCCTTCTGACCGAAGACGGCCAGATCCGGCTGAACCATGTTGAACAGCTTGCTGACCACCGTCGCCACGCCTTCGAAGTGGCCGGGACGGCTGGTGCCGCACAGACCTTCGGACAGTTGCGGAACGCTCACACGGGTCTGCCCGGCCATGCCGTCGGGGTACATCTCGGCAGCCGAGGGTGCGAACAGCAGGCTGCAGCCCGCTTGCACCAGGCGCTCTTGATCGGCAGCCAGGGTACGCGGGTACTTGTCCAGATCTTCGCTGGGGCCGAACTGCAAAGGATTGACGAAGATACTGGCCACCACGAAATCGACACGCTGGGTGGCCTTGGCGACCAGCGCCGCATGGCCGCTGTGCAGGTTGCCCATGGTCGGCACCAGGCCGATACGCTTGCCTTCGCCACGGGCGCGGGCCACGGCGGCGCGCAGTTCACGGACGGTCTTGACGGTGTTCATGAGGCGAATCCATGTTCAGGTGCAGGAAAATCAACCGCCTTGACGGCGTTCACATAGGCGCGCAGGGCGCCTTGAATATCGCTCTGCCCGGTCATGAAGTTTTTCACGAAGCGTGGCACGCGGCCGCTCAACGACAGCCCGAGCATGTCGTGCAGCACCAGCACCTGGCCATCCACGGCGCTGCCGGCGCCGATGCCGATGACCGGAATCTTCACCGCCTGGGCAATGTCGGCTGCCAGTTCGACGGGCACGCACTCGAGCAGCAGCATGGCCGCGCCGGCCTGTTCCAGGGCGATGGCATCGGCACGCATCTGGCGCGCCTGGATATCCTGGCGCCCCTGCACCTTGTAGCCGCCGAGCAGGTTGACCGATTGTGGGGTCAGGCCCAGGTGGACACACGCGGGAACCCCCCGCTCGGCGAGCAGGCGGACCGACTCGGCGAGCCAGGCAGCCCCTTCGAGCTTGACCATGTGTGCCCCGGCCTGCATCAGCAAAGCGCTGTGGGTCAGCGTTTGCTCGCTGGTGGCATAGGCCATGAAAGGCAGGTCGGCCACGATGAACGCGCCTGTGTTGCCGCGTTTCACGCTGCCCACATGGTAGGCCATGTCGGCAACGGTCACGGGCAATGTGCTGTCATGCCCCTGCAAAACCATGCCCAGTGAATCGCCCACCAGCAACACTTCGACACCTGCCGCAGAGGCGGCGTGGGCGAACGTTGCGTCGTAGCAGGTCAGCATGGTGATCTTTTCACCCTTGAGCTTGAGGCTCTGCAGGGTGGTCAGGGTGATTTCGGGCATGAAAAAAATCCTCGGACTGGCGCTGTGTCGACACAACATCATCTGTCGTGATGTTTGGAAACCCACGCATAAACGTTGGTTTCGCGCCGTTTGGCACCTCAGGGTGCAACGGGCCGCCTATAGTCGTGAGCACGACCGGGGAAGTCAATTGGGTTGAAGGCCTCTTCGCGGGCAGAGCCCACTCCCACAGGTCCGGAAGCCCAATCCAACACGTTCTTTGTAGGAGCGGGGCGGGCGGCAAGCCTTCTGCCCGCGAAGAGGCCTCACCGGCGCTACAGCTTGTCCAGCCCCACAAACGGGCAGGCAGCCAGAAGCGCGCGCAGGCTGCGGCCATCGGCCAATACGAATGCCTCGTCCACCAGCTCGGCCAACGGATACAGCACGAACGCGCGTGCGTGCAGATGGTAGTGCGGCACCTTGAGGCGAGGCTCGTCGATCACCCGATCAGCGTAGGTGATGATGTCCAGGTCCAGAGTACGCGGCCCCCAGCGCTCGCCACGCTCACGGCCTTGATCGCTTTCGATCGCCTGCAGTGCGTCGAGCAGCGTCAGTGGGGCCAGCTCGGTGTCCAGCGCCGCCACGGCATTGGTTATAGCGAGGCTGGCCGGGCAGCAGTGAGTCGCTGGTATAGAACGATGAGGCTTCGACCAGTCGGGTATCCGGCAGCTCAGCCATGGCCTGCAGGGCATCACGCAGTTGCCGTTGCGGGCTGTCCAGATTGCTGCCCAGCCCGATGTGTACCCGCACCATGCTTATTCGTCGGCCTCGCCACGCTTGCTGCGTTTGGCGCCGGTACGACGACGCTTGCGTGGCGCGCCAGACTCGTCCTTGCCACCCAGGTCGGCGATCATGTCGCGGCGTTCACTGTCGTTGCAGTCCTGATAGTCGGTCCACCATTCGCCCAGGCCATCGGTTTCTTCGCCGGCCTTTTCGCGCAGCAACAGGAAGTCGTAGCCGGCGCGGAAACGTGGATTGTCGAGCAACAGGTCGGCGCGCTTGCCACTGCGTCGCGGCAGACGTTCCTGCATGTCCCAGATCTCGCGGATTGGAATGGTGAAACGTTTGGGAATGGCGACGCGTTGGCATTGTTCGGCAATCAGCTCGTGCGCTGCTTCCTGCATCGCCGGAATCGGTGGCATGCCGCGGCTTTGCAGGCGCAGTACACGCGCCGGCAGCGCCGGCCAGAGCAGGGCGGCGAACAGGAAGGCAGGGGTAACCGGCTTGCCCTGCTTGATGCGCAGGTCGGTATTGCGCAACGCCTCGCTGATCAGCGTGTGCGTGTAGGTCGGCGTGTCTTCCAGAGCCTGGGTGGTGGCCGGGAACAGCGAGTCGAACAGGTGCAGATCGACCAGCATCTCGAAGGTATCGGCCGCGTAGCCGGACAGGAACAGCTTGAGCACTTCCTCGAACAGGCGTGCCGACGGTATCTCGCGCAGCATCGGCGCCAGTTCGCGAATCGGCGCAGCGGTGTGCTTCTCGATGCCGAAGTCCAGCTTGGCGGCGAAGCGCACGGCGCGCAGCATCCGCACCGGATCTTCCTGATAGCGCTGGGTTGGATCGCCGATCAGGCGAATCAGGCGGTTGCGCACATCGTGCACGCCATTGGCGTAGTCCAGGATCCGTTCGCTGACCGGATCGTAGTACAAGGCATTGATGGTCAGGTCGCGGCGCTGGGCGTCGTCTTCCAGGGTGCCGTAGACGTTGTCGCGCAGGATGCGTCCGCTTTCGCTGCTCGAGGAGCGATGGACATCCTGTTCGTCATCCTCTTCCGGATGATTGGCACGGAAGGTTGCGACTTCGATGATCTCGCGGCCGAAATGGATGTGTACGAGCTTGAAGCGCCGGCCAATCACGCGCGCGTTGCGGAACTCGGCACGGACCTGCTCGGGCGTGGCGCTGGTGGCGACGTCGAAATCCTTGGGCACGATGCCCAGCATGAGGTCACGTACGCAACCGCCTACCAGATAGGCCTGATAACCCGCGCTCTGCAGGCGCTCGACGATGCCCACGGCGTGGCGGCTGAACTGGCTGCGTTGCAGCGAGTGTTGACCAGCATTGAGCACTTCGGGCGTGGTGCGCCGGTGCTGCGGGTGACGCGCGGGAGTATTCAAAGACTTGAACAGCTTCTTCAGCATGGGATGCACTGTTTGAAGGGATTTTCGGCCATATACGAAGAACGACCGCATGATGGGCGGGGATTCTAGCATTTAGTCGAGGGATGGTGTAGGAGGCAGCGCCGGTCGGCGCAAGCGGCAGGACAAAAGCCGGAAACTACAAGGGGAGCCGAAGCTCCCCAAGAAGTAGTTGCGTGCTCTGTTTTTATTTTTTGTCGGGCTTCTTGTTTTTGTTGAGTGCCCTGTCCACCGAACCTGGGTTCGGGGGTGGCTCCCTATTCGGGAGCAAGAGCAAACGGATTGCTTTGGTCGCTGTGCTGTGATGATCGCGGTGATCCAACCAGTTCTGGCTTCTGCTTCAAAGCAGTTGTTGTAGTTCTCTGCCTGGCTGCGGGTTTCCCCAAAAACAACGCCTCTCCAAAAGAATCAGTTAGCTGCGCCTCCGCCGTGTTGTTCTTGTTATGCGTGAGTCGATTCGTCTTGTTCTTGTTATGGGTTTGCTTGCTTGTTGTTGTTCTTGTACCAGAGATATAGCAGGTCCCATGCCAACTTTTGCGAGACCCTGTAGAACGGGGCTTTGCGGGTAAAAGGCCGGTGGTCGAGGGTCAGAATCGACCCGGGATTCGTTACCGATAGAACCGTGTTTTGTTACGTCGCAGGCCTAGGGTAACAGTTTGTCACGGCTACCCGTCAAGCCGCGAAACCCGCGGGCTAGAGCTGAAACGTATCAGCTTTCACTGGCCACACTCGACTTGCGTCGCGGGATGCCCAGGCGCTGTCGACGCTCCCACAGACACTTGCGGCTGACGCCCAATTTGCGCGCCAATTCGGTCTCGGTCATGTGGTCTTGATGCTCCAGCACGAAGTGCTGGAAATAATCTTCCAGGGAAAGATCTTCGGTGGGGTCGTGAGCGGTGTTGTTCGCCCCGTTCGGTTGGGAAGGCAGGCCGACGAAGTCATCGGTGTCCTGCAGATCGGCGAGTTCGATGTCAATGCCCAGCAGCTCGGCCGATATCTCGGTGCTCTCGCTGAGAATCACCGAGCGCTCGACGGCGTTTTCCAGTTCGCGAACGTTACCTGGCCAGGAATACTGCCGAATCGCCTGCTCGGCATCGGCGGCGAAACGCAGGTCGGTACGTCCGATCCGGGCGCTCTGGCGAATCAGGAACGCCTTGGCGATCTCGCCGACATCGGCACCACGCTCGCGCAATGGTGGCAGCTTCAGCGCGATCACGTGCAGGCGGTAGTAGAGGTCCTCACGGAACTGGCCCAGCTTGGCCAGGCTTTTCAGGTCACGGTGAGTCGCGGCAATCAGGCGAACGTCGACTTTCTGCGACTGTACCGAGCCCACGCGGCGAATCTCGCCTTCCTGCAGGACCCTGAGCAGACGTGCCTGAGCCTCCAGGGGCAGCTCGCCGATCTCGTCGAGAAACAGCGTTCCGCCATCGGCGGCTTCGACCAGTCCGGCACGCCCGGCGCTGGCGCCGGTGAAGGCACCTTTCTCATGGCCGAACAGTTCGGACTCGATCAAGGTTTCCGGGATCGCGGCACAGTTGACCGAGATCATCGGCGCCTTCGCACGTTTGGACAGGTTGTGCAGGGCTCGGGCGACCAGTTCCTTGCCAGTGCCCGATTCGCCCTGGATCAACACGTTCGAATCGGTCGGAGCCACCTTGCGGATCTTGCTGTAGAGATCCTGCATGGGCGGGCAGGAGCCGATGATGCCGATATCGCCATTGGCGTTCTGCGCGGCTGGTTTGTCGGCGCCTGGCTTGTTTGCCGGCCGTTCGACGGCCGCCGCCGGTGCGCTTTGCCGATCGCGCAGGATGCGTGCGGCAGCCTGGAGCATTTCATCGTGATCGAAGGGCTTGGCGATGTAGTCGACCGCGCCCATCTTCATCGAGTCGACAGCCGAGCGCAGGCTGGCGTAGCTGGTCATGATGAGTACCGGAGTGCCTTCGCCCAGCTTGATCAGCTCGGTGCCTGGCGCACCGGGCAGGCGCAGGTCGCTGATGATCAGGTCGAACGATGGAATGCTGAACCGCTCCTGTGCTTCCTGCACGGAGCCGGCCTCACTGACCTGATACTGGTTGCGTTCGAGCAGGCGACGCAGGGCAGATCGAATGATGGTTTCGTCTTCGACGATCAAAATATGCGGCATTGATTCTATTCTCTCGACGGTCTCAGTTCACAGCGGACGTCGCTTCGACATGACGCGGCAATGTCACCCGAATCCGGGTACCGCGCTGGCTCTGGATATCGGCCGGGCTGTCGATGGTGATCTGTCCATAATGCTCTTCAACGATGGAATAGACCAGAGCGAGCCCCAGTCCCGTCCCTTCGCCCGGATCCTTGGTGGTGAAGAACGGTTCGAATAACCGATCCATGATGTTCTTGGGAATGCCGCTGCCCTCGTCTTCGACGATGAGGTCGACGGTCTGTTCGCTCGCCTCGGTCTTGACGCGTACCGCGCCGCCCGGCCACCGAGGCGTCCCGCGCATTGGACAACAGATTGATCAGCACCTGTGCCAGGCGTTGTGGATCGCCCACGGCCCAGTGCTCGGGGTCGCACAGGTTGTAGAACTGGATCTCGAAGTTGCGGCGATTCAGGGCCAGCAGGCCAATGGCATCCTGGGCCACCTGGGCCAGATTGACCGGCTCATCGCTGTGCTGGTGGCCACCGGCATGGGCAAAACTCATCAGCGACTGGACGATGCGCGACACGCGCTTGGTCTGTTCGAGAATCTGGCTGCTCAGTTCGGTGATCTCGGCGTCTTCCTCGCGCTCTTCGCGCAGGTTCTGCGCCAGGCAGGCGATGCCGGTGATCGGGTTGCCGATCTCGTGGGCCACCCCGGCCGCCAGCCTGCCGATGCTGGCCAGGCGTTCGGAATGCACCAGCTTGTCTTCGAGCATTTGCGTTTCGGTCAGGTCCTCGACCAGCACCACCAGGCCACTGTTGCCCGGTGCCAGCGGCTCATCGATGGCGGCCTTGTGCAGGTTCAGCCAACGGGTCTGCCCATCCAGAGCCAGGCGCTGCTTGTGCAAGTGTTCGTCGGGCACGTTGATGAAGTCGATCAGCAGGCTGCGCCATGGCTGGCTGATGGTCACCAGGCGCGAGCCGACCACGTGCTGGGCAGGCACCCCGGTCAGGTCCTCCATGGCCTTGTTCCACATCAGGATCTCCTGATCCTTGGCCAGCGAGCAGACGCCCATGGGCAATTCCTGCAGGGTCTGGCGGTGGTAGCGACGCAGCGCGTCCAGCTCGGCGGCCAGGCCGGTCAGGCGCGAGTGGTAGTCTTCCAGGCGGCTTTCGATGAAGTGGATGTCTTCGGTCACATAGTTTTCGCTGCCCGACTTGTAGGGCAAAAACGTCTCGACCATGTCCTGGGCCACGCTAGGGCCCATGAGGCCGGACAGGTTGGCCTCGATCCGGTCACGCAGACGGCGCAAGGCGTAGGGCCGTCGCTCGTCGAAGGGCAGGTAGAGATCGCGCAGGGCTTGTTCCACCTCCCGCTGGGCAGCCTTGGCGCCCAGCGGTTTGGCCAGCTGCGTAGCGAACTCCTGGGGCGAGGCGGCGTGCAGCTCGCGGCGCTGCGGGCGGCGTACGTTGTCCACTGCACAGGCTTCGGCGGCACTGACCTCCTCGGTGCTGGCAGCGGTGAACAGCGAGATCAGCGTGAACAGCAAGACGTTGGCCGCCAGCGAAGCAATGGCTGCCATGTGCCAGCTGGTATCGTCGAGCACGTAGATCATGTTCAAGCGCGGAATGTAGAAGCCTTGCAGGTTGCCGATCAGCGGCAACAGCATGGTTACCATCCAGACCGCCATGCCCGCCAACAGACCGGCGATGAATCCGCGGCGATTGGCCGTGGGCCAGTACAGCACCGACAGCACACCCGGCAGGAACTGCAGCGTGGCCACGAAGGCGACGATACCCAGGTGAGCCAGGTCCTGCTTGGCGCCCAGCAGCAGGTAGAAGGCATAGCCGGCCATGATGATGGCGACGATCAAGGCTCGACGCGTCCACTTCAGCCAGCGGTAGATATTGCCCTCGGCCGGCGGCTGGTACAGCGGTAGCACCAGGTGGTTGAGCATCATGCCCGACAGCGCCAGGGTGGTGACGATGATCAGTCCACAGGACGCAGAGAGCCCGCCGACGTACGCCAGCAGCGCCAGCGCCTGACTGTTGGCGGCGATGCCGACCCCCAGCGTGAAGAATTCCGGGTTGGTGGTGACGCCCAGACGCAGACCGGCCCAGAGGATCAGCGGCACCGCCAGACTCATCAGCAACAGGAACAGCGGCAGCCCCCAACTGGCGCTGACCAGCGCACGCGGGTTGAGGTTCTCGGTGAAGACCATGTGGTACATGTGCGGCATGACGATCGCCGACGCGAAGAACACCAGCAGCAGCGTGCGCCAGGGCCCCTCTTGCAGGGGCGCATGCAGCGAAGCCAGCGCGGTCTGGTTCTGCAGCAACCATTGCTCCAGATCGTGCGGCCCGTCGAATACACCGTACAGGGCGTACAGGCCGATACCGCCCACCGCGATCAGCTTGATCACCGATTCGAAGGCAATGGCGAACACCAGTCCCTCGTGCTTCTCGCGGGTCGCGATATGACGCGAGCCGAAAAAGATCGTGAACAAAGTGATGAGCACGCAGAAGCTCAACGCCACTCGATTCTGCACCAGCTCGCCGGTCATGATGCCGATGGAATCGGCAACCGCTTGAATCTGCAGCGCCAGCAACGGCAGTACGCCGACCAGCATGAACACGGTAGTCAGCGCGCCGGCCCAGGTGCTGCGGAAGCGAAAGGCGAACAGGTCGGCCAGCGATGACAGCTGATAGGTGCGCGTGACCTTGAGTATCGGATACAGCAGCACCGGCGCCAGCAGAAAGGCGCCGGACACTCCCAGGTAGCAGGCCAGAAAACCATAGCCATACTGATAGGCCAGGCCAACCGTGCCATAGAATGCCCAGGCGCTGGCGTAGACGCCCAGTGACAGGGTGTAGGTCAACGGATGGCGAATGATCGCCCGTGGGATCATGCCGCGTTCGCTGATCCAGGCTACCGCGAACAGCACCAGCAGGTAGGCTGCGCTGACCAGCAACATCTGGGTAAGGCTAAAGCTCATCGGCATCACGCTGGCTCTGCAGGATAAAGGTCACCACGATCAGAATCAGCCATAGCAGGTAGGGTCGATACCACGCACCGGTGGGCTCGATCCACCAGTCCATGATGGCGGGGGAGAACAGGTAGATCCCCACCACCAGAAGCAGGACCAATCGATAGATATACATGCTGGCCTCGGGGTAGGGTCGTGTGCAAAAACGGTGCGGCGATGGTAGCGGATCGGCGTGTCGCTGCGAAGGGGCGGGTATGCCCCGGCTGCCGATCACTCGCCCAGCTGCGCCTCTGCCACCGTGCGCACACGGGGAATCGCATCACTGTTCCAATGCGCCACGCCCCAGCCCAGCACATCCTGAACGCTGCCGTCGGCCAGATCGGCCTCAGGTGCCTGGCCCAGCGCGCGCAGGGCACGCACCAGCAGGGGAGCTGCCTGATCCGGATCCAGGGGAGGAGATCGGTAACTTTTGCCCAGCTTGTTGCCATCGGGCTGGATGATCAGAGGGACATGCAGGTAGCGCGGTTGTGGTAACCCCAGCAACTCCTGCAGATACAGATGGCGCGGTGTCGAATCCAGCAGGTCGGCCCCGCGGACGATATCCGTCACGCCCTGCCAGGCATCGTCCAGCACCACCGCCAGTTGATAGGCATACAGACCGTCGCGACGACGGATGACGAAGTCCCCCGACTCGCGGCCCAAATGCTGCGAATATGCACCCTGCACTCGGTCCTCGAAGCGATACAGCAGTTCCGGAACGCGCACGCGGATGGCTGCATCCTCGGTCGTGTGCCCGGCATTGCGACAGGTGCCGGGATAGATGCCTTGATAGGGTTCCAGCTGTTTGCGCGAGCAGGTACAGGCATAGGCCAGCCCCTGCGCGAGCAAGCGGTCGATCACCTGCTGGTAGGCGTCATGACGCAGGCTTTGATAGACCACCTCGCCATCCCAGTGCAACCCGTAGCTGTCCAGCGTCTGGAGGATGGCTGCCTGGGCACCGGCGACTTCCCGCGGCGGATCGAGGTCCTCCATGCGCACCAGCCAGCGACCGCCCGCAGCGCGTGCGTCCAGCCAGGACGCCAGGGCGGCCACCAGGGAGCCGAAATGCAGGTAGCCGCTCGGAGTCGGGGCGAAGCGACCTATATAAGGAGGGGTTGTCATGGGCGCAGGATTCTACGGGCAATACAGATACAAAGGGGCGCCGTGGCGCCCCTTTGTCGACAGGTCATTTGCCGACCTGTTTTTCCTTGATTTCCGCCAAGGTCTTGCAGTCGATGCACAGATCGGCGGTCGGACGTGCCTCAAGGCGGCGAATGCCGATCTCGATGCCGCAGGATTCGCACCAGCCGTACTCTTCGTCTTCGATCAACTGCAGCGTCTTGTCGATCTTCTTGATCAACTTGCGTTCACGATCGCGAGCGCGCAATTCGAGGCTGAATTCCTCTTCCTGGCTGGCCCGATCGGCCGGGTCAGGAAAGTTGGCGGCTTCGTCCTTCATGTGGTCGACGGTGCGATCCACTTCCTGCATCAAGTCCTGTTTCCACTTGTTCAGGATCTTGGTGAAGTGAGCACGCATCGGCTTGCCCATGTACTCCTCGCCCTTCGTCGGAACGTAGGGAGCGAAACCGGACAAGTTGCCAGTGTTTTGTTGCTTTTCATTGGTGGGCATGAATCAACCGCCTCTCGCTCTACTAATCCATTGCGCAGGATGATCCTTCTCCGGCACCCGCCGGCCCTGCGACTGCAAGCCGGCGAACTTACCAGATCGAACCAGCACGCGCTACTCCCGGTTGTCGTGCCTGGAACGCCTGCGTCGCAGGCACGATGTGGTGGGTTTCGATCGCGCGTTCGGTGCAAACGTTCGATGCAAAGGTTCGGTAGAATCGGCTTTTTTCGCTGCCACAAGGAATCCCCATGGCTCCGCTCTACAGCGCACGCAGTCGCGCCATCGAACCGTTTCACGTGATGGCGCTACTGGCCCGGGCCAATGAACTGCAGAGCCAGGGGCACGATGTGATCCACCTGGAAATCGGCGAGCCGGACTTCACCACGGCCGCCCCCATCGTTGCTGCCGGACAGGCCGCATTGGCCGCCGGGCATACCCGCTACACCGCTGCACGGGGGCTGCCGGCACTGCGCGAAGCCATCGCCGGCTTCTATCGACAGCGCTATGGCTTGGACATCGATCCCCAGCGCATCATGATCACCCCGGGCGGCTCGGGCGCCTTGCTGCTGGCGGCCAGCCTGCTGGTCGATCCCGGCAAGCACTGGCTTCTGGCCGACCCCGGCTACCCGTGCAATCGGCACTTCCTGCGCCTGGTCGAAGGCGCTGCCCAACTGGTCCCGGTGGGTCCTGAGCAGCGTTATCAACTCAACGCCCAGCTGGTGGCGCAGCATTGGGACGAGCACAGCGTCGGAGCCTTGGTAGCGTCCCCGGCCAACCCCACCGGCACGTTACTGAGTCGCGACGAATTGCGTGCCTTGAGCCAGGCCGTGAAGGATCGCCAGGGCCATCTTGTGGTCGACGAGATCTATCACGGATTGACCTATGGCACGACCGCCGCCAGTGTGCTGGAAGTGGATGACGATGCCTTCGTCCTAAATAGTTTTTCCAAGTATTTCGGGATGACCGGTTGGCGCCTCGGCTGGCTGGTTGCACCCCCTCAGGCTATCCCCGAACTGGAAAAACTGGCGCAGAACCTGTACATCAGCGCCCCGAGCATGGCGCAGCATGCGGCACTGGCCTGCTTCGAGCCGGCCACGCTGGAGATCTTCGAACAGCGCCGCGAAGCATTCGGCCAGCGCCGCGATTATCTGTTGCCTGCGCTGCGCGACTTGGGCTTCGCCATTGCCGTCGAGCCTGAAGGCGCCTTCTACCTGTACGCCGATATCAGTGCATTCAGCGACGATGCCTTCGCATTCTGCCAATACTTCCTGGAAACCGAGCACGTGGCCTTCACGCCGGGGCTGGACTTCGGTCGTCACAAAGCGGGCCACCATGTCCGCTTCGCCTACACACAGAGCCTTCCACGTCTGGAACAGGCCGTGGCGCGGATCGCTCGTGGCCTGCAAAGCTGGCAGGCAAGATGATCTTCTCACCGGCCTTGGAAGAAGGGCGTCTGATCCAGCGCTACAAGCGGTTTCTTGCCGACATCGAGCTTGAAGACGGCGAGCGGCTGACCATTCACTGCCCCAATACCGGCTCGATGCTCAACTGCATGATGCCCGGTGGTCGCGTCTGGTTCACGCGTTCGAACGACCCCAAGCGCAAGTTGCCGGGTACCTGGGAGATCAGTGAAACGCCGCAGGGCCGATTGGCCTGCATCAATACTGCGCGGGCCAATGCGCTGGTAGATGGAAGCGTTGATCGCCGGCCGGATAGCGGAGCTGGCCGGATTCTCTGCATTCAAGCGCGAGGTGCCCTATGGCCAGGAGCGCAGCCGTATCGACTTCCGTCTGGATTACCCGCATGGCTCCGCGTGGGTCGAAGTGAAGAGCGTAACCCTGGGCTTTGCCGACAGCCGCATCGCAGCGTTCCCCGATGCCGTGACCCAGCGAGGCGCCAAGCACCTGCGTGAATTGGCCGCGCTGGCCCGCAGCGGAGTGCGCGCTGTACAGCTGTATTGCGTCAACATCGATGGCGTGGACGCCGTAAGACCGGCGTCGGAGATCGACGCAGGCTACGCGCTGGCGTTGCGCCAGGCGGTGGATGCCGGTGTCGAGGTGTTGGCCTATGGCGTGCACCTGGATTCCCACGAGATCGTCATCGACCGTTGCCTGCCGGTGCTTCTGTAGCCTTCGCGGGGCAGGGCGCTACGGATCTACAGGCAAAAAAAGACCCGGCAAAGTGCCGGGTCAATAACCGTGATTAGCCTGATGAGGAGACATCTGAAAGTCCGAACCAAGGGCCTTCCAGAGATCACCAGTCTCGCGACTGGATGTGATAATCATAACGATTCTCATTTAAGAGTCAAGTGCTCTGCGCATTTATTTGCGTCGGCTGTGCAAAATGGGTGCTAGAACCTGCCCGGAGGCAGCAGGGCCGCGACCTGACGGTTCAGGCTCTGCTTGCGTTCGCATGACAATTCGCTCCAGTGCACATCCCGCAATGCTCCCTCGATCGCGTAGAGAAGCACCTTCGAAGCACGAAAACCGCGATGCCTCACTGCGCAGTACGCCTGTACGGCACCTGCCCGGCGAAGATCGGTAGCATTGTGGATACCGACAGCATGAAGCCATTGAGCGGAGGTCTTGCCCAGATTCTTCAGGGCCAGAAGTTCATCGGTCATCAAACCTCCTGGCGTCGGCCAAGGCATGAGAGGGGGAACGATGGGGCAGGCAGCAGCAAACAGTGTAGCGGCGGCAGACCGGCGTGCCGCGTGGCCGGTCTGCTCGGATCGAGCGCTACGGTGTGTTACAGCCCTGGCAGGCGTTGGCGGATCTGCTCCACCAATTTGTCCAGACTGCCGCTTTCATGGGTTTCCACGCGACGGGTCTGCAACAGCTCGGCCTCGCTCAACGGTTCGCGGCTCGCTTGCTGAGCGTCGATCACCCTTTGGGTGGCATCGGAGGGGTCGTCGGAATGGGCCTGACGCTGCTGCAGCCAGCTGGAAATCACCGCTGCCGGCGCGTTGCAATCCAGGATCAGGAAAGGCACCCCGGTGGACTCGGCGATTTGCGCCGCTGCCGCGCGTTGCTCGGCTTTGAGGTACGTCGCGTCTATCACCACCGGCAGGCCGGTGCGCAGCACGTGTTCCGCCAGCTTGTGCAGGTGAAGGTAGGTCGCTTCGCTGGTGCTGGCGTCATACAGGCCTGTCTCGGCGGTCTGGGTGCCGAACAAGCGCTTGCGCTCCACGTCCGAGCGCAGGCGGATGGCGCCCAGTGCTTCGACCAGGCGCAGGGCGACGTGACTCTTGCCCACTGCCGATACGCCGCTGGTTATGGCCAGGAAGCGCGAAGGGATGGCGCTGTAGCTTTCCGCCAGGTTGGCGTAGTTGCGGTACTGGCGCAGCGTCGTTGCACGCTGTACGCCGGTGGCGTCCGGCGACAGGCTGAACAGCGCCACCTTGGCCCGCACCAGCGCGCGGTAGGCCTTGTAGAAGTTCAGCAGTTCGAGGCCTTGGTAATCACCGGTCAGTTCCAGGTAATGACTGATGAAACGCCGCGCCAGGCTCTTCAGACCGCGGTCTTCCAGGTCCATGGCCAGGAAGGCGATGTCGGCATAGACGTCGGTGAACCGGAACGGCTCGTTGAACTCGATGCAGTCGAAGATCACCACTTCGCCATCGATGACGGTAGCGTTGCCCAAGTGGATGTCACCATGGCACTCGCGAATGAACCCTTCTTGCTTGCGCAGCGCCAGCAGCGGTTCCAGGCGCACATAACTGCTTTGTGCCCAGGCCTGCAAGGCATCCAGCTGGGCCAGGTCATCCTTGTCGGTGAGGAACGGGCGAATCTGCTCGAAGTTCTGTTCGACCGGAGCCATCGCCGCCTTCGGCGTGCCGGCTTCGTGCGTATCGGCGACCACGGGGGCCGCACGATGGAAGTCGGCAATCTGCCGCGCCAGCGAATCTACATGCGCCTGGGTCAGTTCACCGTTGGCCTGCAGCGTGCTCAACAGATTGCCACCCTCGAACTGGCGCATCTGCAGTGCGTATTCGATCGGCTCACCTTCGCCGCCCAGCACAGGCGCTTCCGCGCTGCCGGTGATCGGCAGCACCTGCAGGTACAGATCGGAGGTCAGGCGCTGATTGAGGCGCAGCTCCTCGGCGCAGAAGTGGGCGCGATCGGCCAGTGCGGAGAAGTCCAGAAAGCCGAAGTTCATCGGTTTCTTGATCTTGTAGGCGTAGGGGCCGGTCAGTATCACCCAGGAAATGTGCGTCTCGATGACCTGGAACCCTTCCACCGGATGCGGGTACAGGGCCGGGTTTTGCAGGGCGGCGATCAGGGTCTGGCTCACAGGCGATCCTTCATAGGCTGGGATGATTTCAAGGCCGTCATTATGGCCAGTGTCTGCGGTGATGCAAACCGCCGACGGTCCCTGCCCGCGACAAATCAAAGTGCGTATAATCCGCCGCCATGACTCGAACCCGATCTTCCCGTACCCCTAAAAAACCCCCATCTGGCGGCCTGCGCACCTGGCTCGGCTGGGGCCTCAAGCTGGGCCTGGTAGGCCTGGTGATCCTCGCCGGCTTTGCCGTCTACCTGGACGCCGTGGTCCAGGAGAAATTCTCCGGCAAGCGCTGGACCATCCCGGCCAAGGTGTACGCCCGCCCGCTGGAATTGTTCGTCGGCCAGAAGCTGGCCAAGAATGATTTCCTGACCGAGCTCGATGCGCTCGGCTACCGTCGGCAAACCACCGTCGATGGTCCGGGCACCGACTCGGTCAACGGCAATACGGTCGACCTGAACACCCGTGGCTTCCAGTTCTACGAAGGGCTGGAACAGCCCCAGGCCGTGCGTGTGAAGTTCTCCGGCGACTACGTCTCGGAGCTCAGCGGCAGCGGCGGCAAGAAGGTCGCGGTGGTGCGTCTGGAGCCGTTGCTGATCGGTGGCCTGTACCCGAAAAACCTCGAGGACCGCATTCTGATCAAGCTCGATCAGGTGCCACCTTATCTGCTCGACACCCTGGTGACCGTCGAGGATCGCGACTTCTACCACCACTTTGGCGTCTCGCCCAAGTCCATCGCCCGCGCCATCTGGGTCAATACCTCCTCCGGCGCCATGCGCCAGGGTGGCAGTACCCTGACCCAGCAGTTGGTGAAGAACTTCTACCTGACCAACGAGCGCAGCCTGACCCGCAAGCTGACCGAAGCGATGATGGCGGTGCTGCTGGAATTGCACTACGACAAGGGTGAAATCCTCGAGGCCTATCTCAACGAGGTTTTCGTCGGCCAGGACGGCCAGCGCGCCGTGCACGGCTTCGGTCTGGCCAGCCAGTTCTTCTTCAGTCAGCCGTTGTCCGAGCTCAAGCTGCACCAGGTGGCATTGCTGGTGGGTATGGTCAAGGGCCCGTCCTCCTATAACCCGCGCCGCAATCCCGAGCGGGCCCTGGAACGCCGCAACCTGGTGCTCGACCTGCTGGCGCAGCAGGGCGTAGCGACCCAGGAAGCGGTCGACGCCGCCAAGAAGATGCCCTTGGGCGTGACCAAGCGCGGCAGCCTGGCGGACAGCTCGTTCCCCGGCTTCCTCGACCTGGTCAAGCGCCAGTTGCGCGACGATTATCGCGACGAAGACTTGACCGAAGAAGGCCTGCGGATCTTCACCAGTTTCGACCCGATCCTGCAGATGAAGGCTGAATCGTCGGTTACCGACACCTTCAAACGCCTGGCCGGGCGCAAAGGCGCCGATGAAGTCGAGGCGGCCATGGTCGTGACCAACCCCGAAAGCGGCGAAGTGCAGGCCTTGGTCGGCAGCCGCGTACCGGGTTTCGCCGGTTTCAACCGTGCGCTCGATGCAGTGCGCCCCATCGGCTCGCTGATCAAGCCGGCGGTGTACCTGACTGCGCTGGAGCAGCCAAGCAAATACACCCTGACCAGTTGGGTGCAGGACGTACCGTTTTCGGTCAAGGGCGCGGATGGTCAGATCTGGAAGCCGCAGAACTACGAACGCAATTCCAATGGCACGGTGTTCCTGTATCAGGGCCTCGCCCATTCCTACAACCTGTCGACGGCCCGTCTGGGCCTGGATCTGGGCGTGCCCAACGTGCTCAAGACCCTCGGCAAGCTGGGCGTACAGGTCGACTGGCCTGCCTACCCATCGATGTTGCTGGGGGCCGGCGGCCTGGCGCCGATGCAGGTGGCAACCATGTACCAGACCTTGGCCAATGGCGGTTTCAATACGCCGATGCGGGGCATTCGCAGCGTACTCACGGCCGAAGGCGAACCGCTCAAGCGCTACCCGTTCCAGATCCAGCAGCGCTTCGACCCGGCCTCCATCTACCTGATCCAGAACGCCATGCAGCGGGTGATGCGCGAAGGCACCGGACGTTCGGTCTACAACGTGCTGCCGAGCAATCTGAATCTGGCCGGCAAGACCGGCACCAGTAACGACTCGCGCGACAGCTGGTTCGC
The DNA here is from genome assembly GCF_040546375.1 of Pseudomonas sp. PvP001. Classification (NCBI taxonomy): domain Bacteria; kingdom Pseudomonadati; phylum Pseudomonadota; class Gammaproteobacteria; order Pseudomonadales; family Pseudomonadaceae; genus Pseudomonas; species Pseudomonas sp. PvP001. The sequence goes on along the minus strand of NZ_JBEPNQ010000001.1, from coordinate 1,687,284 downwards.
CGGCTTCAGCCAGGACGTGTTGGCCGTGGTCTGGTTGGGCCGTGACGATAACGGCAAGACACCGTTCACCGGCGCCACCGGTGCGCTGCAGGTCTGGACCAGTTTCATGAAGAAAGCCGATCCGCTGCCGTTGGATACACCGGTGCCGGAAAACATCGTGCAGGCCTGGGTCGACGCCAAGACCGGACAGGGCTCTGACGCAAGCTGCCCCAACGCCGTGCAGATGCCGTATATTCGCGGCAGCGAACCGACTCCAGGCACCGCATGCGGCGGCGCCAATCCGGCCACCGACGATTCGGTGATGGACTGGGTCAAAGGCTGGTTGAACTAAGCGAAGGGGAATGAAGTGAACAAGTGGTGGTTTCCTGCCTTGACGGCATTGGCTTTGCTCAACGGTTGCGCCAGCGTGGAACGTGGCTCCATTCCAGTGGTTGATTCCGGCTCCGCGGTCACCAATGGCGAGCGGGTATCGCGCACCGGCGGTTTCCGCCAGACCACCGTGGTTCGTCCAAAGGCACAGGCCCAGGCGATCACCGAAGATTCCGGCGTGGTCGTCATGGTGCCGCAAGGGGCGGGCTCGCAGCCGATCCAGAGCTTCCCAGCGCCAGGCAACAGCGCGCCGATCAGCACCGGGCCGATCACGCCCGGCCCGATAGTGCCCGGCCCCAGCAGCTCGGCGCCCGTCAGCCAGGCACCGGCCTATACCCCTGCGGCGCCAAGCACGACCTACAACATGCCGGCCAGCGCTCCGAGCGGAATTCCGAGGGCCAGCAGCGGTGGCGGCCTGTCCGCCGACGAACAACTGGACGGCCCGGTCCTGGCACTGTTGACCACCGCTCAGCAACAGCAGGGTGGCGGCGATCTGAACGGCGCTTCCTCCAGCCTGGAGCGCGCCCAACGCATCGCACCGCGCGAGCCGCAGGTACTGTACAAGCTGGCGCAAGTGCGGCTGGCCCAGGGTGACGCCGCCCAGGCTGAGCAATTGGCCCGCCGAGCGCTGACCTACGCCAATGGTCGTCCCGATCTGCAGGGGAGCCTGTGGAACATCATTGCCCAGTCACGCGACAAGCAGGGCGATGCGGCGGGCGCCAACCTGGCTCGCCAGAAAGCCAAGAGCGCTTCGTGATGGATGATCGTTTCCTCGCGATCGCCGAGCATTTGCTGTTGATCGAACGCGAATTGCGTCAGCAGGGTTGGTGGCAGGATGTGCCACCCAGTGCCGAAGCGCTGGCCAGCGTCGAGCCGTTCAGCGTCGATACCCTGGACTTCGACCAGTGGTTGCAGTGGATCTTCCTGCCCCGCATGAAGACCATCATCGAGCAGGATCTCCCCCTGCCCAACGCCTCGGGCATTCTGGCGATGGCTGAAATGGTCTACGCCGATCGCCCCGATCAGAGCCGCGGTCTGCGCGCCAGCCTGGCGCGCTTCGACGAGCTGATCGGGCAGGTACGCTAGACGCTTACGTGCACTGCTCGTCGATCACATTGCGCACTTCCTCGATCTTCGCCTGACGCTCTTGTTCGGTCAGGCGCCTGACCTCGCCGTTGACCTGCTGAAGCACCCGCGGGTTGTTCTTGAGCTGCGCCAGGTTGGTCCTGACCCCCGTACAGAACTCGTTGCGCCGCGACGTCTCGTCGGCCACCTGCGACTTCACCTTGCGGTCGATCCGGCGTTGCTCGGCTTCACCACTGGCTTTCATCACGGCTTCGTTGGAGATCGGCTCGGGCGGGGTTACCGGCTTCACGCCTTCCACGGCGGTTGCCTCAACACCGTTGGGCGGTCGTGCATCAAAATGCGTCACGCCCTGGCTATCGACCCATTTGTAGATTTGTCCTGCCATCACCCATGGGGACAGGGCAAACAGCAGCAAACTTGCGGCAACGGTTGAACGCATGGCGCCTTCTCTGAGGGTTGGTTACGCATGAAACTACCATAGCTCAGTAGCCAGGCAGGGTTTATTGCGCCGTTTGGGTGCAGGTGCGCAATAAAATGCACGCATCACTTGACTTGCAGCAGACGAATCACAACAATCCAAAGTCCGCTGTACAGGGACTGCCAGAAGCAGACCCACACAGCAGAGCACAGGCGCACACCAGCGCCGACCCGTAATACCCGCAACGCGTTACCTCGCGCTGGGTGGGAAAGCCCGTGACACTTGGGTGCTCCCAATACTTGCTCAGTCAGTGCTGACGTACGTCGGCGACCACCGTCGCTCATGCTCTGCTGGCAGTAAACCTATTAAGACCCGTTCCCATGGAGCGGTATTCTGGCGTTTTAGAGGTGAACAACGTGGAGCTTTTATCTGGCGCTGAAATGGTCGTCCGCTTCCTGCGCGACGAAGGCGTTAAGCACATCTACGGGTACCCCGGTGGTGCCCTCCTGCATGTCTATGACGCCCTGTTCAAGGAACCCGCAGTCGAGCACGTGCTGGTCCGGCACGAGCAGGCCGCAACTCACATGGCAGATGGCTATGCCCGCGCGACCGGCAAGGCCGGCGTGGTACTGGTGACGTCCGGCCCGGGTGCCACCAACGCCATTACCGGTATCGCCACCGCCTACATGGACTCCATTCCGATGGTGATCCTCTCGGGCCAGGTGGCCAGCACCCTGGTCGGCACCGACGCGTTCCAGGAAACCGACATGATCGGTATCTCCCGTCCCATCGTGAAGCACAGCTTCATGATCAAGCACGCCTCGGAGATCCCCGAAGTCCTGAAGAAGGCCTTCTACCTGGCGCAGTCCGGTCGTCCCGGTCCTGTGGTGGTCGATATCCCCAAGGACATGACCAACCCGGCCGAAAAATTCGAATACGTCTATCCCAAAAAAGCCAAGCTGCGCTCCTACAGCCCGGCGGTTCGCGGTCACTCCGGTCAGATTCGCAAGGCCGTGGAAATGCTCCTGGCCGCCAAGCGTCCGGTCATGTACGCCGGAGGTGGCGTCATTCTCGGTGGCGCCTCCGAGGCCCTGACCGAGCTGGCGCAGATCCTCGACCTGCCGGTGACCAACACCCTGATGGGCCTGGGCGCCTATCCGGGCATGGATCGTCAGTTCGTCGGCATGCTCGGCATGCACGGCAGCTACACCGCCAACCTGGCCATGCACCATGCCGACGTGATCCTGGCCGTGGGCGCACGTTTCGACGACCGTGTGATCAACGGCGCGGCCAAGTTCTGCCCGAACGCCAAGATCATCCACATCGATATCGACCCGGCCTCGATCTCCAAGACCATCAAGGCAGACGTGCCGATCGTGGGTCCTGTGGACAGCGTCCTGACCGAAATGCTCGCAACCTTGAAGGACATCGGCGAAACCCCGAACAAGGACACCGTTGCCGGTTGGTGGAAGCAGGTCGAAGAATGGCGTGGCGATAACGGCCTGTTCCCCTACGACAAGGGCGATGGCTCCAAGATCAAGCCGCAGAAGGTCATCGAGACGCTGTGCGAAGTCACCCAGGGCGACGCTTACGTCACCTCGGATGTGGGCCAGCACCAGATGTTCGCCGCGCAGTACTACCTGTTCAACAAGCCCAATCGCTGGATCAATTCCGGTGGCCTGGGCACCATGGGCTTCGGCTTCCCGGCGGCCATGGGTGTCAAGATGAGCTTTCCCGATGCCCACGTTGCCTGCGTGACCGGGGAGGGCAGTATCCAGATGAACATTCAGGAGCTGTCCACCTGCCTGCAGTACGGTTTGCCGGTCAAGATCATCCTGCTCAACAACGGGGTACTTGGCATGGTGCGCCAGTGGCAGGACATGAGCTACGGCGGTCGTCACTCGCATTCCTACGTCGAATCGCTGCCCGACTTCGTCAAGCTGGTCGAAGCGTATGGTCACGTCGGCATGCGCATCACTGATCTCAAGGACCTCAAGCCGAAAATGGAAGAAGCCTTCGCCATGACCGACCGTCTGGTCTTCCTCGACATCCAGGTCGACGTCGGCGAGCACGTCTATCCGATGCAGATCAAGGACGGCTCGATGCGCGACATGTGGCTCAGCAAGACGGAGCGGACCTGATTATGCGGCACATCATTTCACTTTTGCTCGAGAACGAACCCGGCGCCCTGTCGCGCGTGGTAGGGCTGTTCTCGCAGCGCAACTACAACATCGAAAGCCTGACCGTGGCGCCCACCGAAGACCCGACCCTGTCGCGTCTGACGCTGACCACGGTAGGGCATGATGAAGTGATCGAACAGATCACGAAGAACCTCAACAAGTTGATCGAGGTGGTCAAGCTGGTAGACCTGTCGGAAAGCGCTCACATCGAACGCGAACTGATGCTGGTCAAGGTCAAGGCCACTGGCGCCCAACGCGCCGAGATCAAACGCACCACGGACATCTTCCGTGGGCAGATCGTTGATGTCAGCAGTAGCGTCTACACCGTTCAGCTGACGGGCACCAGCGACAAGCTGGATAGCTTCCTGCAGTCTATCGGCACCGCCTCGATCCTTGAAACCGTGCGCAGTGGCGTGACCGGTATCGCTCGCGGCGACAAAGTGCTGAGCATCTAACTCAATTGGCGACTGGCCGAAACGGCCCAGATAACAGGTGATATTCAATGAAAGTTTACTACGACAAAGATTGCGACCTCTCGATCATCCAGGGCAAGAAAGTAGCCATCATCGGCTACGGTTCCCAGGGCCACGCCCAGGCATGCAACCTGAAGGACTCGGGCGTCGACGTCACTGTGGGCCTGCGCAAGGGCTCGGCTACTGTCGCCAAGGCTGAGGCCCACGGCTTGAAAGTTGCCGACGTCGCTACCGCCGTTGCCGGTGCCGACCTGGTCATGATCCTGACCCCGGACGAATTTCAGTCCCAGCTTTACAAGACCGAAGTCGAGCCCAACATCAAGCAGGGCGCTACCCTGGCGTTCTCTCACGGCTTCGCCATTCACTACAACCAGGTCGTGCCACGCGCCGACCTGGACGTGATCATGATCGCACCCAAGGCGCCGGGTCACACCGTGCGTACCGAGTTCGTCAAGGGCGGCGGTATCCCTGACCTGATCGCCATCTACCAGGATGCGTCGGGCAACGCCAAGAACGTCGCGCTGTCCTACGCTTCGGGCGTGGGCGGTGGTCGTACCGGCATCATCGAAACCACGTTCAAGGACGAGACCGAGACCGACCTGTTCGGTGAGCAGGCCGTTCTGTGCGGCGGTACCGTGGAGCTGGTCAAGGCCGGCTTCGAAACCCTGGTCGAAGCCGGTTATGCACCGGAAATGGCCTACTTCGAGTGCCTGCACGAACTCAAGCTGATCGTCGACCTCATGTACGAAGGCGGTATCGCCAACATGAACTACTCGATCTCCAACAACGCCGAATACGGCGAGTACGTGACCGGCCCTGAAGTCATCAACGCCGAGTCCCGCCAGGCGATGCGCAACGCACTCAAGCGCATCCAGGATGGTGAATACGCCAAGATGTTCATCAACGAAGGCGCCACCAACTATCCATCGATGACCGCCAAGCGTCGCAACAACGCCGCTCATGGCATCGAAGTCATTGGTGAGCAGCTGCGTTCCATGATGCCTTGGATCGCTGCCAACAAGATCGTCGACAAAGCCAAGAACTGATACAGTTCCAAGCGATGAAAACGCGGCCCCGGCCGCGTTTTTTCGTTATGGTGGCAAGCTTCTGGTATAAAGCTGCAACGTTTTGCGGTCGAACCCTCGACCCAGACGCCTGTCGAAACTTTCCACACCGTTGCAAGGTATTGTCCATGAGCGAACGTCCCCAAGAGCCAAACAAGGCTCCTGACGCCGAAAGCCTCCTGCCGATCGATGAGCATGTCGAAGAAGGGCATGACGCCGAAGGACGTAAAGTCCGGCACCGCGGTATCTATCTTCTGCCCAACCTGTTCACCACGGCGAACCTGTTTGCGGGTTTCTACTCGATCATCAACTCGATCAGCGCCCAGAGCGCCGGCAATGCTGCCGAAGCCAGCAAGTACTTCGCTTACGCAGCCATCGCGATCTTCGTCGCCATGGTCCTCGACAGCCTCGATGGCCGAGTGGCGCGCATGACCAACACCCAAAGCGCCTTCGGAGCGGAATACGATTCGCTTTCCGATATGGTCGCGTTCGGTGTCGCACCTGCACTGCTCGCCTTTGGCTGGGCATTGGGTGACATGGGCAAGGTTGGCTGGATGGTGGCCTTCATCTACGTCGCGGGTGCCGCCTTGCGACTGGCCCGCTTCAACACCCAGGTCGGTACGGCTGACAAACGCTATTTCATCGGTCTGGCCAGTCCTGCAGCGGCGGGTGTGGTCGCCGGTCTGGTATGGGCGTTCAGCGACTACGGCATCCAGGGCTCGAAGATGTCATTCCTGGTCGCCTTGCTGGTAGCCGCCGCAGGCATGCTGATGGTCAGCAACATCAAGTACAACAGCTTCAAGGAGCTGGATCTCAAGGGGCGCGTACCCTTCGTGGCCATCCTGGCGGTCGTGCTGGTGTTTGCCGTGGTGTTCAGCGATCCACCCCGTATCCTGCTGTTGATCTTCCTCGCCTACGCGGCTTCCGGTCCCGTACAGTATTTGTTACGCATGCGTCGTCACAAAAAGGCCGAGTAAATTCAATTTCCCGCATAATCCGTAGTCTCTTGGTATGTGAATACCGCCAGGGCTACGGAGGCATCATGCTCATCAAGCTACCGCGTGCTTCGGACTGCAAAGAGTCCGAAGTCACTCCCGAATCGATCTATCTCTCCCGCCGCTCGCTCATGGGCGCCACCGCAACAGCACTGGCCGTTTCGGCACTTCCTTCCTGGGCATCGGCTGCCGACCCGTCACGCTATGAAGGCGTCGACGCCAGCAGTGCGCCCGCCTGGCTGAATGACAAGCTGGGTCAAACCCGCTGGGGCGCGGTCACCGTGCAAGGCGAGGCGATCACGCCGTTCAAGGATGCCACCCACTACAACAACTTCTATGAGTTCGGCACCGGCAAGGGCGACCCTGCAGTCAATGCCGGCGCCTTGAAAACCGAACCCTGGTCGGTCGTGATAGACGGTGAGGTCGCCAAACCCGGGCGCTATGCGCTCGAAGACTTCATGAAGCCCTATCAACTGGAGGAGAGGATCTATCGGCTGCGCTGCGTCGAGGCGTGGTCCATGGTCATCCCCTGGATCGGCTTTCCCATCTCGGCCTTGCTCAAGCAGGTCGAGCCTACCTCGAAAGCCAAGTACATCCGTTTCGAAACCCTGCAGGATCCCAAGAGCATGCCTGGCCAGCGCTCCGGCTTTGCCTTGATCAACTGGCCCTATGTGGAAGGCTTGCGCCTCGACGAAGCGATGAATCCACTGGCGATTCTTGGCGTCGGCATGTATGGCCGCGAGCTGCCCAACCAGAACGGCGCACCTTTGCGCCTGGTAGTGCCGTGGAAGTACGGGTTCAAAAGCGTGAAGTCCATCGTCCGGATCAGTCTGGTCAGCGAGCAGCCCGAGACGACCTGGGCAAACCTTGCCCCCAGCGAGTATGGCTTCTATGCCAACGTGAACCCGGAGGTTGACCATCCACGCTGGACACAGGCCCGCGAACGACGCCTGCCCAGTGGCCTGTTCAGCCCCAATGTCCGCGAGACGGCAATGTTCAATGGCTACGGCGAGGAAGTGGCATCCCTCTACACCGGCATGGATCTGCGGAAAAACTACTGATGCGTTACCCGTTCTGGCGTTTGAGTGTATTCGTGGTCGCTTGCGTATGGCCGCTGTTGTGGCTGTACCAGGCGTGGATCTTTGCCTTGGGGCCCGATCCGGGCAAGGTGCTTGTCGATCGTCTGGGTCTGGGCACCTTGGTTCTGGTGTTGATCACCCTATGCATGACTCCTTTGCAAAAGCTGTCTGGCTGGCCGGGCTGGATAGCCGTACGCCGTCAGCTGGGCCTTTGGTGTTTTGCCTATGTCTGTCTACATTTGGCGGCTTACCTGTTTTTCGTATTGGGGCTGGATTGGAGTCAGCTTGGCGTCGAGTTGGTCAAGCGCCCCTATATCATCGTTGGAAGCCTGGCGTTCCTGTGTCTGCTGGCATTGGCCGTGACGTCCAACCGCTACAGCCAACGGCGGTTGGGTCGGCGTTGGAAGCAACTGCATCGCCTCATCTATGCAGTGCTGGGGCTGGGGTTGCTGCACTTCCTCTGGATCGTTCGTGCAGACCTCGAGGAGTGGTCGATCTACGCGGCCGTCGGCGCATTGCTGATGCTGCTTCGAGTTCCTGCCGTGGCGCGGCGTATTCCCCGCCTGGCGGGGCGAAAACCAGCTACAGTGAAAAAGGTTTGAATTAACGGTTGACGGCCTCTCAGATCTCTCTATAATTCGCCCCACTTCCGGCGCAGCCGAAACGATAAACGCCTTGTTAATCAATGAGTTAGTCGTTCAGCTAGTGAGGAAGTGCTTCGATCTTCAAGGTCGGAAGCGGTGAAAAAGGCAGTTGACAGCGGTTTTAAACGCTGTAGAATTCGCCTCCCGCTGACGAGTGATCGAAGCGAGTCAAGTGTTTGAAGTTGTTCAGTTTTCTGGAAAAATACTTCGAAATAAACGCTTGACAGAATATGAGGCCAGCGTAGAATGCGCGCCTCGGTTGAGACGAAAGAATCAACCCACCGCTCTTTAACAATTGAATCAAGCAATTCGTGTGGGTGCTTGTGAGTTAAGACTGTTAGTCAACAAGATTATCAGCATCACAATGACTCCACGAGAAATCAAAGAGTTACCTCGATCCTTCGGGTTCGAGTTTGCGATTGCTGAGCCAAGTTTATAGGGTTTTCTCAAAACCCGATTGCAGTATTGAACTGAAGAGTTTGATCATGGCTCAGATTGAACGCTGGCGGCAGGCCTAACACATGCAAGTCGAGCGGTTGAGGGAAGCTTGCTTCCTGATTCAGCGGCGGACGGGTGAGTAATGCCTAGGAATCTGCCTGGTAGTGGGGGACAACGTTTCGAAAGGAACGCTAATACCGCATACGTCCTACGGGAGAAAGCAGGGGACCTTCGGGCCTTGCGCTATCAGATGAGCCTAGGTCGGATTAGCTAGTTGGTGAGGTAATGGCTCACCAAGGCGACGATCCGTAACTGGTCTGAGAGGATGATCAGTCACACTGGAACTGAGACACGGTCCAGACTCCTACGGGAGGCAGCAGTGGGGAATATTGGACAATGGGCGAAAGCCTGATCCAGCCATGCCGCGTGTGTGAAGAAGGTCTTCGGATTGTAAAGCACTTTAAGTTGGGAGGAAGGGCAGTCAGCGAATACCTTGCTGTCTTGACGTTACCGACAGAATAAGCACCGGCTAACTCTGTGCCAGCAGCCGCGGTAATACAGAGGGTGCAAGCGTTAATCGGAATTACTGGGCGTAAAGCGCGCGTAGGTGGTTTGTTAAGTTGAATGTGAAATCCCCGGGCTCAACCTGGGAACTGCATCCAAAACTGGCAAGCTAGAGTAGGGCAGAGGGTGGTGGAATTTCCTGTGTAGCGGTGAAATGCGTAGATATAGGAAGGAACACCAGTGGCGAAGGCGACCACCTGGGCTCATACTGACACTGAGGTGCGAAAGCGTGGGGAGCAAACAGGATTAGATACCCTGGTAGTCCACGCCGTAAACGATGTCAACTAGCCGTTGGGAGTCTTGAACTCTTAGTGGCGCAGCTAACGCATTAAGTTGACCGCCTGGGGAGTACGGCCGCAAGGTTAAAACTCAAATGAATTGACGGGGGCCCGCACAAGCGGTGGAGCATGTGGTTTAATTCGAAGCAACGCGAAGAACCTTACCAGGCCTTGACATCCAATGAACTTTCCAGAGATGGATTGGTGCCTTCGGGAACATTGAGACAGGTGCTGCATGGCTGTCGTCAGCTCGTGTCGTGAGATGTTGGGTTAAGTCCCGTAACGAGCGCAACCCTTGTCCTTAGTTACCAGCACGTTATGGTGGGCACTCTAAGGAGACTGCCGGTGACAAACCGGAGGAAGGTGGGGATGACGTCAAGTCATCATGGCCCTTACGGCCTGGGCTACACACGTGCTACAATGGTCGGTACAGAGGGTTGCCAAGCCGCGAGGTGGAGCTAATCTCACAAAACCGATCGTAGTCCGGATCGCAGTCTGCAACTCGACTGCGTGAAGTCGGAATCGCTAGTAATCGCGAATCAGAATGTCGCGGTGAATACGTTCCCGGGCCTTGTACACACCGCCCGTCACACCATGGGAGTGGGTTGCACCAGAAGTAGCTAGTCTAACCTTCGGGAGGACGGTTACCACGGTGTGATTCATGACTGGGGTGAAGTCGTAACAAGGTAGCCGTAGGGGAACCTGCGGCTGGATCACCTCCTTAATCGACGACAACAGCTGGCTCATGAGCTCCCACACGAATTGCTTGATTCATTGAAGAAGACGATTGGGTCTGTAGCTCAGTTGGTTAGAGCGCACCCCTGATAAGGGTGAGGTCGGCAGTTCGAATCTGCCCAGACCCACCAATTATGGGGCCATAGCTCAGCTGGGAGAGCGCCTGCCTTGCACGCAGGAGGTCAGCGGTTCGATCCCGCTTGGCTCCACCACTTTTGGTGCTCCATCGTTGTCAAAGCTTAGAAATGAGCATTCCATCGGTTGATGGTTGAATGCTGATTTCTGATCTTTTTCAGAATCGTTCTTTAAAAATTTGGGTATGTGATAGAAAGATAGACTGGACAGACACTTTCACTGGTGTAGGTTCAGGCTAAGGTAAAATTTGTGAGTTGCTCTTTGAGTAAATGCGAATTTTCGGCGAATGTCGTCTTCACAGTATAACCAGATTGCTTGGGGTTATATGGTCAAGTGAAGAAGCGCATACGGTGGATGCCTTGGCAGTCAGAGGCGATGAAAGACGTGGTAGCCTGCGAAAAGCTTCGGGGAGTCGGCAAACAGACTGTGATCCGGAGATGTCTGAATGGGGGAACCCAGCTGTCATAAGACAGTTATCTCATGCTGAATACATAGGCATGCGAGGCGAACCAGGGGAACTGAAACATCTAAGTACCCTGAGGAAAAGAAATCAACCGAGATTCCCTTAGTAGTGGCGAGCGAACGGGGACCAGCCCTTAAGTTGGTTTGAGATTAGCGGAACGCTCTGGAAAGTGCGGCCATAGTGGGTGATAGCCCTGTACGCGAAAATCTCTTGTCAATGAAATCGAGTAGGACGGGGCACGAGAAACCTTGTCTGAATATGGGGGGACCATCCTCCAAGGCTAAATACTACTGACTGACCGATAGTGAACTAGTACCGTGAGGGAAAGGCGAAAAGAACCCCGGAGAGGGGAGTGAAATAGATCCTGAAACCGTATGCGTACAAGCAGTGGGAGCAGACGTTGTTCTGTGACTGCGTACCTTTTGTATAATGGGTCAGCGACTTATATTCAGTGGCGAGCTTAACCGAATAGGGGAGGCGTAGCGAAAGCGAGTCTTAATAGGGCGTTTAGTCGCTGGGTATAGACCCGAAACCGGGCGATCTATCCATGGGCAGGTTGAAGGTTAGGTAACACTGACTGGAGGACCGAACCGACTACCGTTGAAAAGTTAGCGGATGACCTGTGGATCGGAGTGAAAGGCTAATCAAGCTCGGAGATAGCTGGTTCTCCTCGAAAGCTATTTAGGTAGCGCCTCATGTATCACTGTAGGGGGTAGAGCACTGTTTCGGCTAGGGGGTCATCCCGACTTACCAAACCGATGCAAACTCCGAATACCTACAAGTGCCGAGCATGGGAGACACACGGCGGGTGCTAACGTCCGTCGTGAAAAGGGAAACAACCCAGACCGTCAGCTAAGGTCCCAGAAATCCTGGTTAAGTGGGAAACGATGTGGGAAGGCTTAGACAGCTAGGAGGTTGGCTTAGAAGCAGCCACCCTTTAAAGAAAGCGTAATAGCTCACTAGTCGAGTCGGCCTGCGCGGAAGATGTAACGGGGCTCAAACCAGGTACCGAAGCTACGGGTATCATCTTTTGATGATGCGGTAGAGGAGCGTTCTGTAAGCCTGTGAAGGTGAGTTGAGAAGCTTGCTGGAGGTATCAGAAGTGCGAATGCTGACATGAGTAACGACAATGGGTGTGAAAAACACCCACGCCGAAAGACCAAGGTTTCCTGCGCAACGTTAATCGACGCAGGGTTAGTCGGTCCCTAAGGCGAGGCTGAAAAGCGTAGTCGATGGAAAACAGGTTAATATTCCTGTACTTCTGGTTATTGCGATGGAGGGACGGAGAAGGCTAGGCCAGCTTGGCGTTGGTTGTCCAAGTTTAAGGTGGTAGGCTGGGATCTTAGGTAAATCCGGGATTTCAAGGCCGAGAGCTGATGACGAGTTGTCTTTTAGACGACGAAGTGGTTGATGCCATGCTTCCAAGAAAAGCTTCTAAGCTTCAGGTAACCAGGAACCGTACCCCAAACCGACACAGGTGGTTGGGTAGAGAATACCAAGGCGCTTGAGAGAACTCGGGTGAAGGAACTAGGCAAAATGGCACCGTAACTTCGGGAGAAGGTGCGCCGGTGAGGGTGAAGGACTTGCTCCGTAAGCTCATGCCGGTCGAAGATACCAGGCCGCTGCGACTGTTTATTAAAAACACAGCACTCTGCAAACACGAAAGTGGACGTATAGGGTGTGACGCCTGCCCGGTGCCGGAAGGTTAATTGATGGGGTTAGCGCAAGCGAAGCTCTTGATCGAAGCCCCGGTAAACGGCGGCCGTAACTATAACGGTCCTAAGGTAGCGAAATTCCTTGTCGGGTAAGTTCCGACCTGCACGAATGGCGTAACGATGGCGGCGCTGTCTCCACCCGAGACTCAGTGAAATTGAAATCGCTGTGAAGATGCAGTGTATCCGCGGCTAGACGGAAAGACCCCGTGAACCTTTACTATAGCTTTGCACTGGACTTTGAATTTGCTTGTGTAGGATAGGTGGGAGGCTTTGAAGCGTGGACGCCAGTCTGCGTGGAGCCATCCTTGAAATACCACCCTGGCAACTTTGAGGTTCTAACTCAGGTCCGTCATCCGGATCGAGGACAGTGTATGGTGGGTAGTTTGACTGGGGCGGTCTCCTCCTAAAGAGTAACGGAGGAGTACGAAGGTGCGCTCAGACCGGTCGGAAATCGGTCGTAGAGTATAAAGGCAAAAGCGCGCTTGACTGCGAGACAGACACGTCGAGCAGGTACGAAAGTAGGTCTTAGTGATCCGGTGGTTCTGTATGGAAGGGCCATCGCTCAACGGATAAAAGGTACTCCGGGGATAACAGGCTGATACCGCCCAAGAGTTCATATCGACGGCGGTGTTTGGCACCTCGATGTCGGCTCATCACATCCTGGGGCTGAAGCCGGTCCCAAGGGTATGGCTGTTCGCCATTTAAAGTGGTACGCGAGCTGGGTTTAGAACGTCGTGAGACAGTTCGGTCCCTATCTGCCGTGGACGTTTGAGATTTGAGAGGGGCTGCTCCTAGTACGAGAGGACCGGAGTGGACGAACCTCTGGTGTTCCGGTTGTCACGCCAGTGGCATTGCCGGGTAGCTATGTTCGGAAAAGATAACCGCTGAAAGCATCTAAGCGGGAAACTTGCCTCAAGATGAGATCTCACTGGAACCTTGAGTTCCCTGAAGGGCCGTCGAAGACTACGACGTTGATAGGTGGGGTGTGTAAGCGCTGTGAGGCGTTGAGCTAACCCATACTAATTGCCCGTGAGGCTTGACCATATAACACCCAAGCAATTTGCGTCGAAGACCAGATTGCGGTGACTGTGGAGATGACACGAACCGAAAGTTCGCAGCAAGACAACCCACAAATATCACATACCCGATTCGCTGGAGTGCCCCCCAAAGGGCATCCTGGCTACAGAATTTCTTGACGACCATAGAGCATTGGAACCACCTGATCCCATCCCGAACTCAGCAGTGAAACGATGCATCGCCGATGGTAGTGTGGGGTTTCCCCATGTGAGAGTAGGTCATCGTCAAGATTCAATTCCGAAACCCCTATCTGCGCGAGCAGGTAGGGGTTTTGTCTTTCTCGAGGCAAAAATAACGACCCTGGAGGGTGTTTTTTTGCAGCACGCCTGCCTATGGATCTGTGCCTTTATGCAGTCCAGAGGTGATGAGATCGCGCAGCCATATGTGGCCAGGGTCTCGATGCAGTCTTTCCGGCCACAACATGAGCATCTCAAAACCTGGAATAGCAAGTGGAGGTGTCTGGACGTGCAGCGCTGGCTCATCCTGCACAAGTCTTTCCGGCACCACTGCGACCAGGTCACTGTGAGCCAGTGCTGAGACAAGTGAGTTGAAAGTGGACACGGATAGAACGACTTTGCGTTCCAGGCCTTGGGCAGCCAGTGCCTGGTCAGTACTGCCGACGAAGCCAGCGCCATTGGGTGACACCACGGCGTGTTCCAGACCACAGAATGCCTCAAGTGAAAGCGGGGTTGCCAATGCGGGATGACCTCTACGCCCTGCCAGCACATAGCGTTCGTGAACCAAAGACTTGTGACGCAGTTTTGGTGGTGCTTCATCGCGGGTGTGCAGGGCCAGATCAATCCGACCATTTTCAAGGTCATCGGCGAGGCTGAGGGGACTCTTGTTCAACAGCACCAAGCGGGTGTCCGGTGCCAGGCGCCTGAGCACCGCCAATGATGGCCAGACCAATGCGGTCACGGCGTAATCACTCGCAGCGATTTTCCAGGTGTGATTGGACAGTGCAGGCTCGAATGGGGCGCTGGGGCTCAGCGTCGCTTCCAAAGCCACCAGCGCTTCACGCAACGGTCCGCGCAACTCCTTGGCCCGCTCGGTAGGTGACATCCCTCGCGGGCCTGGCAGCAACAAAGGATCGTCCAGAATCTCTCGCAGCCGGCCCAGTTGCAGGCTGACTGTCGATTAAGCCAGATTGAGGAGTCGGGCGGCACGCGTGACGTTTTGCTCGGACAGCAGTGCATCCAGCGTGACCAGCAGATTGAGATCCAGGCGGCGCAAGGTATTGTGCATGTAAATACCAGATGTTTCGGGAATTCATTTCTATCATAGCGAGCCAGTCGCTACCGTGTGGCCTTCATTTACTCGGAGCTCCACATGAAGCTGCTGCTTGTCTACGCTCATCCTGAACCTCGATCCCTGAATGGCTCACTCAAGGATTTCGCCATCGCTCACCTGAAAGCCGGGGGGCACGAAGTAGTCGTTTCGGATCTGTACGCCATGGGTTGGAAAGCGCCTCTGGATACCGACGATGCGCCTGGCTATGACAACCAGGCGCCTTTCAACCCTGCGCTTGAATCGCAGCGTGTATTCGCTGCGGGCACGCAGCCGCTGGACATCGAGAGAGAACAGGAAAAGTTGCGTTGGGCGGACGCCGTGATCTTTCAGTTTCCACTGTGGTGGTTCTCGATGCCTGCAATCCTCAAGGGCTGGATCGAGCGCGTCTATGCCTATGGGTTTGCCTACGGCGTTGGCGAACACAGCGAAAGTCATTGGGGTGATCGCTACGGCGAAGGCAGCATGATGGGAAAGCGCGCCATGTTGGTGGTGACCATGGGCGGGTGGGAGCCTCATTACAGTGATCGAGGCGTGAACGGTGCGCTGAATGATCTGCTTTTCCCCATTCAACATGGCGTGCTTTTCTATCCTGGGTTCACGGTGATGCCGCCTTTTCCGATCTACAAAACAGGCAAAATGGACGCGACTCGGTTCGAACAGGTTTGTGAAGCCTACGCAGTCCGCCTGGATAATCTGTTCAATGATGAGCCGCTGCGATTTCGTCGCCAGAATGGTGGGGACTATGAGATTCCGGCGTTGACTCTCAAGCCGCATGTTGCGCCTGGGCGTAACGATCTGGGCATCCATATGAGTGACGACTGAACGCTCGAAGGGTTGAAAAAGTCGAGTTCACGAAGACGTCGAACCGGAGAATGCCGCCAGCTTGCATCTGCTGGAGAAGCTTAGATTTGCCCACGAAGGTACGTTGCGCGATGTCGAATACAAGGGTGGGTGCTACATCAGCCTGCACCAGTTGAGCCTGATCAAGACCGACCCGGCGGCGGTTGAGCTGATCAGACCGGCGAGTGGTTGAAGGCTTCAAAAAAAAGCCCCGCTGTTGCGGGGCTCGTTCATTGCGTTGCGTTTACCGAGTTGCCTCGCTTTCGAGTGCAGCGACCGCTTTCGTCAGTTCGTCGTGACGGCGGATGAATTTCCAGTCCGCTTCATCGATGTAGATGCCTTCGGCGCTACTACCGCCTTCGAGATCGATGGCTACGTGAGCGGATACCTGTGGTTTCACGCTCGCCAGAATCGGTGTGAAACCCAGTTGCTGGCTGGTTTCCAGCAGGGCGGCCTGGTTGCGTTCGTCGATATCGGCGGCCTCGTCGAGGTAATAGGGCAAACGGATGCGGCCGGCCTGATCGCGATCCATCAGGTGCAGCAACAGGTACATGTTGGTCAGCGCCTTGATGGTCATTGTGGTGCCGTTGGAGGCGGCGCCATCGATGTCCGTGTGGATGACCGGTTGACCGTTGATCTTGGTGATTTCGAAGGCCAGTTCGAACAGGTCCTTGAGGCCGAGCTGGTTATGATTGGCCGCGACCATGCGGGCCAGGTATTCCTTGGCCTCCTCGTTCTTGCTGTCCTGCTCGGCGCTCTGGTTGAGGTCGAATACGGAAAGGGTTTCACCTTCCTCGTATTGGCCTGCGCTGTGGATGATCTGGTCGATGTGCTTGAGGGCGTCCTTGTTGGGTGCGAGCACGATGCGGAAGCTTTGCAGGTTCGACACCTGGCGCTTGTTGATCTCGCGGTTGAACAACGCCAGCTGATGTTCGAGGCTGTCGTAGTCGCTGCGGATGTTGCGCAGGGTCCGGGCGATGTCGGTGACGGCGGCGCGTCGAGCCTTGCCCAGGGTCAGGGCCTCGTCGGTGCGATGGGCATAGGCGTTGATCAGCAATTGCAGGCGGCGCTCGACGTTGTCTTCGCTGTCGAACTTGGCCACGCCCTTGAGGCGCACCTGGGCGTACAAAGCTTCGATCTGTCCGTCGACACG
The DNA here is from genome assembly GCF_040546375.1 of Pseudomonas sp. PvP001. Taxonomy (NCBI): domain Bacteria; kingdom Pseudomonadati; phylum Pseudomonadota; class Gammaproteobacteria; order Pseudomonadales; family Pseudomonadaceae; genus Pseudomonas; species Pseudomonas sp. PvP001. The sequence goes on along the minus strand of NZ_JBEPNQ010000001.1, from coordinate 1,670,288 downwards.
TTGCAGGCTCTGCCAGCTGTCCTGATAGTCATTGAGCAAGGGCAGCAGGTTGTCCATCGAGTCGTCGATCAGCTCCATGAAAGGCGTGCCGAATGGCAGATCGGCCGGGAGCAGGTGGCGGCGGCGCAGGGCATCGTCCAGGGTGCGCTGTTTGCTTTCCAGGTCGGCGATCTGCCGGCCCACCAGCTGCAGCTTGGCAGACAGCTGTCCGACGCGCTCGGTGAAGGCGTCGCTGGAGCGCGCCAGTTCGTCCTGGGCCGCTTCGAGTTGGGCAAGCTGTTCGAGTTTGGTCCTGCTCTTCGCGGCTCAAAGTCTGGCTGCGACGGTAGTCTTCCAAGGCCTTCTGGGCGTCCAGAACCTCCTGGTACAGCGTCTCGGAGCGCGACTTGCTGGCCGAAAGGTCCGCGGCAACGGCCTGCTGGGTCTTGAGTTGCTGCAACTCCTTTTCCAGGCGCGCACGTTGCTCGCGCAGGGCGGCGCGATCAGCCAGGGCCTGCAACACCGGCGGTTCGATGGTGGACAGGTCGATGGAGAGTCCGGGCAGTTCGAAGCGCTCGCCCTTGAAGCGGTCAAGCACAGTCTGCACGGTGTCGACCCAGGCGTTGCCGTCATCCAGGTCCAGGCCTCGTGGACCGGTGGGCAGGCTGAACAGCGCGCCGTTGAACAGGCGCATCAGGCGGTCGACATCCTGCTGCGAGAACTCTTCGCGCAGGCGCGCGTAGCTGTTGTTGTCGGCATGCTCCAGTTGCTGGCGAATGGACTTGAGGCGCTGCTCGACGTCGCCGACCCGCTCCTGCAGGTCCTGTGCGCTGAACTGCCGAGACTGCGCCAGGGCGCCGGCCAGTTCGTCGTGGGCATCCTTGGCAGCCAGCAGCTGCTGCTCCAGCATCCGTACGTCGGTGACCAGCGCGAAGCGATTCTTGAGGACCGAGAGTTCGCCGAGCCAGCGCTGGATGGTCGAGATTTCGCGCTCCAGGCGCATGAGCTCCTGGGTGCTGCCGCGCTGATTGGTCTGTAGCACATCCTGTTCGTTGCGGTAGTGCTCGGACTGGATGACCAGTTCTTCCTTGCGTGCGCCGGCATAGTCCTGCCAGGTACCCAGCAGCCCATCCAGGATCGGCGAGAGACGGTGCAGCTTGCCGCGCAGGCCGTCGCGCTGGGCGACGCCATTGGCCAGTGCCTCGACCAGCGGGCCGGCAGCGACCAGGGCGTTGTAGTCCTGCTCCATGCGGCGTACGTCGCGGAAGGCCTCTTCACAGGCGGCGATGTAGTCGACGCTGCCCGAGCGCAGGCTGTGCTCGAAGGCATCGAGGAACAGCTGCTTGAGTTTGGCTGCGGTGATTTCGCGCATGTGCAGCAGGTTGATGAACAGGGCGCGGAAGGTTTTCAGGCTCTGCTCGCTGGTCGAGCGCAGGGGGATCAGGGTGAGGTCGAGCGGTACGCTGGTGTGGCCGCCGACCAGCAGGCGACGCAGCTCCTCGGGTTTGAGCTCATAGGCCTTGAGGTTATGGCGTTCGAGATTGCTGAACAGCTCTTTCTGGCGCAGGCAGGTACCGTCCTGCTGGTAATGCGCCAGATCCAGTTCGCCTGCATAGGCAAAGAACTGATGACCGAAGCCCCCACCAGGACCGCGACCGACGACTCCGATGACATGGGGGCCGTGGGCCAGGACGACTTCGCAGAGGATGTAGCTGGTATCGGTGGCGAAATAGAAGCGACGCGACTGCTCCAGGGTGTACTTGCCGAAGCTCATGTCGGACATGCGCGCCAGGATCGGGAACTGCAGGGCGTTGATCGAGGCGCTCTTGCCCAGGTTGTTGGCGCCATAGACCGACAGCGGCTGCTCCAGCGGGAACAGGCCCAGGCTGTAGCCGGCAGTGTTGAGCAAGGCGAAGCGGCGGATGCCGTAGCGTTCCTGGGTCATGCGTCGAGCTCCTGTCGCTCTTGGGCTATGGCGAGGGCCAAGGCCTGTTCGTCGCTGATGTCATCGCCCTCATCGGTGTCGTCACCGGCCAGCATCGGCACCGGCAGGGGCAGGGCGCTGTGCAGGCTGGCGGCCAGGTCGCGGTCCTGCTGCACCGATAGGCACACGTCGAGGAAGCGGTGCATCGGCGCCAGGAAGCGATAGATGCCATTGTCTTCGGCGGTGAAGCCGAGTTGGGTCATGCGCCGCAGGATCTTCTCTTCCAGTTCTTCTTGGGTCTGCACTTCGGCCTGCAGGAACAGGTCGCGGTATTTGTCCAACAGGGCCGGCAGTTCGTCGCGGCCCAGGCTGCCGCCATCGAGTACGGCAATCGGATCGCGGCCTTGATCGGCCAGGTGCTCTACCAGGATGAAGGTGAACAGGGACAGACGCTGAGCGGTCTTGTTGACCTGAGCGGCGGCCAGCTCTGGAACGAAGTAGTAGAAGCCGCGGGTATCGCAGACCAGTTCGAAGCCCAGGGCCTTGAACAGGCCGCGGTACACGTCCTGCAGGGTCGAGAGTTGCGAGTAGAGCTCCGGGTCGCGGCGGCTGATGTGAAAGCCTTTGAGCAGCTCGCGAAAGATCGGCGCCAGGTGGGTCAATTCGTTGAGGTCAAGATGCATGTTCGGTGCTCGCGGAGTGTGCCGGGGTGACCGCTGTGGCGGGCTCGGCGCTGGAAAGCAGGGCGAAGGAGCGCAGGCTCAGCTGGTGCTCGCGGGTATGGTAGTCACGGCGTTCGAGGCGTTGGCGGGCAAAGCGCTTGTCCCGTGACAGGCGCGAGAACCAGTACAGCAGCTCATCGGTGGCGCCATCGGGTTCCTGATCGAGCAGCCAGAGCATCAGGTCGGGCATCGGCAGGGCGTTTTCGCAACGTTCGAGCATTTCCTTGACCGTGCGGGGTGCGCGCTGGCTGCCTGCGATGTCGCTCTTGTGCGCCTTGGGGAAGGGCGCGGGCTTGGCTTCGAAGCGGGCGAGGGCGTAGACGTAAGCTTCGACCTGGCTGGCGCTGCCCAGAAATGTGCTCTGCGGACGGCTGAACAATGGCAGGGCGGCCTGGGGGACGGCGTCCAGGCCTTTGCGGCGAATGGCCGAGAGTGCGAGGGCTGCGCCGCGGGTCACGGCGTTGTGACGGCGTGCTTCTTCGCGCAGGGGCAGCAGCAGTTCGCGGGCATGGCGCAGGGTCAACTGCGCGCACGTCTGCATTTCGAGAATGCGCGCGTGGGTGCGCAATAGCATGTCGTCATCGACCAGGTGACCAAGGCGCTGCTGTTCACCGAGCAAACGCAGCAGCACGTTTTCGACCTTGCGCACGCCTTGCTCGAAGGCGCCGTCGGCGTTGACCAGTTGGATCATGGGTTCGACGTATTCATCCCATGTCGCGAGGACCTCGGCGTAGCGCTGGCGCAGGTCAACCTGGCGATCGCGGGTCTTGGCCCGCTCGGCCACGGCCACCAGCGCCTGTTCGTCATTGGCCAGTTTCTTCAGCACATCGCGCACGCGCATGTCGAGCAGTCGCAGCTGGCGAGCCAGGTCGTTGCCATCGCGAATGTCGAAGGCATCCTGGATGTGCCCGGCCAAACGTTCGAGGTGGCGCAGGTAGGCTTCGATCTCCAGGCACAGGCCCAGGCGGTGTTCGCGGCGCAGGTAGGCGAGGAAGTCGTGGATCTGCGCATTGAGCTCGAAGCGGTTGGGGCTTTTCGCTACAGGTACCAGGATGTCCAGCCGGATCCAGGTGTCGAGCAGGCTGGTGATCTCCTGGGCAGTGCTGTCCAGGCGTTGGGCAGCCAGCTGCTGACGCAGCTCGACAAGGCTCAGGGTACCTTGGTCGAAGTGCTCGCACAGCGGCTCCAGCAGGGCCCAGTGGTCGGCGAGGGCGCGCAGCACGCGCTTGGGTTCGATCATCGGCTGGTCGACTCGTGCCAGGTTAAAGGGTCGCGATTGTACTGCATGATGGGGCGGGTTTTGGTGCTGCGCGCGAGCGCTTGTGTAAAACGTGGCGGCACATCGTGTCGAACATCGGTAGAATCCACCGCCTCGACTTACCCACAGATGGCTGACCCTTTGCTCAACGAGTCCCGTCGCCGCGCCTATCTGGACGCCATGCAGGTAGTGCATTGGCTGCCCCGTACCGAGCTGCCGTTCGCAGCGCCTTCGCGTGCCTGTGTACTTGCGCATGTCGAGGTGCTGCCGTCGCCTCTGGAGCCTGGCGAGCAGGCGGCGGTGACCTCGGCGTTGCCGAATGCTCCGCGCGCGGTGGAGCCTGCGCTGCCCGATCCGGCCAAGGTTCAGCGGCCCAGGATCGAGGTGCCGCGGCCCAGCGTTGCACGACCGGCCGTGACTGCTGTGACCGAAGAGGTCGTCGAGGCGCCGGTCGCCAAACCGGTCAGTCCGCCCCCGCGCTTCGCCTTGCAGGTGCTGCGCGCCGGTCCTTGCCTGGTGCTGGTGGAGCTGGCGACGGGTCAGGCGTTCCAGAGCCGCGATCCTTCGTACCTGCTGCTCAAGGATATGCTGCGCGCTGCCGGCCTGCCCGATGCGCCGCAGATTCTGGGCGAGCCGATCCGCTGGCCGTTTCTGCAGCGCGGCCAGTTGGACCAGGGGCCGGATGCGGCCTGCGATTTCGTACAGGGCTTCGTCATGGCGCAGCTGGAGCAGGCGCCGTGCACGTGCCTATGGTTGGTCGGGCTGCCGGCAATTCGTTTTGCCGGGCGCGCCAATGCCGAAGATTACAACCGCGAGCTGGAAGTGGAAGGGCTTGGGCTGGCCTGGGCCGTGCCGGGTCTTGAGCTGTTGATGGATGAACCCGAGCGCAAGGCTGCCGTGTGGCAGGCGATGCGCCGTCTGCTACCGCGTTGGAAAAACCGTGATGAGTGATGCCGTAAGCTTTCGCCGAATGACCGAAGCGGATCTGGATGCCGTACTCAAGATCGAATTCGCTGCCTACACCCATCCGTGGACGCGTGGCATCTTTCTCGATGGTTTGAAATCATACGAAATCTGGTTGATGTTCGACGGCCAGCAACGGGTGGGGCATGGCGTGCTCAACGTCATCATCGACGAAGCTCATCTGCTGAACATCACCGTGAAGCCGGAGAACCAGGGTCGTGGACTGGGTTTGAAGTTGCTTGAGCGGCTGATGTCGCGAGCCTACGAGCTGGGCGGGCGTGAGTGCTTTCTGGAACTACGCGCCAGCAATCAATCGGCGTACCGACTGTACGAGCGCTATGGCTTCAACGAAATCGGCAAGCGACGGGACTACTACCCCATGGCCGGTGGGCGCGAGGATGCGCTGGTCATGGCCTGTACGTTGTTCGAGTGACTGCTTTGTTCAAGTAAGCGCCACCGATCACTGCCCTGCATGAGCCTGGTAAAGTGATCGGTGTGGACGCCGGCCTCAGCGTTTGCCGTCGAGCGGATCGATCAGGGCCAGTTCTTCTTCATCCAGGCCATCGCCGCCGCCAATGTCATCTTCATCGACGAAGCTCAGTTCCTGGTCAGCGGGACCGCTTTCGCCTGGCTCGTTGGGCGAACGTGCGCCGTCTTCGTGGATCAGTGTTTCAGGGCTCAGGTCGTCGTCGGTTGGATTGTGATCATCCATCGAGGCGCCGGTCAGGCCTGCTTCGCGTACGCGCTCTTCAGGGACAAGCTGCTCCAGCTCGTCGGCGGGGATGGTATCGCCGATCCTGCCGGTGGGACCGTCCGTGTCATCGAAATCCAGCTCGCGGACTTGGCCCATGCGATCTTCGGTGTCGTCGATCGGGTTGGGTTGTGGCGCATCGTAGGGGCGATGGGAGTCAGTCATTACGGCAATCCTCTGGTGTGTGTCTAGATAGGGTTGACCCTCGTGCGGATGGAAAGATTCAGCGTGATTTGTCGGGACCGACCGTGACCTTGTGCGGCGCTGGCCAGTCATAATCCAAATCATTCTTGAGGCTTGAACATGCATGATCTACAGGAACTGATCGACAACAACGCGCGCTGGGCCGAGGCGATCAAGGAAGAAGATCCGGAGTTCTTCGCCAAGCTGGCGCGTCAGCAGACCCCGGAGTTTCTCTGGATCGGCTGCTCGGACGCGCGGGTGCCAGCCAACGAGATCGTGGGCATGCTGCCGGGGGATCTGTTCGTGCACCGCAACGTGGCCAACGTGGTGCTGCACACCGATCTGAACTGCATGTCGGTGATCCAGTACGCGGTCGATGTGCTCAAGGTCAAACACATCCTGGTGACCGGCCATTACGGCTGCGGCGGCGTGCGCGCAGCGATGCAGGATCGCCAGCTAGGCTTGATCGATGGCTGGCTGCGGACCATTCGCGACCTGTACTACGAGCACCGCAAGGTGCTGGCGACCTTGCCGACCGAGGAGGAGCAGGTCGACCGTCTGTGCGAACTCAACGTCATTCAGCAGGTGGCCAACGTCGGGCATACCAGCATTGTCCAGAACGCCTGGCACCGCGGTCAGGAGCTGTCGGTGCATGGCTGCATCTATGGCATCAAGGATGGGCGCTGGAAAAGCCTGGACGTGACCATCAGTGGCTTCGATCAACTGCCGCCGCAATACCGACTGCGCGCGCTGGATTGATGGGCAGGAACGAGTGGGCCCGATTCGGGTTCTGAACTGGATGGGGTGGCGACGCGAGTCGCGGCCCTACCGGTAATCAAACGCGAAGCGAAGGAGGCACGATGAAGTCTTATGGCTGGCTTGCACTGATGGCTGCAATGTCGATCGGTAGCGCCAATGCGGCATCCAAGGAAGTCCAGATGAATCTGGTCAGCGCCGAGGGCGCGCCGCAGCCGATCGGCACGGTGATGATCGAGGAAACGCCGTACGGGCTGGAGTTCACGCCGCAGCTCAAGTCGCTGCCCGCAGGCGTGCATGGTTTCCACGTGCATGCCAACGGCAGCTGCGCGGCGGCGATGAAGGACGGCAAGATGTCGGCTGCGGAAGCGGCGGGCGGACACTTCGATCCACAGAAGACCGGCAAGCACCTGGGCCCCTATGATGCCAAAGGTCACTTGGGGGATCTGCCCGCGATCTACGTGAATGCCGATGGCACCGCGACCTATCCGGTGCTGGCGCCGCGCTTGAAGAAATTGAGCGAGGTGGAAGGGCATGCGTTGATGGTACATGCCGGTGGTGACAACCATTCCGATTCACCGGCACCGTTGGGTGGTGGTGCGGCGCGGATGGCTTGTGGGGTGATTTGATCTTTGTGTGAGGTCGGGGAGCGGTGGTGCGGCCTTCGCGGGCAGAGCCCGCTCCCACAGGGTACAGGGTGTTTGCCGTGATGCATGGTGGTGGTTAGAGGTGGACGGGTGTGAGCACTGGTTCGCCATTGAAGAATGCGCTCAGGTTGCGTTCTACCATTGTCACCGTGTCTCGCGTGGCTTCTGGTGAGAGGCCTGCCACGTGAGGCGTCAGGACGACGTTGTGCAGCGTCTTGAAGGCGTCTGGTACGTTGGGCTCGTCGTCGAACACGTCCAGCGCCGCACCGGCTATTGCGTTGTTTTGCAGAGCCGTCAGTAGATCGTCCGTCGCCACTACGCTGCCGCGGGCGATGTTCACGAGAAACCCTTGCGGCCCGAGCGCTTCCAGCACGCTGGCGTCGACAATGGCGCGGGTTTGCGCGCCGCCTGGTGTGGCAATCACCAGAATATCGCTGACTGCGGCCAACTCTACCGGGCTGGCGCAGTACCCATAGTCGACATCATCGCGTTGCGTGCGGTTGTGGTAGTGCACGCTCATGTCGAAACCCAACGCGGCGCGCTTGGCGATTGCCAGGCCGACGGCTCCCAGCCCGATGATGCCCAGCCGCTTGCGGGCCACCGAAGGGCGCATGCTCTTGACCCACTCGCCACGCCGGACCGACGCATCGGCGCGCGGGATATCGCGCATCAGGGCCAGCAAGAGCGCCAGGGTGTGGTCAGCCACCGAGGATGCATTCACCCCAGCGCCGTTGGTCACGGTCAAGCCGTGTGCCTTGGCGGCTGACAGATCGACGTTCTCGTAGCCTGCGCCCAGTACGCAGATGATGCGCAGCTTAGGGAGAGCCGCCATCTCTTCCGCCGTCAAACCCAACGGGCCACGGGTGAGCACGGCATCGATGCGGTCCGCGTGGTCGGCGATCGCCTTGGCACGCTCGGCAGGCGAGGGCGCCATGATCAGGTCGTAGCCTTGATCTTCGAGAATCGACACGTAGTCGTTGATGGTTTCGACCAGCACCAGCACCGTTGCGCGCATGTAGACCTCCGGGGTGGGAAATGAAGGTCATGGTAGCAAGTTGTGGTCATGTGGAAATGCGCGCATAAAAAAAGGGCCTACCTTTCGGTAAGCCCTTTTTCGTACTTGGTGGCTACACAGGGACTTGAACCCCGGACCCCAGCATTATGAATGCTATGCTCTAACCAACTGAGCTATGTAGCCAAGTGGCGCGCATTATTCGCTTGAAACGGGATTGTGTCAACACCCCTTTGCAAAATATTTATGCGCGCGATCAAACGCTTAGGCCATGCGCGGGTACAAGGGCACGCGCGGCGCGGCGATCAGCCACCGAACCAGCCCAGCTTGATGACGAAGATGATCGACAGCACGACCAGTGCCGAATTGAGTTCGCGCCATTTGCCGCTCAGCAGTTTGACCGCCGTCCAGGTGATGAAACCGAACGCGATGCCGTTGGCGATCGAGTAGGTCAGCGGCATGGCCAGCGCGGTGACGACGACGGGTGCGGCCACGGTGATGTCGTCCCAATCGATTTCTGCCAGCCCCGATGCCATCAGTACCGCCACGAACAGCAGCGCGGGGGCGGTGGCGAATGCTGGAACGCTGCCGGCCAAGGGCGCGAAGAACAGCGCGAGGAGGAACAGGCAGGCGACCACGATGGCGGTCAGGCCGGTTCGCCCGCCGGCGCTGACGCCCGCTGCCGACTCGATGTAGCTGGTGGTGGTCGAGGTGCCCAGCAGCGAGCCCGCCAGTGCGGCGGTGCTGTCGGCGATCAGGGCGCGGCCCATTTTCGGCATGTGGCCGTCCTTGCCCATCAGGCCGGCACGTTTGGCCACGCCGATGAGGGTGCCTGAGTTGTCGAACAGATCGACGAAGAGGAAGGCGAAGATCACGCTGATCAGGCCGACGTCGAACGCTCCCTTGATGTCCAGTTGCAGGAAGGTCGGCGCCAATGATGGCGGCATCGATACCACGCCGCCGAACGGCGTGATGCCGAGCACGATGGACAGCACGGTGATCAGCAGGATGCCGATCAGCACCGAGCCGCGGACCTTGAGCGCTTCCAGGGCGACGATGATGAAGAAGCCGAGGATCGCCAGGACCGGCTCGGGTTTCGACAGGTCACCCATGCCGACCAGGGTGGCCGGGTTGGCGACCACGATCTTGGCGTTTTGCAGTGCGATCAGCGCCAGGAACAGGCCGATGCCCGCGGCGATGGCTGAACGCAGTGGCAGTGGAATGCTGTTGATGATCCATTCGCGGATGCGAAAGATCGACAACAGGAAGAAACACACCGCCGAGATGAACACCGCGCCCAGTGCGACCTGCCAGCTGTGGCCCAGGTGCAGGACCACGGTGTAGGTGAAGAACGCATTGAGGCCCATGCCCGGCGCCAGGGCGATCGGGTAGTTGGCGATCAGGCCCATGATCGCCGAGCCGATGGCCGCCGCCAGGCAGGTCGCGACGAACAGGGCACCCTTGTCCATCCCGGTTTCGCCCAGGATGCTGGGGTTGACGAACAGGATGTAGGCCATGGCCAGGAAGGTGGTGACCCCGGCGAGGATTTCCGTGCGCACGGTGGTGTTGTGCGCCTTGAGCTTGAAGAATGAGTCCAGCATGTTGCTCCCCTGGGGCGATGGACGCCGGATCGTGCGGCGACGGTGTGTGTAGCGAGCCAGCCTGAGTGAGCGTTGGCGTGTGCTGAAACATAACTGTGTGGTCAGCTTTTGCGGTTTGCGTGTAGCAGGTTCCGGGCCATGTCATTGGAGGCAGTGTTTGCGCGCCATCGGTAATGCGTTACGGCTTTCGTGCCACTTCCGGTTACACATTCTTTGCACTGATTGGAAGCAGGGAATCAGGGGCTTCTGCACCAAAGCGGAGCCGCGCCAGCAGTGGGGGCGATCCGGGGTACGGGCAAAGCCGAGGGAAGATGATTGGTCTGAATCTTGCTGAGATGGCATTTTGCTGGCGCCACGTTTCCGTAGGTACCTGCAGTCTCCGTGGAGTTGTCGGACATGCATGCTTTGTTGTCGCCGGGTATCCGGTTGCTGGGTCGCTATGGTTTCGCGCGCAAGTTTCAGCTGCTGTTTCTCCTTTTCATGCTGCCACTGGTAGGCAGTCTGTGGCTGTTGGGGGAAGACTTTCGCGACCGGCTGGCGGTCATCGATGCCGAGCGCAGCGGCGTGCATCAGTTGCTGGCACTCGACAGCCTGGATGCGCAGCTGTCGGCGCAGCGCAACCGTGCCGCGCGCTGGAAGGCGGTGGATATCCAGCGCCAGCCAACGCCAGAGGCTCAGGCGGCGATCGCTGCGCTTGAGGCGGCCACGCCGGGGATCCAGGCGTCGCTCGACAAGCTGGGCAGCGAGCTGGCGCGCGAAAAGGCGCCTGCCGATACCCTGGAGCGGCTGCAAGCGGTACAAACCGCGACCAAGGGTCTGGACTTGGCGAGCCTGCGCCAGGTGGGTTGGTGGCCTGACGGCTACGATCGCTTCACGGCCGCGCTGACGTCGGTGCAGGTGCTGCGCGAGCAGATCGCCATGGCCAGCGGATTAATCGTCGACCCGTGGCGGGAAACCTATCTCCTGATGCAGATCGCGACCCAGCAGGCGCCTGATCTGATCGAGCGCGTCGGGCGGTTGGGCAGCATTGGTCATTCGTCATTGGTGGCGGGGCAGTTCAGCCTGCAGAGTCGTCTGCAGATGCGTGATCTGCGCAGCCGCATCAACGATGCGCGCGAGCAACTGGTGAAAGCCGGTGGCGCCTTGCAGCAGCGCTTGCCGGAGCAACTGCGCGGCTGGGATGCGCAGTACCAGAAAGCGCTGGGGACGTTGGACGGCGAGTTGAAGCGGCTGGACGAAAATCTGTTCGGCGGCGACATCAAGCTGTCTGCCGCGCAGTTCGAAAGCAGTATCGACAGCATGCTGGGCGCCTTGAACGAACTGCGTCACGAGTCGTTGAAGTCGTTGGAGTGGCGTCTGGATCACTATCACGACCAGGCCGTTCGCCAGTTGATTCCAGGCGCTGCGGTATTCGCCCTGTTGCTGTTGGCTGCGCTGTACCTGTTCGTGTGCTTGCAGGCGTCGATTCGGCGCAGCGCCAGCGGAATCACCACGCTGGCGCAATCGTTGCGCGACGGCGATCTGAGTGTTCAGGTAGCGGTGCAGGGGCGTGACGAGCTCGCAGCAATCAGTACGGCGCTCAATGCCGCCGTGGTGCAGTTGCGTGGCAGTCTGCTGGGGGTCAACCACGAGACCGTGCAGTTGAGCCAGGCGGTGGTGACGCTCAATAGCCAATCCAGTGGCACGCTCGATGAGGTCGAGGCGCAGCAGCAACAGATCAGCCAGATCGCGGCGGCGGCCACGCAGCTGGCCGCCACTTCGCAAGGCGTGGCCCGCAGTTGCGAGCAGGCTTCGGGCAGTGCCCAGCACACCCGGCAGATTGCCGAAGACAGCAGCCGTGATAGCCAGCGCACCACTGCCAGTATCCAGCAGCTCAACCAGCGCTTGAACGACACGGCGCAGGCGCTTGGCCGGGTGAGTGAACAGGGGCAGCAGATCCAGTCGGTGGTGGATGCGATTCGCGGTATTGCCGAGCAGACCAATCTGCTGGCGCTCAATGCGGCCATCGAGGCGGCCCGGGCAGGTGAGCAGGGGCGCGGCTTTGCGGTGGTGGCCGATGAGGTGCGCAGCCTGTCGCAGCGCACGCAAGCGTCCACCGGGCAGATTGCCGGGACGGTGGAAAGCCTGCGTTCGACGGTCAAGCAGGCCGTGGACCTGATGCAGGCCGCATGTGGGCAGGCGCAGGTCGATGCGCAGTCGGTGATGGGCCTGGGTGAGCGGCTGGGTGATATTGCCGGAGCGGTGCAGGGGGTGACCGATACTCTGGCGCAGATCGCCACGGCGGTGGAGGAGCAGGCCGCCACGGCCGATGAGGTGAGCAGCAATATCCAGCAGGTGGATCAGGCTGCGGTGCGCCTGCTCGATGGTGCGCGGGCGGTGAACCAGGCGGCGGATCGGTTGGGGGAGGGGAGCCGGATGCTGAGCGAGAATACGGCGCGGTTCAATCTGGGGTAGGGCTGTGGAATTGCGGGGTGGCTTTCGCGGGCAGAGGGCTCGCCGCCCGCCCCGCTCCCACAAGGATTGGGGTTGAGGCGGGAGTATTGCGGGGGCTTTCGCGGGCAGAGGGCTCGCCGCCTGTCCCGCTCCCACACGGCGTGGGAGCGGGGCGGTGGCTCGTCAGGCCTGGGCGGTTTCTGCGGGGGAGACGATGCTGGTTTTCATGCCGCGCGAGCGGCCTGAGCTAAGGTAGGCGGCGATCGATTCCTGGGTCACTTCGCCGAGGAACACGTTCTCCGCGTCCAGCACCGGCAGCCATGAGCGGTTGAATTCGTACATGCGCGACAGCAGGATGCGCAGGTGCTCGTCGTAGGCCGCCGTGGCGTTGAATTCACGCAGGAAGTCGACGCAGTTGCCGACCTGGCGATACAGGTCACGGCGGCGCACATAGCCCATGGCCTTGTTCTGCGCATCGGTGACCACGACGTAGCGGCGGTCGTGTTCGTCCATCAGTTCCAGCGCATCGGCCACCGGCGTTTCCGGGCTCACCGACGGTGCGTTGTCGGCGGCGTCCTCGGCCTTGACCAGCAGCAGGCGCTTGAGCGTGCTGTCCTGGCCGACGAAGTTGCTGACGAAGTCGTCCACCGGATGGGCCAGCAAGGTGTCGGGATGGTCGATCTGCAGCAGCTTGCCGGCACGGAAGATGGCGATCTTGTCGCCCAGCTTGATCGCTTCGTCGATGTCATGGCTGACCATGATCACGGTCTTGTTCAAGGCCCGCTGCATCTCGAAGAACTCGTTCTGGATCATTTCGCGGTTGATCGGGTCGACCGCGCCGAAGGGCTCGTCCATCAACAGCAACGGCGCCTCGGCGGCCAGGGCGCGGATCACGCCGATGCGCTGTTGCTGGCCGCCCGAGAGTTCGCGCGGGTAGCGGTGCAGGTACTGCTTGGGTTCCAGCTTGATCATGCTCATCAGCTCGCGGGCGCGCTCGGCGCAGCGTTTCTTGTCCCAGCCGAGCAGGCGCGGGACCACGGTGATGTTCTCCTCGATGGTCATGTTGGGAAACAGGCCGATCTGCTGGATCACATAGCCGATGTTGCGGCGCAGGGTCACTTCGTCCAGGCCGGTGGTGTCCTCGCCGTTGATCAGGACCTTGCCGGAGGTGGGCATGATCAGCCGGTTGATCATTTTCAGCGTGGTGCTCTTGCCGCAGCCCGAGGGCCCGAGGAATACGCAGATCTCGCCTTCGTTGACGGTCAGGCTTACCGCGTCGACGGCTTTGACTTCCTTGCCGTTGCTGTGGAAGGTCTTGGTCAGGTTCTGAAGTTCGATCATTTCAATAATCCTTTGGGAGTCAGGGCGCGTTGCAGCCATTGCAGGAGCAGGTCGGCGATGATCGCCAGGACACTGACCAGCACGGCGCCGACGATGAGCATGGACATGTCGCTGCGGCTGATGGAAGTGAGGATGAGAACGCCCAGGCCGCCGGCGCCGATGGTGGCGGCGATGGTCATGACGCCGATGTTCATCACCACGGCGGTGCGCACGCCGGCGAGGATCACCGGCACGGCGATGGGCAGCTCGACCATGCGCAGGCGCTGGCCGAAGGTCATGCCGATGCCCTTGGCCGCTTCGCGGATGCCGGGCTCCACGCCGGTCAGGGCCAGGTAGGTATTACGCAGGATCGGCAGCAGCGAGTAGAGAAACACGGCGGTGATGGCCGGCAGTGGGCCAAGGCCCTGGCCGAACTTGGAATAGAACGGCAGCAGCAGCCCGAACAGGGCGATCGAGGGGATCGTCAGCAGCACCGTGGCGCAGGCCTGCAGGGGCCCGGCGAGTGCCGGAAAGCGGGTCATCAGGATGCCGATGGGCACGCCGAAGAGGATGGCCAGGCTGACGGCGATGCCGACGAGCGTGATGTGCTGCCAGGTCAGTTGCAGCACCAACGGCCAGTCGAGGTGGGAGAAGGTGTCGAGGAAACTCATGGCTTCTCCTGGGCTTGATCGTTGATCGGATGGGCCTTGAGAAACTCGGCCGCGACGACGGTCGGGCTGCGGTGCGCAACGTCGACCTGGGCATTGAGCTCACGCATGGTGGCATCGTCGAGCATCTGCGCCAGCGGCTTGAGTTGCGCGGCCAGTTGCGGATGGGCGTCGAGCAGTTGCTGGCGAACCACGGGCGCTGCGGTGTAGTCGGGGAAGTACTTGAGGTCGTCTTCGAGCAGCTTGAGCTTGAACGCGTTCAGGCGGCCATCGGTGGTATAGACGAGGCCGGTGAAGACCTGACCGTTGCGCAGCGCGGTATAGACCAGGCCGGCATCCATCTGGCGAATGTCACGCCGGGTGAATTTCAGGTCGTAGGTCTGGGTCAAGCCCACCAGGCCGTCGGATCGGTTGGCGAACTCGGTGTCCAGGGCCAGGATATGGCCTTTCTTCGGTTCGTCGATCAGCACCTGGTTCAGCTGGCTGATGGTGTTGACCTGGGGATACGCTTTGGCGACGTCTTCAGGCAAGGCCAGGGCGTAGGTGTTGCTGAACCGCGAAGGGGTCAGCCAGACCAGGCCTTTTTTGCCGTCCAGCTCCTTGACTCGCGCGTAGGTCGCGGCGCTGTCGAGCTTCTCGTCGATGTGGTTGTAGGACACCAGGGAGACGCCGGTGTATTCCCAGAGCATGTCCAATTGGCCGCTTTCCTGGGCACTGCGCGCCAGGTTGCTGCCCAGGCCGCCGGTGACCCGCACGTCGTAGCCCTTGCTGCCCAGGTATTGAGCGGTGATGGCCGCCAGTACGGTTTGCTCGGTGAACACCCGCGCGCCGAGGCGGATCACGGGTTTGTCTGCAGCCTGCGCGACGCCCGCACACAGCAGGGCCAGGCCCAGTACGATGCTTAACTTCTTCATTGAATTCATTCCTTCGCTCAGCGAGTCAACCCGCGTTCAAGCCAGAGGCGGCTGACCAGGGTCACGATGCCGTCCAGGATCAAGGCCAGCAGCGCGGTGCAGGCGGCGCCCAGAAGCAGCTGTGGCTGATTGTTCAGGGCGATGCCGGGGAAGATCAGGCTGCCCAGGCTGTTGGCGCCGATGAGGAACGCCAGGGGCGCGGTGCCCACGTTGATCGCCAGTGCCACGCGTACGCCGCCGACGATGATCGGCACGGCATTGGGCAACTCCACCTTGAACAGCACCTGGCGTGGGGTCATGCCAATGCCGGTGGCGGCTTCCTTGAGTGAACCCTGAACGTTTTTCAGCCCCTCGTAGGTGTTGCGCACGATGGGCAGCAGCGAGGCGAGAAACAGCGCGAAGATGGCAGGGCCGCTGCCGATGCCCAGGATACCCAGGGCGATGGCGAGGACCGCCAGGGGAGGAATGGTGTTGCCGATGTTGAAGATCTGCATGAAGCGTTCGGCGCGCTTGACCATGCTGGGTCGACTCAGCGCGACTCCGGCAGGGATGCCCACCAACAGTGCGGCGAACATTGAAACCAGCACCAGAATCAGGTGCGCTTGCAGGTAGAACAGCAGGTCTTCACGGTAGTGCTCGATAGTGCTTATGCCGATCCAATGGACCAGCAGGGCCAGGACGGCAACGATAACCGCGCCCCCTAACAGCCCTTTGCCATAGCGATTAGCCACAGGCGGACTCCTTTTTCAGTCGGCGCCTACCGGGCCTGCGACGAGCGCTCGGGCGAGCGATCGGCCCAGGTAGGACGCGAATAGCAGCTCGCTTGGTGCGAGCCATAAGCGCAGCCTCGTCAGGCTAACTTGCTGATTTTGCAGCCCCTGACGACAGCGCGAATCAGGGAATGGACGTCTCCGTGCCGCGAGAGGTTCCCACATTGAGACAGCATTTGGCCAGCTTTAAGCACTGCTGGCATGGCCGCCGCGGTCCCCGTTCATGCTCAGCCGGCGTCTACAGCGCGACCCAGGCGATAGATCAGCAGCGCCACCGAATCGGCATTCATCAGCATGATCTTCGAGCGAATGTCTGCGTCGGCCAGGAAGCGTTGCCGCGCGTCGTCCAGATTCGGGGCGGCCGCCAGATTCAGGATCATGGCCCGGCCCTTGCGATCCTCGTTGCGGATGCTGCGCACCTGACCTGTGTGCCCGTCGCGGACGACGAACAGGCGGCGGCTGGGAGTCAGGTGCGAGAACGATTCGTCATGTTGCCGCGCAAGCCAGGCGCGGCGTACACCGGGGCGCATCCGTTCCGTATAGGGCGTGGCCGCTTCCAGGTAGTGAATGTCGCGGGTGTTGCAGGCAATGTGGGAAAACTCGTGAAGCAGTACCACAGCCTGGCTGATCGCGTCGGCCTGGTCGGCCGTGAAGGGGTGTTGCAGGGGCAGATGGTGGCCCATGTCGAACTCGAAGAAGTCGTCGAGCAGGAACAACTGCTTCTGCGGATCCTGAACGGACATGAAAGCGATGCCCACGCTGGAAGCGGTGCCGAGTTTACGACCCATGACATAGCGCTTGGATGTGTCGGGGGCGTAGGCCCGCGATCCCATGACCAACGCCATTTTGTCCAGTGTCTGCCGAACCCGCTGGAGCAGGGCGGAGTCGACCTGCGCCACCCCGAAAAACCGTTTGAGGATCCTGATCGTTTCGGCACCACCGCCGGCAGACTCAGCGATGCGGCGCAGATTGCTCAATGCAGTGCCCAGGTAGGTCATGGCCTCGCGGTGAGCCGTGACCAGCATGTCGGCGCGCAGGGGCATCAATTGGCGGATCTTGCGGGTTCCCACTGCCAGAACCACGATTTCGTCCCGGCTCAGCGTCCAGCGAATCAAGCGTCCACCCAGGCTGCTGGGGACACCGCCCATGTGCAGCGGCAGAGCCTGCCCAGGGTCGACGACCCAGCCGGCGTGCGGATCCAGGAGCAGCCTGGGCCCCAGGTCATCGTCGGGTCGGCCTGCGAGATACCAGTGGCTCTGTTCCTGGCATGCGCCGTACAAGCGTCCCCGCAAGGCAACGAAATGCCGCGAGCCGGTGTGCTGCGCGTAGGTGACGGTGGAGGCCTCGAAGTACAGCTCGCGAAGGGCCTGTCGCGGGGTTTCATAGGCCGCCAGCGACAGGCCGTATTCCTGATTTTCCTGCAGGCGTTTCCAGAACCGCTCCGCAGGCTCGACCGGCTTCGATGCATGGCCAAGCGGGATGCCTTGCAACAGGGCACAGGTCAGTTCGAGCAGCGTCTGGCCCCAGTCGCGGTGGGCCAGCGCCTGGGCGATGTTCAGCGTCTTGAGTTCGAGTTGCCAGGCGGCGACCAGTTGGCCCAGCCTGCCGGGCAGAAACATCGACAGCTGGTCCCAGACCAGGCTGGTGACATTGACGAACGTGGTCCAGCCCGCCTGTGCGGCGGTGGTCGACTGCGTCCGGGCCTGGGCCAGCAGGAAGCGGGCATTGTCCTCGAACAGAAAATGCAGCGCGTTGCCGGTCATCGGGACGGTGCCCAGCCGAACGGGCCCAGGCGAAGGGGAAAAGTCGAAGTTGGAGTCCGAGTTCAGGCTCACATGGGCCTCGCGAAAACCGCCATGGTCGTAGCGTGCCCGCCAGTCATCGGGCATCCGTGCCAGAAGCCGTCGTTGCAGGGCCGTGTCGTGGATCAGCGCATCGAGCAGCGCCTGGTCATCGGCGAACGCCTGCAACGTGAGGGTGGGGTCGTAGGGCAGATAGAGGACCTGGCATCCCCCAGTACGGGTGCGCAACAGGTAGGCATGGGGCACCTGATCGGTGGGTGATCCTGCAGCGGGAATCAACTGCAGCGGCATGAAATCCACCGTGCCCAGTTCGCTTGCCTGACGCAGCCGACCTTCCGGTTGCAGCAGCACGGTGCTGATCAGCGTCACCGCGTCCTCTGGCAATTTCCCCTGCAGATGCGCTCGCCAGGCCGTTTCCAGAAGTTGTCCAGGCAGTTGACGGCAGAACAGTTCGACCCGGCGTGGGTAGTCGCGGCTCGAAGGATCGAAGGCGTGCTCCAGCAGCGTCTGGTAATGCAGGCCGACGTCCAGTTGCCGCACCAGCGCGCGCAGGTAGGTGGTGCTCAGCACGGCAGGGGCGGGATGACCGTCACCCAGTTCGATGGCTGTGATGGTGTCGTCCCAGTTGTGGCTGTGGTTGAGCGCGTACTGCACCAGGCTCTGTCGATGACTGATCGTCGCCGCGGGCTGGCCCGACGGAATGTCGCCCGGCAAGCTGGGCGCAGCGATGTAGCGGGCGGTACGGATGAATACCGCGTTGGGCAGAAAGCGACCAGGGGCAAAGTCGGTGTCCAGTCGCGCTTGCAGGCGCTGTTCGGCGTAGGCACCGATATCGGCAATGCCGAACAGGTAGTCGTCTTCGCTCGGGCTGCTGAGCAGGGTGTAGCCCAGCGTATCGATGTAGCCCTGGCGCTGGCGGGCCGGGGCGCGTGCCAGCCAGTCGGGCAGGATCTGCTGCAGGCGTTTGCTGCGCGCCAGGCGATTCAGGTGCTGCAACTGCAGAGCCAGCGCGTCCGGCAGGCGGGTGGGACGCAGAAGTTCCGGCAGGCAGGCGGGGGGCCAACCTCCAGCCATCACGCGGTCGAAGGTTTGCAGCCACTGCGCCTGGGCTGTCGAGCCATTTGGCGCTGGAGGCGCTGTTTCGTTGGAATCGGCGTTCGCCGTGCGCGTCAGTTTTTGCTGCAGATCGTCGAGCAGACGCTGCAGCTTGAATCGATAGCCATGAGCCAGGGCCTGCTGGTGAATCAATGCGTTCTGCAGCTCTTCGCGCAGGCGCTGACGACCGGTGACAAGGATGTGCTGCATGAACGTGGCGCCCAATGCCTCCACGGGCGTCTGCACCCCTTGCGTTGTGACGACGAAGGCAGGACCGGTGCCCAGCGATGCCAGGCTTGGCGTGCCTTGCCACAATGCCTGAGGCAGATCCAGCCCTGGCCAGTGCACGGCAAGCGCCGCAGAGCGCTCGTCCAGCACATACGCCAGCGCCAGTTGCAGTACGGCGTGGGTGGCCTTGGTCAGATCGGGACCGCGCTCCCGGTAGCGGCTGTATTGCTCGTCGAGATCGGCCAGGTGCAGCAGCAGTTGCTCGGGCTCGTCGACCGATTGCAGCGCAGCGCTTCCCAGGTACTTGAGGCTGGCCGGGTCGTCGCGGGCATCGGCCGGGTACAGAGGGGCAAGCGTGCGCAAGTGGCCGTCCAGGCATTGCTCGAGGGCCAGGGCGCTTCGGCAGCGACTGTCGGGGGTGTGCTTGCCCGGATACTGCAGGCCGTCATCCAGATTGGCCCGTTGCATCGCCAGCAGCCGCTGGACGTAGCCCGTCAGCGTCGGATCGCTGGCGCGATGCAGGCACAGCGCATTGATGCGCAAGTCGGCGAGATGCGGCTGCTGGCTGTTGCGGATGCGGCTGAGCCAGCGATTTCGTTGCAGGGGATCGGCCAGTTCCGAGAGCAGGGCCTGGCGGCTTTCGAAACGACGCAAGCCATCGGCCGCGCTGTACAGGTAGCACGGCCCCGCCGCGTCGGCCGTGGCCAGCACCAGGGCATCGTCGATCGAGAGGGTACGATCGTCGAGGCTGGAAACGTCCAGGGTAAAGGCCAGCAGCGCTGCAGGCGCCGGGTGTGCCTCTGCGCCCAGCCAGGCGCAGAGGCGCTGATGCTCCAGGGTGTCGAGTTGCCCGGCCGAGTGTTGCCGGGTCAGGGTATGCAGCAGCGTGGTGTGCAGGGCCATGCTCAGCAACGCGCGTCGCGACGGTTGCCCGCCGCTTGCGTCCTGCCAGTAGCGACTGAGCAAAGCACCCGCCGCGCCTGCCTCGGCCTGGTGGGTCAGCAGCTCATCGGGGCCGGGCTGGCCGCGCACCCATTGGCGCATCTGCCCAAGGTTGTCGGTCAGCCCGGCATGCAGGCGCAGCATCATGGCCTGGAACACATCGGCGCTGTGCAGGGTGGCCGCGAATTCCTGTGCCGGTCGAGCTTGCAAGGCCGTTTGCCGCTCCGCCGACAGGCCAAAGCGCAAAGCCTGGCCAGTGGTGCCGGCGGCCAGGTGCTGGCGGAGAAACTCTTTGAGTTGCAGGCCATCTGCGAAGCGACGCCAAGCCGAGCAAGGGGTGGTAGAGCATGACCACTGCACTGACGCCGGCGCGACTCAGGCGTACGCAGGCGGGTAGGTGCACCTCACCTGCATCGCGGCTGTACGCACTGATCCAATCGCAGCGTATCTGCCGGGCAGCCTGGGGCTGGTGATCGCGCTGCGGATCATCGATCAAGGCCAGCCACTGCCGTTCCTCATCATCGATCTCGCCCGCCAGAGCGCTGGCGTGGACGTGTGCTTCGAAGCGTCGTTGCAGCGACGTCGAATGAAACCAGGGTAGGGAAGAAAGGGACATGACGACTCCATGGGCAAGTAGGCCGAGCGCCCAGTGAGAGGGCACGGCCGGGCTGCCAGCGTTGTCCCATCGACGCAGGGGCGGGCGGTACTTATGTCGAGCGATAGCCAGGTCGACGGGCGCGACGCGGCGCAGGATGCGGTTTTGCCTGAAGCAGGCTATAATCCGCGCCCTTTTTCATTCCCTCGCCAGGCGATCATCCATGACTCAACAGGCCGCCGAAGTCGCGAAACGCCGCACTTTCGCCATCATTTCCCACCCGGATGCGGGTAAGACGACCATCACCGAGAAGCTCTTGCTGATGGGCAAGGCGATCGCCGTGGCCGGTACGGTCAAGTCGCGCAAATCCGACCGTCACGCGACTTCCGACTGGATGGAAATGGAGAAGCAGCGCGGTATTTCCATCACCACCTCGGTGATGCAGTTCCCCTATCGCGAGCACATGGTCAACCTGCTCGACACCCCTGGGCACGAAGACTTCTCGGAAGACACCTACCGCACCCTGACCGCGGTCGACTCGGCGCTGATGGTGCTCGACGGCGGTAAAGGCGTCGAGCCGCGCACCATTGCCCTGATGGATGTCTGCCGCCTGCGCGACACGCCGATCGTCAGCTTCATCAACAAGCTGGACCGCGACATTCGCGATCCGATCGAGCTGCTCGACGAGATCGAAGCGGTGCTCAAGATCAAGGCCGCGCCGATCACCTGGCCGATTGGCTGCTACCGCGACTTCAAGGGTGTCTACCACCTGGCGGGTGACTACATCATCGTTTACACGCCGGGCCATGGCCATGAGCGTACCGATGTGAAGATCATCGAGAAGCTGGACTCCGACGAGGCCCGTGCGCACCTGGGTGACGAGTACGACCGCTTCGTCGAGCAACTGGAACTGGTGCAGGGCGCTTGCCACGAATTCAACCAGGACGAGTTCCTCACCGGCCAGCTGACGCCGGTGTTCTTCGGTACGGCGCTGGGCAACTTCGGCGTCGACCACGTGCTCGATGCCGTCGTGGACTGGGCTCCGCGCCCGCTGCCGCGGGTGGCGAACGAGCGGACCGTGGAACCGGTGGAAGAGAAATTCTCCGGCTTCGTGTTCAAGATCCAGGCGAACATGGACCCCAAGCACCGCGACCGTATCGCCTTCATGCGCATCTGTTCGGGCCGCTACGAGAAGGGCATGAAGATGCGCCACGTGCGCACCGGCAAGGATCTGCGCATCGGTGATGCCCTGACGTTCTTCTCCTCCGAGCGCGAGCAGCTCGAAGAAGCGTTCGCCGGCGACATCATCGGCCTGCACAATCACGGCACCATCCAGATCGGCGACACCTTCAGCGAGGGTGAAAGCCTGGGCTTCACCGGTATCCCGCACTTCGCCCCGGAGCTGTTCCGCCGGGTGCGGCTCAAGGATCCGCTCAAGTCCAAGCAGTTGCGCCAGGGGCTGCAGCAGCTGGCCGAGGAAGGCGCCACCCAGGTGTTCTTCCCCGAGCGTAGCAACGACATCATTCTCGGCGCGGTCGGCGTCCTGCAGTTCGACGTGGTCGCCAGCCGCCTGAAAGAGGAATACAAGGTGGAATGCGCCTACGAGCCGATCACCGTGTGGTCCGCCCGCTGGATCGAGTGTGCCGACAAGAAGAAACTCGAGGAATTCAGCAACAAGGCCGCAGAGAACCTGGCGCTGGACGGCGGTGGGCACCTGACTTACCTGGCGCCGACGCGAGTCAATCTGGCGCTGATGCAAGAGCGCTGGCCGGACGTGAAATTCCGTGCCACCCGTGAGCATCACTGATCCAAGCGAGAGGCCTCAGTGACGGATCTGGTTCCAGATTCGGGTGCGTAGCTGTTCGATGTCGGCCGGCATGGGCTGCAGCAGGAACAGCTTGCTCATCACCTCGGCGCTGGGGTAGATCCGCAGATCGCGCTTGATCGCAGGGTCGACCCACTCGTCGGCGCCTTCGTTGCCATTGGCGTAGTGCACGCTGTTGGTGATGTTGGCCATGACCTTGGGGTCCAGCAGGTAGTTGAGGAAGGTGTATGCCGCGTCTTCGTCCGGAGCGTCGGCGGGGATGGCGACCATGTCGAACCACATGGTCGAGCCCTCCCGCGGCAGGGTGAACTCGATGTCCACGCCTTGGTTGGCCTGCCTGGCCTGAGTCTGCGCCTGCAGGATATCGCCGGAAAAACCGATCACAGCGCACAGCTTGCCCTCGGCCAACTGATGGCTGTACTCCACCGAATCGAAATAGCGTACGTAGGGCTTGATGCTCAGCAGCAGCGCACGCGCCTTGTCGTAGTCGGCCGGGTTCTGGCTGTGCGAGGGCAAGCCCAGATAGTTGAGCGCCATGGGCAGCAGTTCGGGGCCGATGTCGAGGATGGCGACCCCGCATTTCTTCAGGCGCGCGATGTTTTCCGGCTTGAACACCAGATCCCAGGAATCCACCGGCGCATCCTCGCCGAGGGCGGCCTTGACCTGTTCGACGTTGTAGCCGATGCCGCTGAAGCCCCACAGGTACGGAAAGCCATAACGATTGCCCGGGTCGTTGATCTCCAGGGCACGCAGGAGTACGGGGTTCAGGTACTTCCAGTTGGGTAGACGGCTGCGGTCCAGGGGCTTGAGATTGCCGGCGCCGATATGACGGGTCATGAAGTGGTTGGACGGAAAGATCACGTCGTACTTGCCGGGCGATTCGCGCAGGCGTTTTTCCAGGGTTTCGTTGCTGTCGAAAACGGCATAGTGGGTGTCGATGCCGGTCTGGCGCTTGAAGTTGGACAGGGTATCGGGGGCCATGTAATCGGGCCAGTTGAAGATGCTGACCTTGCCGGCGGCGAACGCCATGGGCGTGGCCAGCATCAGCACGGCGAGGGCCAAGCGAAGCATAGGGTGATTCCTGAACCGCCGTTGATTGCCTACTGTAATCACAGAAACGAGGTGGGGGAAGGCCTCGTACGCCACCAAGCTACGCGCCGCGCCATGACAGCGGTATAGTGCCCGCGCACCCCGTCACCGAGGAGATCGCCGTTGCGTTGGGTATCATGGATGCTGGCCACTCTTGTCTGCGCCGCTTCAAGCGCCGTCGCCGCGCCGCTGGTGGCGACCCTGGAACGCAGTCACTGGCCCGAGCGCATCGACTCGCCGGTGCTGTTCGATGTCGCCTCGCGCGCGCAGATATTGCTGTTCGCCCGCTCGTTGCTGGCCAGTGAGAGCCAGGATGAAGCACAGCTGACCGCACGTCTGGGCCTGCGCCAGATCAACCTGCTGGCGATCGAGGACCTGCGTCAGCGACTCTGGCAGCGGCTCTGGGCCAATTTCGATCTGGCGCAGCAAAGCTGCGAGCAGGACGCCTCGTTCTGCTATGCCATCGACAGCGAAAGCGATCTGCGCACCCAGGCGGCCGATCTGGGTATCGCGCCCGAGTCCTTCTATTCCGGGTTTGCCGTGCCGGGACAGGTGTTCAGCGAGGCTTATTTGAACGAGCTGTTGCGCTTGGCCGCCGTATCGCCGCAGACCACCAGCGAAGTGCAACTGTTGTCGGAACAGGAATTCGATGGCAATGGCTTTGCCGACCGCACCTTCCTGCTGACCTTCGACGGCGGCCCCAGCCCGGTCGATGGCGCCACCGATGCGCTGACCGGGTACCTGCGTGCGCAGGATCTGAGCGCTACATTCTTCGTCCCAGGCCAGAGCCTGCAGGCGCGCGCCGAGAAAACCTCGGTGGCCCAATTGCAGGCGCTGTATGCCGGGCAGTGCGTGGCGACCCTGGGCTGGCAGTACGTTTCCCATGGGCAATGGGACAAATGGCAGGATTCGGTGCTGCGCAGCATCGCCCTGCTGCAGAGCGATCTGCCCGACAGCTACGTGCCCTGGTTCCGCCCGCCCTACGGTCAGCGCCGCGCCGACAGCGGTGGGTTCTTCGCTGGCGCGGGTCTGAAAGTGGCGCTGTGGAACATCGATTCGATGGACGACGACAGCCGCCTTACCGCCCAGCAGGCCGGCGAGCGCACGCTCAGCCTGATGCTGCTGTGGCGACGGGGGATCGTGGTGTTTCATGACAGCCTGGCCAAGGCGCAGACTGCGGTGCCCTGGCTGATGCGCGAAACCGCCCAGACCGACATCCAATGGCAGGCCTGCGCCGACGTTCAGTGAACAAAAGCGTCAATCGTCAGGTTTTACGGGGCTTTGGCAGGTTTTTTGCGAAATTTGCCGGTCTGATGACGGGCGGGTCAACTTCGGACTCTAACGGCGTGCGTTGCAGCCGCCAAGCGTTATTCGCACTACGGAAAAATAAACTTCAAAAAACCGTAAAGTGCTTTTTTCCTTCATGGGTTTTGCGGTATTACGAAGACAGACCGCCGAACCCTGCATCACAGGTGGCGTCTTCCAGAGACTCTCCACCTGTGCGCAGGTCCTGCTCCTTGATGCGGGAATCCGGCGGCCTTTTCGCGGCGCAGCACCGTCCAGGTATTGCGTTGTCAGGCTCCCAAAAAGGTGACCGAGTATGGATGAACAAGGACGCAGCACCTCTTCCGATCAGCCAATCCTTTATGTGCTCGATACCAACGTACTGATCCACGATCCAAACGCCCTGCTGAATTTCGAAGAACACCACGTCGCCATTCCCATGACCGTTCTGGAGGAACTGGACAAACTCAAGGATGGCAAGCAGACCGTCGCTGCCGAGTGTCGGCAGGCCATTCGTCTGATCGACAAGACCCTGGGCGATGCCTCGCCTTCAGTGGTCGAATCCGGCGTACCGATCATGCGCGTCAATGGCAGCACCAAAGGTTTTCTGTCCATCCTGATGGACAAGCGTCCTGAACCTTCCAACCTGCTGCCGCAGAACCTCAACGACAACATCATCATCAACCAGTTGATCGACCTGCACACGCGCAACCCCGATTTGAGCGTGATTTTGGTCACCAAAGACATCAACATGCGTCTCAAGGCGCGCGCCTGCGGCATTGCCGCCGAGGATTACAGCACCGACCAGTTGGTCGACGACGTGTCGCTGCTTTCACGCGGCTATCACAACGTGCCCGGGTCTTTCTGGGACCGCGTGAGCAAGGTCGAGACCCGTCAGGACCACGGCCGCACCTGGCACCGCGTGCAATTGAGCGAGCTGCTGCCGTCGGTGCACATGAACGAATTCATCATCGACGAGCAGGGCTTCGTTGGCTGGATCAAGGGCATCAAGGACGACGAGTTGATGATCCTGGACCTGCATCAGGAGCCCTTGCTGCATCAGGAAGCCTGGGGTCTGAAGCCGCGCGACATCTATCAGGCGCTGGCCCTGTTCGCCTTGCTCGACCCGGACATCCACCTGGTGAACCTGTCCGGTGCGGCGGGTTCGGGCAAGACCATTCTGGCCCTGGCTGCAGCCATCGAGCAGACCATGGTGACCAAGCGCTACCGGCGCATCATTGCCACCCGCAGCGTGCAGGGGCTGGATCAGGAGATCGGCTTCCTGCCCGGTACCGAAGCGGAAAAAATGGAGCCCTGGCTGGGCGCCATCACCGACAACCTCGAAGCCCTGCACATGGAGGATGAAAACACCCACGGCAGCGTCGACTACATCCTGAGCAAGGTGCCGTTGCAGTTCAAATCCCTCAACTACATCCGAGGCCGCAGTTTCCAGCAAAGCCTGATCCTGATCGACGAGTGCCAGAACCTGACGCCGCACCAGATGAAAACCATCATCACCCGTGCCGGCGCCGGTTCCAAAGTGATCTGCCTGGGCAACCTGGCGCAGATCGACACCCCCTACCTGTCGGCGCCCAGCTCGGGGCTGACCTACCTGACGGAGCGTTTCAAGGACTTCCCGCAGGGCGTGCACATCACGCTGCAAGGCGTACCGCGGTCGATTCTGGCCGAGTATGCCGAATCCCATCTCTGAACCTGCACACGGCGGTGCTTCACGGCGCCGCTCGGTTCAGCCACTGAACTGCACTTCCTCACGTTCCTGACCCTTTTCCAGCACGAACCGATAGATGCGCCCGGCTTCCTTGTCGAACGCCAGGCGCTTGCCGGGCCTGATGTGATGCTTGGTAGGCGGTTTGCAGTCCTTCCCGTCGGGAGCGCAGTCGTTGAAGTGATCGATTACCAGCGTGGCATTTCCGTCGTTGGGGACGACAAAGCGCGTGGCTTCGTGCACCACCTGCGTGGCATAGCGCGTGGGCGCAGGTTTGACGAACACCACCGCGCCGAAGCCTGCGAGGATATTCACGCCGGCCGTCAAGGCGTCGTCGTATTGCTTGGCTTGTTCGGGATTCAAGCCGAAGCCATCGCCGACCTCCGGCAGGACGGGAATGAAACGCAGCCGATAGTAGCGTTCGGCGTCGCGCTTGCCCCGGTACAGCAGCCTTACCTGTTGCATGCCCTGGGCCGGGACTATCAAGCGTGCAGGGCTGGCGATCAGGCTGCGTTCGCCCGCCGGCAGGCCGTCGAGCGACACTTCCGTGGCCTTGCCGTCGGCCCCGTAGACCAGCTCGGCGACGGTTACCTTGACGAAGGCCGTCTGGTCGCCATTGTTGTAGATGCGCTTGAGCGAGGTGCTGCGGCCCTCGTCCAGGTATTCATAGAGGCTGCCGATGTTCAGTTCCGGACCTGCCTGGGCCGGTGGGGTACCAAGGGCAAGCAGTAGCAAAAGGTGTCTCATGGTGAACCTCAAGCGATGGTGGCGTCGTAGATGATGGTGACCGTGCCGCTGTATTTGGCGCCTGGATTGAGCAGCATTTTTGCCGCCTCCGTCCCGCTGACTTCGAAGTGCAGCGTGCCTGGCGCATTAGCGATGTTGCCTGACGGGATGATGGTCTTGGCGCGCGTCAGCCCTTGGCGCAGTGACAGGCGGTTTATCGGCTGGTTGTTGTGGGTGAACGTGCTGGGCAAGGTGAGTTGCGTGTCCATGAGTACATCCTGCACCCCGGAGTTGGGGCGCAACTTGCAGCGCCCGTCGGCGAGGTTGGTCAATTGGCAACTCAGGTATACCCGCACAGGCACGCCCGCCCAGAGCCGCAGGGGGGTATCGTGATAGAGCCGTTCTGGCGCCCGGCTCGAATTCGTCGTCACGCCCCAGCCGCCCTGGGGGATCAATTTGACTTCGGTGCCATTGGCAGGAAGATCCACGCGAATGTCCGGCTGGATCACGAAGCTCACCCGAAAGCGAATGACGTCAGTACTGGCACTGGTCATGTTGCCGAAGTCGAAATCGCGACCCGGCCCGACCAGGTATTCGATAACGCCTTCCCAGCGTCCCGGATCCAGAGACGCTACTGCGGGGAACTGCGGCTGGATACTGACGCCTATCCGGGTGAATTCCGCATTTTCCACATTTACATTGCCGGTTCGGGAGGAATAGCAAGGTGTCGGGTTGTTTCCGCTCAGGACATACCAAAGGTGCTGGGACCAGCCCGCTCCACCGCCGATGCCGCCGAGCGCCCCACATCCACCGGCCGGTTCGGCCAGCACCGTATCGTGGAGCGTTCTGACCCGCTGGCTGAAATAGTTGAAGGTGATCGACATGGTTGCGGTCTGGCCAGAGAGCTGGTTCTGCAAGGTCAGGGACTGGCGCGCCGGGAGCTTGGCATAGACTTTGTTGCGGTAGTCGGCAGAGTTGACATCCACGATCTTGGTATAGGTGATGGGCAGATCGATGCCCCAGTCGCTGGCCGTGCAGTAGGCGCCACCGCCGAACTGATTGCACCACAGCGCTTTCTGGGTGGTATTGATGAATCGGGTACCCTCGATGCGCGCGGTGATGAGCTTTTCGTTCGCCTGCGCCCAGTGACTGAAAAACCAGGACAAAACCAGCAGCGCCAGTTTGCCGATGATGACTGCGGCTGCAGCGGGTCTGTTCGATAGCCGATTCATCCTGCTTCTCTCTCTGAAGCGCCACCCTTGGCGGCTAGACTGTCTGTACTGCATTGCTGGTCGCCGACCAGCAGCACTTCGTTTTCACGCTGGGCGTGTTTCTCGTCCAACTTGATGAAACACAGTCGCGTACCGCTGCGGCGCACTTCCAGGGTGGGCGTCGACTCGCTCATCTCCACCGCGAAGAATCCGTCGGCTTCGGTGAGGCTGCGGCTGGCGTGGTTGATCACCATGGCGCCCTTGATGGGATCGCCGCGGTGGTTGAGCAGGCGGCCCAGCACGGTGACCGTGCGCATCACCCGAATCTTCTGGTAGGTAACACCGCCGCGGTTGAGGTGGTAGCTGAAAGAAGAGGGCTGGATAACCGCCGCGTGGGCATCGGAGCCTTGGAAGTCGAGTTGCACCTGGCCCGGACGATAGGCGCTGGCGGGCATGATGTTGCGGCCTGGGCGCAGCGTGGCGCCGAAGCTGTACGGGCTGTCGGCACGCAGGCTGAGTTCGTCGATGTCGGATTCGACATCGACGATCACCCCCGCTTCGTAAGCCTGAAAGATACCGCTGGCGGCTATCCGTCCACCGTCGGTGGCCAGGGTGCTTTCCAGGTTGAGGCCCCCACTGAGGCCATCGTCCAGAGAAGATTTCTGCAGGTAGGCGTCGCCGTACACGGCGTTGTTCTGAAACTGTGCGTTGGTGGCAAAGCCGGCGCCATAGCGATCGGCGGTGACGGTGCCCGAGACGTTGCGCAGGGTGTGGTGTTGCAGGGCTTGCTGATAGGTCAGCGACACGTTGTGATCACGGCTGCCGTCCTGCGCCGTACGGCTGCCCAGGGTCGCGGCCAGGCGGCGACCGTCCTGGCCCAGGTTGAGGCTCAGGCTGAAGTCGATGCCGCGGTTGCGATGGCCACCGGTTGCCAGTGAGCCAGGGCGATCGAACAGCGAGGTGCGCCAGTTGGCGTCGGAGCCCAACAGCTTGCCGTGGTAGGTCAGGCCCAGGTCGAATGCGTTGCCGCCATACAGGCCGTCGCTGCGGGCGATTCGGGTATTGGCGCTCCAGCGCTGGTCGATGCGGTGCATCCAGGCTGCCGAGGTCTGAATGACCTGCTGGGCGGGCCCCCGCTCGAGCTGTCCGCGCAGCCTGGGGTACTGTTGCCAGCTCTGGCTGCGGCTGAACACCAGATTGCCGGCATCGTAGTTCCACAGTGCCTGCAGATCGTAGCCCTGGCCATGCTGGCCGGTATGAAACAGGTTGGCGTACAGCTTGAGGCTTTGCAGCGCGTCCCAGTCGGCCGACAGGCCGTACTGGTCGAAACCTCGTACACGTTGCACCGAGCCGCCCAGTACCACCCGTGAGTGGGCCAGGTAGTTGAACAAGGCCCCGGCGCTCAGCCCGTTGGCACGCTCCTCGTCCCAGTTGCTGAGCAGGGTGCTGCGTCGGCCCAGGTACAGGTTGTAGCGCCAACGCTCGTCCGGATTGCTCCAGTTCAACGGCTTGTAGATGAAGGCCTCGCTGCTGGAGGTCACACGACCGTCTTCGAGCACGCGTACTTCGACATCGTAGATGCCGCCAGGCAGTACCTTGGTGTCGATGGCTTGCAGCCCCGGCTGGACCGGCTGGCTATTGATCAGCACACCGCCGCGGTAGATCTCCACCACCCCGGCGCGCGAAGGGGTCACGTAGATCGGCGTGGCACTGGGGGTGGTACTGCTGACCGCCAGGCTGTCGCTGCTGCCATACATGATGCCCAGTGCGGTGTCCGGGCTGTCGCCCAGGGTTCGAGGCTGGCGCGCCAGGCCTTGCGAGTCGGGCATGAAGTAACCCAGGCGATAGAAGTGGTTCTCTATCAGGCGTTCGGCGTACAACTGGTCGACACGCCGCCGGGTGCCCTGACGGCTGTCCTGGCTGCGATCGGCCTGGAACTGCCCCAGCGCCGTCCAGTCGCCGATGCTGCCCTGACCTTGCAGGGCATAGCGACCTGCCTGATCGCGCTGTCCGGCCGTGAGATTGAGTTGGTTACGCAGAATCAAGCCTTGGCTGCCGTGCTCGGGCAGGGCGTGATAGCGTTGCGCGTCGCTGCTGCGTTCGACCGACCGAGTCAGGATCGACAGGCGCGAGTCGTGCAGGCTGTAATGCAAGGCAAGCAATTGGTTTCGACAGTCGCTGATGCAGGTCCCCAGTGGCACCGGTTCGGCGAGCTGGTCCGTCCACCGTTGGCGAAGCGACTGTGTCGAAGACTGGCCGTCCGTGTCGACGAATTCGAGGAGCTGGACGCGATCCTTGCGATCGAGCGCGATCAACGCCTCACCCAGAGGCTCGCCGTCGAGATCGACACGGACGGCCAGCGGAACGTCGAAGAAGTGCTCGTTGAATTCGGCGGGCAAGCCTTGCGCCTGGCTCAGCACACCCACCGGACCTGCAGCCGGCGTGATGGCCATGGCCCAACCCGGCAGGAGAGTCAGCGCCAGCAACGAAGCGATGCGCGCACCGCTTGGCATCCAGAGGGCATGTGCAGTCATGGGTATCACAAAGTCTTGGGCCAGCCGATGTCGCGCAGGCAACAACGGCGGCCGTATGAACGAGAACGAGGGAGTCGGGCTGTGATCAGGCCGGATCAGGGGTTTCGAACACCAGGTTGACGATGCCCTGATAGGTGCCCGGTACATAGCCGGCGGTCGGCTTGGTGCCTGCAGTGACGAGGAAGTCGACCACGGTGCCGGCGGCGGAATCGGCCACGTTGGATACGGTTTCAGGGCTGGTGCTCAGGCGGCGGCCGGCGATGCTCACGTCCAGACCAATGGTGTTGCTGCCGCTGCTCATGGAAGGCGCCGTCAGCAGCTTGGCCTTGATTTCGCCGGTGGTGCTTTTCATGGTCAGCTGCTTGCGGATGGGTTCCAGGCTGCCGTCGACAGGCTTGAAGCTCATTTTCTGCGGCTCGTTCATCCAGTTGCCACCCAGTGGCTCGACGATGAACTTGTCGGTCGGAACGATGGCGGTCACGGTAACGGTATGGTCGATACGCTGAACGGCAAGAGCGGGGGTGGCGATCAAGATGGCCAGGGGCAGGGCGAGCAATGAGGATTTCATCGGGTAAAACTCCTTTATTTCAAGATGGGCAGCAGGTGCGCGCTGCGTGTTGAACGGGCCATGAGCCGAGTCCTGATGGCTTCGGTTGGCGTCGCGAGGAGAATTCTGCCGAGTGGCGGGCGATGAAAAAGTCAGATGCTTCCCAAGTTTTGGAGGATTAGTCCTACAAAAGGACGTTTTAGGTTTTGCGCAACCTACCGCTTGCGGGGCTACAATCGCTGCTCCCGAAACAGGAGTAAGGCTGTGCTGACCCATCTCGATTCCCAAGGCCGCGCGCACATGGTGGATGTCACCGAAAAGGCTGTGACCTCACGCGAAGCCGTGGCCCAGGCGCGTGTTCGCATGCTGCCGCCGACGCTGCGCATGATCGTCGAAGGTGAGCATCCCAAAGGTGATGTGTTCGCCGTGGCGCGTATCGCCGGCATTCAGGCAGCGAAGAAAACCAGTGACCTCATTCCCCTGTGCCATCCCCTGATGCTGACCGGTGTGAAGGTCGAGTTGGTGGCCGACGGCGAGGACAGCGTCCTGATTACCGCGCGCTGTAAGCTGGCCGGGCAGACCGGGGTCGAGATGGAGGCACTGACGGCGGCGAGTGTCGCGGCCCTGACGATCTACGACATGTGCAAGGCAGTCGACCGGGGCATGGTCATCGAGCAAGTGCGCCTGTTGGAGAAGCAAGGCGGCAAGAGTGGGCATTTCAAGGCGGATGCATCATGAATTGCAAGGTGCTGTATTTCGCCCGCTATCGCGAATTGCTGGGGGTAGCTGAGGAAGTGGTAAAAGGCGAGTTCGCCAATGTCGAGACGCTGCGTGAATTCCTCATCCTGCGCGGCGATCGCGAAGTGCTCGGTGAAAAGGGCCTGATGTGCGCTCGTAACCAGGAGATGTGTGGGTTGAACGAGCCGCTGCTTGACGGCGATGAAGTGGCATTCTTTCCAACCGTGACCGGAGGCTGACATGAGCGTTCGCGTACAGCACGAAGCTTTCGACCCGGGCGCCGAGCTCAACGCCTTGCATCAGACCAATACCGGGGTGGGCGCCGTGGTGGGTTTCGTTGGCTACGTGCGCGATTTCAATGACGGGCTCGAAGTGCGCGGGATGTTGCTGGAACACTACCCCGGCATGACCGAGAAGGCCTTGGACAAGATCGTTCTGGAAGCGGCGCAGCGTTGGCCGTTGCTGAAACTGGAGATCCTGCATCGTGTCGGTGCGCTGGAACCGGGTGAGCCGATCGTGTTCGTCGGTGTGGCCAGCGCCCATCGTCAGGCGGCGTTTCAGGCCTGTGATTTCGTCATGGACTATCTCAAGACCCGCGCGCCGTTCTGGAAAAAGGAGAACACCGAGGATGGCCCGCGCTGGGTGCAGGGGCGTGAAAGCGACGAGCAGGCGGCCCAGCGCTGGGAGTGATCTGAAAGTCGGCAGTGGCCTTTTCGCGGGCAGAGCCCGCTCCCACAAGAGGGCGGCGCTGTGGAGCGGGTGTACCGCGGTGAGGCCTTCGCGGGCAGAGCCCGCTCCCACAAGAGGGGGGCGCTGTGGAGCGGGTGGACCGCGGTGAGGCCTTCGCGGGCAGAGCCCGCTCCCACAAGAGGCTTCGCGGCCGCGGACCGCTCCTACGGGGGGTCAGGAGCGCTTGCGTTCCACCGGTTTCAACAGCTCGGCTGATGGCATTTCGAAGTTGATC
This sequence comes from Pseudomonas sp. PvP001, assembly GCF_040546375.1. NCBI lineage: Bacteria > Pseudomonadati > Pseudomonadota > Gammaproteobacteria > Pseudomonadales > Pseudomonadaceae > Pseudomonas > Pseudomonas sp. PvP001. Next base: position 1,637,081 of record NZ_JBEPNQ010000001.1, on the reverse strand, counting down.
TTGCGGCCCAGCAGCGCTTCGATCGAAGGCAGTTGGTAGGAATCGTCTTCGCCTGCGAAGCTGATCGAGACGCCACTGGTGCCGGCCCGGCCCGTACGACCGATGCGGTGAACGTAGTCATCCGGCACTTCGGGCAGGGTGAAATTGATCACATGGCTGATGCCATCGATATGGATGCCACGGCCTGCCACATCGGTGGCCACCAGCACGCGGATCTTGCCTTCGCGAAACTCCTCCAGCGTCTTGATGCGCTTGTGTTGCGGCACATCGCCGGACAGCTGCGCGGCATTCACACCGTCGCGCACCAGGCGCTCTTCGATCCGGCGCACCTCGTCCTTGCGGTTGGCAAACACGATCACGCGCTCCCAATCGTTACCGGTGACCAGGTTGTACAGCAGCGTGTACTTGTCGCTGCCGGCGACGGCGTACACGTGTTGCTCGACGGTTTCGCTGGCGACGTTTTCCGGCTCGATCTCGACGATGGCCGGATCGGTGGTCCACTGCTGGGCCAGGTTCATCACGTCTTCGGTGAAGGTGGCCGAGAACAGCAGGGTCTGGCGCTCCTGCTTGGGCGGCGTCTGACGAATGATCTGCCGCACCTGGGGGATGAAGCCCATGTCGAGCATGCGGTCGGCTTCATCGAGCACCATCACCTCGACCATGTCCAGGTGCACTTCACTGCGCTGGTTGAAGTCCAGCAGGCGACCGGGGGTGGCGACCAGAATGTCGCAGTGACGGGCTTCGAGCTGCTTGAGTTGCTTGTCGAAGTCCATGCCGCCGACAAACGTCATCACGTTCAGACCGGTGTACTTGGTCAGGCCTGCGGCGTCCTTGGCGATCTGCACCACCAGCTCGCGGGTGGGCGCGATGATCAGCGCGCGCGGCTCGCCCATGAAGCGTTCCTTGGGCGGAGGCGTCTGCTGCAACTGGGAGATGATCGACACGAGGAAGGCGGCGGTCTTGCCGGTGCCGGTCTGGGCACGGCCGATGGCGTCGCGGCCCTTGAGGGTATAACCCAGCACCTGCGCCTGGATCGGCGTGCAATAGGGGAAACCGAGGTCGTGGATGGCGTGCATCAGCTCGTCGGTGAGCGCGAAGTCGTGGAAGCGGGTCTTGCCTTCCTGCGGGGCGACCTGAAAGTCGGCGCGGTTCCAGGCCGGTACCACAGGCTTGGGCGGGCGAGGGCGGCGGGGCGTTTCGACGATGATGGGTGCAGCGGCTGCTGCCGGTTCAGGGCTGGCGGCCGGTGCATCCGCCGCAGTAGCCGGCGGGGTCGATTCTTCAGTGTCGACGGGTAGCGCGCGGGTGGCGCCAGTGTCGGCAGCAAGCGGCTGTGCGTCGCTCTTGCCAAACATCTTCTTGAGTGCTTTGAGCACGGGCTTCTCATCGATTGGTTAAGGAATGTGCGTCAGGCAGTGTAATGCAAGAATCGCGCACGACGGTAGAAGAGTGCTGGATGTGGGAAAGGCGGGTGAAGGGTGTACCGATGTATGGCAGATACACCAGGGTGCCTGGTTCGCGGCCAATGACCGCTCCTACGGGGGACGTGTAGGAGCGGTCATTGGCCGTGAATGGCCTGCCTGTGGGTCAGTGCAACCGCTGCGCCAACCACTCGCCGATATCGGCGATCTCTTGCGGTAACACTTGGTGACCCATGGGGTATTCCCGCCACGCTGCGTCCACGCCCCAGCCTTTGAGGTGTTCATAAGCACTGCGGCCCATGGCATTGATCACCACCTCGTCGTTCTGCCCATGCAGGCAGAGTGCCGGGGTGCGCTGCTGGCTCGCGGCCAGTTCGACTTTTTCGTCGAAGGTCGGCGCATAGGTCGACAGCGCCAGGACCCCGCCCAACGGTCCTGTCCAGGTGATGTAGGCCGTATGCAGGACCACCGCGCCACCTTGGGAAAACCCGGCGATGAAGATTCGCTCCGGCGCGATCCCGCTGGCCTGCTGTTCCTCGATCAGGCCGCAAAGCATCTGCGCAGACGCCTCCAACTGACCTTGGTCGATCGCCCGTGCCGGACTCATGGCGATGATGTTGTACCAGCTGGGCATGGCATAGCCGCCATTGATGGTGACCGCGCCGGGTCGGCGCCTGGGGCAGTACGAAGCGCGTGCCGTGCAGGCGTTGCTGCAGGGCTTCTGCTACCGGCAGGAAGTCGTATCTGTCCGCGCCCAGGCCGTGCAGCCAGATGACACAGGCGTCGGCGGTGTGGTTCGGTTCGATGATCAGGGGGTCAGTCATGGTTGCTCCGTTGTGGGGCGCCCGCTCTGTTTGAGTGCAGTGCGACGGGGCGCGATGGTGCGATCTCTGAAGAAGATGTCGCAAGGCTACAAGTTTTTCTATTGACGCGCACTTAAACGCTTTCCGGATTCACTCTGGTACGAGGCTTGCTATGTAACTGGCGTAATACCAGCATCCTCATCGGCGGTAACACTATAGAGCCCTTCGGAACTGACGCAGAGCAGTCCATCAGGGTTGTAGCAGAATCGGTCGATGATCGCGAAAGACGCCGCAGGCCACTGCGTCGGACCTTGCGGGGAGCGGGGGCAAGCGTTGCATATCCCGGTCGCGCCATCTGGCCACTCGGGTTCATCACTTGTATTGCGATTGATGCTTGACCCAACAACTAGCCGACACGGGTCGATACCGCCTCATTTAGGTGCAGCGCAATTCAAGCTCGGACACAACAAGAGCAACTGGAGGTTTTGAATGAAGATGTTGAAATCCACCCTGGCTGTACTGACCGCTGCGACCGTCCTGGGCGTGAGCAGCTTCGCTCAGGCGGGTGCCACTCTGGACGCCATCCAGAAGAAAGGTTTCGTACAGTGCGGCGTCTCCGACGGCCTGCCGGGTTTCTCCGTTCCTGATGCTTCGGGCAAGATCGTCGGTATCGACGCCGACGTCTGCCGCGCCGTCGCCGCCGCTGTGTTCGGCGACGCCACCAAGGTCAAGTTCAGCCAGCTGAACGCCAAGGAGCGTTTCACCGCGCTGCAGTCCGGTGAAATCGACATCCTGTCGCGCAACACCACCTGGACCAGCTCCCGCGATGCGGGCATGGGCATGGTCTTCGCCGGCGTGACCTACTACGACGGCATCGGCTTCCTGGTGAACAACAAGCTGGGCGTGAAAAGCGCCAAGGAACTGGACGGTGCAACCATCTGCATCCAGGCCGGTACCACCACCGAACTGAACGTGTCCGACTACTTCCGCGGCAATGGCCTGAAGTACACCCCGATCACGTTCGACACCTCCGACGAAAGCGCCAAGTCCCTGGAAGGCGGCCGTTGCGACGTACTGACCTCCGACAAGTCGCAGCTGTTCGCCCAGCGCAGCAAGCTGGCAGCACCGAACGACTACATCGTGCTGCCGGAAACCATTTCCAAGGAGCCTCTGGGCCCAGTGGTACGCCGTGGCGACGAAGACTGGCTGGCAATCGTCAAGTGGACCCTGTTCGCTCAGCTCAACGCCGAAGAAGCTGGCGTGACCTCGAAGAACGTGGAAGCCGAAGCCAAGTCGACCAAGAACCCCGACGTGGCTCGTCTGCTGGGCGCCGATGGCGAATACGGCAAGGACCTGAAACTGCCGAAGGACTGGGTGGTACAGATCGTCAAGCAGGTCGGCAACTACGGTGAAATGTTCGAGCGCAACCTGGGCGCGAACACCCCGCTGAAGATCGACCGTGGCCAGAACGCTCTGTGGAACGCTGGCGGTATCCAGTACGCACCACCCGTACGCTGATCGGCCCTGCGCCTGACGGCACGTTGCCGTCAGGCGCTGTTCTCCCTCTCTCCTGGGGCTTTCCATGCAAAATCAAATCGGCGCACCCAAGCAGGGCCTGTCCCTGACTGATCCACGTGTGCGTGCGTGGCTTTTCCAGATCATCACCATTGTGGCGGTGGTCGGTATGGGCTGGTTTCTGTTCAACAACACACAGACCAACCTGCAACACCGGGGCATCACTTCCGGTTTCGACTTTCTCGAACGCAGTGCCGGCTTCGGCATTGCCCAACACCTGATCGACTACACTGAATCGGACAGCTACGCGCGCGTGTTCCTGATCGGCCTGCTCAACACCCTGCTGGTGTCGATCATCGGCATCATCCTGGCAACCCTGCTGGGTTTCGTGATCGGTGTGGCTCGGCTGTCGCCCAACTTCATGATCAACAAGCTGGCGACGGTCTATATCGAGGTGTTCCGCAATATCCCGCCACTGCTGCAGATCCTGTTCTGGTACTTCGCGGTGTTTCTGACGCTGCCTGGGCCGCGCGCCGCCCATGGCTTCATGGACAGCTTCTACGTCAGCAGCCGCGGCCTGAACATGCCGGCTGCGCTGGCTGCACCGGGCTTCTGGCCGTTCGTGATCAGCGTCATCCTGGCCATCGTCGGCATCGTGCTGATGTCCAAATGGGCCACCAAGCGCTTCGAGGCCACCGGCGAGCCGTTCCACAAGTTCTGGGTGGGCCTGGCGATCCTCATCGTCGTGCCGGCCCTGTGCTCGTTGATCTTCGGCGCTCCGGTGCATTGGGAAAAACCCGAGCTCAAGGGCTTCAACTTCGTCGGCGGTTGGGTATTGATCCCGGAACTGCTGGCCCTGACCCTGGCCCTGACCGTGTACACCGCGGCGTTCATCGCCGAGATCGTGCGTTCGGGCATCAAGTCGGTCAGCCACGGCCAGACCGAAGCGGCCCACTCGCTGGGGCTGCGCAACGGCCCGACCCTGCGCAAGGTGATCATCCCGCAGGCCCTGCGCGTGATCATTCCGCCACTGACCAGCCAATACCTGAACCTGGCGAAGAACTCGTCGCTGGCCGCCGGTATCGGTTACCCGGAAATGGTTTCGCTGTTCGCCGGTACCGTGCTCAACCAGACGGGGCAGGCGATCGAAGTCATTGCCATCACCATGAGCGTGTACCTGGCGATCAGTATCAGCATTTCCCTGCTGATGAACTGGTACAACAAGCGCATTGCGCTGATCGAACGGTGAGGATAAGCGCATGACGACCCATATTTTCAAACCCGACCAGCCACCACCGAGCAAAGTGTTCGGCCCGGTCGCGTGGATGCGCCAGAACCTGTTCTCCAGCTGGCTCAACACCCTGCTGACGCTGTTGTCGCTGTACCTGATCTGGCTGATCGTGCCACCCCTGTTGAACTGGTCGATCTTCGACGCGAACTGGGTCGGCACCACCCGTGCCGACTGCACCAAGGAAGGCGCGTGCTGGGTGTTCATCCAGCAACGGTTCGGCCAGTTCATGTATGGCTATTACCCGCCCGAGCTGCGCTGGCGCGTCGACCTGACTGTCTGGCTGGCGGTCCTGGGTGTGGCGCCGCTGTTCATGTCGCGGTTCAAGCGCAAGGCGGTCTATGGCATCGGTTTCCTGGTGCTTTACCCGGTCATCGCCTACTTCCTGCTGCACGGCGGGGCGTTCGGCATGCCGACCGTTGCCACCAGCCAGTGGGGCGGCCTGATGCTGACCCTGGTGATCGCCACCGTGGGCATCGCCGGCGCCTTGCCGTTGGGGATTCTGCTGGCCCTGGGCCGTCGCTCGAAAATGCCGGCGGTGAAGGTGGTCTGCGTGACCTTCATCGAGTTCTGGCGCGGCGTGCCGTTGATCACCGTGCTGTTCATGTCCTCGGTGATGCTGCCGCTGTTCCTGCCTGAAGGCATGAACTTCGACAAGCTGCTGCGCGCGTTGATCGGCGTGATCCTGTTCCAGTCGGCCTATGTGGCCGAGGTGGTGCGCGGTGGCATGCAGGCCATTCCCAAGGGGCAGTACGAGGCCGCTTCGGCCATGGCGCTGGGCTACTGGCGCAGCATGGGCCTGGTGATCCTGCCGCAGGCCCTGAAGATGGTCATTCCGGGCATCGTCAACACCTTCATTGCATTGTTCAAGGACACCAGCCTGGTGATCATCATCGGCCTATTCGACCTGCTCAACAGCGTCAAGCAGGCGGCAGCCGACCCCGCATGGCTGGGCATGGCGACCGAGGGCTACGTGTTCGCAGCCCTGGTGTTCTGGATCTTCTGTTTCGGTATGTCCCGCTACTCCATGCACCTGGAGCGCAAGCTGGACACTGGCCACAAGCGTTAGGAGCTTAATCATGAGTGAAGCGATCAAGAAACCGGCCGGCGCTCCGGGCATCATCCAGATGCAAGGCGTGAACAAGTGGTACGGCCAGTTCCACGTGCTCAAGGACATCAACCTGAACGTGACCCAGGGCGAGCGTATCGTGTTGTGCGGGCCTTCGGGTTCGGGCAAGTCGACCACCATTCGTTGCCTGAATCGTCTGGAAGAGCATCAGAAGGGCACCATCATCGTCGACGGCGTGGAGCTGACCAACGATCTCAAGCAGATCGAAACGGTACGTCGCGAAGTGGGCATGGTGTTCCAGCACTTCAACCTGTTCCCGCACCTGACCATCCTGCAGAACTGCACGCTGGCGCCGATGTGGGTGCGCAAGATGCCCAAGCGCCAGGCCGAGGAAATCGCCATGCATTACCTGGAGCGCGTACGCATTCCGGAGCAGGCGCACAAGTTTCCCGGTCAGTTGTCCGGTGGTCAGCAACAGCGTGTGGCCATTGCTCGGGCGCTGTGCATGAAGCCCAAGATCATGCTGTTCGACGAACCGACTTCGGCGCTCGACCCGGAAATGGTCAAGGAAGTGCTCGACACCATGATAGGCCTGGCCGAGGATGGCATGACCATGCTCTGCGTGACCCACGAAATGGGCTTCGCCCGCACCGTGGCGAACCGGGTGATCTTCATGGACAAGGGGGAGATCGTCGAACAGGCCGCGCCGAACGACTTCTTCGACAACCCGCAGAGTGACCGGACGCGGATGTTCTTGAGCCAGATCCTGCACTGATCACCGTTTGCAGCAAACCAAAAACCCGGGCCTTTGCCCGGGTTTTTTCGTTTCAGGTCTGCTGCACCGCAGCGCCTGCTTCGCGGGCAGAGCCCGCTCCCACAGGGGATCCGCTGCCTGCGGGCCTGCTTTGAACCTGTTGTGGGCCTGTTGTGGGAGCGGGCTCTGCCCGCGAAGGGCGCACTGCGGTTCACCTGACATACCACAGCGTCTGCTTCGCGGCCGATGACCGCTCCTACGGGTTGCCCGGATACCTGTGGGAGCGGGCTCTGCCCGCGAAGGGCGCACTGCGGTCTGAAGGGCACACTGCCAGCCAGGTATTTGCCATTGCTGGCAATAGGCTCTACGCTTCCTCGTTCAAAGCCGTATCCAAGAGACCACCAGGCATTCCCGTCCTGGCAATGGTCCGCACTTTCGTTTCTGGACTTTTATGCCTACTGCCAACTGTACCCCTTCGAGTCGCGATATCGTCACGCCGCTGCATAAACCCTGGTTGCTGATCCTTGGTCTGGTGCTGGTGGCGCTCAACCTGCGTCCGGCTCTGTCGAGCATGGCGCCGTTGCTTGCGCAGGTCTCTGCCAGCCTCGGTCTGAGCGGCTCGACGGCCGGTCTGCTGACCACGCTCCCGGTTCTGTGCCTGGGCCTTTTCGCGCCCCTGGCGCCCCTGCTGGCTCGCCGCTTCGACAGCGAGCGCGTGGTCCTTGGCGTGTTGCTCGTGCTGGCGGCCGGCATCGCTTTGCGCAGTCAGTTGGGCATCTGGGGCTTGTTCATCGGCAGCCTGGTGGCCGGTGGCAGTATCGGGATCATCGGCGTGCTGCTGCCCGGTATCGTCAAGCGCGACTTCGCCCGACAGGCCGGTACGATGACCGGCGTCTACACCATGGCGTTGTGCCTGGGAGCGGCATTGGCGGCCGGTTCGAGCGTTCCGCTGAGCCAGTATTTCGATGACAGCTGGCGCATCGGTCTGGCGTTCTGGATGGTGCCGGCTTTGCTGGCTGCGGTGTTCTGGTGGCCGCAGACGCGACAGAAGCATGGTGTGCAGCGCGCTCGCTATCGCGTGACCGGGCTGCTTCGTGATCCGTTGGCGTGGCAGGTCACGCTGTTCATGGGGCTGCAGTCGTCGTTGGCGTACATTGTCTTCGGCTGGTTGCCGTCGATCCTCATCGGGCGCGGGTTGTCGGCTGCCGAGGCGGGGCTGGTCATGTCATTCTCGATCATCGTGCAGTTGCCCAGCGCGTTGACCGTGCCATGGCTGGCCACCCGCGGCCGTGATCAGCGCCTGCCGATTCTCGCCGTGATGGCGCTGAGCCTGGCTGGGTTGTTCGGCTTGCTTTACGCACCGCTGGGCGGGATGTGGGGCTGGGCGATCGTGCTGGGTTTGGGGCAGGGCGGCGTGTTCGCGCTGGCACTGACCTTGATCGTGCTGCGCTCGCGCGATGCCCATGTGGCGGCCAATCTGTCGAGCATGGCCCAGGGCGTGGGCTACACCATCGCGTCGATGGGGCCTTTCGCGGTCGGTCTGGTGCACGACATGACGGGTGGGTGGGGCGCAGTGGGTTGGGTGTTCGCCGTCATCGGCGTCGCCGCCACGGCCGCCGGCATGGGGGCCGGGCGCACGCTGCATGTGCAGGCCATGGCGACCAAGGTGGAGTGATATTGCTTGCACACAGGCGCTGCTGAATCGATGACCGCCATCACGCCAGCCAAGCCCTGGTATGTCTACCTGGTGCGCGCGGCGAATGGCTCGCTTTACTGCGGCATCAGTGACGATCCGCAGCGCCGTTTCGCCAAGCACCAGAGTGGGAAGGGCGCGCGGTTCTTCCTGTCCAGCCCGGCAGTGGCGTTGGTTTACGTGGAAGCATGGCCAAGCAAAAGCGAAGCCTTGCGCCACGAACGGCTGATCAAGCGCCTGCGCAAGCCCGCCAAGGAACACCTCGTAGCCACATTCACCCCCCTGTAGCAGCGGCGCGAGCCGCGTCCGGCCTCATCGCGTCCATTCAGGCACACCGCATACACCGCCGACGCGGCTTGCGCCGCTGCTACAGGGATCGCGTGCCCTTGTAGCAGCGGCGCGAGCCGCGTCCGGCTTCACCGCGTTCATTCAGGCACACCGCATACACCGCCGACGCGGCTTGCGCCGCTGCTACAGAGATCGCGTATCCCTGTAGCAGCGGCGCGAGCCGCGTCCGGCTTCATCGCGTTCATCCAGGCACACCGCGTGCAACGCCGACGCGGCTTGCGCCGCTGCTACGGGGATCGCGAGCCGCGTTCGGGGTTGTGCGTTCGTTCAGGCATACCGCATGCGCCGCCGACGCGGCTTGCGCCGCTGCTACGGAGATCGCGTACCCCTGTAGCAGCGGCGCGAGCCGCGTCCGGCTTCACCGCGTTCATCCAGGCACACCGCGTGCACCGCCGACGCGGCTTGCGCCGCTGCTACGGAGATTGCGTACCCTGTAGCAGCGGCGCGAGCCGCGTCCGGCTACAACGCGTTCATTCAGGCACACCGCACACATCGCCGCCGCTGCTACGGGGGTATGTGGTCTGCGCGGGTGCGAGTAAGCTGTGGGCTTTCCCATCCGCTGCTGGAGCCGATATGTCCGAGTTGATCCTGCATCACTATCCGACCTCGCCGTTCGCCGAGAAGGCCCGCTTGATGCTTGGCTTCAAAGGGCTCGCGTGGCGCTCGGTGCTGATCTCGCCGATCATGCCCAAGCCAGATCTGACGGCGCTGACCGGTGGCTATCGCAAGACGCCAGTGCTGCAGATCGGCGCCGATGTGTATTGCGACACGGCCTTGATCGCTCGGCGGCTGGAGCAGGAGAAAGCCTTGCCGGCATTGCTGCCCCTTGGCCAGGAACTCACCGTGGCCACTTTCGCCGCCTGGGCCGATTCGGTGCTGTTCCAGCATGCCGTCAGCCTGGTGTTCCAGCCCGAGTCCATCAGCGCCCGCCTGTCGCGTCTGCCGGAAGATGCCGCCAAGGCCTTCATCGCCGACCGCATGGCGCTGTTCCAGGGCGGCACTGCGACGCGCCTGTCGGTCGAGCAGGCCAAGCATCAGTGGCCAACGTTCATGGCGCGCCTGGAGCAGCAACTGCAGAACGCAGAGGGTGAGTACCTGTTCGGCGCGCCGACCCTGGCCGATTTCTCCATGGCTCATCCGCTGTGGTTCCTCAAGGGCACGCCGGTCACCGCCCCGCTGGTGGATGTCTATCCCGCCATCCATGCCTGGCTGGGACGCGTGCTGGGTTTCGGCCACGGCACCTACAGCGACCTGACGGCAGAAGAAGCCTTGGCGATTGCCAAAGCGGCCACCCCGGCACCTTTGCCCGACGAGACGTTCGAGGACCTCAATGGGTTCAAGATGGGCGACCAGGTGAGCATCTCGGCCGTGGACTATGGCGTCGACCCCGTGCAGGGCGAGCTGTTGTTTACCGGGGCCGAGGAATTGATCATCCGGCGTGAAGACGCGCGCGCCGGCGTGGTGCATGTGCATTTCCCGCGAGTGGGTTTTGCGATCACAAGATCGTAGCGGCGACGTCAAGCCGGACACCCCGCACCGCCTGCCTCCCCGCCGATTGTGGGAGCGGGCTCTGCCCGCGAAGGCCACGCTGCGGTCCGATTGACACCCCGCACCGCCTGCCTCCTCGCCAACTGTGGGAGCGGGCTCTGCCCGCGAAGGCCACGCCGCGGTTCGATCGACACCCCGCACCGCCTGCCTCCCCGCCAACTGTGGGAGCGGGCTCTGCCCGCGAAGGCCACGCTGCGGCTCGATTGACACCCCGCACCGCCAGCTTCCCCGCCAACTGTGGGAGCGGGCTCTGCCCGCGAAGGCCACGCCGCGGTTCGATCGACACCCCGCACCGCCTGCTTCCCCGCCAACTGTGGGAGCGGGCTCTGCCCGCGAAGGGCACGCTGCGGTTCGATTGACACCCCGCAGCATCCGCTTCGCGGCCGGTGACCACTCATACGGCGCAGTCCGTCAATCCTTGCGCCGTTTGAGCTGGTCGGTCAGTTGCGACGGCAGGCCCTTGATGATCAAGGTACCGGCTTCTTCGTCATACTCGATCTTCGAGCCCAGCAGATGCGCCTCGAAGCTGATCGACAGCCCCTCGGCCCGCCCGGTGAAGCGACGAAACTGGTTGAGGGTGCGCTTGTCGGCCGGGATCTCCGGCGACAAACCGTAATCCTTGTTGCGGATATGGTCATAGAACGGCCTGCGGGCGCTCTTCATCGATCAGACCCGACAGCTCTTTCAACGTGACCGGCTCGCCCATCTTGGTCTGGCTGGTGGCGTACTCCACCAAGGTCTGGGTTTTCTCACGCGCCGACTCTTCGGGCAGGTCCTCGCTCTCGACGAAGTCGCTGAACGCCTTGAGCAGTGTCCGCGTTTCCCCCGGGCCATCGACACCTTCCTGGCAGCCGATGAAGTCGCGGAAGTACTCCGAAACCTTCTTGCCGTTCTTGCCCTTGATGAACGAGATGTACTGCTTGGACTGTTTGTTGTTCTGCCACTCCGACAGGTTGATGCGCGCCGCCAGGTGCAGTTGCCCCAGGTCCAGGTGCCGCGACGGGGTCACGTCGAGCTCGGAGGTCACGGCCACGCCTTCACTGTGATGCAGCAGGGCAATGGCCAGGTAATCGGTCATGCCTTGCTGGTAATGCGCGAACAGCACGTGCCCACCGGTGGACAGGTTGGATTCTTCCATCAGCTTCTGCAGGTGCTCGACGGCCGTGCGGCTGAACTGGGTGAAGTCGCGGCCCTCGTCCAGATAGTCCTTGAGCCAGCCGCTGAACGGGTGCGCGCCGGACTCGGCATGGAAGAAGCCCCAGGCCTTGCCCTGCTTGGCGTTGTAACTTTCGTTGAGGTCGGCAAGCAGATGTTCGATGGCGCTGGACTCGGCCAGCTCGCTGTCGCGCGCATGAAGCACGGCGGGCGTGCCGTCGGGTTTCTTGTCGATCAAATGGACGATGCAGTGACGGATCGGCATGGGCTTCTCGGCTTGTCTGACTGATGGGCACGGCGGCTGGAGCGGGCTGTGCCGCAAAGGGGCGAAGTGTAACGTAGATAGGGGTTTTGAGGATTGCCGGTGGCCTGCGCGTGCGCTGAAACGACGAAATCGTCTACTTTTTGGCCAAACCCATGATAAAGCTGAATAAAAGGGCCGCTAGTGGCGGATATTTGTTTGGCTCTGTGCTAGTTTTGCCCGGTCTTGCGGCCCACGAGGCCGTGAAGCCCCGCAGAGAGCGGCTTTCGAGTCGAACCAAACGTCATTCTGGGTATCTACAATGGCGATTGGCATGACCGAAACGCGAGCCCCGGCGGACGTCGCACGCCCGGCTCCGACTTACGCTGCACTTTGCAATCCAATTGAATTTGATAGGGAAGGTACACCACCATGGCATTAACCAAAGACCAACTGATCGCCGATATCGCTGAAGCTATCGACGCGCCGAAAACCACCGCGCGCAACGCTATCGAGCAGCTGGGCCAGATCGTTGCCGATCAATTGGAAAATGGCAGCGAGATCACTCTGCCTGGTATCGGCAAGCTGAAAATCACCGAGCGTCCTGCCCGCACTGGCCGTAACCCTTCGACTGGCGCTGCCATCGAAATCGCTGCCAAGAAAGTCGTCAAGTTCGTCCCAGCCAAAGTGCTGACCGATTCCGTTAACAAGTAATTGTAACGGCTCGACGAACCGTGCCGCGGGTCAACCCGGGCGCGGTTTTTTTGTGCCTGGAAAACCTTCAGCTGCGGTTCACCAGCATCTGTGGGAGCGGGCTCTGCCCGCGAAGCATGCAACACGTGGTGGCTGCTTCGCGGGCAGAGCCCGCTCCCACAGGGGCCGCAGTGCGCCGTGAATCAGTCAGCTGAACCAGCTTTTGCCGGCTTGCTCTGACTGGAAGGTCCAGGCGACGAAGCGGCTTTGCTTCTGGCCTTGACCCATTTCCACCACTCGGACCTGCACGGCATTGACCTTGCCAAGGGCTGCCTGGATGGCCGGTAGGTTGGACGCCTTGGACACCAGCGTCGAGAACCAAAGCACCTGCTGTCCCACGGCCACGCTTTCGTTGATCAACTGCGTCACGAAGCGAATCTCGCCGCCTTCACACCACAACTCGTTGTTCTGACCGCCAAAGTTGAGCACGGGCAACTTGCGCTTGGGATCGGCCTTGCCCAGCGCGCGCCATTTGCGCTGGCTGCCGCGGGTCGCTTCCTGCAACGACGCGTGGAAGGGCGGATTGCACAGGGTCACGGCGAACCGTTCTTCGCGGCCCAGCAGTCCCTGGAGAATCTGTCGGGGCTGCGTCTGCTGGCGCAGTGAAATGGCCTTGCCCAGTTTGTTGGCCTGCACGATGGTGTTGGCCGAGGCCAGTGCCACCGGGTCGATGTCGGAGCCCACGAATTGCCAGCGATAGTCACTGTGGCCCAGCAGGGGATAGATGCAGTTGGCACCTACACCCACGTCGAGCGCCCTGACGCCGGCGCCCCGCGGAATCTCGCCACCGTTGCTTTCGGCCAGCAGGTCGGCCAGGCAGTGCAGATAGTCGGCCCGTCCGGGTATGGGCGGACACAGGTAGCCGTCCGGGATGTCCCAGTGCTGAATGCCATAGAGGGTCCTGAGCAACGCCCGGTTGAACACCTTCACCGCCGCAGGATCGGCGAAGTCGATGCTTTGCTTGCCATACGGGTTGAGGATGACGAACCGGGCAAGGTCCGGATGGCTCTTGATCAATTGCGGGAAGTCGTAGTGACCCTGGTGGCGATTGCGCGGGTGCAGGGTGGGTTTTGGCGGGGTGGACATGGGGAGAGTACCGGTGGGGCGCGGGCCTCTTCGCGGGCAGAGCCCGCTCCCACACAACACCCTTGTGGGAGTGGGCTGTGCCCGCGAAGAGGCCAGCAGACGGATTACAGGCTGGCGATCCGCGCGTGCTGTTCGGCCAGCTTGGTCAGTGCCTGTTCGGCTTCGGCCAGTTTGGCGCGCTCTTTGTCGATGACGGCAGGTGGTGCCTTGTCGACGAAGGCTGCATTGGACAGCTTGCCGCCCACGCGAGCGACTTCACCGTTCAGGCGCTGGATCTCCTTGTCCAGGCGAGCCAGTTCGGCGTCCTTGTCGATCAGTCCGGCCATGGGCACCAGCACTTCCAATTCACCGACCAGCGCAGTAGCGCTCAGAGGCGCTTCCTGGCCATCGTCCAGCACGGTGATGGACTCCAGCTTGGCGAGCTTCTTGAGCAAGGCATCGTTTTCCTGCAGACGACGCTGGTCCTGGCTGCCGGTGTTCTTGAGGAACAACGCCAGCGGCTTGCCCGGACCGATGTTCATCTCGCCGCGAATGTTGCGCACGCCGAGCATCAGGCCCTTGAGCCACTCGATATCGTCTTCGGCGGCGGTATCGATGCGGCTTTCGTTGGCCACTGGCCAAGGCTGCAGCATGATCGTCTTGCCCTGCACACCGGCGAGCGGCGCCAGACGCTGCCAGATTTCTTCGGTAATGAACGGCATGAACGGATGCGCCAGGCGCAACGCCACTTCCAGCACGCGCACCAGAGTACGGCGGGTACCGCGCTGGCGCTCCACCGGAGCGTTCTCGTCCCACAGCACCGGCTTGGACAGCTCCAGGTACCAGTCGCAATACTGGTTCCAGATGAACTCATAGAGTGCCTGGGCGGCCAGGTCGAAACGGAACTGATCCAGATGACGCGTCACTTCGGCTTCGGTGCGCTGCAACTGCGAGATGATCCAGCGATCGGCCAGCGAGAGCTCGTAGGCCTCGCCGTTCTGACCGCTGTCCTCGCCCTTGTCGAGTACGTAGCGCGCGGCGTTCCAGATCTTGTTGCAGAAATTGCGATAGCCTTCGACACGGCCCATGTCGAACTTGATGTCACGTCCGGTGGACGCCAGCGAGCAGAAGGTGAAGCGCAGGGCGTCGGTGCCGTAGCTGGCGATGCCGCCTTCGAACTCGTCGCGGGTCTGCTTCTCGATCTTCTTCGCAAGCTTGGGCTGCATCATGCCGCTGGTGCGCTTTTCGACCAGGGCCTCGAGCTCGATACCGTCGATGATGTCCAGCGGGTCGAGCACGTTGCCCTTGGACTTGGACATCTTCTGGCCCTGGCCATCACGCACCAGGCCATGCACGTAGACCGTCTTGAACGGTACCTGCGGCGTACCGTTCTCGTCCTTGACCAGGTGCATGGTCAACATGATCATCCGGGCGACCCAGAAGAAGATGATGTCGAAGCCGGTGACCAGCACGTCGGTGCTGTGGAATTTCTTCAGGAACTCGGTCTGTTCCGGCCAGCCCAGGGTGGAGAAGGTCCACAGGCCCGAACTGAACCAGGTGTCCAGCACGTCGTTGTCCTGGTTGAGCACCACATCGGCGCCCAGGCCGTGCTTGCTGCGCACTTCTTCTTCGCTGCGGCCGACGTAGACCTTGCCGGACTCGTCGTACCAGGCCGGGATGCGATGGCCCCACCAGAGCTGGCGGCTGATGCACCAGTCCTGGATATCGCGCATCCAGGAGAAGTACATGTTTTCGTACTGCTTG
The DNA here is from genome assembly GCF_040546375.1 of Pseudomonas sp. PvP001. NCBI lineage: Bacteria > Pseudomonadati > Pseudomonadota > Gammaproteobacteria > Pseudomonadales > Pseudomonadaceae > Pseudomonas > Pseudomonas sp. PvP001. The sequence goes on along the minus strand of NZ_JBEPNQ010000001.1, from coordinate 1,621,664 downwards.
GGCACGAAGGCGATGCGGCCGTCTTCCACAGCGGCGATGGCAGGTTCGGCCAGCGGCTTGGTGGACACGTACCACTGGTCGGTCAGCCAGGGCTCGATGACGGTGCCGGAGCGATCGCCCTTCGGCACTTTCAAGGCGTGGTCGTCGACGCTGACCAGCAGGCCGGCGGCGTCGAACGCGGCGACGATCTGCTTGCGGGCCTCGAAGCGGTCCAGGCCGGCGTATTCGTCAGGCAAGGTGCCGTCGACGCTGTCGTTCAGCGTGCCGTCGAGGTTGAACACCTGAGCGCTGGGCAGAACGTTGGCATTCTTGTCGAAGATGTTGAGCAACGGCAGGTTGTGCCGCTTGCCGACTTCGTAGTCGTTGAAATCGTGGGCCGGGGTGATCTTCACGCAGCCAGTACCGAACTCGGGGTCGCAATAATCATCGGCGATGATCGGAATGCGACGGCCTACCAAGGGCAGTTCGACGAACTTGCCGATCAATGCCTGGTAGCGCTCGTCGTTCGGGTTCACCGCGACCGCGGCGTCGCCGAGCATGGTTTCCGGGCGTGTGGTGGCGACGATCAGGTAGTCGTTGCCTTCGGCGGTTTTCGCGCCGTCTGCCAGCGGGTACTTGAGGTTCCAGAGGAAACCCTTTTCATCGTGGTTTTCCACTTCCAGATCGGAGATGGCCGTGTGCAGCTTGGTGTCCCAGTTGACCAGGCGCTTGCCGCGGTAGATCAGGCCGTCTTCGTGCAGGCGCACGAAGGCTTCCTTGACCGCTTCGGACAGGCCGTCATCCATGGTGAAACGTTCGCGGCTCCAGTCGACCGACGAGCCGAGGCGACGGATCTGGCGGCTGATGTTGCCACCGGACTGGTCTTTCCATTCCCAGATCTTTTCCAGGAATTTTTCCCGGCCCAGATCATGGCGATTCAGGCCCTGGGCTTCGATCTGACGCTCGACCAGCATCTGCGTAGCGATACCGGCGTGGTCGGTACCCGGCTGCCACAGGGTGTTGCGACCCTGCATGCGGCGGAAACGGATCAGGGCGTCCATGATCGCGTTGTTGAAGCCGTGGCCCATGTGCAGGCTGCCGGTAACGTTCGGCGGCGGGATCATGATGGTGTAGGAGTCGCCGGCACCTTGCGGGGCGAAGTAGTTCTCGGCCTCCCAGGTCTGGTACCAGGAAGTTTCGATAGCGTGCGGCTGGTAGGTCTTATCCATGCGCGGCGGGACCCTATAAGGCATTTATTCAAAGAAAGCCGGGAAGTATAGCGGGGATATGGCGGCTATGGGAGGGAGGCGGGCTGCGTAGGAGCGGTCCGTGGCCGCGATGGGCGCGATTCGGTATAGCGGATACACCGTAGCGCCTGTTTCGCGGCCGATGACCGCTCCTACGGTGGTAGGCGAACGGTCCGTGGCTGCGAAGGGCGGGTGAAGGGGATCAGGGCTGGTTCAGCAACCTTTCCATGCGGGCCTCGAGGCGGCGCTTGATTTCGGTTTCGATGTGCGGCGCGAAATCGTCGATCACATCCTGCATGATCAACTGAGCGGCGGCGCGCAGTTCGGCGTCCAGGTGCAGCAGGGTGTCCTGGCGGTTCTGCGCGGGGGTAGGGGCAACGGTTGCCGCCGCTGGCGCTTCGGCAGCGGCCCCGGGCTCGTCGTGCAGTTCGAACAGTAACGGCACATCCGGCTCGCTGCGAACCACGGCGTCGGTCAGCAGCGGTGGCTGCAGGGTGTCGTCGCCGAGCAGCTTGCGGATCGATTCGAGGTCGTCCAGCAGGTGTACGGATTTGGGCAAAGGCTTGGTGTTGTTGTCCATCGTGGGCTCAAAGTCGCGATAAGCGGTGGTCTTGCAGAGGATAGCCTTGTTCACGGTAGAAGCGAAAACTCTCCCGGGCGGCCTGACGAATAGCAGGGTCTTCTACCACTATTTCAGCGATACGGGCGAACTGCCCGGCAAAGCTCGGTACGCTCAAGGCCAGGTTGATCAGCAGGTCGTCATGGCCCGCCGCCTGTGCAGCGATGCCCAACGTGACGGGCGAGTGCGGATCGTCCTCCGCCAGGCTGTGGGGGACGAAGCTCTCACCCTTGAAGCTCCACAGGCGTGCATCCATTGCCTCGCGCTGGGCAGCGTCAGTGCAATGGACGTACACCCGATGCCCCAGGCGCCAGGCTTTTTCGCCCAGTTTGCAGGCGAAGTCCAGGCGTGCGGCGGGCAGGGGCGTGGGCAGAACATAGAAGTCGACTTGGGGCATGGTGTGTTCCTGGTGCTTGAGACCGAGTCGCCCTTTTCGCGGGCAGAGCCCCGTTCCCACAGGAAGCATGCTTGTGTGGGAGCGGGGCTCTGCCCGCGAAAAGACCGACGCGGACTTGAGGCATTACACCCCGGCGCGATCCAGCAGGTACTGGGTGAGCAGAGGCACCGGACGACCGGTGGCGCCCTTGTCCTTGCCGCCGCTGACCCACGCCGTACCGGCGATGTCCAGGTGCGCCCACTCATAGGCTTTGGTGAAGCGGGACAGGAAGCAGCCGGCAGTGATCGCACCGCCCTTAGGCCCACCGATGTTGGCGATGTCGGCGAACGGGCTGTCCAGTTGCTCCTGGTACTCCTCGAACAGCGGCAGCTGCCAGCAACGATCGTCCGCCTGCTTGCCCGCTTCCAGCAATTGGCCGACCAGGGCTTCGTTGTTGCTCATCAGGCCGGTGGTATGGCCGCCCAGAGCGACGACGCAGGCGCCGGTCAGGGTGGCGATGTCGATCACCGCGCGCGGGTTGAAACGCTCGGCGTAGGTCAGGGCATCGCATAGCACCAGACGACCTTCGGCGTCGGTGTTGAGGATCTCCACGGTCTGGCCGCTCATGGTCTCGACGATGTCGCCAGGGCGTGTCGCACGGTCACTGGGCATGTTCTCGGCGCAGGCCATCAGGCACACCAGGTTGATCGGCAGTTCCAGTTCCAGCACGGCGCGCAGGGTGCCGAACACGCTGGCCGCACCGCACATGTCGTACTTCATCTCGTCCATGCCGGCCGCTGGCTTGATGCTGATGCCACCGGTGTCGAAGGTGATGCCTTTACCCACCAGCACGTACGGCTGCTCGGATTTCTTCGCGCCCTGATAGTTGAGCACGATCAGGCGTGGCGGCTGTGCGCTGCCCTGAGCGACGGCCAGGAACGCGCCCATGCCCAGTTCCTTGAGCTTCTTCTCGTCGTGGATCTCGACCTTGAGGTTCTTGTGCGCCTTGCTCAGGCTCTTGGCGGCTTCGGCCAGGAAGCTGGGGTGGCACAGGTTGGGCGGCAGATTGCCCAGGTCCTTGGTGAAGCTCATGCCGCTGGCGATGGCCTTGGCATGGGTCACGGCGCGCTCGACGTCGGCCTGGCTGGATTTCCCGGTCAGCAGGGTGATTTTCTGCAGGGCACGCGGATCGGCTTTCTTGCTCTTGAAGCGATCGAACACGTATTCGCCATCGATCAGGGTCTCTGCCAGCAGGCGGGTTCGGCCGTAGGCGTCACGACCCTTGACGGTCAGCTCGTCGAAAGCGAACACGGCATCGCTGCCGCCCAGGTTCTTCAATGCGCCGTAGGCAGCGCTGGCCAGCTTGCGCCATGGGCGGTCGGCCAGTTCTTCGTCCTTGCCGCTGCCCACCAGCAGCAGGCGTTCGGCCTTGAGTGCAGGTACGCCCGGCAGCAACAGGGTCTGGCCAGCACGACCGACGATGTCGCCACGCTTGAGTGCAGCGCTGATCAAACCGCCGCTCAGGCCGTCGATCTTGCTGGCAATGGCGCCCAGTGCGCGCTCTTCGCCGATGGCGACGACGAGGGTCGCGGTTTTAATCGATTCGGCAGCAACGCTCTTTACAACCAATTCCATATCCAGAACCCCTGATTCTAGGTCGATGCTTGCGCAAGACGGTTCGCGCGAAAGCGTCCAGTTTGACCCCAGCCCCAGCCCCCTCGCAACCTTTGCATGGTGGTAATTGTCCATCCAATGCCGCTGTTAAGTGACAGGCACAGCCTTTCACAGGATAATGCGGCGACTTTTTTACCTGGCCCGCTCCTGCGGGCCGGCCCCTGTCCTGGCTGCTACGTTCCCCTGTCGGGCTGCCTGCGCGCGACGACCCTGGAGTGTCTGGTTTGATCGTTTTCCGTTATCTGTCCCGTGAGGTCATGATCACAATGAGCAGCCGTGAGTGCGGTGCTCCTGGTGATCATCATGAGCGGGCGCTTCATCAAGTACCTGGCCCAGGCGGCGTCAGGGATCCTCGACCCCGGCGTGCTGTTCATGATCATGGGCTTCCGCCTGCCGGGCTTCCTGCAGCTGATCCTGCCGCTGGGCCTGTTTCTGGGCATCCTGCTGGCGTACGGGCGCCTGTACCTGGAAAGCGAGATGACCGTGCTGTCCGCCACCGGCATGAGCCAGCAGCGACTGCTGGCGATCACCATGGCCCCGGCGGCGTTGGTCGCCCTGCTGGTGGCCTGGCTGAGCCTGAGTCTCGCCCCGCAAGGCGTCGCCCAGGTCGCCACGATCATCAACCAGCAGGACGCCATGACCGAGTTCGACACTTTGGTGCCGGGTCGCTTCCAGGCGTTGCGCGATGGTACCCGGGTCACCTACACCCAGAGCCTCTCGGAAAACCGCGTCGACCTCAGTGGCGTGTTCATCTCCGAGAAGCGCATGTCCCAGGACAAGTCCAAGGATCGTGGCATTTCCGTGCTCGTGGCCGAGAAGGGCCGCCAGGAAGTGCGTGCCGACGGCAACCGCTACCTGATCCTGGAAAACGGCTTCCGTTACGACGGCAACCCGGGCGAAGCCAACTACCGCGCCATCCAGTACGACACCTACGGTGTGCTTCTGCCCAAGCCGGACGTAAGCAGTGACATCACCGATCGCGAAGCCATCCCTACCGGTGAGCTGTGGGGCAGCAATGACCCACGGCCTCGCGCCGAACTGCAGTGGCGCCTGTCGCTGCCCATACTGGTGTTCATCGTGACTCTGATGGCAGTCCCGTTGTCGCGGGTCAACCCGCGCCAGGGCCGCTTCCTCAAATTGCTACCGGCGATCCTTCTGTACATGGCCTATCTGACCCTGCTCATCGCCGCGCGCAGCGCCATGGAAAAAGGCCGGCTGCCCGCAGCCCTTGGCATGTGGTGGGTGCACGCGCTGTTCCTGGCCATCGGCCTGCTGTTGATGTATTGGGAACCCATGAAGCTGGCCCGTGCCAGCCGCCGTGCCAAGGGGGTGACCCGTGGTTAAGCTCGATCGCTACATCGGCAAGAGCGTCGCGGTCGCCATTCTGGCCGTGCTGGGGATCATCCTCGGGCTGGCCTCGCTGTTCGCCTTCATCGACGAGATGGGCGATATCAGCGACACCTACACATTGGTCGATGCCGGCAAGTACGTTGCCCTGACGGCGCCGCGACGGGTCTACGACATGCTGCCGATGGCGGCCCTGATCGGCTGTCTGATCGGCCTCGGCAGCCTGGCCAGCAGCAGTGAACTGACCATCATGCGCGCGGCCGGCGTGTCGGTGGGGCGGATCGTCTGGGCGGTGATGAAGCCCATGCTGGTGTTGATGATCGTGGGCGTGCTGGTGGGTGAATACGTTGCCCCACCTGCAGAAGACAAGGCTCAGGCCGAGCGCTCCCTGGCTCAGGGCAGCGGTGATGCGCAGAGCGGCAAGCACGGCATGTGGCACCGCCAGGGTGACGAATTCATCCACATCAACACGGTGCAGCCACGAGGCCTGCTGTACGGGGTCACCCGTTACCGCTTCGACGACCAGCGCCACATGCTCAGCGCCAGCTTCGCCCGCAAGGCGCAGTACGATGGCGATCATTGGCAGTTGAGCGATGTCACCACCACGCTCTTTCACAGTGATCGCAGCGAAGTGGTCAAGGCTGCTGACGAGCGCTGGGAGGTCTCTCTGACCCCACAGTTGCTCAGCACGGTCATTGTTGCGCCCGAAGCGCTGTCGATTTCAGGTCTGTGGGGCTACATCCACTACCTCGCCGATCAAGGGCTGAACAACGGTCAGTACTGGTTGGCGTTCTGGGTGAAGGTCTTGCAACCGCTGGTCACGGCAGCGCTGGTGTTGATGGCCATCTCGTTCATCTTCGGTCCGTTGCGCTCGGTCACCCTGGGCCAGCGCGTGTTCACCGGCGTGCTGGTGGGCTTCGTGTTCCGCATCGCCCAGGACCTGCTCGGGCCATCGAGCCTGGTATTCGGCTTCCCACCGCTGCTGGCAGTGGTCCTGCCTGCAGCGATCTGCGCCGTGGCAGGGATCTGGCTGTTGCGACGCGCCGGTTAGCGCAAGCACAGCCATACAGAAAACCGGCCCTCAGTGGCCGGTTTTTCGTTGGGCCATCCGCACTACCCGGCTGCGCGATCCCAGATCGTGCCAAGTGCGCTGGCGTCGATCGAACAGCATCCACCACCAGCCGATCCCCAGGCATAGCCACGACAACATCGCCAGGACAAACCGCAGCAGCGCCTGGCCCAGGCCGAGCGGGCTACCGTCGACACTTTGCACGCGGATACCCCAGGCCTGCATGCCCAGGGTCTGTCCGGTGCGGGTCCAGAAACAGGCGAAGAAGGCGAACGACAGGCTTGCCAGCAGCAGTGAAAGCCATCGGTCATGATCCAAGGCGCCTGCCTCGGACAGGGCGCGCAGGTGAGCTTCGCCGTACCAGAGCATTTGTCCCAGCTTGTACAGCGCGGTGGCGACCATCAGCAGGGCTACCAACAGAATCAGATCGTAGGCTGCCGCAGCCAGGCGACGAGCCAAGGTTGCCGGCGTCGGCTGCTGTATAGCGTTCACGACATCGGGTGCCATCGAGAATCCTTGGAAGGGGAAACAGTCGACGCCAGTCGAGCGCCCACAAAAAAGCCCCAGGCTATCAGCGCTGGGGCTTTTGGGCGACGCTCGAATCAAGCCTCGGCTTGAACCTCGTCAGCCTGCAGGCCTTTCTGGCCCTGCACGGACACGAAGGTGACCTTTTGGCCTTCCTTCAGGCTCTTGAAGCCGTTGCCTTGAATGGCGCGGAAGTGAACGAACAGGTCTGGACCGCTTTCAGGCGTAATGAAACCGAAACCTTTTTCGTCGTTGAACCACTTGACGGTACCGCTTTGACGATTCGACATAGCTTAATTTCCTTGAAACCTAGAAGTATTAACAGCGTCTTTCACATGAAAGAGTACTGGGCTGATTTGCAGGAAAGTTAAGAGACGTCGAACGGGTTGTAGCAGTCATCAGCGCTACTGCCCAGGTCACGATCCAAGCGACCCATGCAAACACAGTGGGGAAACTTTACGCTAACTTCAGCGCGAAAAACAAGCCCTCGCAACCGTCACGTTCAGACCTTTTTGTGCCGCATTTCAGGCCCTGTTCGGGGCGTTGCCCCAAGTTCGTGCACGAGGTGCATACACTTGGCGTCATTGAGTTAGAACAACGGAAATAGTGCAATAAGATGTGTTGGAACTATGACGCTTTTGCTTCGCGTCATAGTTTTTATCTACCAGCAGCGGCTGTTAGCCAGAGTGCATCGATGTGCCAGGTTGCACTCAGCCCCGATAATAGCGTTGCGGCACGAACGGCATCTTGGCAACTTTCATGGGCACGGGCTTGCCACGCACGATGGCACTGAGCGGGCTGTCCAGCGCCGCTGCGCTGGCCTCCACGTAGCCCATGGCAACCGGAGCATCCAGGGTCGGGCCGAAACCGCCACTGCAGACGCGACCGACTTCAACACCTTCGGCATTCAGGATGGGAGCACCCTCGCGTACGGGTGTGCGTTCCTGAGGCAGCAGGCCTACGCGCTTGCGTGCAACACCTTCGCTTTGCTGCGCGAAGATGGCCTCTGCACCCGGGAAACCTCCGGCACGCGCACCGTCGGCGCGGCGCGTCTTGGAGATGGCCCAGAGCAAGCTGGCCTCGATGGGCGAGGTATCGCTGTCCATGTCATGGCCGTACAGACACAGGCCTGCTTCGAGTCGCAGCGAATCCCGTGCGCCCAGGCCAATGGGCTCCACTTCAGGCTCGGCCAGCAGCGCGCGCGCCAGCGGTTCGGCCTGGGCGTTCGGCACGGAAATCTCGAAACCGTCCTCGCCGGTGTAACCCGAGCGACTCACGTAGCAGTCCACGCCGAGCAGCTTGACGCTGGCGAATTGCATGAACGTCATCTGCGCGACTTCCGGGGCCAGACGTGCCAGCACCGTGACCGCCGCCGGGCCCTGAAGCGCCAGCAGTGCACGTGAATCGAACAGGGCTTCGATCGTGCAACGGCCGCTCAAATGCTGTTGCAGGTGTGCCAGGTCCTGGTCCTTGCAGGCAGCGTTGACGACCAGCATCAGGGTGTCGTTGCCCAGGTTCGCCACCATCAGGTCGTCGAGAATGCCGCCCTGTTCGTTGGTGAACAGTGCATAGCGCTGCATGCCCACCGGCAGGTCGATGATGTCCACCGGCACCAGCGTTTCAAGGGCCTTGGCGGCGTCGGCGCCGGTCAGGCGAATCTGGCCCATGTGCGACACATCGAACAGGCCGGCCTGGGCCCGGGTGTGTCGATGTTCTTTCATGACGCCCAGTGGGTACTGCACCGGCATGTCGTAGCCGGCGAAGGGCACCATGCGCGCGCCCAGTTCCAGGTGCAGCGCATGCAGCGGGGTTGTTTGCAGGGGGGTATCGGACATAGTCATTCCTTGCGCAACAGGGCGCGCGGCAATCAAGACCGCGCGCCGCCGTCATCACGCTTGCTGATAGGCTTCGATGGAAGGGCAGGCACACACCAGGTTGCGGTCGCCGAAAACGTTGTCGACTCGGCCGACGGGTGGCCAGTACTTGTTTTCCAGCAAGGTCGGCAGCGGGTAGACCGCCTGTTCACGACTGTAGGCGTGGGTCCATTCGCCGACCAACTCGGCGGCCGTGTGCGGCGCATTCTTCAGCGGGTTGTCGTCGCGATCCAGACGGCCTTCCTCGACCGCGCGAATTTCTTCGCGGATCTGGACCATGGCGTTGCAGAAGCGGTCGAGTTCTTCCATCGATTCGCTTTCTGTCGGCTCGATCATCAGGGTGCCCGCCACCGGGAACGACATGGTCGGGGCGTGGAAGCCGAAGTCGATCAGGCGCTTGGCGACGTCATCGACGCTGATGCCGCTGCTGTCCTTGAGCGGACGCACGTCGAGGATGCACTCGTGGGCCACCAGGCCGTTGCTGCCGGCGTAGAGGATCGGGTAGTGCTGCTCCAGGCGCCGGGCGATGTAGTTGGCATTGAGGATGGCCACCTGGGAGGCGCGCTTGAGGCCGTCGCCGCCCATCATGCGGATGTACATCCAGGTGATCGGCAGGATGCTGGCGCTGCCGAACGGCGCTGCGCAAACGGCGCCTTCCTTGCGTTCCAGGGCCGCATGGCCGGGCAGGAACGGAGCCAGGTGCGCTTTCACGCCGATCGGGCCGACACCCGGACCGCCACCGCCATGGGGAATGCAGAAGGTCTTGTGCAGGTTCAGGTGGGACACGTCGCCGCCGAACTTGCCCGGCGCGCACAGGCCCACCATGGCATTCATGTTGGCGCCATCGATGTACACCTGGCCACCGTGGTCGTGGATGATCGCGCAGATCTCGCGGATACCTTCCTCGAACACGCCATGGGTGGACGGGTAGGTGATCATCAGGGCTGCCAGCTTGTCGCTGTGCTCGATGGCCTTGGCGCGCAGGTCTTCGATGTCGACGTTGCCGCGCGCGTCGCAGGCGGTGACCACCACGCGCATCCCGGCCATGTGCGCCGTGGCCGGATTGGTGCCGTGGGCCGAGGACGGAATCAGGCAGATGTCGCGGTGCGCTTCGCCGCGGCTTTGGTGGTAGGCCCGAATCGCCAGCAGCCCGGCGTACTCACCCTGGGAACCGGCGTTGGGCTGCAGGGACACGGAGTCGTAACCGGTGGCGGCGCACAGCATGCTCTCCAGCTCATCGGTCAGCAGCTGATAGCCCTGGCTCTGCGCAGCCGGTGCGAAAGGGTGCAACTGGCCGAATTCGGCCCAGGTCACCGGGATCATCTCGCTGGCGGCGTTGAGCTTCATGGTGCAGGAGCCCAGCGGGATCATGGTGCGATCCAGGGCCAGGTCCTTGTCGGCCAGGCGGCGCAGATAGCGCATCAGCTCGGTTTCCGAGTGATAGCGGTTGAAGACCGGATGTTGCAGGATCGCCGACTGACGCAGCAGGGCTTCGGGCAGTTGATCGGTGACTTCGTCGGCCAGGGTCCGGAAGGTCACCTGGGTGCTTTCGTTGTGGAACAGCGCGAACAGCGCTTCCACATCGGCCTGGCGGGTGGTCTCGTCCAGCGAGATGCCCACGCGCTCGGCATCGACCTCGCGCAGATTGATACCCGCGGCACGGGCCTGCTCATGCAGGCGCTCGGTCGCGTTGCCGGTGGCAAGGGTCAGGGTGTCGAAGAAATGCTGCTGCTCGACGCGCACGCCCAGTTGCGTCAGGCCGCGCGCCAGGATGGCGGTGAGCTGATGGGTGCGCCGAGCGATCTGGATCAGGCCGGCCGGGCCGTGGTAGACCGCGTACATGCTGGCGATGTTGGCCAGCAGGACCTGCGCCGTGCAGATGTTGCTGGTGGCCTTCTCGCGGCGGATATGCTGCTCGCGAGTCTGCATGGCCAGGCGCAGGGCGCTCTTGCCGTGGCGGTCCACCGACACGCCGACCAGACGGCCTGGCATGTCGCGTTTGAAGCTGTCGCGGGTGGAGAAGTACGCCGCATGCGGGCCGCCGAAACCCAACGGCACGCCAAAACGCTGGGCGCTGCCGATGGCCACGTCGGCACCGAATTCACCTGGCGGGCTGAGGAGGGTCAAGGCCAGCAGGTCCGCGGCCACGGCCACCAGAGCGTTGCCGGCGTGGAAGCGCTCGACCAGTTCGCGGTAATCGAAAATGTCGCCGTTGCTGGCGGGGTACTGCAGCAGTGCGCCAAAGAAGCCGTCGGTGTCGGCGAGCTCGTGCTCGTCGCCGACGACCACCTCGATGCCCAAGGGCTCGGCGCGGGTGATCAGCACGGCCAGGGTCTGCGGATGGCAGTGGCTGGAGGCGAAGAAGCGCTGGCTGCCCTTGTTCTTGCTCAGGCGTTTGCAGAAGGTCATGGCTTCGGCAGCCGCGGTCGCTTCATCGAGCAGCGAGGCATTGGCGATGGGCAAGCCGGTCAGGTCGCTGATCAGGGTCTGGAAGTTCAGCAGCGCTTCCAGGCGGCCCTGGGAAATTTCCGGCTGATACGGCGTGTAGGCCGTGTACCAAGCAGGGTTTTCCAGCAGGTTGCGCAGAATCGGCGCAGGCGTATGGGTGTTGTAATAGCCCTGACCGATGTAGTTCTTGAACAGTTGGTTCTGCTGGGCAATGGCCTTGATGGCGGCCAGGGCATCGGCTTCGCTCTGCCCGGCAGACAGACCGAGCACGCTGGTGCCCTTGATGCTTTCGGGGATGACGCTGGCGCTCAGCGCGTCCAGGTTCTCGTAGCCGAGAAAATCGAGCATGGCCTGCTCGTCGGCAGGGCCGGGGCCGATGTGGCGGGCGATGAATTCGTTGTCGGTGTGCAGTGCAATGGCGCGAGTCATGGTCGGTCCTCAGCCTTGGGCGGCGATCAGGTTGTCGTAGGCGGGCTGGTCGAGCAAGGCGTGAACCTGGTCCAGGTCATCGGGGATGAAGCGGAAGAACCAGCCCTGTGCCAGTGGGTCCTGATTGACCAGTTCCGGGGCGGCATCGAGCGCTGCGTTGACCTCGACGATCTCGCCATCGAGCGGCATGTTGATGCTGCTGGCAGCCTTCACCGATTCCAGCACCGAAACCTCGGCATCGCGCGCGTGGTGTGCCAGTTCGGGCAACTGCACGAACACGACATCGCCCAAGGCGTTCTGGGCAAAAGGGGTGATGCCGACTGTGACGCTGCCGTCGGCTTCGAGGCGTAGCCATTCGTGTTCGACGGTGAAACGCAACTCGCTCATGGAAACTCCGCAATGATTTGGGGTTCAGCAATGGCGGTTACTTAGCAAGATGGTTGCCAGATTTCTCGAAGCCACACACTTCAAGGCCTTCAGGCAGATGGCCCACGTCCAGCAGCAGAGTGGCTGTAACGAAAACGCTACGCACCGCACTGGTCCATTCCCCGCGACAACCCCTGTAGCAGCGGCGCAAGCCGCGTCGGCGGCCAATGCGGTCTGTCGAATACACCTCGGTGAGCCCGGACGCGGCTTGCGCCGCTGCTACAGAGCGCATCAGACAAGAGTGTATTGGATTGCGTACGGTGTATCGGAATCGATACAGCGCAGGCCATGTCACGTGTCAGGATGCGCTACCGATACCGTATTTGCGTAACCGGTTGGCAATGGCCGTATGTGACGTCTGCAGACGACTGGCCAATTGGCGGCTCGACGGGTAGCTGGGGTACAGCTTTTCCAACAGCGCTTTTTCGTAGGCACCCACCGCCTGCTCCAGACTGACCGCCTCACCGTCGTTGCGGTGGGTCACGCGGGTACCGGCAATATCCAGATCGCCGATATCCACCGTATTGCTCTCGCAGACGGCAGCGGCGCGAAAGATCACGTTCTGCAACTGCCGGACATTGCCCGGCCAATGATTGCCCAGCAAGGCAGGATAGGTATTGGTCGTCAGCCGGCACATCGGCCGCTGAATCTGCGTGCAGGCCTGCTGCATGAAATATCGTGCCAGCAACAGAATGTCTTCGCCGCGCTCGCGCAGCGGCGGCACATTCAGGTTGAGCACGTTGAGACGGTAGAACAAGTCTTCCCGAAACGCCCCTTCGGCCACCATCTGCTCCAGATTGCGGTGGGTGGCGCTGAGGATGCGCACATTGACCTTGACCTCGCGGTCGCCGCCGACCCGGCGAAAGCTGCCGTCGTTGAGAAAGCGCAGCAGTTTGGCTTGCAGGTACGGCGACATTTCACCGATTTCATCGAGGAACACCGTGCCCTGGTGGGCCAACTCCATCAGCCCCGGCTTGCCACCTCGCTGGGCACCCGTGAAGGCGCCGGGGGCGTAGCCGAACAGCTCGCTCTCGGCGAGGTTCTCCGGCAGGGCGGCGCAATTGAGAGCCAGGAATGGCGCCCCGTGGCGCGCGCTGACGGCATGGCAGGCACGTGCCACCAGTTCCTTGCCGGTGCCGGTTTCGCCCTGGATCAATAAAGGCGCATCCAGAGCCGCGACGCGCTGCGCCCGAGCTTTCAGCGCACGAATGGGTGCAGAGTCACCCAGCAGCGAATCGAATCCCTCGGCATGGTCGTGGTGCAGGGCGGCCAGCCGTTCACCCATGCGGTTGGGCGGGTAAAGCGTCAGCAAGGCACCTGCGTCGGTGATGGGTGTGGCATCGAGCAGCAGCGTCTGGCCATTCAGGTTGACCTCGCGCAGTGGCAGTCGGAACCCCTGTTCCAACAGGGAACCGAGCAGGGCCGGATCGGCGAACAGATCGGCCACCGACTGCCCGGCCGGCTCGCGACCATACAGCTCGACCAAGGCCGGGTTGGCCAGCAGAACATTGCCGGCACTGTCCAGCGCCAGCACTGGATCGGCCATGGCGGCGAGCAGGGCTTCGAGCTGCAGATGCCGGCGCTGTCCCGGCAGGATGTCGACCACACGCACATCTTCCACACCCTTTACCCGGAACAGGGCATCGTGCAGCTCTTCCAGGACCAGCGGGCTGAGCGTCGGCGCATCGATGTAGACGTTGGGTGGGACCATCTCGACGGCATCGAGGTTGAGATTGCGAGCGCCAAGCAATGCCAGCACTTCCTGGGTGATGCCGACACGGTCGATGAAGCTGACGTGGATACGCATGGGGTTCGTGCATTCTGGACAGCGGAGGCAGGCAGTATGCCTTGCCATGGCTCAAAGCTGTAGGGCCGAGGCTGTGGGTCAGCGCTCGGCAGTGACGCGTTCGGGTCGCGACCAGATCCAAAGGTTGACCAGCACCATGCCCGCGATGGCGGCGTAGACCGGCCAGTGTTGCTTGAGGGTGAACCACATCACCAGCGAGCAGATCACCATGCTGACGGTGGCGCTGACCTTGGTCCGGCGCGTGATCACCTTGCCATTGCGCCAGTTGTGCAGCATGGGGCCGAACAACTTGTGGTTCTCAAGCCAGGCGCTGAGACGTGGCGAGCTTTTGGTTGCCGCCCACGCGGCCAGCAGGATGAACTCGGTGGTGGGCAACCCCGGCACCACGATCGCGATCAGCCCGATGATCAGGCTGGTATAGGCGAGCAGGCCGTAAAGCACGCGGGCCATCTTTGAGGGGAGCGGGCGAGGGTTGTCCATGAGTTCCATACAGTCGGGTTTCAAGCCGGCGCCGTGTCCCGATGATCGGCGTAGGTGTGTTGCAGCAGCACCTGCAAGCGCGCGAACGCGTCGTTGGCCGCCTGGTCGGCTTCCGCTTCTTCGCTCGGGCTGAAGGGCAGGGCATCGAAGATTGCGTTGAAGGCTTTCCAGCCCTTGCCGCGTCCGCCTTCGGGTTCGGCCAGATGGCGAGCACCGAAACTCTCCGTGTAGCCCAGGGCGTTGGCCCGCTTGATCAGGATAGCGGCGCCGAGTTTAGACCCTTCGGAGACACGAATCCAGGTCAGCGCCGTCGCCCGGCTGGGCTCGCTGAGGGCGCCCGGAACAGGCTGCGGGATGGCCACGCCCAGATCGATCAGGTCGGCCTTGGCCGCCTCTGCGCGGCAGCGCCCGGGCAGGTCGGGAAACAAGGCGATCAGGGCGGGATCGTTGTACAGGTGCTGCAGTTCCGACTGGAACAGGTACTGCATCTGAAGAAAACGCGCATAGCTTTCCGGCGTATCGAAGGGGGCGTAGCGGGCCACGGTATTTTCCAGGCTGTCGTGCAACGCCTGGCTGATCGCGCGCAAGCGGGCGGAGCGCAGTGGGGCGTGGTCCTGAGTGTGCTCGGTGACGGTCATTGCGAATTCCTTGAAAAATGCGGTGCTGTGTAGACGAGACGAATCGACTCACAGCGGACCGTAAAAAAATCCCACCACAGGGGCAGCGGTTATCTGCCCCTACAGTGCCATTATCAGATGTCCCAAACCAGATTGATCGCGAAATTACGACCGGGAGCCGTGAGACGGTCGAGGTTGGCGGGTGATGTCACCGCCGCTTCGCCCACTCCGTCATAACTGCGCACATCGTCCCATAGCCAGTATTTCTTGTCGGTGAGGTTGTACAGGCCGGCGTTGACGGTGACGTCGTCGGTGACCTTGTAGTAACCGGCCAGGTCGAGGATGCCGAAGCCAGGCGTTTTGAACACACCACTGCCGTCCGGCGACTTGAACGCGCTGCTGTCCACGCGGTTCTGCCGCTTGACCAGCGTCCAGCTGAGCAGGCCACCGTACTGCTGCTGCTCGTAGCCCAGGCCGAAGACACCCTTGAGTGGATTGACGCTGTTGATCGGTTGGCCGTTGTCTTCGTTCTTGCCATGGGCGTACGCAATGGCCCCTTGGCTGTAGAGACCTTGCGGTGCACCGAAGCTGTCCAGGTTCAAGCGGCCCTTGAGCTCGACGCCCTTGATGGTGGCATGCTTGATGTTGTTGCTCTGGAACACTGCGGACGTCGCCCCGGGGGTGACCGCATCCTCATTGATGAAATCGCGATACTGGTTGTAGAACACCGCGATGTCGAAGGTGCCCGATTCGAATTTGCCGCGCAGACCGGTTTCATAGCTTCTGCTTTTCTCTGGATCCAGATCCGGATTGGGCTGGACCGTATAGCCTGCGCCCAGGTTTTCGAAGCTGCCGTACAGCGCCTTGGCCGAGGGCGTGCGGAAGCCTTCGGCATACTGCCCGTACCAGGTGTAGTGGTCATCGAAGTCGTAGGTCACGCCCAGCTTGGGCGACAACCGGTGCCAGTTCCGCTCGCTGTCGGTCACGGTGTATTCACCTGTGGGGTTGACCGTGCGCAGGAATTCATCGGTCAGGCGGGGCTTGAGCTTGGTGTAGTCATAGCGCGCGCTGGGCAGAAAGGTCCACTGGTTCCAGCGGATCTCGTCCTGGGCGAACAGGCTGTAGGTGTTGATGGTCGGGTCGGGGAAGTCGCTGGACTTGACCAGGCGATCGGTCGAACTGTCGGCGCCGATGGACCGGCAGCTGCCCATCACGGTCAGGCAGGTCCCGTAGCCGCTGCGCGAGCCGGTGACCTTCTGCTGGCGGATGTTCGTGCCGTAGGTCAGCAGGTGATCGGTTTGTCCGGCCTGGAAGGCTTTGTCCAATTGCAGGTCGAACACCAACTGGCGCTCTTTGTACAAAGTGTCACGCGCTCGCAGCACATCGCGTGTGCGTGGAACGACATAGTGTTCTTCGGTGTGCTGGTCGGTCTTGGCGATCTGGTAGTTCAGGCTCCACTTGATGTGATCGGCCACGACGCTGTCCAGGCCGAAGTCGTGGTTCAAGCCGAAGCGTTCGCGGGTGATCGTGTCATTGCCCCCGCGCGATCGATAGAAATTCATCGGCCTGCCATTGACGTACGGGCCGCCATAGGCGCTTTTCAGGTCGACGTCGCGGTCGTCCTTGTATTTTTCGTAGGTGAGCCCGAATCGAGCGTCGTCGGTATAGTTCCAGCCCAGCTTGGCCAGGACATTGGTGGAGCGCACGTCCTTGGGGTCGGCTGCGGTGCGGCTCAGGCCGGTAGTGTTGTGATCTGCGTGGGACTCGGTTTCATGCCCGTTGCGCTGGCTCACATGCAGCAAAGCGTCGAAGTCACCCGTACGGCCGGCCACGGTGGCCGAGTTCAGCCAGCTCTCGTCTGCCGAGCTGTAGCCGGTCTTCAGGCGCGCGCCGATGTCCTTGCCCGGTTTGATGATGTCTTCCGGGTCCAGGGTGTAGTAGCTGACCACCCCGCCGATGGCACTGCTGCCGTACAAAGAAGACGCCGGCCCGCGCAGGATTTCCACGTGCTTGACGATTTCCGGGTCTACGTAGTTGCGCCCGGTTTGCGCATAGGGGCCGTTGAAGAAGCTGTCCGGCACTTCGACGCCATCGACCTGGGTGAGGATGCGGTCGCCATTGATGCCGCGAATGTTGTAGCCGGTGATGCCACTGCGCAGGCCGGTGCCGCCCGCTGAGACGCCCGGTTCGTAACGCACCACATCCTGAATCGTGTTGACGTTGTCGCGGTCCAGCTGCGTGCGGCCCTGCACGCTGACCGTGCTTGGTACGTTGTCGGCGCTCTGTTCCTGGCGGGTGGCGCTGACGGTCATCTGTTGCAGGGCGATCACGGCACCCGGCGGACTGCGCTCGAGCACGACATTGTTGGCGCTGATTTTCCGGTAGCGCAGCGCTGTTCCCGCGAGCAGTCGATCCAGTGCCTGTTCCGGCGTCAGGTTGCCGCGTGCGCCGGGTGAGACAACGTCCCGAGCGAGCTCGGCGGGCAGTCCGACTTGCCATCCCGTCGTGGAGCTGAAGCCGTTCAAGGCCGACGTCAGCGGTTGCTGGGCGATGCTGAAGGAGTGACTGACACTGTTGCGGGCGCTGCTCAGTGTCGGCTCCGCTGCACTGCCCACGGCAGGCAGGGCGGCCAGCAGCAGGGCGGCGGCGAGCACCGAGTGGTGGAACGTTGGACGAGTGAAACCTGTGGACATCGAAAGCGCTCCCTGTCGCGTGTCGTTATAGTGTCACTGATTCGAATGCGAATCAGTTGCATTGGCTATGACTAGACGGATGGGGAAGCGCTACAGCGTAAAAATAATTATGCGGGGTGCCGGCCTGCCGGAATGTCGCGCCCTTCAGTTCAAGATCACCAGTGCCGGAAACTCCCGCACTTGCGCCGACGTCACCTGGGCCAACGAGCGAACCACATCGAGCGGATTGTCCAGGCGGTAATTGCCGGTCACCGCCACCTGCTCGAGCTTCTTGTCGGTGTTGATGATCCACCCCGGGTAATAGCGCCGCAGTTCGGCAAGCACCTCGCCCATGGGGCAGTTCTCGAAGATCAGCCGGCCCTGGACCCAGGCCAGATCCTTCTGCGGATCGAGCCGCTCGCGCGTGCCGAACCCCTTGGGGCCGATGCGGATACTGTCGCCGGCGTTCAGGCGGACCTTCTCGTCATGGCTGGCACTGAGGTCGACGTTGCCGCGCTGCACCCGCACTTGCGCCTGGCCATCGTGGTAGCTCACGGCGAAGGCGCTGTCGAGCACATCGGCACGCACCGGGCCGGCTCGCACCTGCAAGGGTTGTTGGCGGCTGGGCGGCACCTCGAAAAACGCTTCGCCTTCGTACAGGCGCGCGTTGCGTTGGCGGGTGTCGATTCGGCTGGAAAAGGCCGAATCGGTGTTGAGCAGCACCTTGGAGCCGTCCTCCAGCTCCAGGTGCTGGCGTTCGCCGACCTGGGTCAGATGAGCGGCCTGTACGCGCAGCGGCAGCTGGGTGAAATTGAGTACACCGACCACCAGCATCGCGGCGGCAGCCAATGGTTTCCAATGTCGACGCCAGGCCGGCGTTCGGCGCTGCGTTTGCAGGGCCATGGCGGCGTCCTGCACAGGCGCCCCGTGCCATACGGCGCGGGCTTGCTCGAACGCAGCGGCATGTTCGGGATCGGCCAGCAGCCAGGCTTGGAATGCCCTTTGCTCGGCGGGGTCGGCGCAGGGCTGGACGATCAGCCAATCGAGGGCTTGCTCCATGGCAGGCGTCAGTGGCGCCCGTTCAGGTCGATGCTCCCGGTTCACGAATGCTCCTCCAGGCGCTGGGCGACGCCGATGCAGATCGCCATGATCAACTTCAATTCCTTTTGCACGGTGCTTGCCGAGACGTGCAGTTCCTCGGCAATTTCCACATAACTGCTGCCATGCACTCGGCTCAGGATGAAAATCCGCTGCTGGCGAGGCGTCAGTCGCGCAAGGCTCATGGTCAGCCTGGCCAGAAGGCGCTCCGCATGGGCGACCTCGTCCGGACTACTGGCCACTGCTGCAACGCTTTGTAGCACATCGAGGGGCACGTCTTCGACCATGGTTCGCTCGTGCACCCGCCGCGAGCGCAGATAATCCAGTGCCAGGTTGCGCGCTGTCTGAAACACGAAGGGTTCCAGGTGCTCGATACGTCGCTCGCCCAAGGCTCGGTTGACCCGCAGGTAGGTTTCCTGAAGCAGGTCTTCGGCGGTGCTGGGGTTGCGTACCATGCGCTGGAGGGTGCGCAGCAGGCTCAAGCGTTGAGAGATGAATACAGAATTGAAACGTGATTGACTCACGAGAGTACCCGACCAGAGAGCAGTAGATGATAATGCTTATCATCTGTGTGCCCGGTCAAGCTTCGATCTTTGCGAGGCGTATCGCGGCTGGAGACGGCATCAACCGCATCCAGCCGCTATGGGGCCTTACTTGGCGTTGATCAGCGCCAGGCAGTTGTCCAGCATGCGGTTCGAGAAGCCCCACTCGTTGTCGTACCAGGCCATGACCTTGACCAGCTTGCCATTGACCTTGGTGTGGTTGGCATCGAAGATCGACGACAGCGGGTTGTGGTTGAAGTCGGTCGAAACCAGCGGCAGGGTGTTGTAGCCCAGCACCTTGGACTGCTCGGCGGCCGCCTGCATCAGCGCGTTGATTTCGTCACGGCTGACTTCGCGCGACAGGTTCAGGGTCAGGTCGACCAGCGATACGTTGATCACCGGGACGCGTACCGCCATGCCGGTCAGTTTGCCGGCAAGTTCGGGCAGCACCAGGCCTACTGCCTCGGCAGCACCGGTCTTGCTGGGGATCATCGACTGGGTGGCCGAGCGCGCGCGGTAGGGGTCGCTGTGGTACACGTCGATCAGGTTCTGGTCGTTGGTGTAGGCATGGATCGTGGTCATCAGACCCTGCTCGATGCCCAGCTCGCGGTGCAGTACCTGGGCAACCGGCGCCAGGCAGTTGGTAGTGCACGAGGCGTTGGAGATCACCTCGTGGGACTGGCGCAGCACTTCATGGTTGACGCCATAGACCACCGTGGCGTCGGCGCCCTTGGCCGGGGCCGAGATGATCACCTTGCGGGCGCCAGCGGTCAGGTGCGCCGCAGCCTTCTCACGGTCGGTGAACAGGCCGGTGCATTCGAACACCACGTCGATGTTCTCGGCCTTCCACGGCAGCTCGGCCGGGTTGCGGATAGCGCTCACCGAGATGCGATCGCCATTGACCGTCAGGCCTTCCTTGTCGTGCTCCACCGTGCCGTCGAAGGTGCCATGCACCGTGTCGTACTTGAGCAGGTGGGCGTTGATCGCGCTGTCGCCCAGGTCGTTGATGGCGACGACTTGCAGGTCCTGGCGGTAGCCTTGGGTATAGAGTGCCCGCAGGACATTGCGGCCGATGCGGCCAAAACCGTTGATTGCTATGCGAATGGTCATGAGTGATTCCTGTAATCAGATTGGGTGATTCCCCTTGGATCAGGTCCGGGCAAGCAGGTCACGTAATCTGTTTTGTTGTTGGAATTACAAGATTATTCGCATAGAAATAGAAAACAAGCCTTTTTAGTGGCAATATTTTGTTCTATCTACAACGAGTGACCGGTACAACCCTTCCTTCACATCGATTCTGCCTGCAGGGCTTTGAGCCCTGGCACAGGTCGTAGTTCGGACAGAGTGTTGCAGAGGTCGCCCCCAAAGCCTGGAGTTCTTCACATGCATCCCCGCGTCCTTGAGGTCACCCAACGGCTGATCGCGCGTAGCCAAGCTACCCGCGAGCACTACCTGCAACTGATCGACAGCGCTGCCAGCGACGGCCCCATGCGGGGCAAGCTGCAGTGTGCGAACTTTGCCCATGGAGTAGCGGGGTGCGGCACCGAAGACAAGCACCAACTGCGCATGATGAACGCGACCAACATCGCAATTGTTTCGTCATATAACGACATGCTCTCGGCGCATCAGCCCTACGAAACCTACCCCGAACAGCTCAAGCAGGCCCTGCGTGAAATCGGCTCGGTCGGCCAGTTCGCCGGCGGCGTGCCGGCCATGTGCGATGGCGTGACCCAGGGTGAGCCTGGCATGGAGCTGAGCCTGGCCAGCCGCGAGACCATTGCGCTGTCCACAGCCGTGGCGCTGTCGCACAACATGTTCGACGGTGCGCTGATGCTCGGCATCTGCGACAAGATCGTGCCGGGCTTGATGATGGGAGCCCTGCGCTTTGGCCATCTGCCCATGATCTTCGTTCCTGGCGGACCGATGCCGTCGGGCATTTCCAACAAGGAAAAGGCCGATGTCCGGCAGCGCTATGCCGAGGGCAAGGCCAGCCGTGAGGAATTGCTCGAATCGGAGATGAAGTCCTACCACAGTCCGGGCACCTGCACCTTCTATGGCACGGCCAACACCAATCAGCTGCTCATGGAGGTGCTCGGCCTGCACCTGCCGGGCGCCTCGTTCGTCAACCCCAATACGCCGCTGCGCGATGCGCTGACCCATGAAGCGGCTCATCAGGTGACGCGCCTGACCAAAGCCAATGGCGAGTTCACGCCCATCGGTCGCATCGTCGATGAAAAGTCACTGGTGAATTCGATCGTCGCCCTGCACGCCACGGGCGGTTCGACCAACCACACCCTGCACATGCCGGCGATCGCCATGGCAGCAGGCATCATCCTGACCTGGCAGGACATGGCCGACCTTTCCGAGGTCGTGCCCACCCTGTCCAACGTCTACCCGAACGGCAAGGCCGACATCAACCATTTCCAGGCCGCTGGCGGCATGGCGTTCCTGATTCGCGAGCTGCTCGGTGCAGGCCTGTTGCACGAGGATGTCAACACCGTGGCCGGCCACGGCCTGAGTCGCTATACCCGCGAGCCGTTTCTGGAAGACGGCCGTCTGGTCTGGCGCGAAGGGCCTGTGGCGAGCCTCGACGAGAGCATTCTGCGCCCGGTGGCGCGGCCGTTTTCGGCCGAAGGCGGATTGCGCGTGATGGAAGGCAACCTGGGCCGTGGCGTCATGAAAGTGTCTGCGGTGGCTCTGGAGAATCAGGTGGTAGAAGCGCCTTGCCGCGTGTTCCAGGACCAGCAGGAACTGGCCGACGCGTTCAAGGCCGGCGAACTGGAAAAGGATTTCGTCGCCGTCATGCGCTTCCAGGGGCCGCGCTCCAACGGCATGCCGGAACTGCACAAGATGACGCCGTTTCTCGGCGTGCTGCAGGACCGCGGCTTCAAGGTCGCGCTGGTTACCGACGGGCGCATGTCCGGCGCGTCCGGCAAGATTCCCGCCGCCATTCACGTCAGCCCCGAAGCGGCCAGTGGTGGACCGTTGGCCTTGGTGCGCGATGGCGATATCATCCGGGTCGACGGTGTCGAGGGTACCTTGCAGGTGCGCGTCGATGCCCAGACGCTGGCCAGCCGCACCCCGGCGGTCGGCACCTTGGCCAATGGCGTAGGTTGCGGGCGTGAACTGTTCGGGTTCATGCGCCAGGCCTTCAGCTCGGCCGAGCAAGGCGCCAGTGCCTTCACTTCGGGGTTGGAGATTTTGCGATGACACTCGCCCTCATTGGCGATATTGGCGGTACCAACGCACGTTTCGCCATCTGGGAGAATGACGCATTGCATTCGGTCCGGGTCTTCGCGACGGCGGACTACACCAGCCCCGAGCACGCAATCGGCGTGTACATGGCCGACCTCAAACTGCAGAAAGGCGATATCGGCGCCGCGTGCCTGGCGGTGGCCGGCCCGGTGGACGGTGACGAATTTCGCTTCACCAACAGCCATTGGCGCCTGAGCCGCAAGGCGTTCTGCCAGACCCTGCAGGTGGGCCACCTGCTGCTGATCAACGATTTCACGGCGATGGCCTTGGGCATGACCCGCCTGCAGCCCGACGAGTATCGGCTGGTGTGCGAAGGGGAGGCCGACCCTGCACGTCCGGCCGTGGTCATCGGTCCGGGTACCGGCCTGGGGGTGGGCACCTTGATCGGCCTGCGCAACGGCTGGATGGCGCTGCCGGGGGAGGGCGGCCACGTCGACCTGCCGGTCGGCAGCCCCCGCGAAGCTCAGCTGCGGGCGCACATCGAAGCGCAGATCGGTCACGTCAGTGCCGAAACGATTCTGAGCGGTGGCGGCTTGTTGAGGTTGTATCAAACTGTGTGCGAAGTGGACGGTCACGAGCCGTCCTGCACTTCGCCGGCGCAAGTCACCGAAGCCGGTCTGGCCGGCGATCCCGTCGCCCGCGAAACCCTGGAGCAATTCTGTCGCTTCCTCGGCCGGGTGGGCGGGCAACAATGTGCTGACCGTGGGCGGTCGCGGTGGTGTGTACATCGTCGGCGGCGTGATCCCGCGCTTCCTGGAAATCTTCATGCAGAGCGGTTTCGCCGAAAGCTTCGCCGACAAGGGCTGCATGAGCGATTACTTCAAGGGCATCCCCGTGTGGGTGGTCACGGCCGAGTTCTCCGGGCTGCTGGGCGCTGGCGTGGCCTTGCAACAGGCGCAAGCTTGAGCGTTTAATCAGCCCTTGAAAAAAGCCGGGCGTATCGACCCGGCAATGACAACAAGGACGCCCACGTGAGCACTGTCGGCAAATCGATCCTGCTGGTCGATGACGATCAGGAAATCCGCGAACTGCTGGACACCTACCTGAGCCGCGCCGGCTTTGCCGTGCGCACCACGGCCAACGGCGCGGGCTTTCGCGAAGCCCTGAGCGCCGAGGTCGGCACCGACCTGGTGATTCTCGACGTCATGCTGCCTGACGAAGACGGCTTCAGCCTGTGCCGCTGGATCCGCCAGCATCCACGCATGGCTCAGGTGCCGATCATCATGCTGACGGCCAGCTCCGATGAAGCGGACCGGGTAATCGGTCTCGAATTGGGCGCCGATGACTATCTGGGCAAACCGTTCAGCCCACGCGAGCTGCAGGCACGCATCAAGGCGCTGCTGCGGCGCAGCCAGTTCGCCAGCGAGCGTAGCGAGCGCAGCGGCGAGGTGCTCGGCTTCGACGAGTGGCGGCTCGATACCGTGAGCCACCGGTTGTTTCACACCGATGGCGAGGAGGTGTTCCTCTCCGGTGCCGACTTCGCCTTGCTCAAACTGTTTCTCGATCACCCCCAGCAGATTCTCGACCGCGACACCATCGGCAACGCCACACGCGGGCGCGAGCCGATGCCTCTGGACCGCATCGTCGACATGGCGGTCAGCCGTCTGCGCCAGCGCCTGCGCGACAACGACAAACCGCCCCGGTTGATCCGCACGGTGCGCGGTAGCGGCTACCTGCTGGCGGCCCACGTTGCGCCTGTTTAAACCACGCTCGCTGCTGGGCCGCATGCTCTTGCTGACACTGCTGGCGGTGCTGCTGGCGCAGGGGTTGTCCAGCGTGATCTGGCTGTCACAGCTGCGGGCCACCCAGCTCGAAGGACTGGTCACCAGCGCCCGCAGCCTGGCGCATTCGATGGCGGCCAGCGTCAGTTATTTTCGTTCGCTGCCACTGGCCTATCGGCCGCTGGTGCTGGATCAACTGCGCAGCATGGGCGGTACGCGCTTTTTCGTTTCGCTCAATGACAAGCCCCTGGGCATGCAATTGCTTGAACCGACCGCACGCAAGACCGCAGTGATCGAGGCGGTGTCTGCGGTGCTCAGATCCCAGTTGGGCAGCGACGTGGATATTTCGGTGACCTTCGTCAGTCCCGATGATCTGCGCATCTTCAACAGCGGCCTGAAGCTGGACGAACTGCCGCGTTCCTGGGCGCACTACGCCCTGACCCTGGAGCCGGTGAATCCACCGGTGCTGGTCACCCAGATTCGCCTGGGACCGAGCGAGTGGCTGTACATCGCTTCACTGTTGCCTGAACCCTACACCACCCTGGAAGAAGAGGGGCTGCCGGCCCAGCAGATCTGGTTCATCGCCCTCACCAGCGGTTTCCTGTTGCTGTTCATCGGCGTGCTGGTGCACTGGCAGAGTCGCCCTCTCAAACGTCTGGCTCGCGCCGCACGGGAGTTGTCGTTGGGCGAGGTCAACAACCAGCCGCCCATGGAAGGAGGCGGCAGCGAAGTGGTGGAAGTGGCGCGGGCGCTGAATGCCATGCGCGAGCGCATCAGCCGCTACCTGACCGAACGCAGCCAACTGTTCAGCGCCATCTCCCATGACTTGCGCACGCCCATCACCCGCTTGCGGCTGCGCGTCGAACTGCTCGACGATCCCACCCTGGAGGCCAAGTTCGGCCGCGACCTGGACGAGCTGGAATTGCTGGTCAAGGGCGCACTGCAATGCGTGAAAGACACCGACATCCACGAGAACATCGAGCGGGTCGATCTCGATCAGGTCCTCGACTGTCTGGTGGAGCCCTATCTCGCGCCGCACGGCAATGGCCGTGTGACCCTGGAAGGCCAGGCGCGTCGACCCTACGCCGGCAAGCCGCTGGCCATCAAGCGCTGCATCGGCAACCTGATCGACAACGCCCTGAAGTACGGTGACCGCGCGCACCTGTCCATCCACGACGATGCCCAGGCCTTCGTGCTGTACGTCGACGATGAGGGCCCCGGTGTACCCGAGCAACGGTTGCAGAAGGTCTTCGAACCGCACTTCCGCCTGGCCAGCACCCAGCAGGGCTATGGGCTGGGGCTGGGGATCGCGCGCAACATCGCCCACAGCCACGGTGGCGAGGTGACGTTGCAGAATCTTCCGGCCGGTGGCTTGCGGGTGACATTGGTCTTGCCGCGCAAGACGGTGTGAGCGGTCTGCGTGTTTCTGCACGCCGACTGGCCTGGCGATCATGAATGTCACCAGTCTGTGACATTTCCCTATCCCTTCGTTACCTGCACCCCACTTGGCGGTGTTTACACTCTCACGCAACGCAAGCATCAGACTTGCCTCTGCATAACAACAAAAAAGGAAGTCCCATGAACAAGCTCTCTCGCCTCGCCCTCGTCGTTTCCTTCGCCTCCCTGTTCCCGCTCAGTGCCATGGCTGCCGATTCCAAAGGTTCGGTGGAAGTGGTCCATTGGTGGACGTCAGGCGGTGAAAAAGCGGCGGTCGACGTGCTCAAGGCGCAGGTCGAGAAAGATGGCTTCACCTGGAAAGACGGGGCTGTAGCCGGTGGCGGCGGTTCGACTGCCATGACCGTGCTCAAGAGCCGCGCCGTGGCCGGCAACCCGCCTGGTGTAGCCCAGATCAAAGGCCCGGACATCCAGGAATGGGCGTCGACCGGCCTGCTCGACACCGACGTGCTGAAAGACGTCGCCAAGTCGGAAAAGTGGGACAGTCTGCTCGACAAGAAAGTCTCCGATACCGTGAAGTACGACGGTGATTACGTGGCCGTGCCGGTGAATATTCACCGCGTGAACTGGCTGTGGATCAACCCGGAAGTGTTCAAGAAAGCCGGTATCACCAAGAACCCGACCACCCTCGAAGAATTCTACGCTGCGGGCGACAAGCTCAAGGCTGCAGGCTTCATTCCTCTGGCCCATGGCGGTCAGCCTTGGCAGGACAGCACCGTGTTCGAAGCGGTGGTGCTTTCGGTCATGGGTGTCGATGGTTACAAAAAGGCCCTGGTCGACTTGGACAACGCCGCGCTGACTGGCCCGGAAATGGTCAATGCGTTGACCGAGCTGAAGAAAGTCGCGACCTACATGGACGCCGACGGCAAAGGTCAGGACTGGAACCTGGAAGCGGCCAAAGTCATCAACGGCAAGGCCGGCATGCAGATCATGGGTGACTGGGCCAAGTCCGAATGGACCGCCGCCAAGAAAGTCGCTGGCAAGGACTACGAGTGCGTCGCCTTCCCGGGCACCGACAAAGCTTTCACCTACAACATCGACTCGCTGGCCGTGTTCAAGCAGAAGGACGCAGGCACTGCGGCCGGTCAGCAGGACATCGCCAAGGTCGTGCTGGGTGAGAACTTCCAGAAAGTCTTCAGCATCAACAAAGGCTCGATCCCGGTCCGCAACGACATGTTGAACAACATGGAGCAACTCGGTTTTGATTCCTGCGCACAGACCGCTGCCAAGGACTTCCTGGCGGACGCCAAGTCCGGCGGCCTGCAACCGAGCATGGCGCACAACATGGCGACCACGCTGGCCGTGCAAGGCGCGTTCTTCGATGTCGTGACCAACTACATCAACGACCCGAAAGCCGACCCGGCCGACACTGCCAAGAAACTCGGCGCAGCGGTCAAGTCTTCCAAATAAGCCGTAGCGGCAAGCTGCAAGCTGCAAGTCGGAGCACTGCCCTGCTTATCTTGCAGCTTGAAACTTGTGGCTTGTAGCTGCCCTTTTCCTTTTCGATGGATTTCCCAATGAGCTCTGTTGCTGCGTTCAGCAAAGCCTCGCCGTTCGATGCATTGCAACGCTGGCTGCCAAAACTGGTGCTGGCGCCGAGCATGTTCATCGTACTGGTGGGCTTCTATGGCTACATCCTGTGGACGTTCGTGCTGTCGTTCACCACGTCGACGTTCCTGCCGACCTACAAGTGGGCGGGCCTTGCGCAGTATGCGCGCTTGTTCGACAACGACCGCTGGTGGGTCGCAAGCAAGAACCTCGCCTTGTTCGGCGGCATGTTCATCGGCATCACGCTGGTGATCGGTGTGTTGCTGGCGGTGTTCCTTGACCAGCGCATCCGTCGCGAAGGCTTTATCCGCACCATTTACCTGTACCCGATGGCACTTTCGATGATCGTCACCGGTACCGCGTGGAAATGGCTGCTCAACCCGGGCATGGGCCTGGACAAATTGCTGCGTGACTGGGGCTGGGAAGGCTTCCGTCTCGACTGGCTGGTCGACCCAGATCGCGTGGTCTACTGCCTCGTGATCGCGGCGGTGTGGCAAGCCTCGGGCTTTATCATGGCGATGTTTCTCGCTGGCCTGCGGGGTGTCGATCAATCGATCATTCGTGCCGCGCAGATCGATGGCGCGAGCATGCCGACGATCTACTGGAAAGTGGTGCTGCCGAGTTTGCGTCCGGTGTTCTTCAGTGCGGTGATGATCCTGGCGCACATCGCGATCAAGAGTTTCGACCTGGTCGCGGCGATGACCGCCGGTGGTCCGGGTTATTCCTCCGACCTGCCGGCGATGTTCATGTATTCCTTCACCTTCAGTCGCGGCCAGATGGGCATGGGCTCGGCCAGTGCGATTCTGATGCTCGGTGCGATCCTCGCGATCATCGTGCCTTACCTGTATTCCGAGCTGAGGACCAAGCGCAATGACTGATCTCGCAGCCAAACCCGCCATCAGCCTGAGTCGCATCGCGATCTATGCAGTGCTGATCCTCGCCGTATTGCTTTATCTGGTGCCGCTGGTGGTCATGTTGCTGACCAGTTTCAAGACTCCGGAAGACATCAGCACCGGCAACCTGCTGAGCTGGCCGACCGTGGTCAGCGGCATCGGCTGGGTCAAGGCCTGGGCCACGGTTGACGGTTACTTCTGGAACTCGATCAAGATCACCGTACCGGCCGTGATCATCTCTACCGCCATCGGGGCACTGAACGGCTACGTGCTGTCGATGTGGCGCTTCCGCGGTTCGCAGTTGTTCTTCGGTCTGCTGTTGTTCGGCTGCTTCCTGCCGTTCCAGACGGTGCTGCTGCCGGCCTCGTTCACGCTCGGCAAGATCGGGCTGGCGAGCACTACCACCGGCCTGGTGCTTGTCCACGTGGTTTACGGTCTGGCGTTCACCACGCTGTTTTTCCGTAACTACTACGTGAGCATTCCCGACGCGCTGGTAAAGGCCGCACGTCTGGACGGCGCGGGTTTCTTCACGATTTTCCGCCGCATCATTCTGCCGATGTCGACGCCGATCATCATGGTGTGCCTGATCTGGCAATTCACCCAGATCTGGAACGACTTCCTGTTCGGTGTGGTGTTCTCCAGCGGTGATTCGCAACCGATCACGGTGGCGCTGAACAACCTGGTCAACACCAGCACCGGCGCCAAGGAATACAACGTGGACATGGCGGCGGCGATGATCGCCGGTTTGCCGACCCTGCTGGTCTATGTGGTCGCAGGCAAGTATTTCGTGCGCGGGCTGACAGCCGGCGCAGTCAAGGGGTAATCATGGCTACGCTCGAACTTCGCAACGTCAACAAGACCTACGGTCCCGGCCTGCCGGACACGCTGAAGAACATCGAACTGTCGATCAAGGACGGGGAGTTTCTGATCCTCGTCGGCCCGTCGGGATGCGGCAAGTCGACCCTGATGAACTGCATCGCCGGTCTGGAAAGCATCACCGGCGGCGCGATCATGATTGGTGATCAGGACGTCAGTGGCATGAGCCCGAAGGATCGTGACATCGCCATGGTGTTCCAGTCCTACGCGCTGTACCCGACCATGAGCGTGCGCGAGAACATCGAATTCGGCTTGAAGATCCGCAAGATGCCGCAGTCGGCGATCGACGAAGAAGTCGCGCGCGTGGCCAAGCTGCTGCAGATCGAACACCTGCTCAACCGCAAACCGGGTCAGCTCTCCGGCGGCCAGCAACAGCGTGTGGCGATGGGCCGTGCCCTGGCGCGTCGGCCGAAGATTTATCTGTTCGACGAACCGCTGTCCAACCTCGACGCCAAACTGCGCGTCGAGATGCGCACTGAAATGAAACTGATGCACCAGCGCCTGAAGACCACCACGGTCTACGTGACCCACGACCAGATCGAGGCCATGACCTTGGGCGACAAGGTGGCGGTCATGAAAGACGGCATCATTCAGCAGTTCGGTACGCCACAACAGATCTACAACGATCCGGCCAACCTGTTCGTGGCCAGCTTCATCGGTTCGCCGCCGATGAATTTCATCCCTCTGCGTCTGACGCGTCAGGACGGCCGTCTGGTGGCGTCGCTCGACAGCGGCCAGGCACGCTGTGAGCTACCGCTGGGTATCACCGACGCGGGGCTGGAGGATCGAGAGATCATCCTCGGTATCCGCCCCGAGCAGATCGCCCTGGCGAGCGAACAGACCACGGGCTTGCCGGTATTGCGCGCCGAAGTGCAGATCACCGAGCCGACCGGGCCGGACACCCTGGTCTTCGTCACGGTGAACCAGACCAAGGTCTGCTGCCGACTGGCACCGGACGATGCACCGATGCCAGGTGCGACCCTGAACCTGTTGCTGGACCCGAGCAAGGTCCTGCTTTTCGACGCGGCCAGTGGCGAGCGTCTCGGCACAACGCGCTCCGTGCAAGATGCTGCACCCTTGGGCAACGTGACCCAGTTCAAAGGACGCTGAATAGCGACACCGGCAGGCGGCCTGTCGCCTGTCATTGGCAAGACTGTACAACACGTCAATAACAATAAAAGAGGAAGAGGGATGAACAGCAGACTTATCAACAAACCCAGACTGATCGGCCAATTGTCGATGCTTGGCGCCTTGAGTCTGGCCGGTAGCGTGCACGCCGCCGGCGCCTTCACCGAAGAGTCGCCGTGGATGACCGGCGATTGGGGTGGAGCGCGTACCGAGTTGCTGGAAAAGGGCTACGATTTTTCGCTGGAGTATGTGGGGGAGGTCGGTAGCAACCTGAACGGTGGCTACAACGACGACACCACCGCACGCTACAGCGACCAGTTCGCCCTGGGCGTGAAAATGGACCTGGAAAAGATCCTGGGCTGGAACGACGCCGAGTTCAAGCTGGCCATTACGGAACGTAGCGGTCGCAACATTTCCAACGACCGGATCGGCGATCCGCGTGCCGGGACCTTGAGCTCCTCCCAGGAAGTCTGGGGCAGGGGGCAGACCTGGCGGCTGACGCAGATGTGGTACAAGCAGGGCTATTTCGACAACAAGCTCAACGTCAAGATCGGCCGATTTGGTCCGGGCGAGGAATTCAACAGCTTCCCGTGCGACTTCCAGAACCTGGCGTTCTGCGGTTCGCAGGTCGGCAACTGGGTGGGCAACATCTGGTACAACTGGCCGGTCAGCCAGTGGGCCTTGCGCATCAAGTACAACATCACGCCGGAAGTGTACGCGCAGGTGGGTGTGTTCGAGCAGAACCCTTCGTACCTGGAAACCGGCAACGGCTTCAAGCTCAGCGGCAGCGGCACCAAAGGCATGATCCTGCCGGTCGAACTGGTGTGGACGCCCAAGATCAACGACCTGCCGGGCGAGTACCGTCTGGGCTACTACTACAGCACGGCCAAGGCTGACGACGTCTATGAAGACGGCAATGGCCAGGCAGCAGCCGTGTCCGGCGCCAGTTACAAGTCCCACAGCAGCAAGCACGGCGCCTGGATCGTGGCCCAGCAGCAGTTGACCAGCCATAACGGCAGCGCCGCTCGTGGTCTGAGCATCTTCGCCAACGCCACCGTGCACGACAAGGACACCAACTTCGTCGACAACTACCAGCAGATCGGCCTGACCTACATGGGGCCCTTCGACGCGCGGCCCAAGGACGACATCGGCGTGGGCATCGCCCGCATCCACGTCAACGACGACGTACGCAAGAATCGTCGCCTGGTCAACGATCTGAACAATGTCGACGACTACGACAACCCCACCTACCTGCCGATCCAGGACACCGAATACAACGCCGAGATCTACTACGGGTTCCACGTCACCAACTGGCTGACCGTGCGGCCCAACGTGCAGTATATCAAGCACCCGGGCGGCGTGAATCAGGTGGACGATGCACTGGTGGCCGGCCTGAAGATCCAGTCCAAGTTCTGATTTGTGGTGTGCTCTTTGCGGGCGACTTCGGTCGCCCGTTTTTTTTCCCGGTAACGGGCTCACCGTAGGAGCGGTCATCGGCCGCGAAAGCCACGGCACAGTCCATCTGCTTCACCGCAGCGCGTCTTTCGCGGCCACTGGCCGCTCCTACAGATCCTTATTCAGTCCAGCCCATCCCCTGCCGGATAGCGGCTGACATTCAGGCTTTCCTTGATCTTCCTCAGGTGCGGTTGGAAATCCACCCCGCGTCGTAGCGTCATGCCCGTGGCCAGCACATCGAGCACGGTCAGTTGCACGATGCGCGAGGTCATCGGCATGTAAATATCCGTGTCTTCTGGCAGGGGTATGTTCAGACTGACACTGCTGGCCTTGGCCAGGGGCGAGCCCGCGGCGGTCAAGCCCAGCACCGAGGCGCCGTTTTCCCGCGCCAGGCGAGCCACTTCCACCAGTTCGCGGGTGCGCCCGGTATAGGAAATGATCACGAACAGCTCACCGGTATGGGCCACCGAGGCCAGCATTCGCTGCATGAGGACATCGGCATGCGCCGACACCGCGAGATTGAAGCGGAAGAACTTGTGTTGCGCATCGAGCGCCACCGGCGCCGATGCGCCGAGGCCGAAGAAATGGATCTGCCGCGCCTGGATCAGCATGTCCACGGCGCGGCTGACCAACGCCGGATCGAGTTGCTGGCAGGCGCTGTCCAACGAGGCAATGGCACTGCCGAAAATCTTCTGGGTGTAGGCTGCAGGATCGTCGTCGGCTTCCACCGCGCGACTGACATAAGCCGCGCCGCTGGCCAGGCTCTGCGCCAGTTGCAGCTTGAGCTCGGGGTAGCCACTGACGCCGAAGGAGCGACAGAAGCGGTTCACCGTCGGCTCGCTGACCTTGGCGGCTTGCGCCAGGGCGGCAATACTGAAGCGGGTTGCCTGCTGCGGATTGAGCAGAATGATCTCGGCCACCTTGCGTTCGGCCTTGTTCAGCTCATCGAGGCGGCTCTGGATCTGTTCCAGAAGATTTCGCACACGGTCCATGGTATGTCCTTGGGTCTACTGCAGCCAGCGAGCATGTCTGGCCAGGCTGTCTTCACGGGTGGCTTATCCTACTGGTGGGCGCAGTGCGCCACCACCCGTATCTGTTTGAAGGGGCAAATGTTGTGGTTATTACTACATTCTGCCTTGAATCGCGCCCTGAAAAAGGGTATTTCTACGTCAACTTGATAGAAGAACAAACATCATGCCCTCAATGACCGCAGGATCATGCACCTTTGCCCTCTTTGGCGCCCTGGGCGACCTGGCATTGCGCAAGCTGTTTCCAGCGCTGTATCAACTCGATCGCGCGCAGTTGCTGCACGCCGATACCCGCATTCTCGCGTTGGCCCGCGAACCCGGTGACGAGGCCCACCACCTGGGTGTCATTGAGGCCGGACTGCGCAAATTCGTTTCCGAGGCGCAGCTGGAGCCTGAACCGCTGCAACGTTTTCTGGCCCGTCTGAGCTACGTGCACGTGGACTTTCTGGACGCCGACACCTACGTCGCGCTGGCCGAGAAAGTCGGCGATGCCGAGCAGCTGATTGCCTATTTCGCCACGCCGGCTGCCGTGTACGGCGCTATCTGCGAAAACCTGCACAAGGTCGGCCTGACCGAACGCACCCGCGCCGTGCTGGAAAAACCGATTGGCCACGACCTGGAATCCTCGCGCCGGGTCAACGACGCCGTAGCGAAGTTTTTCCCCGAAAACCGGGTCTACCGAATCGACCACTACCTGGGCAAGGAGACGGTGCAGAACCTCATTGCCCTGCGCTTCGCCAACAGCCTGTTCGAAACCCAGTGGAACCAGAACTACATTTCCCACGTGGAAATCACCGTGGCGGAAAAGGTCGGTATCGAAGGGCGTTGGGGGTATTTCGACCAGGCCGGTCAGTTGCGCGACATGATCCAGAACCACCTGTTGCAGCTGCTGTGCCTGATCGCCATGGATCCACCGGCCGACCTGTCCGCCGACAGCATCCGCGACGAGAAAGTGAAGGTCCTCAAGGCGCTCGCGCCGTTCACTGCCGATGGCCTGACCCAGCAAGTGGTCCGGGGTCAGTACATCGCAGGCTACAGCGAAGGCCGGCCCGTGCCGGGGTATCTGGAAGAAGAAAATTCCAACACCCAGAGTGACACCGAAACGTTCGTCGCGCTGCGCGCCGACATTCGCAACTGGCGCTGGGCCGGCGTGCCGTTCTACCTGCGCACCGGCAAGCGCATGCCACAGAAACTGTCGCAGATCGTCATCCACTTCAAAGAGCCGCCGCACTACATCTTCGCCCCCGAGCAGCGCCTGCAGATCAGCAACAAGCTGATCATCCGCCTGCAACCGGACGAAGGCATATCGCTGCGGGTGATGACCAAGGAACAAGGCCTGGACAAGGGCATGCAACTGCGCAGCGGGCCGTTGCAACTGAATTTCTCCGACACCTATCGCAGTGCGCGTATTCCAGATGCGTACGAGCGATTGCTGCTGGAGGTCATGCAGGGCAATCAGAACCTGTTTGTCCGCAAAGATGAAATCGAATATGCGTGGACATGGTGCGATCAGCTGATCGCCGGCTGGAAGAAGTCCGGCGATGCCCCCAAGCCGTACGCGGCAGGTTCCTGGGGGCCGATGAGCTCGATTGCCCTGATCACACGCGATGGGAGATCCTGGTATGGCGATATCTGATTTACAGTTCCCCGAAGGGGTGAAGGTTCACGACTGCGTGAGCGCTCCCTTGTTGGCCGAAGCCTTGGCCGGCAAGGTGGCCGAACAATTGCGCGAGGCCATCGAACGTCAGAACGTGGCGACCCTGGTGGTTTCCGGCGGACGCAGTCCGGTGGCGTTCTTCGAATGCCTGGCGCGTCAGAGCCTGGACTGGTCGCGCGTGGTGATTTCCCTGGCCGACGAGCGCTGGGTGCCCATCGAGCATGCCGACAGCAACGCCGGTCTGCTCAAGCGCCACCTGTTGGTCGGCGCGGTGGAGCAGGCTCGTTTCGTCAGCCTGTACCAGACCACTTCCAGCCAGGAGGAGGCCGCTGCAGTGGCCGATGATCTGCTTGGCCAATTGCCGCCGATCGATGTGCTGGTACTGGGCATGGGTGATGACGGGCACACCGCGTCGCTGTTTCCCGACAGCCCCAACCTCGAACAGGCCCTGGCACTGGACAGCGAGCGTCGCTGCTGGCCCATGCTGGCGCCCAGCGTCCCCCATCAACGCCTGAGCATGAGCCGCGCGCTGCTGGCCTCGGCCCGCTTCAAGGTGTTGTCGGTGCAGGGCGAAAGCAAGTTGAGCACATTGCGCATCGCACTGGCCGGCGACGATGTCGCGCAGATGCCGATCCGCGCCTTCCTGCACTCCGCGTTGGATATCTACTGGTGTCAATGAATCAAGGAACCGCCGCAATGATCACCACCGAACAACAGCAACGCATGGTCGACAAGGTTGCCCAGATCGACGCCCTGGCGGCGCGTGCGCGAATCCTGCCCGTCATCACCATCGCGCGTGAAGAGGACATTCTGCCGCTCGCCGATGCGCTGGCGGCCGGTGGCCTGACCGTGCTGGAAGTGACCCTGCGTTCGGCACTCGGCCTGCAGGCCATTCAAGTGCTGCGCGAGCAACGCCCCGAACTGCTGGTGGGTGCAGGCACCGTACTGACTCGGGAAATGCTGGCCGCAACCGAGCAGGCCGGCTCCCAGTTCACCGTCACCCCCGGTGTGACCCAGGACATGCTCGAGGCCGGTGTGGAAAGCTCGTTGCCCTTGCTGCCGGGTATCAGCAGCCCGTCCGAATTGATGATGGGCTACGCGCTGGGGTATCGCCGCTTCAAGCTGTTCCCGGCCGAGGTGAGCGGTGGTGTTGCTGCCATCAAGGCGCTGGGCGGACCTTTCCCGGAGGTACGCTTCTGCCCGACCGGCGGCGTGGGTCCAGGCAACATCAACAGCTACATGGCGCAGTCCAACGTGATGTGCGTGGGCGGCTCGTGGATGCTCGACAGCAAATGGATTGAAAACCGCGATTGGGCACGCATTCAGGAGTGCAGCGCGCAAGCACTGGCTCTGCTCGATTGATCAGACTTCGTTAGGCGCTTCATGGCTGTCTTCAGTGCGCTTGGTCGGCGCACTTTTTTTTGCCTGGAACAAAGCCCTCACGGTGTCTAGCGGCCATCGGCAATGCGCGGCTTGCCATGTTTGACACGCAGCGGATCGAGCAGGTCGGACAAACCGTTGTGATCGATTTCCTGCATGAGGGCCAGCAGACCACCCAGCTCTCCCTTGGGAAAACCTTCGCGTGCGAACCAGTTCAGATAATGCCCTGGCAGATCGGCAATCACCCGGCCCTTGTACTTGCCGAAGGGCATTGCAAATGTCACCAGGGATTCGAGTTTTTCGGGGTTCATGGGCAGGTCTTCGCAACGAGTTTCATTTCATGGACAAGGTGACGAAGGTTACATGCATTCTGCACGAGCGCATAATTCGCGATCATGCATAAAGAGGGTAGGGTCGGCGGCTGCTTAATCGCAAGCCACTGAACTATAAGACAATAACCAATAACATCGATTTGGCACGAAGCCTGCTCTTGCTCATTCATCCCCAACCCGGTTTCCGATTTTTCTCAGGAATTGAACAAAGATGAATGGTCCCACCAAAAGCGTGATTTCGATTCTCAACAATCTGATCGAAACCTGCAAAGACGGTCAGGAAGGCTTCAAGACGTGCGCCGAAGACATCAAGAACCCCGAGCTCAAGGCGCTGTTCACCAAGCATGCGTACGAATGCGCCGAGGCGGCGGGCGAGTTGCAAGCCGAAGTGATCGCCTTGGGTGGCACGCCTGAAGATTCCACCAGCCTGAGCGGCGACCTGCACCGCCGTTGGGTCGACGTAAAATCGATTTTCACCGGCAAGGATGAAGAAGCGGTCTTGAACGAAGCCGAGCGTGGCGAAGATGTGGCACTCGCGGCCTATAAGGACGCCTTGGCCCAGCCACTGCCCGCCCACGTTCATTCCATCATCGAGCGTCAGCAGCAGGGCGTACAACGCAATCACGATGAGATCAAGGCGCTGCGCAATATCGCTCGCGCCCATAGCTGAGTAGGCTTGAGCAATAGAAGAACGCCCGCGTATCGGGCGTTTTTTTATGGGTGGTGTTCAGTGGCTGGCAGGCAGTGCGGGTGTCCGCGAACCGTCGGTGCGGTGAAACAGCCGCTCCAGTTGCAGATAGATCACCGGCGTGGTGAACAGCGTCAGCACTTGGCTGATCAGCAGGCCGCCCACCACCGCGATACCCAGCGGCTGGCGCAATTCCGCACCGGCGCCGTAGCCGAACATCAGCGGCAACGCGCCCAGCAGTGCAGCCAGGGTGGTCATGATGATCGGGCGAAATCGCGTCAGGCAGGCTTTGTGTATCGCTTCACGCGGGGGCAGTCCCTGGATGCGTTGCGCCTGCAGGGCGAAGTCGATCATCAGAATGCCGTTCTTCTTGACGATACCGATCAGCAAGACCAGGCCGATCAAACCCATGATCGAGAAATCCTGTCCCCACAGCCATAGCAGCAACAGGGCACCGAGTCCGGCCGAGGGCAGGGTCGAGATGATCGTCAGGGGGTGGACGAAGCTTTCGTACAGCACGCCCAGGATGATATAGACCGCCACCAGCGCGGCCAGAATCAGCCAGGGTTGGCTGGCCAGCGAGCTTTGAAAGGCCTGGGCTGCGCCTTGGAAACTGCCGGTGATGGAAGCGGGCATGCCCAGTTCCGCCTCCGTGCGTTCGAGCAGCGCCACGGCTTCGCCCAGCGCAACACCCGGTGCCAGGTTGAAAGACAGGTTGGCAGCCGGAAACAGGCCGTCGTGACTGATCGACAAGGGACCCTGAGTGGGCGGCTCCACTCTGGCGACGGCCGAGAGCGGTACCATTTCACCGCTCAGCGCCGAGCGCAGATAGAAGTACTGCAGGCTCTGGGCCTTGCCGCGTTGGTCCGCCTTGAGCTCCAGAATGACCTTGTACTGATTGGTCTCGGTCTGGAATTCGTTGATCTGGCGCTGACCGAACGCATCGTACAGCGCCTGATCGATGTCGCTCGCGGTCAGGCCGAAGCGTGCTGCGGCCACGCGATCGATGCTGATCTGCGTCACGCTGCCGCCCAGCTGCAAGTCGTTGGACAGGTCGCGGAAGGCCGGGTTGGCCCGCAGCCGCTCGGTCAGACGCTGGGTCCACAGGTTCAGGGTGGGCCCGTCATTACTCTTGAGTACGTATTGGTACTGACTACGGCTGGGGCCGGCGCTGAGATTGATGTCCTGCCCGGCACGCAGGTACAGCACCACGCCCGGGACCTGCGCCAGTTGCGGCCGCAGGCGGTCGATGAACTCGCTGGCCGACACGTTTCGTTCGCCCTGGTTCTTCAAGCCGATCCAGAACCGTCCGGTGGCAATGGTCTGGTTGCTGCCTGTCACGCCAACAGCGTGGGAATAAGCCCGGACCGCCGGATCTGCGCCGACGATGCGGGCCAGAGCGAGGTGTTTTTCCTGCATGTCCTTATAGGAAATGTCTGCCGCCGCCTCGGTCGTGCCCAGCACGAAACCGGTGTCCTGCACCGGGAAGAACCCTTTTGGGATGAGCACGTAGCCTGCCACCGACAGGCCCACGGTCAGGGCGAACACGGCCAGGGTGATGCGCTGGTGCGCCAGCGCGCGTATCAGCCCCTTGTCATACCAGTCCAGCAGGCGAGCACCGAAATCGGCGCGCGTGGAGTGCGCGGGTCGGCGCATGAACAGCGCGCACAAGGTCGGTGCCAGGGTCAGGGAAACCACGACCGAAATCAGAATGGTCGAGGTCGCCGTCAAGGCAAACTCCTTGAACAGCCGCCCGACCACGCCCCCCATGAACAGCAGCGGAATGAACGCGGCGATCAGCGAAAAGCTGATCGACACCACCGTGAAGCTGATTTCGCTGGCACCCTTGATCGCCGCTTCGCGCATGCCATCGCCTGCTTCAAGGTGGCGATGGATGTTCTCCACCACCACGATCGCGTCGTCGACCACGAAGCCGACGCTGATCACAATGGCTACCAGCGTCAGATTGTTCAGGCTGAAACCCATCAGGTACATGGCCGCGAACGTAGCGACCAGAGACACGCCCAGCACGCTCGACACGATCAGCGTGGCTGACAGCTGGCGCAGGAACAGGGCCATGACCGCCACGACCAGCAACACGGCGATCAGCAGCGTCAGCTCGACTTCGTGCAGGGAAGCCCGGATGGTCTGGGTGCGGTCGTTGAGGACGGTGACGTCCACGGTCGCCGGCAGCATCTCCTGCAAGCGTGGCATGGCGGCGAGAATGCGGTCGACCGTGTCGACGATATTCGCGCCTGGCTGGCGGAAAATCGTCAGGTTCAACCCCGGTTGGTCACCGGACCAGGACTGCACGTAGGCATTCTCCGCGCCCTGGATCACCGTGGCGACATCCTTGAGCTGCACCGGCGCACCGTCTCGGTAGGCCACCACCAGTTGCGCGTATTCGTCGGCCTCGAACAGTTGATCGTTGGTGGCCAGTGTCGACACGCTGGTGTCGCCGTACAGAGCGCCCTTGGCCAGGTTCAAGCTGGTTTGCTGGATGGCGCCGCGCAGGTCGGCCAAGGTCAGATCCAAAGCAGCCAGGCGCTCGGGAGCCGCCTGCACACGAATCGCCGGGCGTTGCTGGCCGGTGATGTAGATCTGGCCGACGCCCTCGATCTGGCTCAGTTGCCGGGCCAGCAGCGTTTCGGTGTAGTCACTCAACACGTGGGTGGGCATTTGCGCAGAGCTCACGCTGAGGATCAGCACCGGGCTGTCACCCGGGTTGACCTTGCGCCAGGTTGGCAAGTTGGGCATGTCCTGCGGCAGACGCCCGGCTGCAGTATTGATTGCCGCCTGGACCTCTTGCGCGGCGGTGTCGATGCTTTTGCTCAAGCTGAATTGCAGGATCAGATTGGTCGATCCCAGCGCGCTGCTGGA
Source organism: Pseudomonas sp. PvP001 (assembly GCF_040546375.1). NCBI lineage: Bacteria > Pseudomonadati > Pseudomonadota > Gammaproteobacteria > Pseudomonadales > Pseudomonadaceae > Pseudomonas > Pseudomonas sp. PvP001. The sequence goes on along the minus strand of NZ_JBEPNQ010000001.1, from coordinate 1,582,139 downwards.
GGTCATCTGGGTCATGCCGGGGATGGCGCTGAACTGCACTTCCAGAGGCGTGGCGACCGAAGACGCCATGGTCTGCGGACTGGCGCCGGGCAGTTGGGCGTTCACCTGAATGGTCGGGAAATCCGCTTCGGGCAGCGGCGCGATTGCCAGCCGGGTAAAGGCCAGGCCACCGAGCAGCACCAGGGCAAAGGTCAGCAGAACGGTGGCCACCGGTTGGTCGATGCACCAGGCGCTGACCGAGCGCCCGGCGCTCATGGCGCGGTCGCTGCGTTGCCCGTCGCCGGCTCGACCAACTGCACGGAAGCGCCTGGCCGCAATCTTGACTGTCCGTCACTGACCAGCACGTCACCAGCCGCCACGCCTTCTATCAGGCTCTGCGTGGAGGTCTGGTAAAGCACCTGCACCGGAACCTGCTCGACCTTGGCGTCGGTCACGCGGTAGACGTAATGGCCGTCGATGCCGCGCTGGACCACGGCCAATGGCACCACCAAGGCATTGCGCTCGACCCCGACCTGCAACCCGACACTCACCAGCTGACCTGGCCACAAGGTGTGTTTGCCGTTATGAAACTCGGCCTTGGCGCGAATGGTGCCGGTGTTTGCCGCAATCTGGTTGTCGAGCAGGGTGAGGTGGCCTTCACCGACCTGCGTGCCCGTCTCGGTATCGCCATTTATGTACGCGCGCACCACCGCTGGCTGCGGCTTGTCCAGCAGCGACTGCAGGGTGGCCAGTTCCTGCTGCGGCAGCGAGAACTCGACAGCGATGGGGTCGATCTGAGTCACCGTGAACAAGCCTTCGGCATCACTGACGCGCAGGAAATTACCGGGATCCACACGGCGAATCCCGACCCGACCGGTCACCGGCGAACGAATCTGGGTATAGGACAACTGCACTTGCGCCGCAGCGATGGCGGCCTTGTTGCCTTGCAGGGTTGCGGTGAGCTGATCGAACAGGGCTTGCTGTTCGTCGAGCACCTGCCGGGAAATGCCATTGTCACGGCTCAGGTCCTTGTAGCGGCGCAGGTTGATCCCTGCCACTTGCAACTGCGCCTGGCTCTGACTGGCTTGCGCCTGAGCTTGAGCCAGGCTGGCGCGAATGGCGCGATCGTCGATGCTGGCAAGCGCATCTCCTTTGTTCACCCCACTGGCCTTCTTTCACGGCTACCTGATCAAGAATACCGTCGACCTGCGCGCGCACGGTCACGCTGTGCAATGAAAGCACCGAACCGATACCGGTGAGGTAACGCGGAACATCGGCCTGCACCACGGTGACTACCCGCACCGGGATGGGCTGGGCCGGTGCAGGTCCGCTGACCGGGGCGCGCTTGAACAGCCATGCCGCGCCGACCACGACGACGAGCAGCAGACCTGCCACGGACAGGGGGCGTATGGCTATGCGCATGCGGATCGGACACCGGCAGAGGGAAGATCTGGCAGTTTGACCCTAGTCGCGCTGCCTTGCCAAGCCCGCGTACCTGGGTGCTTGGCCATGGGCCACCGACACCCATTAGGCTATTTCGATTCGCGTGGAAAAAATCGCTCAGATCAAAGGAAGCGAACCAGCGAGACCCGTCGGGGTTTTCCTACATGGTGCGCTGAATAGGCCTATGGCGCTGCCCAGTTGATCACCAGAGACTTCCTTCCTTACAACAAGTCGATAAATGAAGGAAGGCCAGTGATCGTTATGGACTGTGTGAAGTATGGCAAAGGATTGCTGCTGGCGAGTCTGATCCCCATGATGCTGGCCTTGCTGTATGTCAGCACGCTGCCAGCGGCGATCAAGTGCTGCGCCTTTCAACTGGCCCTGGCGCTGGGCATGCTGCTGTTGCTATGGACACGTCGGCTATGGGTGAGGGTGCTGGTGGTCGTTTCGTTCATGCTCAAATTTGCGGCATTGGAAGCACTCGACGAGAAAGCCGGCAGCATGCCTTTTGTCAGTATCCTCTATGCATTCATTCTGCTTTGACTCTATTTGCCTTGTACCGAATCCCATTGAGTGACGAATGCCTTGCGGCTTTGCTTGTGGTACAGACACAGCTCGGCGCCAGGTTGATTCTTCATGTGCGCCTGTGGATAACGGCCCTGGATGAGCACTGCGGTGTAACCCACGCGGTCTTCGAATTCGGCAGGCGCGCTGGCCACCCGGGCCTGTTTCAACGTGGTGGCTTTCAGGCAGCTGCTCGCGACGCGTTTGTCGTGTTCCGCCCAGGCCTGGTCGGTCGACGCCATCGCTTGAGTGGTGGCGCCGCCGAGCGTGAGCAAAAGGGTCAGGTAGGTTTTCATGATCATGGAGCCTCAGCGGTGTAAGCGGGCACCCATTATGCCTGGGTACCTTTGCATCCATGCCCCATTCATCCAGGCACCGCCGACCTGACTGCATTCATGCGCAGCTACCTTTATGCATGCCGCAGCGGGTTCAGCGCGCCTGTTCGGCGACGAAACGCGCTGCGGTGATCAGGCAGCCGGTCAGTTCGGGGGAGGAGAATTTCGTCAGCACCGCATTGGCACCGGCCAGCCGAGCCTTCTCGCTGTTCATCGTACTGTCCAGCGAGGTGTGCAGCAGAACGTACAGATCCTTGAAGTCCGGTGTTTCGCGCAAAGTGCGGGTCAGCGCGTAGCCGTCCATTTCCGACATCTCGATATCCGATACCAGCACATTGATCTGCGCCTCGGTGCCCTGCAACTCCAGCAGGCAGTCGATCGCCTCGCGGGCGCTGCGCGCGGTCCGACATTCGATGCCCAGGGTGCGCAAGGTGATGAGCGACTGCTGCAACGCCACGTGGCTGTCGTCCACGACCAGGATGTTGGCGTTGGCCAGGCAGCGGGCATCGGCGTCGCTCAAGCGCTGGGGTTCGCCCTGCAGGCGTGCCGGGGCAATGCCGTGGATGACTTTCTCGATGTCCAGTACCTGCACCAGCGCACCGTCCACCTGGGTCACCCCGGTGATGAACGACTTGGTGCCCGAGCCGTAGGGTGGCGGACGGATATCGGTACTCAGGCAATGCACTATGCGGCTGACGGCCTGAACGTGCAGGCCCTGCTTGGAGCGACTGACGTCCGTGACGATCAGGCACCCGCCGGACGGATCGAGCAAGGGTTGCTCACCGATCGCCCGGCTCAGGTCGATGACGGACAACGCCTGGCCTCGCAGGGTTGCCACGCCCTTGACGTGGGGGTGTGCCTCGGGAAGGCGGGTCAGGGCAGGGCAGGGGATGATCTCGCTGACCTTGAGCAGGTTGATGGCCATCAACTTGCCGCTGCGCAAGGTGAACAGCAGCAGCGAAAGGGAATCTGCGCGGGCGTTCTGGGTTGCCATGTGAACCTTCTTGATGGAGCCGATGCGGGGCGGCGAACGACCAGCCCAAGGAGTACGTTGCCTATGTATCGACTCGACACGCGCAGGCTTTAACGAGATCGTCGTACTGGCTGCCACGGCTGGCTTAATGCCGGTTTAATCGCAGCCGCTCTACTGTGTGCGGGTTGGCAGAAATTTCCGGTTACACCGTATTTCCAGAGTTTTCCTACAGTCGTCCACGCAACCCAGCGTGTAGACTGGCGCCCATCGAAAACCTGCCCGTTCTGACCTGTGAAGGGAAAGCTGCAATGAATGAAGTCAACCTGCGCCTGAACCGCGAGCGACGTTTCCTGGTATTGCTGGGCGTGATCTGCCTGTCCCTGATCGGCGGCGCGCTGTACATGCAGATCGTCCTGGGCGAAGCGCCTTGTCCGCTGTGCATCCTGCAACGCTATGCGCTGCTGTTCATTGCCCTGTTCGCATTCATCGGCGCGGCGATGCGCGGCCGTACCGGTGTGACCGTGTGCGAAGGGCTGGTAGTGCTCAGTGCCATAGGCGGCATTGCGGCTGCCGGTCGTCATGCGTGGGTGTTGGCCAACCCCTCGGTGAGCTGCGGTCTCGACACGCTGCAACCCATCGTCGACGGTTTGCCTTTGGCCGACCTGATGCCCAGCGTGTTCCAGGTTCAGGGGTTCTGCTCCACGCCTTACCCGCCGGTGCTCGGCCTGTCGCTGGCGCAGTGGGCGCTGGTGGCTTTCGTGATGACGGCTATTCTTGTACCCGTAGGCATCCATCGCAATCGAACACGCGCCTGATGGCGCCAGGGGTGTCGGCCTCGTCATTATTCGTGCCGGAAGTCGATTCCGCCTTTGGCGTGTAACGGCGAAGATGCGACAACCTGTCGTCGGCGATTTCGCGAAAGCCCCTAAAATACGGGCCTTGGCAAGGGTTTTCAGGGGTGCGACATCGTGTCGCAAGGCTTTGAAAGTGCGTCGGATTGTTGCATAATTTGGAAATACCTGTTGCTGGATTAGTCGTAGTCAATGGGTAACGGGCTCACTACAATCGCGGAAATTTCAGCAGGTCGGTGCCTCAAAAAGGGCAGGTCAGTGGCGCTTTTGCACCATTGGCAGGCACTTTTCATACCGTTGGTACGGCTTGGCTGAACCCTTGAGTGGTCCGTGCACTCAAGGGAAAGAGTCTGCAATCCTCTGGGTTGCACAAGTCATGACAGCTGCACCGTTCCAGACCGGTCTTGTCACCCCGCAGCAACTGCGAGCCTGGCATGTCCGTATTCAATCCCGATATAAATGCTGGCGCTTGGCAGGTCGAAGTGTTGGCTACCAAAACACAATTGCATTGAAGCAAGCTGCTCTAGAGGTCGTGAGATGAGTAAAAAGCGTTACCCCAGACTGTTTGGCATACTGCCCTTTTTAGGCATGCTTTTTCTCGGCGGGTGCAAGTGGACCCTGATCGACTCGAAAGGGCAGGTGGGCATCGACGAACGCAACCTGATCTACATCGCCACCGGGCTGATGTTGCTGGTGGTGATCCCGGTCATCGTCATGGCCATCGCGTTCGCCTGGAAGTACCGTGCCTCCAACAAGGAAGCCACCTACACGCCTGAATGGGCGCACTCCACCAAGATTGAAATGGTGGTATGGGGCATCCCGCTGCTGATCATCATCGCGCTGGGCTACGTGACCTACGTGTCGACTCATCACCTGGACCCTTACCGTCCGCTGGATTCCGAGCACAAGCCGGTCACCATCCAGGTCGTGGCGTTGGACTGGAAATGGCTGTTCATCTATCCAGAGCAGGGCATTGCCACGGTCAACAAGATCGTCTTCCCGGCCAACGTACCGGTCAACTTCCGCATCACTTCCGACTCGGTCATGAACTCGTTCTTCATTCCGCAGCTGGGTGGCCAGATCTACGCGATGGCCGGCATGCAGACGCAGTTGCACCTGATCGCCAATGAAAACGGCGAGTTCGACGGTATCTCCGCGAATTACAGCGGCGCAGGCTTCACCGGCATGAAGTTCAAGGCAGTCGCTACGACCCAGGCTGATTTCGATGCGTGGGTCAGTGAAGTGAAGAGCGCACCTAAGCAGCTCGATGCAGCTACCTACGAAGCGCTGGCCAAACCTAGCGAGAAAAACCCGGTCGAGCTGTATTCCTCGTACGTTCCAAACCTGTTCCAGACCATCATCGACAAGTATGAAGGCATGAATCCAGGTAAAGGCGTCAGCCACGAGGGGAAGCAAGCCTCGAACGAAGGGATGGACATGGGCAAGAATTCAGCTGCTGGGGCAGAGGAGTAAAAGATGTTCGGTAAACTTAGTCTGGAAGCGGTGCCCTTCCACGAGCCGATAGTGATGGTGACACTTGCCGTCGTTGCGCTGCTCGGGGCGGTGGTGTTCGGTCTGATCACCTACTACAAGAAGTGGACGTACCTGTGGACCGAGTGGTTCACGTCGGTCGACCACAAGAAAATCGGCGTCATGTACATCGCGGTTGCCCTGGTCATGCTGTTGCGTGGCTTCGCCGACGCCATCATGATGCGCTCGCAACAGGCGGTCGCAACCGCTGGCTCGACCGGCTTCCTGCCGCCAGAGCACTACGACCAGATCTTCACCGCTCACGGTGTGATCATGATCATCTTCATGGCCATGCCATTCATGATCGGTCTGATGAACATCGTCGTGCCGTTGCAGATCGGTGCACGCGACGTGGCCTTCCCGTTCCTGAACTCGGTCAGCTTCTGGCTGTTCGTGGTCGGCGCGCTGCTGGTCAACATCTCCCTGGGGGTCGGCGAGTTCGGCAAGACGGGTTGGGTCGCGTATCCACCGCTGGCCGGGATTCAGTACAGTCCTGGGGTTGGTGTCGACTACTACATCTGGGCACTGCAGATATCCGGTCTGGGTACATTGCTGACAGGCGTCAACTTCATCGTCACCATCCTGAAGATGCGTGCGCCTGGCATGACCCTGATGAAAATGCCGGTGTTCACCTGGAACTGCCTGTGCACCGCGGTCCTGATCGCTGCATCGTTCCCGATCCTCACCGCTGTACTGTTCATGCTGACTCTTGACCGCTATCTGGGCTTCCACTTCTTCACCAACGAGCTTGGTGGGAACCCGATGATGTACGTCAACCTGTTCTGGGCCTGGGGTCACCCCGAGGTGTACATCCTGATCCTGCCGGCGTTCGGTGTGTTCTCGGAAGTCACGTCCACGTTCTGTCGCAAGCGTCTGTTCGGTTACGTGTCGCTGGTATGGGCAACCATTGCCATCACCGTGCTCTCGTTCATCGTCTGGCTGCACCACTTCTTCACCATGGGTTCGGGTGCCAACGTCAACGCCTTCTTCGGCATCATGACGATGGTGATCGCGATCCCGACGGGTGTGAAGATCTTCACCTGGCTGTTCACCATGTACCGTGGCCGCATCGAGTTCACCACTCCGATGCTGTGGACCATCGGCTTCATCGTGACCTTCAGCATCGGCGGCATGACCGGCGTTCTGCTGGCTGTGCCTGGTGCTGACTTCGTGTTGCACAACAGCCTGTTCCTGATCGCTCACTTCCATAACGTGATCATCGGTGGTGCGGTATTCGGTTACCTGGCAGGTTTTACCTTCTGGTTCCCGAAAGCCTTCGGCTTCAAGCTCAACGAGCGCCTGGGCAAGTACTCCTTCTGGTGCTGGCTGGTAGGTTTCTACCTGGCATTCATGCCGCTGTACGTGCTGGGCTTCATGGGCATGACCCGTCGCCTGAACCACACCGACAACCCGGACTGGACGCCATGGCTGTATGTAGCCTTCGTCGGCGCACTGTTCGTCGCTGCCGGTATCGGCTTCATGCTGCTGCAACTGTTCGTGTCGATCCGCGATCGTCACAAGAACCAGGACGTCTCGGGCGACCCATGGGATGGCCGTACCCTGGAGTGGTCGACTTCGTCGCCACCACCGTTCTACAACTTCGCCGAGCAGCCAGTGGTTTCCGATCTGGACGCTTATTGGGGCATGAAAGAGCGTGGTGAAGCCACTGCCAACGCTGCGGACTACAAGCAGATCCACATGCCGCGCAACACTGGTATGGGCGTGCTGATGTCGTTCTTCGGTCTGATCCTGGGCTTCGCCGCCATCTGGCACATCTGGTGGGCGGCTGCGATCGGCCTGGCCGGCATGGTCATCACCCTGATCGTGCGCAGCTATGACGACGACATCGACTACTACGTACCGGCTGAAGAAGTCGCTCGTATCGAAGGTGAACGCATGGCTCGCCTGGCAAACGCTGCACGAGTTGATTCTCGTCTGAACTCCACGGTGGAGAAGGCTTAAACAATGTCTAACGCAACCTTAAACGCGGAAGTGGCTCACGAACACGAGCACGGTCACGACGATCACGATCATCACGATTCCGGGAGCATGACGGTCTTCGGTTTCTGGATCTACCTGATGACCGACTGCATCCTGTTCGCGTCGATCTTCGCCGCCTACGCAGTACTGGTTAACAACGTCGCCGGTGGCCCGTCGGGCCACGACATCTTCGAGCTGCCCTTCGTGGCAGCCGAGACCGCACTGCTGCTGTTCAGCTCCATCACCTATGGCTTCGCCATGCTGGCGCTGCACAGCAACAACAAAAGCGGTGTGATGAAGTGGTTGTTCGTGACCTTCCTGCTGGGCGCAGGCTTCATCGCGATGGAAATCTACGAGTTCCACAAGCTGATCGAAGAGGGCTTCGGCCCGCAGCGCAGCGGCTTCCTGACCGGGTTCTTCACCCTGGTCGGTACCCACGGCCTGCACGTGACCAGCGGCTTGATCTGGATGGCGGTGCTGATCGCCCAGGTCAAATCCAAAGGCCTGACCGCAACCAACAACACGCGCATGAGCTGCCTGAGCCTGTTCTGGCACTTCCTGGACGTGGTCTGGATCTGCGTGTTCACCGTCGTCTACCTGATGGGAGCTCTGTAAATGGCAAACCCTCATACCACTTCGGCCGGTAGCAGCCACGGCAGCTACAAGTCGTACATGATCGGTTTCGTGCTGTCGGTGATCCTGACCGCGATTCCGTTCGGCCTGGTGATGTTCCCCACCTTGTCCAAGGAAGCCACCCTGTGGATCGTGATGATCTTCGCGGTGATCCAGGTGCTGGTGCACCTGGTCTACTTCCTGCACCTGGACCGCACGTCCGAGCAGCGCTGGAACGTGATCGCTTTCGTCTTCTCGGCGTTGATCATCGCGTTCCTGGTCGGTCTGTCGCTGTGGATCATGTTCAGCATCCATCACTTCATGATGGCGAAGTAAGGAACCCGGCATGTCCGTTAAGCACTTTATCCAAATCACCAAACCGGGGATCATTTTCGGTAACGTGCTTTCCGTGGCAGGTGGGTTCTTCCTGGCCTCTCAAGGGCATGTCGACATTGGGCTGTTCCTGGCCACAGTGATCGGTACATCGCTGGTCGTGGCATCGGGCTGTGCTTTCAACAACTGCATCGACCGCGACATCGACGTGAAGATGGAGCGCACCAAGAACCGCGCATTGGTCCAGGGGCAGATTTCGGTGAAGGTCGCATTGATCTTCGCCACACTGCTCGGAGTCGCCGGGATGGTCATGCTGTACGCATTGGCCAATCCTCTGGCGGCGTTGTGCGGCCTCATCGGCTTCGTGATCTATGTGGGCTTCTACAGTCTCTATCTGAAGCGCAAGTCGGTGCACGGTACGTTGGTCGGCAGCCTGTCCGGTGCCATGCCTCCGGTGATCGGTTACGTGGCAGTCAGCAACAGCTTCGACCTGGCGGCGTTGACGCTGCTAGTGATGTTCAGTCTGTGGCAGATGCCTCATTCGTATGCCATCGCGATCTTCCGCTTCAATGATTACCTGGCAGCTTCGATTCCGGTGTTGCCGGTGAAGCGCGGTATCGTGGTGGCCAAGAAGCACATCCTCCTCTACATCCTGGCTTTCCTGCTGGCGACGCTGATGCTGACCCTGGGTGGCTATGCCGGGATGAGCTATCTGGCAGTGGCGGCGGCCATGGGCATGTACTGGTTGTACATGGCCTGGACCGGCTACAAGGCAGTTGATGATCGAGTCTGGGCGCGCAAGCTGTTCGTGTTCTCGATCTTCACCATCACGGCGTTGAGTGTGATGATGTCGCTGGATTTCAAGGTGCCCAGTGAGTTGTTGCTGACTTACGCGCACTGATCTTGCTGCAGCGATAAAAACGCCCCGGGTCGAATAGATCCGGGGTTTTTTTTGGGGCAAAGGTTGGGTCCGCGGTGCGGCCTTCGCGGGCAGAGCCCGCACCCACAAGAATCCCTTTGCCTGCGAAGACGCACCGAATATTCCGCTTTACAGCCCCGCATCGGCCCGATTATCGTTCGACCTGGCCACCGCAGTGGCCAACGTCGCTCGGACGGTTCCGGGCGCTTACGTCTCCGAGGAAGTCATGGCCGAACCTGTTCGCCCGCGCCGCTTTGCGCGCATCGATCGTCTCCCCCCTTATGTATTCAACATCACTGCCGAATTGAAGATGGCTGCGCGTCGGCGCGGCGAAGACATCATCGACCTGAGCATGGGTAATCCCGACGGCGCCACGCCGCCCCACATCGTCGACAAGCTGGTCACCGTTGCCCAGCGCGAAGACACCCACGGCTATTCCACCTCGCGTGGCATCCCGCGGCTGCGCCGGGCCATCTCGCGCTGGTACAAGGACCGTTACCAGGTCGATATCGACCCTGAAGACGAAGCCATCGTCACCATCGGTTCGAAGGAGGGCCTGGCCCACCTGATGCTGGCGACCCTCGACCAGGGCGATACCGTTCTGGTGCCCAACCCCAGCTACCCGATCCATATCTATGGCGCGGTGATCGCTGGCGCCCAGGTGCGCTCGGTGCCGCTGGTGCCCGGTGTGGATTTTTTCAATGAGCTGGAACGGGCGATCCGCGAATCCATTCCCAAGCCGAAGATGATGATCCTGGGCTTTCCTTCCAACCCGACCGCGCAGTGCGTGGAATTGGATTTCTTCGAGCGGGTGGTGGCACTCGCCAAGCGCTACGACGTTTTGGTGGTGCATGACCTGGCCTACGCCGACATCGTCTACGACGGCTGGAAGGCGCCCTCGATCATGCAGGTGCCGGGCGCCAAGGACATCGCCGTCGAGTTCTTCACCCTGTCCAAAAGCTACAACATGGCCGGATGGCGAATCGGCTTCATGGTTGGCAATCCCGAACTGGTCAACGCGCTGGCCCGGATCAAGAGCTACCACGACTACGGCACGTTCACGCCCTTGCAGGTGGCGGCCATCGCTGCGCTCGAAGGCGATCAACAGTGTGTGAAGGACATCGCCGAACAATACCGCCAGCGGCGCAACGTGCTGGTCAAAGGCTTGCACGAGCTGGGCTGGATGGTGGAAAACCCCAAGGCTTCGATGTACGTATGGGCCAAGATTCCCGAGGCCTACGCTCATCTTGGCTCGCTCGAATTCGCCAAGAAGCTGTTGGCCGAAGCCAAGGTCTGCGTTTCACCCGGCATCGGATTCGGTGACTATGGCGATGATCACGTGCGCTTTGCCCTGATCGAAAACCAGGATCGCATCCGCCAGGCCGTGCGTGGCATCCGCCAGATGTTCAGGGCCGACAAGGCTGATCGTTCCTAGCCTGGCAGGTCACGCCATTCGTACTGCATCTGGCGGGCGGTGATCCGCGCTGCATCATCGCCCAGCAGCCGCGCCACCAGATGCAGGCTCATGTCGATACCGGCGGAAATCCCGGCACTGGTGACCAGGCTGCCGGCATCGACATAGGGCACATCTTCCTGCACGTCCAGGTCCGGGTAGCCTTCACGGAGCTCCTGGATGTCGGCCCAATGGGTGGTCACGCTGTGTCCCTGGAGCAGGCCCGCCTTCGCCAGAATCAACGCCCCGCTGCACACCGACGTCAGCAAGCCGGTCCTCGACGCCATTCGGCGTATCCAGTCCAGAGTGTCCGGGTCGTTCACGGGCTGGTCGATCACACCTCCGGGCACAATCAGAACGTCGCAGGGCAGTTCGTCATCGAACTGTGCGTCGGGTTGCACCCGCAGATCGTAGCGCGCAGCAAGCAGTTCGCGACTGGCGGCGACGGTGCTGATTAGGAACGGTGAATGCGCGCTCAGGCCGTCGCGCAAGGCTATGCGAGTGGCGACACTGAACACCTCATAAGGTCCGGCGAAGTCAAGGATCTCGATACCGGGATACAGCAGGATGACCACGTGCAGAGGACGGTCGAAAATCTGCAACTCGGGAGGCAGGGCGTTGGGCATACGTTCACTCCAGTCTGGAGCAGGCATGATCGGTCTGGATTGCCTGGGGGTAAATGACAGTTATCCCACAGATCCTGCCAATGCATCTGGAGACCTACTGTCAGGATGAGCGCTCAACTGCACGCAGAAATTGTTTCGCCAAGTTGCAATTGCCCGAGAACACCTTTTTAAATGGCAACCTGATCCTGGCTTTTGGCCGATTACGCGTAAACTGATCATTCCTCGCGAGGCGGTTGACCTTCATCGCACTCGTTCGCTTCGCCTCTGGCCAGTCATCGGCCAGGCTTCATCTTCAGTTTCAGGATCATATTGTCATGACCAAACGGCTCACCAGCGCTCTGCTGGCTTGTGTATTACTCGGCTCCAGCGCCGCCCATGCGCAGAAAGCGCCCCCACCGGTTCAGCTGTCGTTGCTCGGCTCCGGTGGTGTGGTCAGCGCCATGCAGACCATCGTCGTCGAATATGAAAAGGCCACTGGGGTCAAAGTCACCGTGTTGCCTTCACCCGCCATCGGCGACAACCCCATGGCGATCTCCAGTCGACTGGAGCGCGGCGAGCGTGCGGACCTGGTGCTTACCGAAGACGCGGCTCTGAACAAACTCATTCAATTGGGTGAAGTGCAGCGCGAGCCGCGGGTGGATGTCGGCAAATCGTTCATCGCCATGGCCGTCCGCCAGGGCGAGGCCAAGCCGGACATCGGCAGCGTCGACGCCTTCCGCAAGACGCTGCTCGACGCTCGTTCGTTGGCGTACTCCAACAGCACCAGCGGCCTGTACCTGTCACACCTGTTGTTTCCACGCATGAAGCTCACCGAGCAGCTTCGCGACAAAAGCAGCCTGGTCGACAACGAACCGGTGGGCGCGGCTGTCGCTCGGGGCGATGTACAGTTGGGGTTTCAGCAGCTCAGCGAACTCAAGGCGGTACCGGGGATAGACATCGTCGGTCTGATTCCCGATGCGGTGCAGAAAATGACCCTGTATTCAGGTGGTGTCACGCGTACCAGCGCACATCCCGAAGAGGCCGCAGCGTTGCTGCAGTACCTGAGCACGCCGGCGGCCCGGCTGGCTATCGAGGAAAGCGGGCTGACGCCGGTGCACTGACCGGCCCCGCCCGCTCGCTACAGGCGCTAGAGAAACCTGACCGTGTGAAAGGCCACCGTGTTGTAGGGCACGGTGATGTCTTGCTTGTCCTTGAGATCGGGATGGGTAGCGATGATCTCGCGAACTTTCCGATAGATCGGTTCCTGCTGCTCGGGGGGAAGGGCAGCGATGAAGCTGATGGAGCGCACGCGATTGAGAATGACGTCCTCCGGCGTACCTCTGTAGGTGTGGGTGAACTGCTTCTCCACCAGGGGTGTGAACCCATTGTGAGGGAACACTTCCCGCCATTTCTGGGTATAGAACCGTGGGCTGTCTCCAGCCACTTCGCTTACGATGTCCGCGATCTGGCGCACCCAGTCGTGGCTGGTATCGCGCAGGTTCCAGATCATGCCCAGACGTCCTCTGGGTTTCAGTACGCGGTAGATTTCCGCCATGCTGGCAGCGTTGGCGAACCAATGGAAGGAGTGTGCACAGACCACGGCATCCACGGATCCGCTCTTGAGCGGAATCTCTTCGGCGGCCCCCTCCAGGATCTTCACATAGGGCTTGTCGCCCCAGTTGTGTTCCAATTGTTCGCGCATGGCCGCAACCGGCTCCACGGCGAAGACCTCGGCCCCGGCCTCGATCATCCGTGGAATGAATTTGCCGGTGCCTGAACCCAGGTCGAGTACTGTCGTGTGGGGTGGGTCCCATTTGCTGTGCGGCTTGATCTGAATGGTCTCGCGCAGCCAGTTGTCGAGCTCTTTGGGATAGTCTGGCCGCCCCTTGTCGAAGGAGCCGGCCCCTTGCAGGTAGCCCTTTGCAGCCGTCGATGGAAGGATGGTCTGGAGTCTTTCGGTCAGGTTCTTGATTTGCAGAATGTCGCCAAGGTTTTTCATGTTCGCCCCTTGCACGCATGCCAGCGCTGCTGTATTCGCCAGGCTGATGGAACAGCGGAACGCCCAACCAGCCTCGATGGGCGTTATAAGACAAAGCGTAGCGCAAGGTGGGTGAGGCGGCAGTTAATTCGTGCAGGACCAGACGAAGCCGATCAGAGGGTCTCGGCCGGCGTGCCGTGCAGCCCTTGGGCCACCGATGCCTGCGCCTGGGTCTCCAGCCATTGACGAAACACCCTGCATTTCCGGCTTTCTTCGCTCGACCGCGCCGACAGCAGGAAATACCCGGACCCGTCGCGTACGAAGCCGAACGGTGCGACCAGTTGGCCCGATGCCAGTTCTTCTTCGACCATCATCATCGACGCCATGCTCACGCCCAGCCCTGCGGTAGCCGCCTGAACGCACAAGTAGAAGTGTTCGTAATCGACCGTCGTGACGTCGCAGGCCGCTTTGTGCACCAGACGCAACCACTGCTCCCAGGCCGCCGGTCGTGTCCGGCTGCGAAGCAGGTGCACGCCGCGCAATCGACTGGCGGGCCCGGCCAGGCTGGGCGCGCACACCGGGCCCACCCATTCCGGACACAGCGCGCTGCTGTGCACTGAGTCATCCCAGTGGAAATCATCGCGTCGGATGGCCAGGTCTGCGCTGCACCGAGAGAAATCGATCGGCCCGCCCGCTGCCAGCAGTTGAATCTGGATGTCCGGATGCGCCTTGTTGAAGGCGGGCAGGCGTGGAATCAGCCATTTCATTGCGATGGTCGGCTCGCAGGACAACACCAGAATGTCTTCGCCGGCTTTCTGCTGTACCTGACGCACCGCCTGTTCCAGCTGCTCGAACATCGGTTGGGTCACCTCATGGAGCAGACGTCCGGCATGGTTGAGAAACACCGCACGGTTGCGTCGATCGAACAGCTCCACGCCCAATGCCTCTTCCAACGAGCGTATCTGGCGGCTCACGGCGCCATGCGTGACGTGCAGTTGCTCGGCGGCCTTGATGAAGCTCTGCGTCTGTGCGGCAGCGTTGAAAAAACGGAAGGAGGCGAGGGGCGGGAGGCTCATACGGGCAACGAAATCTCACAGGTTTCGATGACTATAAATCGTTTTTTCCAGCCCAGGCAAAACTCCATGATGGCGCTCGTTGCCGAGGATTCTGGCGACCTGACCAATAAAATGGAGAAAATCCATGGACAATATTCATAAGCGTGCAGTGCCCATTGGCAATCTTGCTCCCCAGCTTTATACGCCACTGATCGCCGAAGTCTGCGATACCGTAAACCGCAATGGGTTTGTTTTTCTGCAACCGCCCATGGTGGCAGCCTTGCTGAACAGTGCCGTACCCGGCTTCGTCCAGGGCTGGGAAGACTTCCGACTCTCATGGGGTCATCTGGACCAGGACGCGTTCATGGGCGACGGTGGTACCTATCGCTTCCGGCGTTACGCCACCTTCTTCACCGAGCAGGGCAGTCGCCACTGGCAACCCAGTCTTCACCAACCGCATTACCAGACCACTGAGCACAACCCACTCAATGGCGGCATTGTCCGGCACTTTGCCCCGATCCCGACCGAGCTCTGCGAAGGCCTGGTTTTTTCGGCGGTGATGGATCTGTGTTGCGCCTGCTTCAATGTGCTGGCGCCACACTGCGCATGGCATATCGAAGTCCATCAGTTCCGCATCGATGCGTCCGCGGGAGCCGCCTCTCCCACGCCCGAAGGTGTGCACCGGGACGGCGTCGACTTTGTATTCATGCTGATGGTCAACAGGGTCAATGTCGTGGAGGGGGAAACGTCCATCTACGATAACGACCAGCGGCTGCTGGCCAGGCATTCGATGATCCATGAGCTGGAAGCTGCCCTGCTCAATGACGCACAGGTCCGGCACGGTGTCAGTGCCATCATCCCGATACACCCCGATCGACCTGCCCACCGCGATGTACTGGTCGTTACTTTCAAGAAACGCTGACGGAATGTGGTCATGAACGAATTACTGGCAGTAGCCCTAATTACCGTATTGGCTGTCATCAGCCCAGGCCCGGACTTTGCCATGGTCACGCGTAACAGTTATGCCTATGGGCGGCGCAGTGGACTGATCGCGGCATTGGGCATTGCCTGCGGTGTACAGGTGCATGTTTTCTATACCGTGTTCGGCATCGCCGTGATCATCACCCAATCGCCCCTGTTGTTCATGGCCATGAAATGGCTGGGCGCCGCTTATCTCATTTACTTGGGGGTGCGCTCGTTGCTCAACACCTCCAAGTTGGCCCTGGCCAACGGTGGAGGCGAGACGCCGTCCTTGTGGAGCGCTTTTCGAACAGGCTTCTTCACCAATGCACTCAATCCCAAGACGATGCTGTTCGTGGTGGCGACCTACAGCCAGGTCGTGCAAGCGGGCAGTTCGATGACGACGAACTTTGCCTACGGTCTGTTCATGTCGTTCTCGCACTGGGTGTGGTTCAGTATCGTGGCGCTGTTCTTTTCGTCCGGGCCATTGCGGCGCCGGATGCTGGAGAAGCAACGCCTCGTCGATCGCGTGATCGGCACCGCGCTCATCGGGTTGGGCGCGAGCCTGGTGCTGCCGGGCCTTGTTGGCTGAGCCGTCGCACCGCAAATCGTCTGCCATGGCGCATGCGGTGCAACCGATCAGGCCGGCTGCAATTTCTTTTCGAACACCACCACGCCGTCGAGATCGCGCAGTTGCACGGTCATTTCCCCGCTCGAGCCCTCGATCTGCACTTCGCCGAAAAACTGGAAGCCCGCGAATGGCGAAGTATTCTGCGCAGGCGGCGCTTTCTGGAAAACCACTTGCGGACCGAACGTGGCATCGAGCGGATTGGGCCCGAAACTGCCGGCATTCAACGGTCCGGCGACGAATTCCCAGAACGGTTCGAAGTCCTGAAACGCAGCGCGGTCGGGGTGGTAGTGATGGGCTGCGCAATAGTGCACATCGGCCGTGAGCCAGACGGTGTTGGCAATTTTTTGCTGGCGCAAAAAAACCAGCAGCTCGGCGATTTCCAGCTCGCGGCCCTTGGCAGCGCCATCATCGCCGTTGGCGATCGCCTCCCAGCGGCCAACGCCGGGGCTGACTTCTCCATCTGGAACACCCAGACCGATGGGCATGTCGGCGGCGATGACTTTCCACTGCGCCTGCGATCCCTTGAGCCCGGACTTGAGCCAGTCCAGTTGCGCCTGCCCGAGGAACGCCGTGCGGGCTTCGGGCGTGGGCGCCAGGTTGTCGTCATTGCCGCTGCGGTAGCTGCGCATGTCCAACACGAAAATGTCCAGCATCGGCCCGTAGCTGAGCTTGCGGTAAATACGCCCCCCGTTGTCAGCCCGTTGCAGGCGCATGGGAGCGTACTCGAGCCACGCCTGACGGGCGTTGCCCACCAGATGGCGAATGTCGCGGTTCTGGTAACGCTCGTCGAGCTGCTTGCTGGGCGACCAGTTGTTGGTCACCTCGTGGTCGTCCCATTGCCAGATCTGCGGCACCTCGGCGTTGAACCGGCGCACGTTTTCATCCATCAGGTTGTAGCGGTAGTTGCCGCGGTACTCATCCAGGGTTTCCGCCACTTTGCTCTTGGCTTCGGTGGTGATGTTGCGCCACACGCGGCCGTTTTCCGTGGTCACCGTGGCCGGCACCGGCCCGTCGGCGTAAATGGTGTCGCCGCTGTGGATGAAGAAATCCGGCAAGCGCAGGCGCATGGCTTCGTAGATACGCATGCCGCCAATGTCCGGATTGATGCCAAAGCCCTGGCCCACGGTGTCGCCGCTCCACACGAAACGGATGTCACGACGCTGCGAAGGCTCGCTGCGCAGATGACCGAACCACGGCTCGCTGCTGACGCCGGTCTGCGCGTCCTCGAACTGCACCCGATAGAAGATCGCCTGATCCACCGGCAAGCCATTGAGCTCGACCCGTGCGGTAAAGTCGGTGCCGGCGTCGGCCAATGGCGAGACCAGTCGGCGCGGGTTGGTGAACATGCTGCGTGTATCCCATTCCACCACCATCCGCGCCGGGCGGTCGCACCGGCTCCAGACCATCGCCTTGTCGCCCAACAGGTCGCCGGACTGCACGCCGTCGGTGAGTTGGGGCCGGTCCTTGACCGAAGCGATCACCGCCGGCGCCAGCCCCGGCAGCAGAAAACCCGCACCCACGGCCTGGACGAGACGACGGCGCTTGAGGTCGAACATGCTCATGACATAGCCCTGTGAGAGAGAAAGGGCTATGTAAGCGTGGGGATGTGACAGGGGCGTGAAGGTCTGCGACGTTCTGTTCGTTGATGGCTTGTACGGTCTGCAGATAGGTGCTGGATACAACGATGCGTTATTGGTCGAACCGTCGATGCAGATCAGGGAACAACAATTGCGCAAACCAAACGGGAAGGCCTGGGTATAGCTGTCGCGATTTGACTGAAGGTGCATCTACAAGTCCCAGCGTCACCAGTTTGTTCAATTGGCCACTGGCGACTCGATCATGAAGACCTGTGTAAATCTTGAAGTCAGACCGCGACACCTCGCCGTGGGTCAGCAAGATGTGTAGCGCGCGCGCCACCTCCTGCTTTATTCCAGCCTGGTTCGAAACGAGGCTCGAAAGCGATGGCGCGCTCAAGTCGCTGGCGCAATGTCGCCATCCCCATGGCGTGCTCGATGTACTTCATTTGATCGAGACAGACCTGCAACATGAATTCGACGAACTCCAGTAACCCCGACTGTGTGAGTTGTCCTCGACCGTCCAGATCACCCCTGCGCGGCTGATCGGCTGAGCGGAGTCGACGATAGTATTCATCTTGCTGGCGCGCCAGACCGCGAGACAACGACCACAATGGCGAAACCAGGCCAAGTTTTGCCAGTTGAAGGTGCGTGAGCATCCGCACGACGCGACCATTGCCGTCTTCGAATGGATGAACAAACGCCAAGCGGTGATGATAAGCCAACGCCCCGAGCAAGCGTGTACGCTGATCACCTATGCGCCCATATACGGTTTGCAGGCGGCTCATCATCGGTAAAATGGATTGCCAGGCTGGCGCGAAGTGATCACCTACCATAACGTTTTTTTCGCTTACATTTCGTAGTTGCCCAGGCACAAGTTCACGACCGTCGGTCAAGGCCAGCTCTGCCTGACCGGCACCGGCGAACAGGCGCCGATGCACCCGTGCGACCAATGAGGGGGCAAACATTCCAGCCCACTCCATTGTGGACCCACGAGGCGTTCGAAGCAGTCGCTCAAGAGCCTCCTGCGCGCCGATATGGCTGACAGCGAGCTCGGTCAGCACCTTTGGATTACGCCGCGGAGCATTCGCGGATAATGAAGCAGGCTCTGTGTATTGCCCTTCGATGAGGTTGCTGTAGTAGCTGCTGGTGATGCGCATGAGTCCACCGATTCGCCTTGCACTTTCAGTAGGCAGCACACCGCAAAGCTTGCCCGCCTGAAAGGGTAGTTGTTCGGCCATGTGCATCAGCGACGGCGGGAAATCCGGTGAAGGCATGATGGGCTCAAGCCAGTGATTTCCGGAAACGAATGGCGAACTCATTTGCAGCTCTCTTTTTCCGATTTTTTTTCCGATTTCGGGGTATCCCGAAAGCTCGATGGTACGCGGTTCTCAAAAGAATAAGCAGATAAATATCGTGGCCATATTTCCGATTTATTTCGAGCCCGTTGCATTCTCTGACGTACCCATCAGCCTGGCACGATCACGTCGCTCGCCGAACTTGCCTGGAGCGTGCGCAGGCCTGTCAGCACGGCGGTGAGCATCAGCAAGCCGGCGCCGATGGCGACGCCGAATCCGGCACGGGTGCCGAAGTGGTCGATGACCAGGCCGGCAGTCGCGCCGCCCATTGCAATGCCGACACTGACGCCTGTACTCAACCAGGTCAGCCCTTCGGTGATCTTTCCGGGCGGCAGGATTTTCGTGCCGATGTTCATCACCACGATCAGCGTCGGCGCGAACGACATGCCGGTGATGAACAGCAATCCGGTGAGCCAGTACACATTGGGCGCAAAGATCGGCAGTGTCGTCGCCACGGCGGTGAATACCGCGCCGATCAGCAATTGGGTTTCGAACGGTAGCCCACTCCTGACCGCTCCGAAGGTGATCCCGGCGACCATCGACCCGGCCGCGAAGCCTGCCAGGACGAAGCTGGCTGCGGCCGCCCAGCCGGCCTCCTTGGCAAAAGCGACCACAGCCACGTCGACCGACCCGCCGAGCACGCCCAGCGCCAGCATCGCCACGACGATGATCCGCAAGGCCGGAATGCGCAGGGGAGAGCTGGAGTGGCCTTTGACGGCCGGTATCGGCGGTGGCTCGGTTTCGTGCTGGCGCAGGAAAGCGACCACGCCGACGGCCAAAAGCACGGCGGCCACCAAAGGTCCGGCTTGAGGAAACAGACCGCTGCTCAAGGCGATGGACAGCGGCGGGCCGACGATGAAGGTGAATTCCACCAGCACCGTATCCAGAGAGTACGCGGCGTGCAGTTGCGGCTTTCCGCGAAACAGATAGGCCCAGCGCGCGCGGATCATCGCCCCGAAATGGGGAGGCACACCCGCCATGGCTGCCAGCACGAACAGCACCGGCAACGGCGCATGCCAGTACACGGCACCGATCAGGGCCAGCAGCATGCCGATACTGAACGCCGCGATAGGCGCCAGCACCTTGCGCTGGCCGCGCTGATCCACCAGCTTCGAGATCATCGGCCCGAGTATGGCGCTGGTGAGGGTATAAGTGCCCGCTACCGCACCTGCGACCCAGTAGCGGCCCGTTTCCTGTGCAAGCATGGCAATCAGGCCCAGCCCGACCATGGCTTGCGGAAGCCTGGCCATCGAGCCGGCCACGATCAGCGCCACGACGCCTGGGGTTGCGAAGAATGTACGGTAGGCATTGCTCATGTGAAGGGCGGAACTCCGTGTTCGCGAGGGTGGATCAGGTAGGGGCTTTTATAGTGCCAGTAGGTTGAACCTGATACCTGTTTTGCTGAGAGGTTGAGGGAAGATCATAGGGGGCGCTCAAGAAATAACAGTCGTGCGGCCAGTGCCGTCATCATGCCCGCGAAGCCATAGCTGCCCCACTTTCTCAACGCCGGACCACCGTTCAACCGTTTGCGCAGCGTTGCGGCACAAAGCGCGAGCACGCAGTGAAAAACCAGGGCAATCAAGGCGAGCACCATGCCCAGCACCGAGAGCTGGACGACTACGCTTGCGTTGCCGACCGTGACGAATTGCGGCAGGAACACCATGAAGAACAGCAGGGCCTTGGGGTTCAACAAGCTATTGAGCGTGGCGCGAATGAACACCTTTCGGGTCGAGTCCAGCGGACGTGGGGCAGCGCTTTGAGCCGTTGGCGCCGTCAACGCTTGCCAAGCCATCCACAACAGATAGCACGCACCCGCCAACCGCAACAAGTCGAAAGCAGGAGCCCAGCTCATGACGACAGCACCCATGCCTGCGCTGACCAGCAGCGTCATGATCAAATCCGCCAGCGAAATACCCAGCGCGGCCGCCACCCCGGCCCGCCAGCCATGGGCAAGGGCGTGGCTGGTGACGAACGCCATGTTCGGTCCGGGGACGATCAGCAGCAATGCCGCGGCAATGACGAACAGGTAGAGGTTGGCTGCATCCGGCATGACGACTGCTCCTTTGAGTTGATTCCAAGGGTAGGCGCATCAGGTCAGCGGCGGGAGGCACAGTTCATGAGAAGGTGGGGGCAACAGTCGATTTTGCTTCAGGGGTCGCCAAGGCTGCGAAAGACACGGTGCCCTTTGAGCCATGTATCGAATGCCTGTGTACCACTGAATAGGTGGCGGTGAACGGATACGGCGTCGGCAGCGCTGGCTTGTTCATGGTCAGCGGCCGTTTCTGCACAGGAAGGATGCCGAATCGCAGGCGAAAAAAAAGACCTTCGCAAAGGTCTTTTTTCTGATTTGGTGCCCCGAGGGAGACTCGAACTCCCACTCCTTTCGAAAACGGATTTTGAATCCGCCGCGTCTACCAATTCCGCCATCAGGGCTTACAGGCGGCGAAGTATAGAGACGACTCGACCACTGGTCAATCAGCTTTCATGGTCAATTTTGAAGATTTTTGCTAGAATTTTCAGCCCTATACAGCCGAACCCTATCATGCGCGTCGCCGATTTCTCTTTCGAGCTTCCTGATTCCCTGATCGCTCGCCACCCGCTGGCCGAGCGCCATGGCAGCCGCCTGTTGGTCCTCGATGGGCCGTCCGGTGCGCTGGATCATCGTCAATTCACCGATCTGCCGGGCTTTCTGCGGCCGGGCGACCTGATGGTGTTCAACAACACCCGGGTGATTCCGGCGCGGGTGTTTGGCCAGAAGGCGTCGGGGGGCAAGCTGGAAATTCTGGTGGAACGCGTGCTGGACAGCCATCGCGTGCTGGCCCATGTGCGTTCCAGCAAGTCGCCCAAGCCAGGCTCGATGATCCTGATCGACGGCGGCGGCGAGGCCGAGATGGTCGCGCGGCACGATGCGCTGTTCGAGCTGCGCTTCAACGAAGAGGTGCTGCCGCTGCTCGACAAGGTTGGTCACATGCCGTTGCCGCCCTACATCGACCGGCCCGACGACACCGCCGACCGCGAGCGCTACCAGACCGTGTACGCCGAGAAGGCCGGTGCGGTGGCGGCGCCGACGGCGGGTCTGCACTTCGACAAGGCACTGCTGGCGCAGATCGAAGCCATGGGCGTTGAAACTGCCTTCGTGACGTTGCATGTGGGCGCGGGTACCTTCCAGCCGGTGCGGGTCGAGAAGCTCGAAGATCACCACATGCATAAAGAGTGGCTGGAGGTCAGCCAGGACGTGGTCGATGCGGTGCAGGCGTGCAAGGCCCGCGGTGGCCGCGTGGTAGCGGTAGGTACCACCAGCGTGCGTTCGCTGGAAAGCGCGGCCCGCAATGGCGTATTGAAACC
Source organism: Pseudomonas sp. PvP001 (assembly GCF_040546375.1). NCBI lineage: Bacteria > Pseudomonadati > Pseudomonadota > Gammaproteobacteria > Pseudomonadales > Pseudomonadaceae > Pseudomonas > Pseudomonas sp. PvP001. The sequence goes on along the minus strand of NZ_JBEPNQ010000001.1, from coordinate 1,559,661 downwards.
GTTCAGCGGCGACACCGACATCTTCATCTTTCCAGGGCGGCCGTTTCATGTGGTCGATGCCCTGGTGACCAACTTTCATTTGCCCGAGTCCACGCTGTTGATGCTGGTCTCGGCGTTCGCGGGTTATCCCGAAGCCATGGCGGCCTATGCGGCGGCGGTGGCCAACGAGTACCGCTTCTTCAGTTACGGTGATGCCATGTTCATCACCCGCAATCCGGCGCCTCGCGGTCCCAGCGAAGCCGCGCCAGGGGATCAAGCATGAGTCGCACCTGTCGTATGTCGTTCGAGTTGCTGGCCACCGATGGCAAGGCCCGTCGTGGTCGCCTGACCTTTCCCCGTGGCGTGGTGGAAACCCCGGCGTTCATGCCGGTGGGCACCTATGGCACGGTCAAGGGCATGTTGCCGCGCGACATCGACGCGATCGGCGCACAGATGATCCTGGGCAACACCTTTCACCTGTGGTTGCGCCCCGGCACCGAGGTGATCAAGGCGCACGGCGACCTGCACGATTTCATGCAATGGAAAGGGCCGATTCTGACCGACTCCGGTGGCTTCCAGGTGTTCAGCCTCGGCGCCATGCGCAAGATCAAGGAGGAGGGCGTGTACTTCGCCTCCCCGGTGGACGGCTCCAAGGTCTTCATGGGTCCCGAGGAATCGATGCAGGTGCAGCGTGACCTGGGCTCGGACGTCGTGATGATCTTCGACGAATGCACGCCTTATCCCGCCGACGAGCAGACCGCGCGTACGTCCATGGAGCTGTCGCTGCGCTGGGCGCAACGTTCCAAGGACGCCCACGCTGACAGTACGGCGGCGCTGTTCGGCATCGTTCAGGGCGGCATGCACGAGAACCTGCGCATGCGCTCGCTCGAAGGCCTGGACAAGATCGGCTTCGATGGCCTGGCCATCGGCGGCCTGTCGGTGGGCGAGCCCAAGCACGAAATGATCAAGGTGCTCGACTACCTGCCGGGCCAGATGCCTGCTGACAAACCTCGTTACCTTATGGGAGTAGGCAAACCCGAAGACTTGGTCGAGGGTGTGCGCCGCGGTGTCGACATGTTCGACTGCGTGATGCCTACGCGCAACGCGCGCAATGGGCATCTGTTCATCGACACGGGCGTGCTGAAGATCCGCAACGCGTTCCATCGCCACGATGATTCGCCGCTGGACCCTACCTGCGATTGCTACACCTGCCGCAACTTCTCGCGCGCTTATCTGCACCACCTGGACAAGTGCGGGGAAATGCTGGGTAGCATGTTGAATACCATCCACAATTTGCGTCATTACCAGCGCCTGATGGCTGGTTTGCGCGAGGCTATTCAACAGGGTACATTGGCCGCCTTTGTCGATGCCTTCTATGCCAAGCGCGGGCTGCCTGTGCCGCCCTTGGACTGACCGTTTTATAAAGACTTTCAAGTCAATAACTTCTAAGTAACTGGAGCGTTGAATGAGCTTTTTGATCCCCGCCGCTTTCGCGGACGCCGCTGCACCGGCTGCTGGCCCTGCCGGCACTGGCTTCGAGTGGATTTTCCTGGTCGGTTTCCTGGTCATCTTCTACATGATGATCTGGCGCCCGCAGGCCAAGCGTGCCAAGGAACAGAAAAACCTGCTGGGCAACCTGCAGAAGGGTGACGAAGTGGTTACCAACGGCGGCATTGCCGGCAAGATCAACAAGGTCACCGACGACTTCGTAGTCATCGAAGTGTCCGATACCGTCGAGCTGAAAATCCAGAAGGGCGCCATCGCCGCGACCCTGCCCAAAGGCACGCTCAAAGCGATCTAAGCTGCAGACTTTTACCCATGTCGGGGCGCGCAAGGCGCCCCGCGTCTTGAACGGGCGGCGTGATGCTGAACAAATACCCTCTGTGGAAATATGTACTGATCCTGGCGGTGCTGGCGATCGGTTTTATCTATTCCGCACCTAATCTCTATCCTGATGACGCGGCCATCCAGGTCAGCGGCGCGAGCACTGCGCTGCAGGTCAATCAGGCCGATCTGGATCGCGTCGGCACGGCGCTCAACGCCGCCGGCATCCAGGTCAAATCCGCAAGCCTGGCCGAAAACGGCAAGGGCGGTCTGCTGCGCCTGACCAAGGCCGAAGACCAGCTGCCGGCCAAGGATGTCGTGCGCAAGGCGCTGGGCGACGACTACGTGGTGGCCTTGAACCTGGCCCCGACCACGCCGCCGTGGTTGCGCAGCCTGGGCGCCAGCCCGATGAAGCTGGGCCTCGACCTGTCCGGTGGTGTGCACTTCCTGCTCGAAGTGGACATGGACAAGGCGCTCGACGCCCGCATGAAAGTCTACGAAGGCGAAGTCAAGACGCTGTTGCGCAAGGAACGTGTGCGCTATCGCAGCCTGCCGCAGCAGGATGGTGCCATCCAGCTGGGCTTCAACGACACCGCGACCCGTGACCAGGCCCAGGCCCTGATCCGCAAGAATTTCACCGATTTCGACCTGACCGCCAGCGAGCGCAACGAGTTGTCGGTGCTGCGCCTGTCCATGACTCAGGCCAAGGTTGCGGAAATCCGCGAATACTCGATCAAGCAGAACCTGACCACGGTGCGTAACCGGGTCAACGAACTGGGTGTGGCCGAGCCGCTGGTACAGCGTCAGGGTGCCAACCGCATCGTGGTCGAGCTGCCGGGCGTGCAGGACACTGCCGAAGCCAAGCGTATCCTGGGCAAGACCGCCAACCTGGAATTCCGCCTCGGCGCAGGCCCGGACGATTCCAAGGCCACCACCGAGACCTTCGAATTCCGCGAGGGCAACCGTGCTCCGGCGGCGGTCGAGCGTGGCCTGATCATCACCGGTGACCAGGTCACCGACGCCCAGGCCAGCTTCGACGAACATGGCCAGCCACAGGTGAACATCAAGCTCGATGGCCACGGCGGCGACCTTATGAGCCGCGCCACGCGCAGCAACGTCGGCCGCAGCATGGCGGTGATCTTCATCGAACAGCGCCCGACCACCCGCTATGTCAAGCAGACGGTCAATGGTGTGGAGAAGGACGTCGCGGTACAGACCTTCACCGAAGAGAAGAAGATCATCAGCCTGGCGACCATCCAGTCGCCGCTGGGCAGCCAGTTCCGCATCACCGGCCTCAACGGCCAGGGTGAATCCTCCGAGCTGGCCCTGCTGCTGCGCGCCGGTGGTCTGGCCGCACCGATGTACTTCGCCGAAGAACGTACCATCGGTCCGAGCCTGGGTGCCGACAACATCACCAAGGGTATCGATGCGTCGCTGTGGGGCATGCTGTTCGTCTCGCTGTTCATCATCGCCATCTACCGCTTCTTCGGTGTGATCGCCACCGTGGCACTGGCCTTGAACATGGTCATGCTGCTGGCGCTGATGTCGTTGCTGGGCGCGACCCTGACGTTGCCGGGTATCGCCGGTATCGTATTGACGATGGGTATGGCGGTGGACGCCAACGTGCTGATCTTCTCGCGCATACGTGAAGAGATCGCCAATGGCATGAGCATCCAGCGCGCCATTCACGAAGGTTTCGACCGCGCCTACACCGCGATCATCGACGCCAACCTGACGACGCTGCTGGTCGGCGGGATTCTCTTCGCCATGGGCACCGGCCCGGTGAAGGGCTTCGCCGTTACCATGTCCCTCGGGATCTTTACCTCGATGTTCACGGCCATCATGGTGACCCGCGCTATGGTCAACCTGATCTACGGCGGTCGGGACTTCAAGAAGTTGTGGATTTAAGGGGCTGCCATGTTACGTACCATCAACTTCATGGGCGTGCGCAATATTGCGTTCGCCATCACCGTGCTCCTTACCGTGCTGGCGCTGTTCAGCATGTTCCACAAGGGCATGAACTACGGGCTGGACTTCACCGGCGGTACGCTCATCGAGCTGACCTACGAGAAGCCGGCCGACCTGGGCCTGGTCCGTGACGAGCTGGTGAAAGCCGGCTATCACGACGCCGTGGTGCAGAACTTCGGTGCGACCACCGACCTGCTGGTGCGCATGCCGGGTGAAGACCCGCAACTGGGCAACCAGGTCGCGGCGGCGCTGCAGACGGTCGGTGGCGACAACCCGGCCACGGTCAAGCGCGTCGAGTTCGTCGGCCCGCAGGTGGGCGAAGAACTGCGCGACCAGGGCGGCCTCGGCATGCTGCTGGCGCTTGGCGGCGTACTCGTCTACCTGGCGTTCCGCTTCCAGTGGAAATTCGCGGTCGGCGCCATCCTGTCGCTGATTCACGACGTAATCGTCACCGTGGGCCTGTTGTCGTTCTTCCAGATCACCTTCGACCTGACGGTGCTGGCGGCGGTACTGGCCATCATCGGCTACTCGCTCAACGACACCATCGTGGTATTCGACCGGGTTCGCGAGAACTTCCGGGTGATGCGCAAGGCGTCCCTGATCGAGAACATCAACGTTTCCACGACCCAGACGCTGCTGCGTACCGTGGCGACCTCGGTGTCGACCTTGCTGGCCATCGCCGCCCTGATGTTCTTCGGTGGCGACAACCTGTGGGGCTTCTCGCTGGCACTGTTCATCGGCGTCATGGCCGGTACCTACTCGTCGATCTATATCGCCAACGTGGTACTGATCTGGCTGAACCTGAGCAGCGAGGATCTGATTCCTCCCGTGGCCAAGGACCAGGTCGACGACCGTCCGTAAGACGTTCGACGTCAACTGCGGCAAGGCCTGAAAGGCGCGAGTATTGAACTCGCGCCTTTTTTCATGCTCCAAGGCTGGGAAACGTGGCCTGGCGCCATGACCGTAGTCAGGAGGTTCAAAGTGAATAAGTCGTTGCTGATTGGTGCAGTGCTGGGTGCTGTCGGTGTTACCGCCGGAGGCGCCGTTGCAACCTACAGCCTCGTGAACAAAGGCCCCGAGTACGCCGACGTCTTGGCCGCAGAGCCGATCAAACAGCAGATCAAGACGCCGCGCGAAGTGTGCAAGGACGTCACCGTGACTCGGCAGAAGCCGGTGCAGGATCAGCATCAGATCGTGGGCAGTGTATTGGGCGCAGTGGCGGGCGGCTTGCTCGGCAATCAGGTCGGTGGTGGCAACGGCAAGAAGATCGCCACCGTGGCCGGTGCCGTCGGCGGTGGCTACGCCGGCAACAAGGTCCAGGAAGGCATGCAGGGTCGTGACACCTACACCACGACTCAGACCCGCTGCAACACGGTCAACGACATCAGCGACAAGGTCGTGGGCTACAACGTGAAGTACCAGCTCGACGGCAAGGTCGGCCAAGTGCGCATGGATCGCGACCCAGGTTCGCAGATCCCGGTGAACAAGCAGGGTCAATTGATCCTTGGTGAGAATCAGGCCGGGCAATAAGCCCCAGGTTCCTCCTCGCTCATACGCGCCGCCGGCCCCGGCGGCGTCAGCTCCACACTCCGGCAATACTCCATGAACAGCCGAGTCGCCCGACTCGGCTGGTTGTTGCGCAGGTGAGCCATCACCAGCGTTGAGGCCGGCATGTCGTCTTCGATCTCCAGATGCGCCAGCAGCTTGCCGTCATAGGTCATATGGCTGCATGGCTGCGTGACCAACACCGAAAATCCTAATCCCTGCCCCACCATGCAGCGCACCATTTCGATGGAGGGGGAGCTGTAGGCAACGACCGGGGCATAGCCCTTCTCGGTGAAGATATCCATGAAGTAACTGCGGCTGGGAACGGCATCGAGCAGGATCATAGGCTCCTCGCTCAGGGCCTGCAAAGTGACCGAGGTTCGTTGCGCCAGAGGATGGTCGAGCGGTAGCAGGGCATAGGGCTTGTGGGGCGCGTTGAGGGCCTGTTTGTGGATGGTGTTGCCCAGTTCCAGGTCGTAGAGAAAGGCCAGGTCGAAGCGACCACGGTGCAGGCCGTGCATCAGTTCGTGCTGTTCACCGTCATAGAGTTGAATGGCAACTTCCGGGTACAGGCTCTTGAATCCGGCCACCAACTTCGGCATGTACAACGGCGCGGCCGATTCAAAACAGCCAATGGCAATGGTGCCCGAAACATTGCCATTCTCGGCGCGCGAATCCTGTTCCAATTCCTGGGACAGCCTTAATAACTCCTTGGCCTTTTCATAGATCCTGCCGCCTCCGGCCGTGAGTGAAACACCTTGGGCATGATGGCGGACGAACAAGGGTTGATTGAAGGCTTCTTCGAGATTCTTGATCGCGACGGAGATGGACGGCTGGGATATATGCAACTGTCGGGAGGCTTCGGCAATGCTGTCCTGTTCGACGGCCGCGACGAAGTATTTGAGTTGCCGAAGGGTGAAGTGCATCAAGTTCAGCTCCTCGGCAGCGCCGTTCAGCCCTGCGCCGCCTGAATAGGTTTTACCTATGCCTGCGAAGACCATGCCAGTGCTTGGGCCCCCCCCAACTACAGGGGCTGTCGGAACCCTGATCATACTTCGCGGCCGGCAATAGCGGCGCTCTGCAAATGAGCTTCTGAAGTGCGGCATTCCGGCACACCCAATGAATCAAGGCGCAAAACCCATTTCGCACCAAAAAGTCTCGTCTGCCAAAAGACCGGAAACAGGCTGCGCTAAAACCGTGCAGTGGTTTTCAGGATTTCCTGATCTTTGTATCTAACCAAGCAGAAACAGGGAGTGCGATGTTCGACTCAGGAACTTCTGCTTAGGTTTTTCCTATGCAAAGGGCCCGAATTTACTAATTTCGGCCGAACCTGGCATCAATCATGATGGGTTCAAGACGGGCAGAACGGGCAACGTTCGAAGTTCATAGTCGACAGGAAGTCACCCATCACCCTTGACCTTGCCAAGCGAGCCGACGATGACGTTTGATTGGAAATACATGTTTGGTCTGCTCGGCGATACCGAGTTCTGGATGGCGGCCTGGACCGTGATTCAACTCAGTGTATTGACCTGGGTCGTCAGTATTGTGCTGGGCTTCGTACTGGCGCTGGCGAAGCAATCTTCCCGTCCACTGCTCAACTTGCCGGCGCGCGGTTATATCTGGCTGTTTCGCAGCCTGCCGCTGCTGGTCCTGCTGATATTCGTCTACAACCTGCCACAGGCGATGCCGTCTACGTCGGCCGTGCTGGCCAACCCGTTCTGGGCCGGGCTGATCGCGCTGGTGTTGAGTGAAACCGCCTACGTTGCGGAGATCCATCGCGGCGGGCTGCTCTCCATCGCCAAGGGGCAAAGCGAGGCTGCACGGGCATTGGGCCTGCGTTTTGCCGGCACCCAGTGGCGCATCGTCATCCCCCAGGCCTTGCGGGTGGCACTGCCGTCGCTCACCAACGAATTCATTTCCATCGTCAAGCTCAGCTCGCTGGTGTCGGTGATCTCGTTGACCGAGATCCTCATGGTGGGTCAGCGCCTTTATTCGCAGAACTTTCTGGTCATGGAAACCATGGCAGGGGTGGCGTTCTTCTATGTGCTGATCGTGACCGTGTTCGATTTCCTGCTCAAACGCCTGGAGCGTTATCTGGACGTGACCCAGACCAAGGCCGCGCGTCAGCCGGATGCCGAAGTGCTGCGCCTGGCCACCGAGCACCGGGCCGCCGTGACGCGACCCGATAGCGCCGCGACCGGTCCTGCGTTGCAGGCGACCAAGCTGCACAAGGCCTATAACGACGTCGAAGTGCTGGGCGCGGTGAGCCTGCAGATCGAGCCGGGCGAGGTGGTGTCGGTGATCGGTCCTTCGGGGTCGGGTAAGACCACGCTGATTCGCCTGCTCAATGGCCTGGAGCAGATCGACAACGGCGACATCAAGATCAACGGCAAGCCGTTCATTCACCTGAACCGGCAGGGCGCGCAACCGCCGCGCTATGTGGAGCACGCCGAGCACCGCATGAACATCGGCATGGTGTTCCAGAGCTTCAATCTGTTCCCGCACATGACCGTGCTGAACAACCTGCTGATGGCGCCGCGTTATCACCGCCTGGCGCCCCTGGCCGAACTCAAGCAACAGGCCTACGCCCTGCTGCACAAGGTCGGCATGCTCGACCACGCCTGGAAATACCCGCATCAGTTGTCCGGCGGCCAGCAGCAGCGCGTGGCGATCGCCCGGGCATTGATGATGCGCCCGCAGATCATGCTGTTCGACGAGCCCACCTCGGCGCTCGATCCGGAGAAGGTCAACGAGGTGCTGCAGGTCATCGAGGCCCTGGCCAGCGAGGGCATCACCATGATCATCGTGACCCACGAAATGAATTTTGCCTTCAAGGTTTCCGATCGCATCGTCTTCATGGAGAAGGGGCGAGTGGTCTGCGACGACAGCCCGCAGGCGCTGCGTGGCGGTCACAACCCGCGAGTGGAAGCGTTCCTGAAAGATGTCTCGTTGGCCTGAAGCCAACCCTACCGGTGCGAGGAGAGAACATGATCGAGCAATGGCAGATAGACCAGTTTCACCAGGATGGCTTTCTGGTGGTCGAGGACGTGCTGGCGGCGCCTGAAGTGGCGGCGCTGCAGCATGACTTCGATCAATGGGTGCAGGATAGCCGCAGCCAGGCTCAGGCCTGGGGTGAAACTCTGGATGGTCGCGCACGTTTCGATGTGGAAAGCGATCACCGTGCCGACCATCCCTCCCTGCGCCGGGTAGCGTCGCCCACCGAGATTTCGCCGGCCTATCGCCAGACGGCCTTCGAATCGCGCATGGCCGAAATCGCCGGGCAGTTGATCGGCGGGAGCGGCACCCGTTTCCATCACAGCAAGATCAACTCCAAGCTGCCGCACACACCGCGACCCAGGTGAAATGGCATCAGGATTTCCTCTTCACTCCGCACAGCAACGACGACCTGGTAACGGCGCTGTTGATGGTCAGCGAAGTGACCGCGCAGAACGGTCCGCTCAAGGTGATACCCGGCAGCCACAAAGGCCCGCTGTGGTCGCACTGGCACGACGAGCGTTTCACTGGCGCGGTGGCCGATGCCGTGGTCGAGGAACACTGCCAGGCGCCGGTGGCCTGCTTCGGCCCGCCTGGCTCGGTGTGCTTCATGCACACCCGCCTGCTGCATGCTTCGAGCCCCAACCACACCGAAGATCCGCGGACGCTGTTCATCAGCGTGTACGCCGCCGAGGACGCTCTGCCACTGGCCGACAACCCGCTGCCCAGTGAGCACGCCGGACGCCTGGTGGCCGGGTGCGAAAGCGGCTTGATCCGCAGCACCGAGAACCATGTGCGTCTGCCCCAGAAACCCAAGGGTGCATCGTTTTTCGTCCAGCAGGCCGGTACCGACCTGGCAACAGCCTGAATCCATTGACTGCGAGGAATACCCCATGAAGTTGCCAAGCCTGAAAGCCCGCCCCGTCGCCATGGCCGTGTTCGGCGCCATCCTGGCTGCCAGTTCGTTGAGCGCTTCGGCGTTCCAGCAGCCCGGCAAGATCGTCGCCGGGTCCGACATGACGTTCTTCCCCTACGAGTACATGGAGAAGAACAAGCCTGCCGGCTTCGATATCGAGTTCCTCGACGGCCTCGCCAAGGTCATGGGCATGACTGCGGAAAACATCGACACCCGCTTTCCCAACCTGATCAGCGGGCTTCAGGCCGGACGGTTCGATATCACCAACTCGTCGATGTACATCACCGCCGACCGCATGAAGGTGATCGACATGGTCCCCTACTTGAAAAGCGGTGAGTCGATCCTCGCGGTCAAGGGCAGCGCTTATCAGCCCAAGACGCCGGAAGAGTTCTGCGGGCACAAGATCGGCTCCATGGGCGCCACCTCCTGGTTGCAGCAGTTGCAGAAGCTGTCCGCCGAGTACTGCGTGAAGAACGGTCTGCAGCCGATCGCCATCAGTGAGTACGGCACCGACCCGCAAACCACCCAGGCCATGCTGGCCCACGCGGTGGAAGCGCAGATCACCGACGCGGCGGTCGCTCGCGGGGTGGTCGACAAGCTGGGCGATCGCGTGGTGATTTCCTCGCAGACCCTGATCTACCCGGTGCTCAACGGCTTCGGTGTGAAGAAAGGCAATGACGAGGTCCGCAACGCGCTGATCCAGGGCCTGGAGAAGTACAGCAAGACCCCCGAATACGCGGCCCTGCTGGACAAGTACAAGTTCCAGGCACCGACCGCCGATGACATCGCGGCCTTGATGCCCAAGCCCTGATATCGCGCCTCGACATCAGCCGACAGTACCCGTCGATACTCGCGGGTACGTTTCCATGGAGTGCCCAGAGCATGGCCCTGAGTTTCGAAGAACAGACGCGCATCGACCTGGCCGCGACCTTTCGCATCATCGCCCACCTGGGCATGCACGAGGCGGTCGCCAACCATTTCAGCGCCGCCATCAGCGCCGACGGCAAGCAGTTCCTGCTCAACCCCAAGTGGGTGCATTTCTCGCGGCTGCGGGCCAGTGATCTGTTGCTGCTCGATGCCGACGACACCGACGCCGCGCACCGCCCGGACGTGGACGCCACGGCCTGGTCGATCCACGGCCAGGTTCACCAGCGCCTGCCCGATGCCCGTGTGGTGCTGCACCTGCACCCGGTCTACACCACGGCCGTGGCTTGCCTTGCGCAACCCAAGATTCTGCCGGTCGACCAGAACACGGCGCGTTATTTCAACCGCATTGCGGTGGACGAACTCTACGGCGGCATGGCCGATACCAGCGCCGAGGGTGCCCGTCTGGCCAACCTGCTGCAGGACAAGCGCCGGCTGCTGATGGGCAACCACGGCGTCATCGTCACCGCCGCCACGGTGGGGGAAGCTTTCGACGACATCTGGACCCTGGAGCGGGCCTGCCAGATTCTGGTGACGGCGTGGTCGACCGGCCAGCCGCTCAAGCTGCTGGCCGATGACGTGGCGGAAAAGACCGCACGGGACTGGGAGAAGATCACCGATTTTTCCCAGCGCCATTTCGAAGAAATGAAGCACCTGATGATCCAGGCGGACCCTTCGCTGGTGGACTGAGCGCAACCGAGCGCCCGACTGATTGAAGCCTTGCACACAACCTCGCGGGTGCCGCAGGACGCCGTGCGCCCGGCTTTCGAATTTTCATGAAGACAGCGACTGGCCACCGACGGCCTGTCGAAGGATGCCAAGATGAACCAACAGATCACCGAAATAGACACCCTGGTCGTAGGCGCCGGCCAGGCCGGCGTGGCCATGAGCGAGCACCTGAGCCGTCTGGGTATCCCTCATCTGGTGCTGGAGCGGCATCGTATCGCCGAAGCCTGGCGCTCGGGCCGCTGGGACTCGCTGGTGGCCAACGGTCCGGCCTGGCACGATCGGTTTCCCTGGCCTGGAATTCGACATGGACCCCGATGGTTTTGCCGGCAAGGAGCAGGTGGCCGATTATTTCGAGGCCTATGCCCGCAAGTTCGACGCACCGATCAAGACCGGGGTCGAGGTCAAGCGGGTCACGCGCAATGTCGGCCGCGCCGGCTTCACCGTGGAAACCAGCGACGGCACCTATTGCGTCAACCATCTGGTATCGGCCACCGGGCCGTTTCAGAGGCCGGTGATCCCGGCCATCGCGCCTACGGATTCGACCCTCCACCAGATTCACTCGGCGCACTATTTCAATCCTGAACAATTGCCCGCAGGCGCGGTGCTGGTGGTCGGTGCCGGTTCCTCCGGGGTGCAGATCGCCGAGGAGCTGCTGCGTGCCGGGCGTAAGGTCTACCTTTCGGTGGGTCCCCACGATCGGCCGCCGCGCGCCTACCGTGGGCGCGACTTCTGCTGGTGGCTGGGGGTACTCGGGCTGTGGGACAGTGAAACGGTGCAGGCGGGTCGGGAGCACGTCACCATCGCCGTCAGCGGTGCCCGCGGCGGGCACACCGTGGACTTCCGGCGACTGGCTCAGGCGGGCATGGTGCTGGTGGGTCTGACCGAGCGCTTTGCCGACGGCAAGGTCAGCTTCGCCCAGGATCTGAACGACAATCTGGACCGAGGCGACGAGAACTACCTGGCGCTGCTCGATGCTGCCGACGCCTACGCCGAGCGCAACGGCCTGGACCTGCCCCTGGAGCCGACCGCCCGCGAACGCGTGGCCGACGCGGCGTGCATTGCCCAACCCCTGCAAGCGCTGGACCTGACCGAGGCGGGGGTGTCCACGATCATCTGGGCCACTGGCTATTCGCAGGACTACAGCTGGCTGCAGGTCGACGCCTTCCACGCCAACGGCAAGCCACGCCATCAGCGCGGTGTGAGCAGCGAGCAGGGCGTCTACTTCGTCGGCCTGCCTTGGCTGTCGCGGCGCGGGTCGGCCTTTATCTGGGGCGTCTGGCACGACGCCAAGCATGTCGCCGATCAGATCGCCACGCAGCGCAAGTACCGCGCCTATGACGAGTCCCGGACCGCTGCCCGGACACCCGCGCCGTTGCGCGTCAACGCTTGATCATCACTGTGTCGCGTCATTACGACGCGCACGCCAAGGAGCTTCGTTCATGGTCACCCATACCCGCATCCGCATGTTCAACACCAAGGACACCTACCCTAATCAGAGCCTGGACAATGATTTGTGCCAGGCCGTCCGCGCCGGCAATACCGTGTACGTGCGCGGTCAGGTGGGCACCGATTTCGACGGTAACCTGGTCGGCCTGGGCGACCCTGCGGCGCAGGCCGAGCAGGCCATGAAAAACGTCAAGCAGTTGCTGGAAGAGGCGGGCAGTGACCTGTCGCACATCGTCAAGACCACCACCTACATCATCGATCCGCGTTATCGCGAGCCGGTCTATCACGTCGTTGGCCGTTGGCTCAAAGGTGTCTTTCCGATCTCCACGGGCCTGGTGGTCTCGGCCCTGGGCCAGCCGCAGTGGCTGATGGAAATCGACGTGATCGCCGTCATTCCGGACTGAGGAGTTCTCTGCCATGACCCTTTCCATCGCAGCGCGCTGCGCCGAAACCGGCCAGTTGGGCATCGCCATCAGTTCGTCGAGCATCGCCGTGGGCGCCCGCTGCCCGTGGCTTTTGGCCGGTGTGGGCGCGGTGTCGTCGCAGAACATCACACTGCCAGCCCTCGGTCCGCAGGCGCTGGCGCAACTGGAACAACAGGTGTCGCCTGACCAGGCGTTGCAACAGGTGCTGGACCGCGACGGCTTCGGTGCGTATCGCCAGATCATCGCCATCGATGCGCAAGGCCGCAGCGCCCACGCCAGTGGCAGCCAGACCCTGGGCATTCATCACGCGCGCAGCGGTGAGCAGTGCGTTGCCGCCGGCAACATGCTGGCCACGACCGCCGTGGTCGACGCCGTGGTCGAGGCGTTCGAAAACGCCTCCGGGCACTTGGCCGAGCGTCTGCTGCACGCCATGCTCGCCGGCCTGGCCGCGGGCGGCGAAGCCGGACCGGTGCATTCGGCGGCGCTGAAGGTGGTGGGCGAGCTGCCGTGGCCCATTGTCGATCTGCGTGTTGACTGGGCCGAGCATGACCCCTTGGGCGAGTTGCAGGGATTGTGGCAGGCCTATCGACCGCAGATGCAGGACTACATCGACCGTGCCCTGAATCCGGCGGTAGCACCGGGCTATGGCGTGCCCGGAGACGAGCGATGAGCGCCAGCCGTGAGCTGCTTGCGCATTTGGTGGCCTTCGACACCACCAGCCGCGAATCCAACCTTGCCCTGATCGAGTTCGTTCGCGACTACCTGGCCGAGCACGGCGTGAGCAGCGAACTGATCTACAACGAGGACGGCAGCAAGGCCAATCTGTTCGCCAGCATCGGCCCGGCCGATGTGCCGGGCATCGTCCTGTCAGGTCATACCGACGTGGTGCCGGTGGACGGCCAGACCTGGACGTATCCTGCGTTCCAGTTGAGCGAAGCGGACGGCAAGTTGTACGGCCGCGGCACGGCAGACATGAAAGGCTACATCGCCTGCGTACTGGCACAGGTGCCCGCGCTGGTGCAGGCGCCCCTGCGTCGGCCGGTGCACATCGCCTTGTCCTACGATGAGGAGGTCGGTTGCCTGGGCGTGCGCTCGCTGCTCGTGGCCTTGCGGGGCAAGCCGGTGCAGCCGATGTTATGCGTGATCGGCGAGCCGACCGAGCTGGCGCCGGTGCTCGGCCACAAGGGCAAACTGGCCATGCGCTGCGAGGTGCAGGGCATGGCCTGCCATTCGGCCCATGCGCCGAGCGGGGTCAATGCCATCGAATACGCCGCGCGGCTGATTGCCGAACTGGGTCGGCTGGGCGACGCGCTGCAGGCACCGGCTGCCCGCAACGAGCGCTTCGATCCGCCGTTTTCCACGGTGCAGGTGGGAGTGATCGCTGGCGGTACCGCGCTCAACATCGTTCCTCAGCTCTGCCGTTTCGATTTCGAGGTGCGCTCGCTGCCTGCCGAGGATCCGCGACAGTTGACCCAGGCCCTGCAGCGCTACGCCGAGCACACGCTGCTGCCGGGGATGCAGGCGATCAGTGGTCAGAGTGCAATTCGGTTCAGCGAGCTGTCGAGCTATCCGGGCCTGGACGTGAGCCATGCCAGCGAGGCCGCCCGCTTGATCGCGCGGTTCAGCGGTTCGCAGGCGTTTTCCACGGTGGCCTTCGGTACCGAAGGCGGGCTGTTCGATCAGGCAGGCATCGCCACCGTGGTGTGCGGGCCCGGCAGTATGGCGCAGGGGCACAAGCCCGATGAGTTCGTCAGCCTCGCGCAGCTGGCCGGATGCGACGAGATGCTGGGACGAATACTGGCTTTCGCCTGCGAAGGTTGACTGGGCGGAGGCTGAATTGCGCCCATGAAAAAAGCACCCCGTGGGGTGCTTTTCTTGTCGTGCCAGGTCTCAGCGCTTGAGCGAGGCCGGCAGGTGCGGCTGGATGGCGGTCAGGACTGCCTTGAAGCACTTGGTGTTACCGGCAACGATGTGGCCGTTTTCCAGGAAGTTGTGACCGCCGGTGAAATCGCTCACCAGACCGCCCGCTTCCTGAATCAGCAGGACGCCTGCGGCCATGTCCCATTCCGACAGGCCCGACTCCCAGAACGCATCGAAGCGGCCAGCGGCAACGTAGGCCAGATCCAGGCTGGCGGCGCCGGCGCGGCGAATACCGGCGGTCTGGCCGACCAGGCTGCGGAACATGCCCAGGTAGTTGTCCAGGTTGTCCATCTGGTTGTCGCGGAACGGAAAGCCGGTGCCCAGCAGGGCGCCGTCCAGGCTGGTGCGACCGCTGACGCGCAGGCGACGGCCATTGAGCTGGGCGCCACGGCCACGGCTGGCGGTGAATTCTTCCTGGCGGACAGGATCTAGCACGACGGCGTGTTCCAGCCGACCACGGTACTTGCACGCGATGCTGACGGCGAAGTGCGGTACGCCGCGCAGGAAGTTGGTGGTGCCGTCCAGTGGGTCGATGATCCAGAGGTAGTCTTCGCCCTCACCGCTGCCGGCATGGAAACCGGTCTCTTCGCCACGGATGCCGTGGGTCGGGTAGGCCTTGCGCAGGGCGTCGATGATTTTCTGTTCGGCAGCGCGATCGACTTCGGACACGTAGTCCTTGGCATCTTTCTCGTCGACCTTGATGGTATCCAGGCGCTCGATGGAGCGGAAGATCAATTCACTGGCGCTGCGGGCGGCGCGCAGCGCGATATTCAGCATGGGCTGCATGGACGTTTCACCTAAGGTCGTTAAAGAAAGCCGCGCATTCTAGCAGAAAAGTCGTGGACAAGAAGAGGGACATAGCCTTAGTTATAGGCCTTCTGTAATATTTGCCGCCCTTTCCCCGACACAGAGCCCTAGCCGTGCTGGATAACATCCGAGTCGTCCTGGTCAATACCAGCCATCCCGGCAACATCGGTGGCGCGGCGCGCGCCATGAAAAACATGGGGTTGTCGCGGCTGGTCCTGGTCGAGCCCCGCGAGTTCCCTTCGCCCGAAGCCGACGCCCGCGCATCGGGCGCCAGCGACGTGCTGGAAAACGCCCAGGTGGTCGCCACCCTGGAAGAGGCGCTGGTGGGCTGCACCGTGGTGCTGGGCACCAGCGCCCGCGACCGCAGCCTGCCGTGGCCGCTGGTGGATCCCCGCGAGTGTGGCGAGAAGGTCATCGAGGAGGCCGGGCAGGGCAAGGAGATCGCGCTGGTGTTCGGCCGCGAGCACGCGGGCTTGACCAACGATGAGCTGCAGCGCTGTCATTTCCATGTGCACATCCCGTCCAATCCGGATTTCAGTTCGTTGAATCTGGCGGCGGCGGTGCAGGTGCTCGGGTATGAAGTGCGCATGGCCTGGCTGGCGGGAAAGCGTCCGGCGCCAACGCTGGACAAGACCGAGGAGCTGGCCACCAGCGACGAGATGGAGCGCTTCTATGGCCATCTGCAGGACACCCTGGTCGACATCGCCTTTCTCGACCCGGAAAAGCCACGGCACCTGATGGCTCGCCTGCGCCGCCTGTTCGGGCGCAGCGCCGTGAACAAGTCGGAAATGAGTATTTTGCGCGGCATTCTCACCGAGACCCAGAAGGTCGCTCGGGGCGAGCCGCATAAGCGCAAGGATCAATAAATGTTCGAACGTCTGCGGGAAGATATCCAGAGTGTTTTTCATCGCGATCCGGCCGCGCGCAATGCGTTCGAGGTGTTGACCTGCTACCCGGGCATGCACGCCATCTGGCTGCATCGAGCCGCCCATGCCTTGTGGAAGCGCGAGCTGAAATGGCTGGCGCGGGTGGTGTCCAACTTCGGTCGCTGGATGACGGGCATCGAGATCCATCCCGGTGCGACGGTGGGGCGACGGTTCTTCATCGACCACGGTATGGGCATCGTGATCGGCGAGACGGCCGAGATCGGTGACGACGTGACGATCTACCAGGGCGTGACCTTGGGTGGTACCAGCTGGAACAAGGGCAAGCGCCATCCGACCCTGGCCGATGGCGTGGTGGTGGGGGCGGGCGCCAAGGTGCTCGGGCCGTTCACGGTGGGTGCCGGGGCCAAGGTCGGCTCCAACGCGGTGGTGACCAAGGAAGTGCCGCCCGGCGCGACCGTGGTCGGGATACCCGGCAAGATCATCGTCAAGAGCGATGACCAGCTGGACGCGCGGCGCAAGGCCATGGCCGAGAAGATCGGTTTCGATGCCTATGGCGTCGGCGGCGAGGACATGCCGGACCCAGTAGCGCGGGCCATCGGCCAGCTGCTCGATCACCTGCATGCGGTGGACGGGCGTCTGGAAGGGATGTGTGGCGCGCTGAACCGCCTGGGCAGCGACTACTGCGCCAAGGACCTGCCGCCCCTGCGCGACGAAGACTTCGAATGCGTGCAAGGCGCGGAGCGCAAGGCGCAGTCCTGATCCGGGCCGTCACACAGGCCCCAATCGGCATCATTAGTCTGCTACCATTGCGCCGCCGTTTTTGCACCCAAGTCCTAGTAATTCAGTAGGACTTATAGTTGACAAATTTACTCGGAAATAGGATGATCGAACCTATTCCGAGAACCCGTGGTACTAGCCATGCGACTGACAACGAAAGGCCGATACGCCGTCACTGCCATGCTCGACCTGGCATTGCACGCGCAGCGTGGCCCGGTCTCATTGGCCGACATCTCCGAGCGCCAGGGCATATCCCTGTCCTACCTGGAGCAACTGTTCGCCAAGCTGCGCCGGGGCAACCTGGTGTCCAGCGTGCGTGGTCCCGGCGGTGGTTATCAGCTGTCCCGTGAAATGGAAGGCATCCAGGTTGCACAGGTCATCGACGCGGTCAACGAATCGGTCGATGCCACCAAGTGCCAGGGCCTGGGTGATTGCCACGCCGGTGACACCTGCCTGACCCACCATCTGTGGTGTGACCTCAGCCAGCAGATTCACGAATTTTTGAGCGGTATCAGTCTGTCCGACCTTGTCACTCGTCGTGAGGTGCAAGAAGTCGCTCAGCGCCAGGATCTGCGTCGTTGCAACAGCAACGGCCGCATGCAGCGCCTGGACAAGATCGAAACGTCTGCCGTCGAATGAGAAAGCCAGGTTAGCCGCCTGATAGGAGATACCAATGAAGTTGCCGATTTACCTCGATTACTCCGCGACCACGCCAGTGGATCCTCGCGTTGCACAGAAGATGATCGAATGCCTGCAGATGGACGGGAACTTCGGTAACCCGGCTTCCCGTTCGCACGTGTTCGGCTGGAAGGCTGAAGAAGCCGTCGAGAACGCCCGTCGCCAAGTGGCTGATCTGGTCGGTGCCGACCCGCGCGAGATTGTCTGGACCAGCGGTGCCACCGAGTCCGACAACCTCGCGATCAAAGGTGTGGCGCACTTCTACCAGACCAAGGGCAAGCACATCATCACCACCAAGATCGAGCACAAGGCGGTCCTGGATACCACCCGCCAGCTCGAGCGTGAAGGTTTCGACGTCACCTATCTGGAGCCCGGCACCGACGGTCTGGTCACTCCGGCCATGATCGAAGCGGTCATGCGTGACGACACCATCCTGGTCTCGGTCATCCATGTGAACAACGAAATCGGCGTGATCAACGACATCGCTGCCATCGGCGAGCTGACTCGCTCGCGCGGCGTGCTGTTCCACGTCGATGCCGCCCAGTCCACCGGCAAGGTCGAGATCGACCTGTCGGCACTGAAGGTCGACCTGATGTCGTTCTCGGCGCACAAGACCTACGGTCCCAAGGGTATCGGCGCGCTGTACGTCAGCCGCAAGCCGCGTGTTCGCCTCGAAGCGGCCATGCACGGCGGCGGTCACGAGCGCGGCATGCGTTCGGGCACCCTGGCCACGCACCAGATCGTCGGCATGGGCGAAGCCTTCCGCATCGCCAAGGAAACCATGGCCAGCGAAAACCTGCGCATCAAGGCGCTGAGCGATCGCTTCTACCAGCAGGTCGAGAACCTCGAAGAGCTGTACGTCAACGGCAGCCTGACGGCCCGTGTGCCGCACAACCTGAACCTGTCCTTCAACTATGTCGAAGGCGAGTCGCTGATCATGGCCCTCAAGGACCTGGCAGTGTCTTCCGGTTCGGCGTGCACCTCGGCCTCGCTCGAGCCCTCGTATGTACTGCGCGCCCTGGGCCGCAACGACGAGTTGGCCCACAGCTCCATCCGTTTCACCTTCGGTCGCTTCACCACCGAAGAAGAAGTCGATTACGCCGCGCAGAAAGTCTGCGAGGCCGTTACCAAGCTGCGCGCTCTGTCGCCGTTGTGGGACATGTACAAAGACGGTGTCGATATCTCGAAGATCGAGTGGGCGGCGCACTAAGTAGCTGCCGACAAGAGCGGCTTACCTGATGAGTTTCAGTAAGGATCAATACCATGGCTTACAGTGAAAAGGTCATCGACCACTACGAAAACCCACGTAACGTGGGCAAGATGGACGCCGAAGATGCCGACGTCGGCACCGGCATGGTCGGCGCTCCGGCGTGCGGCGATGTGATGCGTCTGCAGATCCGTGTCAACGAGCAGGGCATCATCGAAGATGCCAAGTTCAAGACCTACGGCTGCGGTTCGGCCATCGCTTCCAGCTCCCTCGCCACCGAGTGGATGAAGGGCAAGACCCTGGACGAAGCCGAAACCATCAAGAATACCCAGCTGGCCGAAGAACTGGCTTTGCCGCCGGTGAAGATCCATTGCTCGGTGCTCGCCGAGGACGCCATCAAGGCGGCCGTACGCGACTACAAGCAGAAGAAAGGTCTGCTCTGAGTCAGAGCGAAGCTGGACGCAGTCGAAGGTTCGATACAGCGCGGTGCGGGTGACCGCTCGCGCGAAACCGTTTGCAGGTAAGGAGTCACGATGGCTATCAGCATGACAGAAGCCGCCGCCAACCATGTTCGTCGTTCCCTCCAGGGGCGTGGCAAGGGTGACGGCATTCGCTTGGGCGTACGCACCACCGGTTGCTCGGGCCTGGCCTACGTGCTGGAGTTCGTCGATGAAGCCGGTAGCGAAGACAAGGTCTTCGAGAACCACGGCGTCAAGGTGATCATCGATCCCAAGAGCCTGGTCTACCTGGACGGCACCGAACTCGATTTCGTCAAGGAAGGGTTGAACGAAGGCTTCAAGTTCAACAACCCCAACGTGCGCGGCGAATGTGGCTGCGGCGAAAGCTTCAATATCTGAGGCGCATCCGTGGGTACTCCTTGTCATTTCGCCCTGTTCGACCTCAAGCCCGGCTTTCGCCTGGACCTCGATCAACTGGCCACGCGCTATCGCGAGTTGGCCCGCGAGGTCCATCCCGATCGCTTTGCCGATGCCTCCGAGCGTGAGCAGCGTCAGGCTCTCGAAAAGTCTGCGGGCCTGAACGACGCCTACCAGACCTTGAAGGCGGCGCCCAAGCGTGCGCGCTACTTGCTGTCCATCAGTGGTCAGGAAGTACCGCAGGAAGTCACGGTCCACGATCCGGACTTTCTTCTGCAGCAGATGCAGTGGCGCGAAGAACTCGAAGACCTGCAAGACAGTGCCGACCTGGCGGGCGTGGCAACGTTCAAGCGCCGGGTCAAGACCGCGCAGGCTGAACTCGAAGACAGCTTCGCTGCCTGTTGGGATGACGCTGCGCAACGCGAACAGGCCGAACGCCTGATGCGGCGCATGCAGTTCCTCGACAAGCTTTCCTATGAAGTGCGCCAGCTCGAAGAGCGCCTCGACGATTAACCCAGTGTCGCTACGGCCGCACGCCTGAATTCCTGACCTGATAAGCATGGCCCTACTGCAGATCGCCGAACCTGGCCAGAGTCCTCAACCACACCAGCGTCGTCTGGCCGTGGGGATCGACCTGGGCACTACCAATTCGCTGGTCGCTGCGCTGCGCAGCGGTCTCTCCGAACCCCTGGCGGACGCAGACGGGCAGGTCATCCTGCCGTCCGCCGTGCGCTATCATGCCGACCGCATCGAAGTGGGAGCGGCTGCCAAGGCCGCCGCTGCCAGCGATCCGCTCAACACCGTGCTCTCGGTCAAGCGCCTGATGGGCCGCGGCCTGACCGACGTCAAGCAACTGGGCGAGCAATTGCCCTACCGCTTCGTCGGTGGCGAGTCGCACATGCCGTTCATCGAAACCGCGCAGGGCCCGAAGAGTCCGGTGGAAGTGTCCGCCGACATCCTCAAGGCCCTGCGTCAGCGTGCCGAAGACACCCTGGGTGGCGAGCTGGTGGGGGCGGTAATCACCGTGCCTGCCTATTTCGACGATGCCCAGCGTCAGGCCACCAAGGACGCTGCGCGTTTGGCCGGTCTGAACGTCTTGCGCCTGCTCAACGAGCCCACCGCCGCGGCCGTGGCCTATGGCCTGGATCAACATGCCGAAGGGTTGGTGGCGATCTACGACCTGGGTGGCGGGACATTCGACATTTCCATCCTGCGCCTCACCGGCGGTGTGTTCGAAGTGCTGGCCACCGGCGGCGACAGCGCGCTGGGCGGCGATGACTTTGACCATGCCGTCGCCGGTTGGATCGTCGAGCAGGCCGGTGTATCCGCCAACCTCGACCCTGGTGCGCAGCGCCAATTGCTCCAGGCGGCCTGCGCTGCCAAGGAGGCGTTGAGCCAGGCGCACAGCACCACCATCACCTACGGCAGCTGGAGCGCGGAACTTACCCGTGATGCTTTCCAGGCCCTGATCGAGCCCATGGTCGCGCGCAGCCTCAAGGCCTGCCGACGCGCCGTGCGTGACGCGAACATCGAGATCGACGAGATTCTCGCCGTGGTCATGGTCGGCGGTTCCACTCGCGTTCCGCGTGTGCGTGAATCGGTGGGCGAGCTGTTCGGGCGCCAGCCCCTGACCGACATCGACCCGGATCAGGTCGTGGCTATCGGTGCCGCCATCCAGGCCGATACGCTGGCCGGCAACAAGCGTGACGGCGGCGAACTGTTGCTGCTCGACGTCATTCCCTTGTCCCTGGGGCTGGAAACCATGGGCGGGCTGATGGAGAAGGTGATACCGCGCAATACCACCATTCCCGTCGCTCGTGCCCAGGATTTCACCACTTATAAAGACGGCCAGTCGGCCTTGCTGGTGCATGTGCTGCAGGGTGAGCGCGAGCTGATCAGCGACTGCCGGTCCCTGGCCCGTTTCGAGCTGCGTGGCATTCCTGCCATGGTGGCTGGTGCGGCGAAGATCCGCGTCACCTTCCAGGTCGATGCCGATGGTCTGCTCAGTGTGTCCGCCCGCGAGCTGGGTTCGGGTGTCGAGGCGAGCATTCAGGTCAAGCCGTCCTACGGTCTGACCGACGGCGAGATCGCCCGGATGCTCACCGATTCCTTCCAGTACGCCGGTGACGACAAGGTCGCTCGCCAGTTGCGTGAACACCAGGTCGACGGTGAGCGTCTGATCGAGGCCGTACAGGCCGCGCTGGACGCCGACGGCGAGCGCCTGCTCGACGACGAGGAGCGCATGGTGATCGGCCTGCAGATGGACGAGTTGCGCACGCTGGTCAAAGGCAGTGACGGTCCGGCCATCGAACAGCAGACCAAGCTGCTGTCGCAGGTGACCGATGCGTTCGCCGCGCGTCGCATGAACAATGCCGTGAAAGACGCCCTGTCAGGGCGCAACCTGAATGAAATTGAGGAATAACTGATGCCGAAGGTGACATTTCTGCCCCACGCCGAGCATTGCCCGGACGGTATGGTGGTCGAGGCTGAAACCGGCAGGTCGCTGCTCGACGTCGCCCACGATCATCACATCGAGATCGAGAGTGCCTGCGGCGGCGTCTGCGCCTGCACCACCTGCCACTGCGTGATCCGCGCCGGTTTCAACACGCTCGAAGAAGCCGACGAGCTGGAAGAAGACTTCCTTGATCGCGCCTGGGGGCTGGAGCCGACTTCGCGTCTGAGCTGCCAGGCCAAGGTCGGCACCGAGGACATCACCGTCGAGATTCCCAAGTACTCGCTCAATCACGCCGCCGAAGCGCCGCACTGACCGAGGGATTGTCATGAGCTATGGTTGGAATGATGTACAGCGCATTGCCGAGGAGCTGGAAGAGCAGCACCCGGATCTGGACCCGTATTCGATCGGTTTCACCCGCCTGCAGCAGATGATCAAGGCGCTGCCGGATTTCGACGACACCTCCGGTCGCGTCGGCGAGAAGGTGCTCGAAGCGGTGCAGACCCTCTGGGCCGCCGAAAAAGACTGATCGATTTGCAGGTTAGGCAATACCCCGGAACCCGCGTATAATTCGCGGGTTTAATTTTTCGCTTCAATCACCGTTTCTGGAGTTTCACATGGCTGTTCAACGTACTTTCTCCATCATCAAGCCCGACGCTGTCGCCAAGAACGTCATCGGCGAGATCACCACTCGTTTCGAAAAAGCCGGTCTGCGCGTCGTTGCCTCGAAACTCAAGCAACTGTCCAAGGCCGAGGCCGAAGGCTTCTACGCCGAGCACAGCGCTCGTGGCTTCTTCGGTGAACTGGTTGCCTTCATGACTTCCGGCCCGGTTGTCGTTCAGGTTCTGGAAGGCGAAAACGCCATCGCCCTGAACCGCGAGCTGATGGGTGCCACCAACCCTAAAGAAGCCGCTGCCGGTACCATCCGCGCCGACTTCGCCGAGTCGATCGACGCCAACGCCGTTCACGGTTCGGACTCCGAAGCCGCTGCTGCTCGCGAAATCGCATACTTCTTCGCTACTACCGAAGTAACCACTCGCTAAGCTACGGCTCACGAGTGAAGGTGAATCCATGACTGATATGACTGGCAAGACGAACCTGTTGGGGCTGACTCAACCGGAAATGGAACAGTTCTTCGACTCGATCGGGGAGAAGCGCTTTCGTGCCGGTCAGGTCATGAAGTGGATTCACCATTTTGGCGTGGACGATTTCGATGCCATGACCAACGTCGGCAAGGCCCTGCGCGAAAAGCTCAAGGCCTGTGCCGAGATCCGCGGCCCCGAAGTGGTCAGCGAGGACATTTCCACCGACGGCACCCGCAAATGGGTGGTGCGCGTGGCGTCCGGCAGCTGCGTCGAGACCGTCTACATCCCCCAGGGCAAGCGCGGCACCTTGTGTGTTTCGTCCCAGGCGGGCTGTGCCCTGGATTGCAGTTTCTGCTCCACCGGCAAACAAGGCTTCAACAGCAACCTCACCGCCGCCGAAGTCATCGGCCAGGTGTGGATTGCCAACAAATCCTTCGGCAGCGTCCCGGCGACCGTCGACCGTGCCATCACCAACGTGGTGATGATGGGCATGGGCGAGCCGCTGCTGAACTTCGACAACGTCATCTCGGCCATGCGCCTGATGATGGATGACCTGGGCTATGGCATCTCCAAACGCCGGGTTACCCTGTCGACCTCGGGTGTCGTGCCGATGATCGACGTGCTCGCCGATCACATCGACGTGTCCCTGGCCCTGTCGCTGCATGCGCCCAACGACGCGCTGCGCAACCAGTTGGTACCGATCAACAAGAAGTACCCGCTCAAGATGCTGCTCGAGTCGTGCCAGCGCTACATGTCGCAACTGGGCGAGAAGCGTGTGCTGACCATCGAGTACACCCTGCTCAAGGACGTCAACGATCAGCTCGACCATGCCATCGAAATGGTCGAACTGCTCAAGAACGTGCCGTGCAAGATCAACCTGATCCCGTTCAACCCGTTCCCTCATTCCGGTTACGAGCGGCCGAGCAACAACGCCATCCGCCGTTTCCAGGATCACCTGCACCAGGCCGGCTTCAACGTGACCGTGCGCACCACCCGTGGCGAGGATATCGACGCCGCCTGTGGTCAGTTGGTGGGGCAGGTCATGGACCGCACGCGTCGCAGTGAACGCTACATCGCCGTACGCCAATTAGGCGCTGAGGCCGATATGCCGCAAACTGCCGCGAATCGGAACTGAACGAGAGGAACTCCATGACCCTGCGCGCCGCGCTGCTGATCGTCTTCGCCTTGCTGACCGGTTGCGTCACCACGGGCAAGGTCAATCCGATGGACACCAGCAAGGGTCGGGACGAGGCGCGTCAGGCCTACGTGCAACTGGGTCTGGGATACCTGCAGGAAGGCAGTACCGAGCGGGCCAAGATTCCCTTGAAGAAGGCCCTGGAGCTCAACGGTTCCGACGCCGACGCCAATGCGGCACTGGCCCTGGTGTTCCAGGCGGAAATGGAACCTGAGCTTGCCGAACAGCACTTTCGCAAGGCTTTGAACGCACGCAGCGATGCCCGTATCCTGAACAACTACGGCAGCTTCCTGTATGAACAGAAACGCTACAAGGAAGCCTACGAACTGTTCGAGAAGGCCGCCGCCGACACGCTCTATCCAGAGCGCTCGCGGGTCTTCGAAAACCTGGGCATGACAGCGGCAGCTCTGGGCCAGCGCGAGGTGGCACGGCAGAATCTGGAGAAAGCGCTGCGGCTCAACCGTCAGCAGCCCCGGGCGCTGTTGGAAATGGCCGAAATGTCGTACCAGGACATGCAATACGTGCCGGCCAAGGAGTATTACGACCGGTTCACCCAGTTGAGCGAGCAAACCGCGCGCAGCCTGCTGCTTGGCACGCGTCTGGCGAAAGTCTACGAAGACAAGAACAAGGCCGCCAGTTATGGCCTGCAACTCAAACGGCTTTATCCCGGTACGCCGGAATATCAGCAATACCTGTCGGAGCAAAGATGAAAGCGGCGCATCCCGAAGTAGCAGCAGGCTCTCGTGTTAACCCCGGCGATACCTTGCGTCAGGCCCGTGAAGGCAAAGCGTGGTCGTTGCCCGAGGTGGCCGCGCGGCTGAACCTCACCCCGGCTTCTTTGGCCAACCTGGAAGCGGGGGCGTTCGACAAGCTGCCCGGCCACACTTTTTCCCGCGGCTACATCCGTGCCTATGCCAAATTGCTCGGCCTGGATCAGGCCGTGCTGGTGCAGGCGTTCGACCAGTACACCGGCACCAATGCGCAGGGTAGCAACGTGCATGGCCTGGGCCGCATCGAAGAACCTTCGCGCCTGGCTCACAACCTGCTGCGCATCGTCAGCCTGATGCTGGTGCTGGCCCTGGTGGGTGGTGGCTTTCTCTGGTGGCAGGACAAGACCACTGCCCGTGGCACCGATCCTACCAACGTTGCGCTGGAGCACGTCGAAGTCGAAAGCGCCGACGGCACGACCCAGATTCATCCACTGGACGAGCCTGAAGACCAGGCCGTGGTGGCTGCTCGCGAAGGCGAACCCACCGCGTTGAGCCTGGGGCAGGGCCAAACCCCGGTTGACCCGGCCACTACCGGCACACCGGCGACCACGACTACCCAGCCATCTGCAACCGTTGCCACGCCTGTTCCCGCACCTGTACCCAATACTGCGACAACACCTGCCGCACCGGCCCCTGTCGCAACGCCTGCGCCAGTCGAGGCGCCCGTGGCCGGGCAGGGCCAGGTCGGCATGAATTTCGTCGCCGATTGCTGGACCCAGGTTACCGATGCCACCGGCAAGGTGCTGTACAGCGGCCTCAAGCGCAGTGGCGAAAATCTTCAGGTCAGCGGCAAGCCGCCGCTTTCCATACGCCTGGGCGTGGCCAATGCCGCCCAGGTGACTTACAACGGTCAAGCGGTGGATGTCGCACCCTTTACCAAGGGCAATACTGCTCGCATGAAGCTGGGGCAATAACATGCACGGTGAATCTCCGATCAAGCGCCGCGAATCGCGCAAAATATGGGTCGGCTCGGTACCGGTTGGGGGCGATGCGCCCATTGCCGTACAGAGCATGACCAACACCGACACCAATGATGTCGATGCCACCGTCGGGCAGATTCAGCGCCTTGTCGATGCCGGCGCCGACATCGTGCGCGTGTCCGTGCCCGACATGGATGCCGCCGAGGCCTTCGGGCGCATCAAGCAGCGCGTCAGCGTGCCGCTGGTGGCCGACATCCACTTCGACTACAAGATCGCCCTGCGGGTGGCCGAGCTGGGTGTGGACTGCCTGCGCATCAACCCCGGCAACATCGGTCGCGAAGACCGCGTGCGCGCCGTTGTCGATGCCGCGCGCGATCGTGGCATCCCGATCCGTATCGGCGTCAACGCAGGCTCCCTGGAAAAGGACCTGCAGAAGAAGTACGGCGAACCGACCCCGGAAGCGCTGGTCGAGTCGGCGCTGCGTCATGTCGAGCATCTGGTGCGCCTGGATTTCCACGACTTCAAGGTCAGCGTGAAAGCATCCGACGTGTTCATGGCCGTCGACGCCTATCGTCTGCTGGCCAAGCAGATCGTCCAGCCGCTGCACCTGGGCATCACCGAAGCCGGGGGCCTGCGCTCGGGTACGGTCAAGTCGGCGGTCGGCCTGGGCATGCTGCTGGCCGACGGCATCGGCGACACCATCCGCATTTCCTTGGCGGCCGATCCGGTGGAAGAGGTCAAGGTCGGCTACGACATCCTCAAGTCGTTGCGCCTGCGTTCGCGCGGCATCAACTTCATCGCCTGCCCCAGCTGCTCGCGGCAGAACTTCGACGTGGTCAAGACCATGAACGAACTCGAAGGCCGTCTCGAAGACCTGCTGGTGCCGCTGGACGTCGCGGTCATCGGTTGTGTGGTCAACGGTCCGGGCGAAGCCAAGGAAGCCCATGTCGGCCTCACCGGTGGCACGCCGAACCTGATCTACATCGACGGCAAACCGTCGCAGAAACTGACCAACGACAACCTGGTGGATGAGCTCGAGAAGCTGATCCGGCAGAAGGCAGCGGAAAAGGTCGAAGCCGACGCGGCGTTGATCGTCCGCGGCTAACAGGGATTTCTAAGGATATTTTGTGAGCAAGACTCTGCAAGCCATTCGTGGCATGAACGACATCCTGCCGGAGCAGACGCCGCTGTGGCGTTACTTCGAAGGCACTGTGGCCGGTTTGCTGGACGGTTACGGCTACCGCCAGATCCGCATGCCCATCGTCGAGTTCACCGACCTGTTCAAGCGCTCCATCGGCGAAGTCACCGATATCGTCGAAAAGGAGATGTACACCTTCGAGGATCGCAACGGCGATTCCCTCACGCTGCGCCCCGAAGGCACCGCAGCCTGTGTCCGCGCGGTGCTCGAACATGGTCTGAGCGGTGGTGGCCAGGTGCAGAAGCTCTGGTACATGGGCCCGATGTTTCGCCACGAACGGCCGCAGAAGGGGCGCTATCGCCAGTTCCACCAGATTGGCCTGGAAGTGTTCAACCTCGACGGTCCCGACATCGACGCCGAGCTGATCGTGCTGACTTGGCGCCTGTGGAAACTGCTGGGCATTCGCGACGCGGTCACCCTGGAGCTCAACAGCCTGGGCACCAGCGAAGCCCGCGGTCGCTACCGCGAGGCGTTGGTGGAATTTCTCACCGCGCACCTGGACCAGATCGACGAAGACAGCCAGCGCCGCCTGAAGACCAACCCGTTGCGCGTGCTCGATACCAAGCACCCGGAAACCCAGGCGGTATTGGTCAACGCGCCGAAGCTGGCCGATTATCTCGACGAAGAGTCACGCGTGCATTTCGAGGGCTTGAAGGCGCGTCTGGATGCCGCCGGCATTCCCTACGTGATCAATCCCAAGCTGGTGCGGGGCCTGGACTACTACAGCAAGACCGTTTTCGAATGGGTCACCGACAAACTGGGCGCTCAGGGCACCGTCTGTGCCGGCGGCCGCTATGACGGTCTCGTCGAGCAGATGGGTGGCAAGCCGACGCCGGGCGTGGGTTTTGCCATGGGCATCGAGCGTCTGATCCTGTTGCTCGAAACCCTGGAACAGGTGCCTGAATCCATTGCCCGGCAGGTTGACGTCTACCTCTGCGCTTTCGGCGAACAGGCCGAGTTGGCAGGTCTGACCCTGGCCGAGCGGCTGCGCGACCAGGTGCCGGGCCTGCGCCTGATGGTCAACGCCGGTGCCGGCAGTTTCAAGAGCCAGTTCAAGAAGGCCGACAAGAGCGGTGCCTTGTACGCCTTGATCCTGGGGGACGACGAACTGGCCCAACAAGTGGTAGGTTTCAAACCCCTGCGCGGCCAGGGCGAACAACAGAACATTGCCTGGTCGGCGTTGGCCGACCATCTGGCGACCTGCGTTGTGCAGGGCTGAATCAAGCAAGCATCAAGCATTTGCGCGAATAGGAGCATTGGGGTGTCGAGTACCGAAGACGAACAAATGGGCGAACTCAAGGACTGGTGGCAGCGTAACGGCAAGCCCCTGGTCACCGGTGGCCTGCTGGCCCTGGTGGTCGTGTTCGGCTGGCAAGCCTGGACCCGCTATCAGAGCAACCAGTCGCAGAGCGCTTCCAACCTGTACCAGCAGTTGCTGGAAGCCAGCCTGACCCCGACCGGCAAGCCCGATACCGCCCAGGTGGCAGACCTGGCCGGCAAGCTCAAGAACGAGTTCGGCGGCACTGCCTATGCGCAGTACGCCAGCCTGTTCCTGGCCAAGGCCGCCGTCGATGCCGGCAAGCTCGATGATGCCGCCGCCGAACTCAAGACGGTGGTCGACAAGCCGGTCGACACCACCTTGGGCGAAGTGGCGCGTCAGCGCCTGGCGCAGGTCCTGGCCGCGCAGAACAAGGCCGAAGACGCCTTGAAGCTGCTCGACGGCGATGCCGACAAGGCCTTCCTGGCAGCCCGCGAAGAACTCAAGGGTGACCTGCTGGTGCAACTGGGCCGCAGCAACGACGCCTATGCCGCCTATCAAAAAGCCAAGGCTGCGCTGTCCGATGAAGCGGCGGTGGGTGGCCTTCAAATCAAGCTCGACGACCTGGCCAAAGGGGATGCGTGACGTGATCCGTTGGAAACATGCAGCATTGCTGGCCCTGGCCTTGATGGCCGTGGGTTGCAGCAGCAACAGCAAGAAGGAACTGCCCCCGGCCGAACTCACCGACTTCAAGGAAGAAGTGTCCTTGCAGAAGGTCTGGAGCCGCGGTATCGGCGACGGCCAGGGCAAGACCTACAACATGCTCGTGCCGGCGATCGAGAACGATCGCATCTACGCCGCCGATGTGACGGGCGAGGTGGTCGCGATGAACCGCATGACCGGCGACGTGCTGTGGAAAAAAGACCTGGACCAGCCGGTTTCCGGTGCCGTGGGCGTGAGCTACGGCTTGGTGACCCTGGGTACCTTGCGCGGCGACGTGATCGCACTCGATGCCGACACCGGTGAGCAACGCTGGAAAAAACGCGTGAACAGCGAAGTGCTGGCACCACCGGCCAACAACGGCAACGTCGTGGTGGTGCAGACCCAGGACGATCGCCTGATCGGTCTGGATGCCAGCACCGGTGATCAGCGCTGGATCTACGACAGCACTCCAGCGGTGTTGACCCTGCGCGGTACCGGCGCCCCTCTGGTGACCAACCAGCTGGCGATCGCCGGTCTGTCGACTGGCAAGGTCGTGGCTCTGGACATCTCCAACGGCGTGCCGGTCTGGGAAGCTCGGGTCGCCGTGCCTCAGGGCCGTTCCGAACTGGATCGCGTGGTCGACATCGACGGCGGCCTGCTGTTGTCCGGCGGCACGCTGTATGTGACCACCTACCAGGGCCGCATGGCCGGCCTGGACCTGGAAAGCGGGCGTGTGCTGTGGCAGCGCGATGCTTCCAGCTACGCAGGTGTCGCGCAGGGCTTCGGCAACGTCTACACCAGCCTGGCCTCGGGCACCGTGGAGGGCGTCGACGAGCGTTCCACTACCGCCCTGTGGAGCAACGACCAACTGGCGCGTCGCCAGCTGTCGGCCCCCGAAGTGTTTTCCAGCTACATCGCGGTGGGCGACCTGGAAGGTTACGTCCACCTGCTGAGTCAGGTCGACGGTCGTTTCGTCAGCCGTACTCGGGTCGACAGTGACGGTGTACGGGCTCGCCCGCTGGTCGTTGGCGACATGCTTTATATTTACGGCAACAGTGGCAAGCTGGAAGCCCTGACCGTCAAGCAGTGATTGACTATGCTTCCAGACACCCGCGGGTGACTGGAAGCCGCTTCGTTTGAAGCGCCTCGAACTCCGGCCGCTGCCTGCAGCGGCCTTTGTATTTTCTGAATCAACGCAGTGGAGAGCCGCATGGTTCCCGTAATCGCCCTGGTGGGCCGACCCAACGTCGGTAAATCCACCATGTTCAACCGCCTGACCAAAAGCCGTGACGCCATCGTCGGCGACCTGTCTGGTCTTACCCGTGATCGCCAATACGGTGAGGCGCGCTGGCAAGGGCGTTCCTACATTCTGGTCGACACCGGTGGTATTTCCGGTGACGAACACGGCATGGACGAGAAGATGGCCGAGCAGTCGCTGCTGGCCATCGAAGAAGCCGATGTCGTGATGTTTCTGGTCGATGCGCGCGCGGGTTTCACCGCCGCCGACCAGATGATTGCCGAGCACCTGCGCAAGCGTAACAAGCGCTCGCTTTTGGTCGCCAACAAGGTCGACAACGTCGACCCCGAGATGGCCAAGGCCGAATTCGCCCCACTGGGCATGGGCGATGCCATCCCCGTGGCCGGTGCCCAGGGCCGCGGTGTCAACGCGCTGCTCGAAGCCGCCTTGAGCGAGTTCCCGCGCGACGAGGAAGAAGTCGACCTCAACGCCGAGGTGGCCGAGGGCGAGGAAGCCGTGCGCATTCCGGGCCCGAGCGAGAAGGACGGCATCAAGATCGCCATCATCGGTCGACCCAACGTCGGCAAGTCGACGCTGGTCAATCGCATGCTCGGCGAAGACCGGGTGATCGTCTATGACCAGCCAGGTACGACTCGCGACAGCATCTACATTCCCTTCGAACGCAACGAAGAGAAGTACACGCTGATCGACACGGCCGGTGTGCGCAAGCGCGGCAAGATCCACGAGGAAGTCGAGAAGTTCTCGGTGGTCAAGACGCTGCAAGCGATCAAGGACGCCAACGTGGTGATCTTCGTCATGGATGCACGCGAAGGCGTGGTCGACCATGACCTGAACCTGCTGGGCTTCGCCCTGGAAACCGGGCGCGCCATTGTCATCGCGCTGAACAAGTGGGACGGCATGCAGCCCAGCGAGCGCGACTATGTGAAGGTCGAGCTGGAGCGGAGGTTGTTCTTCGTCGACTTCGCCGACATCCACTTCATTTCGGCGCTGCATGGCACCGGCGTGGGCAACTTGTATGCTTCGGTGCAGGCATCGTTCAAGTCGGCGATCACCCGCTGGCCGACCAGCCGCCTGACCCAGATCCTCGAGGACGCGGTGCAGGAGCACCAGCCGCCGATGGTCAACAGCCGCCGGATCAAGCTGCGCTACGCTCACTTGGGTGGTGCCAACCCGCCATTGATCGTGATCCACGGCAACCAGGTGGAGAAGGTACCGAAGTCGTACGTGCGCTATCTGGAAAACACGTATCGCCGCGTGCTCAAGCTGGTCGGTACGCCGATCCGTATCGAGTTCAAGGGTGGCGAGAACCCGTACGAAGGCAACAAGAACACGCTCACCGACCGCCAGGTCAACAAGAAACGCCGCCTGATGTCGCACCACAAGAAGGCCGACAAGAAGCGCCGCGACAAGCGCTGACAGACCGCGGCGCAGCCGGACGCGGCTCGCGCCGCTGCTACAGGGAATGTGTAACCTGTATCAGCGGCGCAAGCCGCGTCGGCGTTCCATGCGTTCCATCAGGCCCCGCAATCCCCGTAGCAGCGGCGCAAGCCGCGTCGGCGTTCCATACGTTCCATCAGGCCCCCCGCAATCCCTGTAGCAGCGGCGCAAGCCGCGTCGGCGTTCCATGCGTTCCATCAGGCCCCCCGCAATCCCTGTAGCAGCGGCGCAAGCCGCGTCGGCGTTCCATGCGTTCCATCAGGCCCCCCGCAATCCCCGTAGCAGCGGCGCAAGCCGCGTCGGCGTTCCATGCGTTCCATCAGGCCCCTCGCAATCCCCGTAGCAGCGGCGCAAGCCGCGTCGGCGTCCCATGCGTTCCACCAGGCCCCCCGCAATTCCTGTAGCAGCGGCGCAAGCCGCGTCGGCGGTGCATGCGTTCCATCAGGCCCCCCGCAATCCCTGTAGCAGCGGCGCAAGCCGCGTCGGCGGTGCATGCGATCCGCCTGCTACACTGGGAAACGTTTTCCCAGGGAGCGGCCCATGATCAGCAGCAAGCTGCCGAATGTCGGCACCACCATCTTCACCACCATGTCCCAGCTCGCCGCACAAACCGGCGCTTTGAACCTGTCTCAGGGTTTCCCGGATTTCGACGGTCCGCCTGCCTTGCTCGAAGCCGTCGGGCGGCATGTGCTGGCCGGGCATAACCAATACTCGCCCATGACCGGTCTGCCCGCCCTGCGCGAACAGGTTGCGGCCAAGGTCGAGCGGTTGTATCGGCGTCGTGTGGATGCCGAAAGCGAAATCACCATCACCCCCGGCGCCACCCAGGCGATTTTCTGCGCGATCCAGGCAACCATTCGCCACGGCGATGAAGTGATCGTGTTCGATCCCTGCTACGACAGCTACGAGCCTGCGGTCGAACTGGCGGGCGGCACGTGCGTGCACGTGCAACTGGATGCTGCGGATTTCAGCATCGACTGGCCGCAACTGGGCCAAGCGATCAACGCGCGTACCCGAATGATCGTGATCAACTCGCCGCACAATCCCAGCGGTGCCCTGATCACTGCCGCCGAACTCGACCGCCTGGCGACCTTGATCGCCGACCGCGACATCTACATCCTCAGCGACGAGGTCTACGAGCACCTGGTGTTCGATGGCATCGCCCATGCCAGCGTGCTGGCCTGCGAGCGGCTGTACGAGCGGGCGTTCGTGGTCAGCTCGTTCGGCAAGACCTATCACGTCACCGGCTGGAAAACCGGCTACGTGATCGCACCGCCCGCGCTGACTCGGGAGCTGCGCAAGGTGCATCAGTACGTCAGTTTCTGTGGCGTCACGCCATTGCAGCATGCCCTGGCCGAGTACATGGCTGAACACCCCGACCACGTAGACGCGTTGCCTGGTTTCTATCAGGGCAAGCGCGATCTGCTCTGCGATCTGCTGACCGATTCGCGATTCACCTTTGTGCCTACGCCCGGCACCTATTTCCAGCTGGTCGACTATTCGGCGATCCGCCCCGACCTCAACGATGTCGACATGGCGCTGTGGCTGACGCGTGAGCATGGCGTAGCCAGCATTCCGGTTTCGGTGTTCTATCGCACGCCGGTTGCGGACCAGCGCCTGGTTCGCTTGTGTTTCGCCAAACGTGAGGAGACGCTGCGCGAGGCAGCCCACAAACTATGCCGAATCTGACGGAAGCAACCCTGGCCGAGCAGGCCCCAGAGCTAAAGATCGCGTTGATCCAGACCCAGTTGGCCTGGCACGACCGCGAGGCCAATCTCGAACACTTCGATACCTTGCTGGAACAAGCCCAGGGCGCCGATCTGGTGGTCTTGCCCGAGATGTTCACCACCGGCTTTTCAATGGAGTCCGAAAGCCTGTGCGAGCCGGAGAACGGGGTGACACACGACTGGCTGCTGGCGTGGGCCAACAAGCTCGGTGCGGTGGTCACCGGCAGCGTGATCGTCCAGGCTGCCGATGGCAGCTACCGCAATCGCCTGCTGTGGGCCTGCCCGGATGGGCGGATGCTGCACTACGACAAGCGTCATCTGTTTCGCATGGCGGGGGAGCACGAACACTACAGCCCCGGCGAGCGCCAAGCGGTGTTCGCCGTGAAGGGCTGGCGCGTGCGTCCGTTGATCTGTTACGACCTGCGTTTTCCGGTATGGAGCCGAGATGGCGAGGGTACCGACCTGCTGCTGTACACGGCCAACTGGCCGGGCGCGCGGCGCATGCACTGGAACCGCCTGCTGCCGGCCCGTGCGATCGAGAACCTCTGCTACGTGGCGGCGGTGAATCGGGTGGGCACCGACGGTAAGGGCTTTGCCTACACGGGTGACAGCCAGTTGTTGGACTTTCAGGGCGAAACCCTGTTGTGCGCGGGTGAGGCCGACGGCGTGTTTCATGCCAGCCTCGATGCCCAGGCCCTGTACGCCTATCGCAGCAAGTTCCCGGCCCACCTGGACGCGGACGAATACGAGTTGCGCTAGGAACGCTCATGCCTGACACACCGCGGGGTGTTTTTCGCGGCCGATGACCGCTCCTACGGGGTCGCGCAGGCATAAAAAAACCGGCCCCGAAGGGCCGGTTCCTGTGCGGCTACCCGTTTCAGGCAGCTTTGGCTTCCTGCTGGCTCAGCGAGCGATTCAGTGCGCTGAACAGCGCCTTGAAGCTGGCGGTGGTGATGTTTTCATCCACGCCCACGCCATGCACCGGACGTCCACCGGCCACACGCAGCTCGATATAGGCCGCGGCCTTGGCATTGGTGCCAGCGCCGATGGCATGCTCGTTGTAGTCCATGATCTCGACCGCGACCGGCATGGAGGCGACCAGCGCTTCCAGGGCGCCGTTGCCCTTGCCGCGCCAGTGCTGGGTTTCACCGTCGCTGTGCACTTCCACGTCGACCGCACTGTTGCCGTTCTCTTCCTGCAACCGATGGCTGATCAATGCATAGGGCGTGTTGGCCTGCAGGTACTCCTTGCGCAACAGCGCATAGATCTGCTGAGCGGTCATTTCAAGGCCCAGGCGGTCGGTCTCGCCCTGTACTACCTGGCTGAACTCGATCTGCATGCGACGCGGCAGGCTGATGCCGTATTCCTGTTCGAGCAGGTAGGTGATGCCTCCCTTGCCCGACTGGCTGTTGACGCGGATGACCGCCTCGTAGCTGCGCCCGATGTCGGCCGGGTCGATCGGCAGGTAGGGCACTTCCCACACCGTGCCTTCCTTCTGCTGGGTGAAACCCTTGCGAATGGCGTCCTGGTGCGAGCCGGAAAACGCGGTATGAACCAGATCACCCACGTACGGATGACGCGGATGCACCGGCAACTGGTTGCATTCCTCGACCACCTTGCGGATGCCGTCGATGTCGGAGAAGTCCAGCTCGGGATCGACGCCCTGGGTGTACAGGTTCAAGCCAAGGGTCACCAGATCGACGTTGCCGGTCCGCTCGCCGTTACCGAACAGGCAGCCTTCCACGCGATCTGCACCGGCCATCAGGCCCAGTTCGGTGGCGGCCACGCCGGTGCCACGGTCGTTGTGGGTGTGCAGGCTGAGCAGCACGCTGTCGCGACGGTTGATGTGACGGCCGAACCATTCGATCTGATCGGCATAGATGTTCGGGGTGGACACTTCCACGGTCGCCGGCAGGTTGAGGATCACCTTGTTCTGCGGGGTGGGGTTCCACACTTCGATCACCGCATCACAGACTTCCTTGGCGAACTCGAGCTCGGTGGCGCTGAACGTCTCCGGCGAGTACTGGAAGGTCCACTGGGTTTCCGGCTGCTGCGCTGCGTATTTGACGAACAGCTTGGCGGCATTCACCGCGATGTCCTTGACGCCCTGTTTGTCCTGGTTGAAGACGATCTTGCGGAAGGACGGCGAAGTGGCGTTGTACAGGTGAACGATGGCTTTCTTGGCGCCCTTGAGCGATTCGAAGGTGCGCGCGATGAGGTCTTCGCGGGCCTGGGTCAGGACCTGAATGGTCGTGTCTTCCGGGATGTGGCCATCTTCGATCAAGGTGCGCACGAAATCGAAATCGGTCTGCGACGCAGAAGGGAAGGAGGCTTCGATTTCCTTCACGCCCACGGCGACCAGGGTCTTCCAGAAGCGCAGTTTCTTGACCGCATCCATGGGTTCGATCAGTGACTGGTTGCCGTCGCGCAGGTCGGAGCTGCACCAGATGGGCGCGGCGGTGATGGACTTCGACGGCCAGGTGCGATCGGGGAGGTCGATAGTCGGGAACGCGCGGTACTTCTGCGACGGGACTTTGAGCATGGACATGGTGAAAATCCTTGGTGAGCAGCCTGGGGAAAGGGCCTGCCGGTCATTCGAAAAGGTGAGGGGCGAGGCGACGCGTTTCAGCCAGGCAGTCGTGCACTGACCAGGCAGAGGCTGCGGTGCTGGCGGAGCTGGATGAGGGTGTGGGCGGTTTTCATGACCTCAACCCTAACCACTGGGGTGAAAAATGGCAAGGGTGTTGGGGAAAATGGTAGGAGAGTTGGGTATCTTGGAACAGGCGAGATTTTATTGCTGAAGATTTGGAAAGGGATGCCAGAGATTGCGTGGCTTTAAGGGGCGGCGCAATGCGCTGGGTCGACAGTGCAGCCTTCGCGGGCAGAGCCCGCTCCCACAGGTCAAGCAGTGCTGAGAGGATTTCCGGTGGATCAAGGCTGGAAGGCGTTGATGAAGATTGCCGGATCGACCCGGGCATCGTTCAGGCTGACGTTCCAGTGCATGTGCGGCCCGGTGGCGCGGCCTGTGGAGCCTACACGTCCGACCACGGCGCCGCGCACCAGGTCCTGGCCGACCTTCACGTCGATCTTTGACATGTGGCAGAACATGCTGATGAACCCTTGCCCATGGTCGACGAACACCGTGTTGCCGTTGAAGAAGTAGTCGCCCACCAGAATCACCTTGCCATTGGCAGGCGTCTTGATCGGCGTGCCGGCAGGTACCGCGAAATCCAGGCCGGCGTGCGGATTGCGCTCCTCGCCATTGAAGAAACGGCGTACACCGAACTTGCTCGACAAGGGGCCGCTGACCGGCTTGTCCAGCAGCAGATTGCTCGGCGTGCCGGGGCTGAAGCTGCGGTAGGCGCGCAGCTGTTCGGCGAGTTCGCCGTCGATGCGCTTGATGTCCGCCGGGTTGGGATTGACCTGACGGGTATTCTTCAAGGTGATCCGCTGTTCGGGATACTTCTTGCTGCCAATCTCGAAACCGATGGCGCGACCGGCCACGCTGACCTGCGCCTGGCCAGGCTTGGCGGTCAACGGTATGCCGACGATCGCGCGCCAGGTACCTTGCTCATTGACCACCAGCACGGGCTTGCCATCGTAGGTCGCCTTGGGCGCCTGGCTGGCGTTGCCCAGATCCACCACCGCCACGCCGCCGGGCACCGGCTTGTTCAACAGCCGGGTGATGTAGCTGTCCGCCTGAGCGAACGAGGACAGGCACAACAGCAGGGCGACAACGAGAAAACGCGGCATGGATCAATCCAGTAAAGAAAGGGTAACGGGCGTGAGGTGATTGTCTTCCACACGCACTTCAAGCTCGCCTTCGCCCAATCTTGCGATCAGGCGCTGACCACGCTGGGTCTGCTCGGCGCTGCGGATGGCCCGACCCTGCTCGTCGAGCAGGATGCTGTAGCCGCGTCCGAGGGTGGCCAGCGGGCTGACCACGTGCAAGGTCTGCACCTGGCTCTGCAACTGCTGGCGCCGGTCCTTGAGCGTGTCACGCATGGCGCGCGGCAAGCGCTCGGCAAGGCCGTCCAGGCGCTGCTTGAGCAGGCGCAGCACACGGTCTGGATGTTGCCCGGCCAGGCGTGTCTGCAACTGCGCCAGGCGATGCGCACGCGCAGTCATCTGCCGCTCGAAGGCGCGGCGCATGCGCATGTCCAGATCATCCAGGCGTTGTGCCTGCTGGCGCAGGCGCTCGCCGGGGTGGCGCAGGCGTCGGGTCAGCCCCTCCACGCGCAGGCGTTCGTGGGCCAGGCGATTGTGCATGCGCAACACCAGGCGTCGCTGCAGGCCGTCGAGCCGCCGTTGCAGGTCGCCGGCATCCGGCGCCAGCAGCTCGGCGGCCGCAGAAGGTGTCGGTGCACGCACATCGGCCACGAAGTCACTGATGGAGACGTCGGTCTCGTGACCCACGGCGCTGACGATGGGCGTCACGCACGCATCGACGGCGCGCGCCACGGCTTCCT
Organism: Pseudomonas sp. PvP001; assembly: GCF_040546375.1. Classification (NCBI taxonomy): domain Bacteria; kingdom Pseudomonadati; phylum Pseudomonadota; class Gammaproteobacteria; order Pseudomonadales; family Pseudomonadaceae; genus Pseudomonas; species Pseudomonas sp. PvP001. The sequence continues at coordinate 1,521,289 of NZ_JBEPNQ010000001.1, read as the reverse complement.
CGTTGAAGCACCAGAGGTCCTCCAGCGAGCCGCCGCCACGGGCCAGGATGATCGCATCGAAGCCACGTGCGTCGGCCAGACGCAGGGCGCGGACGATCTGTGCGGTGGCCTCGCGGCCCTGCACGGCGGTCGGGATCAGGGTCAGCTGGATCTGCGGGGCACGTCGACGGAACACGCTGATGATGTCGCGGATCACCGCGCCGGTCGGCGAACTGACGATACCAATGCGTTGCGGGTGCGCCGGCAGGGCCACCTTGCGTTCGCTGCTGAACAGACCTTCGGCGTCGAGCTTTACCTTGAGCGCGTCGAACGCCATGCGCAGCGCGCCGTCACCGGCAGGCTCCACGGTGTCGAGAATCAGCTGATAGTCGCCACGGCCTTCGAACAGCGAGACCTTGCCGCGCACTTTCACCGCTGCGCCATCCTTGAGCACCTGGCGCACACGTTGAGCGTTCTGCCGGAACAGGGCACAGCGCACCTGGGCGCCGCTGTCCTTGAGCGTGAAATAAACGTGCCCGGACGCCGGACGCGCCAAGTTGGAGATTTCACCTTCGACCCAGATATTGCTGAAGACATCTTCGAGCAACACACGGGCACGGCCATTGAGCTGGCTGACGGTGATGACCTCGCGATCGAGGTTCAGGCGGGCAAAGGGGTCTTTGATCATGTTCGGCATCATAGAGACATTCGTCTGCGGATGCACTGGGGAGAAGGGGGAGGTACAGGCCTCTTCACCGATTGGCGAAGAGGCCTGCAGGCGTTACAGGAACTGCTCGGCGTAGTGACACGCCACCTGCCGCGTATCCACCGGCCGGAACGCCGGTACTTCGGTGCTGCAGCGCTCGGTGGCGTATGGGCAACGCTTGTGGAACGCACAGCCCGACGGTGGATTCAGCGGGTTGGGTAACTCGCCGACGATCTTGATCTTGGGCTTGAGCGGGTCCGGTTTGATGGTCGGCGTGGCCGACAGCAGGGCCTGGGTGTAGGGGTGCAGAGGACGGGTGTAGATGTCTTCCTTGGGCCCCATTTCCGCCGGCCTGCCCAGGTACATCACCAGCACCTGGTCGGCCACGTGACGTACCACGGCCAGGTTGTGGGAGATGAACACATAAGCCGTGTTGAATTCCTGCTGCAGGTCCATGAACAGGTTCAGCACCTGCGCCTGGATCGACACGTCGAGGGCCGAGGTGGGTTCGTCGGCGACCAGCACTTTGGGCTGCAACATCATGGCGCGGGCCAGGGCGATGCGCTGGCGCTGGCCACCGGAGAACATGTGCGGGTAGCGCTGGTAGTGTTCAGGGCGCAGGCCGACCTGCTGCATCATCGCCTGGACCTTCTCGCGGCGCTCGGCCTTGCTCAGGGAGGTATTGATCAGCAGCGGCTCGCCGAGTTGGTCGCCGATCTTCTGCCGAGGGTTGAGCGAGGCATAGGGGCTCTGGAACACCATCTGCACGTCCTTGCGCAGTTGCTTGCGCTCGGCCTTGCTGGCGCCCGCCACTTCCTGGCCGGCGATCTGCAGCGAACCGGAGGATGGTTCTTCGATCAGGGTCAGCGCGCGGGCCAGGGTCGACTTGCCGCAGCCCGATTCACCGACCACGGCGAGGGTCTTGCCGGCTTCCAGCTCGAAGGAGACGCCATTGAGGGCACGCACCACGGCATGGGGCTTGAAGAGCCCGCGCGAAACATCGTAATGACGGGTAAGGTCGCGGGCGGTCAGTACGACGCTCATCACGCCACCTCCTGATTGAGTGGGTAGAAACAACGCGCCAGGCTCTGGGCTTTAGGGTCCAGGGCCGGGCGTTCGGTGCGACAGTTGTCCCGTACGTACGGGCAGCGCGGCGACAGCAGGCAACCCTGCGGACGGTCGTAGCGGCCGGGGACGATGCCGGGCAGGGTGGCCAGGCGCTCGGCGCCTTCGCTGTGCTCCGGAATGGCCATCAGCAGCGCTTCGCTATACGGGTGCGCGGGAATGTCGAACAGTTGCGGCACATGGCCCACTTCCACTGCCTGACCGGCGTACATCACGCACACGCGCTGGGCGGTTTCGGCCACCACGGCCAGGTCGTGGGTGATCAGGATCAGGCCCATGTTCTGCTCTTGTTGCAGGCTGAGCAGCAATTCCATGATCTGCGCCTGGATGGTCACGTCCAGTGCGGTGGTTGGTTCGTCGGCGATCAGCAGCTTGGGCTCACCGGCAATCGCCATGGCGATTGCGACGCGCTGGCTCATGCCCCCGGAAAGCTGGTGCGGATAGGCATCCAGGCGGCTTTCGGCTGCCGGGATTTCCACCTTCTTGAGCAATTCCAGCGCACGCTGGCGCGCGGCCTTGCCGGACATGCCCAGGTGCTGGCGCAAGACTTCCTCGATCTGGAAACCCACGGTGTAGCTGGGATTAAGCGCAGTCATCGGGTCCTGGAAAATCATCGCCAGGTCCTTGCCGACCACCTTGCGCCGTTGCCGGGCGTTGAGCTTGAGCATGTCGTGGCCGTCGAAGACCAGCGAGTCGGCGGTGACGATGCCAGGTGCATCGATCAGGCCCATCAGGGCCATCATGGTCACCGATTTGCCCGAGCCCGATTCGCCAACGATGGCCAGCACTTCGCCCTTGTCCACGCTGAGGTCCAGCCCGTCCACGACCGGTACGGCCTTGGCATCGCCGAAACGTACGTTCAGGTTGTTGATATTCAAAAGTGACATGATCGGCTCCTCAGGCGGCGTTCTTGAGTTTGGGGTCCAGCGCATCGCGCAGCCCGTCGCCCATCAGGTTGATTGCCAGCACGCTGAGCAGAATGGTCAGGCCCGGCAGGCTTACCACCCACCAGGCGCGTTCGATGTAGTCACGCGCCGAAGCCAGCATGGTGCCCCATTCCGGCGTTGGCGGTTGTACGCCCAGGCCCAGGAAACCCAGGGCGGCAGCGTCGAGAATCGCCGAGGAAAAGCTCAAGGTGGCCTGCACGATCAGTGGCGCCATGCAGTTGGGCAGCACGGTGATGAACATCAGGCGCGGCAGGGTAGCCCCGGCCAGGCGCGCGGCGGTCACGTAGTCGCGGTTCAGTTCGCCCATCACCGCAGCGCGGGTCAGGCGCACGTAGGAAGGCAGCGAAACCACGGCAATGGCGATCACGGTGTTGATCAGGCCAGGGCCGAGGATGGCGACGATCGCCACGGCCAGCAGCAGCGATGGCAGCGCCAGCATGACGTCCATCAGGCGCATGATCGACGGCCCGAGAATGCGCGGGAAGAATCCGGCCAGCAGGCCCATGAGAATGCCCGGTATCAGCGACATCACCACCGACGACAGGCCGATCAGCAGCGACAGCCGCGAGCCCTGGATCAAGCGCGAAAGCAAATCACGGCCCAGCTCGTCGGTGCCCAGGATGAATTGCCACTGGCCGCCTTCCAGCCATACCGGCGGGGTGAGGAGGAAGTCGCGGTACTGCTCGCTGGGGTTGTGCGGGGCCACCCACGGCGCGAACAGCGCGCAGAAGACGATGATCAGCATGAACACCAGGCCCGCCACGGCGCCCTTGTTCTTGGCGAATGCCTGCCAGAATTCCTTGTACGGGGAGGGGTAGAGCAGGCTCTGATCCACTGCGACCGTTTCGATTTTCGTAGTCATGGATAGGGTCTCAACGCTGATGACGGATGCGTGGGTTGGCCAGGCCGTAGAGGATATCCACCACGAAGTTGACCAGGATCACCAGGCAGGCGATCAACAGGATGCCGTTCTGCACGACAGGGTAGTCACGGGCGCCGATGGCCTCGATCAGCCACTTGCCGATGCCCGGCCACGAGAAGATGGTTTCGGTCAGTACCGCACCGGCCAGCAAGGTGCCGACCTGCAGGCCGAACACCGTGAGCACGGGAATCAGCGCGTTGCGCAGGCCGTGCACGAACACCACGCGGGTTGGCGACAGGCCCTTGGCGCGGGCAGTGCGCACGTAGTCCTCGCGCAGCACTTCGAGCATCGAGGAACGGGTCATGCGGGCGATCACCGCCAGCGGAATGGTGCCCAGCACGATGGCAGGCAGAATCAGGTGCTGCAGGGCGTCCAACCAGGCGCCTTCGTCTTCGCTGAACAACGTGTCGATGAGCATGAAGCCGGTTTTGGGCTGGATGTCGTAGAGCAGGTCGATGCGCCCTGACACTGGCGTCCAGCCCAGGGTCACCGAAAAGAACATGATCAGGATCAGGCCCCACCAGAAGATCGGCATGGAATAGCCGGCCAGGGAAATGCCCATGACCCCATGGTCGAACAGCGATCCTCGCTTGAGCGCGGCGATCACCCCCGCCAGCAGGCCGAGCACGCCGGCGAAGATCAGCGCGGCGATGGACAGCTCCAGCGTGGCCGGAAACAGCGCAGTGAACTCGGTCCACACGCTCTCGCGGGTACGCAGCGACTCACCCAGGTTGCCCTGGGCGAGATTGCCGATGTAATCCAGGTACTGAGCATACAGGGGCTTGTTCAGACCCAGGCGTTCCATCGCCTGTGCGTGCATTTCGGGGTCGACCCGACGCTCGCCCATCATCACTTCGACAGGGTCACCGGGAATCAGGCGTATCAACGCGAAGGTCAATAGCGTGATGCCGAAGAAAGTGGGGATCAGCAATCCCACACGTCGGGCAATAAAACTAAACATCGTGCGTAGTACCTCATCAGCCGGTTAGGCAAGCCGCGCATCCGCCCGGGTGGGCGCCGATACGCGGCGTCTTTTTCTACTTCACCTGGGTGGTGGCGAAGTTGTTATTGGTCATCGGGCTTATGTGGAAGCCTTCGACGTTCTTGCGCATGGCCGAGAACAGACGTGGATACGCCAGGCTCAACCAGGGTTGCTCTTTGAGAAAAATGACCTGCGCCTGTTCGTAGAGCGCCGCGCGTGCTGCCGGTTCAGTGGTTTCGCGGGCCTGGCTGACCAGGGCGTCGAATTCCTTGTTGCACCAGCGCGCGGCGTTTTCGCCGTTCTTCGCTGCTTCGCAGGTAAGGTTCGGGCTGAGGAAGTTGTCCGGGTCGCCGTTGTCGCCGGCCCAACCGTAGAAAGCCAGGTCATGTTCGCCCAGTTTCAGGCGCTTGATCAACTCGCCCCATTCCAGCACGCGGATATCCAGCTTGATGCCAACCTTGGCCAGGTCGGCCTGCAACAGTTGCGCTGCGAGGCTGGAGTTGGGGTTGGTCGGGCTGCTGCCGTTGCGCGCGAAGATGGTGAACGAGGTGCCTTCCGGAACGCCGGCTTCCTTGAGCAGGGCGCGGGCCTTGTCCGGATCGTAGGGCAGGTCTTTGAGGCTGTGGTTGTAGCCCAGCAGCGTGGTGGGATAGGGGCCCACGCCCGGTGTCGCGTTGCCCTCGCCGAACAGGGTACGAACGAAGGTCTGCTTGTCGAAGGCCATCTGGATGGCCTGGCGCACGCGTACGTCGCTCAGGTATTTGTGGGTGGTGTTGATGGCCACGTAGCTGGTCATCAGGGCGTCCATCTCGGCGATCTTGAGCTGAGGATCGGCCTTGATGCCGGGTACGTCGTCCGGCTTGGGATAGACCGCCACCTGGCATTCGTTGGCACGCAGCTTCTGCGCCCGCACGTTGTTGTCCACCGTGATGGCAAAAATCAGGGGGTCGGCCGGTGGCTTGCCCTTGTAGTAATCGGGGTTGGCCTTGAAGCGAACCTGGGCGTCCTTGCTGTAGCGCACGAACACGAACGGCCCGGTGCCGATCGGCTTGCTGTTCAAGTCGGCGGTCTTGCCGGCCTTGAGCAACTGGTCGGCGTATTCGGCTGAGTAGATCGAGGTGAAGGGCATCGCCATGTCGCGCAGGAACGGCGCTTCGGGACGCTTGAGCACGAAACGCACGGTCATGTCGTCGAGCTTGTCGATGCTGTGGATCAGATCACCCATGGCCATCGATTCGAAATAGGGATAGCCCATGGTCGACTTGTCATGCCAGGGATGCTTGGCGTCGAACTGGCGCATGAAGCTCCACAGCACGTCGTCGGCATTCAGGGTGCGGGTCGGCTTGAAGTAGTCGGTGGTGTGGAACTTCACGCCTTCGCGCAGGTGGAACGTATAGGTCTTGCCGTCTTCACTGATGTCCCAGCTCTTGGCCAGCCCCGGCTGGATGTCGGTGGTGCCCGGCGTGAAGTCGACCAGGCGGTTGAGCACCGTCTCGGCCGAGGCATCGCTCGTGACCGCGCCGGTGTATTGAACGATATCGAAACCTTCGGGGCTGGCTTCGGTGCAGACCACCAGCGGTTTGGCACTGGCGCCCAAGGTCAGGCCGAGCAGGGCGGCTGCCACGGCAGCCTTCAGAGATAGCGTTTTCATCATTGCCCTCGCAATCGCACGTAAGCGTAGCCGCTGCCCGGGATTCGTCGAACCCCGGGCAGCGGTTGCCGATCAAAGAATCTGGAACGGAATGGTGGTGACGATGCGCAGCTCGTTGAGGCTGCCATCGACCTGATTGGCGCTTGCGCGGTGGGCACTGTAGGTCGCGCGGATGGTGCTGGCCTTCAACGGCCCGCCCTGCACGGCATACGAGGTGCCGAAGCCGTACTCGTAATGCTTCTCGCCGTCCTGGGCCTGGATGCCATCATAGCCGCCGCCCTTGTAGTGCGTGCCATCGATACCCCAGCCGCGCGCGGTGTAGACGCTGAACTTGAGGCCTGGTACGCCATAGCCGGCCATGTCCAGCCCGTAACCGATCTGGAACGATTTTTCGTTCGGGCCGTTGTAGTCGGAAAACAGCGAGTTGGCCAGGAAAATGGCGTTGGTTTCGTGCAGGTAGTCGAAGTATTCGTTGCCGTTCACTTCCTGGAAGGCCAAGGTCAGGCTGTGCGCCTTGTGCGTGGCGGTCAACGACAGGCTGTAGGTGTCGTTGTCGATGGCGCCCATCTTCGAGCTGCCGGCATCCTTGGTCTTGTAGTAGTTGAAACCGGTGGTCAGGCCCAGCACCGAGGCATCGCCCAGTTCATGGGAGGCGCCGAAGTAGTACTGGTTCCACACATCCTTGACGTTGGACGCGTACAGGCTGGTGGTCAGGCTTTTCAGCGGCTGGTAGTTGAGGCCGAAGATGTTGACCTGGTCGGTGGTGGTGCCGTCGCCGTACTCGGTCCTGAACTTGCTCAGGCTCTGTTCGGTTCGCGGCGAGACGCGGCTGAACGTGCCCAGGTCGAAGTCGAGGTTGTCGAACTCGGCGCTGTGCAGGCTGACACCCTCGAAGCTGGAGGGCAGGGCACGGTTGCCGATGAAGGCCAGTACCGGCGTGTTCATCGATTGACGCCCGGCGGTCAGGACGGTGTTGGACACCCGCGCCTTGAGGTTGGCCAGGCCCGCCTTGGTCCACTGGTCGACCACGTCGCCATCGTGATCGGTCAGTGTGCGGTTCCCCCCGCCGGCCACGCGACCTTTGCCCTGCTCCAGCGCCACGGTGTTGTAGGCCGCCACTTCGGTGCTGAACCCCACGGTGCCCTGAGTGAAGCCCGAGGTGTAGTTGACGATGGTGCCCTGAACCCAGGTGTCGCGGCTGCCGGTGCGTTCGGTCACGCCATCGCCCTTGTTGATGCCCCAGGTCAGGCCACGCTTGCCCTTCTCCTTGGCGAACCAGTTGCGGGTCGAGCCGGTCAGGCTCGAGTCCTCGATGAAGCCTTTGGCCTCATCCTGTGCGCTGCTGGTCTTGACGGTAAGCGGGATGAACGCCTGGCTGGCTTCATCAGCCAGGACCAGGGGCGCGAACCCGCTCAACGACAAGGTGAAGACTGCTCTCTTGGTAATTTTCAACTGAAGCTCCTTACTTTTTTAGTTTTATAGCCGCGTCTTCTAGTGCGGCTGATGGCCAGTCCATGGCCCGTGATGACAGTTGCAAACGTTTGCTTGCTCTTTTTTGCCAAAAGCTCCCCAAACCCATGGCACGGTCATGGGTTTGGGGAAGGCCTGGTTTATCTAGTCGCGCAGACTCACGCCGCCAAAGTCGTTGCGCCCGAACGGGCTGACCTTGAAACCTTCAACCTTGGCGCTGACCGGCTGGTTGACGGTGGAGTGGGCGATCGGGGTGATCGGCACCTGTTGCTTGAGCAACTGCTGGGCCTGACGATAGAGCACGCTGCGCTCTTCGCGGTCGGTGACCCGCTTGGCCTGCTGGACCAGCTTGTCGTAGTCCTGGTTGCACCACATCGAGTAGTTGTTGCTGCCGATGGCGTCGCAGCTGTACAGCGTGCCCAGCCAGTTGTCCGGGTCCCCGTTGTCGCCGGTCCAGCCAATCAGCGAGACGTCGTGTTCGCCGCGTTTGGTGCGGTCCAGGTACTCGCCCCACTCGTAGCTGACGATCTTGACCTTGAGGCCGATCTTGCCCCAGTCGGCCTGCAGCATTTCAGCCATCAGCTTGGCATTGGGGTTGTAGGGGCGCTGCACGGGCATGGCCCACAGGGTGATCTCGGTGCCTTCCTTGACGCCGGCGGCCTGCAGCATCTGCTTGGCTTTCTCCGGATCGAAGGGCGCGTCCTTGATGCTCTCGTCGTAGGACCACTGGGTCGGCGGCATGGCGTTGACGGCCTTCTGCCCGGCACCCTGGTAGACGGCCTTGAGAATGGCGTCCTTGTTCACCGCCATGTCCATGGCCTGGCGCACTTCCAGCTGGTCGAACGGCTTGTGGCGCACGTTGTAGGTGATGTAGCCCAGGTTGTAGCCGGCCTGCTCCATGACCTTGAGCTTGGGGTCGGCCTTGAGGCCTGCAAGGTCGGCAGGACGTGGGTAGGCGGTGACCTGGCACTCGTTCTTCTTGAGCTTCTGCATGCGCACCGAAGCGTCGGTGTTGATGGCGAAGATCAGCTGGTCGACCTTTACCTGGCTCATGTCCCAGTACTGCGGGTTGGCCTTGTAGCGGATCTGCGAGTCTTTCTGGTAACGCTGGAAGGCGAACGGACCGGTGCCGATCGGCTTCTGGTTGATGTCGCGCATGTTGCCGCTCTTGAGCAACTGCTCGGCGTATTCGGCGGACTGGATGGACGCGAAGTTCATGGCGATGTTCTGCACGAACGCGGCGTCTACGGCGTTGAGGGTGAACACCACGGTGTGGTCGTCGGTTTTCTCGACCTTGGCGATGTTCTTGTCCAGGCTCATGCTGACGAAGTACGGGAACTCGGTCGGATACGCCTTGCGAAACGGCTGATTGGGATCGAGCATGCGATTGAAGGTGAACAGCACGTCGTCGGCGTTGAAGTCACGGGTCGGCTTGAACGCTTCGTTGCTGTGGAACTTGACCCCTTCGCGCAGGTGGAAGGTGTAGGTCAGGCCGTCTTCGGAGATGTCCCACTTGGTAGCCAGCGCGGGAATGACGCTGGTGCCGCCTTTTTCGAATTCGGTCAGGCGGTTGTAGATCGGTTGCGCAGCGTCGTTGTCGGTGCCGCTCGTATACTGGGCGATGTCGAAGCCGGCGGGGCTGCCTTCGGAGCAGTACACCAGGCTGTTGGCGGCCTGGCTGAGGCCGACCTGGCCGAGCAGGCCCAGAGCAAGCATGGCGGAGCAAAGCTGGGTATGTCGCATGATAGTCCCTGTCTTGTTGTTTTCCGATCGTGGGGCGCCAGTCCCCTAGCGGGAATACGGCGGCCGTCGCCAAAGGAAGCTAGTCCCATTTGGCGAAGGCGTATGTCGGCGTATTCCGGTAGAGCTGTGGGAAAAATCCTGGCGTTAATGCAAGCGAATGGGCGCTGGACCTGCCGGTCCATCGCCCGCTTCCATTAGGGGAGGTGCCTGGTTCAGTCCTTCACGCCCACGCCATAGAACGAGTTCAAGCCAAAGGGGCTGATCTTGAAGTCGGTGACCTTGGCGCTCATGGGCTGGTAGACCGTGGAGTGCGCGATCGGGGTGATCGGCACCTGCTGCTTGAGGCGCACCTGGGCCTGTTTGTACAGCTCGGTGCGCTTGGCCTGATCGGGCGTGGCCTTGGCGGTCTTGATCAACTGGTCGTAGTCCTTGTCGCACCACTTCGAGAAGTTGTTGCCGTTCACCGCATCGCAACCGTACAGGGTGCCCAGCCAGTTGTCCGGATCACCGTTGTCGCCGCTCCAGCCGATCAGCATGGCATCGGTCTCGCCGGCCTTGGCGCGCTTGAGGTATTCACCCCACTCGTAGCTGACGATCTTGGCCTTGATACCCACCTTGGCCCAGTCCGACTGCAGCATTTCGGCCATCAGCTTGGCGTTGGGGTTGTAGGGACGCTGCACCGGCATGGCCCACAGGGTGATCTCGGTGCCTTCCTTGACGCCGGCTTCCTTGAGCAGCTTCTTGGCCTCTTCCACGTTGTAGCCGGCGTCCTTGATGCTCGTGTCATAGGACCATTGGGTCGGCGGCATGGCGTTGACGGCCAGTTGACCGGCACCCTGGTACACGGCCTCGATGATGCTCTGCTTGTTCACCGCCATGTCCAGCGCCTGGCGAACCTTGAGGTTGCCCAGTGGTTCGTGGGTGACGTTGTAGGCGATGTAGCCCAGGTTGAAGCCAGCCTGGTCGGGCATCTGCAGGTTCTTGTCTTCCTTGAGCGGCTTGAGATCGGCCGGACGTGGATAGACGCTGACCTGGCATTCGTTCTTCTTGAGCTTCTGCATGCGCACGGATGCATCGGTGGTGATGGCGAAGATCAGGTTGTCGATCTTCACGTCAGCCGGGTTCCAGTAATCCTTGTTGCCCTTGTAGCGAATCTGCGCGTCTTTCTGATAGCGATTGAACACGAACGGGCCGGTGCCGATCGGCTTCTGGTTGATGTCGGCGGCCTTGCCCTGCTTGAGCAACTGGGCGGCGTATTCGGCGGACTGGATCGAAGCGAAGCTCATGGCCATGTTCTGGATGAACGCGGCGTCGACCGTCTTCAAGGTGAAGCGGACGGTATGATCGTCGAGCTTCTCGATGTTGGTGATGTTCTCGTCCATGCCCATGTCGGTGAAGTACGGGAACTCGGTCGGATAGGCTTTGCGGAACGGCATGTTCTTGTCGATCATGCGGTTGAAGGTGAACAGCACGTCGTCGGCGTTGAATTCGCGGGACGGCTTGAAGTAGTCGGTGGTGTGGAACTTGACCCCTTCGCGCAGGTGGAAGGTGTAGGTCAGGGCGTCTTCGGAGATATCCCAGCTGGTAGCCAGACCCGGGATGACTGCGGTGCCGCCACGCTCGAACTGGCTGAGACGGTTGAAGACGGTTTCTGCCGAAGCGTCGAAATCCGTACCACTGGTATACAGCGCCGGGTCAAAACCCGCCGGACTGCCTTCAGAGCAGAATACAAGGTTGCTCGCAGCATGGGCGAAAGGGGCGCTGGCGAGCAGGCCGGCCCCGACGATGAACGGAATGACCGCGGTTTTGAGCATGGTGGCCTCAGTTGTTGTCATTTTAAGAATGAGGGCGACCTTGTGAGTCGACCTGGCCGATACTTATGCAGGCGGCATACCCAAATCAACTGTTTGCGATGTATCGCACCTGAAACGGTGGGACGGGCGTACACGAATGTCGCATCGATGTAAGTTTTTCGGTAGTTGAACGCATGTTCAACAACATTTGCCTACTCAATGCACACTTATCGACCCCATTGCACCACGATGACGCACTGCAATGGGGCGTTCGGTATCACTGCGAAAGGCTGACACCATAGAAGGGCGTCAGGCCGAAGGGGCTGATGCGGAAATCCTGGACTTCCTTGCGCATGGGTTGGAAGACCGTGGAGTTGGCGATCGGTGTGATCGGCACTTGTTGCTTGAGTATGGCCTGCGCCTGCTGGTACAGCTTCACGCGTTCATCGCGATCGCTGCTCAGTTTGGCCTGCTGGATCAGCTTGTCGTAGGCGGGATCGCACCATTTGGCGTAGTTGCTGCCCTTGACCGCCGCGCAGCTGTAGAGCACGCCGAGCCAGTTGTCCGGATCGCCATTGTCGCCGGTCCAGCCGTAGATCATGGTGTCGTGCTCGCCATTCTTGGCGCGCTTGATGTACTCGCCCCATTCATAACTGACGATGTTGGCCTTGATGCCAATCTTGGCCCAGTCGTTCTGGATCATTTGCGCCGACATGCGCGCATTGGGGTTGGACGCACGCTGCACCGTCATGGCCCACAGATTGATGGTCGTGCCCTCTTTTATTCCGGCTTCCTTGAGCAGGGCACGGGCCTTGGTAATGTCGTGGGGCGCGTCCTTGATTCGGGTGTCATACGACCATTGCGCAGGGGGCAGGGCGTTCTGCGCCAACTGACCGGCGCTCTGGTAGACCGCCTTGATGATGGCCGGCTTGTCGATCGCCATGTCCAGGGCCTGACGCACCTTGAGCTGGTCGAGCGGCGGATGGGTCACGTTGTAGGCCAGAAAACCCAGGTTGAAGCCCGGCTGGCTGAGCACGCGTAGGTTGGGGTCCTGTTTCATCACGTCGATGTCGGCAGGCCGTGGATAGCCGCTGACCTGGCATTCGCCAGCCTTCAGCTTCTGCAGGCGCACCGCAGCATCGGTACTGATGGAGAAGATCAGGTTGTCGAGCTTGACGTCCTCGGGTTTCCAGTACGCCTTGTTGGCGGTGTAGCGGATCTGCGAATCCTTCTGGTAGCGCTTGAACACGAACGGGCCGGTGCCGATGGGTTTCTGGTTGATGTCGGCGGCCTTGCCCTGCTTGAGCAACTGGTCGGCGTATTCGGCGGACTGCACCGAAGCGAAACTCATCGCCAGGTTCTGCACGAAGGCGGCGTCGACCGTGTTCAGGGTGAAGACCACGGTATGCGGGTCTTGTTTGCTGACCGACTTGATGTTGGTGTTCAGGCCCATGTCGGTGAAATAGGGCGATTCCGAAGGGTAGGCCTTGCGGAAGGGATGCTCGGGGTCGAGCAGGCGCTGGAAGGTGAACAGCACGTCGTCCGCGTTGAAATCGCGGGTGGGCGTGAAGTAATCGGTGGTGTGGAACTTGACGCCTTCGCGCAGGTGAAAGGTGTAGGTCAAGCCGTCCGGGGAGACGTCCCAGGAAGTGGCCAGCCCCGGTTCGACTTCGGTGCCGCCGCGCTTGAACTGGGTCAGGCGATTGAAGACGGTTTCCGCCGAGGCGTCGAAATCGGTACCACTGGTGTACTGGCTGGGATCGAAACCGGCAGGGCTGGCTTCGGAGCAGTACACCAGCGTGCTCGCGGCCTGGGCCATGGGCATCCCGGCGCACAGCGCAGCGGTAAGGAGCAAGGGCTTGAAGGCGGGGATATCCATATGGGGCCTCTATAGACGAAGGGAGGGACTCGGGGAGTGATGTTTGCGGACAGAATCCGTCCTGCGGGAGCAGATTCTGCCCTTGATGAACGTGTCAGGGTATCAAGGCATCACGACTTCGATGACGCCGTCGGCATTGATGCTGACCTCGCTGGTGCCCGCTTCCACGTCCGGGGTCACTGGCGCCGCGTCGGCGCGAGCGGCCTTCATCATCATCGGCGCCGAGGCGTAGGGGCGAGGGTAGCCAGCGCTGTTGAGGTTGAGGTTGACCACCTTGTAGCTCTTGCCGCCCAGGGCGTCGGTGGCCAGTTGGGCGCGGGCCTTGAAGGCGGCCACGGCTTCCTTGAGCAGGGCGTCTTCGCTCTGCTTGCGGGTCTTGTCGGCGATGGAAAAGTCCATGGCGCCCATCTTCAGGCTCTGCAGCAGTTCGCCGGTGAGTTTGGACAGGGCCGGGAAGTCGGCGCTTTCCAGGCGAACTTCGGCGCGCTCGCGCCAGCCGGTGATGGTCTGGCCCTTGTCATCGTAGATCGGATAGCTGTTGCGACTGCCCTGGCGGACGATCACGCCTTTGACTTCGCGGGCCTGGGCCAGGGCCTTGTTCAACGTGTCGCTGATACCGGCGGCGAGCTTGGCCGGGTCGGCGTTCTGCTCCTCGCTGTAGAGGGTCACGAGCATCAGGTCGCGAGGCACTTCCTGGCTGACCTCGGCACGCAGGGAAATCTGATTGTAGCGGGCCTCGTCGGCCAGGGCAGGGAGGCTGGACAACAGGCTTGCGCCAAGGACCAGGGCGGCGCTGCGAGTGATGACGGGCATGGAAAACTCCTTGTTGTAGGTGCTGCGTAAGACTGACCAGGCCGGATGCGGTTCCTGAGAGGCGCACATGGACCTACCAGCTTTCACGATAAACCGAAGGTCTTTATGACCAACGCGGTCATTTGCCGCAGTTTCCGCTGTCGGCGCGCCGAGTTGGTTATACTTGCACCGATCCGCCTGCAGCGCTCACTGGAGAGCAAATGCTCGCCCACCCTATGCCTCTTTCCGCTTCACGCCAGAACCTCTGGCGCCTGACCTTCATCCGCACGCTGGTACTGGCCGCTCAGGCCGGCTCGGTCGGCTTCGCCTACCTCACGCACCTGTTGCCCTTGCCGTGGCTGGCGTTGAGCACCACCCTGGCGGTGTCGGCCATACTCTGCGCGCTGACCGTGCTGCGCCTGCGCTTCTCGTTGCCGGTCACCGAACTTGAATACGCCTTGCAACTGGCCTGCGACCTGCTCATCCACAGCGTCCTGCTGTACTACTCCGGGGGTGGAGCCAACCCGTTCGTTTCCTATTACCTGGTGCCGCTGACCATCGCCGCCGTGACCCTGCCCTGGGTCTATTCCCTGGTGCTGTCCGGTATCGCCCTGGCGTGCTACACCTTCATGCTGGCGCATTTCTACCCGCTCGACGCCTTGCCGATTGGTCGTGAGAACCTGCAGATCTACGGCATGTGGTTGAGCTTTGCCCTGGCGGCTTCGGTGATCACCTTCTTCGCCGCCAAGATGGCCGAAGAGTTGCGCCGGCAGGAACAACTGCGTGCGCAGCGTCGCGAAGAGGGTCTGCGTGACCAGCAACTGCTGGCCGTGGCTACCGAGGCCGCCGGTGCGGCTCATGAGTTGGGTACGCCACTGGCCACCATGAGCGTGCTGCTCAAGGAGATGCGCCAGGACCATCCCCAGCCCGAACTGCAGGAAGACCTACAGGTGCTGCAGGATCAGGTCAAGCTGTGCAAGGAGACCCTGCAGCAGCTGGTGCGCGCCGCCGAGGCCAATCGGCGCATGGCCGTGGTCGATCAACCCGTGACCACTTGGCTCGACGAAGCCCTGAATCGCTGGCACCTGATGCGTCCCGAATCCAGCTACCGCTTCCACCGCCTTGGCCAGGGTGAGGTGCCCCACCTGGCGCCGCCGCCGGATCTGACCCAGGCGCTGCTCAACCTGCTCAACAACGCCGCCGATGCCTGCCCCGACAACCTCGAGGTCAGGCTCGACTGGAACAGTGATGACATTTTCATCTCGATCCGCGACCACGGCGCGGGCGTTCCCCTGGCGATTGCCGAGCAGATCGGCAAGCCGTTCTTCACCACAAAGGGCAAAGGCTTTGGCCTCGGCCTGTTCTTGAGCAAAGCCAGCGTGACTCGCGCTGGCGGCTCGGTAAAACTCTATAGTCATGAAGAGGGCGGCACGCTCACCGAGCTGCGTCTGCCCCGTGGCGTCCGAGGAGATGATCGATGACTGACGAACACCAAGTCGAAGGCGAAGAACTGCCACATTTGTTGTTGGTGGATGACGACGCCACCTTCACCCGCGTCATGGCCCGCGCCATGAGCCGCCGAGGCTTTCGCGTGAGTACCGCGGGCAGCGCCGAGGAAGGCTTGAAGCTGGCCCAGGACGACGTCCCGGACTACGCCGCGCTGGACCTGAAAATGGAAGGCGATTCGGGCCTGGTGCTGCTGCCCAAGCTGCTGGAGCTGGACCCGGAGATGCGTGTGGTGATCCTCACCGGCTATTCCAGCATCGCGACCGCAGTGGAGGCGATCAAGCGTGGCGCCTGCAACTACCTGTGCAAGCCGGCCGACGCCGACGACGTGCTGGCTGCACTGTCGGCCGAACACGCCGACCTCGATAGCCTGGTGCCGGAAAACCCGATGTCGGTGGATCGCCTGCAATGGGAGCACATCCAGCGGGTGCTCACCGAGCACGAAGGCAACATTTCCGCCACGGCGCGGGCCTTGGGCATGCACCGACGCACCCTGCAACGCAAATTGCAGAAGCGTCCGGTTAGGCGCTGAATCTGCGGCCACCTGGTGTGCCTGATGGCCCAGCGGTTTGATCATCGTGTGGGCCATTTTTTCGAGAAGATACTTGCTTTGTCAGCGTGATTGATCCGTGCCCGTAAATCCATCCCAAGGCCGCAGGCCGTGAACTCGAACACGCGTTTTGATGGCTCTGTATGATAAGGAAAGTGCGGTCGCCAACTATCATGGTCAAGCGATTGTGAGCAGTTTGGAATGTAATTATCTGTTCGCGGGTTAGTGTCCTGTATCAAAATATACATTGTTTAATCCCCTTGAGTTTGCTGTCTGCCTGACTACGCTTGTCAAGGTGGCAGCGACAGTACTCCTTAGATATTCAGTTCTGCTGATTGCCCGCCTTTCAATCATCTCGTTAAGGAGTGATACTGAAAGTTCATGGCGCCCTGAGTCAGGCGATAAGGTTAATTGCCCTGCAAAAAGACAGCGGTGTCATGAATGGGAGGTATCAACAAAACATGACTGATACACAATCTGCAGTGCTATACCCGGGGGCGCCCGATCTTGAGTTTGGGCCTGATGGAACCGGTAAGGTCGTTCTTGGCTGGAATGATCCAAACTATGAAGGTAGTGTGCTTTATGATGTCGTAGCGGGGCCGGATGGAACGCTGTATGCCGCAGGTTTCGGTGTAAATGAAACTAATGATACCGAAGAGTATCTTGTATATGCCATGAAGCAAAATGGCGACCTTGATGTCTCTTTCAGTCAGAACGGTATGTTGCGTGGGCAGTTTCACAAGCAGGAAGGCGTGAATATAAAGTCACTCATTAATCGAATATTTTATATTGAGGCGCAAGGCGAAACTCCGGCAAAATTGCTGATGTTGGGGAAGGTAGGTATCCCTACTGGCACTAAGAGACATTGGTACCCTGCCTTGGCGCGCTACACGCTGGATGGCCAACTGGATTCAACGTTTGGCGAACTGGGGACGGGACTGGCAATTTTTGCAGGTCTCGAGGGTAGTCAATTGGGGAGTGATGCATCTGAAGGAATACTTGGCAGCAAGGCCAAAGGTACGCCGTACGCGGGCATCGTTCACTCGGGGATATATGGGCTCACTGGACTGCGCCATAATGATCGGATCTACATCGCCTTCCCGGATCCATCATACGGCCATTCGATCATCAGTTTTTTTGATGATGGACGTGTCGATTGGCGTTTTGGCACTGACGGAATACTGAAACTCTATGATTTGAGTGCTCCGAAACCGGGTATGCCCCTAGGGGCCGAGGTAAAGGCGATATATCCTTCGGACGGGAAACTGCTCTTGGCGGGACAGCTCTATAAGGAAGGCTACGTGCCGTTTGCCGGATTTGTCAGAATAACCCTGGAAGGCCATATCGACACGAGCTTTGGGCGGGAGGGCTTCCAGTTTGGGCCCGGCGATCAATACGAGCTGATGTTGGATATTATCCCTGCATTTGGCAGAAGTTTCTTGACTGCGGGAATGGGAAGGAATTCGACCGTGAATTGTTCTGTTTACGCTGTCGACCAGAATGGGTTGCCTGATCCTGACTTCAACAATGGGAATGTACTGGTTGTGCCTGGGGCCCCTTACTCAGGCACTTATGTACAGCTATGGGATTTTGGCGACCGCGTTTTGGCGTTTGGAATCTGCAATGAACTCCTTGCTCCGCAAGAAAGATTGCTATTGGCGCGGTTTCTTCCAGATGGCAGTTTGGATAAAAGCTTTGGTTTGCCCAACGCGGAAGGTGAGGGGGCTGGCTGGCAGATTTACCCTTCGGGTTACATTTCCGCACCAGGGCGAATGGTCGTTGTAGGCGATCGTATCTATGTGGCAGGTGTCATTCGTGAAGGAGCTCGAGCTGGATTTGCGTGCCTGGCGTGTCTGAAAGTATAAGGTGTCCAGGCCCGTTCATCGGCTATTCCCATGCAGTTCGCTCTTCTCTTCGCCCCGAGGGAGAGAAGAGCGAGGCGAGTTCGCTCTGGCAGTCTTGGGTATTTTGATTCGCCATGCTTTGGCGTATTTTCACCATTCGCCCAGATTGGTTGAGTCATCTTTCTTCAGGGTTGATACCCAGGTCATCGGGCCCCTGCAGAAATGCCTCTCCCTCATCAATCGCTCCTTCATGGGCTCGGCTCGCGCCACTCATAGCGTGATCGTACAACCAGCTTGGGCTATGATGTGCACCTCACCGCCCGTTTTCGAGACAACTGTTGACTATGGACAATCTGAGCGCCGCCCCACGCGCCCGTCGCAAACCGCGCAGCCTGGCCCAGGAGCTTGTGGCCGTGCTGACCCAGCGCATCCTCGATGGCGAACTCAAACGGGGCGACAAACTGCCCACTGAGTCGGCCATCATGGAAGAGCAGGGCGTCAGCCGAACGGTGGTGCGCGAAGCCATTTCCCGGCTGCAGGCGGCGGGACAGGTCGAGACCCGTCACGGCATCGGCACCTTCGTGCTGGACACGCCGAGCCCGAGTGGCTTTCGCATCGATCCGGCGACCATCGTCACCTTGCGCGATGTGCTCGCGGTGCTCGAGTTGCGCATCAGCCTGGAAGTGGAGTCTGCCGGGCTGGCTGCCAGCCGACGTTCCGATGAACAGCTGGCGGCCATGCGTGCGGCCCTTGATGCGCTGAACGAAAGCGCGGCCCATGCGAGTGACGCAGTGGCATCCGATTTCCAGTTCCACCTGCAGATCGCCTTGTCCACGGGTAACCGCTATTTCACCGACATCATGACGCACCTGGGCACCAGCATCATTCCCCGTACCCGGCTGAATTCGGCGCGCCTGGCGCACGATGACCAGCAGCACTACATGACCCGACTCAGTCGCGAGCATGAGGAAATCTACGACGCCATCGCCCGCCAGGATGCCGATGCGGCACGCGCCGCCATGCGCCTGCACCTGACCAACAGCCGCGAGCGCCTGCGCCAGGCCCACCAGGAAGCCGAAGCCGGCAGGGTCTGATCGCCCCAAGGTGATTGCCTGACGCCCCGTGGTGCACCTGACGCGGCTCGCGCCGCTGCTACAGGAGCACCGCGCCCCCCTGTAGCAGCGGCGCAAGCCGCGTCGGCGGCCAATGTGATCTGTCTGATACTCCGCAGTGAAACCTGACGCGGCTCGCGCCGCTGCTACAGGGACGCCGCGCCCCTCTGTAGCAGCGGCGCAAGCCGCGTCTGCGGACATGGTGATCTGTCTGATACCCCGCGGTGAAACCTGACGCGGCTCGCGCCGCTGCTACAGGGACACCGCGCCCCGCTGTAGCAGCGGCGCGAGCCGCGTCGGCGGACATGGTGATCTGTCTGATACTCCGAGGTGAAACCTGACGCGGCTCGCGCCGCTGCTACAGGGACACCGCGCCCCTCTGTAGCAGCGGCGCAAGCCGCGTCGGCGGCCAAGGTGATCTGTCTGATACTCCGCGGTAAAACCTGACGCGGCTCGCGCCGCTGCTACAGGGACACCGCGACCCTCTGTAGCAGCGGCGCAAGCCGCGTCGGCGGCCAAGGTGATCTGTCTGATACTCCGCGGTGAAACCTGACGCGGCTCGCGCCGCTGCTACAGGGACACCGCGCCCCCTTTGTAGCAGCGGCGCAAGCCGCGTCGGCGGACATGATGATCTGTCTGATACTCCGCGGTGAAACCTGACGCGGCTCGCGCCGCTGCTACAGGGATCCTGTGGGCGGTGCATGGTGAACAATCTGAAAATACTTCGTTCCTGCTATTGAGGAACACTTGGAGTGGTTGTACGATGACGTACGACATCAGCCAGCCATGGCTGCTTGGTTGTTCAATTTTCCATGCGACCCAGGGTGTTCAAACAATGAATCCACAAGAACTAAAGTCCATCCTCAATCACGGCTTGCTGTCTTTCCCGGTAACCGACTTCACTGCCCAAGGCGACTTCCACCGCGAAGGCTATATCAAGCGTCTGGAATGGCTTGCCCCGTACGGCGCCAGCGCGCTGTTCGCCGCCGGCGGTACCGGTGAGTTCTTCTCCCTCGCTGCCAGCGAATACTCGCAGGTGATCAAGACCGCGGTCGATACCTGCGCCACCAGCGTGCCTATCCTCGCCGGCGTTGGCGGTTCCACCCGCCAGGCCATCGAATACGCACAGGAAGCCGAGCGCTTGGGCGCCAAGGGTCTGTTGCTGCTGCCGCACTACCTGACCGAAGCCAGCCAGGACGGCGTGGCCGCCCACGTCGAAGCCGTCTGCAAATCGGTCAACATCGGCGTCATCGTCTACAACCGCAACGTCTGCCGTCTGAACGCACCGTTGCTCGAGCGTCTGGCCGAAACCTGCCCGAACCTGATCGGCTACAAGGACGGCCTGGGCGATATCGAGCTGATGGTGTCGATCCGTCGCCGCCTGGGCGATCGCTTCAGCTATCTGGGTGGCCTGCCGACCGCCGAAGTCTACGCTGCTGCCTACAAGGCGCTGGGCGTGCCGGTGTATTCGTCTGCCGTGTTCAACTTCATCCCCAAGACTGCGATGGACTTCTACCACGCGATCGCCGCTGACGATCACGTCACCGTAGGCAAGTTGATCGACGACTTCTTCCTGCCTTACCTGGACATCCGCAACCGCAAGTCGGGCTATGCCGTCAGTATCGTCAAGGCTGGCGCCAAGATCGCAGGCTACGACGCAGGTCCGGTGCGCACCCCGCTGACCGACCTGACCGGTGAAGAGTATGAAATGCTCGCTGCGCTGATGGACAAGATGGGTCCGCAGTAAGCTTCGGAACCGCGGTGCGGCTTTCGCGGCCGCTGACCGCTCCTACGGGGATCTTGCAGGTGCTGGGGATCTTTGTGGGAGCGGGGCGGGCCCGCCAAGGGGCTGCTGCATACACACGCTTTACCAGAATTTCCCCGCCTCATCCCCCTATCCTCGCTATCATTGTCGTCTGACTCCAGGCAACAGGTTCCCCCGGCATGCTCGCCCTATTTCTGCAGACCCTGAACGTGACCGCTCCGGTGTTCGCCATGCTGTTTTTGGGCTATGGGCTGAAGCGGATCGAGTGGATCAACGACAACTTCATCAAGACCGCCTCGGCCTTGGTGTTCAACGTCTGCATGCCGTCCTTGCTGTTCCTGGGCATCTACCACGCCGACCTGCGCTCGGCGCTCAAGCCCGGCTTGCTGGTGTATTTCGTGGTGGCCACGGTGGGCAGCTTCGCCATCGCCTGGTGGATCGCCACCAAGCGTTGTCCCGAGGTCGATCGCGGCGTCTTCACCCAAGGCGCGTTCCGCGGCAACAACGGCGTCATCGGCCTGGCCCTGGCTGGCAGCATGTATGGCGACTACGGTATCTCCTTGGGCTCGATCCTCGCGGGCCTGGTGATCGTGCTCTACAACTCCTTGTCCGTCGTGGTGCTGGCGATCTACAGCCCCAACATCAAGTCCGACCCCTTGAGCATCTGCAAGAGCATCCTGGTCAACCCGCTGATCATCAGCGTGGTCACGGCCGTGCCCTTCGCCTGGCTGCAGGTGCCCATCCCCAACTGGATCCTGACCTCTGCCGATTACGTTGCGCAGATGAGCCTGCCGCTGGCACTGATCTGCATCGGCGGCACCCTGTCACTGGCTGCCTTGCGCAGCAGTGGTTCGGTGGCCTTGAGCGCCAGCGCGGTGAAAATGATCCTGCTGCCGATCGTCGGTACATTCGGCGCCTGGCTGTTGGGCTTTCGCGGGGCGGAACTGGGCATTCTGTTCCTGTATATTGGCGCTCCTTCGGCCTCGGTCGGTTATGTCATGGTGCGGGCCAGCGGCGGCAACTATTCGCTCGCCGCCGCCATCATCGTGATCACCACCCTGGCGGCAGCCATCACCACCAATATCGGAATTTTCCTGTTGCAGTGGGGCGGCTGGATCTAGACGCTGCTTGCCCACCGGCAAGCATTTACCCGCTAAGGAACCGCAATGGATGATCAATCCACCCCCGAAGGTCTGCATCGGGGTCTGAAAAACAGGCATATCCAGCTCATTGCCCTGGGCGGCGCCATCGGCACCGGCCTGTTTCTGGGCATTGCCCAGACTATCGGCATGGCCGGCCCTTCGGTCATCCTGGGCTACGCCATCGGCGGCCTGATCGCCTTCTTCATCATGCGTCAACTCGGTGAGATGGTCGTCGAGGAACCGGTCACCGGGACCTTCAGCCATTTCGCCAACCGCTACTGGAGTGGCCTGGCCGGGTTCATGTCCGGCTGGAACTACTGGGTGCTGTACGTGCTGGTGGGCATGGCCGAGCTGACCGCCGTGGGCATCTACATCAAGTACTGGTGGCCGGACGTACCCACCTGGGCCTCGGCCGCGGTGTTCTTCGTGCTGATCAACGCGATCAACATGTTCCAGGTGAAGATCTATGGCGAGATGGAGTTCTGGTTCTCGTTGATCAAGGTGGCGGCCATCGTCAGCATGATCGGCTTCGGCGCCTGGATGCTGGCCACCGGCAATGGCGGGCCTGATGCCAGCGTTGCCAACCTCTGGCAATACGGTGGCTTCTTCCCCAACGGCATCGGGGGCCTGACCCTGGCCATGGCGGTGATCATGTTCTCCTTTGGCGGCCTGGAGTTGGTCGGCATCACCGCCGCCGAAGCCGATGATCCCAAGCGCAGCATACCCAAGGCCACCAACCAGGTGATCTACCGCATCCTGCTGTTCTACGTGGGCGCCCTGACCATCCTGTTGTCGCTGTACCCGTGGCAGAAAGTGGTCGAGGGCGGCAGTCCGTTCGTGATGATCTTCCACGCGCTGGACAGCAACGTAGTGGCCACCGTACTCAATGTGGTGGTGCTGACCGCAGCGCTGTCGGTCTACAACAGCTGCGTCTACTGCAACAGCCGCATGCTGTTCGGCTTGGCGGTGCAGGGTGACGCCCCCAAGACCTTGCTCAAGGTCAACCGTCGTGGCGTGCCCATGAAAGCACTGGGGATTTCCGCGCTGGCAACCGGCTTGAGCGTGCTCATCAACTACCTGATGCCGGGCGAGGCGTTTGGCTTGCTGATGGCTCTGGCTGTGTCTGCGCTGGTCATCAACTGGGGCATCATCAGTATCACCCACCTGAAATTCCGCAAGGCCATGCGCGCCAATGGTCATGCAACGTTCTTTCCGAGCTGGGGTTACCCGATCACCAACTGGGTATGCCTGGCGTTCCTGGCAGCGATTCTGGTGATCATGTACATGACCCCAGGCATCCGCATTTCGGTGCTGTTGATTCCAGTATGGCTCGGGGTACTGGCCGTGGCCTGGATGTTCAAGAAGCGCCAGGGGTAGGTTGCGTCGTTCAGTGCTGTCGACGCCAGGCGCGCAGGGTGCCCCAGAGCACCACTGCCGCCAGCACCGGCAGCACGTAGAACAGCATCAGCTCTTCCAGTCTCGCCGCCAGCGGCATGCCCGTGGTGAAGGTCACCACATGCAGGCCATAGGCAGCGTAGAGCCCCAGCAGCACCAGCCCCTCGACCCGTGTGACGCGGTATCCCGAGTAGAACAGGGGCAGGCACAGCAGCGTGACGCCCAGCATGACCGGCAGGTCGAAATCCAGCGCATTGGGCGAAACGCTCAAGGGCGCTGGCGCCAGAACGGCGGTCAGGCCAAGCACACCGAGCAGGTTGAACAGGTTGCTGCCGATCACGTTACCCACCGCAATCTCACGGTGACCGCGCAACGCGGCCACGAGCGAGGTGGCCAACTCCGGAAGAGAGGTGCCAACAGCCACGATGGTCAATCCGATCACCCGATCCGACAGGCCGAAATCGGTGGCCAGTTCCAGCGCCGCTTCCAGTAACCAGTGGCTTCCGGCGACCAACAGCAGCAGACCGCCGAGCATCATGCCCAGGCACTTGAGCCAGGGGGCGGTGCCCTGTGGCGTCGCTACCCGCCCTGGATGCCGCGACTGGCGCCACAGCACGCCCAGGTAGCCGACCAGGCCCAAGAGCAGGATGCCGCCTTCCAGGCGCCCCAGTTGCTCGTTCAAGGCCAGTCCGAATACCAGCGCACTGGCGCCGATCAGTAACGGGATATCGAGCCGCAGCAGTTGTCGGGACACCCGCAACGGAATGATCAGCGCGGATAACCCCAAGGTCACCAGCAAGCTGAAGATGTTGCTGCCCACCAGGCTGCCCACGGCGATGTCGGGCGTACCGACGAACGTCGCCTGCAGGCTGACCGCCAACTGCGGCGCACTGCTGCCCAGCGCCACAACGCCCAGGCCCACCACCAGTGGCCTGACCTTCAGCGCAGCCGCCAGGCGCACGGCACCGCGCACCAGCCATTCGGCGCCCGGCAATCAGCAGCAACAGCCCTGCGAACAATTGCAGCAAGGTGGGTCCGGGCAAGGTGGCGAGATTGAAAATGACGGCGGCTCCGAGTCAGTCTTGCAAGGTTTGCACGCGCACGCGAGCGGTGCCGCTGCGCAGCATGCCCAGTTTTTCAGCTGCGCCTTTGGACACATCGATCAAGCGCCCGCGTGACTGAGGACCACGGTCGTTGATCCGCACGATGACGTTGCGCTGGTTGGCCAGGTTGGTCACCACCACCCGGGTGCCGAATGGTAGCTGGCGGTGGGCCGCAGTCAGGCCGTACTGATCGAAGCGTTCGCCACTGGCCGTACGAGCGCCATGGTGGCGCGCGCCGTAATAGGAGGCGACCCCGTCACGGTCGTAACCGCGGGGGTCGATGATGCCGTTCTGGCTGGCGCAACCGGCCAACAACGCAATCGCGCCGGCACAAACGGCATGACGCCCAAATGAACAAACCCCCCGTAGCAGCGGCGCAAGCCGCGTCGGCGGTATCCACGGTCCACAGGATTCACCGCTTCGGGGCCGGACGCGGCTTGCGCCGCGGCTACAGGGGGTGCGCTGTTGCATCAACCGGCCAGCTTGCTCTTGAGCAGCTCGTTGACCTGCTGCGGGTTGGCCTTGCCCTTGGACGCTTTCATGGCCTGACCGACGAAGAAACCGAACATCTTGCCGCGTTTGGCCTCGTCTGCCGCACGGTACTGTTCGACCTGCTCGGCGTTGGCGGCCAACACTTCGTCCAGGACCTTCTCGATGGCACCACTGTCGGTGACCTGCTTCAGGCCGCGCGCCTCGATGATCTGGTCGGCATCGCCTTCACCATTGGCCATGGCTTCGAAGACCATCTTGGCGATCTTGCCGGAGATGGTGTTGTCCTTGATGCGCTGCAGCATGCCACCCAGTTGCGCCGCGCTGACCGGCGATTCCTCGATTTCCACGCCCTGCTTGTTCAGCAGGCTGCCCAGCTCGACCATGACCCAGTTGGCGGCCAGCTTGGCATCACCGCAGCTGCCCACGACCTGCTCGAAGAAGTCCGCCTGCTCGCGGCTCGAAGCCAGCACGCTGGCGTCGTATGCAGACAGACCGAACTCACGCTGGAAGCGCTCGCGCTTGGCCGGCGGCAACTCGGGCAGGGTTGCCCGGGTGGTTTCCAGGAACGAATCCTCGATCACCACTGGCAGCAGGTCGGGATCGGGGAAGTAACGGTAGTCGTTGGCTTCCTCCTTGCTGCGCATGGCCCGTGTCTCATCCTTGTTCGGATCGTACAGGCGGGTTTGCTGGACGACCTTGCCACCGTCCTCGATCAGCTCGATCTGGCGCGCGATCTCGCTGTTGATGGCGCGTTCGATGAAGCGGAACGAGTTGACGTTCTTGATCTCGCAGCGGGTGCCGAACTCGACCTGGCCTTTGGGCCGGATCGAGACGTTGCAGTCGCAGCGCAGCGAGCCTTCGGCCATGTTGCCGTCACAGATGCCCAGGTAGCGGACCAGTGCATGGATCGCCTTGACGTAGGCCACGGCTTCCTTGGCGCTGCGCATGTCGGGCTCGGACACGATTTCCAGCAGCGGCGTGCCAGCTCGGTTGAGGTCGATACCGGTGCTGCCGCTGAAGTCCTCGTGCAGGCTCTTGCCGGCGTCCTCTTCCAGGTGCGCGCGGGTCACGCCGATGCGCTTGACCGTGCCGTCTTCCAAGGTGATGTCCAGGTGGCCCTTGCCGACGATCGGCAGCTCCATCTGGCTGATCTGGTAGCCCTTGGGCAGGTCGGGGTAGAAGTAGTTCTTGCGCGCGAACACGTTGTGCTGGCCGATCTCGGCATCGATGGCCAGACCGAACATCACGGCCATGCGCACGGCTTCCTGGTTGAGTACCGGCAGCACGCCGGGCATGCCCAGGTCGACCAGGCTGGCCTGGGTGTTCGGCTCGGAGCCGAAGGTGGTGGAACTGCCGGAGAAAATCTTCGACTGGGTGGCGAGCTGGGTATGAATCTCCAGCCCGATCACGACTTCCCATTGCATGATGTTTCTCCTTAGAAGCCTTCAGGCGCGCGAGTGTGCCAGTCGGTGACTTGCTGGTACTGGTGCGCCACGTTGAGCAGGCGGCCTTCCTGGAAGTAAGGGGCCAGCAGTTGCACGCCGACCGGCAGACCATCGACGAAACCGGCCGGCATCGACAGGCCGGGCAGGCCGGCCAGGTTGGCGGTGATCGTGTAGATGTCTTCCAGGTAGGCGGCCACCGGATCGGCGTTCTTGGCCCCCAGTTTCCAGGCCGGGTTTGGCGTGGTCGGGCTGAGGATCATGTCGACGTCTTCGAAGGCGGCCATGAAATCGTTCTTGATCAGGCGGCGAATCTTCTGCGCCTGCAGGTAATAGGCGTCGTAGTAGCCGGCCGACAGGGCATAGGCACCGACCATGATGCGACGCTGCACTTCCGCCCCGAAGCCTTCGGCGCGCGAACGCTTGTACAGATCGGTCAGATCCTTGGGGTTCTCGCAGCGGTAGCCGAAGCGCACGCCATCGAAGCGCGACAGGTTCGAGGACGCTTCGGCCGGCGCGATCACGTAGTAGGCGGCGATCGCCTGCTGCATGTTCGGCAGGCTGATGTGCTTGATCACCGCGCCGAGTTTTTCCAGCGCCTGGATGCTTTCCTGCACCCGTTCGGCGATTCGCGGGTCGAGGCCGACACCGAAGTATTCCTTGGGCACACCGATGCGCAGACCCTGCAGAGAGTCGCCCAGGGTGGCGCTGTAGTCCGGGACCGGCTCATCGATGCTGGTGGAGTCCTGCGGATCGAAGCCCGCCATGCCTTGCAGGAGCAGGGCGCAGTCTTCGGCGTTGCGTGCCAGCACGCCGGCCTGATCGAGGCTGGAGGCGTAGGCGATCATGCCCCAGCGCGACACCCGACCGTAGGTCGGTTTGATGCCGGTGAGGTTGGTGAAGGCGGCGGGTTGGCGAATCGAGCCGCCGGTGTCGGTGCCGGTGGCCACTGGCAGCAGACGCGCGGCCACGGCCGCAGCCGAACCGCCCGACGAGCCACCGGGCACGTGCGCCAGGTTCCAGGGGTTCTTCACCGCGCCGTAGTGGCTGTTCTCGTTGGCCGAGCCCATGGCGAATTCGTCCATGTTCAGCTTGCCCAGAGTGACCGCGCCGGCCGCATTGAGCTTGGCCACCACGGTGGCGTCGTAGGGCGCCTCGAAGTTGTCCAGCATCCTGGACCCGCAGCTGGTGCGGATGCCCTGGGTGCAGAACAGATCCTTGTGGGCCAGCGGCACGCCCAGCAGGGCACCGCTTTCACCGTTGGCGCGGCGCGCATCGGCGGCCTGCGCCTGGGCGATGGCGTGCTCGGGGGTGACGGTGATGAAGCTGTTGAGCTGCGGGTCCAGCTGGGCGATGCGCGCCAGCAGGGTGCGGGTCAACTCTTCTGCGGAAAATTTCTTGTCGGCGAGTCCGCGGGCGATCTCGGCCAGTGTCAGTTGATGCATGGCAGGCTCTTTTCCCTTTACTCGATGACTTTCGGAACCAGGTACAGGCCGTTCTCGACCGCCGGCGCGACGGCCTGGTAGGCGTCGCGCTGGTTGCGTTCGGTCACCTGATCGGCGCGCAGCCGCTGGCTGGCTTCCAGTGGGTGGGCCAGGGGTTCGATGCCGCGGGTGTCGACCGCTTGCATCTGGTCGACCAGGCCCAGAATGCTGTTCAGTGCTTCGATGGTGCGTGGCAGATCGGCGTCATTCAGGCCCAGACGAGCCAGGTGAGCGATCTTTTCCACGTCGCAGCGTTCAAGCGCCATGGGGGTCTCCGGTGGAAAATGAAATACGGCAGAGCCGTGGTTTTGGGGAACACAATCGCACTTCTGCGGTCATATGGCCGCGATCGAGTGCAGGCGTGCCCGGAAAAACAGCCAATTTAACATATTGGCGCCTTGCCCAAAATCCCCGCCGTTGTTAGAGTTTGCCGCACTTTTTTACCCACGCGTTGCCTAGGGTCCTTTTCCCATGTTCAAGAAACTGCGTGGCATGTTTTCCAGCGATCTTTCCATCGACCTGGGCACTGCCAACACCCTTATTTACGTGCGTGAGCGCGGTATCGTTCTGAATGAGCCATCGGTTGTGGCCATTCGGACCCACGGTAATCAGAAAAGTGTCGTTGCGGTCGGTACCGAAGCCAAGCGCATGCTCGGTCGTACCCCCGGCAACATCGCCGCCATTCGCCCCATGAAGGACGGCGTCATCGCCGACTTCAGCGTCTGCGAAAAGATGCTGCAATATTTCATCAACAAGGTGCACGAAAACAGCTTCCTGCAGCCCAGCCCGCGCGTGCTGATCTGTGTGCCTTGCAAGTCCACCCAGGTGGAGCGTCGTGCCATTCGTGAATCGGCGCTCGGCGCCGGTGCCCGCGAAGTGTTCCTGATCGAAGAGCCCATGGCGGCCGCCATCGGTGCCGGTTTGCCGGTCGAGGAAGCACGCGGTTCGATGGTCGTCGACATCGGCGGTGGTACCACCGAAATCGCCCTTATCTCGCTCAATGGCGTGGTCTACGCCGAGTCCGTCCGCGTGGGCGGCGACCGCTTCGACGAAGCCATCGTCACCTACGTGCGTCGCAACTACGGCAGCCTGATCGGCGAATCCACCGCCGAGCGTATCAAGCAGGAAATCGGCACCGCCTACCCGGGCGGCGAAGTGCGTGAAGTCGACGTGCGCGGCCGCAACCTGGCCGAGGGCGTGCCACGTGCCTTCACCCTGAATTCCAACGAAGTGCTCGAGGCTCTGCAGGAGTCTCTGGCCACGATCGTGCAGGCGGTCAAGAGCGCACTGGAGCAGTCGCCTCCCGAGCTGGCTTCTGACATCGCCGAGCGCGGCCTGGTGCTGACCGGTGGTGGCGCGCTGCTGCGCGACCTCGACAAGCTGCTGGCCCAGGAAACCGGCCTGCCGGTGATCGTCGCCGAAGACCCGCTCACGTGCGTGGCTCGTGGTGGCGGTCGTGCCCTGGAAATGATGGACAAGCACACCATGGATCTGCTCTCCAGCGAGTAACTTCGCGGGAAAGATTCCTGGGGTCGTTTACAGGTAGCGTCTTCGATGCTACCTGTATGCGTCCTGTACTTTCGATCCGGGCCGGTTTGCCGTCACATGAATGACCACATGAACATTTGCCTGGGAGGAGCGGCTTATTAAACCGCTTTTCACCAAGGGCCCCTCACTGGGCGTGCGCCTGTTGGTGCTGGTCGTGCTGTCGGTCGCGCTGATGGTGGTCGACGCGCGCTTCACCCTGCTCAAGCCCGTGCGCAGCGAAATGTCGCTGGTGCTGATGCGTGCCTATTGGGTCACCGATCTGCCCCAGCGGCTCTATGAAGGCGTTGCCAGCCAGTTTGGCAGCCGCACCGAGTTGTTGGCCGAAAACGAGAAGCTCAAGACCGAAGCCCTGTTGTTGCAGGGTCGCCTGCAAAAGCTGGCGGCGCTGACCGAACAGAACGTGCGCCTGCGCGAGTTGCTCAACTCCTCGGCGCTGGTGAACGAAAAGGTCGAGGTCGCCGAGCTGATTGGCATGGACCCGAACCCGTTCACCCATCGCATCCTGATCAACAAGGGCGAACGCGACGGCGTGGTGCTCGGCCAGCCGGTGCTCGATGCACGCGGCCTGATGGGGCAGGTGGTCGAACTGATGCCCTACACCTCGCGTGTGCTGCTGCTCACCGACACCACCCACAGCATCCCGGTGCAGGTCAACCGCAACGGCCTGCGCGCTATCGCCAGCGGCACGGGGAATCCCGAACGCCTGGAACTGCGCCATGTGGCCGATACCGCCGACATCAAGGAAGGCGACCTGCTGGTCAGCTCGGGCCTGGGTCAGCGTTTCCCGGCCGGCTACCCGGTGGCCACGGTCAAGGAAGTCATCCACGACTCCGGCCAGCCGTTCGCCATCGTTCGCGCCGTGCCGACCGCCGCCCTGAACCGTAGCCGCTACCTGTTGCTGGTGTTCAGCGACAGCCGGTCGCCGGAGCAGCGCGCCACCGAGGCCGCGCAGGCTCAGGAAGCCGCCGATCGCCAAGGCGCGGCACCCGAAGCCAGCACTTCGACCACGCCAACCACGGCGCCGGCTGCCGCTGCACCCGCCACACCCGCGCACAGCACAGCACCGGCCGCCACCCCCGCGCACACCACCCCGGCGACGCCTTCGCGGTCCGCGCCGGCTACAACACGGGAGAGGCAATAATGGTGGGTACTCGCTCGCGCAATGGCTGGGTCATCTGGGTGACCTTCGTCGTCGGCCTGTTGCTCTGCGTGTCGCCGATGCCGCAGTTCATGGAAGTATTGCGGCCGCTGTGGCTGGCCCTGCTGCTGGCCTACTGGACGCTCTCGGTACCGCACAAGGTGGGCATGACCACCGCCTGGGTCCTGGGGCTGGCGCAGGACGTGCTGTTCGGCACGCTGCTTGGGCAGAATGCGCTCATCCTCAGCCTCATCACCTTTCTCATCCTGTCCCTGGCCCAGCGCATGCGCATCTTCCCGATGTGGCAGCAGAGCCTGGTCATCCTCGTGGTCTTCGGCCTGGCGCAGTTGGTCCAGCTGTGGCTGAGCGCCTTGACCGGCAACCGTCAACCTACCCTGGCCCTGCTGCTGCCTGCGCTGATGAGCGCTTTGCTCTGGCCGTGGGTCAGCTACCTGCTGCGCGGCTTGCGCAAGCGCCTGGGCATCAACTGACGGGCCCGTGCGCGGCCCGACGCGGAGACGCCTCGCATGTCTACCCTGTACCTGGCTTCCAGCTCGCCGCGACGGCGTGAACTGCTGACGCAGATCGGCGTCCCGTTCACCGTGGTCAAGGCACCCATCGACGAAACGCCGCAGGCCGGTGAAGGCAGCTTTGCCTACGTACAACGCATGGCCGAAGAAAAGGCTCGCGCCGGCTGGGAGTCGCTGCCGCAGCCAGGCAGCGGTCATGTGCTGGGCGCAGACACGGCGGTCATCGCTCAAGGCCACATTCTCGGCAAGCCGCGCGACGAGGCCGATGCCTTGGCGATACTGGCGTTGTTGTCCGGCAGCACTCACGAGGTGATCACCACCGTGGCGCTGTTCGACGGTGCCCGCATGGACACCTGCACAGCGTCGGCGCGGGTCACCTTCCGCCCCATTGACGAGGCCGAGGCCCGTGCCTATTGGGCCAGCGGCGAGCCGGCGGACAAGGCGGGCGGTTATGGCATTCAGGGTCTGGGTGCAATATTCGTAGAAAAGCTCGAAGGCAGTTATTCTGCCGTCGTCGGTCTGGGTTTGTTCGAAACCGCGGCGCTGCTGCAACGCAACGGCATCGCCTGCTGGCAAGCGTCCTGAGAAGGGCCTTGCGGGCGCGTCATCGCCACTACAATAAAGACACCAGGAACGAGACCCAGCCATGAGCGAAGAGATTCTGATCAACATCACGCCGATGGAATCGCGCGTGGCCGTGGTGGAAAACGGTGTCCTGCAAGAGGTGCATGTCGAGCGCACCCAGCGTCGCGGCATCGTCGGCAATATCTACAAGGGCAAGGTCGTGCGCGTGCTGCCCGGCATGCAGGCCGCCTTCATCGACATCGGCCTGGACCGCGCCGCGTTCATCCATGCCTCGGAAATCTCCCTGCGCGAAGGCTCGAGCCTGGAAACCATCAGCGCCCTGGTCCATGAAGGACAAAGCCTGGTGGTGCAGGTCACCAAGGACCCGATCGGTTCCAAGGGCGCACGCCTGACCACCCAGCTGTCGATCCCTTCGCGCTACCTGGTGTACATGCCGCGCACCCGGCACGTCGGCATTTCCCTGAAGATCGAAGACGAGAACGAGCGTGAACGCCTGAAGAAGGTGGTGGCCGACTGCGTCGAGAAAGAAGGGATCCAGGAAGTCGGCGGGTTCATCCTGCGCACCGCTGCCGACGGCGCCGGTGCCGAGGAAATCCTCATGGACATCCGCTATCTGCGCCGTCTGTGGGACCAGATCAACGCGCAGATCCAGACCGTCGGCGCCCCGACGGAAATCTACGAAGACCTGGGCCTGGCCCTGCGCACCCTGCGCGACCTGGTCAATCCGAAGATCGAGAAGATCCGCATCGACTCCCGGGAAACCTTCCAGAAGACCACCCAGTTCGTTGCCGAGCTGATGCCCGAAATCGCCGACCGTCTGGAGCATTATCCCGGCGAGCGGCCGATCTTCGATCTGTACGGTGTGGAGGACGAGATCCAGCGCGCCCTGGACCGCAAGGTGCCGCTCAAGTCCGGCGGCTATCTGGTGGTGGACCCGGCCGAGGCGATGACCACCATCGACGTCAACACCGGCGCTTTCGTCGGTCACCGCAACCTCGAAGAAACCATCTTCAAGACCAATCTGGAAGCGGCCACCGCCATTGCCCGGCAACTGCGCCTGCGCAACATCGGCGGGATCATCATCATCGACTTCATCGATATGGAAGATGAGGAGCATCAGCGCCAGGTTCTGCGCACCCTGGAGAAGCAGCTGGAACGCGACCACGCCAAGACCAACATCATCGGTATCACCGAGCTGGGTCTGGTGCAGATGACCCGCAAGCGCACCCGGGAAAGCCTCGAGCAGGTGCTGTGCGAACCCTGCATTTGCTGCCAGGGCCGTGGCAAGCTGAAGACGCCCGAGACAGTGTGTTACGAGATTTTTCGCGAGATCCTGCGCGAGGCCCGTGCCTATCAGGCCGAAGGCTATCGTGTGCTGGCCAATCAGAAAGTGGTCGACCGTCTGCTCGACGAAGAATCCGGCAACGTGGCCGAACTGGAAGCGTTCATCGGACGAACCATTCGCTTCCAGGTCGAGTCCATGTATTCCCAGGAACAATATGATGTGGTGCTGCTCTGAAACGGCCAGTGGAACGATTCTCGACCTTTAGGGCTGACACGGTACATCGCCGGAGCATGCCTGCATGGTCCGTGTGAGTGCTGCGCTCGGGGGCGTAATCCGTTGGGCCCTGGCACTGTGCGCGGTGCTGCTGGTGTTGCTGGCGCTCTATGTCAGCCTGGGTCGGCAGTTGATTCCCTTGGTGGCCGAGTACGACGCGCAGATCGAGGCGCGTGCCAGCGAGGCGCTGGGCATGCCGGTGCGCATCGGCAGCCTGGAGGGCCGCTGGAACCGTCTGGCGCCAGTGCTGCTGATTCATGATGTGCAGGTGGGCGAGGGCAGCAACGCGTTGCGCCTCGATCAGGTCAAGGTGGTACCGGACCTGTGGGGCAGCCTGTTGGCGCGTGCGGTGCGCATTGCCCATCTCGAGCTGGGCGGCGTACAGCTCAGCGCCGTCGAGGACGCCACGGGCAAGTGGTCGATCAAGGGCGTGCCCCAGCAACCGGATCAGGCCTTCGACGTGCAGCGCACGTTGCAGCAGATGCAACAGGTCGAGCAGTTGTCGGTGCTCGACAGTCAGTTGACCCTGCAACCCTACGAGCACGATCCACTGACCCTCACCTATGTCGGCCTGAGTCTGCGCACCGGTGACGAGCGGCAGCGTCTGGACCTGCGCCTGCACCTGCCCGACGGCCAGCCGCTGGCGCTGAACATCAAGGCCCAGGTGCGCGCTGAACACTGGCGCGACGGCCGCGCCCAGGCCTACGCGAATCTGCCGCAGAGCGACTGGGCAAAGTGGCTGCCAAGCCGCTACACCCAGGGTTGGAAGCTTGACCAGCTCAAGGCGGGGGGCGAGGTTTGGGTGGACTGGGCAGACGCCAATGTCCAGCGAGCCGTGGTTCAACTCGATGCGCCGGCGTTCAAGGGCGCCTATGGCGACCACAAGCCGTACACCATCGCCGATCTCACGCTGAAGGCGTGGATGCAGCGCAACACCGACGGTTTCGACGTGAACCTGGGGACCCTCGCCATGACGCTGGACGGCAAGCCGTGGCAGAGCCATATGGCGCTGCAGCAGCGCGCGGCAACGCCGTCGAGCCAGGAGCAGTGGCGTGTGCAAGCCGACCGTCTCGACCTGACCCCGATCACGCCACTGCTCGACGCGCTGGCACCCCTGCCTAAACAGGTGGCGGCCATCGTCAATGGCCTGAACTTCACTGGCGTGGTGCGCAACCTTTCCCTCGACGTTCGTCCCAAGGCCACGGGTGCCGAGCGCCTGAGCTACGCTGCGAACCTGGAGAATGTCGGCTTCGATGCCTACTACGGTGCGCCAGCTGCGGATAATGTCAGTGGCAGTTTGATTGGCGACATTGGCCAAGGCGAACTGCGTCTGGACAGTGACAAGTTCATGCTGCACCTGAGCCCCATCTTCGAAAAGCCCTGGCATTACCTCAAGGCCAACGCCCGGCTGAACTTCAAGCTCGATGATCACGCTTTCACCTTGATCGCGCCGGCCATTCGTGTGCTGGGCGAGGAGGGCAAGATCGCTGCCGATTTTCTCATTCGCCTGCCGTTGCATCACGAGGCCGAGCCCTACATGGACCTGCGGGTTGGCCTGGTCGACGGCGATGGCGCCTACACCAGCAAATACCTGCCCAAGGTGCTCAGCCCGTCGGTCGACCAGTGGCTGCGTACGGCGATCAAACGCGGCGCGGTCGACCAGGGTTACTTCCAGTACCAAGGCTCGCTGGCCAGCGCAGCCGAGGCCCATTCGCGCAGCATTACCCTGTTTTTCAAGGTTCATGACGTGACCCTGGCCTTCCAGCCCGGCTGGCCGGAAGCGCGCAAGGTCGCAGGCAATGTCTACATCCAGGACGGCGACGTGCGCATCCTGGCTGACCGTGGGCAGATTCTCGACACCAAGGTCAGCGACGTTGCGGTCAGCGTGCCCCACGTGCCGGTCGGTCAGGACAGCCACTTGTTCGTGAACGGCAATTTCGACGGCGGCCTGGCTGACGGATTGAAGATCCTGCAGACCGCCCCAATCGGTACCGCCGACATCTTCGCTGGCTGGCAAGGCGAGGGCCCGCTCAAGGGCAAGCTGGAACTCGACATCCCGCTGGTCAAGGGGCACGAGCCCAAGGTGGTGGTCGACTTCAGTACCCGTGTGGCGCGTCTGAAGATCAAGTCGCCGGAGCTTGCGCTGAGTCAACTGGGCGGGACATTCCGTTTTGACTTCGACAAGGGCCTGAGTGGCGAGGGCGTCACGGCCCAGGCCTTCGATCAGCCGGTCAAGGCGCAGATCCTGGCCGAGGGCAAGCCGGGCGCGCCGTTGACGCGCATCGTCGCCGACAGCCAGATCCCGGTGAAACGCCTGGTCGACTGGTTGCAGGTCAAGCAGGCCGTGCCGGCGTCCGGCGATATCGCCTACCAGTTGCAGCTCAAGCTGGGCAGCGACAGCCAGCTTCGCGTCGACTCCGACCTCAAGGGCGTCGACATCGATTTGCCCGCACCCTTTGGCAAAGCGCGTTCCGTGGCCCGTCCCACGGCCTTTGTGATGAACCTGCAAGGCCGTGAGCGTCGCTTCGATGTTACCTACGCCGACATCGCCAGCTTCGCCTACGCCGCGCCGCCCAACGACCTGGGCAGCGGTCGCGGCGAATTGCTGGTCGGCGCCGGCACGCCGCAGCTTCCTGCGACCCAGGGCCTGCGAGTGCGTGGCGCGTTGCAGACCCTGGACCTGGAGCCGTGGCAGCAGCAGGCCGAGAACTACACGGGCGGCAATCCGAGTGGCACCGCCAGCCAGATCATCAATGCCGTCGACCTGCAGATCGGCACGCTCAAGGGGTTCGGCCAGCAACTCGACCAGGCGCGGGTACAGCTCAACCGCAGCCGCAGCGCCTGGCACCTCGCCGTGGCCAGCCAGCAAATCACTGGCAGGGTCGATGTACCCGATGGCAAGGCGACCCCGATCGATGTCGACCTCGACACCGTGCGCTTGCCGCCGGTCGATCCGAACGCGGTCAAGGCGGACAACCCGGTCGAGACGCCCGATCCCCTGGCCAATGTCGATCCGCGCAAGATACCGGCGGTCAATGTCAGGATTCGCCAACTGTTGCAGGGTCCAGAACCGGTCGGCAGTTGGTCGCTGAAGCTGCGCCCGACCGCCCGGGGTGTCGCCCTCAATGACCTCGACCTGGGGCTCAAGGGCTTGATGCTGCACGGTGCGGCGACTTGGGAAGGCGCCCCCGGAGCGTCCAGCACCTGGTTCCGCGGACGGCTGCAGGGCAAGAACCTGGCCGACGTGCTCCAGGCCTGGAAATTCGCGCCCACCGTGACCAGCGAATCGTTCCACCTGGATGCCGACGGACGCTGGCCGGGTTCACCGGCCTGGGTGGGGCTCAAGCGTTTTTCCGGCAACCTGGACGCGACCCTGCGTGACGGCCAGTTCGTCGAAGTTGAAGGCGGTGCCCAGGCCCTGCGCGTGTTCGGTCTGCTCAACTTCAATGCGATCGGTCGCCGCCTGCGCCTGGATTTCTCCGATGTGCTGGGCAAGGGTTTGAGCTACGATCGAGTCAAGGGCCTGCTGGTGGCCAGCGAAGGGGTGTACGTGACGCGAACCCCGATCACCCTGCGCGGCCCCAGCACCGACATCGATCTGGACGGTACCCTGGACATGGTTCGCGACGGCGTCAACGCCAAGGTGCAGGTCGCCTTGCCGATCACCAACAGCCTGCCGCTGGCTGCGGTCCTGGTGGGCGCGCCGGTGGTCGGCGGCGCCCTGTTCGTGGTGAACAAGCTGCTCGGCGACCGCGTGGCGCGCTTTGCCAGTGTG
Organism: Pseudomonas sp. PvP001; assembly: GCF_040546375.1. Classification (NCBI taxonomy): domain Bacteria; kingdom Pseudomonadati; phylum Pseudomonadota; class Gammaproteobacteria; order Pseudomonadales; family Pseudomonadaceae; genus Pseudomonas; species Pseudomonas sp. PvP001. The sequence continues at coordinate 1,484,331 of NZ_JBEPNQ010000001.1, read as the reverse complement.
CAGTACCGCATCGAGGGTTCGTGGAAGGATCCGCAGATGACCCTGGTCAAGCCTTTCGGTGGCTGAAGGTGCGGTTGCCTTGTCTGTGTATCGGACGGCTGGGCCAGGCCGGGTATTGAAAACGTGTCGGGGCGGACGCATGTAGTGTTCATCCGTCACCGACACCCGCATTGCGCGCGTCGCCCCAGGCGACTCGCGAGCATCCATTTGCGCAGACCGCCTCGCGGCCTGCGAGCACCTACTGACGCAGCGCCGCCAAGCGAACTGCGAGCACCTATCCCGCAGCGCGCGACGCGCCCTGCGAACAGCGCGGAGTAAATATGAGCCAGATGTTATCCACCGTCAGCGACCACCTGCTGGCCCCCGGCGGCCTCACGCTCGACAGCCTGCAATCGGTGCTGGGCGAGTTGGCCGGCCCGGGCATCGACGCGGCCGACCTGTATTTCCAGGGTCAGATTTCCGAGTCCTGGGCGCTGGAAGACGGCATCGTCAAGGAAGGCAGTTTCAACCTCGACCAAGGCGTGGGCGTACGCGCCCAGTCCGGGGAAAAAACCGGCTTCGCCTACAGCAACGCGATCACCCAGGATGCGCTGGTCCAAGCCGCGCGGGCGGCGCGCTCGATCTCCCGCGCCGGCCAGAATGGCCGTGTGCAGGCCTTCAGCAGTCCGGTGGTCAGCCAGCTGTACGGTCCGGACAACCCACTGGAAGTGCTTACCCGCGCTGAAAAAGTCGACCTGCTCAAGCGTGTCGATGCCGCCACCCGCGCACTGGACCCCCGTATTCAGCAAGTCACCGTGAGTATGGCCGGGGTCTGGGAACGGATTCTGGTCGCGGCCGCTGATGGCAGCCTGGCGGCGGACGTGCGGCCACTGGTGCGTTTCAACGTCAGTGTCATCGTCGAGCACAACGGTCGTCGCGAGCGCGGTGGCCATGGCGGCGGTGGACGTACCGACTACCGCTATTTCCTCGCCGAGGACCGCGCCATGGGCTATGCCCGCGAGGCGCTACGTCAGGCTCTGGTCAACGTCGAAGCGGTGGCGGCACCGGCGGGCACCATGCCCGTGGTGATGGGCGCCGGCTGGTCTGGCGTGTTGCTGCACGAAGCGGTCGGGCATGGTCTGGAAGGCGATTTCAACCGAAAGGGCAGTTCGGCCTACAGCGGTCGCGTCGGTGAAAAGGTGGCGTCAAGCCTGTGCACCATCGTCGACGATGGCACGCTGGCCGGGCGTCGCGGCTCTCTGAGCGTCGATGACGAAGGTACGCCGACCCAGTGCACCACCTTGATCGAAAATGGCGTGCTCAAGGGCTACATGCAGGACAAGCTCAATGCGCGGCTGATGGGCGTCGCCGCCACCGGCAACGGTCGTCGCGAATCCTATGCGCACCTGCCCATGCCGCGCATGACCAACACCTACATGCTGGCGGGCGAGAGCGATCCGGCCGAGATCATCGCTTCGGTGAAGAAAGGCATCTACTGCGCCAACCTTGGCGGTGGACAGGTGGATATCACCAGCGGCAAGTTCGTCTTCTCGACCAGCGAAGCCTACCTGATCGAAGACGGCAAGATCACCACGCCAGTCAAGGGCGCGACGTTGATCGGCAATGGTCCGGAAGCGATGAGCAAGGTGTCGATGGTCGGCAACGATCTGGCGCTGGACAGTGGCGTGGGCACCTGTGGCAAAGATGGCCAGTCGGTACCGGTCGGTGTCGGCCAGCCCACCTTGAAGATCGATGCGATCACGGTGGGCGGTACCGGCGCCTGAAGCGGATGACGGGCAAGCCGGACGGCCTGCCCGCGGGCCTGTCAGCGCAGGCCGCGTTGGGTTTCGTCCAGCTCGCGGATGTACTTGAAGATCTTGCGCGTGGTAGCGGGCGGCTTGTTGTGAGCCGTTTCGTGCTGGGCCTGGCGAACCAGGTTGCGCAGGTGCTGGCGGTCGGTTTCCGGGTACTCGGCGAAGAACGCTTCCAGCACCTGGTCCGGGCCTGCGACCAACCGATCGCGCCAACGCTCCAGGTTGTGGAAACGTTCGTTGTACTGCCGGGTGGAGGCGTCCAGTTGATCGAGCAGCACCAGAATCGCCTCGACGTCCTGGTCGCGCATCAGCTTGCCGATGAACTGGATGTGACGTTTGCGCGCGATGTGCGCCGTGTGCTTGGAGGCGTCGCCCAGTGCCCGCCGCAGAGCGTCGGTCAGGGGCAGGCGATCGAGCATGTCCGGCTTGAGCGTGGTGAGCCGCTCGCCCAGATCGGTCAGCGCATGCAGTTCGCGCTTGACCTGAGTTTTGCTTTTTCCCTCGTCGAGGGAGTCGTCGTAAGAATCAACCATGGGGGCCGTCCGCAAATAAACGCCGCCATGATAACCAGTCGGGGGCCGCTTGTCTGGCCCGGCCGCAGATCGGCCCGCGCCGAAACCCGAATTTGAGTGGAGAACACCATGAACGCACCCCAGAGCGTCGGCCCGCAGGCACTGCCCGTCCTGCAGGAGCAAGTGCAGCAGATCATCGATGAAGCCAAACGCCAGGGCGCCAGTGCCTGTGAAGTGGCGGTTTCGCTGGAGCAGGGCCTGTCCACGTCGGTGCGTCAACGCGAGGTCGAAACCGTCGAATTCAACCGCGACCAGGGCTTTGGCATCACGCTGTACGTTGGCCAGCGCAAGGGCTCGGCGAGCACCTCGGCCAGCGGTCCACAGGCCATTCGCGAAACCGTCGCCGCGGCGCTGGCAATCGCCAAACACACGTCCGAAGATGAAAGTTCGGGCCTGGCCGACGCCGCCCTGATGGCGCGCGAGCAGCCGGACTTCGACCTTTACCACGCCTGGGACATCACGCCCGAGCAGGCCATCGAAAAGGCCCTGGCCTGCGAAGCGGCCGCCTTCGATGCCGAACCCCTGATCAAGAACGCCGACGGCACCACGCTCAACACCCATCAGGGCTGCCGCGTGTACGGCAACAGCCATGGTTTCATCGGCGGCTATGCGTCGACCCGGCACAGCTTGAGCTGCGTGATGATCGCCGAAGCCAACGGGCAGATGCAGCGTGACTATTGGTACGACGTCAATCGTCAGGGCGAATTGCTCGCCGATCCCGTCGCCATCGGCCAGCGCGCCGCGCAGCGGGCTGCGGCCCGATTGGGCGCGCGTCCGGTGCCGACCTGCGAGGTACCGGTGCTGTTTTCGGCCGAGCTGGCCGGGGGCTTGTTCGGCAATTTCCTGGCCGCCGTTTCCGGTGGCAACCTGTATCGCAAATCCTCCTTCCTGGAAGGGGCGATGGAGCAGCGCCTGTTCCCCGAGTGGCTGACCCTGGACGAGCGTCCGCACCTGATGCGTGCCATGGGCAGCGCAGCGTTCGACGGCGATGGTCTGGCCACCTACGCCAAGCCGTTCGTGGAGAACGGTGAACTGGTTTCCTATGTGCTGAGCACCTATTCGGGGCGCAAGCTGGGCCTGCCCAGCACCGCCAACTCCGGCGGCGTGCACAACCTGTTCGTGACCCACGGCGACGAAGACCAGAAAGCGCTGCTGCGGCGCATGGGACGTGGCTTGCTGGTCACCGAGCTGATGGGCCACGGCCTGAACATGGTCACCGGCGACTACTCGCGCGGTGCTGCCGGATTCTGGGTCGAAAATGGCGAGATCCAGTTTCCGGTTCAGGAAGTGACCATTGCCGGCAATATGCGCGACATGTTCAAACAGATCGTCGCCGTGGGTAACGATCTGGAGCTGCGCAGCAACATTCGCACAGGCTCGGTCCTGATCGAGCGCATGACGGTCGCCGGCAGCTGATCCTACTGCCGGTCCGTCGCGGCCGGCACGGTTTGCAGCACAGGTGCCCACATGGGCGCTTGTGTTGATTCTCAATATCAATCAATAATAAAACTCATTCCGGCAAAAAGGTGCGCCGATGAGTTCTGCCGTTCACGAATTCGCCCATCTCGAAAACTGGCATTGGCTCGGCCTGCAAATCCGCTGCGCGCTCGCGCCCGACGAGCCGCGACTCATCGAACACTACCTCGCCCAAGGCCGCTATCTGGCGCGCTTTACCCCGACTTCTTCATGGTCCGTGGCTCACGGCACCTTTCGTCTGATGCTCGCCACAGCCCTCGATCAAGCCCTGCCGTGGCATTGGCGCAGCCTGTGTCTGGACCAAGCCTGGCGGCCCTTGCGTGACCTGCGCAATTGCGCGGCACAGCCAGCCCAGGTCCGCCAGTGGCAGGACTGCGCCCACCAACTGGCGCGCTGCGAGCTGCTGCCTTCGATTCCTCTCACTGATCTGCTGCAAGGATATTGCGATGAGTAACACCCGTATCGAGCGTGACAGCATGGGCGAACTGCAGGTACCGGAGGCCGCCTTGTATGGCGCCCAGACCCAGCGGGCCGTCGACAACTTTCCGATCAGCCGGCAGCGCATGCCGACCCAGTTCATCCGCGCGCTGATCCTGGCCAAGGCCGCCGCCGCCAAGGCGAACGTCGAGCTTGCGCAGATCAGCGCCGGCCAGGGCGATGCCATCGTGCGTGCCTGCGAGCAGCTACTGGCCGACGACTTCATGCAGCACTTTCCGGTCGACATCTACCAGACCGGCTCCGGCACCAGCTCCAACATGAACGCCAACGAGGTCATCGCGACCCTGGCGGGGCGCCTTGTCGACGAGCCGGTCAATCCCAACGACCATGTCAACTGCGGCCAGAGCAGCAACGACATCATTCCCACCAGCATTCACGTGAGCGCCGCCCTGGCCCTGCACGAACAACTGCTGCCTGCGCTGCGGCATCTGGTGCAGGTCACCCAGGCCAAGGCCGAGCAGGTTCACGTCTTCGTCAAGACCGGCCGCACGCACCTGATGGATGCCATGCCGGTGCGCATGAGCCAGGTGCTGCATGGCTGGGCTGCGCAGATCCAGGCCAACATCGACCACCTGCAAGCGCTGCAGCCTGCCTTGCAGGCGTTGGCACAGGGCGGGACGGCGGTGGGCACCGGGATCAACGCGCATCCCGAGTTCGCCCGGCGTTTCTGTCATCACCTAGGCGAGCTGACCGGTGTCGAGTTCACCCAAGGCGACAACCTGTTCGCCTTGATCGGCTCCCAGGACACCGCAGTGTCCGTGTCCGGCCAGCTCAAGGGCACCGCCGTCACCCTGATGAAGATCGCCAACGACCTGCGCTGGATGAACTCCGGGCCACTGGCCGGCCTGGGTGAAATCGAACTCGAGGCCCTGCAGCCGGGTTCCTCGATCATGCCGGGCAAGGTCAACCCAGTGATTCCCGAGGCGACCGCCATGGTGGCGGCGCAGGTCATCGGCAATGACGCGGCGATCGCCATCGCCGGTCAGTCCGGCAATTTCGAGCTCAATGTGATGCTGCCGATCATCGCCCACAACCTGCTGTCCAGCATCGAACTGATGGCCAATGCCAGTCGTCTGCTGGGCGACAAGGCGATCGCGACGTTCAAGGTCAATGAGGCCAAGCTCAAGGAAGCGCTCGCGCGTAACCCGATTCTGGTGACCGCACTCAATCCGATCATCGGATATCAGCAGGCTGCCCAGATTGCCAAGCTAGCCTACAAGGAAGGTCGGCCGATCATCGACGTCGCGCTGGAGCACACCGACCTGAGCCGCGAGCAGCTCAGCGACCTGCTCGACCCGGAAAAGCTCACTGCCGGCGGTATCTGACCGCTCGGCGACTGCTGGGAGACCTGCGCCATGCAGCACTGGAAACGTATCACGGAGACGGCCAACGCCTGCTTTGTCCGGGGCGAGCTGATCGATGCGCGCGAGCACTACCTGCAAGCCCTGGCGTGGGCTCAGGTGCTGTTCGAGCGTTGGGCGGATGTCGACGAAGCGGTGGCCGCGTGCGTCATTTCCCATCACAACCTAGCTGACCTGCATCTGCAGCTGCATCAACCCGAAGAAAGCGCCGAATACCTGTGCGCCATCCATGAACGCTTGTTGCGTGCGACGCAGGACCCTCGGCTGCAGCCAGCGTTGCGCGATGCGGCCCTGCGTCACGCCGGCAAGACCTACGCCGAGCTGCTCGGCTTCACTCGCCAGCATGGCGAATACCCCCGTACCCACCGGTTGCTGTGTGGCGCCGCCGACATCGACGTCGCGCCAGCGGTCACGCAATCCGATCACCTTCCCTACGGAGTTCACTGAAAATGCCCTATACCTTGCCCGCCCTGTCGTATGCCTATGACGCCCTGGAGCCGCACATCGATGCCGCGACCATGGAGATCCACCACACCAAGCATCACCAGACCTACATCACCAACGTCAACGCCGCCATAGAAGGTACCGAGTACGCCGAATGGCCGGTGGAAAAGCTGGTGGCCTCGGTCAAGCAGCTGCCGGAAAACCTGCGTGGCGCCGTTACCAATCACGGTGGCGGACATGCCAACCACAGCCTGTTCTGGGAAGTCATGTCGCCCAATGGCGGCGGTCAGCCCCAAGGCAGCGTTGCCCAGGCCATCGATGCCGAACTGGGCGGGTTCGACGCCTTCAAGGAAGCGTTCACCAAAGCTGCCCTGAGTCGCTTCGGCAGCGGCTGGGCCTGGCTCAGCGTCACGCCGGAGAAGAAGCTGGTCGTGGAGAGCAGCGGTAACCAGGACAGCCCGTTGATGAATGGCAACACGCCCATCCTGGGGCTCGATGTCTGGGAGCATGCCTACTACCTCAAGTATCAGAACCGTCGGCCTGAATACATCAACGCGTTCTACAACGTGGTCGACTGGGCCAATGTCGAGAAGCGCTACCAAGCCGCGTTGAGCTGAGTCTGGCCATGGGATCACAGACCTTCGCGCTGGCCAGTGTTCGCCGTTTTCGTCTGGCACTGGGCACGGTGTTGCTGCTGGCCGGCGCAGCCCTGCTGGTGGGCGAGCTGCTGGACTGGCTCGACCTCGAACCGCGCATCCTGCGCGCGCTCGAGGGCGGTGCCATCTGCGCCTTGGGCACCGCCCTGGGCGCGGTTCCGGTACTGGTCATCCGCAGCATGCCCGTCGCGGTGGCCGATACATTGCTGGGTTTCGGTGCCGGCGTGATGCTCGCCGCCACCGCGTTCTCGCTGATCATCCCCGGCTTGGATGCGGCAGCGGCGATCGGCTTCTCGCGCTGGGGTGCCGGCGCCCTGATGAGCCTGGGCATCATGTCCGGAGCTTTCTGCCTGTACCTGGTGGACAGGAGGGTATCCGGCGTTACCCCGGATTACCTGGTGGGCACCACGCAACAGCCAGTGATCCCGGCACGTATCTGGATCTTCGTGATCGCCATCATCGCTCACAACATCCCGGAGGGCATGGCCATCGGCGTTTCGGCAGGCGGCGGCATGCACGACGCCGACAGCCTGGCGATGGGCATTGCCTTGCAGGATGTGCCCGAGGGGCTGGTGATCGCATTGGTTCTGGCCGGGGCGGGGATGGCGCGCTACAAGGCCTTCCTGATCGGTGCCGCATCCGGGCTGGTGGAGCCGGTTTTCGCGGTACTGTGTGCCTGGCTGGTGCGTATGGGCGAGCTGTTGCTACCTTTGGGCCTGGCTTTCGCGGCTGGTGCGATGCTGCTGGTCGTGACCCACGAAATCATCCCCGAATCACGCAGCAACGGCCATCACAAGCTGGCAAGCCTGGGCCTGTGTGTCGGTTTCTGTCTGATGATGGTCATGGACACCGCACTGTCTTGAATCTGGTACCTGGGTGGTGGACGGCTCGATAGCCGCCACCCCGGTTCCAACGCTTGGCCGCTGGCTTGGCTTACTCGCCTTCGTCGAACTTGTCGTTGATCAACTTGACGATGGCGTCCAGCGCTTCCTGATCCTGCTCGCCTTCGGTGTGCAGGTGAATGGTGGTGCCTTTGCCGGCCGCCAACATCATCACACCCATGATGCTCTTGCCATCGACCAGTGACTCTGCCGTGCGACCCACACGCACCTGGCAGGGATAGCGTCCCGCCACACCGACGAATTTTGCGGCGGCGCGGGCGTGCAGGCCGAGCTTGTTGATGATTTCTACTTGGAGGGCGGGCATTGCGCAGGGGATCCTTTCAGCTGAGGTCGCGATGGCGAACCTGGACGTTCTTGAGCGACTGCTGCAGCAATCGGCCCAGGCGCTCGGTCAAGTATACCGAGCGATGATGCCCGCCTGTACAGCCAATGGCGATCGTCACGTAGGCGCGGCTGCTGGCAGCGAAGCGGGGCAGCCATTTGAGCAGGTAGGCAGCGATGTCCTGATACATCTCTTCGACGTCCGGCTGCGCTGCCAGGTATTCGGCGACCGGCGCATCGAGCCCGGACTGTTCGCGCAATTTCGGCTTCCAGTACGGGTTGGGCAGGCAGCGCACGTCGAACACCAGGTCGGCGTCTATCGGCATGCCACGCTTGAAACCGAACGATTCCACCAGAAACGCGGTGCCCGGCTCGGGCTTGTTCAGCAGCCGCACCTTGATGGCGTCGCGTAACTGGTAGAGGTTGAGGCTGGTGGTGTTGATCTTGAGATCGGCCAGGTCGACGATGGGCCCGAGCAGATCGCTTTCCACCCGGATGGCTTCGGCCAGTGAGCGGTTGCTGTTGCTCAACGGGTGTCGACGTCGGGTCTCGGAGAAGCGCTTGAGCAGCGTTTCTTCGTCGGCGTCCAGGTACAGAACATCGCATTGGATGTGCTTGGCGCGCATTTCAGCCAGTAACTGCGGAAAGCGTGACAGATGGCTGGGCAGATTACGCGCATCGATCGATACCGCCACCTGGGGCTGCGCCAGTTCGGTGTGGATCAACGCACGCTCGGCCAGTTCCGGCAGCAGCCCAGCCGGCAAGTTATCGATGCAATAGAAACCGTTGTCTTCGAGAACATCCAGGGCAGTGCTCTTGCCTGAGCCTGAGCGACCACTGACGATGATCAAACGCATGGTTAACGACCGTTCTGTTCGTCCAGTACCACTTGGTACAAGGCTTGATTGCTGGGCGCCGAACGCAGTCTTTCGCGCACTTCCTTGCGATCGAGCATGCTGGCGATCTGGCGGAGCAATTCCAGGTGCGCATCGGTGGCCGCTTCGGGCACCAGAAGCACGAATAGCAGGTCGACGGGAGCGCCATCGATTGCGTCGTAGTCGATCGGCGCGCTCAGGTGAACGAGGGCACTGACCGGCGTATCGCAGCCTTTGAGTCGGCAATGCGGTATGGCGATGCCATTACCAAATCCGGTGGAGCCCAGTTTTTCACGGGCAATGAGCGCTTCGAACACGGTCTGGGTGTTGAGCGATGGCACTTCACGACCGATCAGGTTGGCGATCTCTTCGAGTGCTTTCTTCTTGCTGCCGCCCGGCACGTTCACGCATGAACGGCCGGGGGTCAGGATGGTTTCTAATCGGATCATGGGTGGGGAGTGTCAGCGAGCAGTCGCGCCTTGCAACAGACTCTGCTGTTTTTCCTTATGCTTTTTGAGTTGGCGATCCAGCTTGTCGGTAAGCAGATCGATGGCCGCGTACATGTCGTCATGTTCGGCGTTGGCAACCACCTCGCCACCGGGTATGCGCAGGGTGGCTTCGATTTTCTGTTTGAGCTTCTCGACCTCCATGATCACCTGAACGTTGGTGATCTTGTCGAAGTGGCGTTCGAGACGCTCGAGTTTTTCCCCGATGTAGGTTCGCAGGGGTTCGGTCACATCCAGTTGGTGTCCACTGATGTTGACTTGCATACCGCTTCTCCTTATTGCCATTGCATAAAGAAGCAGGCTTGGGTGCCTGCCACTGGAACGCTGTGGCACATCGCAGGGCTACATCAACCGCTTGCGTTCGCTGGACGGCGCAATCCCTAGGGACTCGCGATACTTGGCGACCGTTCGGCGGGCTACCTGGATGCCTTGTGCCTCCAGTAAACCAGCGATCTTGCTGTCACTCAACGGCTTTTTCTGATTTTCCGCGGCGACCAGTTTCTTGATGATCGCGCGGATCGCGGTGGAGGAGCATTCGCCCCCCTCGGAGGTGCTGACATGGCTGGAGAAAAAGTATTTCAGCTCGTAGATGCCACGCGGCGTGTGCATGTATTTCTGCGTGGTCACCCGTGAAATGGTCGACTCGTGCATACCCACTGCCTCGGCGATGTCGTGCAGCACCAGAGGCTTCATGGCCTCGTCGCCGTAATCGAGGAAGCCACGCTGATGCTCGACGATCTGGGTGGCGACCTTCATCAGGGTCTCGTTGCGGCTTTGCAGGCTCTTGATGAACCAGCGCGCTTCCTGGAGCTGGTTGCGCATGAAGGTGTTGTCGGCGCTGGTGTCGGCGCGACGCACGAAGCCGGCGTACTGAGGATTGACCCGCAGCCGCGGGACCGACTCCTGATTGAGCTCGACCAGCCAGCGGTCGTTGTCCTTGCGCACGATGACGTCGGGCACGACGTATTCGGGTTCGCTGGATTCGATCTGCGAGCCAGGCCGCGGGTTCAGGCTCTGCACCAGCTCGATGACCTGGCGCAGTTCGTCTTCCTTGAGCTTCATGCGCCGCATCAGCTGGCTGTAGTCACGCGAGCCCAGCATGTCGATGAAATCGCTCACCAAGCGCTGTGCTTCGGCCAGCCAACGGGTCTTGGCCGGTAGCTGGCGCAGTTGCAGCATCAGGCATTCGCTCAGGTCGCGGGCGCCGATGCCGGCCGGTTCGAACTGCTGGATGCGGTGCAGCACCGCCTCGATCTCGTCCAGTTCGATGTCCAGTTCAGGGTCGAACGAGTCGCAGATTTCCTGCAGCGTCTCGTCCAGATAACCCTGATTGTTGATGCAGTCGATGATGGTCACGGCGATCAGCCGATCGGTATCGGACATGGGCGCCAGGTTCAGCTGCCACAACAGGTGCGTCTGCAGGCTCTCGCCGACCGACGTGCGGGTGGTGAAGTCCCACTCGTCGTCATCGTTGCTCGGCAGGCTGCTGGCACTGGTCTGGTAGATGTCTTCCCAGGCCGTGTCGACGGGCAATTCGTTGGGGATGCGCTCGTTCCAGTCGCCTTCCTCGAGGTTGTCCACCGTCGGCGCAGACTCCTGGAAGCTCGGTTCCTGGATCTCCTGGGTCGGCTTCTGCTCGATGTTGTCGGCCAGCGGGTCGCTGTTGTCGAAGTCGTCGCCTTCTTCCTGGCGTTCGAGCATGGGATTGGATTCCAGCGCTTCCTGGATTTCCTGCTGGAGGTCCAGGGTCGATAGCTGGAGAAGGCGGATGGCCTGTTGCAACTGCGGTGTCATCGTCAGTTGCTGGCCCATACGTAGGACGAGCGATGGTTTCATGGCAGGAACTTAACACCTTGGTCGCCGGCGCGAAGCGCCTTCTACTACGGGTACCGAAGCACCCGGCTTATGTCGTAAGCAAATTATATGCCTGAAACCTGAGTGTTTGCCTAGGGCGCCATGAAAATTAATGCCCGCAGGAGGGCGACGGCGCCCTTGGGCCTTACAAGCGAAACTCGTGGCCCAGGTAGACTTCGCGGACCAGATCGTTGGCCAGGATGGTCTGGGCATCGCCTTCGGCGATCAACTGGCCATCGTTGACGATATAGGCCGTTTCACAGATATCCAGGGTCTCGCGGACGTTGTGGTCGGTGATCAATACGCCGATGCCCTTGGTCTTGAGGTGGTGGATGATCTGCTTGATGTCGCCGACCGAAATCGGGTCGACACCGGCGAAGGGTTCGTCGAGCAGGATGAACTTGGGCGCGGTGGCCAGTGCGCGTGCGATCTCCACGCGGCGGCGTTCACCACCCGAAAGGCTCATGCCCAGGTTGTCGCGAATGTGCGTGATGTGGAATTCCTGCAACAGGCCTTCGAGCTCGGCCAGGCGAGCCGTGGCGTCGAGCTCCTTGCGGGTTTCCAGGATGGCCATGATGTTGTCGGCCACCGACAGCTTGCGGAAGATCGAGGCTTCCTGCGGCAGGTAACCGATACCCGAACGGGCGCGGCCGTGCATCGGCTGGTGGCTGACGTCCAGGTCGTCGATGAGGACGCGGCCCTGATCGGCCTGGACCAGGCCGACGATCATGTAGAAGCAGGTGGTCTTGCCGGCACCGTTGGGGCCCAGCAGGCCGACGATCTGTCCGCTTTCGATGGACAGGCTCACGTCGCGTACGACTTGTCGGCTCTTGTAGCTCTTGGCCAGGTGCTGCGCTTTCAGGACTGCCATTACTGGGCCTTCTGCGGTGCGTCGGATTTCTTCTTGGGCTGGATCACCATGTCGATCCGCGGACGAGGCGTGGTGACCTTGCTGCCCGTGGCACGGCCGGCGTTGACCACCTGGCGCACCGTGTCATAGACGATCTTCTCGCCTTCGGAGGTGTTGCCGTCGTTGATGACCTTGGCCTTGTCGATCAGCACGATGCGGTTCTGCGCCGCGAAGTACTGGATGGTCACGCCGTAGGCCTGCACGATGGGCTTGTCCACCGCAGGTTTCTGCTCGTAATAGGCCAGGTTGCCGACGGCAGTGAACACGTCCACGTCGCCGGTGGCGTTGCGGGTGATGGTCACGGTGTTGCCGGTGATCTTCATCGACCCCTGGGTAATGATCACATTGCCCTTGTAGGTCGCCACACCCTGTTTGTCGTCGAGCTGGGCATCGTCGGACTGGATATGAATGGGCTGATCGCGGTCAGTGGGCAGTGCCCAGGCGCTCGCGCTTCCCAGTGCTGCGCTCAGGCCGAGCAAAAAGGGGAGGGTTTTAACGAGCCTCATACTGTCCTCTTACGTTGGACAGCAAGTTGATCTTGCTGTCATTCAGATACGCTTTCATGCCCTTGGCCGTCGACACGCCACCGGCGCCGTCGATTCTAACGTCTTGGTCGGTCTGCGCATATTGCTTCTGTGGGAAAACGGTCATGCGCGAGCTGGTGATCAGCGTGGCGCGACTCTTCTGGTCGGTGCGCGCGATGCGAACCGAATCGATCAGCTCGACCTGGCTGCCATCGGGATTGACCTCGCCACGGTCGCTGGTCACGTGCCATGGGTAGACAGTGCCGCGGTACAGCTGCATGTCGGGCTTGGTCAGCAAGGTCACCTGCGAGGTCTTGACGTGCTCGACCTTGTCGGCGGTCATGTCGTACTGCACGCCACCGTCGGGCAGGTACTGGCGAGCCTTCGCGTTGATAGCGTAGTAATCGATCTGGCTTTCGTCGACGGCTGCGGCTGGCTGGTCGAGGAAGCGCTCCGGACTTATGTCCCAGTAGCCGATGGCGGCGAACAGCAGCCCCAGCACACCCAGGATCACGATATTGCGGATTTTCTTGTTCAGCATGTCGGGCCCTACAGGTAGGCGGCGTGGGCCGCTTCGAGATTGCCTTGGGCGGCCAGGATCAGCTCGCAGAACTCGCGCGCTGCGCCCATGCCACCACTGGCCTGGGTCACGCCGTCGGCATGCTGGCGCACGAACGCATTGGCATTGGCCACGGCCATGCCCAGCCCCACCCGGCGAATCACCGGCAGGTCGGGCAGGTCGTCACCCAGATAGGCCACTTGCTCATAGCTCAGACCCAGTTCGGTGAGCAGACCATCGAGGACCACGAGTTTGTCTTCGCGGCCCTGGAAAAGATGAGCGATGCCCAGGTTGCGGGCGCGCCGCTCCACTACCGGACTGCTGCGGCCGGTGATGATCGCAGTGGTCACGCCGCTGTTGATGAGCATCTTGATGCCCTGCCCATCCAGCGTGCTGAAGCTCTTGAACTCGCTGCCGTCGGCCAGGAAATACAGACGGCCATCGGTCAGTACGCCATCGACGTCGAATACGGCCAGCTTGATGGCCTTGCCACGTTGCAGAAGCTCGCTGCTGCCAGTCTGGGTCATTGCGTCATTTCCGGTCATTACATGACTCCCGCGCGCAGCAGGTCGCCCAGGTTGAAGGCGCCTACCGGACAGTCCTGATCATCGACCACGACCAGTGAGTTGATCTTGTTGTCTTCCATGATCTTCAGCGCCTCGGCGGCCAGCATGTCGGCGCGTGCGGTCTTGCCGTGGGAAGTCATGACGTCTTCGATTCGAGTGTTGTGGACATCGATGGTGCGATCCAATGTGCGCCGCAGGTCACCGTCGGTGAAGATCCCGGCGAGGCGGCCATCGGCCTCCAGGACGGCGGTCATGCCCAGGCCCTTGCGGGTCATTTCCATCAGCGCATCGCGCAGCAGCGTGCCGCGTGGCACCTGTGGCAGCGCGGTGCCGGTGTGCATGACGTGCTCGACCTTGAGCAGCAGGCGACGACCCAGGGCACCACCGGGATGGGAGAAGGCGAAGTCATCGGCGGTGAAGCCTCGCGCCTCGAGCAGGGCGATGGCCAGGGCATCGCCCAGCACCAGGGTCGCCGTAGTGGAGGAGGTCGGTGCCAGGTTCAACGGGCAGGCTTCCTGGGCGACACGGGCGTCGAGGTTGACCTCGGCGGCCTGGGCCAGGGGCGAGTCGGGGTTGCCGGTCATGCTGATCATGGGAATGCCCATGCGCTTGATCAAAGGCAGCAATGTGACGATTTCTGCGGTCGAACCGGAGTTGGACAGGGCCAGGATGACGTCCTGGCGAGTGATCATGCCCATGTCGCCGTGGCTGGCCTCGGCAGGATGGACGAAAAACGCCGGGGTGCCGGTGCTGGCCAGGGTCGCGGCGATCTTGTTGCCGATGTGTCCGGATTTGCCCATGCCCAGCACGATCACGCGGCCATCGCTTTCGAGGATCAGTTCGCAGGCGCGCACGAAATCGGCGTCGATATGGGCGAGCAGGCCCTCTACCGCTTCGATCTCGAGACGGATGGTGCGGTGCGCGGATTGGATCAGGTCGCTGGTCTGGCTCATGGCGAAAATCGGTAGGCCCGGTGAAAAGGCGGCGATTATAGCGGGAATGGGCGAGCGACTCACCTGCCTATTTTGCGGCCTGTACAAATCAGCGACACAGCACGCCAATGGATCGATCTTGGGCGGCACCTGTCTGCAATGCTATAGTTCGCCGCTTGTTCGGCCTGTCCGCGCCAAGTGTCTTCGGTCAGAAGATGAGCGTCCGAGGGTAAGGTTGCACTGCAAGGAGTTTAAATGAGTGCCGATAGCGCCTACGCGGTCGAGCTGAAAGGGGTTTCTTTCAAGCGCGGTGCGCGGAGCATTTTCAACGATGTCGATATCCGCATTCCTCGCGGCAAGGTCACCGGTATCATGGGGCCTTCAGGTAGCGGCAAGACCACGCTCCTGCGTCTGATGGGGGCGCAGCTGCGACCCACTGGCGGCGAGGTCTGGGTCAATGGCCAGAACCTGCCCGAGCTGTCGCGCAGCGACCTGTTCGATGCGCGCAAGCACATGGGCGTGCTGTTCCAGAGCGGCGCGCTGTTCACCGACCTGGACGTGTTCGAGAACGTGGCCTTCCCGCTGCGGGTGCATACCGACCTGCCCGAAGACATGATCCGCGACATCGTCCTGATGAAGCTGCAGGCCGTCGGCCTGCGCGGCGCCATCGAGCTGATGCCCGACGAGTTGTCCGGTGGCATGAAGCGTCGTGTCGCATTGGCCCGTGCCATCGCCATGGACCCGCAGATACTGATGTACGACGAACCGTTCGTCGGCCAGGATCCGATCGCCATGGGCGTGTTGGTGCGGCTGATCCGCCTGCTCAACGATGCCCTGGGCATCACCAGTATCGTGGTCTCCCACGACCTGGCGGAAACCGCGAGCATCGCCGACTACATCTATGTGGTCGGCGACGGCCAGGTGCTGGGTCATGGTACGCCCGAGGCATTGATGGCGTCGGACAACCCGCGCGTTCGTCAATTCATGAAGGGCGATCCCGACGGTCCCGTGCCTTTTCATTTTTCCGCGCCCGACTACCGCGCCGATCTGCTGGGGAAGCGTTGATGCGCAAGAAATCAATTCATGGAGCGAGTGCGCCTGTTCGGTCGATCGGCCATCGACATGGTCGGCATCCTGGGGCGTTCCGGACTGTTCCTGGGCCACGCGCTGGTGGGCCGCGGCGGGATCGGTGGCGGTTTTCAGCTGCTGATGAAGCAGCTGTATTCCGTGGGTGTCATGTCGCTGCTGATCATTGTCGTGTCCGGTGTGTTCATCGGCATGGTGCTGGCGTTGCAGGGCTTCAGCATTCTGGCCAAGTACGGCTCCGAGCAGGCGGTCGGGCAAATGGTCGCGCTCACGCTGCTGCGTGAACTCGGGCCGGTGGTGACCGCTCTATTGTTCGCCGGTCGCGCAGGGTCGGCACTGACCGCCGAGATCGGCAACATGAAATCGACCGAGCAGTTGTCGAGCCTGGAAATGATCGGCGTCGACCCGCTCAAGTACATCGTTGCGCCAAGGCTGTGGGCCGGTTTCATTTCCCTGCCGCTGCTGGCCATGATCTTCAGCGTCGTCGGTATCTGGGGTGGATCCTGGGTGGCCGTCGATTGGCTGGGGGTCTACGAGGGATCGTTCTGGGCCAACATGCAGAACAGCGTCAATTTCACCGATGACGTGCTCAACGGTGTGATCAAGAGCCTGGTATTCGCTTTCGTCGTCACCTGGATCGCTGTGTTCCAGGGGTATGACTGTGAACCCACGTCCGAGGGCATCAGCCGCGCCACCACCAAGACCGTGGTCTATGCGTCGCTGGCCGTCCTGGGCCTGGACTTTATTCTGACCGCCCTGATGTTTGGAGATTTCTGATGCAAAACCGATCAATGGAAGTCGGAGTCGGCCTGTTCCTTCTGGCCGGTATCCTGGCTTTGCTGCTGTTGGCCTTGCGTGTCAGTGGTCTGTCCACCAGCGCGAATACCGAGAGCTACAAACTTTATGCCTATTTCGACAATATCGCCGGTTTGACTGTCAGAGCCAAGGTGACCATGGCGGGGGTGACCATCGGCAAGGTCACGGCCATCGATCTGGATCGCGACACCTTCACCGGAAGGGTGACCCTGCAGCTGGACAAGAAAGTGGACAACCTGCCCACCGACTCCACTGCTTCCATCCTGACGGCAGGTCTGCTGGGCGAGAAATACATTGGTATCAGCGTGGGTGGCGAGGAGGCCTTGCTCGCCGACGGCGGTACCATCCATGA
Source organism: Pseudomonas sp. PvP001 (assembly GCF_040546375.1). Taxonomy (NCBI): domain Bacteria; kingdom Pseudomonadati; phylum Pseudomonadota; class Gammaproteobacteria; order Pseudomonadales; family Pseudomonadaceae; genus Pseudomonas; species Pseudomonas sp. PvP001. Next base: position 1,467,328 of record NZ_JBEPNQ010000001.1, on the reverse strand, counting down.
CACCCAGTCGTCCCTGGTGCTCGAAGACCTGATCGGCAAGTTCCTGCTCAATACAGTCAGCAAAGATGCCAAATAAGGAGTTATCCATGTTTTCGATCATGCGACGCAGCCTGCTGGTTCTGGTGGCCCTGCTGCCGATGTGGGCCAATGCAGCCCCTGCGGTGTCCGCACATCAGGTGGTGCAGGGCGTCACCGACCGACTGCTGTCGGATCTGGAAAAGAACCGCGACACCTACCGCAGCAATCCGCAGGCGTTCTACGACGCGCTCAACACGATCGTCGGTCCCGTGGTCGACGCCGATGGCATTTCGCGCAGCATCATGACCGTGAAGTATTCGCGCAAGGCTACCCCCGCGCAGATGGCCCGGTTCCAGGAAAACTTCAAGCGCAGCTTGATGCAGTTCTACGGCAACGCCTTGCTCGAGTACAACAACCAGGGCATCACCGTGGGTCCGGCCAAGGATGAAAGCGGCACACGCACCAGCGTTGACATGCAGGTCAAGGGCACGGGTGGGGCGGTGTATCCGGTTTCCTACACCCTGGAAAACCTGAACAACGAATGGAAAGTGCGTAACGTCATCATCAACGGCATCAACATCGGCAAGCTGTTCCGCGATCAGTTCGCCGACAGCATGCAGCGCAACGGCAACGACCTGGACAAGACCATCGATGGTTGGGCTGGCGAAGTCGCCAAGGCCAAGGAAGTGACCGACAAAGCTGCACCGACGAGCGCGCAGTGATGGAACAGGGTCGTGTCGAACTGTCGGGCGATCAGCTGAGCCTGGCCGGTGTGCTGGATTACCGCTGCGGTGCGGCCCTGCGCAAGCAGGGGCAGGCACTGATTCAATCCAGTCAGGCCGCCGCGCTGGTCATCGACTGCACCGGCGTGGAAAAGTCGAGCAGCGTGGGTCTGTCCCTGCTGCTGGGCTTCATGCGCGATGCGCAGGCCGCTGGCAAGAGCGTGCGAGTTCAGGCATTGCCGCACGACATGCGTCAGATCGCTCAGGTCACAGGCATGAGCGACTTCTTTTCACAGAATTGATTGGCCATCTGCACAGCTCTCTGACCTGATCCCGTGAATCCGGGGTTCGCAGTCGGAGGGCTTTTTTGTATGATGGCCGACCCGCGCGCACAGGGCGCCGATCGAGGTTGAGCATGCAGGCTGTAGAAGTGAAGGGTTTCCTTGAATCCAAACTGCCCGGAGTGCAGGTGGAAGTCGAAGGCGAAGGCTGCAATTTCCAGTTGAACGTGATCAGTGACGAGCTGACTGCGCTCAGTCCGGTCAAGCGCCAGCAACAGATCTATGCTCATTTGAACCCATGGATCGCCGATGGCAGCATCCATGCGATCACCATGAAATTCTTCAGCAGCGCAGCCTGGGCTGAGCGTTCCTGAGCCACCCCGCGTCGAGACTCCAATGGACAAACTGATTATTACTGGCGGCGTTCGCCTTGATGGCGAAATCCGCATTTCCGGGGCGAAGAACTCCGCCCTGCCGATCCTGGCCGCTACCTTGCTGGCCGATGGGCCGGTGACGGTCGCCAACCTGCCGCACCTGCACGACATCACCACCATGATCGAGCTGTTCGGCCGCATGGGCATCGAGCCGGTGATCGACGAGAAGCTGGCGGTGGAAATCGATCCGCGCACCATCAAGACCCTGGTTGCGCCGTACGAGCTGGTCAAGACCATGCGCGCCTCGATCCTGGTTCTGGGCCCGATGGTCGCCCGTTTCGGTGAGGCCGAAGTGGCGCTGCCCGGCGGCTGCGCGATCGGTTCGCGTCCGGTCGACCTGCACATCCGTGGTCTGGAAGCCATGGGCGCCGTGATCGACGTTGAAGCCGGCTACATCAAGGCCAAGGCCCCCGAGGGCGGCCTGCGCGGTGCCAACTTCTTCTTCGATACCGTCAGCGTGACCGGTACCGAGAACATCATGATGGCTGCGGCGCTGGCCAACGGTCGCAGCGTGCTGCAGAACGCTGCGCGCGAGCCGGAAGTGGTCGACCTGGCCAACTTCATCAACGCCATGGGCGGCAATGTCCAGGGCGCGGGCACCGACACCATCACCATCGATGGCGTCAAGCGTCTGCACTCGGCGACCTACAAGGTCATGCCCGATCGCATCGAGACCGGCACCTACCTGGTGGCTGCGGCCTGCACCGGCGGCCGGGTCAAGGTCAAGGACACCGATCCGACCATCCTCGAAGCGGTGCTGGAAAAGCTGCGCGAAGCGGGTGCCGAGATCACCACGGGCGCCGACTGGATCGAACTGAACATGCACGGCAAGCGGCCCAAGGCGGTCAACGTCCGCACCGCGCCATACCCTGCGTTCCCCACCGACATGCAGGCGCAGTTCATCTCGCTCAACGCCATTGCCGAAGGCACGGGCGCGGTGATCGAGACCATTTTCGAGAACCGCTTCATGCACGTGTACGAAATGCACCGCATGGGCGCGCAGATCCAGGTGGAAGGCAACACGGCCATCGTCACCGGTGCCGAAAAGCTCAAGGGCGCACCCGTCATGGCCACCGACCTGCGGGCTTCGGCCAGCCTGGTGATCTCGGCGCTGACGGCTGAAGGCGACACCCTGATCGACCGCATCTACCACATCGACCGTGGCTACGAGTGCATCGAAGAAAAACTGCAGATGCTGGGCGCCAAGATCCGTCGCGTACCGGGCTGATGAGCGTGCAGGGCGCAGGGATGCGCCCGGGCGTTGCCAGAAACTTTCCTGTAAGGACTGACGTTTCCCATGTTGACCATTGCGTTGTCCAAAGGCCGCATTCTTGACGATACATTGCCGCTCCTGGCCGAGGCGGGCATCGTGCCCACCGAAAACCCGGACAAGAGCCGCAAGCTGATCATTCCCACGACCCAGGACGATGTGCGCCTGCTGATCGTGCGCGCCACCGATGTGCCGACCTATGTCGAACACGGTGCTGCCGACCTGGGCGTTGCCGGCAAGGACGTCCTGCTCGAGTACAGCGGCCAGGGCCTGTACGAGCCGCTGGATCTGCAGATTGCCCAGTGCAAGCTGATGACGGCGGGCGCCATCGGTGCCGCCGAGCCCACGGGTCGTCTGCGCGTCGCCACCAAGTTCGTCAATGTTGCCAAGCGCTACTACGCCGAGCAGGGTCGTCAGGTCGATATCATCAAGCTGTACGGCTCCATGGAGCTGGCACCGCTGGTGGGCCTGGCCGACAAGATCATCGATGTCGTCGACACCGGCAACACCCTGCGCGCCAATGGCCTGGAACCCCAGGAATTGATCGCCCACATCAGCTCCCGGCTGGTGGTGAACAAAGCCTCCATGAAAATGCAGCACGCCACGCATCCAGGCGTTGATCGACACCCTGCGCAAGGCAGTGGAGTCGCGACACCGCGGCTGACTTTCCCGCGCGGGTTCGCAACCCGCGCCCGTCTATCCGCATCATAGCCAAATAACTCAAGTGCCCATGTGGATCGATTGGTAATCTATCGGCGCTTGAGCAATTGCCATTATTTGAGGCCCGCCATGACCGCTTCCACTGCTATTCGCCGACTCGATGCCACTGATCCGGACTTCGCCCGCCATCTGGACCATCTGTTGAGCTGGGAAAGTGTGTCCGATGATTCGGTCAATCAGCGGGTGCTGGACATCATCAAGGCCGTGCGCGAGCGGGGCGATGCTGCGCTGGTCGAGTTCACCGAGCGCTTCGATGGTCTGCAGGTGGCGTCGATGGCCGACCTGATCCTGCCGCGCGAGCGCCTGGAACTGGCGCTCACGCGCATCACCGAGGCCCAGCGCGAAGCGCTTGAAACCGCCGCCGAGCGGGTGCGCCTGTATCACGAAAAGCAGAAGCAGGACTCCTGGAGCTATACCGAAGCCGATGGCACTGTGCTCGGCCAGAAAGTGACGCCACTGGATCGCGCCGGCCTGTATGTGCCTGGCGGCAAGGCGTCGTACCCCTCGTCAGTGCTGATGAACGCCATTCCGGCGAAGGTGGCGGGCGTGACCGAAGTGGTCATGGTCGTGCCCACGCCGCGAGGCGAGGTCAACGAACTGGTATTGGCAGCGGCCTGCATCGCCGGGGTCGACCGCGTGTTCACCATCGGCGGCGCCCAGGCCGTTGCGGCCCTGGCCTACGGCACTGAAAGCGTGCCGCGGGTGGACAAGGTCGTCGGCCCTGGCAACATCTACGTGGCGACGGCCAAGCGCCATGTGTTCGGCCAGGTCGGGATCGACATGATCGCAGGTCCCTCCGAGATTCTGGTGGTCTGCGACGGCGGCACCGATCCGGACTGGATCGCCATGGATCTGTTCTCCCAGGCCGAACACGACGAAGACGCCCAGGCGATTCTGGTCAGCCCCGATGCGCAATTCCTCGACAAGGTCGCGGCCAGCATCGACAAGCTGCTGCCGACCATGGAGCGTGCCGAGATCATCAATACCTCGATCAACGGCCGTGGCGCGTTGATCAAGGTCCGCGACATGCAGCAGGCCATCGAAGTGGCCAACCGCATCGCGCCGGAGCACCTGGAGCTGTCGGTCGAAGATCCTCAGGCCTGGCTGCCGCAGATCCGTCACGCCGGTGCCATCTTCATGGGTCGTCACACCAGTGAAGCGCTGGGCGACTACTGCGCAGGTCCCAACCATGTGCTGCCGACGTCCGGCACGGCGCGCTTTTCCTCGCCCCTGGGGGTCTATGACTTCCAGAAGCGTTCGTCGATCATCTTCTGCTCCGAGCAGGGGGCTTCCGAACTGGGCAAGACCGCTTCGGTACTGGCCCGGGGTGAATCCCTGAGCGCCCATGCCCGCAGCGCCGAATACCGTATTCAACCCGATCTGGCAAAAGGGGAGTGAGCATGAGCAAATTCTGGAGCCCTTTCGTCAAGGACCTGGTGCCTTACGTGCCCGGCGAGCAACCCAAGGTCGCCAACCTGGTCAAGCTCAATACCAACGAGAACCCCTACGGCCCATCGCCCAAGGCGATCGAGGCCATGCGCGCCGAGTTGAGCGATGCCCTGCGCCTGTACCCGGACCCCAACAGCGATCTGCTCAAGCAGGCCGTGGCGGACTATTACGGTGTGCAGACCAACCAGGTGTTTCTGGGCAATGGTTCGGACGAGGTGCTGGCGCATATCTTCCACGGCTTGTTCCAGCATGACCAACCGCTGCTGTTTCCGGACATCAGCTACAGCTTCTATCCGGTCTACTGCGGTTTGTATGGCATTCCCTTCGAGGCCGTGCCGCTGGATGACCAGTTCCAGATCCGTGCGCAAGACTATGCCAAGCCCAACGCCGGGATCATCTTCCCCAACCCGAACGCACCGACCGGTTGCTTGTTGCCGCTGGAGGCGGTCGAGCAGATCGTCAAGGCCAGCCCGGACTCGGTCGTTGTGGTGGACGAAGCCTACGTCGACTTCGGTGGCGAAACGGCGATCAAACTGGTCGATCGCTATCCGAACCTGCTGGTCACCCAGACCGTGTCCAAATCACGCTCGTTGGCCGGTCTGCGGGTAGGCCTGGCGGTGGGGCACCCAGATCTGATCGAGGCGCTGGAGCGTATCAAGAACAGCTTCAACTCCTATCCGATCGACCGCATCGCCGTCGCCGGCGCCGCGGCGGCGTTCGCCGACACGGCTTATTTCGAAGACACCTGCGCCAAGGTCATCGCCAGCCGGGAAAAACTGGTCGAAGGGCTGCAACAGCGTGGGTTCGACGTGCTGCCTTCGGCGGCCAACTTCATCTTCGCTCGCCATCCCGAACAGGACGCGGCGGGCATCGCCGCTCGCCTGCGGGAGAAAGGTGTGATCGTGCGGCACTTCAAGCAGGAACGCATTGCCCAGGTTCCTGCGCATCAGCATTGGTACGCCGGAGCAGAATCAGGCGCTGCTGGACGCGCTGTAAGTTTCACGTAGACCTTGATCCATCTTGATCGGGCGGTGCAGCGGGTCGACCGCTGCACGTTGCGGTTGCAGGGCTTACTTATCTTCCTTCTTCACCGCCGCCGGCGCCGGTGGCGGGCGCAGGCCCACTTCGGCGTTCAAGGTGATCTCCTTGCCCTTGCGCATCACCTGGATGGCGATCCGGTCGCCTGGTTTGGTGCGGGCCACCTGATTCATTGATCGACGTCCATCGCCGGCCGCCTCGCCATTGATGCTGAGGATGACGTCGCCCAGTTGCAAACCGGCTTTCTGCGCCGGGCCGCCCTGGAAGACGCCTGCCACCACGATGCCTGGTCGGTCCTTGATACCGAACGACTCGGCCAGTTCTTCGGTCATCGGCTGCACTTCGATGCCCAGCCAGCCGCGAATCACCTGGCCATGTTCGATGATCGACTTCATCACCTCCAGCGCCAGCTTGGTCGGGATGGCGAAGCCGATGCCCTGCGAACCGCCGGACTTGGAGAAGATCGCCGTGTTGATACCGGTCAGGTTGCCGTTGGCATCCACCAGGGCGCCGCCGGAGTTGCCGGGGTTGATCGCCGCATCGGTCTGGATGAAATCTTCGTAGGTGTTGAGGCCTAGTTGATTGCGGCCGGTGGCGCTGATGATGCCCATGGTCACCGTCTGGCCGACCCCGAAAGGGTTACCGATGGCCAAGGCGACATCACCGATGCGGATGCCGTCGGAACGCCCGATGGTGATGGCCGGAACGTTCTTCAGGTCGATCTTGAGCACTGCCAGGTCCGTCTCCGGATCGCTGCCGATCACCCGGGCGAGGGTTTCGCGTCCGTCCTTGAGGGCCACCACGATCTGGTCGGCACCTGCGGTCACGTGGTTGTTGGTGAGCAGGTAGCCTTCCGGGCTCATGATCACCGCCGAGCCCAGGCTCGACTCCCATCGCCGCTGCTTGGGCAGGTTGTCGCCGAAGAAGCGGCGGAACTGCGGATCTTCGAACAGCGGGTGAGCGCCCTTGTTGACCGCTTTGGTGGTGTAGAGATTCGCCACGGCGGGGGCGGCAATGGCCACGGCGTCGGCGTAGGACACCGGACCCTGGATGACGCTTGCGCTTTGCGGCGCCTGCTGCAGGTTGACGTCCTGGCTGGGCAGGCCCACCCATTGCGGAAAACGCAGGATAACCAGCAGGGCAATCAATATGCCGGTCAACAGCGGCCAACCAAAGAAGCGCAAGGCCTTGAACATGGGGACAATCCTGGAAGGGAGCGAGGGGCTGTTTCTTCGACGCGCAGCGGCGCCATAATGGCCGGCATTATACGGGCGCTTGCGCCGCGCTGAACTGCCTTTGTGGAGACTTTTATGGCTGTGGCACTGAACACGTTGGTCGAAGAAGCCGACCGTTATCTGGGCAGCGCGAAGATCCAGGATTACTGCCCCAATGGTTTGCAGGTGGAAGGGCGCCCGCAGGTCATGCGCATCGTCAGTGGGGTCACGGCAAGCCAGGCGTTGCTCGATGCCGCGGTGGAAGCCAAGGCCGATCTGGTGCTGGTGCATCATGGCTATTTCTGGAAGGGCGAGAACCCCTGCGTGGTCGGCATGAAACAGCGACGGCTGAAGACGTTGCTCAGGCACGACATCAGCCTGTTGGCCTATCACCTGCCGCTGGATGTGCACGCCGAAGTGGGTAACAACGTGCAGCTGGCGCGGCAGCTGGAGCTCACGGTGGAAGGTCCGCTGGACCCGACCGACAGCCGCGTGGTGGGGCTGATCGGTTCATTGCCCGAACCGATGCACCCGCGCGACTTCGCTCGCCGCGTGCAGGAAGTGCTGGGCCGTGAGCCGTTGCTGATCGAAGGCAGCGAAAAGATCCGGCGCGTGGGCTGGTGCACCGGTGGCGGGCAGGGCTACATCGACCGTGCGATTGCGGCCGGTGTCGACCTGTACATCAGTGGCGAGGCGTCCGAGCAGACCTTTCACAGCGCGCGCGAGAACGACATCAGCTTCATCGCCGCCGGGCATCATGCTACCGAACGCTATGGGGTCCAGGCGCTGGGTGATCACCTGGCACGGCGCTTTGCGCTCGAGCATGTGTTCATCGACTGTCCCAATCCCATCTGATAGCTGGACCGTAGTGCCCGATTCGCGGGCAGAGACCCGCTCCCACATTGTGACCGCGAAGGGGAGAAGCCATGCCGGAACCTCCAAACCACAAGGCATATTGATATACCCCTTCGATCTAACCACCTCCCGCGACCCACCCATACGCCGTGTTAAAGTGCCCGGCTCGAACACGGCCCGCAGGCCGTCCATAAAGACTGTATTCCGTGAGTAGCCATGGTCGACAAACTGACGCATCTGAAACAGCTGGAGGCGGAAAGCATCCACATCATTCGTGAGGTGGCCGCTGAGTTCGATAACCCGGTGATGTTGTACTCCATCGGCAAAGACTCGGCCGTGATGCTGCATCTGGCGCGCAAGGCCTTCTTCCCCGGCAAGCTGCCGTTCCCGGTGATGCACGTCGACACCCAGTGGAAGTTCCAGGAAATGTACAAGTTCCGCGATCGCATGGTCGAGGAACTGGGCCTGGACCTGTTGGTGCACGTCAATCCCGAAGGCGTGGCGCAGGGCATCAACCCCTTCACCCACGGCAGCTCCAAGCACACCGACATCATGAAGACCCAGGGCCTGAAACAGGCGCTGGACAAGCACGGCTTCGACGCCGCCTTTGGGGGTGCGCGCCGCGACGAAGAGAAGTCGCGGGCCAAGGAGCGGGTCTATTCGTTCCGCGACAGCAAGCACCGCTGGGATCCGAAGAACCAGCGTCCGGAGCTGTGGAACGTCTACAACGGCAAGGTCAACAAGGGCGAATCGATCCGTGTGTTCCCTCTGTCGAACTGGACCGAGCTCGACATCTGGCAGTACATCTACCTGGAAGGCATCCCGATCGTGCCGCTGTACTTCGCCGCCGAACGTGAAGTGATCGAGAAGAACGGCACGCTGATCATGATCGACGACGACCGCATCCTCGAGCACCTCAGCGAGGAAGAGAAGGCCAGCATCGTCAAGAAGAAAGTGCGTTTCCGTACCCTTGGCTGCTACCCGTTGACGGGCGCGGTGGAGTCCGAGGCCGAAAGCCTCACCGACATCATTCAGGAAATGCTCCTGACGCGAACGTCCGAGCGCCAGGGCCGGGTCATCGATCACGATGGCGCCGGTTCCATGGAAGACAAGAAACGTCAGGGCTACTTCTAAAGCAGGGTCAGAACATGTCGCACCAATCCGAATTGATCAGCGAGGACATCCTCGCCTACCTGGCCCAGCACGAACGCAAGGAACTGCTGCGCTTCCTTACCTGCGGCAACGTCGACGACGGCAAGAGCACCCTGATCGGGCGCCTGTTGCACGATTCCAAGATGATCTACGAAGATCACCTGGAAGCCATCACCCGCGACTCGAAGAAATCCGGCACCACGGGTGAAGAAGTCGACCTGGCGCTGCTGGTCGACGGCCTGCAGGCCGAGCGCGAGCAGGGCATCACCATCGATGTCGCCTACCGCTATTTCTCCACGGCCAAGCGCAAGTTCATCATCGCCGACACCCCGGGCCATGAGCAGTACACGCGCAACATGGCCACCGGCGCGTCCACCTGCGACCTGGCGATCATCCTCGTCGATGCCCGCTACGGCGTGCAGACCCAGACCCGCCGGCACAGCTACATCGCGTCCCTGCTGGGCATCAAGCACATTGTTGTGGCCATCAACAAGATGGACCTCAAGGGCTTCGATGAAGGTGTGTTCGAGCAGATCAAGGCCGACTACCTCAAGTTCGCCGAAGCCATCGGCCTGCAGCCGACCACATTGGCTTTCGTGCCGATGTCGGCGCTCAAGGGCGACAACGTGGTCAACCGCAGCGAGCAATCGCCGTGGTACACCGGCCAGACCCTGATGGAAATTCTGGAAACGGTGGAAGTGGCGGCCGATCGCAACTTCGACGACCTGCGTTTCCCGGTTCAGTACGTCAACCGACCGAACCTGAACTTCCGCGGCTTCGCCGGCACCCTGGCCAGCGGTATCGTGCACAAGGGTGACGAAGTGGTGGTGTTGCCTTCGGGCAAGAGCAGCCGGGTCAAATCCATCGTCACCTTCGAGGGTGAGTTGGAGCACGCCGGTCCTGGCCAGGCCGTGACCCTGACCATGGAAGACGAGATCGACATCTCCCGTGGCGACCTGCTGGTGCATGCCGCCAACGTGCCGACCGTCTCCGACAGCTTCGAAGCCATGCTGGTGTGGATGGCCGAAGAGCCCATGCTGCCGGGCAAGAAATACGACATCAAGCGTGCCACCAGCTACGTGCCGGGCTCGATCGCCAGCATTGTGCACAAGGTCGATGTCAACACCCTGGCCGAAGGCCCGGCCAGTGCGCTGCAGCTCAACGAGATCGGCAAGGTCAAGGTGTCGCTGGACAGCGCCATCGCTCTGGACGGTTACGACAGCAACCGCACCACCGGCGCCTTCATCATCATCGACCGCCTGACCAACGGCACCGTCGGTGCTGGCATGATCATCGCCCCGGCGACCGCCACCCAGGGCGGCAAGGCACACGGTCGTTCTGCCCATGTGACCACCGAGGAGCGCGCCCAGCGCTTCGGCCAGCAACCGGCTACCGTGCTGTTCAGCGGTCTGTCGGGCGCGGGCAAGAGCACCCTGGCCTACGCCGTCGAGCGCAAGCTGTTCGACATGGGCCGCGCGGTGTTCGTGCTCGATGGCCAGAACCTGCGGCATGACCTGAACAAGGGGCTGCCACAGGACCGCGCCGGGCGTACCGAGAACTGGCGTCGTGCCGCTCACGTGGCGCGTCAGTTCAACGAAGCGGGGCTGGTGACCCTGGCCGCCTTCGTGGCGCCCGATGCGGCCGGCCGTGAGCAGGCGCGTGACCTGATCGGTGCCGATCGGCTGCTGACGGTCTACGTCCAGGCCTCACCCCTGGTGTGCCGCGAACGCGACCCTCAGGGCCTGTACGCTGCAGATCAGGACAACATCCCGGGCGAGTCCTTCCCGTACGATGTGCCGTTGAATGCCGATCTGGTGATCGACACCCAGTCCTCGTCCGTCGAGGAGGGCGTCAAGCAAGTCTTGGATCTGCTGCGCAGCCGCGGCGCGATCTAAGCCTTGCGAAACGACAAGAGACCCCGCCCCGGCGGGGTCTTTTGTTTACGGTGACTAATTGTCTACCACCGGGCAGGGCGCTCAACGGTGCCTGATGCGCCTTCATACATTCCCGAAGGCGCCAGCCCCATGACCTCTCTTCTTTCCCTGAGCGGTGAAGTCGCTCGATCCGCACCTCTGGCCAGCAGTGTCAGCAAGCATTTCGCCAGCCGTCCCTCGTTGCGTGACGTGGCTTTACAGGTATTGGCGACGCAGTTCGCCGTGCAGTACCCCACGTTGAACGTGGATTTTTCCCATGTTCATCTGTTCGAGCCCATTCGTCTTGCCGACACGGCGTCCTTTGCCGGCTATCGCAAGCTGCTGCTGACTGACGTCCTGGTCGACCGCTACCTGCATGACCAGAACATCAGCCTCGTCCAGGGCTATCATTTTCTGACGGCAGAGGCGGGCGCTGAAAATCCGAGCGCGCTGGCCGTGGACATGACCCAGGTGCAGGGCATCGTCAACGAGTGGGGGCCGCAGATCCTGCAGGCCTACAGCGAAGCCTTGTGCGCTTATTGGGACTTGACCCGGTGGGAAGGGGGCAATCGCTGGCAATGGCTGGGCAACTCGCTGCAAGCCAGGTTCAAGGACAGTGTCGAGCGCGAGCAGAAGGCGGGCCGCCTGAGTAACGACCAGGGCGCTACCGCCATGCTGCTGGTGTCGATGCCGGGTGCCCGCGAGCGTGCGCTGTACGCCGGCGATACCATCGAGGCGAGCCTGGTCAGTGTGCAGGCCATGGGCGTGCCCTTGCAGCGCCATGCCGAACTGACCCATGCCCTGGTCATCCGTCGCCGTGTCGGCAGCCACGGTGGTGAAGTGTTGCTGATGTACACCCCGGTCAACGGGCTGGAAACGTTCCCGAGCATGCAGGCATTGACCGATGCATTCGCCATGCACCTGGGCCATGCGGTCACCGGGCCGACGCTGGAACTGGCGCTGTATTCTCCCACCGGCAATATCTTCGAGGCCCAGGCGCAGGCCATTCTGGAACAACAGCTCGAAGCGTTGCAGTCGCTGGGCAAGTACTGCCGGGCCAGTGGCTTCGGCGTGGGGGCCCTGGAGCAGGGTACCGAGTATGTGACGTGCCTGTTCGATATCGACAGCGCCGAAGAGCGCGCACGCCTGCAAGCCGTGCAGGATGGCCTGCCGGCATGGCTGACCCAGGCCAACGATGCGCAACGCCGGGAATTCTCTTTGTACCTGGCGACTTTGGCTGCGCTGCGCGAACAGCAGCAACAGGCATCGTTTCTGGACGCCATACCCTCCATCGCCGACTTTGCCGAGCAGGCGCTGATCAGGCAGATCGCCCTGGACCATCCGCACGCCGCGCTCGACGCTGTAGATGACGTCGAGGTGCATATCGTCACGGTGCCGAACGCACAGTTGAGCATCGTCAATGCGGGCGACATGACGATGGAAGATCACGTCATCAGTCTGGTGGACCTGGCCCTGTACAACCTGTCGGGTCGGCCCCAGGGGCGCTTGCTGGTCCAGCCCAAGGCAGGTGTCACGCTGCCTTCCTGGGTCGATGCGAGCAGTATCCAGACCCTGGTCACCCGGACCGATGCCGGGGGCGGCTACCTGGCCTTGCTCAAGCAGAAACTGCTGCTGGACCCCGTCGAGTCCAAGCGGCGCCAGGCGCTGTTCGCCAGCCAGTTGCAGTGCCAGTTGCCCATGCTCGCATTGGAAAACAGCATTCGCGGACTGTGCGGGTTCACCCGCCTGGGCTGGAAGTATGTCGCCGCGATCATGGAGGCCGCAGGCAACGCAGAAGTCGAAGGCGTGAGCGTGGCCATTCAGGCGCTGGGCATCCTGCCTGCGGCAGGCATGAAGGTTGACAAGGTCTGCAACATGTATGTGATAACCGCCACCGACGGTTCCGGACTGCAGGTGCTGTACCGCCCGCTCATGCAGCCCGCATTGATTCAGTATGCGGACCGCGCCGCGCTGTTCGAGGCCATTGCCGAGGAGGGCGAGTTGCAGCGCAGCGTGCTCGACTGGCTCGATGCACCGGCCCGCGCACGTTATGCCAACGGCGGCTTTCATGAACCGCATCTGATCCGCTTCGGCCAAGGTTCGGACTATGCGCCGATCGGCGTCCCTGCCGCAGCCACCTTGAAAGGTGTGGCACTGGGTGCCGATGTGTTGGCCGAGCTCTACCAGGGCTGTGTGAAGGCTCTGGTCACGGTGGCTGACCGGCAGTCGGTCTCCAGTGAGGAAAGTCGCTGGATCGGTTACCGCGCCCTTGGCTGGACGGTGTTCAACGCGCTCCTGCCCGTTCTTCCGGGGCCTTTGGCCACCGCCGGCTGGCTGATCCAGGCCATGGCCGCGTGCAACGTCACGCTGACAGCGCAGGCCGGTGGCGACAAGGATGCGGCAGATGATCAACTGGTGGATCTGCTCTTCAACATTGCCCTGGTACTGCTGGTTCGTGCCACCGAGCGGGCCGTTACGGTCCGTGAGTTCCGCCAGCCGATGCTGCCAGTCCCGTCGGTGTCGCCAGTATCGCCGGTGCCGGCAAAGGCCACGGTGACCACGCGGTTGTCACCCACACCCGTGCATGCCTTCGACGCCAACGCGCATCTGAGTTTTTCCTGGGCGCGTGCCCAGCATCGGCTCAGCCCCGAGGATGCCACCGCATTGGCCAGCTATCGCGTCGCTGCGCCGCAACCCCTGCCCGAGCCTGTGCCTCACGGTGCCATGCGCGGTCTGTATCTGGATGGCGAGCGCTGGCTGCTGTCACTGGAGGGGCATTTCTTTCAGGTCATGGTCGATGACGGGCTGGTGCGCATCATCGATGCGGCGCGTCCGCAGACACCGGGTCCATGGGTGGAGCGCGATGAAGTCGGGCGCTGGCGTCTGGATCTGCACCTGCGTTTGCGCGGCGGTGGGCCCAAGCGCACCATTGCGGCACTGCGGGCAGCCAATCAGCAACGGATGCAGGCCTGCGACCGACAGATCACCGAGTTCAACCAGAAACGCGCGTCTCTGCATGAGCGTGTCAACGCCGTGTTGCGCAAGGTCAACCGAGCCTTCGAAGCCAAGGACAACGAACGTCTGCGAGGGCTGCGCAATGTCATGAGCGAGGCGACCGGCAACTATCTGGCCGCGTTGCGCCAGGTGCTGGCAGCCAGTCTGGAGCTCAATCAGCTCGAGCCCTACAGCAACCGCGCCAAGGAGCAGGCCAGCCTGCTGTTCCAGTTGTGCGAGGTGGCGCAGGAAGAAATCATCAACCTGCGCTACAAGAGCCTGGATTATCGCGACAGGGCCGAGGATATCAGCCAGTTGCTGGTCGGTTCCGAAATGAGCGAGGAGCAGTCCCGAGCATTTTTCGATTATGTCAGCGACAGCATCGATATCCTCGAGAAGCAGGTTCAACTGACCAAGGAACTCACGCAATGGAAAGAGCAGCTGCGGCGCATGCCGATCGAAGGTGCGACGGCACTGGAAAAGCTGACGGCGAACTGGATCGAGGCCCTGTCGATCCGACGCTGGATCGGCCTGCTGGTGGATGGTCTGGCGCTGACCAGCATTCGCCACATCGCCACGCTGGAAGTGGCCGATCGGGTGATGGAATCGGTGGCCGAGCCGGTTCGCCTGGCGGCGCAGACCCACGCCGCTCTGGAGGAAACTGCTGAATACAACCTCAATGACCGGGTCGAACTGCTGAACAGCCTGGACCTGCAATACGAGGCCGCGCAGCAATCCCTGGCGTTCTATGCCGGCGAGCAAGGCGGGCTGCTGTACGAGCCGGCACGCCTGCGTCTGGCCAACCTGATTCAGGAGTTGCGTGACAGTGCCCAGGCCGCCCTGGTGCCGTTGATCCGCGAACAGTTCAAGATGACCCGCAAGCAGCGTCAACAGGCGCGTCACAAGAGTATCTTCGTAACGCGGCACAGGGGGCTGGTAGTGGGGCAGCGTCGACCCAAGGTCGCGGTCACCGATCGCGACATCGTCGACGTGATCGACCCCATCGAAAAGAAGGTATTGGCCTCGTTCGACAAGGATCCGGCTCAGGCCGATTGGGAAGTGATGGAAACCACCACCGTGGCGCGTCCGCGACCGGCAAGCCGTTCGCTGAACGCGGCGATCCGGCGTGGCAACCAGTTGTTGCAGGGGGCCGACCAACAGACCCGCACAGCCTGGAAGGAGGCGCAAAAGTCCTATCTGCCGGTGGAGGTCGAAGACCGGCTGCGGCTGTACGCACAGCAGTTGACCGAGGCGGCCGATGCCGTCGAACAGCAACTGACCCGTGACAATGAAGTGGACGAGGCCACCAGTCAGCAGACGTCTGCCCATGGCCGCGCGCAGCTGTTCCGCGACAAGGCCGCCGAGCTGAACGAGCAGGGGCGCCTGATCCACATCCACATGGTCAAGTGGCAGCCACCTGCGGCGGCCCGGGTGGACTATTTGTATCGCCAGGGTGAGGCGCGGATCAGCCGCGTCGGTGCGCGCAGCAAGCTCAAGCGTTCGCGAGGCTACCTGGAGGAATACGTGGTGGCTGACACGGCAGGCAAACCGTTGTGGTACGCGCATTTCCACTATGCCGATCCCCGCGCACCCCGTGATGCCTATACCGCCGCGCACCTGAAAACCGTAGAGCAACGCTTCGACGGATTCGAGAAGCAGAAGACCGACGAAACGACCCACGGCAAGTGGATCGGCATACTGCGCAGCGAAATCGCGCCGCCATTCGATGAGGTGTACCTGGCGCTTTGAGTCCTGCGTGCAACGCAGCCCAGGCTTGGCCGAGGCATGAAAAAAGCGGGGCCCGATGATTCAGGTCCCGCTTTTTTCTGCTGCGTTCTTCAGGTCGATGGAACGTGCAGCCTTACTTGCGCTTCAGGCCGTATTGCTCGTCCAGCATGCCGGGCGAGTTCGCGGCCTTGGGCGCGTAGTCACGGGGTGGTTCGGCATCGCGCGGCGGCGTCAGGCGTTCGCGGTGGGGTTGCGGCGCGTCCGAATGCAGGGCGGCGAGCAGGCGCTGGCGAGTGAGTTCGTCCAGGGCCAGACGGTCGGCGCCTTCGGCCAGGTGGTCCTGCACTTCCTGATAGCTCTGGGTCAGTTTCTTGACCAGGATCGCGGTGCTGTTGAAATGGGTGACCACCTCGTTCTGGTAGGTATCGAAACGTTCCTGGATATCATCGAGCTGACGCTGTGTGCCATTGGGCACGGCACGGGGTGCCAGGCGCGCGACGGCAAAACCGATGACCACACCGACTACCAGGGCCAGGGTTGGCAACAACCAAACTAAGAGCGAGAGTTCCACGAGTCCTTCCTCTATAAACGGCTTTGCTTTACGTTAACGGCTCGGACCTGCGCTGTATACCGCGCACTTGCGCAATTTCACAGGCCAGAATCTTCCAGCTAGACGAGTCGACCCCTGTTGGGGTCACGGAGTTCACCCCTTGCTCATCCGCGAAACCGCAGTTTTCATCGACGGCCCGCAGGGCCCACTCGAAGCGTTGTACCTCGACACCGCCGATGCTACGGGCATCGCCTTGATCTGCCACCCCAATCCGGTACAGGGCGGGACCATGCTCAACAAGGTGGTGTCCACCTTGCAGCGCACCGCCCGCGATGCCGGCATGCTGACGCTGCGCTTCAACTACCGCGGCGTCGGCGCCAGCGCGGGAAGCCATGACATGGGCAGCGGCGAAGTCGACGATGCCTGGGCCGTGGCCCGCTGGCTTCGAGCGAAACACCCCGAACTGCCGCTGACGATTCTGGGCTTTTCCTTTGGCGGTTTCGTGGCAGCCACCCTGGCCGGCCGCCTGGAGGCTGAAGGCGAGGCGGTGCAGCAGTTGTTCATGGTCGCTCCAGCGGTGATGCGGATAACCGAGCGCTTGCCGCAGCAGGCCACGTTGACCGTGATCCAGCCGGATGCCGACGAAGTGGTCGATCCACAGCTCGTCTACGACTGGTCCGACAAGCTCGAGCGCCCCCACGAGCTGCTGAAAGTGGCAGAATGCGGGCACTTTTTCCACGGCAAGCTGACCGACCTCAAGGATCTGCTGCTGCCGCGTCTTTCGAACTGATGCCCGTCCACGGCTCCTGAACAAGAATCGACCCATGACCACTCGTATCCTGACCGGTATCACCACCACTGGCACGCCTCACCTGGGCAACTATGCCGGCGCCATCCGCCCGGCGATCGTTGCCAGTCGCCAGAGTGACGCCGACTCGTTCTATTTCCTGGCCGATTACCACGCCCTGATCAAATGCGATGACCCGCTGCGCATCCAGCGCTCGCGTCTGGAAATCGCGGCCACCTGGCTGGCGTCGGGTCTGGATGTGGAGCGGGTGACGTTCTATCGGCAGTCCGATATCCCGGAAATCCCGGAACTGACCTGGCTGCTGACCTGCGTGGCCGCCAAGGGCCTGCTCAACCGCGCCCATGCCTACAAGGCGTCGGTGGACAAGAACGTGGAAACCGGTGAAGACCCGGATGCCGGCATCTCCATGGGCTTGTACAGCTATCCGGTGCTGATGGCCGCCGACATCCTGATGTTCAATGCGCACAAGGTGCCGGTCGGTCGCGACCAGATCCAGCACGTGGAAATGGCGCGCGATATCGGCCAGCGCTTCAACCATCTGTTCGGCAAGGGCCGCGAGTTCTTCGTCATGCCCGAGGCGTTGATCGAGGAAAGCGTCGCCACCTTGCCCGGCCTGGACGGGCGCAAGATGTCCAAGAGCTACGACAACACCATCCCGTTGTTCACCAGCGCCAAGGACATGAAAGACGCCATCTCGCGCATCGTCACCGACTCGCGCGCGCCGGGCGAAGCCAAGGACCCGGACAATTCGCACCTGTTCACCCTGTTCCAAGCCTTTGCCACGCCCGAGCAGAGCGCCGAGTTCCATGCCGCGCTGCGCGAAGGCCTGGGTTGGGGCGAGGCCAAGGCGCGCCTGTTCAACCTGCTTGATGCCGAGCTGGGTGAAGCCCGCGAGCGTTATCACCACTTCATCGAGCGCCCGGCGGAACTGGAAGACATCCTTCTGGCCGGCGCCGCCAAAGCCCGCGCCGTCGCCACGCCGTTCCTGGGTGAGCTGCGCGAGGCGGTGGGGCTGCGCTCCTTCCGCGAGCAGGTGCAGGTGACCACGGCAGGCAAGAAGAAAGTCGCCAAGGCTGCACGCTTCGTCAGCTTCCGTGACGACGACGGCAGCTTCCGCTTTCGTCTGCTCGACGCCAGCGGCGAGCAACTGCTGCTGTCGCGCAGCTTCGCCGACGGCAAGGCGGCCGGGCAGGTCAGCAAGCAATTGCAGCAGGGCGGTGAACTGGACATCCGCAGCGATGCCGAAAGCTTCACGCTGTGGCTGGACGACACCTGCGTGGCCGATGGCCCGACGTTCACCACGACAGAGGCCCGCGATACCGCCATTCAGGCGTTGCGCAAGGCACTGCAGCCCCAAGGGGAGTGATGCGACACCCTGTCGCAAAGCTCATTGCCATTATCCTGGGCCGTCGCTACAGTGACGGCCCGTTTTTGTTGCCTTGCTAACGAATATGACGCCCCTAGAACGATACCAAGCCGATCTCAAACGTCCCGAATTCTTCCACGACGCCGCCCAGGAAAATGCCGTCCGCCACCTGCAGCGTCTGTACGACGATCTGGTCGCCGCCGGGCACAGCAAACCTGGCGTGTTCGGCAAGCTGTTCGGCAAGAAGGAACCCAAGCTGGTCAAGGGGATTTACTTCTGGGGCGGCGTCGGCCGCGGCAAGACCTACCTGGTCGACACCTTCTTCGACGCCTTGCCGTTCGAGCAGAAAGTGCGTACGCACTTCCACCGTTTCATGAAGCGCGTGCACGAGGAACTGAAAACCCTCAAGGACGTGAAGAACCCGCTGACGGTGATCGCCAAGCGGTTCTCCGACGAGGCGCGGGTGATCTGCTTCGACGAATTCTTCGTTTCGGACATCACCGACGCGATGATCCTGGGCACCTTGATGGAAGAGCTGTTCAAGAACGGCGTGACGCTGGTGGCGACCTCCAACATCGTGCCTGACGGCCTGTACAAGGACGGTCTGCAACGAGCGCGCTTCCTGCCGGCGATCGCGCTGATCAAGGAGCACACCGAGATCGTCAACGTCGACAGCGGCGTCGACTATCGCCTGCGTCACCTGGAGCAGGCCGAGCTGTTCCACTCGCCGCTCAACGAAGCCGCCCAGGCGAGCATGCGCGAAAGCTTCAAGGCGCTGACCCACAACAGCACCAAGGTGGTCGAGAACGACCCCCTGATGATCGAGAATCGCGAGATCCGCGCGCTACGTACCTGCGATGACGTGGCCTGGTTCGAGTTCCGCGAGCTGTGCGACGGCCCACGCAGCCAGAACGACTACATCGAGCTGGGCAAGATCTTCAATGCCGTGCTGCTCAGTGGTGTCGAGCAGATGAGCGTGACCACCGACGATATCGCTCGCCGCTTCATCAACATGGTCGACGAGTTCTACGATCGCAACGTGAAGCTGATCATCTCGGCGGAAGTGGAGCTCAAGGATCTGTACACCGGTGGTCGCCTGAGCTTCGAGTTCCAGCGCACCTTGAGCCGCCTGCTGGAAATGCAGTCCCACGAGTTCCTCTCGCGGGCGCACAAGCCCTGACAGACCGCAGCGCCCGATTCGCGGCCGCTGACCGCTCCTACAATTGTCCGTGGGAGCGGTCAGCGGCCGCGAATAATTCCCCGTAGGAGCGGTCCGTGGCCGCGAAGTGCGCACCGCGATGCTTCCTCAAGCCGCCTGCATGAACTGCTGCCGATAGCCATTGGGCGACAGTTCGGTGTGCTGGCGGAACAGCCGCGCGAAGAAGCTCGCATCGTCATACCCCACCTCATAGCTGATCGTCTTGACGCTCTTGCGGGTACCTGACAACAGGCCCTTGGCGGTTTCGATGCGCAGCCGCTGCAAGTAATGCAGCGGCTTGTCGCCAGTGGCGGCATGGAAACGACGCATGAAGTTGCGGATGCTCATGCCACGCTCGCGAGCCACGTCCTCGAAACGGAATTTCTCGGCGAAGTGTTCTTCGAGCCATTGCTGGATGTGCAGGATCGGCACGTCTCGGTGCAGCTTCTGGCCACCGAAGCCAATGCGTCCAGGCGTATAGCTGCGTTGCACTTCGTACAGGGTGTCGCGTGACACCGCCTGGGCTACATGGGCGCCACAGAACCGCTCGATCAGATGAATGTACAGGTCGCAGGCCGACACCGGCCCACCGGCACAGAAGAGGTTGTCCGCGTCGGTCAGGTGCTTGTCCTGATTGAGGCGAACGCCGGGAAAGCGATGCTTGAATTCTTCGAAGAAGCGCCAGTAGGTGGTCGCTTCCTTGCCGTCCAGCAGGCCGCTGGCAGCCAGCCAGAACACGCCGCTGGCCTCACCGCACAGAACCGCGCCGCGGGCGTGTTGCGCGCACAGCCAGGGCAGCACCTGCGGGTAGCGCGCCGCAGCGCTGTCGAAGTCGCCCCAGCAGGCGGGCAGGATGATCAGGTCGGCGTCTTCCAGACCACCGTCCACCGGCAGCATGACTTCGCTGAAGCTACGCACCGGCAGGCCGTCCGGGCTGACCAGGCGGGTCTCGAAGAGCGCATGGCGGTCCAGGCCCAGCTGCTTGCCGTAGCGCAGGCTGGCCATGTGGAAGAAGTCCTTGGCCTGCATCAGGGTCGAGGCCATGACCTGATCGGTGGCCAGAATGCAGACGCGCCGCAGCGCGGGCGTGTGGGGCGTGAAGATCATGATTTTATTCTTGTAGGGTGAAAGCGGTCAGGATATGGCCGAAGTGCCGTTGGATTCAAGCCAGGCGGAGAAGGGGAAGGGCGTTGATCCTTTCGCGGCCGCTGACCGCTCCTACGCAAGATGTTCAGAACCCTGTAGGAGCGGCCAGTGGCCGCGAAGAGGCCATCAGCAACAGCAGCAATCGAAAGTCACGGCGCCGGATTCGGCTGCGCCTTGTGGATCGCCTCGATACCCGCCAGCGCCTCTTCAGACAGTTGCAGATCGATGCTCGCCAGGTTGCTGTCCAGTTGTTCCAGCGAGGTCGCGCCGATGATGTTGCTGGTCACGAACGGCTGCGCGGTGACGAAGGCCAGGGCCATCTGCGCCGGGTCCAGACCGTGTTCGCGGGCCAGCGCCACGTAGCGGCTGGTGGCAGCGATTGCCTGGTCGTTGGCGTAGCGGGTGAAACGGCTGAACAAGGCCAGACGGCTACCGGCCGGACGTGCGCCGTTCTCGAACTTGCCCGAGAGCATGCCGAACGCCAGGGGCGAGTAGGCCAGCAGCCCGCATTGCTCGCGGATGGCCACTTCGGCCAGGCCGACCTCGAAGGTGCGGTTGAGCAGGTTGTACGGGTTCTGGATGGACACCGGGCGGGGCAGGTTGCCGCTGTCCGCCAGACCCAGGAACTTCATCGTGCCCCACGGCGTTTCGTTGGAGAGTCCGACATGCCGGATCTTGCCGGCCTTGACCTGTTCGTCGAGCACCTGCAGGGTTTCCTGCAACGGCGTGTCGAGGTGGTCCTGGGTGTGCTGATAGCCCAGCTTGCCGAAGAAGTTGGTGCTGCGTTCCGGCCAGTGCAACTGATAGAGGTCGATCCAGTCGGTCTGCAACCGCTGCAGGCTGGCATCCAGGGCCGCGACGATGTGCTCGCGGTTGAATTTCAGCTGGCCATCGCGGATATGGCTGATGCCGTTGCCGGGGCCGGCGATCTTGCTGGCCAGGATCCAGTCGGCGCGGTCGCCCTGGCGCTTGAACCAGTTGCCGATCACCCGCTCGGTGGCGGCATAGGTTTCCGGACGCGGTGGCACGGGGTACATTTCCGCCGTGTCGAGGAAATTGATGCCGGCCGCCTTGGCCCTTTCTATCTGCGCGAAGCCTTGCTCCTCGGTGTTCTGCTCGCCCCAGGTCATGGTGCCCAGGCACAGCGCGCTCACGTTCAGATCGGTACGTCCCAGCTTGCGATAGTGCATCGGTGACTCCTCTTGGCAAAGGAATCATAAAAGCAGGTTGATATTTTTTTCGCAATCTGGATAATTCGGCACCTCTCTGTGAAGTGGAAGTGATGCCCCCCTCCCGGAAGAATTTTGCCGTGTATGTGACGCGAAGACCCGAGCCCCCCAAAAGTGTCCCGTGCCCGGCTGCCTTTGACTTGTCAAAGTAAGCACTATTCAGTAAGATCCGCCGTCTCTTTTTGCTGGGCGGCCCCTGAGGCTATAAAGAATGAAAACTTTTACTGCTAAACCGGAAACAGTAAAGCGCGACTGGTTCGTCGTTGATGCTGCTGGTCAGACCCTGGGTCGTCTGGCTACAGAAATCGCGAGCCGTCTGCGTGGCAAGCACAAGCCTGAGTACACTCCTCACGTTGACACCGGCGACTACATCGTCGTCATCAACGCCGAGCAGGTGCGTGTCACTGGTGCCAAAACCACTGACAAGATCTACTACTCCCACTCCGGTTTCCCGGGCGGTATCAAGTCGATCAACTTCGAAAAGCTGATCGCCAAGGCGCCAGAGCGCGTGCTCGAGACCGCGGTTAAGGGCATGCTGCCCAAGAACCCGCTGGGTCGCGACATGTACCGTAAGCTGAAAGTCTATGCGGGCGCTGCTCACCCTCATACTGCTCAGCAGCCCCAAGAACTGAAGTTTTAACGGAATAGTTCATTATGTCGGCGACTCAAAATTACGGCACTGGCCGTCGCAAGACCGCAACCGCTCGCGTTTTCCTGCGTCCGGGCACCGGTAACATCTCCATCAACAATCGCACTCTGGACACCTTCTTCGGTCGTGAAACTGCCCGCATGGTAGTTCGCCAGCCGCTGGAGCTGACCGAGAACACCGAGAAGTTCGACATCTACGTCACCGTCATCGGTGGTGGTGTCAGCGGTCAGGCCGGTGCGATCCGTCACGGTATCACCCGTGCACTGATGGACTACGACGAAGCACTGCGTCCGGCCCTGCGTAAAGCAGGCTTCGTGACTCGCGATGCTCGTGAAGTTGAACGTAAGAAAGTCGGTCTGCGTAAAGCGCGTAAGCGTCCGCAGTACTCGAAGCGTTAATTCGCGTCTTCGTTCCAGAAAAAACCCGGTTCTCGCGAGCCGGGTTTTTTTTCGCCCGTCAATCCGTGAGAGGCGCTGGTACACTGCGCGCTAGACAATGCAGATGCCTGTTGCAGCAGGCTAAGGTAGAGGATGGCGGACGAGCAGAGCGGGGTGTGTGACATCGACCAGGGTCGCCGTCGCTTTCTGGTCAGAACCACGGCGCTGGTAGGTGCTGCCGGTGCGGTCGGCGCAACGGTGCCGTTCGTGGCTTCATGGCAACCCAGCGCCAAAGCTCGCGCCGCCGCTGCGCCGGTCAAGGTCAACATCGCCAAGATTGAGCCCGGGCAGCAGATGGTCGCTCGCTGGCGCGGCCAACCCGTTTTCATCTGCCGACGCACGCCGCAGGTACTCGACAATCTTGCCCACGACATCGACCATCTGGCCGATCCTGAATCGCGCGACTCGGACCAGCCAGCGTATGTCGACGCCGCATTGCGCGCCATCCGACCCGAGGTGCTGGTGGTGGTCGGCATCTGTACGCACCTGGGTTGCTCCCCCACCTTCCGGCCCGAGGTTGCGCCAGCCGACCTGGGGCACGACTGGCAGGGCGGGTATTTCTGCCCCTGTCATGGTTCGCACTACGATCTGGCCGGGCGTGTCTACAAGGCGCAGCCCGCACCCTTGAACCTCGCCGTGCCACCGCATTACTACGAAAGCGCCGATGTGCTCGTGCTGGGTATCGATGGGGAGCGTGCCTGATGCGAGGCCTGTTGCAGTGGATCGAAGCGCGCCTGCCGGTGGGCAGAGTGTGGCGCGACCATCTGAGCCAGTACTACGTCCCGAAGAATCTGAATGTTTTTTACATTTTCGGATCTCTGGCGCTGCTGATGCTGTTCAATCAGTTGCTCACCGGCATCTGGCTGACCATGAACTACACGCCCACGGCCGAGGGGGCTTTCGCGTCCATCCAATACATCATGCGCGACGTCGAATATGGCTGGCTGCTGCGCTACCTGCATTCCACCGGCGCTTCGGCGTTCTTCATCGTGATCTACCTGCACATGTTCCGTAGCCTGCTGTATGGCTCCTATCAGAAACCGCGCGAGCTGGTGTGGGTGTTCGGCATGTCGATCTATCTGCTGTTGATGGCGGAAGCCTTCATGGGGTATCTGCTGCCTTGGGGACAGATGTCGTACTGGGGGGCGCAGGTGATCATCTCGCTGTTCGGTGCCATCCCTATCGTAGGCGCCGATCTGGCCCAGTGGATCCGTGGTGACTACCTGGTCTCGGGCGTGACCTTGAACCGCTTCTTCGCCTTGCATGTGGTGGCCTTGCCACTGCTGATCGTGGCGCTGGTGGTGCTGCACATTCTGGCGCTGCACGAGGTGGGCTCGAACAACCCCGACGGCATCGACATCAGGCGCCTGCGCGATGCGGACGGCAAACCGCTGGACGGCATTGCCTTTCATCCCTACTACACGGTCAAGGATCTGCTCGGGGTGGCGGTGTTTCTGTTCGTGTTCAGTGCCGTGGTGTTCTTCTTTCCGCAGATGGGCGGGTACTTTCTGGAGCCGGCCAATTTCGAGCCCGCGAACGTGCTCAAGACGCCAGAGCACATTGCGCCGGTCTGGTATTTCACTCCCTTCTACGCGATTCTGCGCGCCGTGCCCGACAAGCTCATGGGGGTGTGCGCCATGGGCCTGGCGATCGCCATTGTGTTCGTGCTGCCTTGGCTGGACCGCAGCCCGGTGAAGTCGATGCGCTACAAGGGATGGCTCAGCCGCATTGCGCTGGCGCTGTTCTGCGTGGCGTTCGTGGCGCTGGGCTACCTGGGCATGCAACCGGCCACAGCCGCCACGACCTGGGCGGCACGGGTGTGCATGGTGCTGTACTTCGGCTATTTCCTGGCGATGCCGCTGTACACACGTCGGGAAATCACCCGGCCGGTGCCCGATCGGATTCCAAGCCGATGAAAGCGCTGATTGCGTTTGTGCTGCTGTTGTTGTCGCCGCTGACGGTCCTTGCGGCACCCGTCGCCTCTGGCGTGCAACCTATGGTGATCGACGTGACCGACAAGGCTGCTTTGCGCGACGGTGCGAACACCTTTTTCGGCTATTGCATGGGCTGCCATGGCACGCAATTTCAGCGGTACCAGACGGTGGCCGACGATTTGGGCATACCCTATGAACAGATGTTGCAGACCTTGGCGCCAGCAGGGGCGAGTATTGCCGACCCCATGCAGACACGTTTGCTGCCGGACGATGCCAAGGCATGGTTCGGCGCCGAGGTCCCCGACCTGACCCTGATCGCCCGGGTCAGGGGCAGTGAGTGGCTGTACGCCTACCTGCACGGCTTCTACGCCGACCCGGCGCGGCCCTGGGGTGTGAACAATACCGTCTACCCCAACGTCGGCATGCCCAATGTGCTGGAAAGCCTGCAGGGCCGTCAGGTACTCGACTGTGCCGAGCCGACGGCGCAGCCGTGCACGCGTCTGCGCGTCACACCCGGTACCGGTAGCCTCGACGCTCGGCAATTCGACGACAAGGTCAGGAACCTGGTGGCGTTTCTGGCCTACTCGGCCGACCCGGTACAGACCAAAAGCCGGCAGATTGGCCTGTACGTATTGCTGTACCTGGCGCTGCTGATCCTCCTCGCTTACTTGCTGAAACGCGAATACTGGAAGGACGTGGGTTGAAAGTGCGGTAAACTTCGCGGCTTGCTTGCGCCCCCTGCCGGTGGCGCTCGTTTTTGCATTCATACTCTATACGCGAGGAGGACCGCCATGGGCGTGACCAATCGGTTGGCCTGTTACTCCGACCCCGCCGACCACTATTCTCATCGGGTGCGCATCGTTCTCGCCGAGAAAGGCGTCAGCGCAGAGATCATCAACGTGGAAGGCGGTCGCCTGCCACCCCGGCTGATCGAAGTGAACCCCTACGGCAGCACGCCGACGCTGGTCGACCGGGACCTGGCCCTGTTCGAATCGACCGTGGTGATGGAATACCTCGACGAACGCTATCCGCACCCGCCGCTGCTGCCGGTGTATCCGGTAGCGCGCGCCAACAGCCGGCTGCTGATCCACCGCATCCAGCGGGATTGGTGCGGCCTGGCCGACCTGATCCTGGATCCGCGCAGCAAGGAAGCCGCCCGTGTTCAGGCGCGCAAGGAGCTGCGCGAAAGCCTCACCGGCGTGTCGGCCCTGTTCGCTGACAAGCCCTGCTTCCTCAGTGAGGAGCAAAGTCTGGTCGACTGCTGTCTACTGCCGATACTCTGGCGCTTGCCGATCATGGGTATCGAACTGCCGCGGCCCGCCAAGCCGCTGCTCGACTATATGGAACGTCAGTTCGCGCGGGAGGCCTTCAAGGCCAGCCTGTCTGCCGCTGAACGTGAAATGCGCCAGGTTTTGAGGAGCCGTTGATGAACTCCAGTCGTCCCTATCTGATCCGCGCGCTGTACGAGTGGATCGTCGACAATGACTGCACCCCCCACATGCTGGTCAATGCCGAGTACCCCTCGGTTCGGGTCCCGCAAGGTTTTGCCAGCGATGGCCAGATCGTATTGAACGTGTCGCCCAGCGCCGTACGCAATCTGCATATGGATAACGAAGCGGTCAGTTTCGACGGTCGCTTCGGCGGCGTATCGCACACCCTGTTCGTGCCTACGGGCGCCATTCTGGGCATCTATGCTCGCGAGAACGGTCAGGGCATGGTCTTCGACCTGGAGTCGCCAGAGCTGGACGAGGAGGACGCCGAGTTCGAGGATATCGTCGAATCCGACGACGATGCCCCGCCACCGGGCAGCCCACCGCCACGGCCTTCCGGGCGTCCGAGCCTGAAAGTGGTGAAATGAAAAA
The DNA here is from genome assembly GCF_040546375.1 of Pseudomonas sp. PvP001. Classification (NCBI taxonomy): domain Bacteria; kingdom Pseudomonadati; phylum Pseudomonadota; class Gammaproteobacteria; order Pseudomonadales; family Pseudomonadaceae; genus Pseudomonas; species Pseudomonas sp. PvP001. The sequence continues at coordinate 1,440,361 of NZ_JBEPNQ010000001.1, read as the reverse complement.
AGGCGATCCGCAAGGATCGCCTTTTTGTTGCTCTCGTACTGCCCAGGAAGGGCGGCGTCGACAGTCAGTCGATGTACTCGAACAATTTCACGATTTTCTGCACCCCGGAAACGCCTTGGACCAGGTTGGTCGCCCGGGTGGCCTCGGCCTGGGTCAGCAGACCGAGCAGGTAGACAATGCCGTTCTCGGTCACTACCTTGATGCGCGAGCCGGGGATGGCGCTGTCGGCCAGCATCTGGGTCTTGATCTTGGTGGTCAGCCAGGCATCGTTGTTGCGCGCCAGCAGCGAGGAGGGCGCCAGCACCTGGATTTCGTTGTGGACTTTCTTGACCCGCTGTACTTCGCTGGCCGCCTGCTCGGCGAGGGTCTTGAGGTCGGCGCGCGGGGTCTGTCCGGCGAGCAGGACCACCCCGTTGTAGCTGGTCACGACGATGTGGGAATTCTTGTCCAGATCGATATTGGCCTTGGCGATATTCACCGACACCTTGGTTTCGATCAGCGAGTCGTCGATCTTGCTGCCCAGGGTGCGGGTACCGCGGTCATCGTCGATCGGGTTGTCACGGGTGGCAGTCAGGACCGAGCTGCAGCCGGTGACGCTCAAGGCCAGGCTCAGGGCCACTAGGGCAAGGCGGGTACGCTTCATTCTTCACTCCCGAACAGTTGGCTGTCGATCAAGTCGCAGAGGCAGTGGATCGCCAGCAGGTGAACTTCCTGAATGCGTGCCGTGACGTTGGCCGGCACGCGGATCTCGACGTCTTCAGGCAGCAGCAGGGAGGCCATGCCACCCCCGTCGCGGCCGGTCAGGGCAACCACCACCATGTCGCGGTCGTGGGCGGCCTGGATGGCCTGGATGATGTTGGCCGAGTTGCCGCTGGTGGAAATGGCCAGCAGCACGTCGCCGGGCTGTCCCAACGCGCGGATCTGCTTGGAGAATACCTCGTTGTAGCTGTAGTCGTTGGCGATCGAGGTAATCGTCGAGCTGTCGGTGGTCAGGGCGATGGCGGGCAGGCTGGGACGTTCGCGTTCGAAGCGGTTGAGCAGCTCGGACGAGAAGTGCTGGGCATCGCCGGCCGAGCCGCCGTTGCCGCACGACAGCATCTTGCCGTCGCTGAGCAGGGCGCCGACCATGACCTGGCTGGCTTGTTCGATGTACGGTGCAAGGACTTCCATCGCCTGTTGCTTGGTATCGATACTGGCCTGGAAAAGCTGGCGAATTCGGGATTGCATGTCCATCAAGGTGACCTTAAGTAAAGCGGCTGGTCGGGCAAGACCGCAACGCGGCGGCGGTTCCCGGCACAAGAAGAATGTGCAGCCCGCAAAGCAAAGAGCGAGCGTGACTGAGGTGTCGAGTGTCAGCTGTCGAAGGCATTGCGTATCCAGTTCAGGCGCGTGGCCTGGGTACCGGTGCCTTCCAGGGCAATCACGTCGAAACGGCACGGGTGCTGGGCCCAGCGCGCTTCCTTGACAAGGAAGTATTGCGCGGCCAACACCAGCTTTTCACGCTTGCGGGCATCGATGCTGGCCAATGCTCCACCCCATTGGGCGTGCAGGCGATAGCGGACTTCGACGAATACTACTGTATCGCCATCTAGCATGACCAGATCAAGCTCGCCTCGTTTGCACAGCCAGTTCTGTGCCAGCAGGCTCAGGCCCTGTGCACGCAAGTGCTCCAGAGCCTGCTGCTCGGCCTCGCGACCCGCCTTCTGGCGAGGGCTCGACGACATTACGGCGTGGTGTTGGGCAGGCGCTGGACTTGGCCACCGACGAACTGCGCCCAGGGCAGTTGGCGTTCGATGCGTTGGTTGGCGCCCATGCCCAGGTTGCCGGACAAGCCTTCGACGCGGCTGTCAGGCAAGGCCTTGAGCTGGCCCAGGCGGGCGGCCAGGGTGTATGCGTCCACGCCCATCGCGTACAGCCGGCCCATGCTGCCGTTGGCCTGTGGCCACTGCCGAGAGACCTGCTGGCGCAGCGGATTGCTGGTGTCGAGCAGCCAAGGCGTTTCGCAGAAGCGAATGCCGGTCATGTCGTTGTACTGCGCCGGGTCGCCACTGGCGCTGAACACGTGCGAGGTGGCGTAGACCGGAAGATCACCGGCGTACTGGAAGTTCAGCGTCGGCTTGATCTGCTGGGCCTGCTGAGGCGTGGCGGCCAGGAAGATGAAGTCGATGTCCTGGCGGCGCGAGGCTTGTCCGCCGCTGCCGGCATTGCGCACGTTCAGCATGTCGGCGATCTGCTGCGCCAGCTGCACCGGTTGGTCAACGCGCTGGGCTGCGACCAGGGTACCGCCGTTGGCTTCCCAGTCCTGGCGGAAGGCGTTGAGCACCCGGTCACCCCAATCACCTTTGGGAATCATCGCGGCGGCGCTGTGCAAGCCGTCGGCGCGAGCACGGCGCGACACTTCGCGCGCCTCGTCTTCGGCGGCCAGACCGAACTGGAACAGCTGAGGTGGACCGACCTGGTTGTTGTCGCTGTAGTTCAAAGCCAGGGTCGGCAGGGGCAGTTGCGTGCGTGCGGCCAGCTGTTTGACCAGCGGCTTTTCCAGCGGCCCGATCACCAGTTGCACGCCTTGGGCCTGGGCCTGGCGGTAGAAGTCGTCGAGCGACGTCAGGCGCGAGCTGTCGATCACGTCGATCACGGGTGGTTTCTGGCCGGCTTGCTGGGCCTGATAGTAGGCCGCCATGAAGCCTTCGCGCAGAGCGCGGGCCACGCCTGCCAGTTGCCCGTCCTGGGGCAGCAGCAGGGCGATGCGAGTCAGCGGCTGGCTGGCCAGGGCCTTGAGTTTGACCAAGGGCGCAGGCAGCTGTCGCGCGGCCGGATGGGCGGCGTGCTGGGCTACCCAGGTATCGATGGCCGCCTGCTGCTGCTCCAGGGTGCCGGCAGACTTGACCGCCAGGGCCAGGCTCAGCCAGCCGGCGAAGTCGTCGGTGCCTTGATTCTGCAGTTGCTCGACGGGCAGCGAACCCACCAAGGCCCAGATGGCCTCATGGTTCTGGGCGGCAGCTTCACCACTGAGCAGAGGCGCGATGAACACCCGCTCGCGTGCGGCAGCCAGGATCTGGCCATCGGCTTCCAGTGCGCGAGCACGAACCAGGTGGGTGCGCACCTGCTGGTCGGCGGGCAACTCGCCCAGGCGCTGCAGGCTTGGATGATCGAGCGCGGCCAGCGCGGCCTTGGCGTCATTGCGCGTCAGTGCCAGCTCCGCGTTCAAGGTGCTGGCCAGTATCTGCAGGCCCGGCTTGAGCAGTTCGATGCGCACTTGCTGCAGGATCTGGGTAGCGCGGGCCGAGTCGCCCTGGCGAGCGGCCTGATCCGCTGCGCTCAGGCGCAGGACCGCTGCCTCTTCCGGCGACTTGCTGGCGCTGGCGCGTTCGAGCAACTGTTCCACGGTGGCGTCCGGCGTGCGAGGCAGCTCACCGAGATTGGATGAAGGCGAACTGGCGCACGCAGCCAGCAAGGCGGCGAGGCATAGGGCAGATAGAAGCCGCAGGCAGGCTGTCATGGATATCTTCCTGATTTACTCGATCAATAGACGGGCAAGTGTACCCAAGCATCGGCCAGGGTGCGACGAAGAAGGCAAGTCCGTCCTTATATAGGACGAGCAAATGTTTCGCGTCGACTGCGCCGGATCGCTGGGCAAGCACTGGGTGGCGTAGAGCCTGTACAATGCGGGTTTGGCCGAACGACAAGGTGTGTGCTGTGACTGCTTCAAGCGCTTCTAATTCCACCCCGGGCACACTTTATGTAGTGGCCACGCCCATTGGCAATCTGGACGACATGAGCGCGCGTGCGCTGAAGATCCTGGGCGAGGTGGCGCTGATTGCAGCCGAGGACACACGTCATTCGGTGCGCCTGATGCAGCACTTCGGATTGAATACGCCGCTGGCCGCCTGCCACGAGCACAACGAGCGGGACGAAGGCAGTCGTTTCATCCAGCGGTTGTTGGCCGGCGATGACGTGGCGCTGATTTCCGATGCCGGTACGCCGCTGATTTCCGATCCCGGTTATCACCTGGTACGTCAGGCACGTGCCGCGGGTGTGCAAGTGGTGCCGGTGCCCGGTCCCTGTGCCTTGATCGCAGCCCTGTCGGCTGCAGGCTTGCCGTCGGACCGGTTCATCTTCGAAGGTTTTCTGCCGGCCAAGACCGCCGGTCGCTGCGCGCGCCTGGAGCAGGTGAGGGAGGAGCCGCGCACCTTGATCTTCTACGAGGCGCCCCATCGCATACTCGAGTGCCTGCAGGACATGGAAAAGGTCTTCGGCGGCGAGCGTCCGGCATTACTGGCGCGCGAACTGACGAAAACCTTCGAAACCCTCAAGGGGTTGCCGCTGGCAGAGCTGCGTGCATTCGTGGAAGCCGACAGCAACCAGCAGCGGGGCGAGTGTGTGGTGCTGGTGGCAGGCTGGAGCGCGCCGGTCAGTGATGAGGCTGTCAGCGCCGAGGTCATGCGCATTCTGGATGTGCTGCTGGCAGAAATGCCGCTCAAGCGCGCCGCCGCCGTGGCGGCAGAGATCACCGGAGTGCGCAAGAATCTGCTTTATCAAGTGGCGCTGGAAAAGCAGAAGACGTGATTGCGGTGCGGGTATGGCCCGATCGGTGCGATTAAAGCTTGTCCTGGCCGGTGCATGTCGTTAACCTGCGCGCCGGAGAGTCGATCGGACAGTCGCTGCCCGTTTTTGTTCCGCAACTCGTTGCTGGGCAAGCGGGGGGAGGAAAGTCCGGGCTCCATAGGGCGGAGTGCCAGGTAATGCCTGGGAGGCGCGAGCCTACGGAAAGTGCCACAGAAAATAACCGCCTAAGCGCGCAAGCGCCGGTAAGGGTGAAAAGGTGCGGTAAGAGCGCACCGCACGTCTGGCAACAGTTCGTGGCTAGGTAAACCCCACTCGGAGCAAGACCAAATAGGGTTCCATATGGCGCGGCCCGCGTTGGAACCGGGTAGGTTGCTAGAGGTGTCCAGCGATGGCCATCGTAGAGGAATGACTGTCCTCGACAAAACCCGGCTTACAGATCGACTCTCCACCTTTTTCCTGCGCTTCCTGTCGCAGACCTCGCAAGAAAAGGCAACCAAACCCCCTTTGGTAATGTCGAAAAATTCTTAGTCTTGAGACTCTACTTTAAGTTCAAGACGCAGATGCTTGAACTCTAACGGCTTTATCTCCCCCTCGCGTGTCTCAAATACCGCTTTCCCTTCCTTTTGCGTTCTAAATCTCCGATCTATAAGGCTTTTCCCTACAGACGCGCCTTGACGGTGTGGTGGGGGGGTTCCTATAGTGTGCGCGAGTGGCGGGAAGTGGCGAAAAGTGGGTTTTTCGAGCGTAAAAATCTGAGTTCAGGGGAAACGCGACGTGTTTCGTGGAGCTAATCCGATCAACCTCGATGCCAAGGGACGGCTCGCCATGCCGAGTCGGTATCGTGACGAGTTGGATTCCAAATGCTCCGGTCAGCTGATCATCACGGTCGATACCGTCGACCCTTGCCTGTGTGTCTATCCGCTGGATGAATGGGAACTCATCGAGGCCAAGCTTCGTGCCCTGCCTTCATTGGTGGAAAGCAATCGCCGTCTGCAGCGCCTGTTGATCGGCAATGCCGTCGATCTCGAGCTCGACGGCAGCGGACGTTTTCTGGTGCCCCCGCGCCTGCGCGAGTACGCCCGGCTGGACAAGCACGCGATGCTGGTCGGCCAACTGAACAAGTTTCAACTGTGGGACGAGGGTGCGTGGAATGCCGTGAGTGCGGCGGACCTTGCAGCTATACAACAACCGGGCGCCATGCCCGAAGAATTGCGTGATCTGATCTTGTGACTATTGATAGCGGCTTCAATCACATCACCGTGCTGCTCGACGAAGCTGTCGAGGCTCTGGCCGTGCGCGACGATGGTTGCTATCTGGACGGCACTTTCGGCCGGGGTGGCCATAGCCGCCTGATCCTGCAGCACCTGGGGCCCGATGGCCGCCTGTTGGGGTTCGACAAGGACCCTCAAGCGATTGCCACGGGGCAAGCGCTGGCGGCCGAAGACGGCCGCTTTGTCATTGTACAGCGCAGCTTTGCCGAGCTCGGTGCGGAAGTGCGCGAGCGCGGCATGCACGGCAAGGTCAGCGGCATCCTGCTCGACCTGGGCGTTTCCTCGCCACAACTCGACGATGCCGAGCGCGGCTTCAGTTTCCTTCATGACGGCCCGTTGGACATGCGCATGGACCCCACGCGGGGCGTGAGTGCGGCGCAGTTCATCGCGACTGCCGCCGAGGAGGAAATCGCCCGCGTGTTCAAGGAATACGGCGAAGAGCGGTTCGCTCGTCGCATGGCCCGTGCGGTGGTGGAGCGTCGCGAAGTGCAGCCTTTCGAGCGCACCGCCGACCTGGCCGAAGTGCTCAAGGTCGCCAACCCGGCGTGGGAGAAGGGCAAGAACCCGGCCACCCGCGCGTTCCAGGGGCTGCGTATCCACGTCAACAACGAGCTGGCCGATCTCGAGGCGGGCCTGGAGGCTGCGCTCGACGCCCTGGAAATCGGCGGTCGCCTGGTGGTGATCAGTTTCCATTCCCTGGAAGACCGCATCGTCAAGCTGTTCATGCGCAAGCTCACCAAGGGCGAAGCCGACAACCTGCCGCGCAACCTGCCGGTGCGGTTCGAAGCCTTCGTGCCCAAGGTCAAGCTGCATGGCAAGGCGCAATTCGCTTCCGAAGCCGAGCTCAAGGCCAACCCGCGCTCGCGCAGTGCCGTCATGCGTGTCGCGGAGAAGCTGCGATGAGCAAGCTGCTCAACAAGCCGCTGCCGGGCGGCAGTTTCCTCATGCTGCTGCTGTTCGTTGCCGTGCTGGTGTCGGCCATCGGCGTTTCCTACAGCGCGCACATCAATCGGCAACTGCTCAACCACGCTCTACGGCGAGCTGAGCGAGCGCGACAAGGCGCAGGCCGAATGGGGTCGTCTGATCCTGGAACAAAGCACCTGGACCGCTCACAGCCGTATCGAATCCCTGGCTACCGAACAGTTGAAGATGCGCATCCCGGATGCCACTGAAATCCGCATGGTGTCGCCATGATGAAGCTCGACGGGGCACTGTTCCCGTGGCGATTCCGCCTGATGGTCGGTCTGCTCCTGCTGCTGGTCGGCGGCATCGTTGCGCAGATCGTCTACCTGCAGGTGATCAACCGTGACTTCCTGATCGGTCAGGGCGACGCGCGCAGCATGCGCCACATCCCCATTCCCGCGCACCGCGGCCTGATCACCGACCGTAATGGCGAGCCTCTGGCCGTGAGTACGCCGGTGACCACCCTGTGGGCCAACCCCAAGGAAATGCAGCTGGCCAAGGACAAGTGGCCCGCGCTCGCACGCGCGCTCGGGCAAGACCCCAAGGCCCTGGCCGAGCGTCTGGAAGCTCAGGCGAGCAAGGAATTCATCTACCTGGTCCGCGGCCTGACCCCCGAACAGGGCGCGTCGGTACTCGACCTGAAAACCCCGGGTGTCTACGGCATCGAGGAATTCCGTCGTTTCTACCCGGCGGGCGACGTGACCGCGCACATGGTCGGCTTCACCGACCTCGACGATCACGGCCGTGAAGGCGTCGAGCTGGCCTATGACGAGTGGCTTGCCGGCGTACCCGGCAAGCGTCAGGTCATCAAGGACCGCCGCGGTCGGCTGATCAAGGACGTACAGGTCACCAAGAACGCCAAGGCCGGCAAGACCTTGGCGTTGTCCATCGACCTGCGTCTGCAGTATCTGGCCAGCCGCGAGCTGCGCAATGCCATCACCGAGAACGAAGCCAAGGCCGGCAGCATGGTCATCATGGACGTGAAGACCGGTGAAGTCCTGGCCATGGTCAACCAGCCGACCTACAACCCCAACAACCGCCGCACCATGCTGCCGGCGGCCATGCGTAACCGTGCGATCATCGACGTGTTCGAGCCGGGCTCGACCATGAAGCCGATCTCCATGAGCGCGGCATTGGAAACCGGCCGCTGGAAGCCCAGCGACAAGGTCGACGTGTACCCCGGCACCCTGCAGATCGGTCGCTACACCATCAAGGACGTGACCAAGACCGAAGGTCCGGTGCTTGACCTGACCGGCATTCTGATCAACTCCAGTAACGTGGGCATGAGCAAGGTCGCCTTCGACATCGGCGGCGAGAGCATCTACCGCGTGATGTCCGCCGTCGGCCTGGGCCAGTACACCGGCCTGGGCTTCCCGGGCGAGCGCGTCGGCAACCTGCCCAACCATCGCGAATGGCGCAAGGCCGAGACCGCCACGCTGTCCTACGGCTACGGCCTGTCGGTGACGGCGCTGCAGCTGGTGCACGCCTATGCGGCCATCGCCAACAACGGCCGTATCGTGCCCCTGACCATTCTCAAGAGCGACCAGCCGCCGACCGCGGCGCAGGTGATTCCCGAGAAGGTCGCCAAGACCGTGCAGGGCATGCTCCAGCAAGTCATCGAGGACACCCGCGGCGTGTATCGCGCGCGGGTGCCTTCGTATCACGTGGCGGGCAAGTCGGGTACCGCGCGCAAGGCCACCATCGGCTCGCGCGGCTACACCGAGAATGCCTACCGCTCGCTGTTCGCAGGTTTCGGCCCGATGAGCGACCCGCGCTACGCGATCGTCGTGGTGATCGACGAACCGAGCAAGGGTGGCTACTACGGCGGCCTGGTCAGCGCCCCGGTCTTCAGCAAGGTGATGTCCGGCACGCTGCGCCTGATGAACGTGCAACCTGACAACCTGCCGCCGCCGGTGCCGCAGCAGCAGGTCAACGCCGCACCGGCGACCCCATTGATAAAAGGAGGGCGCGGCTGATGACCATGCCCCTGAGCAAGCTTTTTTCCGAAGCCAGCCGCGATCCGATGATCCGCGAGCTGACCCTGGACAGCCGCAACGTGCGTCCGGGCGATCTGTTTCTGGCCGTACCCGGCAGCAAGGTCGATGGCCGTGCGCACATCGCCGATGCCCTCAAGCTGGGCGCCGCCGCCGTGGCCTATGAAGTGGAAGGCGCTACCGTGCTGCCGCTCACCGATGTGCCCCTGATTCCGGTAAAAGGGCTGATCGCGCAGTTGTCCAGCATCGCCGGGCGCTTCTACGGCGAGCCGAGCCGCTCGGTGAACATGGTCGGCGTGACCGGAACCAATGGCAAGACCAGCATCACCCAGTTGGTGGCTCAGGCGCTCGACGCCCTGGGCGAGCACTGCGGCCTGATCGGTACCCTGGGCACCGGTTTCTACGGCGCCTTGCAGAGCGGCCGATTGACCACCCCCGATCCGATCGCCGTGCAATCCACACTGTACGATCTGAAGAAGGGCGGCGCGCATGCCGTGGCCATGGAGGTGTCGTCGCACGCGCTGGATCAGGGCCGCGTGGCCGCGCTGGATTTCGACATCGCCGTGCTGAGCAACCTGTCCCGTGACCATCTGGATTACCACGGCAGCATGCAGGCCTACGCACAAGCCAAGGCCCGACTGTTTGCCTGGCCAAGCCTGAAGTGTCGCGTGCTCAATCTGGACGATGCGTTCGGTCGCGAGTTGGCCGAGCAGGATCACGAGTCGCGGCTGATCACCTACAGCCTCAGCGACAGCGGCGCGACCTTGTACTGCCGCGACGCGCAATTCGATGATCACGGTGTGCGCGCCACGCTGGTGACCTCACACGGTGAATACAGCCTGCGCAGCAGCCTGCTCGGGCGCTTCAACCTGAGCAACGTACTGGCTGCAGTCGGTGCCCTGATGGGCATGGAATATCCGCTGGACGACGTGCTCAAGGTGATGCGCCAGGTGCAGGGGCCGCAAGGTCGCATGCAGCGTCTGGGCGGTGGCGACAAGCCCCTGGTGGTGGTCGACTACGCGCACACGCCCGATGCCCTGGACCAGGTCCTGCAGGCCTTGCGGCCCCACGCCAAGGGCCAGTTGCTGTGTCTTTTCGGCTGTGGCGGCGACCGCGACAGTGGCAAGCGCCCGTTGATGGCCGAAGTTGCCGAGCGCCTGGCCGACCGCGTGCTGGTCACCGACGACAATCCTCGCAGCGAAGATCCACTGCGCATCTTCGACGACATTCGTGTGGGTTTTTCCAGCGCGGCCAACGCGACCTTCGTGGCAGGCCGTGGCACCGCCATTGCCCAACTGATCGATTCGGCTTCGGTCGACGATGTCATCGTGCTGGCCGGCAAGGGCCATGAAGACTATCAGGAGATCAACGGCGAGCGTCATCCGTTCTCCGACCTGCAGCAGGCCGAGCAGGCTCTGGCTGCATGGGGAGCTGCCGATGCTTGACGCCATGACCCTCAGCCAGCTGGCAGGCACTTTGCACGGACACGTGGTGGGTGACGACGCGCGCTTCGACGGTGTCAGCATCGACAGCCGGGCCATCACTGCAGGCGATCTGTTCGTCGCATTGGCCGGTCCTCGTTTCGATGGTCACGACTATCTGGACGACGTCGCCGCCAAGGGCGCGGTAGCCGCGCTGGTGCAGCGCGCAGTTCCAGGCTCGACGCTGCCGCAGTTGGTCGTGGCCAACACGCGTCTGGCGCTGGGCCAGCTCGGCGCACTGAACCGCGCCGCGTTCAGCCGCCCGGTGGCTGCGATCACCGGTTCGAGCGGCAAGACCACGGTCAAGGAAATGCTTGCCAGCATTCTGCGTACACAAGGCCCCGTGCTGGCCACCCGTGGCAATCTGAACAACGATCTGGGCGCACCGCTGACCTTGCTCGAACTGGCGCCGCAGCACACTGCGGCAGTGATCGAGCTGGGTGCATCGCGGGTGGGCGAAATCGCTTACACCGTCGGTCTGACCCGTCCACACGTGGCGCTCATTACCAACGCCGGCACCGCCCATGTGGGCGAGTTCGGCGGTCCGGACAAGATCGTCGAGGCCAAGGGCGAGATCCTCGAAGGCCTGGGCGAGGGTGGCAAGGCCGTGCTCAACCTTGACGACAAGGCTTTCCCGATCTGGCAGGCACGCGCCGGTCAGCATGCCGTGCTGACGTTCTCGCTGGACAACGCCGCAGCGGATTTTCATTCCAGTGCCCGGCACAGTGATGCCCGTGGTTGCCCGTCCTTCACCCTGCACGGGCCCGACGGCGAAGTCTTCGTCCAGCTCAACCTGCTCGGCACCCACAACGTACTCAACGCCTTGGCGGCAGCTGCGGCTGCGCATGCCCTGGGCGTGACGCTGGTCGGGATCCAGGCCGGCTTGAATGCGGTGCAGCCGGTCAAGGGCCGTACGGTCGCGCAGCTCGCCGTCAACGGCGCGCGGGTCATCGACGACACCTACAACGCAAACCCCACCTCCATGTGTGCGGCAATCGATATACTCGCCGGCTTTTCCGGGCGCACCGTGCTGGTCCTCGGGGATATCGGCGAGCTGGGCGCCTGGGCCGAAGCTGGCCATCGCCAGGTAGGTGAATATGCCGTCGACAAGGTCGACGCGCTGTACGCGGTCGGTCCATTGATGCGCCACGCAGTGACCGCGTTCGGTGCTCAGGGGCAACACTTCGCCAATCAGGCAGACCTGATCGCGGCGCTGGCCGCCGAGCAGGGTTCCAATACCACTATTTTGATCAAGGGATCACGCAGCGCGGCGATGGAAAACATCGTGGTGGCGTTGTGCGGTTCTGGCGGGGAGAAACACTGATGTTGCTGCTGCTGGCAGAATTTCTGCAACAGTTCTATAAAGGCTTCGCGGTCTTTCAGTACCTGACCCTGCGCGGGATTCTGGGTGTGCTGACCGCGCTGTCGCTGGCCCTCTGGCTGGGCCCCTGGATGATCCGCACCCTGCAGATTCGTCAGATCGGTCAAGCGGTACGCAACGACGGTCCGCAATCGCACCTGTCCAAGTCAGGCACACCGACCATGGGCGGCGCGCTGATTCTCTCGGCCATCGCCATCAGCACGCTGCTGTGGGCTGACCTGTCCAACCGCTATGTCTGGGTCGTGCTCATCGTCACCCTGCTGTTCGGCGGCATCGGCTGGGTGGACGACTATCGCAAAGTAATCGAGAAAAACTCCCGCGGCCTGCCCAGCCGCTGGAAATATTTCTGGCAGTCGGTGTTCGGCCTGGGGGCTGCGGTGTTCCTGTTCATGACCGCCAACAGCCCGGTGGAAACCACCCTGATCATTCCGATGCTCAAGGACGCCAGCATTCCGCTGGGTGCCGGGTTCATCGTGCTGACCTACTTCGTCATCGTCGGCTCCAGCAACGCGGTCAACCTCACCGACGGCCTCGACGGCTTGGCGATCCTGCCAACGGTGATGGTCGGCGGCGCATTGGGCATTTTTTGCTATTTGTCGGGCAACGTTAAATTCGCCGAATACCTGTTGATTCCCTATGTGCCAGGTGCAGGTGAGCTGATCGTCTTCTGCGGCGCCCTGATCGGCGCCGGCCTGGGTTTCTTGTGGTTCAACACCTACCCGGCCCAGGTGTTCATGGGTGACGTCGGCGCGCTGGCGCTGGGCGCCGCCCTGGGCACCATCGCGGTGATCGTGCGTCAGGAGATCGTCCTGTTCATCATGGGCGGCATCTTCGTCGTCGAGACGCTGTCGGTGGTGATCCAGGTCGCCTCGTTCAAGCTCACCGGTCGCCGTGTGTTCCGCATGGCCCCGATTCACCACCATTTCGAACTCAAGGGCTGGCCCGAACCGCGGGTCATCGTACGCTTCTGGATCATCACCGTGATTCTGGTGCTGATCGGCCTTGCCACCCTGAAGCTGAGGTAGAACGAGTGTCTCTGATCGCTTCTTCCCACTTCCGCATCGTTGTCGGCCTCGGCAAGAGCGGCATGTCCCTGGTGCGCTTCCTCGCGCGTCAGGGCGTGGCGTTTGCCGTGGCCGATACACGCGAAGCGCCGCCGGAACTGGCGACGCTGCGTCGCGACTATCCGCAGGTGGAAGTCCGTTGCGGTGAGCTGGACGTGGAATTCCTGTGCCGAGCCGATGAGCTCTACGTGAGCCCCGGTCTGGCACTGGCGACTCCCGCCCTGCAGCAGGCAGCGGCGCGAGGCGTGCACCTGTCCGGCGATATCGACCTGTTTGCCCGTCATGCCAAGGCCCCGATCGTGGCGATCACCGGCTCCAACGCCAAAAGCACCGTGACCACGCTGGTGGGCGAAATGGCCGCTGCGGCCGGCAAACGGGTGGCCGTGGGCGGCAACCTGGGACAGCCAGCGCTCGATCTGCTCGATGACGACGTCGAGCTGTACGTGCTGGAACTGTCGAGCTTTCAGCTGGAAACCACCCATCAGCTCAATGCCGAAGTGGCTACGGTGCTCAACGTCAGCGAAGACCACATGGATCGCTACAGCGGGCTGCCGGCCTATCACCTGGCCAAGCATCGGATTTTCCGGGGCGCCCGCAAGGTCGTGTTCAATCGTCAGGATGCCCTGAGCCGACCGCTGATCGGCGAGGGCATGCCGTGCTGGACGTTCGGCCTGAACAAGCCGGACTTCAAGGCTTTCGGCCTGCGCGAGGAAGGCGGGCAGAAGTACCTGGCCTATGAGTTCGAGAACCTGATGCCGGTCAGCGATCTCAAGGTGCGTGGCGCGCACAACCAGGCCAATGCCCTGGCCGCGCTTGCCCTGGGACACGCGGTGGGTCTGCCGTTCGACGCCATGCTGGCCAGCCTGCGTGAATTCACCGGGCTCACGCACCGCTGCCAGTGGCTGCGCGAGCGCGATGGCGTGGCCTGGTACGACGATTCCAAGGCGACCAACGTCGGTGCTGCGATTGCCGCCATCGAAGGGTTGGGCGCCGACATCGAAGGCCAGCTTGTGCTGATCGCCGGTGGCGACGGCAAGGGCGCTGATTTCACTGCCCTTGGCCAACCTATCCAGCGTCATTGCCGTGCCTTGGTGCTGCTGGGTCGCGACGCCGCGCGTATTGCAGCCGTTGCCGGTCCGGGCGTTGCCCAGGTCAACGTCGCCTCGATCGAGGAGGCGGTTCAGCGCTGCGCCGAACTGGCCCAGCCCGGCGATGCCGTGCTGCTCTCACCGGCCTGCGCGAGTCTGGACATGTTCAAGAATTATGAAGAGCGCGGGCGCCTGTTCGCCCATGCCGTAGAGGGCTTGTCATGATCTTCGGTGTCATCAAGCCATTTCCCTCGCCGCTGATCAGCGGCCGCGGGATCGATATCGACTTCGCCATGCTGGCCGGTTGCCTGGCGCTGCTGGGCCTCGGTCTGGTCATGATCACCTCGGCTTCTTCGGAAGTGGCGGCGGTCAACTCGGGCAATTCGTTGTCGATGATGATTCGCCACCTTGTGTACCTGGTGATCGGTATCGGCACCTGCATCGTCACCATGATGGTGCCCATCGCTACCTGGCAGCGCATAGGCGGTACGCTGCTGATCGCTGCATTCGGCTTGCTGGTGATGGTGCTGCTGCCCGGCATCGGTCGCGAAGTGAACGGGTCCATGCGCTGGATCGGCTTCGGCATGTTCAACGTGCAGCCTTCGGAAATCGCCAAGGTGTTCGTGGTGATCTTCCTGGCAGGCTACCTGGTGCGTCGCCAGCAGGAAGTGCGCGACAGCTGGATGGGCTTCTTCAAGCCGTTCTTCGTGTTGCTGCCAATGGCCGGGCTGCTGCTGATGGAGCCTGACTTCGGTGCCACGGTGGTGATGATGGGTGCCGCAGCCGCAATGCTGTTCCTGGGTGGCGTGGGCCTGTTCCGCTTCGCCCTGATGGTGGCTCTGGCGGTGGGTGCGGTGTTCGTGCTGGTTCAGGCACAACCGTATCGCATGGCGCGTCTGATCACCTTCACCGACCCGTGGAGCGACCAGTTCGGCTCCGGTTATCAATTGACCCAGGCGCTGATCGCCTTCGGCCGTGGCCAGTGGTTCGGCGTCGGCCTGGGCAACAGCGTGCAGAAGCAGTTCTACCTGCCCGAAGCCCACACCGACTTCGTGTTCTCGGTGCTCGCCGAAGAGCTGGGCGTGGTGGGTTCGTTGTGCACGGTCGCACTGTTCGTATTCGTCTGCATTCGTGGCATGTACATCGGTTACTGGGCCGAGCGGGCCAAGCAGTACTTTGCGGCCTACGTGGCGTATGGCCTGTCGTTCCTGTGGATCGGCCAGTTCCTGATCAACATCGGCGTGAACGTCGGCCTGCTGCCCACCAAGGGGCTGACCCTGCCGTTCCTCAGCTACGGCGGCAGCTCGCTGGTGATCTGCTGCGCCTGTCTGGGGCTGCTGCTGCGCATCGAGTGGGAAAGCCGCTCGCACCTGGGTAGCGAAGAGGTGGAGTTCAGCGAAAGCGATTTCGCCGAGGAGACGCCCCATGGCCGGTAAAGGCAATGTGCTGATCATGGCTGGCGGCACCGGCGGACACGTGTTCCCGGCCCTGGCCTGTGCGCGCGAGTTCCAGGCGCGCGGTTTCAGCGTGCACTGGCTGGGTACGCCGCGCGGCATCGAGAACGAGCTGGTGCCGGCCAACGGCCTGCCGTTGCATCTGATCGATGTCAGCGGTGTGCGTGGGAAGAGCCGACTGGCCCTGCTGAAGGCGCCGTTCGCCATCTGCAAGGCCGTGGTTCAGGCGCGTCGCATCATTGCCCGGCTGCGACCGGTGTGCGTGGTCGGCTTCGGTGGTTACCTGACCGGTCCTGGCGGCGTGGCCGCGCGGCTGGCCGATGTACCGGTGATCGTCCATGAGCAGAATGCCGTTGCCGGTACCGCCAATCGCCTGTTGGTGCCTTTCGCCAGCCGAGTCTGCGAAGCTTTCCCCAACACCTTCGCCGCTTCGGCCAAGCGCCGGACCACGGGAAATCCGGTGCGCAGCGAGTTGTTCATGGAAACCCCGCGCCAGGCCCTGATCGGGCGCCAGCCACGGCTGCTGGTCCTGGGCGGCAGCCTGGGCGCCGAGCCGTTGAACAAGCTGTTGCCCGAGGCCCTGGCGCAGGTTCCGGCGCAATACCGGCCTGAGGTGTTTCACCAGGCTGGCAAGAAACACGATGAGATCACCGCCGAGCGTTATCGCGAAGCCGGTGTCGAGGCGCAGGTCGCCCCATTCATCAAGGACATGGCCCAAGCCTATGGCTGGGCCGACCTGGTGGTCTGCCGCGCGGGCGCGTTGACCATCAGCGAGCTGGCCGCCGCCGGCCTGCCGTCGCTGTTGGTGCCTTTGCCCCACGCGATCGACGACCACCAGACACGCAATGCCGATTATCTGGCCCGCGAAGGCGCTGCCTTCCTCATGCCACAAGCGACAACCGGCGCGGCGCAACTTGCCGAGCGCCTGAAAGAGGTTTTGATGCAACCCGAAAAGCTCCTGAGCATGGCGAGCACTGCCCGCCGCCTGGCCAAACCCGATGCCACGCGCAATGTGGTCGACGTCTGCCTGGAGGTGGCCCATGGTTGAGAACCAGAAAGCCATTCCGCAACCGGAAATGCGCCGCATCCGTCGCATCCATTTCGTCGGCATCGGCGGCGTGGGCATGTGCGGCATCGCCGAGGTGCTGCTGAACCTGGGCTACGACGTCTCGGGTTCCGACCTCAAGGCTTCGCCGGTGACCGAGCGACTGACGTCGTTCGGCGCGCAGATCTTCATCGGCCACCGTGCCGAAAACGCCGCCAGCGCCGACGTTTTGGTCGTCTCCAGTGCCGTCAATACCAGCAACCCGGAAGTTGCCACTGCGCTGGAACGCCGGATTCCGGTGGTGCCGCGCGCCGAGATGCTCGCCGAACTGATGCGCTATCGGCACGGCATCGCCGTGGCCGGGACCCATGGCAAGACCACCACCACCAGCCTGATCGCCTCGGTGTTCGCGGCCGGTGGCCTGGACCCCACGTTCGTCATCGGTGGTCGTCTGAATGCGGCTGGCACCAATGCCCAACTGGGCACCAGTCGCTATCTGATCGCCGAAGCCGATGAGTCCGATGCCAGCTTCCTGCACCTGCAGCCGCTGGTGGCCGTGGTCACCAACATCGACGCCGATCACATGGCGACCTACGGCGGCGACTTCAACGTATTGAAGAAGACCTTCGTCGAGTTCCTGCACAACCTGCCGTTCTACGGCCTGGCCGTGGTCTGCCTGGATGACCCGGTGGTGCGCGAGATCCTTCCACAGATCGCCCGTCCGACCCTGACCTATGGCATCAGCGAAGAAGCCGACGTGCGTGCCATCAACGTGCGCCAGCAAGGCATGCTGACCCACTTCACGGTGCTGCGCCGCGACCGCGAGCCGCTCAACGTGTCGGTCAACATGCCAGGCAATCACAACGTGCTCAATGCCCTGGCAACGATCGCCATCGCCACCGACGAAGGCATCAGCGACAGCGCCATCGTCCAGGGCCTGTCCGGATTCCAGGGCGTTGGCCGGCGCTTCCAGGTGTACGGCGAACTGCCGGTCGAAGGCGGCAGCGTGATGCTGGTCGACGACTACGGCCATCACCCCCGCGAAGTGGCGGCCGTGATCGCCGCCGTGCGCGGCGGCTGGCCCGATAAACGTCTGGTGATGGTATATCAGCCCCACCGCTTCAGCCGCACGCGCGACTTGTACGACGATTTCGTACAAGTGCTCGCCGATGCCAATGTGTTGCTGCTGATGGAGGTCTACCCGGCGGGCGAAGAGCCGATTCCGGGCGCCGACAGCCGTCAGCTGTGCCACAGCATCCGCCAGCGCGGCCAGCTGGACCCCATCTATATCGAACGCGGCGTCGAGCTGGCGCCACTGGTCAAGCCGTTGCTGCGCGCCGGTGACATCCTGCTCTGCCAGGGTGCCGGCGACATCGGCGGCCTTGCCCCGCAGTTGCTCAAAAGCCCGCTGTTCGCGCAGGCCTCGGAGAAATCGCAATGAACATTCTGGATCTCAACACCCTGCGTTCGCAGATCATGCCCAGCGACTTCGGTCGCGTGGCCGTGCTCTACGGCGGCAAGAGCGCCGAGCGCGAGGTGTCGCTGAAATCGGGCGCCGCGTGCCTGGAGGCCTTGCAGAGCGCGGGCGTGGACGCGTTCGGTATCGACGTTGGCGATGACCTGCTGGCGCGCCTGCAAGCGCAGAAGATCGACCATGCCTTCATCATCCTGCACGGCCGCGGCGGCGAAGACGGCAGCATGCAGGGCCTGCTCGAGTGCCTGGACATTCCCTACACCGGCAGCGGCATCCTCGCCAGCGCCCTGGCGATGGACAAACTGCGCACCAAGCAGGTGTGGCAGAGCCTCGGCTTGCCGACCCCGGCGCATGCCGTGCTGGCGAGCGAACAGGATTGTATTTTCGCGGCCGGGGAACTGGGCTTCCCTTTGATCGTCAAACCCGCCCATGAAGGTTCAAGCATCGGGATGGCCAAGGTGAACAGCGTCGACGAACTGGTCGACGCCTGGAAAGCCGCCAGCACCTACGACTCACAAGTGCTGGTCGAACAATGGGTCCAGGGCCCTGAGTTCACTGTCGCGACGCTGCGTGGCCAGATGCTGCCTGCCATCGCGCTGGGCACACCCCACACGTTCTACGACTACGACGCCAAATACGTCGCCAACGATACCCAGTACCGCGTTCCCTGTGGCCTTGCGCCCGCCAAGGAGCAGGAGCTCATCGACCTCTGCGCGCGCGCCTGCGATGCCATCGGCATTCAGGGCTGGGGGCGCGTGGACGTGATGCAGGACCAGCAGGGCCGTTTCTGGCTGCTGGAGGTCAACACCGCTCCAGGCATGACCGATCACAGCCTGGTGCCCATGGCGGCGAAAGCGGCTGGCCTGGATTTCCAGCAGTTGGTGCTGGCGATTCTTGCCGCCAGTTGCAAGGCGCGAGGGTAAGACCATGCACGGCCCAATGATTCGCCATCAGTCACCTGCCATCGGTCGCAACAAGCCGGTGCCGCGGGGTGCAAGCCGCATGGTGGCCAAGGAGCCACTGTCGGTACGTCTGCCCAAGGCCAACTTCAGCATCTTCAAGAAGCTGATGTGGCCGGTGCTGCTGGTGGGTCTGGGTTTTGGCACCTATGAAGGCGCCCAGTACCTGATGCCCTACGCCGACCGCCCGATCACCAAGGTGTCGGTGCAGGGCGACCTGGCCTACATCAACCAGCAGTCGGTGCAGGAGCGTATCCAGCCTTACGTCGGCAGCACGTTCTTCAGCATCGACCTGACCCGCATGCGCACCGAGCTGGAGACCATGCCCTGGATCGCCCACGCCGAAGTACGCCGGGTGTGGCCCGACCAGGTGGTGATTCGCCTGGAAGAGCAACTGCCGGTCGCGCGCTGGGGCAACGAGTCACTGCTCAACAACCAGGGCCAGGCGTTCGCGCCTCGCGAACTGGGCAACTACGAACACTTGCCGCAGTTGTTCGGCCCGGCACGGGCCCAACAGCAGGTGATGCAGCAATACCAGGTGCTGAGTCAGATGTTGCGTCCGCTGGGCTATTCGGTAGCCCGGCTGGAACTGACCGAACGCGGCAGCTGGTTTCTCACCACAGGCGCAGGAAGCGCCGGCCCAGGCATCGAGCTGTTGCTGGGACGTGACCACTTGATGGAAAAAATGCGCCGCTTTATCGCCATTTACGACAAGACACTCAAAGACCAGATCACGAATATCGCGCGTATCGACCTGCGCTATGCCAACGGCCTGGCCGTGGGCTGGCGTGAACCGAGCGCCCCGACGGCGGACAAGCCCGCCGTCGCGAAGAATTGACAAGAGGCAGGACCATGGCAAACGTGCAAAGCGGCAAAATGATCGTCGGGCTGGACATCGGTACCTCCAAGGTGGTGGCGCTGGTGGGCGAAGTCGCGGCCGACGGTACGCTGGACATCGTGGGGATCGGCACCCATCCCTCGCGCGGCCTGAAGAAGGGCGTGGTGGTGAACATCGAGTCGACGGTGGCGTCGATCCAGCGTGCGGTCGAAGAAGCCCAGCTGATGGCCGGTTGCCGCATTCACTCGGCGTTCGTCGGCGTTGCCGGTAACCACATTCGCAGCCTGAACTCCCACGGGATCGTGGCCATTCGCGACCGTGAGGTCAGCACGGCTGACCTGGAACGCGTTCTGGACGCGGCCCAGGCCGTGGCGATCCCGGCCGACCAGCGCGTCCTGCACACCCTGCCGCAGGATTACGTGATCGACAACCAGGAAGGCGTGCGCGAGCCCCTGGGCATGTCCGGCGTGCGTCTGGAAGCCAAGGTTCACGTGGTGACCTGCGCCGTCAACGCGGCTCAGAACATCGAGAAGTGCGTTCGTCGCTGCGGCCTGGAAATCGACGACATCATCCTCGAGCAGTTGGCCTCGGCCTACTCGGTGCTGACCGATGACGAGAAAGAACTGGGCGTGTGCCTGGTCGACATCGGCGGCGGTACCACGGATATCGCCATCTTCACCGAAGGCGCCATCCGTCACACCGCAGTCATCCCCATTGCGGGCGATCAGGTCACCAACGACATCGCCATGGCCCTGCGGACCCCCACGCAGTACGCCGAAGAGATCTAAGATCCGTTACGCCTGCGCCCTGGCCAAGCTGGCCGGTGCTGGCGAAACCATCAAGGTGCCCAGTGTCGGCGACCGTCCGCCGCGCGAGCTGTCGCGCCAGGCGCTGGCCGAAGTCGTCGAGCCACGCTACGACGAACTGTTCACCCTGATCCAGGCCGAGCTGCGTCGCAGCGGCTACGAAGACCTCATCCCGGCCGGCATCGTGCTGACCGGTGGTACGGCAAAAATGGAAGGCGCGGTCGAGCTGGCCGAAGAAATCTTCCACATGCCGGTGCGCCTGGGCGTGCCGCATAGCGTACGGGGGCTGAGTGACGTCATCAGCAACCCGATCTATTCCACCGGCGTGGGCCTGCTGATGTACGGCCTGCAGAAGCAATCCGATGGCTTGAACCTGTCAGGCATCAGCAACAGCAGCAGTTATAGCGATGACACCAAGGCTCCGGTGCTGGAACGGCTGAAGCGTTGGGTGCAAGGCAATTTCTGATTCAAAACGGCAGTAGCGGTAGGCGCACACAAATAGAGAAAGGAGAGGGCACATGTTCGAACTCGTAGACAACATCCCGCAAAGCCCGGTAATCAAAGTTATCGGTGTCGGCGGTGGCGGCGGCAACGCCGTCAACCACATGGTCAAGAGCAACATCGAAGGCGTTGAATTCATCTGCGCCAACACCGATGCTCAGGCACTCAAGAACATCGGCGCACGCACGATCCTGCAACTGGGTACCGGCGTCACCAAGGGCCTGGGCGCTGGCGCCAACCCCGAAGTCGGCCGTCAGGCCGCGATGGAAGACCGCGAGCGCATCGCCGAAGTGCTGCAAGGCACCAACATGGTCTTCATCACCACCGGCATGGGCGGCGGTACCGGTACCGGTGCTGCACCGATCATCGCCGAAGTAGCGAAGGAAATGGGCATCCTGACCGTTGCGGTCGTGACCCGTCCGTTCCCCTTCGAAGGCCGCAAGCGCATGCAGATCGCCGATGAAGGCATCCGTATGCTGTCCGAAAGCGTCGACTCGTTGATCACCATTCCCAACGAGAAGCTGCTGACCATCCTGGGCAAGGACGCCAGCCTGCTGTCGGCGTTCGCCAAGGCTGACGACGTGCTGGCCGGTGCCGTTCGCGGTATCTCCGACATCATCAAGCGTCCGGGCATGATCAACGTCGACTTCGCCGACGTGCGTACCGTGATGAGCGAAATGGGCATGGCGATGATGGGTACCGGCTGCGCCAGCGGTCCGAACCGCGCGCGCGAGGCCACCGAAGCGGCCATTCGCAACCCGCTGCTCGAAGACGTCAACCTGCAGGGCGCTCGCGGCATCCTGGTCAACATCACCGCAGGTCCCGACCTGTCGCTGGGTGAATACTCCGACGTGGGTAGCATCATCGAAGCGTTCGCCTCCGACCACGCGATGGTCAAGGTCGGTACCGTGATCGATCCGGACATGCGCGACGAACTGCACGTTACCGTCGTGGCCACCGGCCTGGGCGCGAAGATCGAGAAGCCTGTGAAGGTCATCGACAACACCATGCAGACCGCAGCGCAGACGCCTCCACCTTCGCAGCAGCCTGCTCGTCAGGACGCTCCATCGGTGAACTACCGCGACCTGGATCGCCCGACCGTGATGCGCAACCAGGCGCACGCCGGGACGGCCGCTGCGGCCAAGCTGAACCCTCAGGATGATCTGGATTATCTGGACATCCCGGCCTTCCTGCGTCGTCAGGCCGATTGATGCAATTTATCAGGGGTATTAGGGTGATTGGTGTTCAGCAAAGGTTCGGTCTGCTATCATCGCCAGCCTTTGTTGATACCAGTTCGCAATTTGCGCTGAAGCGGCCAATGCCATGATTAAACAACGCACCCTGAAGAATATTATCCGTGCCACAGGCGTCGGCTTGCACTCCGGTGAGAAGGTCTACCTGACCTTGAAGCCCGCGCCCGTGGATACCGGCATCGTGTTCTGCCGTGTCGACCTCGATCCGGTCGTGCAGATCCCTGCGCGCGCCCACAATGTCGGCGCCACCACGATGTCCACCACTTTGGTCAATGGCGATGTCAAGGTCGATACCGTAGAGCATCTACTGTCGGCCATGGCAGGCCTGGGAATCGATAACGCCTACGTCGAGCTCTCCGCGTCCGAAGTGCCGATCATGGATGGCAGTGCCGGACCCTTCGTATTCCTGATTCAATCGGCTGGCCTGGAAGAACAGGACGCGCCGAAGAAATTCATCCGGATCCTGCGTGAAGTGACAGTGACGGAGGGCGACAAGCGCGCCACCTTCCTGCCTTTCGAAGGGTTCAAGGTGAGCTTCGAAATAGATTTCGATCACCCTGTCTTCAAGGATCGCACCCAGACCGCCAGCGTCGACTTTTCCAGCACGTCCTTCGTGAAGGAAGTCAGTCGGGCGCGCACGTTCGGCTTCATGAGCGACCTTGAATACCTGCGCAAGCACAATCGTGCACTGGGCGGCAGCGTTGAAAACGCTATCGTGGTGGACGAGGCAGGCGTCATGAATGAGGACGGTCTTCGCTACGAAGACGAATTCGTCAAACACAAGATTCTCGATGCAATCGGCGATCTCTATCAGCTGGGTAACAGCCTGATTGGCGAATTCCGTGGCTACAAGTCGGGCCACGCACTGAACAACCAGCTTCTTCGTCGTCTGCTCGAGCAGGATGACGCCTGGGAAGTGGTTACGTTCGAAGATGCCAGCACGGTACCGATCTCTTACATGCGGCCAGCTGCGTTGGGTTGATACAACCTCTCTTTTCTGGTTTCACATTTATAGGCCACCCATTGGGTGGCTTTTTTTTGGGTGTTGTTTTCTGAGCCGGGGCGGGAGGACGGTCGGGGCGTGGCGAGCGCTCAGCGTGGCCGCTTGGCGTGAGCTGCCAGACGTTCCAGCGCCGCGCGCAGATTGGGATCGCTGATGCCCTCGGCGGTCGCCTGGATGTTCTCGCCCGCGCTGATCGACAGGTCGATGCTGCGCGCGCCGGCCTTGCTCTGCACGGTGGGCGGCTGCACCTTGAACAGGATGCGCGTCAGGCTGCTGAATTCCTCCAGCGCCTGCAGATCGCGTTGCAGGCGCTTCTGCTGGTAGCGCAGGCGCGTGGCCCAGTGGCCGTCGGTGACGATCAGCAACAGGCTGCCCTCGCGCCACGAGGCGACGTAGCAATGCTCGCGCGCCGCCGGCTGCAGTTGGCTCTCGAACAGGCGCTGCAGATGCGACAGGCGCTGAGCCTGGCTGAACAGGGCCTTGAGCGGTTTGGCTTCGCGCAGCAGGACTGCCGGTGCCCGGGCGGGCAGGGGGCGAAAGACCATGGGGATACACCTGAAGTTACAGAGTCGGCATGTTAACAGAATCCCTCGCCCACACCGTTTCACATGGACGACACAGGCCAGCTCTCGGCGTTTGAATGGATGACATCTGCACCTTGCGGGTTGAAGTTGGCGAAAAAGCCCTTATTGTAAAGCCGCCCCATTACAACGCTGTGCCAGCATCGTGGACATCGCGCCACTTTCCTCTCCATCGTTTCCGGGTAGAATGCTCGTTCGCATGCGGCCATGAGGGCTGCACGGGCGACTCACGGGGCCGCCCTCCATCCCTATGTGTGGAAGATCCTGCCAATATGTTTGCGCCTTTGTTAAAGAAACTTTTTGGAAGCAAGAACGAGCGTGAAGTACGACGCATGCTCAAGACGGTACAAGCCGTCAATGCCTTCGAAGAGCAGATGGTGGCCCTTTCGGACGAGCAGCTGCGCGCCAAGACCGCAGAGTTCAAGGCCCGCCTGGCAAAAGGCGAGACCCTCGACCAGCTGCTGCCCGAAGCCTTCGCCGTCTGCCGCGAAGCCGGCAAGCGCGTCATGGGTATGCGGCACTTCGATGTCCAGCTGATCGGTGGCATCACCCTGCACGAAGGCATGATCGCCGAAATGCGCACCGGTGAAGGCAAGACCCTGGTAGCGACCCTGGGCGTGTACCTCAACGCACTGTCCGGCAAGGGCGTGCACGTGGTCACGGTCAACGACTACCTGGCGCGTCGCGATGCCAACTGGATGCGTCCGCTGTACGAGTACCTGGGCCTCACCGTCGGCGTGGTCACGCCGTTCGCGCCGCCGGAAGAGAAGCGTCTGGCCTATGCCGCCGACATCACCTACGGCACCAACAACGAATTCGGTTTCGACTACCTGCGCGACAACATGGCCTTCAGCATGGAAGAGAAATTCCAGCGCGAGCTGAATTTCGCCGTGATCGACGAAGTCGACTCCATCCTGATCGACGAAGCCCGTACGCCGCTGATCATCTCCGGCCAGGCCGAAGACAGCTCCAAGCTGTACACCGAGATCAACCGCCTGATCCCGCAACTCGAGCAGCACATCGAGGAAGTCGAGGGCCAGGTCACCAAGGAAGGCCACTACAGCATCGACGAGAAGACCCGTCAGGTCGAACTCAACGAAGCCGGTCACCAGTACATCGAGGAAATGCTCACCCGCGCCGGCCTGCTGGCCGAGGGCGAGAGCCTCTACTCGGCGCACAACCTGGGCCTGCTGACCCACGTCTACGCCGGCCTGCGTGCGCACAAGCTGTTCAACCGCAACGTCGAGTACATCGTCCAGGACGGGCAGATCCTGCTGGTCGACGAGCACACCGGTCGTACCATGCCGGGCCGTCGCCTGTCCGAAGGCCTGCATCAGGCTATCGAAGCCAAGGAAAACCTGAACATCCAGGCCGAGAGCCAGACCCTCGCCTCGACCACGTTCCAGAACTACTTCCGCCTGTACAACAAGCTCTCTGGCATGACCGGTACGGCCGACACCGAAGCGTTCGAATTCGCCCAGATCTACCAGCTCAACGTGATGGTGATCCCGCCGAACAAGCCGCTGGCGCGCAAGGACTTCAACGACCTGGTCTATCTGACCGCGGACGAGAAGTACGCTGCCATCGTTACCGACATCAAGGAAAGCATGGCCCAGGGCCGTCCGGTGCTGGTCGGTACTGCAACCATCGAAACCTCCGAGCACATGTCGCGCCTGCTCAACCAGGAAGGCATCGAGCACAAGGTGCTCAACGCCAAGTTCCACGAGAAGGAAGCGGAGATCATCGCCCAGGCCGGTCGTCCCGGCGCGCTGACCATCGCCACCAACATGGCCGGTCGCGGTACCGACATCCTGCTGGGCGGCAACTGGGAAGTCGAAGTCGCCTCCCTGGAAAACCCGACCGAAGAGCAGATCGCACAGATCAAGGCCGACTGGCAGAAGCGTCATCAGCAGGTGCTCGAATCCGGTGGTCTGCACGTGATCGCTTCCGAGCGTCACGAGTCGCGCCGTATCGACAACCAGCTGCGTGGCCGTGCCGGTCGTCAGGGTGACGCCGGTTCCAGCCGCTTCTACCTGTCGCTGGAGGACAGCCTGATGCGCATCTTCGCCTCCGACCGGGTGAAGAACTTCATGAAGGCGCTGGGCATGCAGTCCGGCGAAGCCATCGAGCATCGCATGGTCACCAACGCGATCGAAAAGGCCCAGCGCAAGGTCGAAGGCCGCAACTTCGACATCCGCAAGCAATTGCTGGAGTTCGACGACGTCGCCAACGAGCAGCGCAAGGTCATCTACCACATGCGCAACAGCCTGCTGGCGTCCGACAACGTCGGTGACACCATTGCCGACTTCCGTCAGGAAGTCCTTGGTCAGCTGTTCTCCCAGCACATTCCGCCACAGTCGCTGCCCGAGCAGTGGGATGTTCCAGGCTTGGAAGCGGCCTTGCAGACCGATTTCGGCGTGAGCCTGCCGATCCAGCAGTGGCTGGATGCGGACGACAAGCTGTACGAGGAGACCCTGCGCGAGAAGGTCATGGTCGAGTTGCTGGCGGCCTACACCGAGAAGGAAGATCAGGCCAGCGCCGATGCCCTGCGCACCTTCGAGAAGCAGATCCTGCTGCGCGTTCTCGACGACCTGTGGAAAGATCACCTGTCGACCATGGACCACCTGCGCCACGGTATTCACCTGCGCGGCTACGCCCAGAAGAACCCGAAGCAGGAGTACAAGCGCGAGTCGTTCAGCCTGTTCCAGGAGCTGCTCGATTCGATCAAGCGCGACACCATCCGTGTGCTGTCGCATGTGCAGGTGCGCCGCGAAGATCCGGTCGAGGAAGAAGCGCGTCTGCGTCGCGATGCCGAGGAATTGGCGGCGCGCATGCAGTTCGAACACGCTCCGGCGCCTGGCCTGGATCAGCCCGAAGTGTTGGCCGAAGACGCCGAAGTCGTTGCCGCCACCGTGTCGGAGCCAGTGCGCAATGACCAGAAGCTGGGCCGCAACGAGCTTTGCTGGTGCGGTTCGGGCAAGAAATTCAAGCATTGCCACGGCAAGATCGACTGATCGCGCTCCGACAGGCTTTTGCAGCAACATCACGCCGCGACTTGACTGGGCTATCTGTAGGAGCGGTCATTGGCCGCGAAGACCGCACCGCGTAGAGACAGATATGCGGTGTCGTCCGTTTCGCGGCCGGTGACCGCTCCTACAGAAGTTCTGTAGCGTATTCGCAGCGTCATCCATCAAGGCGGCGTCGACGATACGCCGCAGATTCCTCAAAGGAGTGCTCACATGGCTGTTGGTCTTGGTCCCTTGCCCACGCTGCATCCGGTTCCGGGTTTCGAGCTGGGCATCTCCAGCGCCGGTATCAAACGCCCCGGACGCAAGGACGTTGTGGTCATGCGTTGCGCCGAGGGTTCCAGCGTCGCCGGCGTGTTCACCCTGAATGCGTTCTGCGCGGCACCGGTCATCGTGTCCAAGCGGCGCGTGGGTGGCCCCGTGCGTTATCTGTTGACCAATACCGGCAACGCCAACGCCGGGACCGGTGAGCCGGGTCTGGCTGCGGCCGAGCGCACCACGGCGCGTCTGGCCGAACTGGCGGGCGTGGACGCCAGTGCCGTGCTGCCGTTCTCCACCGGGGTGATCGGCGAGCCACTGCCCGTCGAGAAGATCGAAGGGGCCTTGCAGGCCGCGCTCGATGATCTGTCGATCGACAACTGGGCGGCTGCGGCCACCGGCATCATGACCACGGACACCCTGCCCAAGGGCGCCAGTCGCCAGTTCCAGCACGAGGGCGTCACCGTCACCGTGACTGGTATCAGCAAAGGCGCCGGCATGATCCGCCCGAACATGGCGACCATGCTGGGCTACATCGCCACCGACGCCAAGGTCGCGCCGGGTGTGCTGCAGGATCTGCTGCGCGACGGTGCCAACAAGTCGTTCAACCGCATCACCATCGACGGCGACACCTCGACCAACGACTGCTGCATGCTGGTCGCCACCGGGCAGGCGGCCTTGCCGGAAATCAGCGAGGCCAGCGGGCCGCTGTTCGCAGCGCTCAAGCAGGCGGTTTTCGAGGTGTGCATGGAAGTGGCCCAGGCCATCGTGCGCGACGGCGAGGGGGCGACCAAGTTCGTCACGGTTCAGGTCAACGGCGGCGGCAACCATCAGGAGTGTCTGGACGTGGCCTACACCGTCGCCCATTCGCCGCTGATCAAGACGGCGCTGTTCGCCTCCGATCCGAACTGGGGGCGCATCCTGGCCGCTGTGGGCCGTGCCGGTGTGCCGGAGCTGGATGTCAGCAAGATCGACGTGTTCCTGGGCGATGTGTGCATCGCCAGCCGTGGCGCCCGTGCCGCCAGCTATACCGAGGAGCAGGGCTCGGCGGTAATGGCGCAGGAAGAGATCGGCATTCGGATCGAGCTGGGTCGCGGCGATTGCAGCGAGACCATCTGGACCACCGACCTGTCCCACGAGTACGTGAAGATCAACGCCGAATACCGCACCTGACTGGCGTGCCTGGCTGCGCCTTGCAGGGGCATCCGGGCATTGGCAGCTCAGCGCGGTCTGGAGATCGAGTGAAACGAATACATGTAGCCGCCGCGGTGATCCGTGGCGCGGATCAGCGCATTCTGATTGCCCGTCGCGGCGATACCCAGCACCAGGGCGGTCTGTGGGAGTTTCCCGGTGGCAAGGTCGAGCCCGGCGAGACGGTGCAGGCGGCGCTGGCCCGCGAGTTGCGCGAGGAGTTGGGGATCGAGGTCAGCCTGGCGCGGCCTTTGATCAAGGTGCATCACGACTACGCCGACAAGCAGGTCCTGCTGGATGTATGGGAAGTCACCGCGTTCACGGGTGAACCCCATGGTGTCGAAGGCCAGCCGTTGGCATGGGTCAAGGCGCGCGAGCTGCCGGGCTACGCGTTTCCCGAGGCCAATCGGCCAATCGTCGCGGCGGCCAGTCTGCCGGGCGAATACCTGATCACCCCGGACGGGCTGGACAACTCGACCCTGCTGCGCGGCATGCAGAAGGCGATCGCCGGTGGCATCAAGCTGCTGCAACTGCGCGCACCCAATGGCTACGATCCGCAGTACCGCGATCTGGCGGTGGATGCGGTCGGATTGTGTGCAGGCAAGGCCCAGTTGATGCTCAAGGGGCCATTGGAGTGGCTGGGCGATTTTCCTTCGGCCGGGTGGCACCTGACCTCGGCGCAGTTGCGCAAATACGCCAGCAAAGGCCGACCGTTCCCCGCCGAGCGTTGGCTGGCCGCGTCCTGTCACGATGCCGAAGAGCTGGCGTTGGCGCAGCAGATGGGTGTTGATTTCGTCACCCTGTCGCCCGTGCAACCGACCCTGACCCATCCCGATGCGCAGCCACTGGGCTGGGATCAGGCGCGTGGTTTGATCGAGGGCTTCAACCAGCCAGTGTTCCTGCTGGGCGGGCTGGGGCCGCAGGATCAGGCGAAAGCCTGGGAGATCGGTGCACAAGGTGTCGCAGGCATCCGCGCTTTCTGGCCCTCTCCCTGACAACCGCTTCGCGCACCTCCTGTAGCAGCGGCGCAAGCCGCGTCAGCGGTCACTCGATTTGGCTGGCTGCCAGAGAATCTCGGGAATACCCTCACGCCGAGCAATGATTCGCGCAGCCACGAACAGCAGATCGGACATCCGGTTGATGTACGCCAGGCTCACCGCCGACAACGGCTCAACCGCATTGAGCTGCTGACAGCGACGCTCGGCTGTGCGTGCCAGGCTGCGGCATACATGGGCTTGGGCAATCAGCGGCGAGCCTCCCGGCAGAATGAAGTTTTCCAGCGGGCCCAGCTCGTCGTTCCAGGTATCGATGGCCGCCTCCAGGCGTTCCACCTCCGCTGCATCCAGCGCCTGATACGCAGGCATGGCCAACTCCCCACCCAGATCGAACAGCCGATGCTGACAGGGCGCGAGCACCTCGCTGACCTCGTTCAACCGCGAATCGCCGGCCAGCCCTGCCAGCAGCACGCCCAGCTGGCTGTTCAGGCTGTCGACTTCGCCGATGGCCTCCACGCGGGGATGGTCCTTGGGCACCCGACGGCCGTCGCCGAGCCCGGTTTCACCTTGGTCGCCGGTGCGCGTGTAAATCTTCGACAGGCGAAAGCCCATGCTCATATCTCCGTGGTGGTGAGGGGCAGCGGATTGCCGGCCAATGGCAGGCGCAGGGTGAAGCAGGTGCCCTGGCCGGGGCTGGACTGCACTTCCATCTGGCCCTTGTGGTTGTTGGTGATGATGAAGTAGGACACCGACAGGCCCAGCCCGGTGCCCTGGCCGATCTCCTTGGTGGTGAAGAACGGTTCGAAGATGCGCTTGCGCACGCTCTCGGGCATCCCCACGCCGTTGTCCTCGACCTGGATTTCAGCCCATGGCGGGTTCAGTCGCGTGCGCAGGGTGATGCGTCCCGGTTCCTGTTCGTCGCTGCGTTGGTGAATGGCCTGGGCGGCATTCTTCAGCAGGTTGAGCAGCACCTGTTCCAGTTCGTTGGCCGTGCCGGGCACCGGACCCAGCGCCGGGTCGAACTGGCGCACGATGTTCTGCCCCTTGAAGTCGAAGCCGATCGCCAGGTCGAAGTCGTTGCCGGCGATTTCCACGGCTTGATCGATCAGCGCCGGCAGCTCGCAGGGCGCCATTTCCCGAGTGCTGCGGCGGCTGAAGCTGAGCATGTGGGTGACGATCTTCGCGGCCCGTGCGCCGGCCTGCTGGATGCCGTCGAGCAGCTGCGGGATTTCCCGTCCTTGCAGGTAGGCGTTCACCGCGGCCAGATCGATACCGGCGTCGCTGGCTTGTTCGAGGTTCTTCGGCAGGTCGGCCGAGAGGCGCCGCCTGACGTTCTGTACGTTGTGCAGGATCGCGCCCAGGGGGTTGTTGATCTCGTGGGCCATCCCCGCTGCGAGGCCGCCGACCGAGAGCATCTTTTCCGACTGCACCATCATTTCTTCCAGCGACAGGCGCTGGGTGATGTCGTCGATACGAATCACCACCCCGCGGCCGGCACCGCCCATCAGCGGGTAGAAGGTCAGCGCGTAATGGCGGGGCGTGTCGTCCTTGACCCAGGTTACCCGCTCGATCTTGGCCACCGTGTGCTGTTCGACGGTGGTCTTGAGTTGCGGCAGGAATGGCTTGAGTGGGGCGAACGCGAGAAAGATCGGTTGATTCAGCGCCTCGTCCAGCGGCGTGCCGGAAAGGGCGCTGGCCTCCTGGTTCCATTGGGTGACGTACAGTTGCTCGTCGAGGGCGATGAGTGCCGAAGGCATGGAATCGATGATGCTGTTGAGGTAGTTCTGGAAACCGGTGAGCTTCTTCTCGATCTTGCTGCGCACCTGGACTTCGAGTTCGAGCTTGCGGTTGGTGTGGCGGGTTTCCTCGGCCAGTCCCTGGGCCTGGTCGTAGGCCGCCTGAGACTCGTCGCGGGCTCGCTTGAGCTGCTGTTCGCGTGCTTCGATGCGCGAAAGCATGGTGTTGAAGGCTTCCGCCAGGCTGCCGATTTCGTCATGGTTGCCGCGGCCTGCGCGCAGGGCGTAGTTCTCCTCGCGGGTGACCTGGCGCGACAGTTCTTCGAGGCGATAGATGGGCTGGGTGATCAAGCGCTTGATCTGCCGGGCGATGACCAGCCACAACAGCACGCTGAACACCAGGATGCCGAGGCTCGCAGTGAGGGTGCCGGTGTAGAACGCCACGGGCAGCTCGCTGCTGGCCACCAGCAACAGATGGCCGGCGTTGGGCAGTGGCACCAACTGAGTGCTGCGAAATTCGGTGGAGCGCCAGCTTTCGATGCTGTCGAAGCGCGCGGGCATCTTCAATCGATCGCCGTGCTGCAACTGGGCCAGGCGCTCGCCCTGGGCATCGTAGATGGCGGCGGCGCGTAGGGGCGAATAGCCATTGAGCTCTTCGAGCAGCGCCTCGGCCTCCTGCGGTGAGCCCACCGCCCGCTGCGCGAGGCTGGGGTTGGCCAGCAGCCGGCCAATCGTCTGCAGGGCCTGGGGTGCCATGCTCTCCTGGGAGATCCAATAGGCCGCGCTGATGAACGTCAGGTTGGCGACCAGCAGCACGGTGGTCAACAGCACCAGCAGGGCGGCCAGCAGTTTCTGGCCAACCGGCAGGTTCTCGAGTCTCTGGCGCAGAGGCATGGGTGTGATCGCTTCCAAGGCAGTGCAGGGCAGAGCCGCAGTGTAGCAAAGTGTGCTGCAGGCACCGTGAGAGCGCTTATTGGCCGGGGAGCAGGTACTGTGATTTGCCTGACACATCGTGTCGCCCATTTCGCGGCCGATGACCGCTCCTACAGAGGGGGTACCTGCGGGAGCCGTTTCCGTGTTTCCCGGCCGATGACCGCTCTTGCCGGACGTGCGAGCCTCCTGTAGGAGCGGTCTGCGGCCGCGAAAGGAGCGACGCGGCTTCAGGGCTTGTGCAGGGCCTTGATCAGTCGTGCCTGCAGCGTTTGTAGGCACGGCACCTCGCACTGCCGATCGAGCGCTGCTGCGCAGGCGTAGCCCAGCAGGTAGTCGACTTCGGTTCGGCGACCCTGGTCGACGTCCTGATACATCGAAGAGTAGTTGGCGGCCGTCGCCTGGATGACCCTTAGCACCTCCTCATGCAGCCCGTCGGCAGCATCGGTCTGGCCACACGCTCGCAGCAGTCGTGCCAGCTCGACGCACAGCGCGGCCACCTCGTCAGGGTGATCGGCCAACGCCCCGTTGCGGCAGCCATGCAACACGGTCAGCGGATTGATCGCGCAGTTGAGCGCCAGCTTGCGCCACAGGCGCGATTCGATCGTGTCTGTCCACTGATGTGCGATGCCAGCCCGGACCAGGTCAGCCAGCAGCGCCGTCGGAGCCTGGGTGCGGCTTGGGTCGGCATCGCCCAGCCAGGTCAGTCCCTGCCCGGCGAAGACCGCCTGGAAATCACCGGCGCGATAGGCTCCTTCGGTCGTCGAAGCATAGATGCAGCGTGCGTGCGGCAGCATCCGCGCCACCGCTTGCTGACTGCCCATGCCGTTCTGCAACAGGATCACTTCGGCGCCCGGCACCAGGCGCGCGGCGACACTGGCGACGGCCGCCTGCGCATCGTAAGCCTTGCACGCCAGCAGCAGACGCGTGATCGGTCCATCACCGGCGACGCTCGTGGCGGGCAGCAGGTGAACATGGGTCTGGGCGCCTTCGGTCAAGCTCAGCCCACCGGCCTGGAGGTACGCCTGCAACCGTGCGGCATCGCGCAGCAGCAGATGCACCGGCACACCGGCACGAGCCAGTCGGCACGCCCACAATACGCCCAGGCTGCCGACGCCCAGCACATGCCAGGTCCGATCCAATAGCTGTTCGGCCGCAGGCTCATGGGTAAGGTGCTGCTCGCGCATCGCAGACTCGCTCGAAAAATGGATGACCCGCGCCTGAATTCAAGCCGCAGGTGGCCTTTCACAATGCCGGCTCCCTTATAATGAGCGGGCATTTCAATCGTCAAGCCAGGCGCGCTCCTTCTTTCAACGAGCCGCCGATCATTTTCCGGAGAAAACACATGCCCTCGTTCGACGTAGTGTCCGAGTTGGACAAGCACGAAGTCACCAACGCGGTCGACAACGCCATCAAGGAGCTGGATCGCCGTTACGACCTCAAAGGCAAAGGCAGCTTCGCCTTCAAGGACCTCACGGTCACCCTGACCGCCGAAGCCGAGTTCCAGCTCGAAGCCATGATCGAGATTCTCAAGATGGCCCTGGTCAAGCGCAAGATTGACGTGCAGTGCCTCGAGGTCAAGGATGCCTATGCCTCGGGCAAGGAAATGAAGCAGGAAGCCGTGCTGCGCGAAGGCATCGAAAAGGAACTGGCAAAGAAGATCGTCGCCCACGTCAAGGATGCCAAGCTCAAGGTGCAGGCGGCCATCCAGGGTGAGCAGGTGCGCATCACCGGCAAGAAGCGCGATGACCTGCAGGAGGCGATTGCCGCCCTGCGCGCCAAGGAGTTCGGCATGCCCCTGCAGTTCAACAACTTCCGCGATTGATGAAACCTTGGGCTCCCCGAGGCGTCGGAGCAGGTGCCCCCGAGGGAAGCGATCCCATGTGGTCGGGGGCAATACCTGTATTGCGGTGTTAGGAGAACCCCATGGATTTGAACGCAGAAGTCGATCATCTGGTACA
The DNA here is from genome assembly GCF_040546375.1 of Pseudomonas sp. PvP001. Lineage (NCBI taxonomy): Bacteria > Pseudomonadati > Pseudomonadota > Gammaproteobacteria > Pseudomonadales > Pseudomonadaceae > Pseudomonas > Pseudomonas sp. PvP001. Next base: position 1,406,542 of record NZ_JBEPNQ010000001.1, on the reverse strand, counting down.
GGCCTCGCAAGCCTGGATTCCGATGGTCATGCAATACGCCAGCAAGGTCATCCTGGCGGTGGTGGTGCTGTGTGTAGGGTGGTGGCTGATCAACAGAGTCACCGCCAGCCTGCAGAAACTGTTGGCATTGCGGCACATCGACCTGGCGTTGCAGCGCTTCATCGGCACTTTGGCCAATGTCATCCTGAAGATTCTGCTGTTGGTCAGCGTCGCTTCGACCATCGGCATCGAAACCACGTCGTTCGTCGCCGCCATCGGTGGTGCGACCGTGGCCATCGGTCTGGCCCTGCAAGGCAGCCTGGCGAACTTCGCTGGCGGCGTGCTGATCCTGCTGTTTCGTCCTTTCCGCATCGGCGACTGGATCGAAGCGCAGGGTGTGAGCGGTACCGTCGACTCCATCCAGATCTTCCATACCGTCTTGCGCACCGGCGACAACCGCACGGTGATCTTGCCCAACGGCAACCTGTCCAACGGCATCATCACCAACACCAACCGTCAGCCCACGCGCAAGATCACCTTCGACATCGGCGTGGACTACGACGCCGACCTGCAGAAGGCTCGCGAGATCCTGCTGGATCTGGCCAAGGACCCGCGCGTGTTGCAGACGCCGGCACCCGAAGCCGTGGTGGCCGCCCTGGGCGACAGTTCGATCACCGTGTCCCTGCGCATATGGGTGAACACCGGCGACTTCGGCGGGGTGACCAACATGCTCAACGGCGAGATTCGCGATCGCCTGCGCGCCGAGGGTATCGACATTCCATTCCCGCAGCGGGTCATCCGCGTGATGCAGGAAGAAGCCAAGCAGCCAGGCTGAGTCTGTCTTGCGAGGCGCAACGAAAAAGCCCCGGTCGTCATGGCCGGGGCTTTTTTTGTCAGGCCGCTTCTTCGTCGGGCCCCTCGCGGGCGATGCGCGCGTTCTCCTGCTTCCAGTGCAGGGCGATCAGCAGCAGCGTCGGCACGCCGAGCAGGGCGGTGATCAGGAAGAAGTTGTGATAGCCGAACTTCTCGACCATGACCCCTGAATAACCGCCGATCAGGCGCGGCAGCAGGAGCATGATCGAGCTCAGCAGCGCATATTGGGTGGCCGAGAACTTGAGGTTGGTCAGGCTCGACAGGTAGGCGACGAAGGCCGAGGTGGCCAGGCCGGAACTGAAATTGTCCAGCGAGATGGTCAACACCAGCATCTTCAGGTTCGGCCCCATGTCGGCCAGCATCAGGAACAGCAGGTTGGTCCCGGCCGACGTGATACCGCCGATGAACAGGATCGGCAGGATGCCGAAGCGCACGATCAGCAAGCCGCCGAAGCCGGCGCCGAGCAGGGTCATGATCAGGCCGAAGATCTTGCTGACGCTGGCGATCTGGTCCTTGGTGAAGCCCTGGTCGATGTAGAACACGTTGGCCATGACCCCCATGACCGTATCGGACATCCGATAGGTCGCGATCAGGCCCAGCAGCAGCAAGGCTTGCCAGCGGTAGCGCAGAATGAAGTCGTTGACCGGGGTCAGCACCGGCGCCAGCCCGCGACGACCGACCGACGACAGGCACGCGGCGGTCAGAATGATGTAGAGCAGGGCACGCAGAAATGCCCGGTCTTCGAGCAGCAGGTCGACCAGGCTCTGGCTACCGAACAGCACACTGGCGAAATCGGTGTTGTACAGCTGGGTGAACATGGCGGGTACCGACACCAGCAGCACGATCAGCACGAACACCGACATCAATTGATGGCTGAAGCCATAGCGCGCCGCCGACAATTGCGTGCGCAGGGCCACTGGCGGTTCACGCATGACCAGGGTGGTGATCAGTGCTGGCACCATCAACAAGCCGAACAGCAGGTAGGTGTTGGCCCAGGCCTGATGCAGATAGGCAAATCCCGTGGAGCCGAAGCCTTCGGCGAAATACAGGGCACCGGCGGTGGCCAGCAGCGCGGCCACACGGTAGCCGGCCATGTAGCTGGCAGCGAGGGCAGCCTGGCGCTGATCTTCGGCGATCTCCAGGCGGTAGGCATCCACGGCGATGTCCTGGGTGGCCGAGGCGAACGCGACCACGACGGCGATGGCGATCAACCACGACAGATGTTTTTGCGGGTCGCAGAAACTCATGCCCACCAGGCCGAGAATCACCAGTGCCTGTGCCAGCACCAGCCAGGAGCGCCGCCGCCCCAGCTTGCCGAGCAGCGGCAACCGCCATTGGTCGAGCAGCGGCGACCACACCCACTTGAAGGCATAGGCCAGGCCGATGAGGCTGGCATAGCCGATGGTTTCACGGGCGACGCCCGCTTCACGCAACCACACCGAGAGGGTCGAGAACACCAGCATGTACGGCAGGCCGGCAGCGAAACCGAGCAGCAGAAGCACAACGGTGGAAGGGCTGGCATAAGCGGCGAGCGCGGCGCGCCAGGTTTTACGGGGCATGGGCTGGAATCTGCCTCAGTTTGCGAAACAAAGCGCGCACTCTAACCGCATGCTTGCTCCGGACGCCAGCCATGGCGTGCCATATCCACGCGATTCTTCATGATCAGTACGCCTTCGCTGCGCAGGCGCGCCCGTTGTTCGGCGCCGCTGGACGTTCCCGCTTCCAGGCTCAGCCGCCCGCCGGCGGCAACCACGCGGTGCCACGGCAGGCGGGTGCCGTCCGGCAGTTGGCTCAAGGTTCGCCCGACCCAGCGCGCCGCGCGACCGAGCATGGCCAGTTCGGCGAGCTGCCCATAGGTCACGACTTTGCCTTCTGGCACCTGGGCCAGCACGGTGTACAGCGCGGTGCGGCGAACGGCCGCGGCTTGTTCGGGGTTATTTTGCAGTTGAGAATTGAACTCGTCTGTCATCTGCGGGTCTGTCCTTGCTCGGATGTAGTCCTACCGAATAATGCCGCATTTCCTACACATCAGAGCCCCCAGAATCTGCCTATGTTGCCTAGAACCCTGCTGTGCCTTGCCTTGGCTTCCACGTCTGCCCTGACCTTTGCCGATACGGTCTGGCTGAAAAACGGTGACCGCATCTCCGGCAAGATTACCGTGTTCGACGGTGGCAAGTTGATGATCAAGACCGAATACGGTGGATCGATTCCGCTGGACTGGAAACAGATCAAGACCATGGAGAGCGATCAGGAGCTGCTGGTCAAGCAGGATGACTACATGGGCGAGAAGCCCAAGTCGATCAAAGCCGCCGAAGATGGCAAGGTCATCCTGCAGAACGGTGAGGCGCCCAAGACCGTCGAACTGGCCAGCATCCAGCAGATCATCAAGCCCAAGCCCGTGGTCACCGACCTGCAGATCAAGGGCAATGTCGACATGGGCCTGGACTACAAGCGCGCCGAAACCGATACCGACGACTATAACGTCGCCTTCAAGACCACCGCCCGGCACGGCAAGTGGCGCCACATCGGCTCGGGCGAGTACAACCGCGAGTCCCAGGACAGCGTCGTCACCACCGACAATTTCGCCCTGGAATACTCCCTCGACCGCTTCTTCACCGATCAGTGGTTCTGGCAGGGGCGCCTGGATTACAAGCGCGACAAGATCGAAGACCTGGAGCGCCAGCGCACCATCGGTACCGGCCCTGGCTACCAGTTCTGGGATGACGAGCTCGGGGCGTTCTCGCTGGGCGGCCTGTTCAACCGCACCGACTTCCAATACGCCGACGGCGACAAGGACAACTTCTATTCCGTGGCCATGAAGTGGGACTACAACCGCTACCTGATCGGCAAGACGGTGGAGTTCTTCACCAACGGCGAACTCGGCAAGCCGATCAGCAACGTGGCCGATTACAGCCTGGATGCCGAAGTGGGCCTGCGCTACAAGGTCACCGAGTGGGCTTCGCTCAACCTCAAGGCCGAGAAGGATCTGGTCAGCGGCACCAGTGGCGCCGACCTCGACAGCACCCGTTACACGGCCGGTTTCGGCGTCGCCTGGTAACCCTGCAATACGCCGACACATGTCCGCGAGGCCGCGAGTGACGCGGGTTTTGCGGGCATGTGCGGTGCCATCGATTCGCCCCTGCCTTGAATTAACGATTTATTGACGTCATCTAGGGTCTACTGGAAGGCATTCTTCCGTAGAGGAAACCATTTGATGCGCGCTTTTCTATTGCTGTTCCTGTTGTTCCCCGTATTGGAACTGTACGTCTTCTTCAAGGTGAGCACCGCGATCGGGTTTTTCCCCGCGCTGTTGCTCATCATTGCCGGCTCGGTGCTGGGTGTGCTGGTGATGCGCGTGGCCGGTCTGGCCACGGTTCTGCGCACCCGCGCCAGCCTGCAGCGTGGCGAACTGCCTGCCGAGCAGATGTTCAATGGCCTGGTCACTGCAATGGGCGGTGTCCTGCTGATCGTGCCCGGCTTCATCACCGATGTGTTCGGCGTGCTGTGCCTGCTGCCCTTCACCCGGCATTTCCTGATCCGCAAGGTGCGTGAGCGGGCGCAGGCGCAGGCCATGCGCCAGCGCGCGTTCGCCGATGACATGCCACCCCCGGGTGGTTCGACCCAGGCCTACCGCGCCCATGTGATCGAAGGCGAGGTCATAGAAGGTGAAGTGGTCGGACGCGAGACAGGGCGTACCGATCGCTGAAAAATGCCTCGCAGCTTGTCGACGGCGCCTTCGGGCGCCGTTTCTTTTGGTCGTCGGCATGGAAATTTTTCACCCTGGCCCTTGTAATCCCGCGCGCCGACCTCATGTATGGGTCACCGCAAGGTTTGTGGCATCAGCGCCACACATGTTTCCGCGTCTTGCACTGCAAGACGCGACCGGTTACCCCGGAAGATCCACGCCGCCGGTACACACCGGCCGATGAAAACCATAATTAGGAGAGATCGACAATGAAGCTTCGCCCTCTGCATGACCGCGTCGTTATCCGTCGCAGCGAAGAAGAGTCCAAAACCGCTGGCGGTATCGTTCTGCCAGGTTCGGCCGCTGAAAAACCCAACCGTGGCGAAATCGTCGCAGTGGGCACCGGCAAGATCCTGGATAGCGGCGAAGTCCGCGCGCTGGCCGTCAAGGTGGGTGACAAGGTGGTCTTCGGCCCTTACTCGGGCAGCAACACCGTCAAGGTCGACGGTGAAGACCTGCTGGTGATGAGCGAGAACGAGATTCTCGCCGTCGTCGAAGGCTGATACCGCTGAACGCCCGTTACTCCCCAGTATTCAAGGAAATCGATCATGGCTGCTAAAGAAGTTAAATTCGGCGACTCCGCCCGCAAGAAAATGCTCACTGGCGTCAACGTCCTGGCTGACGCGGTAAAAGCGACCCTGGGCCCGAAAGGCCGTAACGTGATCATCGAGAAAAGCTTCGGCGCTCCGACCATCACCAAGGACGGCGTTTCCGTTGCCAAGGAAATCGAGCTCGAAGACCGTTTCGAAAACATGGGCGCGCAGCTGGTCAAAGACGTTGCCTCCCGTGCCAACGATGACGCAGGCGACGGCACCACTACCGCTACCGTTCTGGCTCAAGCCATTGTCAACGAAGGCTACAAGGCCGTCGCTGCTGGCATGAACCCGATGGACCTCAAGCGCGGCATCGACAAAGCGACCATCGCCGTCGTTGCTGAGCTGAAAAACCTGTCCAAGCCATGTGCCGATACCAAGGCTATCGCTCAGGTCGGCACCATCTCCGCCAACTCCGACAGCTCCATCGGCGACATCATTGCCGAAGCCATGGAAAAAGTCGGTAAAGAAGGCGTGATCACCGTTGAAGAAGGCACTGGCCTGGAAAACGAACTGTCGGTTGTAGAAGGCATGCAGTTCGACCGTGGCTACCTGTCGCCGTATTTCGTCAACAAGCCGGAAACCATGGTTGCCGAGCTGGACAGCCCGCTGATCCTGCTGGTCGACAAGAAAATCTCCAACATCCGCGAAATGCTGCCGGTGCTGGAAGCCGTTGCCAAGGCCGGCCGTCCGCTGCTGATCGTTTCCGAAGACGTCGAAGGCGAAGCCCTGGCGACTCTGGTCGTGAACAACATGCGCGGTATCGTCAAAGTCGCTGCCGTCAAGGCGCCAGGCTTCGGCGACCGTCGCAAGTCCATGCTGCAGGACATCGCCGTATTGACCGGCGGCACCGTCATCTCCGAAGAGATCGGCCTGAGCCTGGAAAGTGCCACCCTGGAGAACCTGGGCAGCGCCAAGCGCGTGACCATCTCCAAGGAAAACACCATCATCGTTGACGGTGCTGGCGTTGAAGGCGACATCCAGTCCCGTATCAACCAGATTCGTCAGCAGATTGGCGAAACTTCCTCGGACTACGACCGTGAAAAACTGCAGGAACGTCTGGCCAAGCTGTCTGGCGGCGTTGCAGTGATCAAGGTAGGCGCTGGTTCCGAAGTTGAAATGAAAGAGAAGAAAGCCCGCGTTGAAGACGCCCTGCACGCAACCCGCGCAGCCGTCGAAGAAGGCGTGGTACCTGGCGGTGGCGTTGCGCTGATCCGTGCTCTGGAAGCGCTGACCAACCTGACTGGCGACAACGCCGACCAGAACGTCGGTATAGCCGTACTGCGTCGCGCAGTCGAAGCACCGCTGCGCCAGATCGCTGCCAACTCCGGCGACGAGCCAAGCGTTGTGGTCAACGAAGTCAAGAACGGCACAGGTAACTACGGTTACAATGCTGCAACTGGCGTCTACGGCGACATGATCGAAATGGGTATCCTGGATCCTACCAAGGTGACCCGTTCGGCATTGCAGGCAGCAGCCTCCATCGGTGGTCTGATCCTGACGACCGAAGCAGCCATTGCTGACAAGCCGAAAGCCGAAGGCGCAGCTGGCGGCGGCATGCCAGACATGGGCGGCATGGGTGGCATGGGCGGCATGATGTAAGCGAGCCCTCGCGCTCTACCTGTTTACAGGTAAGAAAAACCCCGGCCAGTCATGGCCGGGGTTTTTTTATGCCTGCCCAGCCTATAAGCTGCGCGAGCCCCGTCGGGGCGACAGCAGCACTCGGAGATCTGCCCATGCGAATCCTATTGGTTGAAGACAACCGCGACATCCTGGCCAACCTGGCCGATTACCTGGGTATGAAAGGCTACACCGTCGACTGCGCCCAGGACGGTCTGTCCGGCCTGCACCTGGCGGCCACCGAACATTACGACCTGATCGTGCTCGACATCATGCTCCCAGGCATCGACGGCTATACGCTGTGCAAACGCCTGCGCGAGGATGCCCGGCGCGATACGCCGGTGATCATGCTCACTGCACGCGATCAGCTCGATGACCGCCTGCAGGGCTTTCGTTCCGGTGCCGACGACTACCTGCTCAAACCGTTCGCGCTGTCCGAGTTGGCGGCGCGCATCGAAGCGGTCCTGCGCCGTGCCCAGGGCGGTGGTCGTCGCTCGCTGCAGGTCGGCGATCTAATCTACGACCTCGACACCCTCGAAGTCACCCGCGAGGGCCGCCTGCTCAAGCTCAACCCGGTGGGCCTCAAGCTGCTCGCCGTGCTGATGCAGAAGAGCCCCCATGTGCTGCGCCGCGAAGTGCTGGAAGAAGCCCTATGGGGCGATGACTGCCCCGACAGCGACAGCCTGCGCAGTCACGTCCACCAGTTGCGTCAGGTGATCGACAAACCGTTCGACAAGCCCCTGCTTCACACCGTGCATGGCGTGGGTTACCGCCTCGCCGAAGGCCGCGATGGAGTTTAAGCAGAGCCTCGCACAACGCATCATCATCGCCTTTGCCTTGATGAGCGCCCTGGTGGCGGGCGCTTTCGCGGTCGGTATCGTGGCCACCGTGCACCTGGTCGAGGAGCGGCTGATTTCCGCAGGCCTGGGCGGCGACCTGCAGCGCCTGCTGCTGATGGACAACGGCGCCGACTGGAGCCACCGCCCCGAACCCGACCAGTTGTTCTACTACGATGGAGGTCCCGGCGAATTCGAGCTGGCGCCGGACGTGAAACACTTGCCGGTCGGCTTTCACGAGGTATTTCGCGACAAGCTGTCCTATCACGCGATGATCCAGGTGGTCGACGGCCGCCGCTACGCCCTGTTGCAGGACCAGAGCGATTTCGAAGAGCGTGAGCGTGTGCTGTTCGCCGTGGTGCTGGTGGGTTTCGTCCTCAGTCTGGCCCTGGCGATCTTTCTTGGCTGGGTGCTGGCACGCAAGGTCATGGCGCCCGTCGTGCGTCTGGCGCGTCAGGTCCGCCATCGCGATCAGATCCTCGGCATGGCGCCGCCGCTGGCGCCGGACTACACGGCCGACGAAGTCGGTGAGCTGGCCGTGGCGTTCGATGCCACCCTTGGCCGCCTGCGCGATGCACTGACCCGCGAGCGCCTGTTCACCAGCGACGTCAGCCACGAACTGCGCACTCCACTGATGGTACTGGCCAGCTCCTGCGAACTGCTGTTGGAAAATCCGGCGCTGCCCGAGCGATCGCGTGCCCAGGTGCAGCGCATCGCGCGCGCCTGCGAGGACATGCGCGATCTGGTGCAGACCTTCCTGATGCTGGCGCGCGCCCAGCGCGATGACAGTGGCCGCGTGGCACCAGCCACTCTGGGGCAGGTCGCCGAAGACCTGATGACGCAGTGGCGACCGGCGATCGAAAAGAAGGGCCTGAGCCTGGAGTTCGTTGCTGGAACGCCTTTGGCGCAGACCTACAACGGTACCTTTCTACACGCCGTGATGGGTAACTTGTTGCGCAACGCGCTGCATTACACCGACCAGGGGTTCATCCGCCTGACGCTCGACGCAACCAGCTTCCATGTGGAAGACAGCGGCGTGGGCATTCCCGAGGCTCAGCGCGAGGCCATGTTCCAGCCGTTCGTGCGCGGCCCTGAAAAGCGCGGAGAGGGTCTGGGCCTGGGGTTGTCGCTGGTTCAGCGCATCTGCGAAGACCAGGGCTGGCAGGTCCAACTGGAGCCTGTCGAACCCCACGGCTGTCGCTTCACCATCGAACTCGGATTGGGCAAGCACGCATTGGCCTGATGCTTGCTTCCGACTGCCGCATACCACTACTGTAGGAAATATCCTGTATCACCTAGGAAATTTCTGACAAATTTTTCACAGTGACATGACCTGGCCATGACGGTTGGATGAATAAGGTGTGCGCCACCTGTCCTGGAGGCGTGCCCCATGTCTGATCCCGTCAAGTTGGAATTCTCAGAGAAGTACGACCGCGCCCACGCGCAGAAATATTTCGACAAACATCGCAACAGTTTTGCTCGACGTATGTCACACAGGCGCGACGAACAGTTGGCCCGCAAGGCGCTGGCGCTGGTCGGCGAGCCCGGCCTGGTGCTGGACCTGCCGTGTGGTGCCGGTCGCTTCTGGCCGCTGCTGGCCGAGAAGCACAACCGCGTGATCATCGGTGCGGACAACTCGGCGGCCATGGTCGAAACGGCGTGCGCCTCGCAACCCAAGGACATCGTGGAGCGGGTGCAGCCGTTGCAGACTTCGGCGTTCGATATTGCGCTGCCGGACAATTCGGTAGACAGCATCTTTTGCATGAGGTTGCTGCACCACATCGGTGAAGCCGAACACCGCCTGACCATTCTCAGGCAGTTTCACCGGGTAACCCGTGACAGCGTGGTGTTGTCGCTGTGGGTCGACGGCAACTTCAAGGCCTGGAAGCGTGAGCGGGCCCGAACAGCGTCGACGTCTGCGCAACGATCAGGACGAGTATCAGAACCGCTTCGTGTTGCCTGCGGCGACCGTGGAAGCGGAGTTCATCCAGGCCGGTTTCCGTATTCAGGAGCGCCTGGACTTTTTGCCGATGTACGCCATGTGGCGCGTGTACGTTCTTCGTAAGGGGTAAGCAGGATGGCGGTTGAGGGCATGACGGCAGGCACGGCGAGCGGCAAGGCCGGCTTCGATCATTACTGGCGGCAACAGGGCCCATGGGTCGAGGAACCCAACGTGCGCCGTGGCGGCGAAAGCGGCGTGCAACGCCTGTTCGCGGCCGACGGGCAGATGATCTACGTCAAACGTCAGGTCGGACACATCTATCGCAGCTGGCTGCACCCGTTCGGTCGTCCCACGGTATTGCGCGAACGCGATGCGTTGACCGCGCTCTACCAACTGGACGTCAACGTGCCGAAGATGATCTTCTGCGGCACCCAGCGCGACGAGAACAACGAATGGCGAGCGCTGCTGGTGACCAAGTCGCTGGACGGTTTCGAGGAGTTCGAGCATTGGTTGCAGGGCGGCGGTCGCGAGCGTCACGGCGAAGCAGTCTACGAGCAAATCCTGCAGAGCCTGGCGACCAACCTGGCGCGCATGCACCGCGGACGCTGGCAACACAGCTGCATCTACATCAAACACGTATTCGTCCGCGTGACGGGCGAAGGCAGCAATGCGCGCGGTGAAGTGGCGCTGCTGGACCTGGAGAAGTGCCGTCAGCGCATGACCGCTCAGCAGGCGGCCTCACACGACATGAAGCAGCTGCGTCGCCATTCGTCGTTCAGTGATCCGGACTGGCGCAAGCTGATCTACCTTTATGAGGCGGCATTCGGCAGCTCCATCAAAGGTTTACAGTGATGAAACTAGAAATCGCACGAGGTTTGTTTCTGGTGGCGGCGCTGGGCGTGGCCACCGCGGCGGCGGCAGCGTGGGAACAACCGCGCTCGGCCATCCTCAGCGCTGCCCACGGCGAAGGCAACTGTCCGTTGCCGCGTTCGCAGAAGGCGCAGATGGCCGTCACTCCGGACAAGGATTTCATCCTGTTCATGCTCGGCCTGAGCCAAGGCGTACGCACTCAGGGGTAAGGCACCCAGCTCACCTGTATTCAAGCCACGTTCAAGTGCAGGTACAGGTGATTGTCCCAGAGCCCCGACGGCAGTTGCAGCGGCGCTCCCACCAGCTGTGGAGCGCGGCAGTCGTAGTAGCGGCAGCGGCCTTGCCCCGAGGTCACCACGAAACCATCTTCCACGGCACCGACGCCTGCGCAATCGGGCAGGGTGCCGTCGTGTTTCACCGCACCGCTGTCCATGTCCCAGATGAAGAAACGGTTGGCTCTAGGCGCGGTGAGTGCCACCAGGCGCAGTTCGCTGTGCACTGCGACGCTGGCGGTGTAGTGCCCCATCGACTGCAATTGTTCCAGCGAAACGGGGAAGGCCTCAAAGGCCTGGCCCGGTCGCTTGACGGCCAGCAGCGGGGCGCTCTCGTGGCTCGGTCCCATGAACTGCTGACAGGCGAACACGGTATCGTCCGCACTGATCGCCAGATGCCGCACGCTGTTCATCGGCTGCTCCAGACATTCCTTGCTCAGCAGCGAGCCATCGCGGCGCATCATCACCAGGCTGGGCTGCATGGCGTCCAGATTCATCTCGACCCGGCTTTCGGCTTCGGTACGGATGCCACCGTTGGCCACCACCAGGGTTTCGCCGTCCGTCATCCATGACACCTGATGCGGGCCGATACCGTGGGTGGACAACTCGCCGCTGTGCACCAGGCGCCCGTCGACGAAGCGATAGACACCCAGCACGCCACGGCCTGGATCGGTGGTGTCGTTCTCGGTGGCATACAACCATTCGCCGTCCTTGTGAATCACGGCGTGGCCATAGAAGTGCCGGTCAGGGCGCGATTCCAGGGTTTGCAGCAGCGCCCCATCGCGCAGGTCGATCAGGTAACTCTGAGTGCCGGGACGACGCGCGACGAAGAGGGCCACCGGCAAGGTCGGGTGGTCGACGATGTCATGGCAGCGTTGGCCGACCTGGGTGGCGAACACCTCACGGCCGTCCAGCCGATAACCCACGGCGTAGTGCCCGCCATCGGCATCGTCGCGGGCCGACAGCAACAGCGGTTCACGCTGTGCGTGCCTGGACAGTGTCCAATTGCCCAGAGTCAGGGCCTTGAGCAGCACTTGGGTCAGCTTCTGCGCCGAGCGTGCGATCATCGTCAGTCACCGTCGTTGGCATTGAAGCCCAGCTGGATGTTCAGGGCGCGGGCCAACTCGCCTTCGTGCAGGCGGTGGACCACGTTGAGGCTGTCGTAGAGGGTGTTGAGAAACTGTTTGCCGGCATCGTCGCCAAGCAGGTCGCCCAGGCTGCGCGTGTTGCTGTCGAGCAGCTTCATGGACGTTGCGTAGGCTGCATCGATCTTGTCGGCCAAGGCTTTCTGGTCGCTGGGCAGCAGGCCGCGCAGGCCCTTGTTGTCGACGCCGACCCAGACGGTCTGCGCGGCCGCCAGACTGGCACGCACGCTGTGTATCGACTGGGCGCTGCGCCAGGCTTCGGCCTGGTAGGGTTGGGCGATGCCCTTGGTGAGGCGGCCCATGGGCGCGCCGAGCTTCTTCTTCAGGGTGTCGAGTGCGGTGACCTGGGCCCGCAGGACGTCGGCAATGGCCTCGTGGGAATCGGCGTAGCGCTGATTGGGAAACTTGGTCATCTGCGCAAGCATGCCGTCGGCGCTGTTCCAACTGGCGAGAATCTCTTCGGCGAGTGCTTTCTGGTGCTCGCCGATGGCAGTGAGCAGCGGGCAATAGCGAGCCTTCTGCGCGGCATCGGCAATTTCCGGCTTGCTGTCGAAAAGGATGTACTCGTAGGCGGACAGACCCTGCACTACCACGCTGGCCTTGGCCAGGCTCTGTGCATCGATGGGTTGCTCGGCGTTGGCGAGCTGCTCGACCTGGCGCCCGACCAGGTTTTTCTTGTCCGGCCAGAACTGCACCGACCAGGCTTTGTTGCCTTCAGCCAGCGGGCCGATCAGCAAGGGTTGCAGTTCGGCCCAGGCTTTTTGCGCCTTGAGGAAATCAGCGCGCGCGGCGTCCAGTGGCTGGGAGCCCTGGCAGAACGCCAGGGCGCTGGCGGCCAGTTGCCGATCGGCTTCTACCCAACGGCTGTAGGTCGGCAGGATGACCTGCTTGGCGATGGCGGCGCTGGTGACGGCTTGCTGGTCTTGGGGCGAGCAGGCGCCCAGTGCCAGGGCGGCGAGGCCGGTGAAGAGCAGCTTGGGACGGAACATGTAGGCTCCTGAAACGTGTAGTCATCTAGAGAGAGTTCAAGAACGCCAGCAGCGCAGCGCGCTGCTGGTCGTCGAATTGCAATACCTGCTGTCTGGCCGCTTCGGCCTCGCCGCCATGCCACAGCACGGCTTCGAGCAGATTGCGCGCACGGCCGTCGTGAAGGAACTGGCTGTGCCCGCTGACCGTTTCGCTCAGGCCGATGCCCCACAGCGGCGGCGTCCGCCAGTCCTGTGCGCCGGCCTTGAACTCGCTGCGTCCGTCGGCAAGGCCGGGGCCCATGTCGTGCAGCAGCAGATCGGTATAGGGGCGAATCGTCTGGTTGCGCAACTCCGGTTCCGCGGCGTCGCTGGCCGTCGTGTATTGCGCCACATGGCAACCCTGACAGCCAGCCTGGTAGAACAGATTCTTGCCGGCCAGCACCTGCACAGAGTCGACGTCGCGCCGCGCCGGTACGCCCAGGTTGCGGGTGTAGAACAGCACCAGGCGCAGAATGTTATCACTGACTTCGGGTTCGCCGCCCGGGCCATTGCCATTGATCGCCCCGCGGCAGGCGTTTTGCGCCGCCGTGCACTCATCGAACGGACGCAGCGAAGTGGTCAGCCCCATGTCGCCGGAGAAGGCATGCACATTCTGCTGATTCAGGTTGGGCTGCCCGGCTTTCCAGCCGAAGCGGCCGAGCACGGTACGGTTCTGGGCATCGTCCCATACCTGATTGGGTCGGCCCTTGATCGGGCCGGCGCTCTCGGCCTGGTGGCGGGCATTGGCCAGGATGTCCTGCTCGCTGATCGCTTCGAGCAGGCCCAGACCGATCATCGGTGGCGCGATCCGCGCGGAGAAGCGTGTATCGGGATGCAGGTCGCCGTAGCCCAGTTGGCTGATCTGCAGCTGCGGCTTGCGCAGTTCGATCTGGGTTCCGTCCTTGAAGCGCACCGGCACGCTCTGGTAGGTCACCCGCACCTTGCCTTCAGGGGCGTGACCGGGGATGGCCATGTTCTGCAATTGCGTGCCATAGACGGGTTCGGGCACCACGCCCAGGCGCTCGATCTCGCGCAGGTAGTTCGGACTGTCGGGCAGCGACAGGCGTACCAGCATCGACACGGCACTCAGCGCGTCGTCCTCGGGCGGGTGGCCGCGACCGTCCTTGATGTGGCAGTTCTGGCAGGCATTGGTGTTGAACAGCGGCCCCAGGCCGTCGCGCGCGGTGGTGGTGGATGGCGCGATGACCCACGGGCTGCGGAAGAAACTGTTGCCCACGCTGAAATCCAGGCGCCGGACCGGTGACAGATTGGCCGAAGGCATGGAGTAGGCGTTGACGTCGAATTTGCGCACCGTGGCCTGGCCCGCGCTGTTCGCTTCGCCAGGTTCGGCCTGGGTGAAGCGCGGGGCGTCGTCGCACCCGCCCAGGCCGCAGGCCAGAAGCAGAGAGACGAAGCAGGGCAGGGCTATGCGCATGGTCTGGAAGGTGTGGGAATCGGTTGAGTGTTTGGCGATGGGGCTGTGAAAGCCTGGCGGGCAGCGGACTCGCCGCGCTTCGCCTGTACGGGCTGTCGAGCCTTCGGTGGACGGGCTGCACCGGGACGCGCGAGCGCCCTTCGGTGCAGCCCGGATCGATCAGAACTCGTGGTCGGCGGTGTCCGGGTTGAGATCGGTGATCCCCAGTTTGCCGGCGGCCTGCTCGATAGCGCCGGTCTGCTTGACAAGGGCGGCGATGGCATCGCGCACCACTTGCTGGCCGGCGGCGTTATCGCTGCTGATCAGCTGGTCGAAGTGCTCGCCCTTGTTGGCGCGGTCGACGATGGCCTGCATCTTGGCTTCGGTGTCGGCCAGATCGGCCTTCAACGCGGTATCGGTGGCCGGGTCGGCCTTGGCCACCAGCGAGGACAGGCTTGCACCGGTCAGCTTGGTGCCGTCGGTACGGGTGTACTCGCCCAGGTAGACGTTGCGGATACCCTTGGCGTTGTAGAACGCCGAGTTGTGCGTGTTGTCGCTGAAGCAGTCGTGCTCGTCTTCCGGCGAGTTGGCTTCCAGGGCGACCTTCATGCGCTCGCCGGCCAATTCGCCGAGCGACAGGCTGCCCATGCCGAAGAGCATCTTGCGCAGGCCGCTGTCGACCGGTTCGCCCACCAGGGTGGCGCGGTAGTTGTCGGCGACATTGGGTTTCCAGTTGGCGAGCATCTCTTCGAGGTCGCTGACCAGCAGGTCGGTGACGGCCTTGAGGTAGGCACGACGACGGTCGTTGTGGCCACCGGTGGCACCGGCGCCTTCCAGGTAGTCGGACGCTGGACGGTTGCCGGCACCAGGGCCGGTACCGTTGAGGTCCTGGCCCCAGAGGAGGAATTCGATGGCGTGGTAGCCGGTAGCGACGTTGGCTTCCGAACCACCGAGTTCGTTCAGGCTGGCGAGCTTCTCGGGGGTGATGTCGCTGACGTCGACCTTGTCTTCACCGACCTGGATGATTTTGTTGGCGATGATGTTGGCGGTAGCGCCGGGGTTGCCCAGGGCGTGCTCGTAGCTCTTGTCGGTGTAGTCGATCAGGCCTTCGTCCAGGGGCCAGGCGTTGACCTGACCTTCCCAGTCATCGATCAAGGTATTGCCGAAACGAAAGGTCTCGGTCTGCAGGTACGAAGGGCGCGAGGCGACCCAGGCATCGCGCGCAGCTTTCAAGGTGGCGTCGCTGGGCGCGGCAAGGAAGGCGTCGACGGCTTTCTGCAATGCCTGAGCGGTGGTCAGGGCATCTTCGAATGTGGCGTGTACGATGTCGGCGTAGTGGGCGACCACGGCCTTGGCCGCGGCCTCGTCGAGGGTGCCGGAAGCCGTAGGCACCGCCGCCGGGGCCGCCGGCGCGGAGGCGGCCGGGGCTGGGGTCTGGGCGGCGGTGGTGGTTTGCTTGTCCTTGCTGTCGCAGCCGGCAAGAGCGATGGCGATGGCCAGCAGACTGGCGGTGGCCAGGGGCGTACGAATCATGGCGAAATCCTGCGTCAAGAGTGGCGAGCGGGCGCGCGGAGGGCGCGCAAAACTGCGCCATAATGCGAAAGATATGCATTTTCTGTAAAGGGCTAATGTGAAAAAAGCTTCAGGCTGACGCGTTGCGCTAGCTCTGCGACGGCGTCGAGGTGAGGTGGGTACGGCTGCGCTCCGATTGCTTGAGCAGTGCTGTCAACTCACGGGCCGCCAACGGCTTGCTGTAAAGGTAGCCCTGACCTTCGTGGCAGCCCTGGGCGACGATGTACGCCTCCTGCTCCAGAGTTTCGACACCTTCGGCGATGACCTGCATGTTCAAACTCTTGCCCAGTTGGATGATGGCCCGCACGATGGTCGCGTCATCCTCGTCGCTGAGCACGTCCTGGACAAAACTCTTGTCGATCTTGATCTTGTCCAGAGGCAGCGACTTCAGGTAACTGAGCGATGAATAGCCAGTGCCGAAGTCGTCGATGGCAATCAGTGCGCCCGAGCGGCGCAGGCTCAGCAGGTGCTGCGCGGCCGTGCTGATGTCTTCCATCAGGCCGGTTTCGGTCACCTCCAGCTCCAGGCTGCGCGGTGGCAGGCGATACATTTGCAGGATGTTGCTGACGACGCGGGGCAGTTCGTTGTGGTGCAACTGCACCGTGGACAGGTTGACCGCCATGCGCAGGCCGATGAAGCCCTGGTCATGCCACTCGCGCAACTGGCTGCAGGCCTGATTGAGGACCCATTCGCCGATGGCGATGATGCTGCGGTTCTGCTCGGCCAGGGGGATGAACTGATCGGGGGGAACCAGGCCGTGTTCCGGGTGCTGCCAGCGCAGCAGCGCCTCGACGCCGACGATACGGTGGTCGCGGTAGCTGATCTGCGGCTGGTAGACCAGGTGCAGTTGATTGCGCGCCAGTGCCTCGCGCAGGTCCTTTTCCAGCTCGCGGCGTCGGCGCATCTCGGTGTCGACGCTGGCGATGTAGAACTGGTAGCGGTTGCGCGAACGGACCTTGGCCAGGGTCATGGTCTGCTCGGCTTTCTGCAGCAGCTTCTCGGTACTGTCGCCGTCTTCGGGAAACAGGGTGATGCCGATGGTGGCGCGCAGGCGGATCGAATGCTCGTCGAGCGCGAAAGGGGCATCGAGGTCGTCGAGAATGCGCTGCGCCAGCTCCGCTGCCTTGTAGGGCTGTTCGATGTCCGCCTGAACCAGCGCGAACTGGTCGCCGCCCAGGCGTGCCAGGTTGCCGAACCTGCCGCTGTGGGCCCGCAGGCGGTCGGCCAGGGCGCGCAGCAGGAGGTCGCCCGTCTGGTAGCCGAACTGTTCGTTGATGCCCTTGAAATCATCCAGGCCGACGCACAACACCGCGACCCGACGCTGCAGGCGATGGGCGTCAAGCAGGACCTTGTCCAGTTGTTGCTGCAGTTGCACGCGGTTGGCCAGGCCGGTCAGCACGTCATGCTGGGCCATGTGCAACATGCTGTCTTCGGCTTCGTGGCGCAGCTGGGTGTTGCGCTCGATGGACGCCAGGAGCTGGTTGGCCGTGTTGACCCACAGGCCCAGCTCATTGTGCTCATGACCGCGTGGCAACGGCAGCTGGTATTCACCGGGCCGGTCGGGATTGATCTGCAGCAGGTGTTCGATGATTCGTGACAGCGGCTTGGTCAGCAGCCAGTGATAGATCAGGTATAGCAACAGACCCAGGGCCAGGGCGCGCAAGGTGCCGGAAATGAAGATGATCACCGAGCTGACGATGAAGTCCTCGCCATAGGTGGCGGTGTCCAGGGTGATGTGCAGGTCGCCGTAGTATTCGCTGAAGGGGCCGCGACCGACCAGGCGTGTGCTGAAGCTGCGCTCCTGGCCCAGGATGCGATCGGTCAGCCAGCGGCTGCTCAAGCTCTGCAGTGGGCGCGAGCGTTCGGCCAGCATGGCTTCGTCGGGATGGCCGATGGACGCCTGGCGCACCGCTTCATCCTGAAACAGCCCTTCGATCACCTGCATGCCCATTTCCCGGTCCAGGCTGTAGAGCGCCTGGGTCGAAGGGTCGCGGAACATGGCCAGGATCCGCTCGGCGTCGGCGGAGATGGCCTGGCGGGTCTTGTAGCCATCGAAGACGATCTGCGCACAGCTTAGCACCATGCCCACGACCAGGGCCGACACCAGCACCGCGCGAAGCAACTTGACGGACAAGCTGTTCCTGACTTCCAGCTTCAATGGCAATTCCTTGTGTCGAACGCTTGGCATCAAGATGCCACGAGTATTGGCAACTTACCGTGGGCCGTAAAGCCACAAATGAACGCGAATCGTACCGATTGTCTCGAATGGCGACAGGCGCGCCAGTGTGTCGGCCGGCCTGGATGCATTCTTGAGCGACAATCTGGCAACAAGCTGGACGGGAAGTGCCATCGGCGAATGCAGGCGGGCACAAAAAAGCCCGGCACGAGGGCCGGGCTTTTCAGAAACGATGTGGCTTATGCAGTGAAGGCGCGGCCTTCGTACTGCTGGGCCACGAAGTCCCAGTTCACCAGGTTCCAGAACGCCTCGACATACTTTGGACGCACGTTGCGGTAGTCGATGTAGTAGGCGTGTTCCCAGACGTCGCAGGTCAGCAGCGGGGTGTCGCCGTTGGTCAGCGGGTTGCCGGCACCGATGGTGCTGGCCAGGGCCAGGGAGCCGTCAGCCTTCTTCACCAGCCAGCCCCAGCCGGAACCGAAGGTGCCGACCGACGTCTTGGTGAATTCTTCCTTGAACGTGTCGAACGAACCGAACGCGGTGTTGATGGCTTCGGCCAATGCACCGGTAGGCTGGCCGCCGGCGTTGGGCGCCAGGCAGTTCCAGTAGAAAGTGTGGTTCCAGACCTGGGCGGCGTTGTTGAAGATGCCACCGGACGACGACTTGACGATTTCTTCGAGGGTCTTGCCTTCGAACTCGGTGCCAGGCACCAGGTTGTTCAGGTTCACGACATAGGTGTTGTGGTGCTTGTCGTGGTGATACTCCAGGGTTTCCTTGGAGATGTGCGGCTGCAGGGCATCGTGGGCGTAGGGCAGCGGCGGCAATTCGAAAGCCATGGTGATTCTCCTAATCAGGTCTGTTGCGGTTTGCGCACGGCCGATCACGGGCGGCCTGAGAAACGTCGGCGAGTTTTTACTCTTTGCGACGCAGTGCCGGATCATAGCATCGGCATGGGGCCTTAACCACGCAACAACTGTGTGGGATAGAGGTTCCAGAGCCTTTGCCTGGCCAGACTGACGGTTTCAGGCGAACACCAGTTGCGCCGCGACTGCGAACATCATCACCGCCACCATCAGGTCGAGCAGGCGCCAGGTGGTGGGACGTGCCAACCAGGGGGCCAGCCAGGCCGCAGCCAGGGCCAGGCCGAAGAACCACACCAGCGAAGCACTGGTGGCGCCGGCCACATAGGCCGCCGGTACGCTTTGCTGGGCGCCCAGTGAGCCGATCAACAGCACCGTGTCCAGGTACACATGGGGATTGAGCAGGGTCACCGCCAAGGCACTCAGCAGCACCGCCTTGCGCGAGCGCAGCCCGGTATTGTCGGCCCGTTCCAGGCTCTGCCGCGAGCAGGCACGGCGCAACGCCTGGGCGCCGTACCACAGCAGGAACAGAGCGCCGCCCCAGCGCGCCACCGCCAGCAACGTCGGATTGTGCGCCAGTAGCGTGGCCAGGCCGAACACACCGGCGGCCACCAGCAGCGCGTCACAGGTCACACACAGCAGGGCCACGGGCAGGTGATGCTCGCGGCGCAGGCTCTGCGCCAGAACGAACGCATTCTGCGTGCCGATCGCCATGATCAGGCCGAACGAAACCAGCAAACCATTCAGGTAACTCTGCCACATCGGTGTTTCTCCCTTTAGAAGCTGGCCATTGTGAGGACTGGCGCGGTATAAGAAAAACCAATATTGCTGATCACTCATTAGGAAAACTGATGTTCGATTACAAGCTGCTCGCCGCACTGGCTGCCGTGGTGGAACAGACCGGGTTCGAGCGTGCTGCCCAGGTGCTGGGCTTGTCGCAATCGGCGGTGTCGCAGCGGATAAAACTGCTCGAAGCGCGGGTGGGTCAGCCGGTGCTGATCCGCGCTACGCCACCGGCGCCCACCGATATCGGTCGGCGCCTGCTCAACCATGTGCAGCAGGTGCGCTTGCTCGAGCGTGATCTGCAGGGGCAGGTGCCGACGCTGGATGAGCAGGGCATGCCCGAGCGCCTGCGCATCGCCTTGAATGCCGACAGCCTGGGCACCTGGTGGGCGGGCGCGGTGGGTGAGTTCTGCATTCGCGAGCAGTTGCTTCTGGACCATGTGGTGGAGGATCAGGACGTCGGCCTCAAGCGCATGCGTGCCGGTGAAGTGGCGGCCTGCCTGTGTGCCAGCGAGCGGCCTCTGGCCGGCGCGCGCAGTCTCTTGCTGGGGGCCATGCGCTACCGGGCGCTGGCCAGCCCCGGTTTCATGGCCCGGCATTTTCCCGACGGGTTCGACCCGGCCCATCTGCCGCGCACGCCGGCACTGGTGTTCGGCCCCGATGACTATCTGCAACACCGCTTTCTGGCATCGCTGGGTCTGGCCGAGGGCTTTCTCCATCACCTGTGCCCCTCGTCCGAGGGCTTCAACCGTTTGGCCAAGGCCGGCATGGGCTGGGGCATGGTGCCCGAGCTGCAGGTCGAGGACGCGCTGGCCGAGGGCAGTCTGATCGAGATCTGCGTCGGACATCCGGTGGATGTGCCGCTGTACTGGCATCACTGGCGCAACGGCGGACAGTTGCTCGAACGGCTCACGCAGCATCTGCGCGACGGTGCCGGCAGCTGGTTGGTGCCGCTGTGAGCCCTGCGCGCGTCTACCGGTAGCAGGCGTCGTCAAGGCGTGCAGTGCACGCTCGAAAATCACCTCGAAGCACGCGGCAAAGCCCTTTCCCGGCCGGCCACGGTTACACATTGATCGATGTACAGCGGAGCAATTCATGAAGATTCTGGTCACCGGCGCAAGCGGCTTCATCGGCGGACGCTTCACGCGTCTGGCGCTGGAGCAGGGGCTTGAGGTGCGCATCAATGGTCGCCGGGCCGAAGGGGTGGAGCATCTGGTTCGTCGCGGTGCGCAGTTCACCCAGGGTGACTTGCTCGACCCCGATCTGGCCAAGCGCCTGTGCATAGGCATCGATGCGGTGGTGCATTGCGCCGGGGCCGTGGGTACCTGGGGCCGCTACCAGACGTTTCATCAGGCCAACGTCGAAGTCACCGAGAACGTCGTCGAGGCCTGTCTCAAGGAGCACGTGCAACGGCTGGTGTACCTGTCGTCGGCGGCGGTCTATGTCGACGGCCGCAGCCACCTCGGACTCAAGGAAGAGCAGGTGCCCAAGCGTCTGCGTGGCCATGAGGCGCGTACCAAGTGGCTGGCCGAGCAGAAGGTTCTGGGCGCCGCCGAGTTCGGCCTGGAAACCGTCGTGCTGCGCCCGCATCGGGTGACCGGCGCTGGCGACGGGCAGCAGTTCGCACGGCTGATCGAGCGGCAGCGCAAGAATCGCCTGCGGATCATCGGTGACGGCTTGAACAAGGTCGATTTCACCAGTGTGCAGAACCTCAACCAGGCACTGCTGGGCGCGTTATCGGCGGGCGATACCGCGCTCAATCAGGTCTACAACATCAGCAATGGCGCGCCGATACCGTTGTGGGACGTGATCAACTACGTGATGCGTCAGCTCGAATTGCCCCAGGTGCAGCGCTACCGTGATTTCGGCCTGGCCCACGGCAGCGCTGCGCTCGGCGAGGCGGCTTGCCTGCTCTGGCCCGGCCAGCCCCGGCCGCGACTGTCGCGCTACGAGGTGCAGGCGCTGCATGAGCATTTCACCCTAGATATCAACCGCGCCCGACACTACCTGGGTTACGACCCGCGGACGTCGCTGTGGGCATCGCTGGATGAGTTCTGTGGCTGGTGGCGTGCCCAGGGCGCGCCCGGCGCCTGAGCCAATTGCCTCGGCGGTCGGGCGATGGCCGCGGTTGCGAGGTTATACTCGCGGTCCCGGCCATTACCCCGTGACACAAAGGTTTCTCACATGCGCAAAGATGCCCGCGACGACTTCGACGACAACCTGCCCAGCCTGCGCGGCGATACCCGCGACGATGACGACTTTTCCCCGGTGGGCGGCGGGCGCGAGCGCGATGCGTTGTATTCGCGCAACACCCCGGTGGTGCGCGTCAAGGCGCCCAGCACCGGCGCGCTGTGGGCACTGATCGGGGCCTTGTTCATCGCCTTGGGCGGGCTGGGGTGGTGGAGCTTTCAGCAGATCAACCTGATGGAGCAGCAGTTGGTGGCGACCCAGGAAAGCTTCGCGCGCATCAGTGAAGAAGCGGCGGGGCGCTTGCAGGACATCAGTGGCAAGGTCGCCAACACCCAGTCCACTGCCGTGTCGGGCAGCGAAGCGATGCGGGCCGAGATCAAGCAGTTGCAGGAGCAGTTGGCACAGCAGACCCAGCAGCAGAGTGGTGTGGCCGGTCAGCAGAGCACCTTGCAGACACGTCTGGAGCAGGCGGCGTCGCAGGTGGCCGCGCAGCAGGCGCTCAACGAGCAGTTGCAGGCGCAGTTGAAGAGCCTGGGCAGCGACCTTGCCGCACTCAAGCAGGCCCAGCCGGATACCGGCAAGTTGCAGGCGCGCCTGGATGGCCTGGACGGCGAGCTGGCGGCGTTGAAGAAGAGCAATCCCAGCGCGCAACTGGAGCGCCTGGAACAGGACCTGATCGTGCTCAAGAGCGAGCAGGAGAATCGCCCGGCGACCAGCAGTGGGCCGAGCGTCAATGAATTCGATGCGTTTCGCGGGCAGGCGACGCGCAGCTTGACCACCTTGCAGAGTCAGGTGCAGAACCTGCAACAGCAGATCAGTCAGCTGCGGCGCTGAACGGCCGGGCGCGCCTGATGGCGGCCCGGCCTGGCGCTTACATGCGCGGGTAGTCCAGGTAGCCAGCAGCGCCCTTGGCGTAGAACGTTTCAGGGTGTGGCTCGTTCAGCGGTGCATCGGCCTGCAGACGCTCGGGCAGGTCGGGGTTGGCGATGTACGGCACGCCGAAGGCCACGGCATCGGCGATGCCGTTGGCCAGGGCAGCGTTGGCCGAGGCCTTGTCGAAACGCTCGTTGACGATGTACGGACCGCCGAATGCATCACGCAGTTGCGCGGCCAGGCTGTCTTCCCCTTCCTTCTCGCGGGCACAGATGAACGCGATGCCACGCTTGCCCAGCTCGCGGGCCACATAGGTGAAGGTTTCGGCGCGGTTGGCGTCGCCCATGTCGTGCAGGTCGGCGCGTGGCGAGAGGTGCACGCCGACACGGTCGGCGCCCCAGACGTCGATGGCCGCATCGGTCACTTCCAGCAGCAGGCGCGCGCGATTTTCCAGCGAGCCGCCGTAGGCGTCGGTGCGCTGGTTGGTGCTGCTCTGCAGGAACTGGTCGAGCAGGTAGCCGTTGGCGCCGTGGATTTCCACGCCGTCGAAGCCGGCGGCCTTGGCGTTTTCCGCGCCCACACGGTAGGCCTCGACAATGTCGGCGATTTCAGCGGTTTCCAGCGCCCGTGGCGTTTCGAAACCGGTGATCGGACGCACCAGGCTGACGTGGCCGTCAGCGGCGATGGCGCTGGGGGCCACCGGCAGTTCGCCGTTCAGGTACAGCGAATGGGAGATACGGCCCACGTGCCACAGCTGCAGCATGATCCGCCCACCGGCGGCGTGTACGGCCTGGGTGACGTTGGCCCAGCCACGCACCTGGTCGTTGGACCAGATGCCGGGGGTGTCTGGGTAGCCGACGCCCATGGGCGTGACCGAGGTCGCTTCGCTGAGGATCAGACCGGCGCTGGCGCGTTGCACGTAGTAGTCGGCCATCATCTGGTTCGGCACGCGGCCTTCGTCGGCGCGGCAGCGGGTCAGTGGGGCCATGATGATGCGGTTCGGCAGTTCCAGCGCGCCGAGCTTGATCGGGTCGAAAAGTGTAGTCATGGAAAACAGCCTCTATCAGTGAGTGGCAGGTGCCAGGTCCGGAGTCCGGGTCTGGCGAAAAGTGATCAGGGTGACGATCAGGGCGAGCACGGCCAGGACCGCCGCAGCCAGTGGCACGCTGGTCAGGCCGAGGCCGCCGGCGATGACGGCGCCGCCGATCCAGGCGCCCAGGGCGTTGCCGACGTTGAAGGCGCTGATGTTCAGGGTCGACACCAGGTTGGGTGCCGACTTGCCGAAGGTCACCACGTTGATCTGCAGCGCAGGCACGGCGGCGAAGGCCGCAGCGGCCCACAGGAACAGGGTGATTTCGGTGGGAATGACGGCGACTGCGGTCCAGCTCAGCGCGGTGGACACCACCGCCATGGCCGCGAACACGCCGACCAGGGTCGCGCCCAGGCGTCGATCCGCCAGCTTGCCGCCGATGATGTTGCCCACGGTCAGGCCCAGGCCGATCAGCAGCAGGGTGTAGGTCACGCCGCGCGGCGAGATGCCGGTGACGTCGCCCAGCAGCGGCGCGATGTAGGTGAACAGGGTGAACATCGACGCGGCGAACAAGGCCGTCATGCTCAGCGACAGCCAGATCCCGGCGCCCTTGAGCGCCGACAGTTCGGCGACCATGTCCAGCTTGGCTTCTTCGCGATTGCTGGGCAGAAAACGCAGCAGACCGATCAGGGCGACGACGCCGATCAGCGTCACCACCCAGAAGGTCGAACGCCAGCCTGCGGCCTGGCCCAGTGCGGTGCCCAGTGGCACACCCAGCACGTTGGCCAGGGTCAGGCCGGTGAACATCAGGGCCACGGCCGAAGCGCGCTTGTTGGGCGCGACCAGCCCCGCAGCCACCACCGAACCGATGCCGAAGAAGGCGCCGTGGGACAACGCGGTGACCACCCGGGCGAACATCAGCACGTTGTAGTCGCTGGCGATCGCGCACAGCAGGTTGCCGACGATGAAGATGCCCATCAGCACCACCAGCGCCGCCTTGCGTGGCAGGCGCGCGGTGGCCAGGGCCATGAATGGGGCGCCGATGGCCACGCCCAGGGCGTAGCCGGTGACCAGCCAGCCGGCGCTGGGGATGCTCACGCCGAGATCGCCCGCCACATCGGGCAGCAGGCCCATGATGACGAACTCGGTGGTGCCGATGGCGAAAGAGCTCAGCGCCAGGATCAGCAGGGGTAAAGGCATGGGAAAATCCTTGTCAGAGCTGTTCGCTCATTTGCGCGAGAAACGCCTGGATGACGTCCTCGTTGCGTTTGAAAAAGTGCCACTGGCCAACCTTCTTGCTGCTGATCAGGCCGGCCCGTTGCAGGGTCGCCAGATGGGCGGAGACGGTTGACTGCGAGAGGCCGCAGCGTTGGTCGATCTGCCCGGCACACACACCGTTTTCGGTGCTGTGGTGCTGATCGGGAAACTGCCCCTGGGGATCCTTGAGCCACGCCAGGATTTCCCTGCGCACGGGGTGGGAGAGGGCTTTTATTATTTCGTCGAGATCAAGGGGCATGACGGACTCGGCTTATATCGGGACGGAACGAAATATATATCTGTATTTCGCGATATACAAATATGATTGCGTGCTAACGAATGGCCGCTCGGCTATATCGGGTTATAACGATACAGGCGCAATGGTGCTAAGCTGCCCGGCATGAACTACCTTGCGCACCTTCATCTCGGCGGTCCTTTACCTGAGCAACTGCTCGGCAGCCTCTATGGCGATTTCGTCAAGGGTCGCCTGGAGGGGCGCTTCAGCGCGCCCCTGGAAGCCGGCATCCGGCTGCATCGGCAGATCGACGCGTTCACCGACAGCCATCCGCTGGTGCTGGGTGCCATCGGCCGTTTTCCGGCAGAGCGGCGACGCTATGCCGGGATCATCGTCGACGTGTTTTTCGATCACTGCCTGGCGCGGCACTGGGCGGATTATTCACAGCAGCCGTTGGCGGACTTCTCACGTCACGTCTATCGCGTGCTGGCCGCCGAAGCCGACCTGCCCGGACGGCTGGCGGCCATGGCGCCGCACATGATCGCCGAGGATTGGCTGGGGTCGTACCGCGATTTCCGGGTCATCGAGCAGGTGCTGCAAGGCATCTCGCGGCGCTTGTCCAAGCCCGAGGGGCTGGCCGGGGCGTTCGAGGAAGTGCAGGCGCTGTATGAGCCGCTGAGCGAGGATTTCCGGGCGTTCTATCCGGTGGTGCAGGGGTTCGCTCTGGCGATGCGGTGATTGTGCCAACGCCTTCGCGGGCAGAGGGCTCGCCGCCCGCCCCGCTCCCACACGGTAAGGAATGTGGGAGCGGGCTCTGCCCGCGAATGAGGCAACTCGGAACACCTGACTCACGCCGCCCGCCGCATCTCCTCTACCTCACCGAACAACGCCACCCGCACCGCCTCCTGCGCTTCAAAGGCCAGCGCCGCCCGTTCCTTGCCGGTGCTGGCAATCGGCGTCAGCACCTGAATCAATACCTGCCCCCGAGGCTGCGCAAACAGACGCAACAGGTGCGACAACAAATCGTCATCGCCCACGAAGGGCGCAATCGGATCCAGATCGCCGCCCCGTTCGTAACGAATTGCGATCGGCTGCACCGCCACGCCGGCATCGATGGCGCTGGACATCAGCCGCCCATGGAACGTCCGCAGGCTGTGTCCATCGGTGGTCGTGCCTTCGGGGAAGATCATCAGGTCCAGATCGTTGCGCAGGTGCTGGGTCATCTGCCGGCGGATCAACTGGCTGTCGCCCGCACCGCGGCGGATGAACAGCGTCCCCGCCTTGAGCGCCAGCCAGCCGGCCACCGGCCAGGTGCGGACTTCGGCCTTGGACAGGAACGAAAGCGGCGCCAGCATGCCGAGCAGCGGGATGTCGGTCCAGGACACATGATTGCCGACCCATAGCATGGGCGTGCGTGGCAACTCGCCCTGCACGGTGACTTCGAAGGGCAGGGCGTTGCTCAGCCGTTCCATGAACCAGCGCGACCAGCGCTGGCGCCGCTCCATGCAGTTCGGTACGCGCAACCGCTCCAGCAGGCTGAACGTCCCGGCCAGCGCCAGGCCCAGGCCGATCACCCAGAGCAGCCGCAGGATGCGCGCGTAGACGCGCCAGCGCGGCATCACACGGCCGCCTTGAAGTGGCGGGCATAACGCGGGCAGAGGTCGTCGCGCTTGAGCAGGATGAACACGTCGGCCACCTGGAAATCCGGGTCCCAGCACGGCTCGCCGCAGATCTTCGCGCCCAGACGCATGTAGGCCTTGAGCAGCGGCGGCAGTTCGGCGATGACGTTGCCGGGGATGTCCAGGCTCGGCAGTGGCATCTTCGGCTCGGCGCGCAGGTGCTCGGTGCACAGGTAGCGCTCGCGCAGCCGCTGCATGATCGCCTGGGCCTGGATGCCGCCGTCCTGCATCGGAATGCTGGCGCAACCCATCAGGTAATCGTAGCCGCCTTCGTTGAGCACCTCGGCCAGCTCGCCCCAGAGCACCGCGATGGTGCCGCCGTTGCGATAGGCGGGCGCGACGCAGGTCCGGCCGATTTCCAGGATCGAGCCCTGCAGATGCCGCAGACCGTGCAGGCTGAATTCCTCTTCGCTGTAGAAGCGGCCCAGGCGATTGGCCGCTTGATAATCGAGCAGGCGGGTGGTGGCCACCAGCCGCCCGGTGGCCAGGTCGCGCACTCCGATGTGCTGACAGTGGGCATCGTAGTCGTCGACGTCCAGACCCAGCTCGGCGCTCTTGAGCGTGGCGTTGAGTTCGGTGCTGAACACGGCGAAGCGCAGGGCCTGGGCCTCGTGCAGAGCTTGCGGACCGGTGAGGCGTTCGGCCTGCAGACGGCGTTCGGTACGGGTGTCGCCAGAGCGTGCGATCTGAGTCATTGCAAGTCTCCAAAAGCCGGCCGGTGAGTGCGGCAGGTCGATTTTGCTAGGCATGGCCAGCCTAAGAAGACGCGGTGTCACCCCCGTGAAGCTTTGGTGATGCTTGCGTGACAGACCCGGCGGCCGCATGCCACACAACTCTTGCAGCGAACGGCTGTCATACCCGCACTGCACACTCGCGCCAACCCGCTCACGAGCCTTTCTCGCATGTCGCGTCTGTTTATCCTGTCGATCTTTCTGCTGTGCTCGGTATCGGTGGGTGCGCAAAGCTGGCCGTCCGCGCAGTGGCGCCAGGCATTGGCACCGGCGTCGCCGGCCATTGCCGAGCTGGAGCGCTATGCGTTCGTGCCGCGCGATGACGTCACGCGCGAAGGCGTGCGCACCGACGCATTGCTGGTCATCCGCGACGGCGAGATCGTCTACGAGCGTTACGCCGGGCCCGGCGCCGCCGATCGGGTGCATGCCACCTGGTCGATCAGCAAGAGCCTGCTGGCCACGGTGATGGGCGTGGCCTACGGCGAAGGGCGCTTTGCCCTGGAGGATGCCGCCGCCGACTATTTCCAGCCGCTCGACGCGCATCGTGACATCCGGGTCGAGGACCTGTTGCACTGGGCCTCGGGCCTGGACTGGGAGGAGGACTACGAATACGCACCGCTCAATTCATCGGTGGTGGCGATGCTCTACACCCGCGGCCGCCAGGACATGGCCAGCTACGCTGCCAGCCACCGACGTGCCCATGCCCCCGGCGAAAGGTTTAGTTACTCCAGCGGCGACAGCAATCTGCTCGCCGCCGCGCTGCGCAACATGGTCGGCCTGCATGAATATCCGGACTACCCCTGGCAGGCGCTGTTCACCCCGCTGGGCATCGACCGGGCGGTGTGGGAAACCGATGCCAGCGGCACCTTCGTCGCCTCTTCATATGCCTACCTGACCGCGCGGGATCTGGCGCGCGTGGGCCTGCTCATGCAGCGCGATGGCCAATGGCAGGGCCGGCAGTTGCTGCCTCAGGCCTGGGTGGCCTTCAATCGCACCCCATTCGCCCCGAGCCAGGACGTTCCGGGCGAGCCGGCCGCAGGCGCGCATTGGTGGCTCAACAGCAACGCCGCCTGGCCCCATGCCCCCCGCAGCACGATGGCGGCGCTGGGGCACTGGGGGCAGGCCCTCTACGTGTTGCCCGAGCAGGGCCTGGTGATCGTGCGCTATGCCGACGATCGCGATGCCAGCTTCAGCCATGATGCACTGCTGCAACGGCTGCTGGCCGCCTTTGCCCCGGAGGGTGGCCAATGAGTACCGGCAAGCGCGCCTGGGTGGCCCTCAGCCTGCTGCTATCGCTGGCGGCGGCCACCTGGCTGTGGCACGAGCGCACCCAGTTGCTGGCATTTCCGGACATCCTCAGTGCCTATTCGGCAAAAGAGTACTGTTCATGCCGCTACGTCATGCAAAACAGCGTCGAGTACTGTCAGAGCTACATCAGACAGTATCTGCCGCTGAGCAGCCTGAGCGAAGACTCGGGCCAGCGGCGGGTCCTGGCCAGTGGGCTGGGACGCAGCAACACAGCAGCCTGGGTCGGTCCGCGGCAAGGCTGCCGGTTGATTCCGGGGAGTGATGGATGAAACTGCCCACGCCACGTTGCCTGCGTCGATCACTGGCCTCTTCTTTCACTTGGTTACAGGACTGCCCATGCGTGATTCGAACGGCTTGCAAGCGACCCTACCTGTCATGAAGGGGCGCTGATATGGGCGGGCCGGTGTTCCCATGGCGCAATTCCAGCGAGTTCGAACTGCTCATCGATGGGCCGCAGTTCTTTCCGCGCATGCTCGAACGCATCGGCCAGGCCGAGCACACGATCGATCTCGAACTCTACCTGGTTGAAGCCGGTGCCTGCGCGGCGGCTGTGGTTCAGGCTCTACAGGCGGCTGCAGTGCGTGGTGTCCATGTGCGCTGCCTGTTCGACCACTACGGCTCGCTGGCCTTCACCGCGGAGTTGCGCGCGCAGCTGACCGACGCCGGCGTCGAGCTGCGCTTCTACAACCCGATCAGCTGGCGTCGCGGCGTGCGCAACCTGTACCGCGACCACCGCAAGCTGCTGCTGGTGGACCAGCAATGGGCGATGGTGGGCGGCACCGGCGTGACCGATGAATTCTGGCAGCCGGATGAAAGTGTCAGCGAATGGCACGAAGTGATGGTCGCCATCACCGGCACCCTGGTCGCCGACTGGCAGATGCTGTTCGACCGCCAATGGCGCGCCAACCTCAGGCGTACTGCCTGGCGCCCGCCCACCCATTTCGGCTTGGCGCGGGTGCCGCCCATGCCCGAAGGCGGGCAGGGGTTGGGGCGGGTGGCGTATGCCGATGCCCGGCAACATCGCGACATCCTCCAATCGCTGGTGCGCGCGCTCAACAGCGGGCAACGGCGCATCTGGCTGGCGACGCCGTATTTTCTGCCGACCTGGAAGGTGCGCCGTTCGCTGCGCCGGGCGGCCAGTCGCGGCCTGGATGTACGGCTGTTACTCACCGGCCCGCGCACCGACCACCCCTCGGTGCGCTACGCCGGGCACAACTATTACCCCAAGCTGCTCAGGGCCGGGGTCAAGATCTACGAATACCAACCCTGTTTCCTGCACCTGAAAATGGTCTTGATCGATGACTGGGTCAGTGTCGGTTCCTGCAACTTCGACCACTGGAACCTGCGCTTCAACCTGGAAGCCAACCTCGAAGCGCTCGATCCCGGCCTGACCGAGGCGGTCGAGCGCAGCTTCACCACCGACTTTGCGGCCAGCCACGAAGTCAGTCTGAGCGATTGGCGCCGTCGACCGTTCTGGGGGCGGGTCCAGCAGCGCATCTTTGGCTGGATGGATCGCCTGAGCGTGGCCGTGTTCCGCCGCCGCGGCTGAAGCTGCTCGGCAGGCGTGGCCGGATGCCGGGCAGGGCTCTACACTGTCGCGCTACTGCGCACAGGACACCTCAGTGACTTCCAGCATCTTCTGGTACGACTACGAAACCACCGGCATCAATCCGCGCTGCGACCGGCCCTTGCAGGTCGCCGGGATCCGCACCGATGCCGACCTCAACGAGATCGCCGCGCCAGTCAATCTGTACTGCCAGCCCAGCGACGACATTCTTCCGCACCCTGCGGCCTGCATGATCACCGGCATCACCCCCGAGCGCCTGGCCGACCGTGGCCTGAGCGAGGCCGATTTCATGACCCGGGTCCACGCACAACTGGCCATGCCCGGTACCTGCGGAGCCGGCTACAACACCCTGCGCTTCGATGACGAGATGACCCGTTACAGCCTGTACCGCAATTTCTTCGACCCCTATGGGCGGGAATGGCAGGGTGGCAACAGCCGGTGGGACCTGATCGACGTGGTGCGGGCGGCCTATGCCCTGCGTCCGGACGGCATCGAATGGCCACAGGTGGACGGGCGCGCCAGCATGCGCCTGGAGCTGCTCACGGCGGCCAACGGCATCGACCATGGGCAGGCCCATGACGCGCTGTCCGACGTCCGCGCCACCATCGCCCTTGCACGTTTGATCCGCCAGCGCCAACCCAAACTGTACGACTGGCTGTTTCAAATGCGCAGTAAACAACGGGTGCAGCAAAACATTCAGCTGTTGCAGCCGCTGGTACATGTTTCCGGTCAATTCGGTGCAGCGCGACGCTATGCCGCAGTGGTTCTGCCACTGGCGTGGCATCCGACCAATCGCAATGCGTTGATCGTCTATGATCTGGCGCATGATCCCCAGCCCTTGATCGAACAAAGTATCGAAATATTGCAAGAGCGTTTGTACAAGCGACGTCAGGATCTGGCCGAAGGCGAAGCGCCCGTGCCTTTGAAACTTCTGCACATCAATCGCTGCCCGGTCATCGCACCACTCAGCGTATTGCGCGATGAAGACTGGCAGCGCCTGAATCTGGATAAACCGCTCTATCAGGCTCGCGCAATGCGCTTATGCAATGACCAGCCGCAATGGCATTACAAACTGTCACCGCTCTATCAAGCGCAGACGTTTTCGGAGAGTGCCGATCCAGAGCAGCAGTTGTACGACAGCTTCATTGGCGACCGCGACCGGTTATTGTGTGAACGCATTCGTACATTGGATCCAGAACAGTTGGCCCGTGCCGACTTTATGTTCGATGACGATCGACTGCCCGAATTACTGTTTCGCTACAGGGCGCGCAACTTTCCGGATACACTGAATCCTCTTGAAACACAGCGCTGGTTGCAATTCTGCCAACAGCGCCTGAGCGATCCTGTATTTGGCGCACCCACTACCTTGCAGGGTTTCAATGCCGAGCTGGGCGAGTGCATGGCCAAGGCCGATCCGGCGCAGACGCAAGTGCTGCGGCATTGGCAGGCCTACGCTCAGGCATTGGCGGTACGCGTGGGCATGGTGTCTCATTGAGCTGAACAGAGGCCATAAAAAAACGCCAGTCCGGGGACTGGCGTTCTTTGATTGGCGCGGTGCGACTTACAAGATGTAACGATTAGCCCAGGAAAGTGGCCCAGGTCTCGACCACATCGCCACCCCATTTGGCTTTCCATTCTTTCAGGGTCTTGTGGTTGCCACCTTTGGTTTCGATGACTTCACCGTTGTGCGGGTTCTTGTATTGCTTGACCTTGCGTGCACGCTTGGTGCCGGTAACTTTGCCGGTGGCAGGACGCGGTGCCTTGTTCAACTTGGCTTCCGGATCCAGCAGGGCGATGATGTCGCGCAGCGATTTCTGGTATTCGCCCATCAGGGTGCGCAATTTGCCTTCGAATTCCAGTTCGGTTTGCAATTTGTCGTCTTGCGACAGGTTTTTCAAGCGGGCTTGAAGCTCTTTGATGGCTTCTTCTGTAGCGCGATATTCGTTGATCAGGGACATGGTGATACCTCGGCAATGCAAGTGTCAGTGAAAACAGTGTCGTGATAATAAGCATCCTTCGGACCCAAGTAAACATTTAACGCAAACACTGCTTTTTCCAGGCTTTTTATCCCGGCTCAAGGTGAAGGGTTTTTCATGTTTGAATCGGCCCATCTATTTAATACCCGTTACCGTACCGACATTGCGCTCCTCGGCCCGATCGGCGCAGCGGGGCGGCTCTGCACCTGACAGCCAAGGCTGCAATCAATACTGCAGACTTGCCCGTCAACCGCTAGAATGGCGCCCTTTGCGAAGTTTCTGGAGTTTGAATACATGCGCACTTTTCGGCTGGTGACCGCTTGCCCGGACCGCGTTGGCATCGTTGCCAAAGTCAGCCATTTCCTGGCGTCCCACAATGGCTGGATCACCGAATCGAACCACCACTCCGATGACCAGAACGGTTGGTTCTTCATGCGCCACGAAATTCGTGCCGACACCCTGCCGTTCGACATCGAGGCGTTCCGCGCTGCGTTCGCGCCCATCGCCGAAGAATTCGCCATGGAATGGCGGGTCACCGACACCGCGCAGAAGAAGCGCGTGGTGCTCATGGCCAGCCGCGAATCTCACTGCCTGGCCGACCTGCTGCACCGCTGGCACAGCAACGAGCTGGACTGCGACATCGCCTGTGTGGTTTCCAACCACGATGACCTGCGCAGCATGGTCGAATGGCATGGCATTCCCTACTACCACGTGCCGGTCGACCCTGCGGACAAGCTGCCGGCGTTTGCCGAGGTCTCGCGCCTGGTCGATCAGCACCAGGCCGACGTCGTGGTGCTGGCGCGCTACATGCAGATCCTGCCGCCGCAGCTGTGCCAGGCCTATGCCGGCAAGATCATCAACATCCATCACAGCTTCCTGCCGTCCTTCGTCGGTGCCAAGCCTTACCATCAGGCCTTGCTGCGCGGCGTGAAACTGATCGGTGCTACCTGCCACTACGTGACCGAAGAGCTGGACGCCGGTCCGATCATCGAGCAGGACGTGGTCCGGGTCAGCCACAGCGACAGCATCGACGACATGGTGCGTTTCGGCCGCGACGTGGAGAAGATGGTCCTGGCCCGTGGCCTGCGCTATCACCTGGAAGATCGGGTAATGGTGCACGGCAACAAGACCGTCGTGTTCAGCTGAACATGAACGAGCCCGGCGACAAGGCCAGTGCAAAGCCGTTGCCGGTGCTCGGTGCGGGTTGCGCGAGCCGTTATGATCCCGAAGCGCTGAGCGAAGAGCACGGCACCGAGTTTCCCGGTGCCGAGGCGTTGTGGGCGCAACAGGTGTCGGAGAAGCAGCAGGGTGCGCCTGCCCGCGACGCCGACACGCCTGCCGAGCTCAAGCCTGACGAGCCCGCAGCAACTTGTTGAGCAGGGGCTTGCCCAGCAGGGCGACGAACACCGGGCCGCCGGCGATCAGGTAGAAATAGTAGGTCACCAGTCGCCAGATCAGGATGGCGGCGGCGGCGGTCGACTTGCCCACCATGGGTGCCAGCAACGCGGCCGAGGCCAGCTCGGCCGCGCCCGCGCCACCGGGCAACAGGCTGAACTGGCCGGCACTCAGGGCCAGCATCTGGATCAGGAAACTCCACGCCCAGTCCACTTCGCTACCCAATCCCTGCAAGGTGAAATACAGCACGCTGTAGCGCAACGTCCAATGTACGCAGGTCAAGGCGAACACCTGGGCGAGCACGCGGCGGGGCAGACGGAAATTGTCGGCGAAGGCATCCAGAAAGTGCAGCAGCTTGCGTGCCCAGCGCCGGCGCGTGGCCGGCTTGATCCGCAGCAGTCGCAGGAATCGACCGTTGAGCTTGATCGCCGGGCGGTGATAGCGCGCCAGTACTGCGCAGGCGACCAAGGCCCCGGCCATCAGGATGCCGCTGGCCAGCAGCATGCTTTCCAGGGCCTGGCTGAGGTTGTGAAACAGCGCGTAGACCAGAATGCACAGCAGGGCGAAAAAGAAGAACATCAGGTCGTTGAGTTGGTCCATGGCGAACACCGCGCTGGTCTTGGCCGCGCCGATGCCGTGCCGGCCGAGCAGCGCCAGCA
Organism: Pseudomonas sp. PvP001; assembly: GCF_040546375.1. NCBI lineage: Bacteria > Pseudomonadati > Pseudomonadota > Gammaproteobacteria > Pseudomonadales > Pseudomonadaceae > Pseudomonas > Pseudomonas sp. PvP001. Next base: position 1,371,955 of record NZ_JBEPNQ010000001.1, on the reverse strand, counting down.
GTGTCAGCGGTGCGCCGCTGCCGCCAGGGGTGGCGCAATAGGCGAACTCTGCGGCCATCACCACGGCCACGGTCTTCAGCCGACCGATGCGCGCCGCCTGCTCGGCCAGCAGCAGGCGCAGGCGCATGGCGTTCACCACCCAACCGACGCAGATCATGCCGAACATGCCCAGCAGCAGAAGCAACGAGAATCCGCGCAGGCGCTGAAGCATTTCGGTGCCGCCCATGATCACTGGAATCAGTACGGCGACGACGATGATCAGGACCAGCCACAGCATTCGGTTCATGGCTGGAGGTTCGTCGCGAGGTTGCAGGGAAGCGAAAGGGGAGTGCGCTGCATGGGAAAGTCCGTGTGGGCCGGCGCCAGGCCGTCGTGGCCGAGATGATATCCGCGTCGGGGGGATTCGTCAGCGGCTTGGCGTTGTGGGGCAGTTGATCTTGGGTTGATTGTGCTGGCCTCTTCGCGGGCAGAGGGCTCGCCGCCCGCCCCGTTCCCACAGAGGTGGGTACGGATGTGTGTGGGAGCGGGTCTCTGCCCGCGAAGAGGCCCTCACCGACTCCCACAGAAATTGTTCCAGCGCACGTTTTTCCTGCACACCGGTCTGTTTGGCATTACGCTGCCCCATGCTTCATTGAATAACAGCAGAGGTGCAAGATGACGGATGCCAGACACGTACTGTTCGGTGCCGATTCAAGCGGTGAACCCGTAGGCCTGGACCTGCGCTTGGCCAACCGCCATGGTTTGATCGCCGGGGCCACCGGGACCGGCAAGACGGTAACCCTGCAGCGCCTGGCCGAGGCGTTCAGCGAGGCCGGGGTGGCGGTGTTCGCCGCCGATATCAAGGGCGACCTGTGTGGCCTGGGTGCCAGCGGCAACCCCCAGGGCAAGATCGCCGAGCGCATCGCCCAGATGCCCTGGCTCAATTATCGCCCGCAGGCCAGCCCGGTCACGCTGTGGGACATTCACGGCCAATCCGGCCATCCGCTGCGAACCACGCTCAGCGAAATGGGGCCGCTGCTGCTGGGCAGCCTGCTGGAGCTCACCGACAGCCAGCAGTCGGCGCTGTACGCCGCCTTCAAGGTGGCCGATCGCGAGGGCCTGCTGCTGCTCGACCTCAAGGACCTCAAGGCCTTGCTCAACCACCTTCGGGACAATCCCGAGCTGCTGGGCGACGACAGCGCCTTGATGACCACGGGGTCGAGCCAGGCCCTGTTGCGCCGTCTGGCCAGCCTCGAACAGCAGGGCGCCGAAGCGCTGTTCGGCGAGCCGGCCTTGCGCTTGGAAGACATTCTGCACCCCGACGCCGAGGGTCGCGGCCGTATCCATTTGCTCGACGCCAGCCGCCTGGTCCACGAAGCTCCCAAGGTCTATGCCACGTTCCTGCTGTGGCTGCTGGCCGAACTGTTCGAGCAGTTGCCTGAGCGCGGTGATGCCGACAAGCCGCTGCTGGCATTGTTCTTCGACGAAGCCCACCTGCTGTTCAACGGCACGCCCAAGGCCTTGCAGGATCGTCTGGAACAGGTGGTGCGGTTGATCCGTTCCAAGGGCGTTGGCGTGTACTTCGTCACTCAGTCGCCCAGCGACCTGCCCGATGCAGTGCTGGCCCAGCTGGGCCTGCGCATCCAGCATGGCCTGCGTGCATTCACCGCCCGCGAGCAGAAGGCCCTGAAGGCCGTCGCCGAAGGCTTCCGACCCAACCCCGAGTTCGACACCCTGGCCGTGCTGACCGAATTGGGCACGGGTGAAGCCTTGGTCGGGACGCTGCAGGAAAAAGGCACCCCGGCGATGGTGCGACGGGTCGCGATCGCGCCACCGCAGTCGCGCATCGGCCCACTGACCGACGCCGAGCGCGCGGCCACGGTGCGCAACTCGCCGCTCGCCGGTCGCTACGACAAGCCGATCGACCGCGAGTCCGCCTATGAAATGCTGACCGCGCGCAAACTGCCGCCGACGGCAGATCCGGTACAGCCGTCGGAGCCGAGCCTGGCCGACAAGGCCGGCGAGTTTCTCAGTGGGGCAGCGGGGCAGGCGTTGAAGTCGGCGATGCGCCAGGCTGCCAACCAGTTCGGCCGCCAGTTGGTGCGTGGCTTGATGGGCTCCCTGTTGGGAGGGAGCAAGCGCAAGTAGCGCAGGAGGTTTCTTCAGCCATGCAAAAAGGCGCCCGCGGGCGCCTTTTTGCAGAGTATCACGCAGTGGTCATCCCACCAGTTGGCTGGCCAACCAGAACAGACCGGCCGCCAGGCCCATGGAGGCCGGGAGGGTCAGCACCCAGGCCAGCATGATGGTACGAACCGTGCCACCTTGCAGGCCGCTCTTGTTGGCCACCATGGTCCCGGCCACGCCCGAGGACAGGATGTGGGTGGTCGACACTGGCAGGCTGAACACGTTGGCCGCGCCGATCGCACACGCGGTGACGATCTGAGCCGACATGCCCTGGGCATAGGTCATGCCCTGCTTGCCGATCTTCTCGCCGATGGTCAGAACCACACGCTTCCAGCCGACCATGGTGCCGATACCCAGCGCCAGGGCCACGGCCAGAATCACCCAGAACGGAGAATACTCGGTGGTGGCGGTGAGGTCCTTGCGCAGTTTCTCCAGGTCGGATTTCTCGCGCGGTTCCAGTGCCGGCAGCTTGCCGACCTTCTTCGCCGTATCATCCAGGCAGAGCAGGTAGCGACGCACTTCGATACGGTGTTCGGCAGCCAGCGAGTGGTAGTCGGAGACGCCTTCGAGGGTGCTCAGCAGCGCCGCGATGGTCGGTTCGGTCTGCTGTGGATTGCAGCTGAATTTCTCCGGCAGATCGCCCTGCTGAGCTTTGCCCAGCGCCAGGAACTCACCCAGGGTGGCCTGGTTGCGCTGGTAGAACTGGCTCAGGTGCTGGGTCGCGTCGCGGGTCCGCTCGATCTGGTAGGTGGTCGCGTTCAGGTCCAGCACGAACTGCTGCGGAACGATACCGATCAACACCAGCATGATCAGGCCGATGCCTTTCTGACCATCGTTGGAACCGTGCACGAAGCTCACGGCCATGGCCGACAGGACCAGCACCAGGCGATTCCAGAACGGTGGGTGTTTCTTGTCGTCCAGCTTGCGGCGCTGCTCAGGCGTCTTGTGCATCTTGGACGCCGGACGCCACCACTTCAGGCCGATCAGCACCAGGGCCGCCGCCACGAAGCCGGCCAGCGGCGAGAACACCAGCGAGGCGCCGATATCGATCGCCTTCTGCCAGTTGACGCCGTCGCCCAGCGGGATGTCGTTGATCAGTGCGTTGGCCAGGCCCACGCCCAGAATCGAGCCGATCAGGGTGTGCGAGCTCGACGCCGGAATGCCGAAGTACCAGGTGCCCAGGTTCCAGGTAATGGCCGCGGCCAGCAGCGAGAACACCATGGCCAGGCCGTGTCCGGTGTTGACGTTGATCAGCAACTCGACCGGCAGCAGGTGAACGATTGCGTAGGCCACGCCGACGCCGCCCAGCAGTACACCGAGGAAGTTGAAGATACCGGACAGGAACACCGCCAGATGGGGCGGCATGGCCTTGGTATAGATGACTGTGGCGACCGCGTTGGCGGTGTCATGAAAGCCGTTGATGAATTCGAAGGTGAGTACGAATGCCAGCGCTAAGAACAGGCTGATCAGCACCCACGCATCCAGTGCGCTGAATAATTCGATCATGAAGGTTTTGTGACCGGGCCATTGAGGGGGCGCGATTATGCCAGAAATCGACACGGTATGACCCCCCAGGCGCTGACCGGTGGGTCCGCTTTTCGAGCGATTGGGCAATGGTCGCAGCGCATGGCCTGCAGACGAGCCTGGCTTGAGCCCCGAAAATTCGGGCTATCGATAGGGCACGATAAAGCAGCAAGCCAGACGAATCATTCAAACGGGCGTATGAAATTTGTCAGCGAATGACGCAATTCTGAAGGCAATTGACGTGGCACAAGCGGCCAACGGCCGCCTGCCACGCCTGTGTCATGCGTTCTGTTGCTCGAGATCCTTTTCGATCTTCTGGATCTCTTCCTGAAAGGCCTGATCGAGAATGCTGGCACGTTTGCGCCACGGTTTGCGTTCTGGATCTGGCTGAGCGGCATAGGTGGTGATCTCACCGCCGTAGACTTCCTTGTAACGTTGTTCCTGGCGCTCCAGTTGCGCGCGCAGTTCGTCTTTCGTCACGTTTATCACTCTGTTATTTGGAAAGTTGAAACCCACCGATGAGGCGTCGAAAGCCGCCTGGCAGTTGGAGCCCGCATTGTAGCCGGTTGCAACCGCGACAGGGCAGGGAGGCCGTTCATTCGGTGTGTATCAATATGCAGAACACAATCTGAGAAAGCACAGACAGGAATAAGTTTCAGAACCGCCTGGCAACACTATCCTGCCCGAAATCGGATCAACGCAATGGATTTGCGATTATCGCCCACCGGTCCGATAATCGCCCTCGGTCGGTTTCGAACATTCCAGAGGGCAGCACCATGAGCGAACACACACCACCGGCAGGCACGTCAGCGACCGGTTCGAAAGTGCCACAGCGCCCTGCGTTCAGCTCACTGGCCCCGCCGATCGTCGCATCGCCCGCCAAGCGCATTCAGGCCTTCACCGGCGACCCGGACTTCATGACTTCGCTGGCCCGCGGACTGGCGGTGGTGCAGGCGTTCCAGGAGCGCAAGCGACACCTGACCATTGCGCAGATCAGCCACCGTACGGAAATTCCGCGGGCTGCCGTGCGGCGCTGTCTGCATACCCTGATCAAGCTGGGTTATGCCACCACCGATGGGCGCACCTACTCGCTGCTGCCCAAAGTGCTGACCCTGGGCCATGCCTATCTGTCCTCCACGCCCCTGGCCGTGTCGGCGCAACCGTATCTGGACCGGATGAGCGAGCAATTGCACGAAGCCTGCAACATGGCCACCCTCGAAGGCGATGACATCCTCTACATTGCCCGTTCGGCCACGACCCAGCGGCTGATTTCGGTGGACCTGTCGGTGGGCGGTCGGCTGCCGGCGTATTGCACCTCCATGGGTCGCATCCTGCTCGCGGCACTCGACGACGCGTCGCTGCACGAATACCTGCAGCACACCGATCTTGCGCCCAAGACCAGCCGGACCCTGACCAACAAAACCGCGTTGCTGGAGTGCCTGGAACAGGTTCGCCAGCAGGGCTGGTGCATCGTCGATCAGGAGCTGGAGCAAGGGCTGCGTTCGATTGCCGTGCCGGTGTACGACGCGTCGGGGCAGGTATTGGCCGCGCTCAATGTCAGCACCCATGCCGGTCGCGTCACCCGGGCGGAACTTGAGCAGCGTTTTCTGCCGATCATGCTGTCGGCCAGTCGCGATCTGAGCGCGCAACTGTTCGCTTGAACGCTCGGCGGGCGCTCTGCACGGCAGTGTGCGGTGACCGCACACATCCGCCGGTGCCCGATTGACCCGGCCGGGGCGCGCTGACTAATGTCCATCGCATCGACCGCTCAAGCGGTCGCCAATAACAATAGCGAGGATCACCTCATGCGCAACGCCTCCAGCTTTTACTCCCTTTCCCTTCCGACGCTCGTCACGCGACACCCCTAGACCTTCGACTGCCCAGGCATGCGGCCGCATGGCCCGCATCGACGTGCCCGTCTTTCCCGGACAATCACAATGACAAGAACAACAATGAACAAACCTGCCAACGCTGCGGGGCTGTGCCTGGATGTGCAGACCCTGATCAACGACCGACCGCTGTCGCGCTATCAATGGCGCGTGGTCATCCTGTGTTTCCTGATCGTCTTCCTCGACGGGCTGGACACCGCCGCCATGGGCTTCATCGCACCTGCGCTGTCGCAGGAGTGGGGCATCGACCGCGCCAGCCTCGGACCGGTGATGAGCGCCGCATTGATCGGCATGGTGTTCGGCGCCTTGGGCTCCGGGCCATTGGCCGACCGTTTCGGGCGCAAGCTGGTGCTGGTCGGCGCCGTGCTGGTGTTCGGCGGGTTTAGCCTGGCTTCGGCCTACAGCAGCAACGTCGATCAGCTGCTGATCCTGCGCTTTCTCACCGGGTTGGGGTTGGGGGCCGGCATGCCCAACGCCACTACGCTGTTGTCCGAATACACCCCGGAGCGCTTTCGTTCGCTGCTGGTGACCAGCATGTTCTGTGGGTTCAACCTCGGCATGGCCGGAGGTGGATTCATGTCCGCCAAGCTGATTCCCGCCTTCGGCTGGCACAGCCTGCTGTTGCTCGGCGGCGTGCTGCCGCTGGTGCTGGCGGTGGTGTTGATGATCTGGCTGCCCGAGTCGGCGCGGTATCTGGTGGTGCGCAACAAGGGCGTGGAAAAGATACGCCGCACCCTGGCGCCGATCGACCCGGAGCAGGTGGCGCGGGCCGAGCGTTTCAGCGTGCCCGAACAGAAAACCGTCAAGGCGAGCAACGTGCTGGCGGTAATCTTTTCCGGCACCTACCGCGCTGGCACCTTGCTGCTGTGGCTGACCTACTTCATGGGCCTGGTGATCGTCTACCTCCTGACCAGCTGGCTGCCGACGCTGATGCGCGAAAGCGGCGCGAGCCTGGAGCAGGCCGCGTTCATCGGCGCGCTGTTCCAGTTCGGCGGTGTACTGAGTGCCGTGGGCGTAGGCTGGGCCATGGACCGGTTCAACCCGCACAAGGTCATTGCCACGTTCTACCTGCTCGCTGGCGTGTTCGCCTACGCAGTCGGGCAAAGCCTGGGCAACATCACGCTGCTGGCGACGCTGGTACTGATTGCCGGCATGTGCGTCAACGGCGCGCAGTCGGCCATGCCGTCGCTGGCCGCGCGCTTCTACCCCACGCAAGGGCGTGCCACCGGGGTGTCCTGGATGCTGGGGATCGGCCGTTTCGGCGCGATCCTGGGGGCCTGGATGGGCGCGACCTTGCTGGGCCTTGGCTGGAATTTCGAACAGGTCCTGACCGCGCTGGTCGTTCCTGCCGTGCTGGCCACCGTGGCCTTGTTGATCAAGAGTCGCGTCAGCCACGCCGACGCGACCTGAAACACGCCGCTGTATCGTTCGATTATCGAACGGATAGTCGATAATCGGATTGTTCGTGAGGAGCTGGCGCCCTAACCTGTACGCCAGCTTCATTCAAACAAGATGGCTCACAGTATCGAGGAGTCCTGCCCACATGGCTGCAATCCTGTCGCTTACCGATGCGGTGAAGCAATTCGTCAACGATGGTGACACCGTCGCGCTCGAAGGCTTCACCCACCTGATTCCAACCGCCGCAGGTCACGAGATCATTCGTCAAGGCAAGAAAGACCTGACGCTGGTCCGCATGACCCCCGACCTGATCTACGATCAGTTGATCGGCGCCGGTTGCGCTCGCAAGTTGATCTTCTCGTGGGGTGGCAACCCCGGTGTCGGCTCGCTGCATCGACTGCGCGACGCGGTCGAGAAGCAGTGGCCCCAGCCGCTGGAGATCGAAGAACACAGCCATGCCGACCTGGCCAATGCCTACGTCGCCGGTGCCTCCGGCCTGCCGTTCGCAGTCCTGCGGGCCTACGCCGGTTCCGACCTGCCCAAGGTCAACCCGCTGATCAAGACAGTCACCTGCCCGTTCACCGGCGAAGTGCTCGCGGCCGTGCCTTCGGTACGCCCCGACGTCACCGTGATCCATGCGCAGAAAGCCGACCGCAAGGGCAACGTGCTGCTATGGGGCATTCTGGGGGTGCAGAAGGAAGCGGCGCTGGCCGCCAAGCGCTGCATCGTCACCGTCGAGGAAATCGTCGATGACCTCAACGCGCCGATGAACAGCTGCGTGTTGCCGACCTGGGCGTTGGCCGCCGTGTGCCATGTGCCCGGTGGTGCGCATCCGTCCTACGCCCATGGCTACACCGAGCGCGACAACGTGTTCTACCAGGCCTGGGACCCGATCGCCCGCGACCGGGCGACCTTCACCGCCTGGATCGACACGTACATCCGCGGTACCCAGGACTTCAGCGAATACCAAGCGAAACTGGCCAACCGCAGCGCAGGTGACCCCATGACTTACTCCACCAACGAGATGATGACCGTCGCAGCCGCGCGGCGTCTGCAAAACGGCGCGGTGTGCTTCGTCGGCATCGGCTTGCCGTCCAAGGCCGCCAACCTGGCCCGTCTGACCTCCTCGCCGGACGTGGTGCTGATCTACGAGTCCGGCCCGATCGGCGCGAAACCCACTGTGCTGCCCCTGTCCATCGGCGATGGCGAACTGGCGGAAACCGCCGACACCGTGGTGCCTACCGGTGAGATCTTCCGCTACTGGCTGCAAGGCGGACGCATCGACGTCGGCTTTCTCGGCGCCGCTCAGGTCGATCGTTTCGGCAACATCAACACCACGGTGGTGGGCGACTACCATCAGCCCAAGGTCCGCCTGCCGGGCGCCGGTGGTGCACCGGAGATTGCAGGGTCGGCCAAGAGCGTGTTGATCATTCTCAAGCAGTCGCACCGCAGCTTCGTCGAGAAGCTCGACTTCGTCACCTCGGTCGGCCACGGCGAAGGCGGCGATTCGCGCAAGCGCCTGGGCCTTCCAGGACAGGGGCCGGTAGGGATCATCACCGACCTGTGCATCATGGAACCTGAAGCTGGTTCCAACGAATTCGTGGTGACGTCCATTCACCCGGGCGTGACGCGTGAACAAATCAGCGCAGCGACCGGCTGGCCGATCCGCTTCGCCGACGATGTGCAGACCACGGCCGAGCCTGACGCTACGGAACTTGAAGCGTTGCGCGCCCTGGAAGCACGCACGGCGGCCGCCCACGGCCAGGCACCGGGAGAAGCATGATGCGTGACGTATTCATTTGCGATGCGGTGCGTACGCCCATCGGTCGCTTCGGCGGCAGCCTGGCCCACGTTCGCGCCGACGATCTGGCAGCGGTGCCGATCAAGGCGTTGCTCGAACGCAACCCCGGCGTGGACTGGGCGCAGCTGGACGAGGTGTTCATGGGCTGTGCCAACCAGGCGGGCGAAGACAACCGCAACGTCGCACGCATGGCGCTGCTGCTGGCCGGTCTTCCCGAAGGTGTACCTGGAGTGACCCTGAACCGCCTGTGCGCTTCGGGCATGGATGCGGTGGGTACGGCGTTCCGCGCCATCGCCAGTGGCGAAATGGAGCTGGCGATTGCCGGTGGCGTCGAATCGATGTCGCGCGCGCCTTTCGTCATGGGCAAGGCCGATGCCGGTTTTTCCCGCAACATGAAACTCGAAGACACCACCATCGGTTGGCGTTTCATCAACCCCCTGATGAAGGCCCAGTACGGCGTCGATGCGATGCCGCAGACGGCGGATAACGTGGCCGACGATTGCCAGGTCTCCCGTGAAGACCAGGATGCCTTCGCCGTGCGCAGCCAGCAGCGCACCGCTGCCGCACAGGCTGCGGGTTTCTTCGCCGAAGAAATCGTGCCGGTACGTATTCCGGGCAAGAAGGGCGAAACCGTGGTCGAGCAGGACGAGCATCCGCGCGCCGACACCACCCTGGAAACCCTGGCCAGGCTCAAGCCGGTCAACGGCGCCGACAAGACCGTGACGGCGGGCAACGCGTCGGGTGTCAACGACGGCGCCGCCGCGATGATCCTCGCCAGCGCCGAGGCGGTGCAAAAGCATGGCCTTACCGCCCGTGGCCGTGTGCTGGGCATGGCCAGTGCCGGGGTAGCACCGCGGGTCATGGGGGTCGGTCCGGTGCCGGCCGTGCGCAAACTGCTCGAACGCCTGAACCTGGCGGTCGAGGACTTCGACGTGATCGAGCTCAACGAGGCGTTCGCCAGCCAGGGCCTGGCGGTGCTGCGCGACCTGGGGCTCGCGGACGATGCCGCGCAGGTCAATCCGAACGGCGGTGCGATTGCCTTGGGTCATCCGCTGGGCATGAGCGGTGCGCGACTGGTGTTGACGGCGCTGCATCAGTTGGAAAAAAGCGGCGGCAAGCGCGGGCTGGCGACGATGTGCGTGGGGGTAGGGCAGGGGTTGGCGTTGGCGATCGAGCGGGTTTGAGGGGCTTCACCGGCCTCTTCGCGGGCAGAGCCCGCTCCCACAAGAACATTTGATATATGTGGGAGCGGGTTTTTCTGTGGGAGCGGGGCGGGCGGCGAGCCCTCTGCCCGCGAAGAGGCCATCAAGCCATACTCTATGTATCAAGCAGCCACCTGACTTGTGCCTGGGGTTGTAACAGGTTATGTCTAGCCTTTACCGACCTCAATGAGAACTAAAACATGACAACAGTTCATTACACCGGTGAGGAGCGCAAGAAGCGCATTTTCGCAATCGTCGGCGCGTCATCGGGCAATCTGGTGGAGTGGTTCGACTTCTATGTCTACGCCTTCTGCGCCATCTACTTCGCCCCCGCGTTCTTTCCCTCCGACGATCCCACCGTGCAATTGGTCAACACTGCCGGGGTCTTCGCGGCGGGCTTCCTGATGCGGCCCATCGGTGGCTGGCTGTTCGGCCGGGTGGCCGACAAGCATGGCCGCAAGAATTCGATGATGATCTCGGTGCTGATGATGTGCGCCGGCTCGCTGGTGATCGCCTGCCTGCCCACCTACGCGACCATCGGCGTCTGGGCGCCGATCATCCTGCTGCTGGCCCGTCTGTTCCAGGGCCTTTCGGTGGGCGGTGAATACGGCACCACGGCCACCTACATGTCGGAAGTGGCCTTGCGCGGCCAGCGTGGCTTCTTTGCATCGTTCCAGTACGTCACCCTGATCGGCGGACAACTGCTGGCGGTGCTGACCGTGGTCATCCTTCAGCAGTTTCTCGATGAGCAGGAACTGCGCGCGTGGGGCTGGCGTATTCCGTTCTTCGTCGGTGCGGTGGCCGCGATCATTTCGCTGTTGCTGCGCCGTACCCTGGAGGAAACCAGTACCGCCGAAACCCGCAACGACAAGGACGCCGGCAGCATTGCCGGGCTGTTCAAGAACCACAGTGGGGCGTTCATCACCGTGTTGGGCTACACCGCAGGTGGCTCGCTGATTTTCTACACCTTCACCACGTACATGCAGAAATACCTGGTCAATACCGCGGGCCTGCACGCCAAGACCGCCAGCCTGATCATGACCGGCGCGCTGTTTCTGTACATGTGCATGCAGCCACTGTTCGGCATGCTCGCCGACCGGATCGGCCGACGCACCTCCATGCTCTGGTTCGCCGGTCTGGGCACCTTGTGCACCTTGCCGATCCTCATGGTATTGAAGACCGTCACCAGCCCGTTCCTGGCCTTTGTGCTGATCACCCTGGCCTTGGCCATCGTCAGCTTCTATACCTCGATCAGCGGTCTGGTCAAAGCCGAGATGTTCCCGCCGCAAGTGCGCGCGCTGGGCGTTGGCCTGGCCTACGCCGTGGCCAACGCCGTGTTCGGCGGGTCGGCGGAGTTCGTCGCGCTGAACCTGAAGAACATGGGCAACGAAAACGCATTCTACTGGTACGTGACGGTGATGATGGCGATCGCGTTCCTGTTCAGCCTGCGCTTGCCCAAGCAACCCAAGTACCTGCATGCCGACCATTAAGCCCACAGGCGCGCCTTGTGTGGCGCGCCGTTACAGGGGAGTTCCATGAGCCAACCGCCGAACAATCAGTTGTTCGATGTCTATTTCACTGCGCCCGCCATGCGCCAGATCTTCTGCGACCATGGCCGGGTGCAGGGCATGCTCGATTTCGAAGCCGCGCTGGCTCGGGCCCAGGCCCGCGTCGGCGTGATACCCAGCTCGGCAGTCGCCTCCATCGAGGCCGCCTGCAAGGCCGAGCAGTACGACTTCCAGGCCCTGGCGCAAACCATCGCCAGCGCCGGCAATTCGGCCATTCCGCTGGTCAAGATGCTCGGCAAGGTCATCGCCGCTTCCGACCCCGATGCCGAGCGCTATGTGCACCTGGGCGCGACCAGTCAGGACGTGATGGACACCGGGCTGGTCCTGCAACTGCTGGCGGCGGTCGACCTGATCGAAGCCGACCTGCAACGTCTGAGCGAGGCGCTGAGCCAGCAGGCCCGTCGCCATGCCGCCACGGTCATGCCCGGACGCACCTGGCTGCAACACGCCACGCCCGTCACCCTGGGCATGAAGATCGCCGGCTGGCTCGGCGCCCTGACCCGCAGCGGGCAACGTCTGCGGGAGCTCAGACCACGGCTGGCCTGCCTGCAGTTCGGCGGTGCCTCGGGCACTTTGGCTGCTCTCGGCGAACAGGCAATGCCGGTGGCCCGGGCGCTGGCCGAGGAACTGCACCTGAACCTGCCCGACCAGCCCTGGCATACCCAGCGCGACCGGCTGGTGGAACTGGCCTCGGTACTTGGCCTGATGGCCGGCAGCCTGGGCAAGCTGGGCCGGGACATCAGCCTGTTGATGCAGACCGAAGCGGCGGAAGTGTTCGAGCCGTCCGCGCCGGGCAAGGGCGGTTCGTCGACCATGCCGCACAAGCGCAATCCGGTCGGTGCGGCAGTGCTCATCGGCGCTGCCACCCGAGTGCCGGGGCTTGTGGCGACGCTGTTCAGCGCCATGCCCCAGGAGCATGAACGCAGCCTGGGGCTGTGGCATGCCGAGTGGGAAACCCTGCCGGAGATCTGCTGCCTGGTTTCCGGTGCGTTGCAGCAGGCCCTGGCCATTGCCGATGGCATGCAGGTCGACGCTGAGCGCATGCGGGCGAACCTGGACCTGACCCAGGGCCTGGTGCTGGCCGAAGCCGTCAGCATCGTGCTGGCCCAGCGGATCGGTCGCGACCGCGCGCACCATGTGCTGGAACAGTGCTGCAAGCAGGCCGTCGCTCAAGGCCGCCACCTGCGTGCGGTGCTCGGCGACGAGCCGCAGGTCACCGAGCAATTGAGTGCCGATGAACTGGACCGTCTGCTGGACCCTTCGCACTACCTGGGCCAGGCCCAGGTCTGGGTTGAACGGGCCGTAGCCGAACACGATCTTTTGAATGCGTGAGGAGATGAGCGTGGCACAGGTACAACTCGCCGACGGCGAACTCGATTACAGCCTGGAAGGCCCCAAGGACAAGCCCGTCCTGGTGCTGTCCAACTCGCTGGGCACCGACCGACACATGTGGGACGGCCAGATGGCCGCCTTCACCGAACATTTCCAGGTCCTGCGCTACGACACCCGTGGTCATGGCCAGTCCCTGGTCACCCCTGGGACGTACACCATCGAGCAGTTGGGCGGCGACGTCCTGGCGTTGCTCGACGCCCTGAACCTGGACAAGGTGCATTTCTGTGGCCTTTCCATGGGCGGTCTGATCGGCCAATGGCTGGGCATCAATGCCGGCGAGCGCCTGCACAAGCTGGTGATCTGCAACACGGCGGCGAAGATCGGTACCCAGGACGTCTGGAATCCACGCATCGAAATGGTCCTCGGCCAAGGCGAGGCTGCCATGCAGGCGTTGCGTGACGCGTCCATCGCGCGCTGGTTCACCCCGGCGTTCGCCGAGGCCCATCCGCTGGAGGCCACACGTATCACCGACATGCTCGCCGCCACCTCCCCGCAGGGCTACGCCGCCAACTGCGCTGCGGTGCGCGATGCCGATTTTCGCGAACAGCTGGCCGCCATCCAGGTGCCACTGCTGGTGATCGCAGGCACCGAGGACGCTGTCACCACACCGGCGGATGCGCAGTTCATCGTCGAGCAGGTGGCCGGTGCGCAGTACGCAGAGTTTGCCGCCGCGCATCTCTCCAACGTCGAAATCGGTGCGCCGTTCAGCGACCGGGTCGTCGAATTTCTATTGCGCTGAAGGAGCCCGTTCGTGGACGAGAAAGAACGCTACAACGAAGGAATGAAAGTCCGGCGTGCCGTGTTGGGCGAGGCCCATGTGGAGCGCAGCCTGAACAACCTGACCGAGTTCAACAGCGAGTTCCAGGAGATGATCACCCGCCACGCGTGGGGCGATATCTGGACCCGTCCGGGTCTGCCGCGGCACACGCGCAGCCTGATCACCATTGCCATGCTGATCGGCATGAACCGCAGTGAAGAACTCAAGCTGCACCTGCGCGCGGCCGCCAGCAACGGCGTCACCCGTGAGGAGATCAAGGAAGTCCTGATGCAGAGTGCGATCTACTGCGGCATTCCGGCCGCCAATGCAACGTTTCACCTGGCCGAATCGGTCTGGGATGAGCTGGGCGTCGAATCACGCCAGTGATAGGGGAAGGAGGGCGGTAGCGCGCTGAACGCGCGCCACCGCCCCGGCGATTACAGAATGCTCAACGGGTAGCTGACGATCACGCGGTTTTCGTCGAACTCGCTGGTGCTGTAGTCGCGACGCATGGTCGAGTTGCGCCAGCGCATGTTCAGGCTCTTGAAGGTGCCCGACTGCACGGTGTAGGCCAGCTCGGTTTCGCGCCCCCATTCCTTGCCGTCGGTGACGGTGGCGGTGTGCACGTTGTCGCCGCTGATGTAGCGGTTCATCAGGCTCAGCCCCGGTATGCCCACGCCGGCGAAGTTGAAGTCGTGGCGCAACTGCCAGGATTTTTCCTTGGCATTCTCGTAGCTGGAGTTGTAGCTGTCGTTGGCCAGGGTGCCGCCACTGGTGCCGTTGACGCGCATCCAGCCATTGTCGCCGGTGACTTTCTGCAGGCCGACATAGAAGGTGTTGCTGCCGTACTTGGCGGACAGCAGCGCCGACCAGGTCTTGTTGTCCAGATCGCCGGCCCGTGCGCTGCCGTCTTCCTTGCCATGGAAGAAGCCCAGGTTGGCGCCCAAGGTCCAGTCACCAATCGGCTGGCTGTGCAGGATCTGCAGGTACTGCTGCTGGTAGATGTCCTTGAGCTCGGCGTTCCACAGGCCGACCAGGGTGTTCTTGTTGTTGAAGGTGTACTCGCCACCGACGAAGTTGAAACGGTCGGAGGTGATGCCGGCGCGACCCTGCAGGAACATGTCCTCCATGCTGGCATCGTTACGCGGGCTGTTCTTGCGGAACTGGCCACCGTACAGGGTCAGGCCATCGATTTCCTGAGAGGTGATCTGTCCGCCCTGGAAGGTCTGCGGCAGCGAGCGGCCGTCGTCCGAACGCAGGATGGGCAGTACCGGCATCCATTCGCCGACCTTGAGCACGGTCTTGGAGATCTTGGCCTTGGCGGCCACACCCAGACGGCCGAAATCGTCGGCCGGGTTGTTGCCGTCATGCACAGGCAGCAACTGCGTGCCATAGGTACCGCGGCCACCATCGAGCTTGACCGAGTACATGCCCAGCACGTCCACACCGAAGCCGACCAGGCCCTGGGTGTAGCCGGACTTGGCGTCGAGGATGAAGCTTTGGGTCCACTCCTCGGACTTGCTCTGCGGGAAGGCCGGGTTGGTGTGGTTGCGATTGAAGTAGAAGTTGCGCAGGTTCAGACCCACCTTGGCGTCTTCCAGAAAGCCGGACTCGGCTGCGAAGGAAGGCAGGGCGGCCGTGGCAACGGTCAACGCGATCAGGTTGGGCAACAGACGGGGTGAACGATGGAAGTGCTGGCGCATGGGGTAAACCTATTGTTATTGATTTTATGATTGACGCACGCTGGAACGGGCTTTTCTGACATTTTGTTACGTGTTGCGCGGATGGTGCTTCGGGGTGGAGCACGATTCAACCGACCGCACAGGAATGCGTGCGATAACCGAACACTAACTAACTAGTTAATAACAAGTCAGTTATCTGGTCATCGGACCACTATTGCTCATGATTGAACTTTCGGCCAGTCCCGCGTGACATTTTCTTCAGCCCTTTCGCGCTGACTCACTCCTGGCAGCGGGTCACAGGCGTAAAAAAACCACCGCAAGCGGTGGTTTTTTCATGCCATCAGCAGTCAGCTCTTGGGCGCCTGCGCTGGCTGGGCCAACTGAGCCTGGCCAGTGCGCTCATACCAGCCGCCTCCCAGCGCCTTGTACAGATTGACTTCGCTGGTCAGCTGCGACAGCCGGTCGGTGATCAGCGATTGCTGGGCACT
This sequence comes from Pseudomonas sp. PvP001, assembly GCF_040546375.1. Taxonomy (NCBI): domain Bacteria; kingdom Pseudomonadati; phylum Pseudomonadota; class Gammaproteobacteria; order Pseudomonadales; family Pseudomonadaceae; genus Pseudomonas; species Pseudomonas sp. PvP001. The sequence goes on along the minus strand of NZ_JBEPNQ010000001.1, from coordinate 1,356,091 downwards.
GAACAGCGAGCGCTGGGCATCGAGGAAGGTCAGGTTGCTGTCGATACCGATACGGTAGCGACGCTCGGCCAGGCGGTAGTAATCCTGGTTGGCCTGCACCGAATCACGCTGGGCCTGCAACTGCTCGTTGTAGGTCTTGCGTGCGGCCAAGCCGTCGGACACTTCCTGGAACGCCGTCTGAATGGCCTTCTCGTAGTTGGCCACATTGATATCTTTCTGGATCTTCGAGTAGTCCAGGCTGGCACGCAGCGCACCGGCGTTGAAGATCGGCAGGCTGATGCTCGGCGAGAACAGCCAGCTGCCGGAACCGGCGTCGAACAGGCCGGACAGCTGTCGGCTCGACGTACCGGCATTGGCCGTCAGGCTGATGCTGGGGAAGAACGCTGCGCGGGCCGCGCCGATGTTGGCGTTGGCGGCCAGCAGGGCGTGCTCGGCTTCGAGAATGTCAGGGCGTCGGGTCAGCAACTGCGACGGCATGCCGGCCGGCACTTCGCTGAGCAGGTCGGCGTCCAGCCCGCGGGCTTCGGGCAGGTCGGTCGGAATGGCCGTGCCCAGCAGCAGGGTCAGGTTGTTGCGATCCTGAGCCACCTGGCGCTTGTAGCGCGCCAGGCTGACACGGGCGGTTTCCACCGCCGTGCGCGCCTGGCTCAGGTCCAGGGCCGAGGACACGCCCACTTCGGTACTGCGGCTGGTCAGCTTGAGACTCTGCTCGAAGGCGCCCAGGGTCTCCTGGGTCAACTTCAGCAGCGCTTGGTCGGCCTGCCAGGTCAGGTAGGCGTTGGCCACGTTGGCCACCAGGCTGATCTGTGTGGAGCGACGAGCTTCTTCGGTGGACAGGTAGGTCTGCAAGGCCTGTTCGCTGAGGCTGCGGATGCGCCCCCACAGGTCCAGCTCATAGGCACTCACGCCCAGCGTGACGGCGTACTGGCTGGAGATGCCCGACTCGCCAAGCTGTGACAGGTCGGCCGGTGTACGCTGACGCGTGCCGGTGCCGTCGGCATTGATGGCCGGGAACAGATCGGCACGCTGGATGCGGTACTGCGCCCGGTAGGCTTCGATGTTCAGCGCCGCGACACGCAGGTCGCGGTTGTTCTCAAGCGCTACCTGCACCAGGCGCTCGAGCGCCGGGTCGGTGAAGAACTGCCGCCAGCCTTGTTCCGCCGCCGCCACTTCGGCCGCATCGGCGGGCGCGTAGGCCTCGCCCTGCGGGAACTGCTCGGCCACCGGCAGGGCGGGCTGCTTGTACTCGGGGATCATCGAGCAGCCGCCGAGCACGAAGGCGGCGACAGCGATGGATATCAGTGACTTGCTCATTGGCCAGCCTCATCGTGTGTAATGGCTTTGTCGTTGTCCTTCTCGTGTTCCTTGTCGTACTTGCTCTTGAACAGCGACGACACGGCCACGTAGAACATCGGCACCCAGAAAATTGCCAGGATGGTGGCGGTGATCATACCGCCGATCACACCGGTACCGATCGCATGTTGGCTACCCGAGCCTGCGCCGCTGGAAATCGCCAGCGGTACAACGCCGAGGATGAACGCCAGCGACGTCATGATGATCGGTCGCAGACGCATCCGGCATGCTTCGGCCGCCGCTTCCACCAGGCTCTTGCCCTGTTCGTGCAGTTCCTTGGCGAACTCGACGATCAGAATGGCGTTCTTGGCCGCCAGGCCCACCGTGACCAGCAAGCCTACCTGGAAGAACACGTCGTTGGACAAGCCGCGCAGACTGGTCGCGATCAATGCACCGATCACACCCAGCGGCACCACCAGAAGCACTGCGATCGGGATCGACCAGCTCTCGTACAGCGCCGCCAGACACAGGAACACGAACAGCAGCGAGATCGCATAGAGCGCTGGGGCCTGGGAGCCGGACAGACGTTCTTCGTACGACAGGCCGGTGAACGAGTAGCCGATGCCGTCAGGCAGTTTCTTGGCCAGTGCCTCGACCTCGGCCATGGCATCACCGGAGCTGTAGCCCGGCGCCGGTGTACCGAGAATCTCCATCGCAGCCACACCGTTGTAGCGCGACAGCTTGGGTGAGCCGTAGATCCATTCGCCAGTGGCGATGGCCGACAACGGCACCATGGTCCCCGAATCGTTGCGCACGTACCACTTGTTCAGGTCTTCAGGTGTCATGCGCGCGGCCGCTTCGCCTTGCACATAGACCTTCTTCACCCGACCGCGGTCGATGAAGTCGTTGACGTAGCTGCCGCCCAAGGCGATGGACAGGGTCTGGTTGATGGTCGACAAGGTAATGCCCAGGGCACTGGCCTTCTCGTCATCCACGGTGAGCTGATACTGCGGCTCATCGTTCAGGCCATTGGGGCGTACGCCTGCCAGGATCTTGCTCTGTGCCGCCATGCCGAGGAACTGGTTGCGCGCCTCCAGCAGTTTTTCGTGGCCGACACCGCCCTGGTCCTGCAGGTAGACGTCGAAGCCCGAGGCGTTACCCAGTTCCAGTACCGAAGGCGGAACCACCGCGAACACCATGGCATCGCGGAAGCTGGCGAAGTGTTTCTGCGCACGCTCGGCGATCTTGAACACGGTCGTTTCGGCGCCGCGCTCATCCCAGGGTTTGAGCATCACGAACGCCAGGCCCGAACTCTGGCCACGGCCGGCGAAGTTGAAGCCGTTGACGCTGAACACGGATTTGACGCCTGCGCCTTCACCGTTTTCTTCGTCCAGCAGGAAGGTTCGCATGTCGTCGATGACCTTCTGCGTCCGCTCGGCAGAAGAACCCGCCGGCGTCTGCACCTGGGCGAAAATCACACCCTGGTCTTCTTCAGGCAGGAACGCCGACGGGATGCGCGTGAACAGGAAAATCATGCCGGCGAAAATGACCAGATACACGATGAACGCCGGCAACTTGTGGGTGACCATGCGTTTGACGCCGTTCTCGTACTTCACCACGCTGCGGTCGAAGGTCCGGTTGAACCAGCCGAAGAACCCGCGCTTGGGTTGGCCATGCTTTTCCGGATCGATCGGCTTGAGCATGGTGGCGCACAGCGCCGGGGTGAAGATCAGCGCAACCAGTACCGACAGCGCCATGGCCGAGACGATGGTGATGGAGAACTGCTTGTAGATCACACCCGTGGAGCCGCCGAAGAAGGCCATCGGCAGCAGTACCGCCGAGAGCACCATCGCGATACCGACCAGGGCCCCCTGGATCTGGTCCATGGACTTCTTGGTCGCTTCCTTGGGTGACAGGTGTTCTTCTTCCATCACCCGTTCGACGTTCTCCACCACCACGATCGCATCGTCCACCAATAGCCCGATCGCCAGGATCATGCCGAACATGGTCAAGGTGTTGATGGTGAAACCGAACGCAGCGAGGATGCCGAAGGTGCCGAGCAGTACCACCGGAACCGTCATCGTGGTGATGATGGTCGCGCGCAGGTTCTGCAGGAACAGGTACATCACCAGGAACACCAGCACGATCGCTTCGATCAGCGTATGCACGACGCCGGAAATCGATTCGGTCACGGTCGGGGTGGTGTCGTAGGGGTAGACCACCTTCATGCCAGGCGGAAAGAACGGTTCCAGACTGGCCACGGTCGCGCGGATCGCCTTGGCGGTGTCCAGCGCGTTGGCGCCGGAGGCCAGCTTGATCGCCATGCCCGAGGCCGGCTTGCCGTTGAACTGCGCATCGATGCTGTAGCTCTGGCCGCCCAGACCGATACGCGCGACGTCCTTGAGCCGGACCTGCGCGCCATCTTTATCGACTTTGAGGAAGATATTGCCGAACTGCTCGGCGGTCTGCAGGCGGGTCTTGCCGATGATGGTGGCGTTGAGCTGGGTGCCGGGCAAGGCCGGCAGGCCGCCGAGCTGACCTGTGGCGATCTGCACGTTCTGCGCGCTGATCGCGGCGCTGACCTCGACTGGCGTCAGTTGGTATTTGTTGAGTTTGGCCGGATCCAGCCAGATGCGCATGGCGTACTGTGAACCGAACACCTGAAAGTCACCCACGCCCGAGGTCCGCGAAATCGGATCCTGGATGTTGGAGACGATGTAGTTGGACAAGTCCTCACGGGTGAGAGAGCCATCCTCGGCCACCAGGCCGATCACCAGCAGGAAGTTCTTCACCGACTTGGTCACGCGCAAACCCTGCTGCTGCACTTCCTGCGGCAACAGTGGGGTGGCCAGGTTGAGCTTGTTCTGCACCTGAACCTGGGCGATGTCCGGGTTGGTACCCTGGTTGAAGGTCACGCTGATGGTCATGCTGCCGTCGGAGTTGCTCTCCGAGGAAACGTAACGCAGGTTGTCGATACCGTTGAGCTGCTGCTCGATGATCTGGACCACGGTGTCCTGCACGGTCTGTGCGGAAGCACCTGGGTAGGTGACCTGGATATCGATGGCGGTCGGCGCGATGGCCGGGTATTGGTTGATGGGCAACTTGAGAATTGCCAGCCCGCCCACGAGCATGATCACCAGGGCGAGTACCCAGGCGAAAATGGGGCGGTCAATAAAGAATCTGGACATCGATTACTTACCTTCGCCTGTGGCGGTGGAATCGGACTGGCCGGGCGTCAGGTTGCCCGCTTCCTTCACGGTCACGTCGGCGCCTGGCTTGACGTATTGCAGGCCCTCGGTGATGACGCGATCGCCGGCGTTCAGGCCTTTCTCGATCACCCAGAAGGCGCCGTCGGTGCGGTTGGCCACCAGCTCGCGCTGTTCGACCTTGTTGTCCTTGTTCACGATCAAGGCGGTCGGGGTGCCCTTGAGGTCACGGGTCACGCCTTGCTGCGGTGCCAGGATGGCCTCGCTGCGCACACCGGCCTGCAGCTTGGCGTGAACGAACATGCCTGGCAGCAGCACGTGCTCGGGGTTGGGGAACACGGCGCGCAGGGTCACCGATCCGGTGGCCTGGTCGACCGACACTTCGGAGAACTCCAGCTTGCCGGTCTGGCTGTATTCGCTGCCGTCTTCCAGGGTCAGCTTCACCGAGGCGGCGTTGTCGCCGGCCTTCTGCAATTTGCCGCTGTCCAGGTCGCGGCGCAACCGGAGCATTTCGGCGGACGACTGGGTCACGTCGACGTAGATCGGGTCCAGCTGCTGAATGGTGGCCATGGCGTTGGTCTGGCCATTGGTCACCAGCGCGCCTTCGGTCACGTCGGAGCGACCGATGCGGCCCGAGATCGGCGCCAGCACCTTGGTGTAGCGCAAGTCGATCTGTGCGCTCTTGACCGAGGCTTCGGCTTGCAGCTGCTGCGAGCGAGCGTTGTCGTATTCCTGGCGGCTGACGGCTTGCTCGTCGATCAACTGCTTGTAGCGTCCGGCCAGCGACTTGGCCGATTCCAGGGTCGCCTGGGAGCTGCCCAGCGTGGCCTCGTACACCGACGGGTCGATCTGGTAGAGCTGCTGCCCGGCCTTGACCTCGGTACCTTCCTTGAACAGACGCTTGAGGATGATCCCGTTGACCTGCGGCCGGACTTCGGCCACGCGGTACGCGGTGGTCCGGCCCGGCAGTTCGCTGGTCAGGGTGTAGGGTTGGGCTTTCAAGGTAACCACGCCGACCTGAGGAGCCTGCTGAGCCTGCTGCGGGGCTGCTTCTTCCTTTTTGTCACAGCCGCTGAGCAGGGTTGCCAGGGCGACGGCGGATACCAGAGCGGTAACAACTGGCTTGAATTGCATGAAGATCCTCGGGTCGTGAGCGCGTGGGAGGGCTCAAGAATAGTGGAAGGTTGAAAAAATGTTACGACTGGATTAATAGCTTACTAACGAATATACTTACATTCGTGGTTGTTTGTAAACAACTTGATGGCCTGATGCCCGCGACGAGGCGGCGCACCATCGACATTCGGGACAAGCCCCGCATAAAAGGGATTCCCGGCCTGAGCACGCGCCGCGTACCGCATGGCCCGTGCATTGAAGATTGAGGTTCTATTGCCATGGTTCGCCGTACCAAAGAGGAAGCCCAGGAAACCCGAAGCCAGATTCTCGAGGCCGCCGAACAGGCTTTCTACGAGCGCGGTGTGGCTCGCACGACCTTGGCCGACATCGCAACCCTGGCCGGGGTGACGCGCGGCGCCATCTATTGGCACTTCAGCAACAAGGCCGATCTGGTCCAGGCCATGCTCGACAGCCTGCAGGAACCGCTCGAAGAATTGGCCCAGGCCAGCGAAAGCGAGGATGAGCCCGATCCGCTGGGTTGCATGCGCAAGCTGCTGATCCGCCTGTTCCAGCAGATCGCCGTGGACCCCAAGACCCGCCGTCTCAACGAAATTCTGCATCATAAGTGCGAGTTCACCGATGAAATGTGTGACATGCGTCGCCAACGTCAGACGGTCAGCATCGACTGCAATGTGCGCATCGAACGCTCGCTGAGAAATGCGGTGAACCGCGAACAGCTGCCGCGTGACCTGGACACCGTCAGGGCCGCCATCGCCTTGCACGCCTATATAGATGGCATGATCGGTCAATGGTTGCTGGTCCCTGACAGTTTCGACCTTTTCCAGGAAGCCGAGCGTTGGGTGGACCTGAGCCTGCAAACGCTGAGCCTGACGCCGGCGTTGCGCAAATAAAGTTGTGAATCAAGTTGTAACACTGCCCCCGCTCGCGCCATCATCGACCTTACCCGCCCGGTCGGTACCCTTTCATCATCCTGTTGCGAGCGTGTGAATGAGCGTGCAAAACCCGTTGCTTACTGGGGCCAGCCAGCCGCTGCGCGGTATCGCGCTGATCTGTCTGGCGACGTTGCTGTTCGCCAGTCACGACGCCTTGTCCAAGTACCTCTCCGGGTTTTTTCCCATCGTCGTGGTGGTGTGGGCGCGCTATGTGGTGCACACCCTGTTGATGCTGGCCATCTTCGTGCCGCAGACCGGTTTGTCCACGGTCATCCGCACCAAGCGGCCCGGACTGCAGCTGCTGCGCGCGCTGTGCCTGATCGCCACCAGCCTGTTCTTCACCACCAGCCTGCGTTACATACCGTTGGCCGAGGCCACCGCGGTGAACTTCCTGGCGCCCTTGCTGGTGACGGCGCTGTCGGTGCCGCTGCTCAAGGAAGTCGTCACGCGCGCTCAGTGGGCGGCGGTGATCACGGGCTTCATCGGTGTACTCATCGTCATCAGGCCCGGCGGTGCCTTGTTCACCCCGGCCATCATCCTGCCGCTGATTTCCGCTTTCTTCTTCGGTCTGTACCAGTTGCTCACGCGCAAGCTCAGCGGCATCGACAGCCCGACCACCAGCAACTTTCTTGCCGGTATCTTCAACACCCTGATCATGAGCGCGGTGCTGCCGTTCTTCTGGCAGGCACCGGGCTGGATCGATGCCTTGTTCATGGTGGGGCTGGGCACCTGTGGCATGTTGGGGCATCTGCTGCTGACTCAAGCCTTTCGCCATGCGGCGCCGGCGCTGCTGGCGCCGTTCAGCTACGGGCAGATCCTGTTTGCCGGCATGTATGGTTACCTGATCTTCGACCACACCCCGGATATCTTCGGGGTGGTGGGCATCAGCGTCATCTGCCTCAGCGGCCTGGCCGTGGCCTGGGCCCAACGCAAGAAGCGACCGGCTGTCTGAGCGGGCCCCTTCGCGGGTAGAACCCGCTCCCACAGGTCAAGCAGCTTCGCTCCACCCCTTGTGGGAGCGGGTTCTACCCGCGAAGAGGCCAGACCTGCCCCCCACACAAGCTACTTCTCCCCATGCCCACGGCCCCGCAGTTCCAGATTGGGCAGCGCCAATGCCACGGCCAGTCCCAGCAGCGAAATACCGGCACTGGCCCACAGCAGGTGTTGAAAGGTCTGCCCCAGTTCCAGGCGCAAGGCGTCCCGTGCCGGGCCTGCCGCCGCATTGAGCCCGGTCAGCAGCACATTGTCGCCCATCGCCTCGAGGCCGTGACCGCCCAAGGCACCGTCCGCCAACTGCACGCCGTGCAGCATGGCCAGGAGCAGTGCCGACAGACAAGCCACCCCAACCGCGCCCCCCAGCGAGCGAAACAACGCCAGGGTGCTGGTCGCCACACCAATGTCCCTGGCCTGCACCGAGTTCTGCGCGCCCACCAGCGAGGTGGGAAACTGCAGACCACAGGCGAAGCCGGTCAACAACATGAAGCCCACGCTGAGCAGCAGGTTGTCCGGCGGGCTGAACGACATGCCCATAATCCCCAGCGGGGCAAGCAGCGCCCCGGTCAGGATGATCGGTTTGTAACGCCCGGTCTGTGAAGTCCGACGCCCGCCCAGGAATGCGCCGATCGGCAGGCCCAGCGCCAGCGGCAGCAGGTACAGCGCCGCCGCATCGGCCCCGGCCCCGGTAACGGTCTGGAAGCGCAGGGGCATCATCACGCTCAGGCCAATGGCCTGGAAGCTGGTGAAAAATACCGAGCACCAGCACAGCACCGCCGCTGGAATGGCGAACAGGTGCAGCGGCAGCAGCGGTTCGCGAAAGCGTCGCTCGTGCCAGACGAAACCCAGCAGTGCCACCACGGCCACCACCAGCAGGCCCCACACCTGCGTGTCGCCCAGCCCATGGCCCTGGCCGATGCGGGTGATGCTCATCAGCAAGGTGCTCAAACCGATGATCATCAGCACCGTGCCCAGGTAGTCGATGACCGGCGTGCGCTGCGGAATCGGCAGTCCGGCCAGCTTGCGGTTGGCGTACCAGCAGGCGAATGCGCCCAGCGGCAGGTTGATCAAAAACACCCAACGCCACGACAGGTACTGGGTCATGTAGCCGCCCAGCACCGGCCCCAACACACTGGCTGCGGCGTACATGCTGCTGAAATACCCCTGGTAGCGACCGCGCTCGCGGGGCGGCACCACGTCACCGATGATTGCCTGGCTGACCGACACCATGCCGCCAGCGCCGACCCCTTGCAGCAGGCGCGCCAGCACCAGTTGCTCCATGCTCTGCGCCATGCCACAGAACAGCGACGCGACGGTGAACAGCCCGGTGCCGATGAGGATCATGCGCCGACGGCCATACAGGTCGCCCAGCTTGCCGTAGATCGGCGTGGCCACGGTCATGGCCACCATGTACCCGGAAATCACCCAGGCCAGACGGTCGACGTCGTTGAACTGCGCAGAGATGGCCGGCATCGAGACCGCAACGATGGTCTGATCCAGGGCGCCGAGAAAAATGGCCAGCATCAAGGCCACCAGAATGCTTTTGATGGCCGGCGGGGAATGGCTGAGATCGGTCACAGGTAGGCCTGTAGAGAAACGCCGAGACCAGATGGCCGCGGGCCGTGGCTTCGAGTGTACTGGATAGCTAGCTATCGGTTCTATCGGTGACCCGGTGTTTTTTCCAGGTCTGCCTGCCCGGCCCTACAGACTGATCCGCAGCCGTGCCAGATCGCGCACCGGCGGCGCGCCGAAATGGCGGCTGTATTCGCGGCTGAACTGGGAAGGGCTTTCGTAACCCACTCGATACCCGGCCGCCGAGGCGTCGAGGTCTTCGCTGAGCATCAGCCGGCGCGCCTCCTGCAAACGAAGCTGTTTCTGATATTGCAGCGGGCTCATGGACGTCACCGCCTTGAAGCGGTGGTGCAGGGTGGACACGCTCAGGTTGACTTCCCGGGCCAGGTCTTCGATGCGCAGGCTGCGATGAAAATGCCGGTTGATCCAGGCGATGGCTTGACTCACGCGATGGGTCTGACTGTGCGCCACCGCGATTTCGTACAGTCGATGACCTTGTTGCCCGCCTAACAGACGGTAGAGGATTTCCCGCCGCACCAGGGGTGCCAGCACGGCAATGTCCCGTGGCGTCTCCAGCAGCCGGACCAGGCGCAGCACCGCATCCAGAAAGGCCGTGTCCATTCGCTCCACGTACAGGCCGCGCTGGGTCGAGCGCGTGGGCACACCCAATGGTCCGGCGTCGGCGATCACTGCGTTGATTTCCTCGGGGTCGATGACCAGCCGCAGCGACAGGCTGGGATCGCGCGGGGTGGCATCGAGGATCCGTCCCGAGACCGGCATGGCCACCGACACCACCAGAAAATTCAACGGATCGTAGACATAGCGCTCATCGCCCAGGCGCACTTCCTTGCTGCCATTGGCAAGGATGCACAGCGCCGGTTGGACCAGGGCCGGGAATGACTGCACGCATTCCTCATAACGCACCAGGTGCAGGCCGCTGATCGCGGTGCCATGGTCGCCTGGCGTCTGGGCGCCGCGCGCGATGCGCTCGGCCAGTTCGCGACGGCTGTGTTCCAGAGCGGGGTCCAGCGGTAACAAAGCAGGGGCGGAGAGGGTCATGCGGGCTCCAGGATCTGTACATCACATGAGACGAGGATAATCCGCGCTTAATGCCAGAGGTAGACGATAGCTGCTGGATGTTTGCCCAATCCTGCCAACTTGCGTCAGGGCGTTGTACACACCGAGGCGGGCAGTGTCAGCGGGCAAGCCTGAAAGTGCCCAAAATAAGCCATACCGGTTGAACGAAGCTGCAACCCGGCAGGATCGGGCAAGACCTTGACAGAAAACGGCTAACCCCTACGGCCCGGGGTTGCGTAACGTTGTCGCTGCAACTTTGTTCACCGCAGAACGTTCAATCAGGGAGAGTCGAGCATGAACTCATTTTCTACCGTCAGTCATTGTGCCCTGGTCACCGCCCGGCCAGGTGATTCGGAGCGGGTCGGGCTGGGTTTGTCGGCGCTGGTACGGCCCGCGCTGGCCATGCCTGGCTGTCTGCACTTTGCGGTCCAGCGCAGTCACGGCGACGAGCGACTGTGGCAGGTGGCTGGCGTTTGGCGCGATCAGGTCGCGATGACCGCCTGGCTCAACTCGCCGGGCATGCAGGTGTTCTCCGATCTGGTCCACGGCCTGCTGGTGACCAGCCTCGACCTGCACACCTTCGGTGACGCGGCGCTCGAACATGCCAGTGCGGCCTGAGCCGCGTACAATCGCGGCCTTTCCATCGGCCCGAGGTACGTCATGGCACGCAAGGTATTCGAACATCACGAAGCGGTTTCGGCAGTAGTGCCGGAGGCGGGCAGTTACCGCGCGGCCATTGCCATCAAGGCGCTGCAGGGCGGTGGTGCCCCGCGTTTCCACAAGGTGCTCGACGGCCAGTCGTTCGCCACCGCCCACGAGGCCGATGGCGCTGCCGCCGAGGTCTTGTCGACACTGGCCCGTGTCGACGAAGACGGCGAACCGGTGTTTGCGCCTACTTGACCTGTGGCCGGTGCATCTGGAACAGCGCCTGCGGACCGATCTCGAAGTAATCGGCCGGGCCGCCGCCACGCAGGATCGGGCCGGCCGCGGCCGTGTCGTAGATGCCGTCCTTGAGCAGTGACTTGGCAATGTGCACCGCCACCACCTCACCCAGAATCAACCAGGTGGGCACCTCTTGCTGATCGGCGCCCTTGAGTTGAATGATCTGAGTGACCTTGCATTCGAATGACACCGGCGCTTCGAGCACCCGCGGCACGCTGACGATCTTCGAAGGCGCGTGCTGCAAACCGCTGAGTTCGAACTCGTCTACTTCGGGACCCACTGCCGCGCAGCTCTGGTTCATCTGCTCGGCCAGGGCGCGAGTCGACAGATTCCAGACGAATTCGCCGGTCTGTTCGATGTTGTTCAGGCTGTCCTTGCGTCCCACACTGGCGAAGCCAATGATCGGCGGCGTGTAGTTGAAGGCATTGAAGAAGCTGTAGGGCGCCAGGTTCAGACGACCTTCGCGGTCCCGGGAAGAGATCCAGCCGATCGGCCGCGGGCCGACGATGGCGTTGAACGGGTCGTGGGGCAAACCATGGCCCTTGGCGGGTTCGTAGTAGTAGGTGTCATCCGACATCGGGGGCAGTCCTCAGCGTTCAAGTGCCCCCAGTGTGCGTTGCCGTGGGTAGTCAGTGCAATGAACGGTCGACAGATGCGCAATGTGCATCGTGTAACCCCAGCAGCAGGTCAGTTGTGCATAAGCGCAAGGGTAGCAGCGGCTGCGAAGACGAAGGTGGCGGTTGCAGCGCCCATCGCGAACGAGAATATGGCAGGGCGAGTGGAAGCGGGCGCCGATTCCGCCAGGCGCATTTCTTCGGTGAAGGCTGCAACTTCGTTGTGCAGCTGTTCGAACTGCCGGCGTTGAATGCAGGCATTCTCGAGGGACGTAGACATGTCTGATTATCCTTTCGAGCGGACTTCGTCTGCTCTGCGAACTCTGTCTCAAATGTGCCCCCGCTAGCCGTAAAAGGCAAGCCGCGTCGGCATGGAATGCAGTCTGGCATATACCTCACCGTTCCTGTAGCAGCGGCGCGAGCCGCGTCGGCGGTAGATGCAGAAGTGCAGATGCACCACGGTGATTCCGGACGCGGCTCGCACCGCTGCTACAGGGAAGTGCGGTGTCAGTTGCAGCAAATGTCTGGCGGCCGCGATGAATGGGCTTCAAGTAGCGAAAAAACGGATTAGCAAGGTAATGGTTGCGACAATCGCCGTGACCAGCGCAGCACCTACTGCGAAGGGATACCAGTCGGATTCTCGCCTGAACTTCAGAGCTTCAGCATTCAACTTTCGGCTTTCGGCCATGAATTTTCGTATTTCGACGTTCAGCTTTTCCAGCTCCAACGTCTCACGCTGGTGATCAGACATTCTGATGCTTCCTTTCGAAATGGAATCGCGCTCCGTGCGCTGGTGATGAATGCTCATGCCTTGACCGATGATGACACTGCCCGGCTTTCGCCGGGCATGCCTGGCTTCAGTCCGTTTCGATCCGCGAGTGCTTCTGGGTGTCCTTCATGAACACGTACACCAGCAGCGAGCAGGCGATGCAAGCGGTCACGTACCAGTAGTAGCCGGTTTCCATGCCGATCTGCTTGAACCACAGCGCGATGAGTTCGGCGGTACCGCCGAAGACCGACACGGTCAGTGCGTAGGGCAGGCCGACGCCCAGGGCGCGGATTTCGGTAGGGAACAGCTCGGCCTTGACCACCGCGTTGATGGAGGTGTATCCGCTGACGATGATCAGCGCCGCCATGATCAGGAAGAACGCGCCCCACCAGGTTTCAATGGTGTGCAGGGTGGTCAGGATGGGGACGGTACACAGGGTGCCCAGTACGCCGAAGGCGATCAGGATCGGGCGGCGTCCGACCTTGTCGGAAAGGGCGCCGATGACCGGTTGCAGGCACATGAACAGGAACAGCGTGGCGGCCGAGATGGCTGTCGAGTCGGCCTTGCTGAAGCCCACCGTGTTGACCAGGTACTTCTGCATGTAGGTGGTGTAGGTGTAGAAGGCCAGGGTGCCGCCCATGGTCAGGCCGACCACGGTCAGCAGTTCCTTGGGGTGGCGCAACAGGGTGCGCATCGTGCTTTCCTTGGAGACCTTTTTCTGGGTGAAGGATTCGGTCTCTTCCATGCCGCGACGCAGCCACAACGCAACCACGGCGCACAGCGCACCGATCACGAAGGGTACGCGCCAGCCCCAGCTCAGCAGCTGTTCTTCGGTGAGCGTCTGTTGCAGCACGATCAGCACCGCCAGCGCGATCAACTGACCGGAGATCAGGGTGACGTACTGGAAGCTGGAGAAGAAACCGCGTCGCTCGCGGGTGGCCATCTCGCTCAGGTAGGTGGCGGAGGTGCCGTACTCACCGCCCACCGAGAGGCCCTGCATCAGCCGCGCCAGGACCAGCAGCACCGGTGCCCAGATGCCGATGGTTTCGTAGCCCGGTGTCAGGGCGATCACCAGCGAGCCGAAGCACATGAGCAGGACCGAGGCCATCAGCGCCGCCTTGCGGCCCTTGCGGTCGGCGTACAGGCCCATCAGCCAGCCGCCGATGGGGCGCATCAGAAATCCGACGGCGAAGATCGCGGCAGTGTTGAGCAGTTGGGCGTTGAGACTGTCCTTGGGGAAGAACACCTGGGCAAAGTACAGGGAGAATGCGGCGTAGACGTACCAGTCATACCATTCGACCATGTTGCCGACCGAGCCACTGAAGATCGATTTCACGCGGCTGGCAGTGGTGCGAGGCGGCGCGGATGCAGCGCTTGCCCCGGCGGGCAGGGTGTTGGAGTTATCCATGATGGATCCTTACTTATTGTTGGTAGCGTGTTGAGTCACGCTTGCCAAGGCATTAGCAGGAGCCGTGCCAGACAAGGAACCCCCGACTTTGAGGGGATTCCACGCTTGAATGAGCGGATTCTTGCCGATACGCCGGAGATGAGTAAGCGGATTTTTGCCTATTCACGGAAGTCTTCACGCGCCAGTCCGTGACGCTGCATCTTTTCGTTCAAGGTCCGCCGGGGCACTTGCAGGGTTTGCATCACCGCCTTGATGTCGCCCCGATGACGGGCAAGCGCCGCGCGCAGGCATTGTGCTTCGAACGCTTCCTGCTGCGCCGCCAGCGACAGCCCTGCGCCGGGTGTTTCGAGGGCAGGCGCGGCCAGCCCCAGCACGTGGCGTTCGGCGGCGTTGGCCAGCTCGCGGACATTGCCGGGCCAATCGTGGCTGAGCAACTGACTCAGTTGCGTCGAGTTCACCACCGGTACCGGGCGTCCCAGGCGCTTTGCGGTGGCCGCCGTGAAATGATCGAACAGACACAGAATGTCTTCGCGTCGCTCGCGCAGCGGTGGCAGACGCAGTTCGGCGACATTCAGCCGATAGGCCAGGTCTTCGCGAAACAGCCCGGCCCGGGCCTGCTCCAGCAGATCGGGCTTGCTGGCCGCGACCAGGCGCAGGTCCACTGCGATGCTCTGGTTGGAGCCCAGCCGTTCGAGCTTCTGCTCCTGCAGCACGCGCAGCAGCTTGGCTTGCTGGGCCATGGGCAGGCTTTCGATCTCGTCGAGAAACAACGTCCCGCCGTGGGCATATTCCAGCTTGCCGATGCGTTTGCCTTGCGCACCGGTGAAGGCGCCGCTTTCATGACCGAACAGTTCGGCCTCGAACAACGCCTCGGGAATGGCAGCGCAATTGAGCGCCACGAACGGCTTTCCGGCGCGCGGACCGAAATCGTGCAGGCAGCGGGCGACCAACTCCTTGCCGCTGCCGGTCTCGCCGCGAATCACCACGTTGACCGGCAGAGAGGCCAGGTCCAGCACCTGCCGCCGCAAATGGGCAATGGCGGGCGCCGCGCCGAGCAGGGTCGCCTGCAATTGCTCGCTGAAGTCGGCGCGGTTGTGCAGACGGCGGTTTTCCAGGACCAGCCGACGCTTATCCTGAGCCCGCCGCAGGCTGCTCAGCAGGCTTTCCGGGCTGAATGGCTTTTCGAGAAAGTCGTAGGCGCCATCGCGCATGGCCTGCACTGCCATCGGTACGTCACCGTGGCCAGTCAAGAGGATCACTGGCAACTCGGGATCGCGTGCCTGCAGTTGCGCCAGCAGACCAAGCCCGCCCATGCCCGGCATGCGCACATCGCTGAGGATCACGCCGGGGAAATCCTCTGGCAGTTGCGCCAGGCACTCCTCGGCCTGGCTGAAACGCTGCACGGCAAAGCCACTGAGGCCCAACCATTGTTCAACGGCGTCGCGAATGCTCGCTTCGTCGTCGATGACGATCACTTGATTGTTCATGCAGGCTCCGTATCGAGGGGCAGGGCGAGGGTGAAACGGGCGCCGCGCTCCAGGTTTTCTGCGCTCAGCTGACCACCGTGCTCATGGGCGATCGCCAGCGAGACCGCCAGCCCCAGGCCAAGCCCTTCGCCGATCGGCTTGGTGGTGAAGAAGGGATCGAACAGGTGACTGAGGTGTTCGCTGGCGATGCCGCTGCCACTGTCGGCGATGCCCAGATGCCAGTGCTCGTCGTGGACCTGCAGGGTGATGTGCAGGTCCTTGGCAGGCACGCTGGCCATGGCGTCCAGCGCATTGCGCAACAGATTGATCACCACCTGTTCCAGCCGAATGGCGTCGCCGCGCACCCAGGCAGGCCGACTGACCTGCAGATGCAGGCGTACCCCGGCTGCCTGCAGAGGCGTTTCCAGCAACTGCAGGGCCTGATCCAGCACCCGCGCCAGATCGAGTCGTTCGCGTACGCCGGCCGGGCTCTTGCGGGCGAAGGTTTTCAAGTGCGTGGTCAGCGCCGCCATGCGCGTCAGCATCTGCTCCAGCGGCGCCAGGGCCTGGCGCGCTGCATCGATGCGATCCTGATCGAGCAGCAGTCGCAGGCTCGCCAACTGCATGCGCTGCGCCGTCAGCGGTTGGCTGATCTCGTGGGCCAACGCTGCCGACATCTGGCCCAGAGCGGCCAGCTTCGCTGCCTGAACCAGACCTTCCTGGGCGTCACGCAATTCACGGGTGCGTGCCCGTACCAGCGACTCCAGCTGCTCGCGCCCGCGCTGGCGCAGGGCGGCCAGACGACGGCGCTGGTTCAGCCACAAGCCACCGAAGACCAGGCTCAGCCACACGCCCACTGCCGCCAGCGCGGCATTGCGGCTGTCCTCGTTGCCCGCAACGGGTGGCTTGAGCAGGTGCAACGTCCAGCCTTCGCTGGCCATCGGCAGTGATGCCCAGAGATAGTCGGCCGTGCCTTGCGGGCCGTTGACCCGTACTTGCCTGGCCGCTGCGTCGAGCGTGTCCAGCACCTGATGATCCAGTGGCTGCACGGCTTGATCGTGATACTGGCGCGTGCGCTGCAACTCGGCGCGGTCGGCATCGCTCAAGGCGTGCAGCGTGCGATAGCGCCAGCCCGGCCGATTGGCGATGAACACCACGCCCCGTGCATCGCTGACCAGCAGGGTGTCAGGCCCCTGGGCCCATTCCTGTTCCAGCTCGGGCAGTTCCAGCTTGACCACCATGGCACCGAGAAAACCGTCCCGGTTGTCCTTGATCGCGCTGGACAGGAAGTAGCCGGGAATACCACTGGTCACGCCCACGGCATAGAAGCGCCCGCTGCCCTGGCTGACCGACTGGCTGAAATAAGGACGGAACGCGTAGTTGTGACCCACATAGCTGGTGGGCAGGCGCCAGTTGCTGGCGGCCACCGCCAGACCTGCGTGATCGAGCAGTTCCAGGGTCGAGGAGCGAGCTGCCGCGTTGATGCGCTCCAGCTTGCGGTTCAGCACACCCTGGGTGGCCGCGTCGATCGGCCCCTGCAACGCCTGCCGCAGTTGCGGATCCAGCGCCAGCACGGCGGGCAGGGTGCGGTAGCGCTCGATCAGCGTGTGCAGGCTGTTGGCGTACAGCGCCAGTTGGCCATTGCTGCGCGCAGCCTCTTCGTTCTGGGCCAGGCGCTGGGCATGGCGACTGGCCCAGACGGCAGACAACACCGCGCCGGCCACGATGACCAGCACGATGGAGCTGAGCCTCAGGGCGCGCGAGTCGATCACGGGCACTACTCGATCGTCACCGACTACAACAACTCGAAGCTCGCCTCTTTCACGTCTTCGGAGTCGAGCCCGATCATCACGGTGAACTGCCCGGCTTCCGCGGCTCGGACCAGTTGCTGGTTATGGAACTTCAGATCGTCCTCGACGATGTCGAAGGTCAGCGTCTGGCTTTCGCCCGGCTTGAGCATCAGCTTGCGGAAATGCTTGAGCTCCTTGACTGGCCGGGCCATGGAAGCGGCCACGTCGCGCACGTACAACTGCACCACGGTTTCTCCGGCGACCTTGCCGACGTTGCGCACGTTGATGCTGGCCGTGACCTTGCCGTCGCGGCTCAGGCGTTTGCTCGACAGGCTCACGTCCGACAGGCTGAAGTCGGTGTAGCTCAGGCCATAGCCGAAGGGGTAGAGCGGACCTTGTTCGCTGTCGAAGTACTGCGAGGTGTAGTTGCCCGGGTGACCGGGAGTGAATGGCCGACCGATGCTCAGATGGTTGTAGTAAAGCGGTATCTGGCCAACCGAGCGAGGGAAGGTGGCGGGCAGCTTGCCGGAAGGGTTGTAGTCGCCGAACAGCACGTCGGCAATGGCGTTTCCGCCCTCGGTGCCGCTGTACCAGGTTTCCAGCACGGCATCGGCCTGACGCTGCTGCTCCCCGATGGCCAGCGGACGGCCATTCATCAGTACCAGCACCAGCGGCTTGCCGGTGGCGCGCAGGGCAGTGATCAGGGCTTGCTGGGTGCGCGGCAGATCGAGTGCGACACGGCTGGCCGATTCATGGCTCATGCCACGCCATTCACCCACCGCGGCAACGATCACATCGGCGTCGCGCGCCGCTGCCAGCGCCTCGTCGATCAAGGCCTGGCTGGAACGCGGGTCGTGCGGCAGTTTCAGGTTTTCAGGCAGGAAGCGGGTGATGAACTCCACAGTTGCGCGGTCGTCGCTGAGGTTCGCGCCCTTGGCATACGTCACCTTGGCGGGATCGGCCACGGCATTGCGCAGGCCGCTGAGCAGGGTCACCGACTGCCCGGCCACGCCGGCAGCCGACCAGCTGCCCAGCATGTCGTCGGGTGAGTCGGCCAGCGGACCGATGAGGGCGATGCGCGCGTCCTTTTTCAGCGGCAGTGTCTGTTTCTGGTTCTTGAGCAGTACCAAGGTCTTGCGGGCTACGTCACGCGCTTCGGCCCGGTGCAGGCGAGTCTCCGCGTTGACATCGGCGGGATCGTCCTGGGCCTTGCCGATACGCAGGTACGGGTTGGCGAACAGTCCCATGTCGTACTTGGCGCCAAGCACCTCGCGCACGGCGTTGTCGAGGTCGGCCTGGCTGATCTGGCCGCTCTTGAGCAGATCCGGCAGATACTGGCCATAGGCGAAGTCGTTCATGCTCATGTCGATGCCCGCCTTGATGGCCAGCTTCGCTGCCTCGCGATCATCCTTGGCCACGCCGTGGCGGATCAGCTCGTGGATGGCCCCATGGTCACTGATGGTGACACCCTTGAAACCCCACTGCTTGCGCAGCACATCCTGCATCAGCCAGGTGTTGGACGTGGCCGGTACGCCGTTGATGGAGTTCAAGGCCACCATCATGCCGCCCGCGCCCGCATCGACGGCGGCGCGGTAGGGCGGCAGGTAGTCCTGGAACATGCGCTGCGGGCTCATGTCCACGGTGTTGTAGTCACGCCCGCCCTCGATGGCGCCGTACAGGGCGAAGTGCTTGGCGCTGGCCATCATCCGGTCCGGATTGGCCGGGCTCGGCCCCTGGATGTTCTCGACCATCACCCGGGCGATCTTCGACACCAGGTGGGTATCCTCGCCAAACCCCTCGCTGGTACGGCCCCAGCGCGGATCGCGCGAGATGTCGACCATCGGCCCGAAGGTCATGTCGATACCGTCGGCAGCCGCTTCTGCGGTCGAGGTCCTGGCACTCAGGGCGATGGCGTCCATGTCCCAGCTTGCCGCCAGACCCAGACTGATCGGGAACTGCGTGCGGTGGCCGTGGATCACGTCGTAGGCGAAGAACATCGGAATCTTCAGACGGCTGCGCTGCGCCGCATCCTGCATGGGCCGGTTTTCCGCCCGGGTGACCGAGTTGAACGTGCCGCCGATACGCCCCGCGGCAATCTCCGCTTCGATGCGCTGATGGGTCATTTCCCCACCGATGGAAATCAGCCGCAACTGGCCGATTTTCTCGTCGACGGTCATGCGTGCGAGCAGGTCGGCAACGAACGCCTCCTTGCTCTGCGGACCTTGGGAAGGGCTTTCGGCATGCGCGGATTGCAAGGCCAGGCCGACGACGACGCCCAGCAGACACAGCTTGTTCATGGAGTTCTTCTCTTTGGCGTACCGCACAGGATGCTGCAGCCAGTGACAGGTGGCAGTGTTTTTGTAGTTCGTGGGAGGTGTTTTAACGTATCGGAGCCGGTCAATCCAGTCAGGTGCCAGGATTGATACAAATGCATCCATGACAGTGAGGGCAAATCCATTTTCCCCAAGTCCATGCACACCCACTAAAATGCCCGCCTGAACACACCCGAGATCCGTTTCGCCATGCCCGTCACCGACCCCCGCGCCGAATTCCTTGCCCTGCTCGACACCAGCCTGGCGCAGAACGCTTTCATCAAGCTGGTGCTGGCTCGCCACGTCGGCCAGGAGCCGGAGTTGCAACGGCTGATCGTCAAGTTGGCGACCATCAAGGGCGAGGCGTGCCTGTCGTTCGTGTACCGCTACAAGACCCGCGACATCACCAAGAATTTCAGTGTGGTCGACGGTCAGCAGTTCATTGCCGAGGCCTTGCCCGACACCTTCAAGAACGCCCATCTGCTGACCCTGACCGACGAGTTGCAGCTCGAATTCAGCAAAAAGAACAAGGCCAGCCTGCACCGCAGCAAGCAACAGCAGGAACGGGCTGCGCCGGAGCTGGGCCACGATCGGGAAAAGAAGCGGTTCCTCGAATTGAACCGGCCGTTCCTGCAGGACCTGGGCGTGACCGACCGGCAGGGGCAGTTGATCCCGTCGATGTCGCGCAAGTGGAAACAGATCAACAAGTTCATCGAGGTATTTTCCCACGCGTTCGCCACGTCCCGGCTGGCCAAAGCCGACGCGCCGGTGCGGGTCGCCGACTTCGGCTCGGGCAAGGGCTACCTGACCTTCGCCATCCACGACTACCTGGCCAACTCCCTGCAGCGTCAGGCACAGGTCACGGGCGTGGAACTGCGCCCTGACATGGTCGAGCTGTGCAACGCCGCAGCCGCTGGGCTGGACCATCCGGGGCTGGTTTTCGAATGCGGCGACGTACGTTCGGTGGTGCCCAGCGAAATCGATGTGATGATTGCCCTGCATGCCTGCGACATCGCCACCGACTACGCCATTCACACCGGTATCCGCTGCGGTGCGGCGATCATCATGTGCTCGCCGTGCTGTCACAAGGAAATCCGCCTGCAGATCCAGAGCCCGGGCCTGCTCAAGCCCATGCTGCAATACGGCCTGCACCTGGGCCAGCAGGCCGAGATGGTCACCGACAGCCTGCGCGCCCTGCTGCTGGACGCCTGCGGTTATGAAACCAAGGTGTTCGAGTTCATTTCCCTGGAACACACCAACAAGAACAAGATGATTCTGGCGGTCAGGCGTGACGCGTCCGGCCCGAGCGCCGAAGCGCTGGCCAGGATCGAAGAGCTGAAGGCGTTCTACGGCATTCGCGAGCAGCGCCTGCAGACCTTGCTGCAGGAAGACGGCCTGCTGGGCTAGCTTGCTGTGAGGCGTCAACACTACAAGTCGTCGACGTTGTGACCCACCCTTGGCGAGCGCCACCATGAGCGCTCAAGTCAAGGGTTGGAGTTCGCAGTGACGCTCGACATCAAGCTGACGCCGCGCGAGCAGGAAGTGCTCGTCTGGAGCGGCAGAGGCAAGTCCTCGTGGGAAATCTCGCGCATATTGGCCTGCTCCGAGGCTACGGTTAACTTTCACTTCGCCAACATCCGCCGCAAGTTCGCCGTGGGCTCGCGCAGCGTGGCCGTGCTGCTGGCGCTGGAAAAAGGGTTGATATCGCTGTGCTGATGGCGTTTGCCTTCAGCGACGCTTCTTCACAACGGCGGGCACCGGTACGTTCAGTTGCGCACGCCCCAAGCCATGGCTGGTTGCGTCGAAGAAATGCAGGGTTTTGCCGCAGTCGGCGAACAGTGCTGTGAAACGCTGCTTCTGGCTGATGATCCAGGCATCGCTGAGCGGAAAGATCGAAACGTGGAACGTCTGCGCAGGCGCCTGGCGCAGGGCCTGGAGAATGTGCGCGTCGTCGCTGTCCAGGTTGTGGCCGAAAATGCACAGCGTGCCGTCCTGCCGGCTCAACTCGCCATGGCACCAGCTCAGGTAATCGGAATCGCGGATGCTGCACAGCTTCTGTGCGCTGGGGCCTTCGTTGACCAGCAGCGGCACATCCCCAGGCGTGTTGATCGCAAAGCCATCGAGCAGGGCCTCGCCCTCGGCGGTGCGCTGCCGGGTCGTGCCGTCGCTGTTCTTGATCAGGTGCAGACCGCCGTGCAGGTACAGCATGCGGCATCCCTGGGAGGTCGTGCGGCGGATGTCGAAGCCGGCGTCCACGTCCATCAGCTCGGCGAAACCCTGCGGGTCATGCTGCACGGCCCAAGGGCAGAGCAAGTCGTAATTGCTGCTGTACACGGTGTCGAACGAACGCAGTTCGCGGTTCAGAACCGCCAGGCGTTGCTCGTCGAGCAGGCGATAGGGGATGTGCACGCTGCGCACCGCGTGGATCAACGCTTCCTTGATCGCATAGTAGCGGTTGAGCGGGGCGGTCGAGCTGATCGCCAGGGCCGCATTGACCCGCACGGTGCTGTTGAGCACGGTCAGCACCTGTTCGAAACTCTGGGTCTGCAGCGACTTGAACAAGGCCAGGTCGGTCAGGCTCAACGGTTTGTTGCGCACCTTTTGCGCGCGCTCGAACAACGCGTCGTAGGCGAAGCTGCGCCAGACCGCGCGGCTGGCGCCGTTGCCCAGCAGCAGGCTTTGCGCGGGCTGGCGAGTGTGCAGGGTCTGCCAGTCGTCGAGGTGGGCGTCGAAGGTGTCATGTGCCATGGTGATGATTCGTTCTACTCGTGTCTTGGACAAGGGCGCGACTCTAGCACGCCATCTCCTGTCATCCGACGCCGTCTATGCTGGGTCGGTTCATCGGTATCTTGTGGTGCCGTTTCGATCACATCTGAAAGGACTACGCATGTTGACATCCCTGTACAAGACCCTGTGCCTGACCGCCGCCCTCGGCGCCGCTGCCTCGGCCCATGGGCAAACGCCCGAAAAGTTGGCCCATGCCGCCAACATTCCCTATCCCGCCGTCATCGCTCATCGCGGTGCCTCGTACGATGCCCCGGAATCCACCCTGCCGGCCTACCTGCTGGCGCGTGACCTGGGCGCCGACTACCTGGAGCTCGACGTGCAACGCACCCGCGATGGACAGTTGATCGCGCTGCACGACGACACCCTGCTGCGCACCACCGACATCGCCAGCAAATTCCCCGAGCGCAAGGACAAGCCGGTCAGCGACTTCACCCTGGCGGAACTGAAAACCCTCGACGCCGGCAGTTGGTTCAATGCCGCACACCCGCAGCGTGCTCGTGACAGCTACAAGGGTCTGAAGATTCTCACGCTGGACGAAGTGCTCGACGTCGCCCAAGGCGGTACCCACAAACCTGGGGTGTACATCGAAACCAAGGTACCGCAGCAGTTTCCCGGTATCGAAAGCGATCTCAAGGCCAAGCTTGCCCAACGGGGCTGGCTGGATGGTCAGCATCGGGTGGTGCTGCAGACGTTTGAAAAGAACAGCCTGGAATTGCTGGCCAAGGAAATGCCGCAAGTGCCCAAGGTGTTGTTGCTGTGGGTCGGCGAGGGCAGCATCGAGCCCAAATCCACGGTGTCCGTTCGCGGCGTCCGGCATGACCGACAAGGCGGCGTACTATGCCCAGCAACAGCCCCGTGATCGCGCCGAGTTCGAGCGCTGGCTCGACATCGCCAAGGCCAACGGTGCAGTGGGCACAGGCCCTTCGGCTGCATTGACCGAGGGGGGAGACCAGAGCTACACGGACCTGGTCCAGCCCTGGATGAACCAGCTGACCCACGACAAGGGCTTGCTGGTGCACGTGTACACGGTCGACGAGGCGGTTGATTTCAAGAAGGTCAGCGAGGCGGGAGTGGACGGCATCTTCACCAACCGTGCCAGCGAGTTGCTCAAGTTCTACAAGCGTCCTGCCGCGGAATCCGTCGATCAGATTCTCAAACGACACGATTATTGAAGGCCGGACATGAAAACGGCGCGAATCCGGTTGCTCGGCCCCTGAGCGTTACAGGAGCATGAGCGGGATTCGCGCCGCTGTGTGGGCAGGTGCAGTTGGTTATTTGCCCGCGCCGGCGCCGTTGCCGCCACTGTTGCCCGAGCTGCCGTCGCCTTTGGAGGCGCCCATCGGGGTTGGGCCGCCGTCGGTGGTCCCGGCGTCTGCGCCCTGGCTCATCGAACCGGATTTGCCGTCGATGCCGGTGGCATTGCCGCTGTCAGGGGACTTGTCGGTGCCTGGGATGACTTGGCGACCCGAGGGTGCTTCAGGTGTAGCCGTTTGGTTGCTGTCGTTGGACGCCGCAATCGCCGCGAACGACGAAGCCGATAGAAGACCGGCCAGAGCCAGCGAGGCAAGCTTTTTGCTAATCAACATGGTGCATCTCCGCAGTGAGAGGGGGGTACAAGCATTGGGCCATCGCATGGATCCCAACGTGCCCTCGAGGCGACGAGCGGCATGTCTGCCACAGTGCGTTCGCTCAGCGGTAGAGGCGATGAAACCCCGGCGGATGACTTCTGGCAGTCTCGATGGAAATGGGCTGACCGCGCTTGAGCCAGGCGTCCACGGTCTGGCCAAAGGTGTGATCGCTGCAGTCACGCAGCAACATCAATGGAATGTGCAGATGCCGCGCCACGGCCTGTGCACTCTCACGTTCCTGCTGCTGGAACAGTTCCACTTCGGTCGCAGAAGCGTGGCAGGCCGGTAATCGCTGGAGCACGGTCCCCGGCTCGCTCTCCAGCAGCAGGATCGCTCCCAGGGAAAGCCGTTCGAATGCCGTCACGTCAATGCCCAACGTGCGTGCTCGCTTGCCCATCAAGGCAACGTTGCCTTCCAGCAGCATCGACTTGCCGCTGGCGGCGATGCTGGTCGCGGCCAGTTCCAGCGCCTGGCGGTTACGGTCGCGGTTGGTCGCATAGCGGTCATCGCTCCATTTCACAGACGCCAGCACCTGCCGGACCAAGCCTTTCGCGCTGCCGTGCAGCACCCCGCGACGGTGCGCATAGTGCTCGCAATGCCAGGTTTTACCGACCCCGTGAATACCGGCTACCAGGATGATCATGATGGATATCCCTATCAAGTAAGAGGTTATTACTACAAGGGGTCGGTTGCTGAAGCGTCAACAAGGGAATCAGAAATTTCTGATTGAGTTAGAGGATTTTTCAATTTGCCTTGGCATAACTTGCTGTTTCGTTGGCAAAAGCAGGCGTCAGGCAAGCTCAGAAGTCAGGACGCCGAGGAAGGTAATCTGTACTGGCGACTCTGGGCTATCTGCGTATTGTTTAAGTTTGTTGATTAATGTTCGACCTGTGGTGCAGGTACGCCGCTGCATTCACGGCAGACGACGTACCCTGTCCTGGGTCAGACGCCTGCCAGGCTCAACGAACGCACGTCCCGCCGTGCCAGCAGCCAGTAGAACCCGCCACCCAGGAAGCAGCCGGTGAACCAGGCGAAGTTGGCGATCGGCTTGAACCAGGGCACGAAGGTCACGACGATACCAATCAGCGTGGCCGCCAGCAGCGCTTTGATCGCCACTGGGTTGAAGCCGTTGCTGTACCAGTAGCGCCCGGTGGGCGAGTCGTCGAACAGTGCTGCCACGTCGATCCGCTGTTGCTTGATGCAGTAGTAGTCCACCAACAGGATTCCGAACAGCGGGCCGATGAAGGTCGCCAGCACGTCGAGGGTGTAGTGGATCACTTCGGGGTTGTTGAACAGGTTCCACGGGGTGATGAAGATCGAGGCCACGGCGGCAATCATCCCGCCGGCGCGCCAGCTGATCTTGCTTGGCGCGCAGTTGGCGAAGTCGAAGGCGGGCGAGACGAAGTTGGCGACGATGTTGATGCCGATCGTTGCCGTGACGAAGGCAAAGGCGCCCAGCAACACTGCAACATCATTGTCGATGCGCGCCACTGTGGCGATCGGGTCGTGAAGCATCTCGCCGAACACCGGCAAGGTTCCCGATACGATCACCACGGTGACCAGCGAGAACGCCAGGAAATTCACCGGCAGACCCCAGAAGTTGCCGCGTCGCACGTCAGCCATGGTCCGGCAATAGCGGCTGAAGTCGCCAAAATTCAACGTGGGGCCCGAAAAGTACGAGACCACCAGAGCCGTCGCCATCACCACCTGGCCGAAGGCTTCCCAGCCGCTCAGGGATTTTTCCGCGAGGGTGAAGCTGATGTTGCTCCAACCCGCCTTCCAGACGATCCAGCCGGCGAGAATGAACATCGCCGCGTAGACCACCGGCCCGGCCCAGTCGATGAAACGTCGGATCGAGTCCATGCCGGTCCAGAACACCGCCGCCTGCACGGCCCACAGGAACAGGAAACCCATCCAGCCCAGGTACGACAGGCCGGCGAACTGCACCTGTGCGTAGCTTTCCATGCCCGGAAAGAAACGCAGCACCACGATGATCAGTGCGCTGGACGCCAGGTACGTCTGCACGCCGTACCAGGCGACCGCGATCAGGCCGCGAATCACCGCCGGAATGTTCGCGCCGAACACACCGAACGCCAGGCGGCAAATCACCGGGTAGGGCACCGCCGCCTGTTGGCTGGGTTTGGCGACCAGGTTGGCGATCACCTGAATGATACCGATCCCCACCAGCAGCGCGATCAGCACCTGCCAACTGGCCAGGCCCAGAGCGAACAGGCTGGCAGCGAACACATAGCCGCCAACGCTGTGCACGTCGCTCATCCAGAAGGCAAAGATGTTGTACCAGTTCCACTTCTGTACTACCGGGCCCAGGTCTTCGTTGTACAAGCGAGGGCTGTAGCCCTTGGGTAGGTCGGGATTGTTCACGCACACGCTCCAGGGTCGTGGCCGCTCCGAGCATTGCATACGGGGGTCGGCGTTGTTGTATACGATCCATGGAGCAGGATGCGTGCCAGCGTGTATCGAAGCGTAAAACCAACGGGTTTACAGTGATTGCGCAGCCAGCGTCGTGCTTGCCTTGTGAATATCCTGTGCTGTTTTCGCGCATTTTCTGGCTGCGGAGGCCCGTATTGGTGCGGTTTGATGAATGCCGATCTTGGCGCGGGGCAAAGATGGCGAAGACAATTTAGTTTGTATACGATTGCCCCACGCGTACCCAGGAAACGATTTCGTGAATTCTCCCCTTTTTCTTGCCAACAGTTCCGATGGCTCCACGGCCGTCAGTCGCGATGAACACATTTATCAGGAGATCCTCGACGCCATCGTCGAGCACCGCTTGCAACCGGGCGTGCGCCTTCCCGAAGATGCCCTGGCCGAGGTGTTCAACGTCAGCCGCACGGGCATTCGCAAGGCCTTGCAGCGCCTGGCTCTGGAACGTCTGGTCACCCTGCGGGCCAACCGTGGTGCGGAAGTGGCCCATCCCAGCGCCAAGGAGGCTCAGGATGTATTCGCAGCCCGGCAACTGATCGAGCCCGCGCTGATGCCGACCGTGGTCGCCCACGCTACGGTCGAACATTTCAAGCGGCTGCGCGAGCTCGCCGAGCAGGAGCATCAGGCGCAACATCAGGGGCGGCATAGCCATGCCATTCAACTCTCGGCACGGTTTCACGTGCAGCTGTCGGTGGCCGCCGGCAATCAGGTGCTCAGCGAACAGATCGCCCAGTTGACCACGCGTTCGTCGCTGATCATCGCGGTGTACGGTTCGCGCCACAGCGTCGGTTGCGATTGCGGGGAGCATGTCGAGCTGATCGATCTGCTCGAACGGGGAGAGGGCGCCCTCGCATCGAACTGGATGGCCCGACATCTGGCGAGCATTCGCGCCAGCCTCCAGCTGGACGCCAAACCCGTGGCCGAGCCCGACTTCAAATCCATCTTCAAACGCTGATCCAGCCGCCGAGCCTTTCATGAAAATCCAGGTCATCAACCCCAACACCAGCTCGTCCATGACCGCCAGTATCGGCCGCGCCGCCAGTGCCGTCGCCGGTCGCGATACGCAGATCATCGCCTGCTGCCCGCAGGATGGCCCGGAATCGATCGAAGGCCATTTCGACGAAGCCATCGCGGCGGTCGGCGTGCTGGAAGAAGTGCGCAAGGGCGTGGCCGCCGGTTATGACGCGCACATCATCGCCTGCTTCGGCGACCCCGGCCTGCTGGCCGCCCGCGAACTGGCCCGCGGACCGGTGATCGGCATCGCCGAAGCCGCCTTTCATGTCGCCAGCCTGCTGTGCACTCGCTTCGCCGTGGTCACCACGCTCACCCGCACGCGCATCATCGCCGAGCACCTGCTGCGCAACTACGGCATGACCGAGCACTGCACCTCGGTGCGCTGCGTCGACATTCCCGTGCTGGAGCTTGAAACCCTGGGCG
Organism: Pseudomonas sp. PvP001; assembly: GCF_040546375.1. Taxonomy (NCBI): domain Bacteria; kingdom Pseudomonadati; phylum Pseudomonadota; class Gammaproteobacteria; order Pseudomonadales; family Pseudomonadaceae; genus Pseudomonas; species Pseudomonas sp. PvP001. The sequence continues at coordinate 1,328,286 of NZ_JBEPNQ010000001.1, read as the reverse complement.
ACGAGGTATTGGTCGAGCGCATCGCCGAACAGGCCCTGCAGGCCCGCGACCAGGAAGGCGCCGGCGCCATCGTGCTGGGTTGTGGCGGCATGGCCGACCTGCCGGCGCGGGTCAGCGAACGCGTCGGCCTGCCGGTGATCGATGGCGTGGCGGCGGCAGTCAAATTGGCGCAGGTGCTGGTGGAATTGGGGCTGGGAACGAGCAAGCACGGCGATCTGGCGTATCCGCTGGCTAAGCGCTTCAGTGGGCGGTTCGGGCATTTTGGGCAGTGAGAAGGGCCGTGTGATCGGATCGCGCCGGTTTTACTGGAAAAAATCCTTGGGCCGTGCCGACAGTCATGCACGCTGTCCATGATCCTTCTTCGTCGAAAACGCTGGAGCTGTCACAAAACATTCACATTTCATAGCTGTTTCAGACGTCCCAGAGGCCGATAACGAGTTTCTCCTCCATGTAGATCCCTGCAATGACCCTGAGAAACTTCAAGATTGCTCACCGCAGCCTGCTCTGCTTTGGCGTTCTGATTGCACTGACGCTGTGCGTAGGCCTGTTCGGGCTGAGTCAATTATCGAAAATCCGCGCGCAGGGACTCGCGCTGGAAAACAACAGCATTCCGAGTATTGTCGAGGCGGACAATCTGGCGTTGCAACTGACCCGCATGCGGGTAGAGGCGTTGCGCCTGCTGGCAATGCCCGATGCTGCCAGTCGTGCCGCCATCGTGAGCAAGCTCAAGGATCTATCGGATATCGTCAACGCAGGTTTCAAACGCTATGAGCCCTTGCTCAGCAGTGATGAAGAACGTCGACAATTGGAAGCGCTGCGGCAGCACTATGCTGACTATCAGGGCTTCCTTGGCGGGCTTGCAACGCTGATGTCTGCCGGTCAGATCGATCAGGCGCGGTCGGTAGTCAGTGATGAAATGGCACCGCTCGGCGCAAAGATGAACCAGACGACCGAAGCCCTGCGCAAGATCAATGAAAAGGCGGCCAAGGACGCTGCGGTAGAGTCCGACCTGACCTATTCCCGCTCACAGTTGATTACCGGTATTGCCATCACACTGGCGATACTGCTTACCCTGCTCATGGCCTGGCGGCTGACCGTGAGCCTGGCCTATCCGATCACTCAAGCCGTGCAAGCCGCTCGAACCATCGCCGAGGGTGACCTCACTCAGACACTGGATGCACGCGGAACCGACGAAGCGGCCCAGCTGCTTCAGGCGATGCACACGATGCAGGGCAATCTGCGTGAAACCCTGACCCACTTGGGGCATTCATCGACTCAGCTGGCTTCGTCTGCCGAAGAAATGTCAGCAGTCATGTATGAAAGCGCGCAGGGACTGCAACAGCAGAATACCGAGATCGAGATGGCGGCCACGGCCGTTACCGAAATGAGCCAGGCAGTAGAGGAGGTTGCCAGCAACGCTGCCTCGACCTCTGCAGAGTCGAGAAAGGCTGCCGAGACAGCGCTGCAGGGGCAAGCTCAGTTGGGCGCGACATTGGGTGCCATCGAAACCCTGACCGACAATGTCCTGGATGCCAGAGAGCGGGCGCAGCATCTGGCCGATCAGACCTTGAACATCAGCCAGGTGTTGGACGTCATACGTTCGGTGGCAGAGCAGACCAACCTTCTTGCGCTCAATGCCGCGATCGAGGCAGCACGCGCCGGTGATGCCGGGCGAGGCTTCGCCGTGGTCGCGGACGAAGTTCGCGCTCTAGCCCACCGCACGAGCGAGTCCACCCGAGAAATCGAATCGTTGATAGGCTCCATCCAGAACGGTACGGCACGCACGGTCGATGCCCTCGAATCCAGCGCGGAGCAAGCCCGCTTCACCCGTACCCAGGCCCAGTCCGCAAACCTTGCATTGGCCACGATTGCCCAATCGGTATCGGGTATCGACGACCTCAACATGGTCATCGCCAGCGCAGCCGAAGAGCAGGCTCAGGTGGCACGAGAAGTGGACAGGAACATCGTGCGAATCCGTGATCTGTCGGTACAGACAGCCACCGGCTCGGAGCAGACACGGGTGGCGAGTCAGGAGCTGTCCCAGCTCGCAGCGGTGCTGAACACGCAGGTTCGCCGGTTCCGCGTTTGAGACGAAGCCGCCGCGGCGGTCATTGATCATTCACAGGCCAGGCTTGTGATCGATCAAACCGCAGCGTCGAGGCCCTGAGTTTCAGGGAAACCTATCCCTTCCAGAAAGAGCTGAATCGGGGGCACGCAGCCCCCGACGATCAAGCCATCACAGCCAGCCTTTGATCCGAGCGCGTACCGCCTGCGTGGAAATCCCGTAACGGTCGTGCAGTGTCGGCAGTGCACCGGCGTCGAGAAAGGCGTCGGGCAGGGCAATCTGCCGGAATGCGGGCGTCACGCCGTTGCGCAGCAGGACAGTCGCCACCGCTTCGCCCAGACCACCGATGATGGAGTGGTTCTCCGCCGAGACTACCAGCCTGCCTGACTTTCGCGCTTCCGCCAGAATGGTCTGTTCGTCCAGCGGCTTGATGGTCGGTACGTGCAGTACGGCGACATCGATGCCATCGGCCTGAAGTGCCTGGGCAGCCTCCAAGGCTCGCATGGTCATCAAGCCGGTCGAGATGATCAGCACGTCATTGCCCGTGCGCAGGGTCTTGGCTTTGCCGATCTCGAAGGTGTAGCCATATTCGTCCAGTACCAGCGGAACGTTGCCGCGCAGCAAACGCATGTATACCGGCCCGTTGTGAGCGGCGATGGCAGGAACGGCCTGCTCGATTTCGAGCGCATCGCAGGGGTCGACAATCATCAGATTCGGCATCGCGCGGAAGATGGCCAAATCATCGGTGGCTTGATGGCTCGGGCCATAGCCGGTCGTCAGCCCCGGCAACCCGCAGACGATCTTGACGTTGAGATTCTCCTCGGCGATGGCCATGCAGATGAAATCATAGGCACGGCGCGAGGCGAACACGGCATAGGTCGTGGCAAACGGAACGAAGCCTTCGCGCGCCATGCCTGCAGCGGCACTCATCAACAGCTGTTCAGCCATGCCCATCTGGTAGAACCGATCGGGGTGTGCCTGGGCGAAGATATGCAGGTCGGTGTACTTGGCCAGATCGGCGGACAGGCCAACGATATCCGGCCGCTCTGCAGCCAGGGCCGCCAGTGCATGGCCAAAAGGTGCCGACCGGGTTGCCTGACCTTCAGAAGCGATCGAGGCGATCATTGCCGAGGTAGTGAGTTTCTTCTTGGCGGCCGCTGGCGCCTGGGCAGTGTCGTTCTTGAAGTCGTTCATACAGTGTCCCCTTCTTCGAGGTGGTTCAAGGCCAGGTTCCATTCATGCTCATCCACGCGAATGAAATGGGCCTTCTCCCGGGTTTCCAGGAACGGTACGCCTCTACCCATTCTGGTATCGCAGATGATCACCCGCGGTTGCGTGCCGCCATGACTGCGCGCGGCATCGAACGCCTTCACCAAGGCGTCCAGATCATTGCCATCCACGCGCTGGGTGAACCAGCCAAACGCCTGCCAACGGTCAACGATGGGTTCGAAGGCCAGCACTTCGCTGGAGCGGCCATCGGCCTGTTGGTTGTTGACGTCCACGATGGCGATCAGATTATCGAGCTTCCAGTGAGAGGCCGACATCACCGCTTCCCAGGTCGACCCTTCGTTCAGTTCACCGTCGGACAGCAGGTTGTAGACGAACGAATCGGAACCCTTGCGCTTGAGCCCCAGGCACGCGCCCACGGCGATGCCCAGACCTTGGCCCAGCGAGCCGCCGGTGATTTCCATCCCCGGGGTGTAGGTCGCCATGCCCGACATCGGCAGGCGGCTGTCATCGGAGCCGTAGGTTTCGAGCTCGTCCAGCGGGATGATGTCAGCTTCGATCAGGGCCGCGTACAGCGCGATGGCGTAGTGGCCAATGGAGAGATAGAAGCGGTCACGCTGTTCCCATTCGGGGTCATGGGGCTTGTAATTCAGCGCGTGAAAGTAGGCCACAGCGAGCAAGTCAGCCGCCCCCAATGCCTGACCGACGTAGCCTTGGCCTTGAACCTGACCCATGCGCAGCGCATGACGACGGATGTTGAGGGCGCGTTGTGCCAGTGATGTTTCAGAAACCTTGGATGAAATAGCAGTCATTGCACGTACTCCGTTGACTCAACGATTGACCGAAGCGGCGGGGATTCGCAGTACCAGGCAAGCACCGATGCACAGCACGCCGGTGATGAGGTACATCCCTATCGCGCTCGACCCTGTGGTCGTGGTGATCCAGCCAATCAGGTAGGGCGAGCAGAAGCCGGCGAGGTTGGCGAAGCTGTTGATGCCGGCAATTCCCGCAGCGGCTGAGACTCCGCCCAGCAGCGTGGTCGGCAGCATCCAGAACAGCGAAGAGGCAGACAGAACCCCGGCCGCCGCCAGGCAGAGACTCAGGACCGAAATGACCAGGTTTGCGCCGAAGAGGGCCGCCAACGTAAGGCCCAGGGCACCCGCGATCATGGGCGCAATCAGGTGCCAGCGACGTTCGCGGTGCTTGTCGCCACTTCGGCCCATCAGCAACATGGCCACGATGGCGCACATGTAGGGCAGGCTGGTGACCAGGCCAATGTGCAGCGGGTCGGACACGCCGGCGTTGCGAATCAAGGTCGGGAGCCAGAAGGTGATCGCGTATTGACCCATCACCACACAGAAGTAGATGCAGGCCAGCATCCACAGGCGACGATCGCGCAGGAAATCGCGGACCGAACCATGAGTGACCTTACGACTGTTGTCTTCCGCCAGTTCCTTGTTCACCAGCTCCTTTTCGTCATCGGTGAGCCAGGTGGCCTGGTGCACGCCATCCTTGAGATACGCCAGGACCATCAGGCCAACGATCACCGTCGGAATGGCCTCGATGACGAACATCCACTGCCATCCGGCCCAACCGTGAAAGCCGGCGAATTTGGCCATGATCAGGCCGGAAAGAGGGCCGCCGATCATGCCCGAAAGTGGAATCGCGATGAACCAGAGCACCGTCATCCTGGCCCGGCGATACGAGGGGAACCAGTACGTGAGATAGAGCAGCAAACCCGGCGCCAGGCCGGCTTCGGCGATGCCCAGCAGGAAGCGCAGCACATAGAATTGCCACGCCGTTTCCACGAAGGCGAAGAGGGCGGAGATGATGCCCCACGAGATCATGATGCGGGCGATCCATCGGCGCGCGCCCACTTTGTGCAGAATCAGATTGCTGGGCACTTCGCAGAGGAAATAGCCGAGAAAGAACATCCCGGCACCGAGGCCGTACACGGTTTCACTCAGCGACAAGTCGCTCATCATCTGCAGTTTGGCGAAGCCCACGTTGACGCGATCCAGATACGCGCACAGGTAGCACAGCATCAGGAACGGCATCAGTCGCCAGGCGGTTTTGCGATAAGCATTCGAGCGCACGGTCGAAACCGCTTCGAGCGTCATGGAAGTTATCATGATTGTCCGATCTCTTGTTTTTATAGACGGCCAGGCGCTGTGGCCTGGCGTGCCATCGATCTAGAACACCACGGGTCACTGTCGACCCGGTTACCTGCCCTCAGTGGATCAGCATGCCGCCATTGACATCCAGCGTGATGCCGGTGAGGTATGAAGACAGATCGCTGGCCAGAAAAAGCGCAGCGTTGGCGACATCCTGAGCCGCGCCCAGACGACCCAGCGGAATGCCATCGATGATCGCGTGGCGACGCTCGTCCTGCATCAGGCCTCCGGTGATATCGGTATGAATCAGGCCGGGAGCGATGGAGTTGACACGGATATTGTCCGGGCCCAATTCCCTGGCCATCGCCTTGCCAAGGCCCAATACCCCCGCCTTGGCGGCGCTGTAGTGTGGCCCGCCGAAGATGCCGCCGCCACGTTGAGCCGATACCGACGACATGCAGACGATGCTGCCGCAAGCCTGGCTTTTCATCACCGGAATGACGGCCTGCGACATGAGCAAGGTGCCGCGCAGGCTGACATCCAGCACCTTGTCGTAGTCGGAAGGGCGGATATCGAGGGTCTTGATCGGCTGAGTGATGCCGGCGTTGTTGACCAGAATGTCTATTCGACCGAACTGCGCGATGACCTTGTCCACGGCCTGTTTGACCTGGTGTTCGTCCGCGACGTTGGCGGCCAGACCCAGATGGCCTTCACCCAATGCCGAAGCGGCGTCGCGCGCGGCAGACTCATCCAGATCCACGATGACGACATGGGCACCCTGCTGGGCGAAGGTGATGGCGGTGGCCCGACCAATTCCGCGTTCGGATGCAGCACCGGTGATGATTGCGACTTTGCCTTGAAGAAGCATGGGGAAATTCCTGTCATTGTTTTTATGATTCGATTCGGGAATCGATGACTCAGGGTGTTCCGCCCACGCACTGGCAGCAATATGGCAAACCTCACTGCTGGCTGAGAAAAATTCACCTCTCGTCAGCAGACTCATGGAATGCTTGAATGAGACTCGCCCATAACATCCCAACAACAAGAGCCGAGTACTTATGCGCCTCCACGACAGTGCGCCCCGGGACCTGCCACCGCTGAGGGCCATTCAAGCCTTCGAGCAAACGGCCCGCTTTGGCAATCTCGCCAGGGCAGCCGAAGTATTGAACCTGACACCCTCAGCGGTGAGCCATCAGTTGGCGAATCTGGAAGCGATGATCGGCCGCCAGTTGTTCGTGCGCGCCGCCCGTGGTGTCACCCTCACCCCAGTGGGCGAGCAGTACCTGAAAGACATTTCCGGTTTGCTGCACAGCCTCGAAGTGGCGACCGAAAGAGCCGCCAGTGACGTGAGTCTCGACTGCCTGCGACTGCACTCGTCGCCAAGCTTCGGCCTGCTTTGGCTGATGCCGCGCCTGGAAGCATTCCGCGTGAGTCATCCCGATATCCAGATCAACCTGTCGTGTTCCTACGAGTCACTGCACTTCAGCCGGGACAAGATCGACGTCGACATACGCCACGGTCTGCCCAACTGGCCCAGCTACGAAGTGCGAACGGTGCGCAACGAAGCCTTTGCAGTGCTGGCCTCTCCACAGTTACTGGCAAAACGCCCAGTCGCAAGCGCGAGTGACTTGCTGAACAAGGAGTTGATCCTCTCGGAGGCAACGCTGCTCAAATGGCCCGAATGGTTCGCCCAGCACGGCCTGGCCCGACCTGAGCATCCCTATGCGCTGAGCTTCGATCGCTCCTACATGACGCTGGAGGCTGCCAGCCACGGCCTTGGGTTCGCACTGGAAAGCACGCTGCTGGCACAGAAATACCTGGCGTCGGGCGCACTGGTGGAAGTGGCCCCTGAAGCGCTTAGTGCCGCGGTTGCTGCTCACCACTTGGTGTTTCCCAGAGCCCACTCGTCCTTTCCCAGGGTCAGACGGTTTCTGACGTGGATGGAGGGGGAGATGGGGCATCGGTTTGTGTTTTGAGGCTTTGTTTGTGAGTGGCGGATTGAGGGTGAGGGCGCGCGCAGGAGACGTAGTAGCGCTGTCGGTTCCTGCGGGTCGAGCAGGTTTGTAGTGGTCTAATGAAAACGGACACCCATTTAGACGAGAATGCTCGCCACACAGAGGTGTTCGATGAGTACGCAACGATGTACCTTCACCCCCGAATTCAAGCGCGAAGCTGCCAGCTTGGTGCTTGACCAGGGCTACAGCCACGCTGGTGCAGCCCAGTCGCTTGGGTTGGTAGAGTCGGCCTTGCGCCGGTGGGTCAACCAGCTCCAGCAGGAACGAGGCGGTGCTACACCGACTAGCAACGCGCTGACACCCGAGCAGCAGAAAATCCAGGAACTGGAAGCCCGAATCAACCGCCTGGAACGAGAGAAATCGATTTTAAAAAAGGCCACCGCGCTCTTGATGGCCGAGGAACACGAGCGTTCGCGTTAATCGATCAATTGTGGGCTCAAGAGCCGATTGATCTGTTGTGCTCGGTATTTGAAGTAACCCGATCTTGCTACTAGGCGTGCTGCCGGAAACGTCGGTATCCAAATGCCGAACGGGTGGTTTTGCGCAGCCGCGTGAACGAGCTGTTTACGCAAAGCCGAAGTCGGGGCGGTAACTACCATGACAATGCGCCCATGGGACGGCTATTTCGCAGCCTGAAAACTGAATGGATACCGACGGTGGGCTACATGAGCGCTGCGCTAGCGCAAAAGGATATCGGCCGGCTTCTGATGGAGCGATACAACTGGCGGCGACCGCATCAGTTCAACGAAGGGCTAGCGCCTGCGGTCGCTGAGGAAAAACACAATTCAGTGTCCGGGATCAGTTGACCGCTACACGGCCATTTTGGTGGCTCACACAATATGACAAAGGCGATAGTCCCGCGCGGCTTTTAACATTATGAGTATGGCCAATTATACCTGCCATCCCTAGATGAGATGTAGCGCTGAAAACGTTAATCACTCTCTGCGCCGACTGCTTCGAAACTAGAATTTCGCTTATCCTTCGAGCGGACTGGCACTAGCCAACAAAGGGAAGCTGATGAGCAGCTAAAGCACGGCGCTGGAAGAGTTACGAGCAGTCATTGGTGAGCAGTCGAAGCTCCTGACGTTGATTCTCTTCACGATTTCCCAAGGGCCGGTGTTGCGCCAAGGGCAATGGTTGTCCTGCAGCTTGGACACTGAACAGGCCCGCTCCACGGCTGCTGTTGCCATGGGCGCCGGCCAATCTTTAGGCACCGTGGTGAAAAACTATGGTGAAAGGGGGCTTGCCGTGAGAGACCTCTATCCTATCGCTCGAAGCGTAGTTGAGGGGTTTATCAATGCTGCATTTTTCGCGACCCAGTCTGTTCATATTGCACAGCGGGCTCTTGCGCATATCCCTTACCCAGCCTGGAATTTTCTAGACACACAGGCTTTGACTGCCTTTGCCTAGCTGGTGCTCCTGCTCCTGCATTTGATCTTGATCAGATAGAGAAGAATGCTTGTGCTAGATCCTGGCCCCGCCGTGTGCCTCAGAACTGAAGACACCACACATCTGAAGCCATTTGTATTAGATGGGCGGCGCGGCGTAATTCACTGGGGTGATGGCCATTTGGCTCTTTTCAAGTCATGATCTAGTTGTGTGCGCGTAGACGCGCGCTTTACAGTGCCTGCTTATGTTGTGGGTCATACCAGGGATCGGATCAGTGTCATCATCTGCAGATAGCCCGCCGTCGCTCAGTAGTGTCATCCAGAAGCTTCTGGATAAATCACCTCTGGATCGTTTCGTTAAGTGCTCGGTGGATTTGGGGACCGCGCCGCCCGACAAGGCTCCCCAGATTGCGCTTTTGCATGTCCGCTTCAAAGAAGATATCCCCAGTGTCAGGGCGTTTGCCGATTTCCTTGGTAACCAAGCGGCAAACTATGCGCTGAGCCGTCGGCGCCGAGATGAATACCAAGCCCGGATAGCCTCAGCGGAAAACGGGGATATGTCAGCTGCGCAAGAGCTCAGCCGGGCGGTTAGGAGTGCATTCATTGAATTTCGCAAAGCTCATCCATCAAGGGCTAGCGAGGTAGGGGAGGTGCTGGCCTATTGCGTGGCCGTTCACCAGCTACAGGCCTCACAACTGATAGCCAAGATGGCATTGAAAACCAGCACCAATATGCCGGTTCATGGCTTGGACGGCATCCATGCTTCTGTGACCAACGGTGAGCTGAATGTGTTCTTCCTCGAATCCAAGCTGGCAGGTACTGCCGCTAGTGGAACAGCTGACTACGCAGACTCTGTCTCAGGCTTTCTTAATGATGATGGGCAATATGAGCATGAGTACGGGCTAGTTACGAGCCTGGGAAACCTTGACGCGCTTGATCCTGCTGATAAAACCTTGATGATGGACTACCTTGATGTATTCGGTAACCCAAATGCGCCCAAGCGTGAGCGATCGGTAGGGGTGGTGTGTTATTCGGAAGTCAAGCACTTCGCGAACAAGCTTGAAGTCGATGATGGCCCATTATCAAAACATGAAGATCATTTTTGTGAACTCTATAAAGGGGATCTCAACAGGCACCATACCAACCTGACTAACCAGTTGGGTGTCAAAAAAGTCGATGCGAATAAATGCATGGTTTTTTTGGTTGCCGTGCCTGATGTTGACGACCTGAGAGAAAAATTTTATGAGTCGATAGGCCTGACGGGGTTGGTATCCGATGTTCCTCTCACCCCATCCTCGGTAATTGAGGAGGGCACCCCATGAGCACTTTCGCGACGGAGCTTGCCTCAAGGTTTGTCCAGAATCAGAAGTTCAGAGATGCGTTAGGCCACCTCCAGGCGTGCGGTGCAGCCAGCGCGCTCCCCGGCTCAGTCACACAGCTACACGCAAATCCCGATCACAATGCGATCGGGAAAATGCTGTATTGCGCATCAGTGTTCGCGCAGTCGGGGGCAGAATCGCATGTAAGCCTGGCTCAGACCATTGCATTCAATGCAATGCTGGTCTCGCAAGAGTCGACCGTACTGGAGCGGTGCGCAACGATATTGACAGAAATTGGAAATTTTCCGAGTTTGAATTATGCCGAGAAGCGGCACTCTACAAAGCCCTCAACATTGCTCGGGATGATTCAGAGAAATATTGTTGAGCAGCTAAATACTATTGAAGTGGCAGGTTCTGCTATTACTCTGACGGACTATCAGCGAAAGGTATGGGACTCTCTCCAAGAGGGGCGCTCCTTGGCCATCTCCGCTCCCACTTCTGCTGGAAAGTCATTTTTGGTGATCGAACACCTTTGTCGGGATGCCTTGGCGCTACCACAATTTGTGTTCGTCTACATCGCTCCAACACGAGCCCTGTTGTCCGAAGTTCACTTGAAAATCAAGGAGCGTCTTGCAGATGATGTGAATATCCGAGTTACCGACATTCCCACTTTTGAAAACGTGCCTCGGCAAATTTTTGTGCTGACTCAGGAGCGGTTCAAAGTTCTTCTTTCGATAACCTCATCCCCGATAAATCTCGTGGTCGTCGACGAGGCTCAGAATTTATCAGACGGCGCCCGTGGGATGATCTTGCAGGATTGCATTGAGCAATGCTACGCCCGCGATCAAAGAACTCATATCGTCCTGCTCGCACCGGGCGCATAAGGTTTTACCGATGCACTAGAAAGCCTAGGCATGCCTGGGATTTCTGAGGTCAGTACCACTGTTTCCCCTGTCCTGCAAAACCGGATTGTTGTGTCGAAGACTCCGTCTCTGAATCAACTGGAGTTCAAACTGCTCAATGCCCATGGGTACTCACATATAGGCACCATGCCGTGCAAAACTGGGCTCAACTTGGTTGAAAGCAAGCTCGCAGCTGTTGCTTTGGAATTGGGCAGCGGCGGTGGATCGTTGGTTTATGCTAAGACGCCGACTGAGGCGGCAAGTATCGCCGGCTCAATTGCTCTAGGCTTAGACGATGTGACGGATGCTAATGAACTGGCTGATTTCATAAAGGATCATATTCACCGCGATTATCACTTGATAGGTATGGTGAAGAAGGGAGTTGCCTTTCACTATGGACAAATGCCGGCCCTGCTTCGTGAGGCTATCGAGGCTGCGTTTCGTGCTGGTACAATTAAGCTTTTGGTCTGTACAACGACTTTGTTCCAAGGTATTAATCTTCCTGCACGTAATATATTTATCAATACGCCTGCTAGGGGGCGCGGAGAAAAGATGATGCTGGATCCTGCCTTGCTATGGAACTTTGCAGGTCGAGCAGGACGTATGGCGAAAGACATCGTTGGGAATGTGTTTCTTATAGATTACGATGACTGGAGCAGTCAGCCAATGGACACTTTCTATAAATTTACCATCCGATCCGCACTTTCTGAGTTTGTAACTGAGTACGCTCTGGATGTTCTTACGGTACTAAACAAGGGAAAGCTCGAATCCAAGCCTGGCGACGAGCGCACTCGAAATGCCACCGCTTCGGCTGGCATGCTCATAAGTAAAGCTCGCCAAGGGGAGATTGCCGACTACCTTAACAGAGTTGCTCCATCGTTGGATTATATTGACGTTCGAGATATTCGAGAGGCTGCTGAGAAGGCTTCCGAAGAGCTCCTTCTACCTCAACAAATAATCGAAGGCAATTGGACGTTAAACTTGTTCGCGCTGGATAGATTGATGGCGCACCTTGTCGACCGCCTAAACGATGGAACATTAGATAGCGTAGTGCCCAAGAGTCCAGCAGATCTAGGTAAGGCGGCTTTTAGTCATTACGCCGAAATTTTTAATATATTGTTCAAGTACATAAAGGGTTTCGATAAGAACTTTGGAGCCTACGTTTCTCGTATTGCGGTGAAATGGATGGAGGGTAAACCTTATCCATTTATTTTAAGCTACGAAATCACATCTGAAAATCGTCTTGTGACCAAGAAGCGAAATCTAGAGAAGCTCAACCTGATGGCTGACCCTGGCTACAAGGTTAGAGCTATAGGTGATGCCAATCCTAGCCAGGTGATTAAAAAGGCGTTTGATACAATCGAAGATGTCGTTCGTTTTCAGCTGGTACAAATGGGTAAGGCTTATAACGATATACTCATTCATGTCTTCAACGATAACGGTCTCACTCACAAGGTTTCCGAGATTTTTGACTTTACGTTGGCCCTGGAGCTTGGCGTTAGCACAAATACAGGTCGCGCTTTTTTGGAGTTAGGTCTTTCTCGGATTGCAGCTTCTGAACTTCAGAAGGTATTCCCTAATAGCGATCTTGATATCTTGGGCGCGAGAGAGAAATTACTGGATTTTGATCCGTCGCCGCACAAGTTGAGTTCTGTCATCCTGGCGGAGATAGATAAAGTCAAAGCTGCTCTGATACCACTACCGTAAAGATCAGCTCAAGGCGGCGATGCCTCATTTTCAGGAAGCTTTTGAAAATGCCAAATACCGCGTAGGCAAGAACCAATACAAACTCGTGAATCAGTACGTCGAGCTCCCGGCAAAAAATGATGACCGGCGCAGCTTCAAGAAGGGTATCGAATGAGCGCAGTACCTGGGTATCAAGATACGCTGGCTGCGTGATGATGAGCCGACTGAGGAGAAGCTGGACTTCGTCTGCTCCATGCTGAAGATGGCCCGGTATGATCATCAAGTGTAGCCAGGGTCGCCGCGCTGATGATTAGTCTTGCCCGATTTTGGTCTACACGATGCTGGTGCACCGTGACCCCATCCCGTGATCGGGTCAAGCACTCGCCAATCCGATCAACTTGGCATCGGAGGGCAGTGGGATATCTCGGGCGAAACGAGCGCCTAAAATCCTTTGGCCAAAATCTAGGCTTAGAATGGGCTCATCAGATTCATCTCAGGCAGGGTAAAGGAGTTGACTGTGAACAAGCAGATCGCACCGCCAACTATGATGGAAAAAATTTGTGGCGTTTACGAAAACAACGTCCTGTTCCCATTCGTTGTGATTGCGATGAATGCCGCAGGGCTGGGCAGCATAGACAGAATGCTGTCCAAAAGAGCTAATGATCACGCTCTTAAGCAGATTTACACCTTGCTCAATGAGCTCAGTCGTCGGATTGACCAGAAGCGCTCTGAGCCTGTGTCTGACGCGTTTATTCCGGGGGTCAATGTAGCGATGCGCTCGATCCTGGAGTCAGCGAGTGTCGAAAAGGCGAAGCGCTTTTCCGCCATCCTCGCGCCCACCTGGAACAACGAGGCAAGGTGGGACGAGGTCGCGCAAACATTAAAAATCACGGCGGCGTTGGATGACTGCCATGTTCATATTCTCAAAGCAGCCAAAACATGGGGGCAAGGTAGGGCTGATAAAGACTTCACCTTCACCGTGGAGCAGGCCGCCTACAAAGACTGTTTTGCGCTGACTACCTCAATTACCGATGTGGATCCGATGCTACTTCAGGCGTGCGTCGCTGATTTAAAATCGCTGGGATTGGCCGAAGACAATCTGGGTGTGGATCTAGCCGAGACGTACAACAACGCCAAATCAGACAATCCACAGCCGACACCCGAGCACCTGCCTTCCGCCTATAACGTGACAGATCTCGGGTGGTGGGTTTTGAAGCGTTTTGAAGAGCTGTAGTGCCTGCGATCTACTTCGTTTCGCACGGGTCAGCGCGGCTTGGGGTTACGTGGTCATGGCCTAACGCCGTTTGCGGTTATTCTATCGATGCCGCTATAAACGTCTGAAGGTCAGAAATCACTCTGCCGGAGCCGCCTTGATGCCACTGCCGCAAGACCGAAAAGGCGAGAAGCCTCGTGCTTCCCAGGTAATCCCCACGTTGGATGCTGAGAGGCTGCGTCAAAATGCTGTAACCTCCATTCGTTTGGGGCTTGAAGACTTTCAACGATGCCAGCAGTCGGTCGACAGCGGGGGCGATCCCGCCCGAGCCCTCTCAGCTGTCCGCAATCTGGTCGCAGGCGTGCTGCTCCTGTTCAAGTACAGGCTGGCCTGTTGCGTCAAAGAGCCTGCCGACGCTGCCAAGCTATTATTCCTCCCCCCTGAAGTGCTTCCTCACAGTGACGGACAGGGCGGTATCGCGTGGTTGCCGATAGGAAATTTCAAACCCAACACAATCGACGTTGCGTTGATCCGAAAGCGATTCTGCACATTCGGTATCACCGTTGACTGGGAGCAGTTCGACAAACTCAAGGTTTGCCGAAATGACCTTGAGCATTTGCATCCAGCTAATACGCTTGGGGAAGTGGCAGAGCTCGTCGCCGGGCTGTTCCCGGTGCTGAGAGATTTCATCAACGCGAACATGTCGGAGTCGCCGGTCGAGCTGTTGGGGGAAGCCTGGCAGATCATGCTTGCTCATCATGACTTCGTTGCGGGTATCAGGGCCGAGTGCGCCGCAGCCTGGCAAGGAATGGGTGTACCGGAAGGCATGGTGATCTGGCTTGATGATTGCCGGTGTGAGGATTGCGGATCGACCCTCCTGGCCCCGGCTCCGGAGTCCGTCTCGGCTCACTTGGAGGTCGACCGGGATGAGGAGGAGTTCGAGTACGTTTGCCACGCTTGTAACGAGCGTGGCCTGATTGCCCCGCTGCTCATTGAGACGCTGAACGATGCCCACGACTGGGACTACTCCAGCGGTGAGGAGCCAGAGGTGGAAACCTGCGACCTGTGTGATCATTCAACGTTTCTGGTTAGTGTGCAGGCTTGCTCTTGGTGCGGATCCAGCCTCACCTACACCGCTTGTTTCATCTGCAACGAGGGCCTAGGCCAAGAGGATGTAGGGAACGGCGGCCTTTGTTCCTACCATGCTCATCATGCGGCTAAGGTCATGAGGGAGTAGTGGGGTAGGTCTGAAGGGGCGCCGCCAGCCGGCTACGCCACTCCAGCCCCGTTCGCAGCTCCATTCATTTGCGTTCCAAGGTCGCCCCCCATCCAACGCAGCTCCAGTCTCGTGGATCTGCCTCCATATCAGTCGAAGTCTTTAAAGCCTCCGTCACAGTACCAATCGCTACCGGCGAGGGCTTGAAACATTGCAGTTTCCCACGAGTTGGCATGCTGGCGACGCTTCCCCTGCGCAGATACCGTTAAGAGATCACGGACGCCATCTACGCCATCACTTTCCCATAGGATGCTCAAAATTTCCCGGAGGCTCGCCAACTCGTTGCTGGATTCCACCGAAAATCTCACGTCCAATCCGTAGCTTTCAAAATGAGTGATAACTCGTTGCTTATCTACTGCAGGCCAGTCATGAGGTGGAATGGCTTTAAACTTCAATACTGGAGGCGTTGTAGGCGAGAGATCCGCAAACAACCATTGCTCACGCTCAAGCTCTTCACGATTAAAGTACGGATGCAGTGTTTGCTTGGATTGTTCGGTAGCAATAGATGCTTGTTTGCCATGATTACAATCTTTGCACGCAGGCACTAGGTTGAGAGGGGTCACCGAAAGCAGAGGGAATTTTGCCTTCGGAAGGTAATGATCCAAGGTGCTTGCCACACCCAGGCCGCAGAAAGGACATCGTCTTCTTGGCGCGGTCGCCATGATCAAATCGTAGACATTTCTTGCAGGTTTCGACTGAGGGGCCATGTGATCTGAGTACGTACTCTTCAGCTCTTTTTTTGTTACTTGTCCGATTACTATGTCTTCATCTTTAACATTGCAAGCCGCTATAGTGTATAAACTTTGTAAATGACCTTGTGTGGAGTACTCAATAGCAGCGTTGGTGATGTCAGGTAGTAATGACAATAGCCTGGCGCGTAGATCCATGTTCGATATGCTGTTCACACAGGTGACAAATAAATCTTCTGCATTGACCGTGGGGGGAGAGATACGTCTCAAATCTGTTCTCCCTTTGTTTTATCCCTAGCGGTTGTCATTGCTCTGAGAAGAGCTCGGCCCTCAAGACCTATCTCGCCCCCGTACTCCGCATCAATTTCCTCATAACTTTTTCCACCCTGTACCGATTTTTCCAATAAGTCGTGGAATCCTGACTTAGAGACCTCTAGTCCGAAGACATGGCGCGTCAGCGTCCCTACGTTCTCTGCGAAGGTTTCAATGTCAGGTCTGTCTACCGTTGCAACCAGCCTGCTTCGATTTATGATTGATACACAGGATTTGGGCACTTCTTGGAGTACCACGGGAGAGTGTGTGGCAATTATCGCAACGGCGTTTCGGTTGGTGAGTAGGTCAGACAATGCTCGGGTAAAGGCAGACAGAAGTGGCGGATGGAGGTGGCTTTCAGGCTCGTCGATCAACACCAGAGTTTTTTCCTCAACCGTTTCAATCAGTTGAGTGATTGTGAGCAGTACAATCGCGTGCCCGGAACTCATTCTGTTTAGGAATCTAGAGCTGGTTTCAATGAAACTGGTTTTTTGTTCTGATGGGTCTTTTTCATAATGATCTATCAACTGCGAGAGATTCATTTCTTCAAAATTATGATCTGATTCTAATTTTTTTATCGCAGTTATCCATCGTTCTTTTTTTGCCTGCAGTGAAAGGCATGAGCTCAGGCTGAGGGCTAAATCTTTGCATAGTTTCGGCTTGTCTTTAAGCCCCCAAGCTGGCCGTTCCTCTTCTTCTATACGAGACTTCAATCCGATGTATTTATAGCGCATTCCGGCAGACGAATCGGATTGATCAGGTGGTGGCTCGAAGGGGTCAAACGCGCTAAAAGATACAGAAACTATCCCTGCGAAGTATTGGTCATCTAAGCGTGCTTTTGAATTAAAAATATGGCTTTTGTAGAAGTAGCCCAGGTCAGACTGTTTGTTTTCACCAGTAAACAGTGAGTCGACCATGGCGTTGAGTATTGTTGTTTTGCCTATCCCATTACGCCCGATTAAAACGTGGAGGTTGGATGAGGGTTTTGAGTCAGGATTGACTATAAACTCAAGTCCGAGTTGTGAGAATGTATCGGATCCCTTTCTTTCAAAGCAAAAATGGTATTCAGTAAGCGGCGCTTCGCCCCTAATAATTTTAGCGTACTGATTATCTATAGTCGTCCGATTCGTAACGCGAAGTAATGAGTTACCAAACACTCTCTCTTTCTCAGCTATCTCTCGTTTCATAGAGTCATAAGCAACGTCACCTAGGGCCGCGAGAATTTCTAAGGCGAGCGGGCCGGGGCAGAGGTTTATCAGTTTTTTATAGTAATCTGCATCTTGTCCAAGGCTGAAAAAATTGGATTCTAAATGCGTAAATTCCTGAGGTATAGCTTCTTCAGTCCACCCCTCCGTCTGGCCCTGAAAGCCAATTTTTAGATCGCCTATCTTCAGTTCAATTCCCTGGTCGTTGTATAAGATCAAACTGAAAGTGCTCTTGAATCCAAAGTCGTCCCAATTGTCAGACCGAAGAAGCCCTACGTTGCGGGTTGGGCCACTATACCCTGAGCGATATTTAATGTTATGAAAGTTCATGGCCATCTAAATTCTTCTGTGTTTAAGGTTTGATAAGCGAATAAGGCGTTCGCGCAGTCAGGTTTAACCTACTCTGACTGCTCCACCTCCGACTCGGCTTGGAAAGCCTCAATCAGCTTCTGGTTGTAGTCGTCCAGATAGCTCTGCAGTCCCTCACGGTCAACGAGCCTCACACCCGCTGTGGATGCCAGCTCTTTAGCCGACTTGGTGTAATACGAGTTGGTGACCACCATTGCCTCATCGCAGCCATAGAACGCCTTTGCCGAGATCGCCTGCTGGACAGCAGCATTGCCCACCGAGCCCGTGTAGTTCTTGGCCTGGATGACCATGTTCTTGCCGAATCGGCTTACGAAAAGGTCAGCACCTTGGTCGGCGGTCTTCTTGGTCTCTTTCACGTCAAAGCCAATGGTTTGGAAGATCTCAACCAAGAACGCCTCGAACTGAAATCCGTCCATCGCATCCACGAGGTACATGGTGATAAACCGGTTCGGATTGAAGTGCTCAAGTTGGCTACCGAGACGGTCGACCAATATGTCGAAATAGATGGCCTCGCACAGGCTGAGCCCGCTACGGAATGCTTGCAACGTCATCAGCGCTTCGCCTGCTGACGCATTTGTTTGAGCGTTGAATTGCACACCTGGATAAAGAACATCGTTCTCCCATAGGTAGTAGTAGAAGAGGGCCAAGTCAGAGCGGAATGTCGTTCCTGCCTCGTCGATCCACGACCGGAGGGTTTCATTGAGGTCAGGCCTTATGTGTCGGCTGAGCTCTCTTGAGAAGCCTGCATAGGTCGAGTTGAATGCGGTGGTCAGTAGCAGCTTATCAAGCAGCGACGGCAAGCCCTCAAGCTCATCGAAGCCCTTTCTGATAAGTACTTCTCTGAACAACTCACGCTCGGTGTACGCGCCATCCAGCCTAGGTCCAGGCACGCCGACGTCAGTAGCTCCAGACGTAGTTTCTCGGGTCGTATGGATGAAGTTAGTGAAGTACGGCTGCTTGAGCTGCGCATATTTCCTCAACACATTGTTGAGTAGATCGTTCAGTTGGGCCTGCTCCTTCTTTTTTCCCAGAAAATCCATGATGAGTCCTTTGGACTGGTACTGGAAGTCGGGGTAGAAGGACGGGTCAAGAGGCGTCAGGTTCTGTGCGCGCAGTTCTGCAGAGGTGGACACCTGGGTGCTGTTGCACCACAGGCAGGCGGTTTCAAACGTGGTTCTGTTGCATCCGTTGCATTGATAGATCATGGGATTCCCTTCTGAGCAGAATGCGATATGACAACGAAGGGAAGGGCTGTACTGATGAGCTATCGCCAGCCCGTGAACAGCCCAATGCCTACGTCGCGCGATGCAGAACGATAGCTCAGTGCCATGTCGGCGTCCACGCTGTCTCAGCCTTGAAATTACTCATCGAGAAAGCCCTTCTCGACATATCTTTCGTGGCGCATCTCACGAAGCGCTAAAGCCAATTTGTACGAGTCCAGTTGATCACCCCATCGTCGTGCGGGTAGTCTTCCGGACGCATCTCCATGAGCTGCAGGAGCTCATCCCGGTTGGCTTGCGCCCGGCGGATCCATCTAGCTTCGATAGTCTCAGCGAGCTCCCTGAAGCCATCCGACGCTTGACCATTTTCCCAGAACCACTGCTCTATCTTCTGGTACATCTGAAAGTGTCGGATGTCGAATCCTCCTCGATGGTTATAGATTTCGATGAGTACCTAGAAGCATCGTATTGATGGAGGATGAACTGTTGGAGCAGATGGGCGGTGCCGTATTTGCCTTCGAGTAGGGTCTCGCGGTTGGTAACGTACGGTGACTCGGTCATTCCATCGGCCTGTTTGAAGTCAAAGACCTTAGCCGAGCTAGCCGTGTAGGTGTTGATCCAGCGCTGTAGTCAAAGCAGATCTTCACTGGGCTTACATAAGGCCAGATGCAAAGCAAGCTGCAGGGGGGGCGATCCATTGCTTTTACTCACCACATTTATGGATGTTAGGTCGAGGTCGTGGATGCATGGGAGGCTTGCCGGCTAACGCGCCGGGGGTACAGAAAGGCGAATTATCAAATGTGCAAAAAGGCTTGGAGGCCAGGGAATACGTGGCTTTGAGGTGCGTGTGAGATGGAGCGGGTAGAGGGAATCGAACCCTCAACTAAAGCTTGGGAAGCTTTCGTTTTGCCACTAAACTATACCCGCATGACGCGTTGTTTCCGTGCCGCCGGCCGTTCATTGCGAACCTGGTTGCCAGCTTGGCCACCTCGGTGCGATGCGTCTTTCGACACCTGCTCCGGGCGGCTGACTTTGTACCAGAAGCGCCCTGCAATTTGAAGCGCTAATTTTCGTTTCTCTGCTCGATCACCCTCAAACCAGACCGATTTCCTCCACGCTCAGGCTGCGGTATTGGCCGGGTTGCAGGCTTTCGTCGAGCACCAGTTCGCCCATGCGTTCGCGATGGAGCCGGACCACCTTGTTCTGGAAGTGACCGAACATCCGCTTCACCTGATGGTAGCGCCCTTCGACGATGCTCAGGCGCGCAAGGCGCGGGCCGAGGATGTCGAGGTGGGCGGGGAGGGTGGTGAGGTCTTCGAAGGCGAAGTAGATGCCTTGCGCGAAGGTTTCGATGTAATGGGGTTCGATGAGTTGCTCGGTTTCAACCCGGTAGACCTTGGGCAGCTTGGTGGTCGGTTGAGTGAGGCGGCGTGACCATTGCCCGTCGTTGGTCAGGATCATCAGCCCGGTGGTGTTGAAGTCCAGTCGACCGGCAATGTGCAGTTTATCCTTGTCCGGCACTTCGATCAGGTCAAGGACAGTGCGGTGCTGCGGGTCCTGGGTGGCGCTGACGCAGCCGGGTGGTTTGTGCAGCATCAGGTAGCGGGCGGGATGGCCAGCCTGCAGCAATTCCTCGTCGAGGCGGACTTCGCTGAATTCGGTGACGGCGTGCAGCGGGTCGCGTACCACGCGGCCGTCGACCTGGATGCGCCCTGCGATCAGGGCCAGGCGCACCTGTTTTCGGTTGAAACGTTCGAGATTGGAAAGAAATCGGTCCAGGCGCATGGCGGCGTTACGCCCTCGATGCAGACAGTTGCTCACTCACTTGAGCGCAGCGCGGGCACAGGCAGGCGGCATTGCGCAGGTGCTCGGGCAAGGCCTGCAGTACCGCGGGGTCGATGCTCACCGAGTAGCACCAGCAGGGCTGGGCGGCGGTCTTTGCATCGGCCAGGGTGCAGCCGTTGCGGCTTCCGCAGGCTGGGCAGAGGTAGCTGGCGAGTGAAGCAGGGGTGGTCATGGGCGATCCATGCAGCGATGAGTGTCTGCATTCTACGGCAGCATGGGACACGGCGGCGAATGACGTCGGCGGGCACCCGCGCATGAGGCTTTGTATCAATTTATTGCCGAGTGAAATGCAGTATCTTTCCGGGTGTCTGAGTTATGCCCAGAACCGTTGTTCCGGGTACCGACCAGTCGTGCTGGTTCGATCCCTCTCGCGGTCCAGGAGGCCGCTTATGTCCCTTAGAGCTCTTTTGATCGTGGTATTGGCCTTGTCGACAAGTGCCTGTGTGCCCTATGGAGGGGGAGGTTACTACCGCACCGAAGTCTATTCCGTGGACAGCGCGCCGCGTGCTGGCTACTACCCGTACAGCCAGCCCTACAGCAGCGGTTACTACGTGACACCGGCGCCACGGTACTACGAGGGACCGCGTTACTACTCCGCGCCTCGTTACTACGCGGTGCCGCCGCCGCGCTACTTCGGTCCACCGCCGCCGAACTACCGGCCTGGATTCGGGCCAGGCCGCGGTCCCGATGCCAGGTGGCGTGACGGCCCACCCCGACATTACGGTCAGGATTGGAACCGCGGTCGAGGTCCGGACCGGGGTCCTGGTCGGGGCCCCGGCCGCGGCGGTCGGCACTAGCCTGCAACGGCGCCCTCAGGGGCGCCGTTTTTCGTTGTCACGGGCAGATCGACTTCAGTAGTCGCACAGGTCCGCGAGCGGGTGACGGCCCTCCCAGACCTTGCCGAAATGTGCCTCGACCACCGCCTGCGGCACATGGTCGACGTCAGGCCAGTGCCAGTGCGGTTGGTTGTCCTTGTCGATCAGACGAGCGCGTACGCCTTCGCTGAATTCGGGATGGCGGCAGCAGTTCAGGCTCAGGCTGTATTCCATCTGGAACACCTGGGCCAGCGACAAGTGCCGGGCGCGGGCCAGTTGCGCCCAGATCAGATGGGCCGTCAGTGGGCAGCCTTTGGCCAGGTTGCCGGCGGCCTTGGCCAGCAACGGGTCGTCATGCTGCTGCCATTGCACCAGCGCGTGCCAGGCCGCTGGCGCGTCGCTGACGTCCAGTTGCGCGTCAATGGCCGCGCGGCGCGGTAGCCATTGCGCGGCGGGCACCGTGTCGCGCGCATCGTGTTCGAGGGCCTTGAGCAGGCTGTTCAACTGCATGGCGGTCTGCTCCTGCCAGTTGAGCTGCAGCAGGCCGTCGAGCAAGTCTTCGTATTGGTCATCGCGCAGGCAGCGGTCGGCCAGGTCCAGGTCCAGAGCGTCCCGCGCGTTGATTTGCGCGCCGGTCAGGCCCAGGAACAGGCCGAGCTTGCCCGGCATGCGTGACAGGAACGTGCTGGCACCGACGTCCGGGTACAGGCCGATGGTGATCTCCGGCATGGCCAGGCGGCTGCTGGGCGTGACGATGCGGGTGCTCGAGGCCTGCAGCAGGCCCATGCCGCCGCCCAGTACATAGCCGTGGCCCCAGCAGATCACCGGCTTGGGGTAGGTGTGCAGGCGGTAGTCGAAGCGGTATTCGGCAGCGAAGAAGCGCGCGGCCAGGTCAGGCACTTCGCCGGGGTGGGCGCGACAGGCCTGGACCAGGCTGCGCACATCGCCACCGGCGCAGAAGGCTTTTTCGCCCTCACCGCGCAGCACGACGCACACCACGCGATTGTCCTGCGCCCAGGCATCGAATTTTCCCGCGAGCGCTTCGAGCATCGGCAAGGTCAGAGCATTGAGCGTCTTCTCCGCATTCAGGGAGACGACGCCGATACGTGCGCCATTGCCGGCGCTGAGTTCTTCGAAATTCAAATCCATCCTGACCTCGCATCGAAAGGGCGGTGGCGGGGGGACGAAGACCGCAAATGGCCAACGTAGGGTTGCAGTGCACGATTGTGTCTGGATTTGACTTTCCGGGTTCGCTTTCCTACCGTCCGCCCACTGATTTCTGCTGCCTACTGATTTCTGGTGATAAATGAGTACAGACGACCGCATCAAACTCGAGCCTAGCTGGAAAGCTGCACTGCGTGAGGAATTCGACAAGCCCTACATGGCGCAGTTGCGCGAATTTCTGCGCGAAGAGCATGCGCAAGGCAAGGAGATCTATCCGCCCGGGCCAATGATTTTCAACGCACTGAACACCACGCCGCTGGATCAGGTGAAAGTCGTCATCCTCGGTCAGGATCCCTACCACGGTCCTGGCCAGGCCCATGGCCTGTGCTTTTCGGTGCAGCCGGGCATTCCCACGCCGCCGTCGCTGGTGAACATCTACAAAGAGCTCAAGCGCGACCTTAACATCGACATTCCCAAGCATGGCTATCTGCAAAGCTGGGCGGAGCAGGGTGTCTTGCTGCTCAACACCACCATGACGGTGGAGCGGGCGAATGCCGCCTCCCACGCCAAGAAAGGCTGGCAGCCGTTCACCGACCGCATCATCGAAGTGGTCAGCGAGCATCAATCCAGCGTGGTCTTCATGCTCTGGGGCGCCCATGCGCAGAGCAAGCAGAAGCTGATCGACAACAGCAAGCACCTGGTGCTGACGTCCGTGCACCCGTCGCCGTTGTCGGCGCACAAGGGCTTCATCGGCAACGGCCATTTCAGCCGCGCCAACAAGTTCCTGGAGCAGAACGGCCTGACCCCCATCGACTGGCGCCTGCCCTAGGACACCGGTCGACGTTTCTGCCACTGGCGAAACAGCGGCTCGGCCAGAAACAGCACGAACAGCAGCCGCATCACCTGCATCGCCGTCACCAGCGGGACCGACAGTTGCAGCACCTCGGCGGTCAGGCTCATCTCGGCGATGCCGCCGGGCATCATGCCCAGGGTCAGCGAGCGCAGGTCCAGACGGGTCAGGGCGCTCAAGGCCAGCGCGCAGCCCGCGGCGATGGCCATGGTCAGGGCGGTGCTGACCAGCGTGCGAGCCAGGAACGATGGTGCTCGACGGAAGAACGCTCGGTTGAAGTGGCAGCCCAGGCCGCTGCCGATCAGCCACTGGCCGATCTGGCTGCCGCCATCGGGCAGGCCGATGTGCAAGTCGAAACTCACGCTCATGGCGGCACTCACCAGCAGGGGGCCGAACAGCCAGGGGTTGGGCTGGTCCAGGCGTTGCCAGATCCAGGCGGCCAGGCCTGCGAGCGGGAAAATCAGCGCCAGCCAGGCCCAGTCGACGGCGCCCTCGTGGCTGATCGGCGTGCCTTCGCCGAGCAGGAACTTGAACAGCGCCGGCACGCACAGCACCACCGCCAGAACCCGCAGGCTCTGCCCGGCCGCGACGCGGCTGAGGTCGGCGCCGTTGCGCGCGCCCAGGTTGACCATCTCGCCGGAACCGCCCGGCATGCTTGAAAAGAAAGCCGTGGGCCGGTCTTCACCGGTGCGCAGCATCAGCCACACGCCTACGGCACTGGACACGCTGGTGATCAGCGCACCAAAAAAAATCGGGCCGAAATGGCCCGCTACCTGTTCCATCACCAACGGCGTGAAGTGCAGGCCAATCCCTATGCCGACGATCCATTGGCCGAGCTTGCGGCCGTTGGGTATTTCCGCCAGTTGCCAAGGTGTCAGGCAGCGCACCAGGATGATCGCCAGCAACGAGCCGATCATCCAAGGCAGTGGCCAACCGATCAGGCTGGCGAGGTAACCGCCAGCCAGACCAACGAAGGGTGTACCCCACCAGCTGTGCAGAAACCGATCAAACATCGGCAGCGGCACGACGCAGGGCGGCACGTTTGCGCCAGATGCGAACCACGGGCAACAGCAGCATCAGCACGGTCAGGACCCAGACACCGGCGGTGATCGGGCTGCCCCAGAGAATCTGCAGCTCACCGTTGGAGATCGACAATGCGCGGCGCAGGTTCTGCTCCATCAGGCCACCCAGGATGAACCCGAGCAGGACCGGCGACAGCGGAAAGTCCAGCTTGCGCAGGATGTAGCCGAAGATTCCGATGCCGATCATCAGGAACAGGTCGAAGGTCGTCGCGTGCACGGCGTAGACGCCGATCCCGGTGATGATGGCGATCACCGGCACCAGTGCCCAGTTTGGCACGGCGAGGATCTTGGTGAAGATGCGGATCATCGGGATGTTCAGGATCACCAGCATGATGTTGGCGATGAACAGCGAAGCGATCAGGCCCCAGACGATGTCCGGCTGCTGTTGGAACAACAGTGGGCCGGGCGTGATGTTGTACAGCGACAGCGCGCCGATCATCACCGCGGTGGTGCCCGAACCCGGTACGCCCAGGGTCAGCATCGGCACCAGAGCGCCACAGGCGGTGGCGCCGATGGCGGTTTCCGGGGCGGCCAGGCCGCGCTTGTCACCTTGGCCGAACTTGCCGTTGGCACCGGCCAGGCGTTTCTCGGTGGTATAGGCCACGGCGCTGGCCAAGGTCGCACCGGCACCGGGCAGTACGCCCATGATGAAGCCCAGCACGCCGCAGCGGATGTTCACCCAGAACACCGAAGCGGCCTCCTTGAGGTTGAACATCATGCGACCGGTGGCGGTGACGGCGACGCTGCCATGGTGAGTCTTTTCCAGCAGCAGGAGGATCTCGCTGATCGAGAACAGGCCCAGCACCAGCACGACGAACTGAATGCCGTCGGCCAAGTGGATGTTGTCGCCGGTGAAGCGGTACACGCCGCTGTTGGCGTCGATGCCGACACTGGACAGGAACAGGCCGATCAACGCCGCGATGAAGGTCTTCAGCGGCCGGTCACCGGCCATGCCACCCAGGCAGACGATGGCGAACACCATCAGTACGAAGTACTCCGCCGGACCGAACGCGATTGCCCATTTGGCCAGGATCGGGGCAAACATGACCATGCCGCAGGTGGCGATGAACGCACCGATGAACGAGCTCCAGGCGGACAGCGAGAGCGCCACGCCGGCCAGGCCCTGACGGGCCATCGGGTAGCCGTCCAGGGTGGTCATCACGGTCGAGGCTTCGCCGGGAATGTTCAGCAGGATCGAGCTGATACGGCCGCCGTATTCGCAGCCCAGGTACACCGCCGCCAGCAGGATCAGCGCCGATTCCGGCGGCAGGCCCAGGGCGAAGGCGATCGGGATCAGCAGGGCCACGCCGTTGATCGGCCCCAGGCCCGGCAGCAGGCCGACCACGGTGCCGATCAGGGTGCCCGACAGGGCGGTGACGAGGTTGTAGGGGGTCAGTGCAACGCCGAAGCCCTGACCCAGGTAGCCAAGAGTATCCATGTCAGTTCTCCAGAACGCTGAGCAGACCCAGGGGCAGCGGCACGTCCATGACTTTGTCGAAAAGCACGTACAGGCCGATGCTCATCACGGTGATGATGATCACGCTGGGCACCGCACGGCCGCCATACAGCAGGGCCATCGGGATGCCGATCAGCACGCTGCTGAGAATGAAGCCCAGCGGCTCGAACAACCCGGCGAACACCAGCAGCAGGCCGATGCACATGGCGATCTTCTTCAAGGTCGGGCGATCCAGCGGCGGTTCTTCCTCGCTGTGCACGATCGGGGTAGGGCGAAACACCAGGTAGAGCAGCGCCAGGCTCATCAGGCCGAGCATCAGCAGCGGGTAGGCACGCGGGCCGACCGGCTCATAGGAAAAGGGCGCCTGATACGGCCAGGCCATCAGCGCCAGACCGGCACAGACGAGCAGCAACAGCAGGGCGAAAAGCCGTTGAACGATCATGATCATGGTCATGTTCCTTCGTGAAGAGTGAAGGTGGTGGTATCAGGGACAAAGCCTTCGCGGGCAGAGACCCGCTCCCACAGGGGTTCAAGATATGTACGCCTGTGGGAGCGGGTCTCTGCCCGCGAATGGGCATCACACAGCCCCAGCCCGATTACTGAACCAGCCCGAATTCCTTGGCCAGGGTCTTGTACTCGGCCACCTGTTTCTTCACGTAGGTATCCAGCTCCGGCCCGGTCATGGCGAACGGGAACAGCTCGCGCTGGTCACGCAGCTTGGCGAACTCTTCGGACGCCAGCAACTTGTCGAACGCCGCTTTCCACCAGTCGTATTCCGCGTCGGTCACTTTCGGCCCGAGGTAGAAGCCGCGCACCACCGGCCAGACAATGTCGTAGCCCTGTTCCTTGGCGGTCGGGATGTCCTTCATTTCCGGCTCGTCCAGGCGCTTGTCGGAGAACACCGCGAGCAGCCGCATGTCGCCGCTGAGGATGTGCGGCATGGAGTCGGAGATGTCGGTGCTGCCGACCTGGATGTGGCCGCCGAGCAGGGCCGTGGCGATTTCGCCGCCACCTTCCAGGGCCACGTAGCGCAGGTCGCGCGGGTTGATCCCGGCGGCCTTGGCGATCAGCGCGGTCTGCATCCAGTCCTGGCTGCCGACGGTGCCGCCGGAGCCGATCACCACCTTGCTCGGGTCGGCCTTGAGCGCCTTGACCAGGTCATCCAGGGTCTTGTAAGGCGAGTCGTTCTTGACCGCGATGGCACCATAGCTGGTACCGACCGCCGCCAGCCAGCGCACGGCGCTTTCGTCGAAACGACCGAACTTGCCTTGAGCCAGGTTCAGCAACGAGCCGCTGGACCAGGCCACCAGGGTTCCCGCATCGGCCGGACGCTGGGCCACCACGGCGTTGTAGGCCACGGCACCGACGCCGCCAGGCATGTAGGTCACACGCATGGGCTTGGACAGCAGTTTCTCGTTGACCAGCGCGCTTTGAGCGAGTTTGCAGGTCAAATCGAAGCCACCGCCAGGCGAGGCTGGGGCAATGCATTCAGGACGTTTGGGTTCTTCCTGGGCGAGCAGCGGGGCACTGATGAACAGGCAGCTGACAGCCAGGGCAAGCGGACGCATGGCGCGGATCATGGGTGTTTCTCCATTGTTGTTCTTGTTATCGAAAACGTACGGTGACGTTTGCGTGGCAGGTCTCTGGGTACCCGCCTTGCTGAAACCATATGTTGCGAACCTTTCACCAAGCTTTCAGTGGCTTTCAATCTGCCAAGACTGCTTCACAGCGCGTCGCGGGCCTGTAAACTCGGGCCCATAAAGCGCTTGATGAGCCGTTCGCGCAAGGTTTCGGTGGCAGCCAACACCGGACTGCGGCGGCATCATCTCGACCTGAAAAAGATTGGCCGTGAGGAATACCGATGCGTGTCCTGCTTGTAGAAGATCACCTGCAGTTGGCCGAAAGTGTCGCCCAGGCGCTGAAGGCCACCGGCCTGACCGTCGATGTGCTGCACGACGGCGTGGCCGCGGACCTGGCCCTGGCCAGCGAGGAATACGCTGCCGCCATATTGGATGTCGGCCTGCCCAGGCTCGATGGTTTCGAGGTACTGGCGCGCCTGCGGGCGCGGGGCAAGAACCTGCCGGTGTTGATGCTCACCGCGCGCAGCGACGTCAAGGACCGCGTTCATGGTCTGAACCTGGGCGCCGACGACTACCTGGCCAAGCCGTTCGAGCTCACCGAACTCGAAGCCCGGGTCAAGGCGCTGCTGCGGCGCACCGTGCTTGGAGGAGAGCGGCAGCAGCGCTGCGGTCCGCTGGCCTACGACCTGGACACGCGCCGCTTCACCCTGGGCAAGGAGTTGCTGACCCTGACCTCCCGCGAGCAGGCGGTGCTCGAAGCGCTGATCGCCCGGCCAGGGCGGGTGATGAGCAAGGAGCAGTTGGCGGCCCAGGTGTTCGGCCTGGACGAAGAAGCCAGTGCCGATGCCATCGAGATCTACGTGCACCGCCTGCGCAAGAAACTCGACAAGCAGCCGATCGCCATCGTCACCTTCCGAGGTCTCGGCTATCTGTTGGAAAGCCGCGATGCGTGAGGTCAGCAGCCTGCGTTGGCGGTTGCTGTGGAACCTCGCGATGCTGCTGGTCTTCCTCATGCTGGCAAGCGGCCTGAGTGCCTATTGGAACGGTCGGGAGGCGGCCGATACGGCCTATGATCGGACCCTGCTGGCGTCGGCGCGTACCATCGCCGCCGGGCTGTCCCAGCGCGATGGCACACTCAGCGCAGACGTGCCCTACGTGGCGCTGGATACCTTCGCCTACGACAGTGCCGGGCGTATCTATTACCAGGTCAACGACATCGACCACAAACTGATCTCCGGCTACGAAAACCTGCCGGCGCCGCCCAAGGGCACGCCGCGCACGGACGATTATCCGGCCCTGGCCACCTTCTACAGCGGTCGCTACCTGGGCCAGGACGTGCGCGTGGTCAGCCTGCTCAAGGCCGTCAGCGAGCCAAACATGATCGGCATGGCCGAGATTCGCGTGGCCGAGACCGAAGAGGCGCGCGTCTCCATGGCTCGCAGCCTGATGGCCGACACCCTGTTGCGCCTGGGCATGTTGGGGATCGGCGCGTTGCTGCTGGTGTGGATCACGGTCAGCGCGGCGTTGCGGCCATTGGAGCGCCTGCGCGACGAAGTCGAGGACCGTCAGCCCGATGACCTGCGCCCCTTGCCGCTGGTGGAAGTTCAGCGCGAGCTGTGGCCTCTGGTGCAGGCGCTCAACCATTTCACCGAACGCCTGCGCGTTCAGTTCGAGCGGCAAGCGCAGTTCATCGCCGATGCCGCCCATGAGTTGCGCACGCCCCTGGCGGCACTCAAGGCGCGCGTCGAACTGGGCCTGCGTGCCGAACAGCCGGAGGTCTGGCGGACCACGTTGCAGGAAGCGGTGCAGGGCACCGACAAGCTGACCCACCTGGCCAACCAGTTGCTGTCCCTGGCCAGGGTCGAGAACGGCGCCCGGGCCATTGCCGAAGGTGGCGCTCAGCGTCTGGACCTGAGCCAGCTGGCGCGCGAACTGGGCATGGCCATGGCGCCCCTGGCCCATGGCCGGGGGGTGGCTCTGGCATTGGAGGCCGATCAGCCGATCTGGCTGCGCGGCGAGCCGACGTTGCTCAACGAATTGCTCAGCAACCTGGTGGACAACGCCCTGGCCCATACCCCGGCTGGCGGCAACGTCATCCTGCGCGTGCTGGCCCCCGGCATCCTCGAAGTGGAGGACGACGGGCCGGGTATTCCGGCAGATGAACGCGATCGCGTGTTCGAGCGTTTCTATCGGCGCAACCCGCACAGCGCCGGTACCGGGCTGGGCCTGGCGATCGTCGGCGAAATCTGTCGCGCCCACATGGCGCGGATCAGCCTGCACGATGGCGCCCGAGGCGGTTTGAAAGTGCGCGTGGACTTTCCGCTCTAGCTGAGCAGCGTCTGCGCGTGCATCAAGTCGCTGGCCAGCAGTACCGGGCTCTGCTTGATCTCCAGGCGTCGATACGCCGGGTGTTCGACCAGGGTCGGCAGGCCGGTGTTGTGCGGCAGGCGCAGCAGGGTGGCGATCATCACCAGGTCGCCGTAATCGGTTTCCGTGTTGTCTCGGTTCAGATCCAGGAACTGGCCGGGCACCTGCGCCAGCATCGCCGGGAAGTCCCATTTGTGCAGGATCCGGTCGCCAATCTGTGGATGGATGTGCTCGATGACGTGGTTGAGGCAGACAGGGTCCGAGAGCAGCTCGTTGTGCTCCTGGGCGTAGGTCAGGATCGGCAGTACGCCGATCTGGTGAACCAGGCCGGCGAGGGCGGCGCGGTCGGGCTTGAGCGAAGTGAAGCGCCGCGCCAGTTCGGTGCACATGCCGGCCACTTCCAGACTGGTACGCCAGGCCTCGCGCATGCGCCCCTGCACGGCACGGGCGCGGGCGTGGAAAATCTGCTCGATGACCAGGCCGATGGCGAGGTTGCTGCTGTAGTTCACACCCAGTCGCTTGATCGCCGTGTTCACGTCGGTCACTTCGAAGCTGGCCCGCAGCAGCGGGCTGTTGACCACCTTGAGCAGGCGCGCCGAAAGCGCCGCATCCTGGGCGATGACCTGGCTGAGCTGATTGACGCTGACGTTGTCGTCTTCCGCCGCTTCGCGAATTTTCAGAGCCACTTCCGGCATGGTCGGCAGTACCAGGTCGTCACGCTCGATGGCGGCCAGCAAATCGCGTTGTACTGTGTCTGCCAGTTGGTTCATTCGGCGCCTCGGCATAGCGGGGAAGGGTGCGCAGGACCTACGTAAGGCGCTGCTAGCGCTGGATTTCTCGGTCTCGATCAAGTGTATAGGGCAGGGTGAGAAGTTCCAGCGCCGGACCTTCCAGGCTACCCAGGTGGATGCGACCATCTTCGACGGCGTTGTCTTGAAGGACCGCCAGGGCCTCGTAGCCGTCGGCCGTCGGTGCGGCCAGGGCGATCTCGCCGATGGCGCTGCCGTGCACCGGCGAGAACAATCCGGTCCCAGGCTCCGGTTGTGTCGAGCCAGCCAGTTGGACGTGGTAGAGACGGCGCTTGAGCTTGCCCAGGTACTGCATGCGCGCGACGATTTCCTGGCCGGTGTAGCAACCCTTCTTGAAGCTCACACCGCCCACGGCCTGCAGGTTGAGCATCTGCGGGATGAACAGCTCGCGGGTCGGTTCCAGTACCTGACCGATACCGGCGCGGATCTGCCCCAGCAGCCACTCGTCGAGCGAGCCCTGAGCCAATTGTTCACCCAGCCGCGCGGCCAGATTTTCCGCTTGCTCGGCAGGCGCCCACAGCTCGGCCCGGGCGGGCGATACCCGTACCGCGATCAGCGCGCCGTGGCGCACCACCGCATCGGTTTCCAGGGGCAGTTGCAGGCCCAGGGCAGTCAGAGCGCCATCGCCATGCTGTACGCCGAAACGCACCCAGGCGTCGCTTTCGTCGGTCAACTTGGACTTGGAGAACACGGCGTACTTTTTCAGGTCGGCCAACTGCGCTTCGAGCAGGCCGCGGGCCATGGCCAGCACGCAGCCATCGCCTTGCAACAGGATGCGGAAGCTGGACTGCATGCGGCCTTTCTGGGTGCAGCGCGCACCGAGGCTGGCGGTGTGCTCGTCCAGATAGTTGAGGTTGCAGGTCAGCTGGCCCTGGAGGAACTTGCTGGCGTCCGAGCCGCGAACGGCCAGGACGCCCTCGTGGGCCAGGGTGCAGAACATAGCGGTATCGGACATGGGTCATCGCTGAGTTGAAAAGAATGGACATCATCATAGAGCCCCGCACCGGGGGAATGCTATCCCCGCCGCCCTGACACCCCACCGGCGCCTCTGTATACTGCGCGCCTATTCAAGGAGCCCCCCATGGTCGAAAACGTTGAACTCAACCGGCTTTACTGGCACAGCCGCCGCGGCATGCTGGAGCTGGACGTGTTGCTGGTGCCTTTCGTCAAGGAAGTCTATCCCCACTTGAATCAGGTGGATCGCGACCTCTATGTGCGCCTGCTCGAATGTGAAGATCAGGACATGTTCGGCTGGTTCATGGAGCGCAACGAGTCGCAGGACCCCGAGTTGCAGCGCATGGTCCGGATGATCCTGGACCGTGTCCAGCCCAAGTAACCGCTTCGAATGCCACTGGCAGCCTTCACGACGGCTGCTGGCGCTCTACGCACTGGCGCAGGCCGCCGCCTGCCTGGCGAACGGCTTGATGGAGGCGCCGGTGCTCGTGCACCTGGCGGCCGGGGTGCTGTGCATTGCGCATGGGCTTTATGTGCTGCCGCGAGAGGTGTTACTCGCCCACCCCCAGGCCGTCACCGGTCTGCGTCGCGATCGCAGTGGCTGGTCGGTGTGGAGCGAGGCCGATGGCTGGCAGGCGGTGCAACTGCGTCCGGACAGCATGGCACTGCCGCAGGTGGTCATTCTGCGCTTCCGCCTGGCAGGCCAGCGCCGCGTGCGCAGCGCCTGCGTGCTGCCCGACGGCCTGGACGCAGACACTCACCGTCGCCTGCGTCTGCGCCTCAAGTTCAGCCGGCGAAGGTGGGCGGCTGCAGGATAGTGTCCTGTGCCTGCGGCAGCAGGTCCGGATAGTCCAGCGTGTAATGCAGGCCGCGGCTTTCCTTGCGCTGCATGGCCGACGCGATCATCAGCTCGGCCACCTGTGCCAGATTGCGCAGTTCGATCAGGTCGCGGCTGACCTGGTAGTTGCTGTAGAACTCGTCGATCTCGTCGAGCAGCAGGCGCACTCGATGCTGGGCGCGCTGCAAGCGTTTGGTGGTGCGCACGATGCCCACGTAGTCCCACATGAAGCGCCGCAGCTCGTCCCAGTTGTGGGCGATGATCACGTCTTCGTCCGAATCGGTCACCTGGCTCGCGTCCCACTGCGGCAACGGCCCAGGCGCTTGGGTCTGGTCCAGTTGCGCGACGATGTGCTCGGCGGCCGAACGCGCATAGACCATGCACTCGAGCAACGAGTTGCTGGCCATGCGATTGGCGCCGTGCAGGCCGGTGGAGCTGGTCTCGCCAATGGCATACAGGTGGGGGACGTCGGTGCAGCCATGCTCATCGACCAGCACGCCGCCGCAGGTGTAGTGCGCTGCGGGTACCACGGGAATGCGCTGGCAGGTGATATCGATGCCGAATGCCAGGCAACGCTGGTGCACCGTCGGGAAGTGACTGCGCACGAAGTCCGCCGGCTTGTGGCTGATGTCCAGGTACACGCATTCGGCGCCCGTGCGCTTCATCTCGTGGTCGATGGCGCGCGCGACGATATCGCGTGGTGCCAGCTCTGCGCGCGGATCGAAGCGCGGCATGAAACGTTCGCCATTGGCCAGCGTGAGCAGGGCGCCTTCACCGCGCAGCGCCTCGGTGATCAGGAAACTCTTGGCCTGGGGGTGGTACAGGCAGGTGGGGTGGAACTGGTTGAATTCCAGATTGGCCACACGACAGCCTGCGCGCCAGGCCATGGCAATGCCATCGCCGCAGGCGCCGTCGGGGTTGCTGGTATAGAGGTAGACCTTGGCAGCGCCGCCGGTGGCCAGGACGGTGAAGCGCGCCCCATGGGTGTCCACTTCACCGCTGCGGTGATCCAGCACGTAGGCGCCCAGGCAGCGATCCTCCGTGCGACCCAGGCGCCGTTCGGTGATCAGGTCGACCGCGGCGCACTGTTCCAGCAACTCGATGTTAGGACGCAGACGTGCCTGGGCCAGCAAGGTGTCGAACAGAGCCGCGCCGGTCGCATCGGCCGCATGGATGATGCGGCGCTGGCTATGACCACCTTCACGGGTCAGGTGGAAGGGGAAGCCGGTATGTTCCGGATCCGAATCATCCTCGCGGGTGAACGGCACGCCCATCTCGACCAGCCACTGAATCGCCGCGCGGCTGTGCTGCACCGTGAAGCGCACCGCTTCTTCATTACACAGGCCGGCGCCGGCGTCGAGGGTGTCCTGCACGTGAGCTTCCACGCTGTCGGAGTCTGCAAGCACGGCGGCGACCCCGCCTTGGGCCCACGGCGTGGAGCCGTCGCCGAGCCCGCCCTTGCTGATGACCGCGATGCGCAGCGTGGCGGGCAATGCCAGCGCAAGGCTCAAGCCCGCGGCTCCGCTACCGATTACCAGAACATCGTGTTGCCGTTGCTTGCCCATTCGAAGGTCATCCGCATGCCGAAAGTGATGTCGCGTGAGTCGCCATCCACCGCGCCGTTCGCGCCCGTTGTGCACATCCCGCTGGTATATCCAAGGGGGTAGCGGCACAATAGCGGCACCTTCGACACACGAGGGAATCGTTTCCCACCGGTATGGCGCGGCATTTATAGCAGCCACATCGAGGCTTGCGCTATGGCGGCAGGCACTTTGGGCAGGTAGTCGGTGCTGAACCACTTCAGTGCCAGGAATCCATGGCCTTTGTGTGTAGGGCTTCACCTTCGTATTTGTGGGAACTTTCCTAGAATCCCTGCAATCAATAGAAGGTTGCCCGTAAGAAGGAAACAATGCCGAACAACGAGCGCACCGGCTAGGTCCGGGTGCTGTCATCGGTGAAAAGATTATCGGCGCAGCTCGGCACGTTCGAGCTGCGCTTTCCGTGCAGGCTTGATCCGGGCCTGCGGGGAAACTTGCCTGGAGGGGAGAACTTTTGCGAATAGCCCGAGTCTATGGTTGCAAGCCTGAACGATGGCCTGAGCAGCGCTCCTTCCGGACCCATGAGGAGTGTTCATGCTAACCCAGGAAGAGGATCAGCAGCTGGTCGAGCGTGTACAACGCGGTGATCGGCGAGCTTTCGATCTGTTGGTGCTGAAATACCAGCACAAGATTCTCGGGTTGATCGTGCGATTCGTGCACGACACCCATGAAGCCCAGGACGTGGCGCAGGAGGCTTTCATCAAGGCCTACCGCGCATTGGGCAACTTTCGCGGAGACAGCGCGTTCTATACGTGGCTGTACCGTATCGCCATCAACACGGCGAAAAACTATCTGGTGTCCCGCGGACGCAGGCCACCGGACAGCGACGTAAGTTCTGAAGATGCGGAGTTCTATGACGGCGATCATGGCCTCAAGGACCTCGAGTCTCCAGAACGTTCATTGCTGCGCGATGAGATCGAAGGCACTGTCCATCGAACCATCCAGCAGCTGCCAGAAGACCTGCGCACGGCACTGACGCTGCGCGAGTTCGATGGTCTGAGTTACGAAGACATTGCCAGTGTCATGCAGTGTCCGGTGGGGACCGTGCGGTCGCGGATTTTCCGTGCCCGGGAAGCCATCGACAAAGCCCTGCAGCCGTTGTTGCAGGAATCCTGAGACAGCGGCGATAGCCAAGAGAGGAACGCCATGAGTCGTGAAGCCCTGCAGGAATCGCTGTCCGCAGTGATGGATAACGAAGCGGACGAATTGGAACTGCGTCGGGTACTGACCGCGTTGGACGATGTTGAGGTCCGTGCCACCTGGGCACGTTACCAGCTCGTTCGTGCCGTCATGCACAAGGATCTTCTGGATCCGCGTCTGGATCTGTCGGCTGCGGTGTCGGTAGCCATTGCCGAAGACATCGCCCCAGCCCCGGCTGCTCGCGGCCCGTGGCGCAGCCTTGGTCGTCTGGCCGTTGCGGCATCGGTGACCGTTGCCGTGCTGGCCGGTGTTCGCCTGTACAACCAGGACGACATCACCGGATCGGAGCTCGCTCAGCAGCAGCCAGCCCAGCAAGCCCCGTCGACCCCGATGGTAAAAGGTCCAGCCGTGCTGGCCGGTTACACACCGGACAGCTCCGACGCGCCCGGTCCGATGGCCAGCGGTGTGCTCAAAGGCGAAGAAGGTCTGAACGACCAGCGCCTGCCTGGTTACCTGCGTCAGCATTCGCAAGAAGCCGCTGCCAAAGGTTCCGACACTGCCCTGCCATCTGCCCGCTCCGCGAGCATGGAAAACCGTTAATCCCGATCATGCGTGTGGCCCTGTTTCTGCCAATTCTACTTGGCCTGGCCGCACCGGCCATTGCCGCACCCGATGCGGCCCAATGGCTGGACGCAATGGCGCAAGCCGAGCGTACGCAGGATTTCCAGGGGACGTTCGTCTACGAACGCGACGGTGACTTTTCTACCTACCAGATATGGCACCGCGCCGGTAACGGCGCGGTGCACGACCGTGTGCTCAAGCTCGACGGCGTCGCCTCCGAGCGCGTGCAGACCGACGGTCGGCTGACCTGCATGACGGGCAGCCCGGTGTCCGGGGGTGGCAAGGTG
The DNA here is from genome assembly GCF_040546375.1 of Pseudomonas sp. PvP001. Classification (NCBI taxonomy): domain Bacteria; kingdom Pseudomonadati; phylum Pseudomonadota; class Gammaproteobacteria; order Pseudomonadales; family Pseudomonadaceae; genus Pseudomonas; species Pseudomonas sp. PvP001. The sequence continues at coordinate 1,291,880 of NZ_JBEPNQ010000001.1, read as the reverse complement.
TCCAGCAGCGCTGTCGCAACCCTCGATCCGCTCAAGCTGATGTCGTGGTACCAACTGCGTGTGGCCGGTGCTTCGAGAGTCGCCGGGCGCGACGCTGTGGTCGTGACCATGGTGCCGCGTGATCGTGATCGCTACGCCTTCGAAATGCACCTGGATGCGCACACGGGACTGTTGCTCAAATCCCTGTTGATCGATGCCAAGGGGCGCCTGCTCGAACGTCTGCAGTACACCCAACTTCAGCCAGGAGCCCCTGCGCCTGCAGACTTGAAGGCGACGCTAAATTGTAAGCCTGTGTTGCATGCGAGCAGCGGTTCAGCCCCCGGCAATGCCCTTGCGTGGCAGGCCAAATGGGTACCTGCCGGCTTCGAGTTGGCGCAGACCGCTCAGCGCAAATCTTCGGCCAGCAATGCCGATGTGACCAGCCTGCTGTACGCCGACGGCCTTGCGCATTTCTCTGTGTTTCTCGAACCGCTAAACGGCGCCTCTGCGCGTGATACCCGTGTGCAGCTGGGTCCGACGGCAGCCGTGTCGCGTCGCTTGAAGTCTTCGGATGGCGAAATGATGATCACCGTGGTGGGTGAAATTCCCTTGGGTACAGCGGAGCGAATTGCCCTGTCCATACAGCGCCAGGACGTTCATGTTCTACGCTGAAGGGGGCGTGCGTCATGGCGTGGTCATGGCCCTTGCTGGCGCTTCATGCCTGGATAATCGCCGCGAGTTAACGTGAAACCTGTTTCATGCGGGTTGCAAACCGCCGGATTTTTTCTTATAGGTCAGTGCTTCGGGGGCGAGCCTTTTCAGTCGTCACAGGTTCGCTGCCGTGCGCCGCAGTCAAGCATGGATTCCGCTCTGCGCTGAATTTGCCTTAAGCGGCTGCACAACCCTAATGCTCAACCACGCTCGTTACGAACGGGAGCCGTATGTCGATACCACGTTTCAAACCCTTTCTTTCACTGTTCGCGGCAGTGCTGATGCTGGGCCAGATCGCCAGCGTCCAGGCTGAAGCGCTGCCTGATTTCACGACTCTGGTCGAGCAGGCGTCGCCCGCCGTGGTGAACATCAGTACCACGCAGAAACTGCCGGACCGCGGTGTGGCTGCCAGCCAGATGCCGGACCTGGAAGGTCTGCCGCCGATGTTCCGCGAGTTCTTCGAGCGCAACATGCCGCGCGGCGGACCACGGTCTCCGCAGCGGGGCGATCGGCAGCGCGAGGCGCAGTCGCTGGGCTCGGGGTTCATCGTTTCGGCTGACGGCTATGTGCTGACCAACAACCACGTGATCGCCGATGCCGACGAAATCATCGTGCGTCTGTCCGACCGCAGCGAGCTCAAGGCCAAACTGGTCGGCACCGATCCACGGACCGACGTGGCGTTGCTGAAAATCGATGGCAAGAACCTGCCCACAGTGAAGCTGGGTGATTCCGCCAAACTCAAAGTGGGCGAATGGGTGCTGGCCATCGGCTCGCCGTTCGGCTTCGACCATTCGGTGACCAAGGGTATCGTCAGCGCCAAGGGTCGTACCTTGCCCAACGACGCCTACGTGCCGTTCATCCAGACCGACGTGGCCATCAACCCAGGCAACTCGGGCGGCCCGCTGTTCAACATGAACGGTGAAGTGGTGGGTATCAACTCGCAGATTTTCACCCGCTCCGGTGGCTTTATGGGCCTGTCCTTCGCCATTCCGATCGACGTGGCCCTGGATGTGTCGGATCAGCTCAAGAAAGACGGCAAGGTCAGCCGCGGCTGGTTGGGTGTGGTCATTCAGGAGGTCAACAAGGACCTGGCCGAGTCGTTCGGTCTGGACAAGCCGGCCGGCGCACTGGTCGCGCAGGTGCTCGAAGACGGCCCGGCCGCCAAGGGTGGCTTGCAGGTGGGTGACGTGATCCTGAGCATGAACGGTCAGCCGATCGACATGTCGGCCGACCTGCCGCATCTCGTGGGCGGTCTCAAGGCCGGTGCGAAGGCGAGTCTGGAAGTGATCCGCGAAGGCAAGCGCCGCACCATCGACGTCACCGTCGGCGCGATGCCCGATGACGATCAGGACCTGGATGCCGGTGCCAAGGCCCAGACCGAGCGCAGCAGCAACCGCCTCGGCGTGTCGGTCGCGGAACTGACTGCCGAGCAGAAGAAGTCGCTGGAGCTCAAGGGCGGCGTGGTCATCAAGGAAGTGCAGGACGGTCCGGCGGCACTGATCGGCCTGCAGCCTGGTGATGTCATCACCCACCTGAACAACCAGGCCATCGAGTCGTCGAAGCAGTTCGCCGACATCGCCAAAGGCCTGCCGAAGAACCGTTCGGTGTCCATGCGCGTGCTGCGTCAGGGGCGGGCGAGCTTCATTACCTTCAAGCTGGCTGAATAAGCTTGGGGTAGGTGAACGAAAGGCGACCTTCGGGTCGCCTTTTTTGTGATCGGTGGTGTGGCCTTCGCGGGCAGAGACCCGCTCCCACACGGAACCGAGTGATCGCATGAACTGTGGGAGCGGGACTCTGCCCGCGAAGACGTCGGCACTGCCACCCGTAACCCACCGGCTCCCACACCCGAACGTTATTCAGGTACAATTCCCGGCTATTTTTCGTTGGGCGTCCGGCCCGCAGCCTTTTTGAGTGTTGACCCGTGAGTGATTTGAGTCATATCCGCAATTTCTCCATCATCGCCCACATCGATCACGGCAAGTCGACCCTCGCCGATCGGTTCATCCAGATGTGCGGTGGCCTGGCCGACCGCGAAATGGAGGCCCAGGTCCTGGACTCCATGGACCTGGAGCGTGAGCGCGGGATCACCATCAAGGCGCACAGCGTCACCCTGCACTACAAGGCGCAGGACGGCAAAACCTACCAGCTGAACTTCATCGACACCCCAGGCCACGTCGACTTCACCTACGAAGTCAGCCGCTCGCTGGCGGCCTGCGAAGGCGCGCTGCTGGTGGTCGATGCCGGGCAGGGCGTCGAAGCCCAGTCCGTGGCCAACTGCTACACGGCCATCGAACAGGGCCTGGAAGTGATGCCGGTGCTGAACAAGATGGACTTGCCCCAGGCCGACCCGGACAAGGTCAAGGACGAGATCGAGAAGATCATCGGCATCGACGCCACCGACGCCGTGGCGTGCAGCGCCAAGAGCGGCATGGGCGTGATCGACGTGCTCGAACGCCTGGTGCATACCATTCCGGCGCCTACCGGTGACATCGATGCGCCGTTGCAGGCGCTGATCATCGACTCCTGGTTCGACAACTACCTGGGCGTCGTCTCTCTGGTGCGCGTTCGTCATGGCCGGGTGAAGAAGGGCGACAAGATTCTGGTCAAGTCCACCGGCAAGGTGCACCTGGTCGACAGCGTCGGCGTCTTCACCCCCAAGCACACGGCCACCGCTGACCTCAAGGCCGGCGAAGTGGGCTTCATCATCGGCAGCATCAAGGACATTCACGGTGCGCCGGTCGGCGACACCCTGACCTTGAGCAGCACCCCTGACGTGCCTGTGCTGCCCGGTTTCAAACGCATTCAGCCACAGGTCTACGCCGGCCTGTTCCCGGTCAGCTCGGAAGACTTCGAAGATTTCCGCGATGCCCTGCAGAAACTGACCCTCAACGATTCGTCGCTGCAGTACCTGCCCGAAAGCTCCGACGCCCTGGGCTTCGGCTTCCGCTGCGGGTTCCTGGGCATGCTGCACATGGAAATCATCCAGGAGCGCCTGGAGCGCGAGTACGACCTGGACCTGATCACCACGGCCCCGAGCGTGATCTTCGAAGTGGTCATGAAGACCGGCGAAACCATTTATGTCGACAACCCGTCGAAGCTTCCGGATGTTTCATCCGTCGAGGACTTCCGCGAGCCGATCGTATCGGCGACTATTCTTGTGCCTCAAGAGCACCTGGGCAACGTCATTACCCTGTGCATCGAGAAGCGCGGCGTGCAGCGCGACATGCAGTTCCTCGGCAGCCAGGTTCAGGTTCGCTACGACCTGCCGATGAACGAAGTGGTGCTGGACTTCTTCGACCGCCTGAAATCCACCAGCCGTGGCTATGCCTCGCTGGACTACCATTTCGAGCGTTACCAGTCGGCCAACCTGGTCAAGCTGGACGTGCTGATCAACGGCGACAAGGTCGATGCCCTGGCGCTGATCGTGCACCGCGACAACGCGGCCTACAAGGGTCGTGCTTTGACCGAGAAGATGAAGGAGCTGATCCCTCGGCAGATGTTCGATGTGGCAATCCAGGCCGCCATTGGCGGACAGATTATCGCCCGGACCACTGTCAAGGCGCTCAGAAAGAACGTACTGGCCAAGTGTTACGGCGGCGACGTGAGCCGTAAGCGCAAACTGTTGGAGAAACAGAAGGCCGGTAAGAAACGCATGAAGCAGGTCGGCAACGTGGAAATTCCACAGGAAGCCTTCCTTGCTGTGCTCAGGTTGGAATAATCGAGTCCTATGTCCCTAAATTTCCCGCTGTTGTTGGTTATCGCCGTAGCCGTTTGCGGTCTGCTGGCCTTGCTTGATCTGGTCTTCCTGGCGCCACGGCGACGGGCTGCGATCGCCAACTACGAGGGCAGCGTCAGCCAGCCCGAGCCGTCGGTGGTCGAACGCCTGGACAAGGAACCGCTGCTGGTGGAGTACGGCAAATCGTTCTTCCCGGTGCTGTTCATCGTGCTGGTGTTGCGTTCGTTTCTGGTGGAGCCGTTCCAGATCCCGTCGGGTTCGATGATCCCGACCCTGGAAGTGGGTGATTTCATCCTCGTCAACAAGTTCTCCTACGGCATTCGCCTGCCGGTACTGGACAAGAAGGTCATCGAGGTCAACGATCCCAAGCGTGGCGACGTCATGGTGTTCCGCTACCCCAGCGACCCCAACGTCAACTACATCAAGCGCGTGATTGGCTTGCCGGGCGACAGGATTCGCTACACTTCGGACAAGCAGCTGTACGTCAACGGCGAGTTGATCGCCCGCCAGCTGGTCGGCAGCGAGCCGGGCAGTCTGGGCAGCGCCGAGCTGTACAAGGAAAAGCTGGGCGAGGTCGAACACGTGATCCGTCAGGAAATGTCGCGCTACCGTGCGCCGCCAGACAGCCAGTGGACGGTGCCCGCCGGGCACTACTTCATGATGGGTGACAACCGCGACAACTCCAACGACAGCCGCTACTGGGATGACCCGTCGATTCCCAAGGAGCTGCTGGGCATGGTCCCCGACCAGAACATCGTCGGCAAGGCCTTCGCCATCTGGATGAGCTGGCCTGAACCCAAGCTCAGCCACTTGCCCAACTTCTCCCGAGTCGGGCTGATCAAGTAGCGCTGCCGGCGCCGTCCATGGACGGCGCCGAATGTTTTCCGAGGTGTCCGGCATGAACGCAGTGAAGTCTCAGCAAGGCATGTCCATCGTCGGCTGGTTGCTGACCCTGGCGGTGGTGGCGTTCGTGGCGAGCACGGCTTTCAAGCTGGTGCCGCACTACATGGATAACCGGACCCTTACCCAAGCCATCGAATCGATCGGCGCCGACAAGTCCGCCCGAGTCGATACGGTGGGTGAATTCTATGGCCACGTCAGCCGGGCCATGCAGGTCAACAATATTCAGGATCTGGATTTGAACAAGGTTTTGAGCGTCACCGATGCGGGCAATGTGTTTCAGGCCCACCTCAAGTATGAAAAGCGTGAGCCACTGATCCAGAATCTGGACATGGTAGTGAAGTTCGATCGTCAGTTCAGCGTGGTCAAGCCGTGACCGCTTCCCTCGGTCGCCTCGAGCGCCAACTGGGCTACACCTTCAAGGACCAGGACCTGATGGTGCTGGCACTGACTCACCGCAGCTTCGCCGGGCGCAACAACGAGCGCCTCGAGTTTCTGGGCGATGCGATCCTCAATTTCGTGGCGGGCGAAGCGCTGTTCGAGCGTTTTCCGCAAGCCCGTGAAGGGCAGCTTTCACGTCTGCGGGCGCGCCTGGTCAAGGGCGAGACCCTGGCCATCCTGGCCCGCGGCTTCGATCTGGGCGACTACCTGCGCCTGGGCTCGGGCGAACTGAAGAGTGGCGGTTTCCGCCGTGAATCGATCCTGGCCGATGCGCTGGAAGCCTTGATCGGCGCCATCTACCTGGACGCCGGCATGGAGGCAGCGCGCGATCGTGTGCTGGCCTGGCTGGAAGGTCAGTTCGAAGGGCTGACCCTGGTCGATACCAACAAAGATCCCAAGACCCGCCTGCAGGAGTTCCTCCAGTCGCGCGGTGCTGAACTGCCGCGCTATGAAGTGGTGGATATCCAGGGCGACCCGCACTGCCGACAGTTTTTCGTCGAGTGTGAAGTCGTCCTTCTGAATGAGAAAAGCCGGGGCCAGGGCGTCAGCCGTCGCATCGCCGAACAGGTGGCCGCCGCGTCTGCCCTGATCGCCCTGGGCGTGGAGAATGGCAATGACTGATGCACCCGTTACCCGTTGTGGCTATGTAGCCATCGTTGGCCGCCCAAATGTCGGCAAGTCGACGCTGCTCAACCACATCCTGGGGCAGAAGCTGGCGATCACGTCGCGCAAGCCGCAGACCACCCGCCACAACATGCTGGGCATCAAGACCGAGGGCGAGATCCAGGCGGTCTACGTGGACACGCCGGGCATGCACAAGGGCAACGAGAAAGCCCTGAACCGCTACATGAACAAGACTGCGTCGGCGGCGTTGAAAGACGTCGATGTAGTGATCTTCGTGGTCGACCGCACCAAGTGGACCGACGAAGACCAGCTGGTTCTCGAGCGCGTGCAGTACGTGCAGGGGCCGGTGATCCTGGCGATCAACAAGACCGATCGCATCGAGGACAAGGCTGAGCTGATGCCGCACCTGACCTGGCTGCAGGAGCAGTTGCCGAACGCCGAGATCGTGCCCATTTCCGCGCAGCAGGGGCATAACCTGGACGCGCTGGAAAAGGTCATTGCCGGGCACTTGCCCGAAAACGAGCATTTCTTCCCGGAAGACCAGATCACCGATCGCAGCAGCCGCTTCCTGGCCGCCGAACTGGTGCGCGAGAAGATCATGCGCCAGCTGGGTGCCGAGCTGCCGTACCAGATCACTGTGGAAATCGAAGAATTCAAGCAGCAGGGCAAGACCCTGCACATCCATGCCTTGATCCTGGTCGAACGCGATGGTCAGAAGAAGATCATCATTGGCGACAAGGGCGAGCGCATCAAGCGTATCGGCATGGAGGCCCGCAAGGACATGGAGGTGCTGTTCGACTCCAAGGTCATGCTCAATCTGTGGGTGAAAGTGAAGGGCGGCTGGTCCGATGACGAGCGCGCGCTGCGTTCGCTGGGGTATAACGACCAGTAATCCACAACCTGGCCTCGCGTTGGCCTTTTCGCGGCCACTGACCGCTCCTACGAGGAAGCACGTCGCCGGGCGTTCGCGATCTCTGTGGGAGCGGCCACTGATCGCTCCCACGGGGAAGCACATCGCCGGGCGTGCGCGATCTCTGTGGGAGCGGGCTTGCGCGTAAGGCGGCGAAGAGGTCCGCCCAGACACCCGCCAACCCCGAGTCGCCCACATGTCGACCACCTCAACGCCACAACCCGCCTACGTCCTGCACTCGCGTGCCTATCGCGAAACCAGCGCCCTGGTCGACTTCCTCACCCCCCAGGGCCGCCTGCGGGCCGTGCTGCGCAATGCGCGCGGCAAGGCCGGCACGCTGGCGCGGCCCTTCGTGCCATTGGAAGTCGAGTTTCGCGGCAAAGGCGAACTCAAGAACGTCTCGCGCATGGAATCCGCCGGGGTGGCGGTATGGATGCTCGGTGACGCACTGTTCAGCGGCCTGTACCTCAACGAGCTGATCATTCGCTTGTTGCCCAGCGAAGACCCTCATCCCCAGGTGTTCGAACACTACGCCGCCACCCTCCAGGCGCTCGGCGCCGGGCGCGCGCTGGAGCCTCTGCTGCGCTCCTTCGAATGGCGCCTGCTGGACCAGCTCGGCTATGGCTTTGCGCTGGACGTGGACGTCAACGGTGAGCCGGTGGCAACCGACGGCTTGTACCGCCTGTTGGTGGACGCCGGACTGGAGCGAGTCGAGCTGCTGCAACCCGGACTGTTCCAGGGCGCCGAATTACTTGCCATGGCCCAGGCCAGTTGGGAAACGCCCGGCGCGCTGGCGGCAGCCAAGCGCTTGATGCGCCAGGCCCTGGCCGTGCACTTGGGCGGTCGTCCGCTGGTCAGCCGCGAGCTGTTTCGCAAGCCCTGACCAACACGTATGCTGTGCCCTGGATTTTTCGGAGAGTTCTCGTGGATACCTGTAACCGCATTCTGTTGGGCGTCAACATCGATCACGTGGCGACCTTGCGCCAGGCCCGTGGCACGCGCTATCCCGATCCGGTCAAGGCCGCGCTCGACGCCGAGGAGGCGGGCGCCGACGGCATCACCGTGCACCTGCGCGAAGACCGCCGGCACATCCAGCCGCGCGATGTGCTGCTGCTCAAGGACGTCTTGCAGACCCGCATGAACTTCGAAATGGGCGTGACCGAGGCCATGTTGACCTTCGCCGAGCAGATTCGCCCGGCCCATGTGTGCCTGGTGCCCGAAACCCGCGAAGAGCTGACCACCGAGGGTGGTCTGGACGTCGCGGGGCAGGAAGCCAAGATCAAGGCCGCGGTCGAGCGCCTGAGCAAGCTGGGCTGCGAAGTGTCGCTGTTCATCGATGCCGACGAGCGCCAGATCGAAGCCTCGAAGCGCATCGGCGCGCCGGCGATCGAGCTGCACACCGGCCGCTACGCCGATGCCCAGACCCCAAGCGAAGTGGCCGCTGAGCTGCAACGCATCGTCGACGGCGTCGGCTTCGGTCTGGGGCAGGGCTTGATCGTCAATGCCGGCCACGGCCTGCACTATCACAACGTCGAGCCGATCGCGGCGATTCGCGGCGTGAACGAGTTGAACATCGGTCACGCGTTGGTGGCCCATGCGTTGTTCGTCGGGTTCAAAGCGGCGGTGGCGGAGATGAAGGCGCTGATTCAGGCGGCGAGCAGGGCCTAATCATCTGCAGGTTGCAGATAGCTTTGCACAAGGTTCACCCAGCAAGCGGCGCCGATGGGGATGATCGCGTCATTGAAGTCGTACCGGTCGTTGTGAACCGAACAGCCGTTGAATGACCCGGTGCCATTGCCCAGCACGAAGTAGCAGCCTGGACGCTCGTTGAGCATCCAGGCGAAGTCCTCGCTGCCCATCAGCCGCACCGGCATGCGCTCCAGCACGTTGTCCGCCCCCAGCACCGAGCACGCCGCCGCGTGCAGCCGTTGTGTCTCGGCAGGGGTATTGACCAGCACCGGCGCCAACAGTGTGTACTCGATGGTCGCCTCGACCCCGAAACTGGCGGCTTGCCCGTGGACGATCTCGCGAATTCGCTTCTCGATCCTGTCCCGCACGGTGGGATCGGCCGTGCGGACGCTCAGCATCAGGGTGGCCGTCTCCGGAATGATGTTGTAAACGGTCCCTGCGTTGACCTTGCCGACGCTCAGTACCGCTGCATCACTGGTGGAAAGATTGCGTGAGATGACCGTCTGTAGCGCGGTGATGATCGCTGCCAGGGCCGGGATCGGGTCGATGGCGCGTTCGGGCATGGCGCCATGCCCGCCGCGCCCGACCAATGTGATCAGCACCTGCTCGGACGATGCCATGAATTCGCCCTGCTGAACCACGGCCTGGCCCACTGGCAAACCGGGCATGTTGTGCAGGGCATACACCGCATCGCAGGGGAACCGGTCGAACAGGCCCGCTTCGATCATGGAACGGGCACCGGTCAGACCCTCTTCATCAGGCTGGAAGATGACGTGCAGGGTGCCTTCAAACTGGCCGTGCCAGGCCAGGTGCTCAGCCGCCGCCAACAGGGTTGCGGTATGGCCGTCATGACCGCAGGCGTGCATGCGGCCGGGGTGCTGGCTGGCCCAGGGCAATCCGGTGTTTTCGGTAATGGGCAGGGCGTCCATGTCGGCCCGGATGCCCAGGCTGCGTTCCGTTTTGCCACGTCTGAGCACACCCACCACGCCCTGACCGACGTCCCGGTGCACCTCATAGCCCCAGGCGCGCAAACGGTCAGCCACCAATGTGGCGGTGTGACGTGTTTGGGTGCCCAGTTCCGGGTGTCGGTGAATCTCCCGACGCAGTTCGGCGAAGCGCAGCGCACTGTTTTCCAATTCGGGGTGAATCGTCGCGTGACTCATGAGTCGCTCCTTTCTCGTTCTTCTTCAGGCACGGCCGGGGTGCTCTGGCAGCCAGCGCAGGACGCACAGGGCCAAGGTGACAGCAGCCGTCAGGTACAGGGCCGGCGTTAGCGGGTTGCCGGTCATGCCGATCAGCCAGGTCACCAGCAGAGGTGAAAAGCCACCGAACAGCGTCACGCCGAAGCTGTAGATGATCGACAGGCCGGTGACTCTCCGGTCTCGAGGGAAGGCTTCCATCAGCATGGCCATGCTCGGTGCCAGACCTATGGCCAGCGGTAGAATCAGCAGAGTGATGGCCAGGACGCACAGCAGCGTGTTTTCCTGACTCAGCAGAATGAAGGACGGGTACACGGTCAGTACGGCCAGGGTCGTGACGGCGTAGAGCAATGGCTTGCGACGCGTGAAGCGGTCTGCATAGCGGCCGGCAATGGGTGTGATGACGGCCAGCAGCGCACTGGCAAGGGCAACGAGGGCAAATCCGAAGCTCTGCGGCCGCCCCAGGGTTTGTGTCAGGTAGGTAGGCATGTAGTAGACCACCATGTACATCGTCACGGTGGGCGCCGCCATCCAGCCCATGCCCATGGCCAGGGTGCGGCCATGGGCACGCACCAGCTGCGTCAGGGAGCTGGCCGTGGCCGTGGCAGTGTGCGTTTCGTCCAGGTGCTGGCGGATGTACCAACCCACCGGACCGATCAGCAGGCCGATCACGAACGGCACTCGCCATCCCCATGCGAGCAGCGATTCGTGGCTCAGGCTGCTGGTCAGAAGCAAACCCGTGCCCGCACCCAATAGCGCTGCGGCGCCTTGACTGGCGCCCTGCCAACTGACCATGAAGCAGCGGTTGTCGGTGCGTCCGACTCCATGAGAAAGGCCGACGCACAGCCCACCTCGCCGCCCATTGACAGCCCTTGCAACAGCCTGGCGATCACCAACAGGACACTGGCGCTGATACCGATGCTGGCGTAGGTCGGGGTGAACGCGATGATGCCGGTGCCCAGTGTCATCAACGCGATGGTCAGCGACAGTGCGGCCTTGCGTCCGCGACGATCGGCGACCCGTCCGATCAGCAGCGCGCCCAAGGGTCGCATGACGAAACCGACCGCAAACGTGGCCAGCGACATCAACAACGATGCCACGGCCGAACCGCTGGGGAAGAAGAGCTGACCGATGATGACCGCGAAGAAGCTGTAGACGGTGAAATCATAGATCTCCAGGCCATTGCCCAGGGATGACGCAAAAATCACCCGTCGCATCTGCGCTGAGGCCGGCCGCCGGACGGCATGGCTGGGAAGAGCAGGCGAGTCGCTGGCAGAAGTGCTGTTCATGGTGAATGCCTGTACCGGGAGTCGAATTGCCGGCAAGTGTCGAGCACAGCTTCGCCCAGCGCACATCACTTTTATTCAAGGGGTTAAGCGTTGGTTGGGGTAGGTGTAGCAGGTAGCGATCCGGTTCTGGCCATTGAGGTTGAATGACTCCGGAATCCCTCAGATGAAGGGCAGCAGAAGTGCAGTCTGGTAACTGGTCCTTCGAGGATCAGCCTGTAATGAGCGCAGGTTCGTTGACTTTTTGTCGATAATCGACGTGGTTCGCGGATCAAATCAGCGGGTGTCTGCAATCGCAAGGGCTTGAGAAAGCCGCAAGGATAAACTGTGTTTCACTCTGTCTGGATGGCCCATGGAGCGTTCGACGTCGAGTGCTCCTCCGCGAAACCGCTTTGCAACTGGTTGAATAACAGTCCTGCCGCCCGGGTCAGGTAGCTTCGGTTCACGCAGACGATGTTGACGGAGTAGTCGGGCACCGATTCCTCGAGTTCGACAGGATGCAGATGCCTGACCATGTCACCCAGACCTACCAGACCAGGCCCCAATGCTCCCTGGCTTGCCACCATGACCGAATCGCTGTTGAGCAGCATCTTGATCGCCAGGTTCATGGCCGTGCATTCGAACACCCGGCGCGGCCTTCCAAGAGCACTGCTGGCGAACAGTTGGTTGAACTGCGATTGGGCGTCGGTGATGGCATCGACACTGATCCACTGCGCTTCCTGGAACAAGCGCAAGGAACGAACATATTGCAGCGGGTGGCCCTTGCGCACGGTCACCACCCCGGGGATCCGACACAGTGGCTGCCAGTCCAGACCCACGGCGTGGCTGGGTATCTGAGAGGTCAGGGCGAAATCCAGCAGGCCGTCGCGCAGATGCTGCAACAATTGCGCAGGGCGCATTTCCAGGACCTTCAGCGCGGCGTTCGGATAGGTTTGCTGGAAATGCAGGAGGGTCTGTTGCAGAGGCGGCAGCAGCGCCGTGACGGGCGTCACCCCAAGGGTGACTTCGCTCACGGTCAGACCTTTCATGTCTTCGATTTCCTGGCGCGCCCGCCGTACGCTTTCCAGCGCCTGGCGTGCATGACCGAGCATGCGCTGACCATGCTCGGTCAGACTCATCCCTTTGTTGGAGCGAACCAGAAGCGTCACTCCCAGCTGGCTTTCGAGCTCTTTCATCGACCGGCTCAACGCTGACTGCGTCAGGTGAAGCACCTGCGAGGCGTCTTGCAGGCTGCCGGTTTCATGAATACAGACGAGCGCGCGCAGTTGATGCAATTTCATGGTGTGTCGATCTCCCTGACCTGCGGAGATGATCAACCGCGCAATCGAAGGAAATCAAGGCGCAAACGGCAACTCACGCTTGTGGCGGGTCTGGTCGTACGCCTTGACGATGATCGCATAGGCTTCGTCGCCCACGGGCTCGCCGTGGAGGAACGCGTCGATCTGCTTGTAGCTGACGCCATGGGCGTCTTCGTCCGGCTTGCCGGGGCGCAACTCTTCGAGGTCGGCCGTCGGCACCTTCATCACCAGGTTGTCCGGCGCGCCCAGGCGCCGGGCGATGGCGCGCACCTGGTTTTTCACCAGGCCGCTCAGGGGCGTCAGGTCGCAGGCGCCGTCACCGAATTTGGTGAAGAAGCCCATGACCGCTTCGGCCGCATGGTCGGTACCGATCACCAGGCCGTTGTTGGCATTGGCAATGGTGTATTGCGCAACCATGCGCACCCGCGCCTTGACGTTGCCCATCACGAAGTCGCGACGGGCATCGCTCAGTTCCTGAAGCTGAGTGGTTTGCTGCGCCAGGCCCTGCACGGCGCTGGCAATGTTCACCGTTTCTTCGACGTCGGCGCGAATGAAGCGCATGGAAGCCGCTGCGTCGTCCTCGTCGTGCTGGACGTTGTAGGGCAGGCGCACGGCGATGAACCGGTAGTCCGTATCACCCGTGCTCGCGCGCAGTTCCTCGATGGCCAACTGTGCCAGGCGTCCGGCCGTGAGCGAGTCGACGCCGCCGCTGATGCCTAGCACCAGGACTTTCAAGCCTGCGCTGGTCAGGCACTGCTTGATGAAGGCCTTGCGGCGTTCTATTTCCTGATCGATGGCGTGGTCGTCGGCGAACGGGGGGACCACGGCCAGGGCGGCGGCGATCTCGCTTTGGCGGTTGCTCATGGGCGGACTCCTTGAAAGGGGGGTTCGAGCGGGGAGGGTGAAAGCTTACATCGAAAATAGGGGGAGTGTTGGAGTGGTCATACTGGCCTCTTCGCGGGCAGAGCCCGCTCCCACAATGTATGCACCTACAGTGGGACGCAGCGGGCTTGTGGGCAGAGCGGCGAAGGGGTCGGCACTCCCAGGCGAACGTCTACATCACTTCTGGTGCTTCTTGACCCATGCTTCCATCTGGTCGATCTCGGCCTGCTGGGCCTTGATGATTTCTTCTGCCAGCTTGCGCATCTCGGCGTCCTTGCCGTATTTGAGTTCGATCCTGGCCATGTCCACTGCCGCTTTATGGTGGGCCAGCATGCCTTTGGCGAAGGCGACGTCGGCGTCTTTTTCCATGCCGCCTTCGTGCATGGATTTCTGCATGGTTTCCATGCTCATCATGTATTCGTGCTGCATTGGCGTCATGTCGCTGTTGCTGTGCGACATCTCGGCAGCGAAGGCTGGGGTGGCCAAACAGGCCAGGAGCAGGGCGGCGGTGGTTTTCATGGTGGTGACCAATCCGTGAGTGGGTTCGATGGGTTGACGGATAACCTGGGGGAAGGTTCCGTAGGCGGTGTTTCTGGATGTGCAAGCCGAAAGCTGGCACAGATGAGCCCGCTTCACGTTACCGTGAGCCGGGCTTCGAGGTCTAGCGAGCAGCGCTTGATCTCGCCGTGTCGCTGCCTTTGAAGTGATCCGCGAGTATTTGTGCCCAGATCATCAAGCCCCGTCAGTTTGTCGTTTGTGTAAGCGAGCTGAAGTGTCTATATTTGCATATTCGATTATCCACATATTCTGGTCGATTGCTCATGAACCTTCCACCTCACACCTTCTTCAAGTGCCTTGGGGATGAAACTCGCGCTCGGATCATGCTCATGCTTTCGGCTGAAGGTGAGCTGTGCGTATGCGAGTTGATCTGGGCACTGGACGATAACCAGTCGAAAGTTTCGAGACACCTCGCCCAGCTGCGGGCCTGCGGGTTACTCGCAGATCGAAGGCAGGGGCAGTGGGTTTACTACCGACTGCATCCCGAGCTTGAACAATGGGCGCTGGATGTTCTGAACATCACTACGCAGGCCCACCAGTGCTGGGTTAGCGACCATCAAGGACGGCTCGCTGCCATGGAAGACAGACCCGTGCGCCAAGCCTCCTGCTGCTGACCTTCTGATCCGGAACATGCCCATGCTCATCGCTGCCTCGATTTTTGTAGTTACGCTCGTCTTTGTGATCTGGCAACCAAGGGGCTTAGGCGTCGGCTGGAGCGCAGCATCAGGTGCAGTTCTGGCACTCCTGACGGGCGTGGTCAGCCTGGAGGATGTGCCTGTGGTATGGCACATCGTTTGGAACGCCACCGCGACCTTCATTGCGGTGATCATCATCAGTTTGCTACTGGATGAAGCGGGTTTCTTCAAATGGGCAGCGCTTCATGTAGCCGGCTGGGGGCAGGGCAAAGGCGGACGCCTGTTTGCGCTGATGATTCTGCTCGGTGCAGCCGTCTCTGCACTGTTCGCCAACGACGGTGCAGCACTGATCCTCACCCCCATCGTTATCGCGATGCTGACGGCGCTGCGGTTTAGTCCTGCATCGACCTTCGCATTCGTGATGGCTGCAGGTTTCATCGCCGATACCGCCAGTCTGCCCATGGTGGTGTCCAATCTGGTCAATATCGTCTCGGCAGACTTTTTTGGCGTTGGTTTTGGCGAGTACGCTTCTGTCATGTGGCCGGTGAACCTGGTGGCGGTGGCCGCAACGCTGTTCATGCTTTTGCTGTTCTACCGCAAGGACATTCCCTGCCAGTACGACGCGAATCAGCTCGAGGCCCCAGAAGCGGCGATTCGTGACCGTGCCACCTTTATTGCTGGGTGGTGGGTACTGGCCTTGCTGCTGGTGGGTCTATTCGCACTAGAGCCGTTGGGTATCCCCATCAGCGCCGTTGCTGCTGCGTGTGCGGTGATTCTGCTGGTCATCGCCGGCAAAGGCCACATCATCTCCACGAGAAAGGTCATCAAGCACGCGCCCTGGCAAATCGTCGTGTTCTCACTGGGCATGTATCTGGTGGTCTACGGCCTGCGCAATGCAGGGCTGACCGACTCGCTCTCGGTCTTGCTGAACACATTCGCCGAGCACGGCCTGTGGGCCGCTACCTTGGGCACGGGCATCACCGCTGCGCTGCTGTCCTCGATCATGAACAACATGCCGAGTGTGCTCATCGGTGCGCTGTCCATTCAGGGCAGTAACGCTACGGGACTGCTGCGTGAGGCCATGATCTACGCCAACGTCATCGGATGCGATCTTGGCCCGAAAATCACGCCCATCGGTAGCCTCGCCACGCTGTTGTGGCTGCATGTTCTGGCCCAGAAAAACATCCGCATCACCTGGGGCTACTACTTCAAAGTTGGAAGCATCCTCACCTTTCCGATCTTGCTGGTAACGCTAGTGGCACTGGTGTTGCGGCTTAGCATCCCTGTCTAGGAGAAAGCGATGAAAGTGCTATTCATGTGTACGGCAAACAGCTGCCGGAGCGTTCTGTCTGAGGGGCTGTTCAACTATCTCGCACCGAGCGGCTTTAGCGCCGTCAGTTCAGGCAGCTTCCCAAGCGGTCAGCTCAACCCTCGCGCCGTGAGCACGCTGCAAGCGCTGGGTATCGACACCACAGGTCTCTACAGCAAGGGCTCCGAGGTATTTTCAGACTCACCACCGGATGTTGTGATCACCGTGTGCGACAAAGCGGGGGGCGAACCCTGTCCAGTGTATTTTGGGCCAGCCATCAAAAGCCATTGGGGCCTTGCCGATCCGTCTGACGTGGAAGGGGCAGACAGCGCAATACAGGCAGCATTTGACGCGACAGTTCTCCAGATCAAAAAGCGCTTCGAAGCGTTCTTCAGTCTGGATCATTCGGCGCTTGGACCGCAGGAACTGAAGCAGGAGTTGGATCGGATAGGCGAGATGTGACGGACGAATCTTCTTTGGAGCGAAGTCCGGATTTTTCACACCCAGATCTGGCGCTAGCTGGATCGGGCACCGAGCATAGGGAGGGCATACGAGGTGTAACCCTCCAACCCGTCGTATCTCATGGGTTGGAGGGTAGGTGCCCGTCAGATGTCTACGATGTTAATGACTGGCAGATATTGATTACTGGCAAGCTTCGCAATCCGGCTCGTCGATCGCACAGGCTTTCGGCACAGGAGCCGGGCCGGCTGGAGCGGCCTGCATGGGCGCGCTGTCGCCACCGCTGGACACGGCGTTGAGCTTGCTGGTGCTGATGGTGGACTTCTCGGTGCTGGTCGCGGCCAGGGCACGGAGGTAGTAGGTGGTTTTCAGACCACGGTACCAGGCCATGCGGTAGGTCACGTCGAGCTTCTTGCCCGAAGCACCGGCGATGTACAGGTTCAGCGACTGGGCCTGGTCGATCCATTTCTGGCGACGGCTGGCGGCGTCGACGATCCACTTGGTGTCCACTTCGAAAGCGGTCGCGTAGAGGTCTTTCAACTCCTGCGGAATGCGTTCGATCTGCTGCACCGAGCCATCGTAGTACTTCAGGTCGTTGATCATGACCGAGTCCCACAGGCCGCGCTCTTTGAGGTCGCGAACCAGGTAGGGGTTGATCACGGTGAACTCGCCCGACAGGTTCGATTTCACGTACAGGTTCTGGTACGTCGGCTCGATCGACTGCGACACGCCGGTGATGTTGGCGATGGTCGCGGTCGGTGCGATGGCCATGATGTTCGAGTTGCGAATGCCTTTCTGCACGCGGGCACGGACCGGTGCCCAGTCCAGGGACTCGTTGAGGTCGACATCGATGTACTTCTGGCCACGGGCCTCGATCAGGATCTGTTGCGAATCCAACGGCAGGATGCCCTTGGACCACAGCGAACCCTGGAACGTCTCGTAGGCGCCGCGCTCGTCGGCCAGGTCGCAGGACGCCTGGATGGCGTAGTAGCTGACCGCTTCCATCGACTTGTCGGCGAACTCGACCGCAGCATCCGAACCATACGGGATGTGCTGTTTGTACAGCGCGTCCTGGAAGCCCATGATGCCCAGGCCGACCGGACGGTGCTTGAAGTTGGAGTTGCGCGCCTGCGGGACCGAGTAGTAGTTGATGTCGATCACGTTGTCGAGCATGCGCACGGCGGTGTTGATCGTGCGCTCCAGCTTGGCGGTGTCCAGCTTGCCGTCGGTGATGTGGTTCGGCAGGTTGATCGAGCCCAGGTTGCAGACCGCGATCTCGTCCTTGTTGGTGTTCAGGGTGATCTCGGTGCACAGGTTCGAGCTGTGGACCACGCCGACGTGCTGCTGCGGCGAGCGCAGGTTGCACGGGTCCTTGAAGGTCAGCCATGGGTGACCGGTTTCGAACAGCATCGACAGCATCTTGCGCCACAGGTCTTTGGCCTGGACGGTCTTGAACACCTTGATCTTGTTGTACTCGGTCAGCGCTTCGTAGTACTCGTAGCGTTCTTCGAAGGCCTTGCCGGTCAGGTCGTGCAGGTCCGGGACTTCGTTGGGCGAGAACAGGGTCCACTTGCCGTCGTCGAAGACGCGCTTCATGAACAGGTCGGGGATCCAGTTGGCGGTATTCATGTCGTGGGTACGACGGCGATCGTCACCGGTGTTCTTGCGCAGCTCGATGAATTCTTCGATGTCCAGGTGCCAGGTTTCCAGGTACGCGCAGACCGCGCCCTTGCGCTTGCCGCCCTGGTTCACTGCAACGGCGGTGTCGTTGACCACTTTCAGGAATGGCACAACGCCTTGGGATTTACCGTTGGTGCCCTTGATGTACGAGCCCAGTGCGCGCACGGGTGTCCAGTCGTTGCCCAGGCCGCCAGCGAATTTGGACAGCATGGCGTTGTCGTGGATCGCGCCGTAGATGCCCGACAGGTCGTCCGGAACGGTGGTCAGGTAGCAGCTCGACAGCTGCGGACGCAGGGTACCGGCGTTGAACAGGGTCGGGGTCGAGGCCATGTAGTCGAAGGACGACAACAGGTTGTAGAACTCGATCGCGCGGTCTTCCTTGTTCTTCTCTTCGATCGCCAGGCCCATGGCCACGCGCATGAAGAAGATCTGCGGCAGTTCGAAACGCACGCCATCCTTGTGGATGAAATAACGGTCGTACAGGGTCTGCAGGCCCAGGTAGGTGAATTGCTGATCGCGCTCGTGGTTGATCGCCCGGCCCAGTTTTTCCAGGTCGAAGGTGGCCAGCACAGGGTTCAGCAGTTCGAATTCGATACCCTTGGCGATGTACGAAGGCAGGGCCTTGGCGTACAGGTCGACCATCTCGTGGTGAGTGGCGCTGTCGGCCACTTCCAGGAAGCTCAGGCCTTCGGCGCGCAGGGTGTCCATAAGCAGGCGGGCGGTGACGAACGAGTAGTTCGGCTCGCGCTCGACCAGGGTACGCGAGGTCATCACCAGGGCGGTGTTGACGTCGGTCAGGGCCACGCCGTCGTACAGGTTCTTCAGGGTTTCTTTCTGGATCAGACCGCCGTCGACTTCGGCCAGGCCTTCGCAGGCTTCGCTGATGATGGTGTTCAGGCGACCCATGTCCAGCGGCGCCAGGCTGCCGTCAGCCTTGGTGATGCGAATGCTGGGGTGCGCTTCGACCGGTGCGTCGGCCGGGGTGCGGGTGGCGCGCTCCTTGGAGCGCTCGTTGCGGTAGATCACGTAGTCGCGAGCGACTTTCTGCTCGCCGGCACGCATCAGGGCCAGTTCGACCTGGTCCTGGATTTCTTCGATGTGGATGGTGCCACCCGATGGCATGCGACGCTTGAAGGTGGCGGTGACCTGCTCGGTCAGGCGCGCGACGGTGTCGTGGATGCGCGACGAGGCGGCAGCGTTGCCGCCTTCAACTGCAAGGAACGCCTTGGTGATGGCCACGGTGATCTTGTCGTCGGTGTAGCCGACCACGGTACCGTTGCGCTTGATCACGCGCAGTTGGCCTGGAGCGGTCGCGGCCAGATCCGGAGTGGCATCGGCGGCCTGCGGCGCTTTGGCCGGCGAGTTCTCGCGAGTTGTGTCGGTTTGCATGGGGTGAGTATCTCCACGTTCAAAAGTTTGAGCGGACGCCAGTCATTGGCGAACGTCAGCATAAAGCGGACCGGAAAAGGCAGTACCTTCAGCATCGGGCCGTTGAAAAAGAGCTGTAGCTTGCGCCGTTCAAAGAAGGTCAAGCTGGGAAATTTGTTTGCAATCACGCAAAAAAAGCACGGTTCAAAGGCTTGAATTTGTGCTCTGACCTGTGATTGGAATTCGACGTAAAACGCTACATGTAGTGGTTTTGTGCAATCGGCATACAAGATAATGCGGTCCAAGGGGTATTGCAAGATGCGTCACTGTGGATAACTTGTGGGTATTTCAGTGTCTGCATATCAATGCGTACACGCAGGCCTTACACCATGGGGCGTGAGACCATTGGTCATTCTTTTCCACACTTAGTAAGCCGCTGCGCTCCTTGTCAGTGTGAGGGTGGGTCGTCAATTCCATGTCGAGAGCGTTACTCTGTGAATCAAGGCACGAGCTTTCCAAACAGCCCCTATCGCGACCTCCTTACCGGCCTTGCCGCCGACGACGATCCGCGCGTTGCCGTGGCGCTTCCGGCGCTGCTGCAGAAGCGCGTGCTCGATCAACTGCTGACGCGCATCTATGGCGCGGCCATGCTCGACGAGCACAAACCGGTGCTGGTCTCGCAGTGGTCCAAGTACTACTTCATGCATTGGGTACCGGCGATGTTGGTCAGCCAGCTGGCGCACGGCTGGGATCTGCCGTTGCTGCTGCGCGAGACCGGGTTGATCCTCGACGAGCGGGGCGTGCCGTTGGCCGTGCGGTTTTTCGAGGCGGGGGAAGAGGGTGATGCGCAGGCGTCGCTGGAACCGTGGATCGCCAGCAATCTGCGGCCATTCATCGATGCCTTGAGCCAATATGGCGAGGTGCCGCCCGCTGTGCTGTGGGGCAACGCGGGGGATTATCTGGAGAGCAGCGTGCGCCGGTTGCAGCAGATGGGCCTGCGCAACCTGGCACCCGCCGAGGGCTTGATGAGCCAACGCAAGCTGGCCGACGGACGTGCCAATCCGCTGTACCAGCCGGTGCGCTACCTGGGTGACGGGCGCCGCGAGCGACGCCACTGCTGCCTGGCCCGGCAGGTCACCGACGTGCCGCCCTGCGAACACTGTCCGCTGGGCTAGCGCCGGTCAGAATCACGCGTTGGCGGCGCGCAGCGCCAGCACCTCCTCGGCTGTGTCGTTTTCGTCCTCACTGATGCTGTACCAGGGCATGTACCGTTGGCGGCGAAGCCATCCTGCAGCTGTCCAGGTTTCGGTTGGCCGGCCCAGTGCGTCGTAGAATTGCCGATCGTGATAGCTGTGCTCCGCGTCTCGATGGCTCTGGTCGTTGATGTAGCGGTCGCTGTTGGCGAAATACGGACGATAAACCCGGGTCACTTGCCCCTTGGTGTCGTATTCGACCCGCTCGCTGACACGCCAGCGCGGATCGGCATGGGCATCGCCTTCGAGCAGCTCACCGTCTTCGTCGACCTGATGGGCCAGCCCCGGTTCCACCCGCTGCTTGCTTTGCAGGCTGCGACCGAATCCGTCGAAACTTTCCAGGCTCATGCGCACCTGGCGCTCGGGGTCGCCTGGATAGCGGTCCGCCTGGAAAGCCGCCACTCGTACGGGTTGGCGGGCATAGCTGGCCAATGGCGCCAGCAGCTCGGCGGTCTGCACGTCCAGCTCGGCCCGCTGCCACTGGCGCCGTGCCGAGGCTCGCAGCAGCCCGTTGAGCATGACCTGGCCACGGCCCACCAAATCGGCCAGCGCCTGTGGATCGGCCACGCTGACCGTGGGGGCTTCGCCCATCCAGCTGTCGCTCTCGTACACATAGGCCATGGACCAATCGCCCAGCCCTGCAGCTTCATCGGCAATGGCCTCGGCGATGGTGCCTGCCATGATCTGGCCATCCAGTTCGGCGAAGCCGACCCGCTCACCCATCTCGGTACCGAAGAAAGTGCTCAGGGAGACTCGACCGAAGGCGTCGTAACTGGCCTGCTGACTGTTGTCATTGGGGTCGATCACCTGCGTCGGCAGCAGGGTGCGATAGTCATACCGCGCTTGAGTGATGCAGCCGTCGGCGGCGGTGACCTTCACCGGCAGGCAGCGATAGGCGTCGTATTCGACCTGGGTCTGCCCCACGGCTGGGCTTTGCCGGTAAGCCTTGACCCGGTAGAAGTCCGCCGCATCGCCGTAGGTTGCATAGCCTTGGCGCACCGACCAGAGCACCCGCTGCGGTTCATCCGGAAGAAACGCCGGCATCTGGGTGTAGCCCAGCTCGAGCAGCTTGGCGTTCAGCGCCGGGCGGTCCATCACTTCGTCATAGGCCTGCAGTGCGGTCTCGTCCAGCTCGGCGGCTTCGGCAAAATCGGCCAGGGCAAGGAAACTGGCGGTGCCATCGGCGCAGCCCTGGTAGCGCTGCACGCTCAAACCGGTCAAGGTCCGCGGTGCCGCGCTGCCGAGCAAGCCGTCGTCACGGTGCAACGCTTCATAGCTCAGTTGCGTGGCCGTCACTTGGGCCTTGGGCAGCGACCAGGCATTGCCGCGGCTGCGGTACGGCAGGTGCAGCCGCCAGTGTTGCGGGTCGCCGGTCAGGTGAATGGGCTGGCTCAGGCTTTCATTGAAGTAGTAGTGATGCTGCGCCGAATCGAACGCATCGCGCCACCAGGTTTGCTCGTACTCATCGCTGAAGGGCGGGGCATCGATCTCGTGCTTGCGTCGGGCATAGGCAATGCTCAGGGCATGGGTGACCGCGCCATAGGCATCGGCACGCAGTTGCACGTTGTGGCTGCATTGCGGGTCATCGGCAAGACGTTCGTACTGATAGCTCAGGCTTTCCAGGTTCATGGGCAGCAAACGGGCGTAGCGCTGATGGGCGCTGGCGGGTTGCAGCAAGCGCAGGCCAGGCCGCTGTACCTGCACCGAGTAGGGCACGCCTTGCCGCGCATCGCCATCGAGACCGAACACTTCGCTGCGCAGCATCTGGCCGCTGAGGGCGCGGGCCATCTGCGCACGCAGATCGGCATCGATGTCGGTGACGATACGGTCGTTGCCCGTGGCGCGGTCGTGTTCGAGCAGCAGCACCGGGCCCAGGGCATGTGCCTCGGTGTCGTGGGTATCGACGCCGTGCAGCACTTCGTCCACGGCCCGTCCGGTGTGGAACCAGGTCTTGGTCAGCAATGGCGGGGAAGACGGTTCGGCCTCGTCCGACGGGGCTTCGGAGTCGGTGGCGAGCAGCAGGCCGAAGCCGCGCACTTC
Organism: Pseudomonas sp. PvP001; assembly: GCF_040546375.1. Lineage (NCBI taxonomy): Bacteria > Pseudomonadati > Pseudomonadota > Gammaproteobacteria > Pseudomonadales > Pseudomonadaceae > Pseudomonas > Pseudomonas sp. PvP001. Next base: position 1,268,923 of record NZ_JBEPNQ010000001.1, on the reverse strand, counting down.
GCGGTCGCGTCCATCGTAGTAGCCACGGCGGTAGTTCAAGCGCTGAGTCAGGGTATTGCCGGTGATCTCGTCATGTTGGACCTGGCGTACCACCAGATGCATGGGGAACGGCAGCCCGCACACCGGCTTCTCGTCTGCAGCCAGCAACTCTTGTTTCTCGTCCAGCCACTCCTGCGCCGAACTGCGGTAGTACGCGCGGCTGTCGGCACCCATGTTGTTATTGGAACCGGCCAGCAGATACGGCTTGCGGCCGCGGTTGAAGTCCAGCCGCCAGTGCCGGTTGTGCAGGTGCGGCACACTGATCACCAGGCTCGAACAGCCCAGCCCCTGCAGGTCTGCGGCGCTCACTTGCCAGGTGTTGTCATAGTGCAGCCCCTCGGGCCACGCTTGCAGGACCGGGTCGGCGAAGCCATTGCCGCATTGGTTGAGGAAGATCTGCGCATGTTCGCTGTGCAGGTAGATCAGGTCGCTGGCACCGGAGCCGTCGAGGTCGGCCAGGCGTACCCGCGCCGCGTCGAATTCACCGTAGCTGAACGGCAGGCTGGCCAGCTTGAAGCTTTGGCCGAATTGGCCTCGGCCCAGGTTCGGCCAGCAGCGCACTTCATCGTGGCGAATACGGATCAGGTGTTGCTGGCCGCTGCCCAGAACGTCGCTGAAGGCTACCAGTTCGCTGGTGCTGTTGCTCCGTGTCGGCAAAGCGTCGTGGGCATGCGCCACCTCACGGGGCGCGGCGAAACCCTGCTCGCGATGGCTGGCATACAGACGTACGCTGCGGCCACCGATCATGGCGAGATCTTGCAGACCGTCACCCATGAGGTCGGCCAATTGTCCCTCGGCCTGGAAAAACTCCAGCGGGAAGGCGTTGAACGGCGTGAACCCGGTCCAGCGTCGGTCGGCGTCGAGGGTAAAGAAGCCGCTGTAGCCTGGCTGTGCGACCACCCAGTCCAGACGCCCGTCACCGGTCAGGTCGCTGAGGAACTGGCGTGCCGGCTTGCGCGCATCCGCCACCGGTTGCCCGGCCAGGGCTTTCCACGGGCCGTAGACCACGGCGTCGGTATCGGTCTGCTCGGCATCACGCAGCGGCTCGCGGTAGAGCCATTCGTTATCGAGGTTGTAGAGCACACCGGCCAGGCCTTCGCCGTACAGGTCCACCAGTTGGTAGGCCGTGCCGTCATCCAGCCCCGGCATCGCTTCGAACGGCTTGTAGTCATAGCCTTCGAGACCAAACTGCTCGTAGCGAAATTCCAGTGGCGGCATTTCTTCGATTTCGCGGCCGTTCAGTGCCTGACTGATGGCGGCCGTCAGCAGGCTGTAGCCTTGGCATTGGCGGTATTCCAGCCACAGTCGACCGACCAGTACGGGCTCGCTGCCCAGTTCGGCGAAGTGGTGAAACATCAGGACTTGATGGCAGCGGCGCAGCGTGCGCACCTCGAAGCCATGGGCGAAGTCGGCCATCGGGTCAGGCCGCACCGGCCAGGCCTGGCTGGGTGCATAGGTGGGCACGTCGCCCTGCTCGATACTACGCTCACCGTAATCGAGCACCAGGTCGAAATGCCAGTGCGTGGGCAGGGTGGTCTCATCCCACAGATACAGCGGTGCGAACGCCTGCAGGTTGCCGTAACGCACGCGGGTCAGGTAGCGCTGTGCGCTGTGTTCGCGCTCGTCGTCAGCGCTGAGGCCGCGGGCATCTTCGCCGGTGTATTCGTAGAGAATATGCTCGCCGTTGGGCGAAACGGACTCTTCCAATAGCCACTGCGCGACTCTTTCCGGCGCATCGGCCGGGAAGATCCGCGCGCTGTCACGCTTGCCATAGAGGTGCAGGCCGCCGTCGGCACTGTGCACCAGCCAGAACCCTGGTTCCTGCGCATCGCGCTGCCAGCGCTCGATACGCGAGAAGCTGTCTTCGACACGGGGGAAATAGCAGGTCACCTGGTAGGGCGTGCCCAGTGCCTGGCCGCGGAAGGTCTCGACCTGGGCAGTGACGATCACCCCCTGGGCATTGCGCTCGGGCACCAGTACTTCGCCGCCGGGGCTGAGGATTTCGTCGTCGGCGGCGTACGCCGGGACGCCCTTGTTGGTGCGCCGGGAAAAACTGCTGCGGCTCAGGCCCCAACCCATCCCGCAGACGCCGTTGCCGGCGCCGCTGCTGTAGCTCAGGCCCAACTGCGGCGCGGTACCGCGGCCAGATGAAACGGGCAGGGGGATCTCGAAGCTGGCTGCACCGGTGGTGCCCACCGCGCCCCAGCCTTTGCCGATGCTCTGGATGGCGCCGCCGCCCTTGGGCAGCGACGGGGCGTTGATAGCCAGCGTGTTGTCGTTCGATGTAGTCATGAGGAAATCGCTGAAAAGAGAAAGTAGTGAAGTGTCCGCCCGGCCAGTGGCCGGGCGGTATCCTTAGAAGTGATAGGTAGGCAAGCGAGGGCATCTGGTATAGCGCCTCGCTGCCGGGTGCCTCGATTACGCCGAGGCCGCGGTGTAGCTGACGCGTATGATCACGTCGCTCAACGATGCCAGCAGCTCGGGCGTCGAACGGGTGAACTTGAGGTTCCAGTTCGACACCGCACCGGTGCCTTCGAACGGCAGGTAGCGCTCGTCGTCGAAGTTGAGGGTGAACATGCCGTCGTCATCCATGCCGCTGGACAGCGCGATCTGCTGGCTGGCGCGCATGTTTTCCCACGCATTGGCATCGAGCGTGTCGCTCATCTGGACCTTGCTGTAGGTCTGGGTGAGCACGGCGGCGATGTCTTCGTACGGGCCCAGCACGGCCGGCAGCGTCACGCTGATGCGTTTGATGCGGCGCAGGTACTGGCGAGGGTAGTCGGCATCGTACAGGCCCTGTTCCAGCTTGATCTCCAGGCCGCTGTTGTTGCCCAGATCCCGCACCACGGTGGCCCATGGCTTGTCGTCCGTCTCCAGCAGCTCGCGCACCGATACCGTCTTGGTGATCTCCAGCTTGCGATCATTGCGTTGCAGGTAGGCCGCTTCCATCTTCATCAGGTTGAGCTTGAGCGACTCACCGGCGGTGAGGCCGCGGTAGCTGTCCTTCCAGGCGCCTGGCTGGATGAAGCGGGTTTTCAGGTCGGCGATCTCGTACTGCCAGCAGGCCTCGGCCGCCAGGCACAACGACAGGGTGGTGTCGTAGGCCTGATAGTAGAAGGTCGCGAACTGGCCGTTGAGCCACTGGTACAACTGGGCGTTGGTGAAGCGCTTGCTGAGGAATTGGTAGGTGGTGGCCGCTTGCTCGACCATCAGCTCGGTCTGGCGCAGTTGCTCGGCGGTGACCTTGGCCTGCTCGTCGTGGACCGCCAGTTGCGCATCGATCTGCTCGATCTCGCGCTGGGCCTGCTCTTCGGCGTGCATCCACTCCTGGTGGCGGCGACGGTATTGCTCGGTGCGGTCCAGGGCTTCGGCGGCGCCGTGGTAGGCGGTGGCCAGACCTTGGGCGACCGCGGTGGCGATACCGGTCACGCCCTCCAGGCGCCAGCCGCCGGTGCTGGCGCCGACGATGGCGCCACCGGCCATGCCGGCGATGACACCGCCCACGGCACCTGCCTCGTTGGGCGCGACCTTGAGCCCTTCGCCGATGGCTTGCGAGACATAGCCCACGCCTTCGGCGACACGTCCTTGCAGATGCAAGGCGCCGGCCGCCACTTCACCGGCATTGACCACTTCGTCGGCCAGCTTGCCGTAGTAGGCCTGACGGCTCTCGGCGATGGCGCGGCTGGCCAGCAGCGCCTTGCGGCCTTCGGCTTCCACGCGCTGCACCAGCTGTTGCAGGACCACCGCCTGCTTGGCCATGTCCCACGCTTGCTGCTGTTGCATCTCCTGCAGTTGAGCGCCTTCCTTGCGTTCGAGCAGCGAGAGCAGGGTGCTGCCGAACTGGATGAGGTTTTCCACCGCGCGAGTGGCCCGCTCGTGCATGAACACGGAAGCGGTAGTGCGGGATTTCCTGGCCGAGCAGTCGGCCGGCACCGCCACCTGCGGCACCGCTACCGAAGGCGGACAGCAAGGCACGCGGATCCAGCGGCGCAGCGAACAACGGCAGTTGCAGCGGCTTGCCGTCCAGGGTGCGGTTGTGGCGCAGGTTGCGCAGGCGCGCCTCGGTGGTGTCCCAGTTCTGCACCAGTTCGCGGTTCAGGGCGGTGCGGAAGTACGGGCTGTCCAGCTCCGGCACGGTCGGGTCGGCGGTGAAGGGCATGAGTTGCAGGCGCGGTTGCGCGAACACCACCAGCGACTGGCCGTCGTTGGCCGCTTCGCTCTCGGCGGTCAGGCGTTCCTGCTCGTTCAAGCGCTGCTCGAAAGCGCGCAGCCCACCGTTGACCGAACTGGCCAGGGTGCTCAGGGTGATCGGCTGCCAGCCGCTGACCAGGCGCTTGTCCGGGCGTGGGCCCAGCAGGTCCAGCACGCGGACGTACCACAGCTTGGCTTCGTTCAAGGCGTCCGGGGTCAACTGGCGATAGGCACTGTCGCCGCGGTCGATCAGGTTCTTGATGAAGTGGTTGTACACGGCCTTGCGGTAGTGCACGGGGTTGTCGCTGGCGATGCCGTCCGGATCCTGAGGCGCACGAGTGGAGCGCTCGCGGCTGATTTCGTCCACCAGCGGGCGCACGTTCCAGTAGTCTGGACGACCACTGCTGTCGTTGCGACGAGTCGGGTCGAAGATGAAGCTGAGCCAGTACTCGGCATCGCTGAACTGCTGTTCGCTGTTGAGGCGATGGCTGATCAGGAACGGCAAGTGGAAGAACAGCTCCCAGAAGTAGAGGCCGTTGGCGCCCTTGAAGTCCATGTACGACTGAGCGCCAGAACTGCTCAATGCCGGCTCCGGAAGGTGCTGGGTCTCCCAGGACAGCAGGTTTTCCAGGGCGATGTTGGCACGCTCGATCAGGTTGCGAGCGAACAGCGTGTTCATGCGGATGGGTTGGCGATCACCATCGTTGCGGTCATTTTTGCGAATGCTCGAATCGGAGAAATCAATGAATTCAGCAATTCCGAGCGTTGGATTGACGGATGTGCTGATCTTCGGCGCGCGAAGACTGTCGCCCGCGCCACTGCGAACCAGTTCGATCTCCGTTGCTTTGAGTGCATGACCGAGGGCTGTCCCGCTACCGTCCGAGTTCTGACCGGCAATATAAACTCCGTGCAGAAGGGTGAATTTCTTGTTTGTACCTGGCCAAGGGGAATACCACCCCGGACGCAGGCTATCGGGGTCGATGCCGATGTCAATACTGGCTTTGTTAAGACCGGGCACCAGTTCGGATTTGATCACGCCGTCGATCAGGTTCTGTCGATTGTTCAGAACATTCGTGGGGGTCGGGTCGGCAACGTTTTTTGAAAAAGCAAAAAATTGGCGGTAGACAAGGGTATGAGGGTATCCAAAGACAGGAACAGCGGAATATTCGGCAGTCGTGTTATCTCTATAGCTGTAAACATTCACACTGGTTGTAGATTCGCCGGTGCCCAGGCGTCGTATCAGTGATACGGAAAGCCTTTTTCCCGACAAATTGATCCTGTTCTCGGGCCCGCGGGGTGGTGGAAGGGTTAGTGCACCGATATAGTCGAAATCGAATAGGCAAGTGAACCCGTTGATCTGAAAATCAGCGATCTGCCACGTGTCTTTTTGGAACATTTCGTGACTAGCCATTAGGTGGGAGCCGGCCAGTAGCGTTACATAACTGTCCCCCTCAGCATAGCTGTCGAAGAGTAGCGATAAGCCGATGTATTCCGTTGCGCTCCTATACGCCAAAGCCATCCCTCGGGTCTTTTCCTCAAAGTCCGCGGACACATTTGTTTCAACGGACAACTTCATGGATGTCTGATCAAAGGTAAGGCCGTTGTTCGCGGAAATATCGGCGATCCGATTTTGCCAGCCTTCGTAGTTCCACCCGGTCGCCGTATGAGTCGTGCTGTGCGGTGAGTGTGTGCTTGCGCTCAGGCTGATCGACGCTCCCAGCACAGGGAATTGGAGTGCCTGACGGTTGTGTTCGGCAAACAGCACGCAGATGCGAAGTACGTCCAGGCGTTTATCAGTCGGTGTGGTTGTCAGGTTGCCTGCTTGACCATCAAGGGGGAACAGTGCCTTGGCATTGAAGTTTTTATCAATTTCCACTGTTCTGAGCAGTTCGTACTTATCGGATGATCCATCCGGACTGGAAGGTTCATGGGTGTAACCTGCATACACCGCCAGAAACAACGACTCTGGGCTGGTGCTCATATCGGCTACGGCGATGGTGTTTATGTCATTCAAGAAGCCGATGTCACGTGTCGATTTCTCATGCTCGACATCCATATAACACTGTGGCGCGCTCCAACTGTCGTCGTATTTCTTGTACGTCAGGTTCAAACGTAGCTTCGATGTTGCCTTGGGCTTAGGCAGATTGCGGTGTCTATAAGTGCCATCTTCCTCCGCCTCCACAGCTTCCAGATCACCGCTGCCTGCAGGGTCGACAGTGTCGATCATCTCGACCCAGCTCACGAACAGCCGGTTGTTGAAATACACCGGGCGGATAGTTTTCTCGATCGCCGCATCCGAAATCGGCAGGTTGGCCTTTTTCCAGTCCGACCAGGCGCCGGGCTGCGGGTTGTCCTGCTTGGGCCCTGCGGTGCCGGACAGGTAGCTGCGCTCGGACATGTTCACCGAGCGCCAGTAGTAGGCGCCCTCGGCGCGGGACTTGCCGATGAAGTAGTAGGTGGACTCCTTGAAATCGGTACCGGCGATGTAGCCGTTGATGATGGTCAGGTTGGCGACTTCCTCGAAGCTGGCCAGGTAGGCCTGCACCGCTTCCTGGGTGGTGTCGACGCTGATGCGGTTCTGGTTGATGTCGTTTTCCAGCTGCTGGAAATACGCCGATTTTTTCATGCGCAACGACGGGTCAATGTACAGCGACGGATACCAGGCCAGCTGCTGGTTGGCGGCCCACAGCGGGTATTGGTTGCGCTGGTCGCGCCATTCGGTGAGCAGGGCGTCGCTGAAACGTACGTCGTCGTAGCCCGGCTCCATGCCCAGCAGGGCGCCGTTGATGTACTGCTGCAGGCTGGCAATTGCGCTGGCCACCGGGCTGGTTTCCACCGCCTGAGTGACCTGGGTGTCGAGCAGCAGGTACTCGTAGAGGTCGTTTTCGGTGCGCAGTTTTTCGGCGAGTCCGAGTTCCTGCAGGGTGGTGTCGTTGGGTACCAGTTCGCCCAGGTAATAGGCGACGAGGGCGTCGCGGAAGCTTTCGTTGAGGGTTGCTGCAATGGTCATGGAATGGATTCCTGTGTGTTGGTTCAAGGTTTTTTTGGGGTGCCTGTAAGGGCCTCTTCGCGGGCAGAGAGCTCGCCGCCCGCCCCGCTCCCACAGGGATTCAAGGTGTTCGCGAAACTCCTGTGGGAGCGGGCTCTGCCCGCGAAGACGGCGCTGCGGTCACCCCGGAGGCGTTAGCGAACCGCCGCCATCGCCGCCTGGCCTACCGCCTGCCAGTCGGCCTCGGGGCTTTCAGCAGTCAGCGAGCAGGCCTGCAGCAGCGTCGCCGCGTTCAGGCCAGTCTCAAGCGACAGGGCCTGCGCCCGACGCAGCCAGTCGATGTGAACGACGGTCTTGGCGGTTTTCTGCGGCAGCAGCTCGGTCAGCGCTGCCACTTCGGTTTCGCTCCAGCCCAGCAGGGTCGCCAATGCGGCGTTGCAGGTTTGCGCCTGCACCGCCAGTTGGCGCTTGCCGGGACGGTTGGAAACCAGCGCGTTGGCCTGTGCCAGGTAACCCAGCAGGCGTTCTTCGGGTTGGCCCAGGGTGTCGAACAAGCCGTCGTAGGCCTTGAACGCGCGCAGGTTGTCCAGGCTCAGGGGCCAGAGCTTGGCAGTGCCCAGCCAGGCCGGGTTGACCAGCAAGGTGCGCAGCGCCTTGGCGCCGATGCCGACCCAGCTCAGAGCCTTGGCACAGGTGTTGACCTGATGCAGCTGGACCAGCATCGCGGCGATGCCGGCTTCGCTGGCCTCACCAGTGTCAGGCCAGGCCTTCAGTACGTCGCCCAGCAACTGCTGGGGCGACACCTCGGCGCAGCGACCCACCAGCACGGCGAGTTCCGGCAGCAGCGTGGTGTGTTCCTGCAACAGGGCTTCGACCAGCCGGGTTTGCTGGGTCAAGGTGTCGAGCAGAAATTCGCTGAGGACGGTGATGGCGGCGGGCTTGGCGGATGCGGCCAGGCCCTGGCTTTCAACCAGCGCGGTCACCTTGGCGGTGAGCTGTGCCGAGTCGCTGTCTTCCAGGGTAAGCGTCGGGGCATTGACCAGACCACGCGCATCGATCAGTGCCTGAGCACCCTTACCCAGCTCGGCAAACCAATCGATGGCCGCGCCGGTGGATTTGCCGGGCAGGTTGAGCGCGGCGACAGCGTGGGCGGTCACGGCTTGGGTACGCGCGTCGCCGGCCAGCTGTTGCAGGCGATCCAGCAGGCCGGGCGCGGCCACTGGAACCGGGCCGGCCTCCACCATGGCACACAAGGCAGATACGCTCAGCTTGTTGGCGTTGAGCCAACGTACGGCCTGATCCAGTTCCATCAGAATGTCGAGTACATCCTTGCCTTCATCTGCTGCCCGGAGCTGGCCACTGGCAACCCGGTTGCGGTATTCATCTCCTCCTAGCAGCGTGATCATTTCCAGATAGTCGTTGATTGACAGACCGAACATCTGGGCGATACGGGCCTGACGATACAGCGAGGAAACAACTGGCAGCGATCGGATAAGTTTGGACGTACAGGTCAGGGTAGCGGCAACCATACGTTCCAGATCCGGTCCCGGTTGCACGCCCAGGCTGGCGCACAGCTGTGCGATGGTTGTCTGATCTTCGGGCGTGCCGGACGTCAGTGAGAAGGCGGTATCGTCCAGCACCAGCGGTGTGTCGAACAGTGCACGCGTATTGAAGATCCGGTCCAGCAGAGGAACTTGGCCGATGCTGGCATGGGGTGATACGCGGTACATGAAACCGGCGAACTCCTCGGCGCCGATACTGTAGTGCTGCTGGAAATAATTGAATGCACCCAGCGCGCGCAGTGAATTGGCGTTCAGTTCGAGATTGGCGTTTGTATCCCCTTCGGACCACATGGCACTGACCAGCAACGTGTCGAGATGGGCGAAGGACAAGCCCGTGAGTTTTTGCAGACGAATCATGCGCTGCAGGCGGTCGAAGCGTTCCAGGCTGGTATTGGTCAAGTGAACGTTGCGGCTGATGTCTTCTTGCGCCAACCGCATGGAATTGTCGTAATTGTTGTAGTTGCGGCTGCCGGGATCGCCTCCGCCGACGCCGTTGACGTAGCAAGCGCCGTAATGGTTCGGCAGTGGAAACGGCTGCGTGCGTCCGTTGCCGGCGGCCACCCTATTGGTCGTGCGATAGTGGGGGGACATGATGGGCGCATGGGTGTTGACGGCCAGTAGCGCCTCTGCCTGATCGGCATCCAGCGAGGTGGCGTTCAAGAAGCCTTTGAGCGTGATCAATGGGTTGGTAGAAGCAGCAGGCACGTCGACGCCATAGTGCTGCTGGAAGAACGTTCGCTCTTCCGGAGTCAGCACGTAGTCAGGTTCGGGAGTCAGGGTGAATTTCCACTGGGCATAGAGAGCATCGTTGGTCGCCCACTCCTCCAGCCGATGCGTCGCGCGCGCGATGATCGACAGGTCGCAACGATGACCGCTCAGCGTCTCCAGCTCTGCCTGATCGCCCGCGTACTGGATATAAAATGATTTGGTATGGCTTCCGGTAGTGGGGGTGCTGCAGTTGGCTTTTCGCCAATTGCCACTGGGCGCATCATGAGACCAGAGTTCGAGGGCGAGCGTTTTCGTTGCCGCATCTGACTTGTTGAACAGCAGATTGGCGACTACAGGCTCCCTCTCTACGTTTTCAGTCAACCTCGTGGCGTCCGGTTGGGTCGAGGCTACGCACTCTTGGGTTGGGACGGTGAAGCCGCACCGGATATTTGCCTCATAGGAACGCAATGCAGCCAGGCTTGTTGCGCAAAATTTCTTATTGCCGAGCAGGCTCTGCAAGCTCACATAGAAATGACTGAAAGGCGAAGGCCCCAGCAACAACCGAGCGAGGCTGGGGTTCACACCGCTAAGGTTGATCAGGGCAGTATCATTGACGTTTGCGGATTGAACGTTACCCACATGTGAGTTTGCCTGACGGAGCCGGTAGCTGATTTCCCCCAGCGCAGGCTTCTCCCCACCCAACGCCAGACTCACCTGCTGGTGGGCAAAATGATACGGAAACACAAACGGATGCTTCTTCTCCGCCAGCAACTGGTGGATGGGACGTGCATCGCCTTTTTCCACCTGGTACTTGTCGATGCCCTGAGTCAGCACATCGTTGACCAGGTCCAGCATCGGCCGGCTCTGGTAGGTGCTTTGTTCGTCGATCACCAGTTTGTCCAGGTCAGGACGACGCACGGCCAGCGGGATACGCTTGGGCGACGTGGAAGCGCCTTCGATTCTTTCAGCGGCGAAGCGGCGCAGCGAGCCCAGGTAGGCCACCGGCCCGTCCATGGCCTCGATGGCGCCGACCTTGCAGAACTGGTCCCAGTTTTCCTTGAACAGGTTGGGGTAGCTGGGGCCCACCTCGACCAGGGCGCGGACGCCGGTCTGCGGAGCGATCGACGGCAGGTCGCGGCCTGAGGACACCACGTCTTCGCGATAGGAGCGGGCAATCTGGGTGGCGTAGCACAGGGCGTTGTCGTAGGCCATTTCGCCGTCGGCGTCGCTCAAGGTGCGCAGTTGGCGGGCGAATTCGCCCTTGGGCTGGCGGATGATGTCGAACACCGAGCTCATGCCCATGCGCGGCATGGCGTCGGCGAAGCTGAGACGGCCGGCGATGTGAGTCTCAGGTTCTTCAGGCACCAGGTTTTCGAACAGTGGGTTGTAGACCGGATCGGGCTGCGTCGGCAATTCGATTTCGGGGGTGAGGTCTTCGCCGTTGTCGAAGATGGGTTCGGGTAATTCGGGGGTGTTCATGGTTTAAATCACTTATTGAATGAATCAGAAGTGATTTTTTAAACCTGAATGGATAGTCGCGGTATCCACAGAACTGCTAGGTAGACAAAGCCCATAGAGTCGATATGCAGCCTGTCGGGCCTTACTGAACGAGGCGTCAGGCCGAAGTGTTGCCCAACGCTCGCAGCTGTTGAAACAGCGCTACCAGGCATCCTTGCCCGGTGCGCAGTCCCTGATTCAGAACGTACTGGATGCTCGGCGCGTCCGGTTTGTGACGGGGCGTTCCGGGAGGCGTCCGGTCATCACGTTCAATGTGGGCGGCAGGATGCCGCTGCAGTTGTAGCAGGCGGGAAAGTCGACCACGTTCTGTCCTGCCGGAATCCCGACCAGCCGCTGGGTGAAAACGAATGAGTCGGCAATGACCTGTTCTGTCTTGCGACCTTCTGCCGGGCGAGATATCCAGTCGTTCAGCGCCTGAACCTCGGCATGCAGGCCTGCGATTCCCGCTTTTATGGGGATGACGTAGTTGCTGTCGGCAAGATGACTGGTAATCCTTTGCCGAGTGTAGTCATGCAGCGCCACTCCGCCTGCCTCGTAACGCTGCTCGATGGTCTGCATGAAGGCTTGAGGATCTACGACTCTGTAGTTACCAAAATCCGCATCTTGCCGAAACGCAAGCTGGGTGCGCTGAGACGCCGATGCCGGGATCGCGACACTGAACGGATGGTCGGGTGGAGAAGCGGCAGGCATCAGTTCGACCCCAGGAAACAGGTTTTTAGCAGCCAGGCTGCCCTCGAAGTTGACGAAATCGGTGGTCAGTTCGCTGCCGTCCCGGGGGGAGATACCCGCGTGCGCGGCAAAGCCTTTGAGTGCAGTCTTGCTGAATTTCAGTGGAGATTTCTTTAGTTTGTTGGCCTCGCCTTTCTTCTTGTTGCGCTCAAGCTCGTCGATCTGTCGCTGCCGTTGCGTGTGTGAATCCAATATCTGCGCGGTGCGAATAGAAAAGTTGTTGTACTGCTGACTGACGCCCGGGTTTACCTGGAACGCAGCAGCCACGACGGCCGCATCGTCGGCCGGCGCACTCGCCAGATCGAGATAGTCCAGGCGCTCCAATCCTCGGGCGTCGGCGTAGCGGATGGGATTGTTGCCGACCATGGTATAGAGATTGAGCCCGTCCCCCACCCCTGCCGGATCGGGGTTGAGCCAGCGTTGCAGCCACGGCGCGAAGTAGCGCAGCCCATAATAATAGAGGCCTGTGCTGTCCCGCTCCTTGCCCGAGTAACGTATGGTCTTGTAGCTGGCATCGATGACTGAGCGTGCCGCCCGCCACGCTGTTCCTGCGAAAGGATAGTAGCCTTCCTGACTCACCAGTTCGGCCGAACCATCGAACTCGAGTGCACAGGACTGCAAATGATCCTGGAAGCTGTAGCGTAGATCCTGGGCAAGCACGCCATCGGGTTTGCCGCTGATCCAGTCCAGAGCGCGCACCTGTGTCTGACCGGTCTGTTGAGTCACGATGTGCAGACATTGCCCGGCGCTGTCGGTATGGATTTCCAGCCCTGGCAGGTAGCGCACCTCCTTTTCGATCAGCGCGTTTTTTGCTTTCGCCACATCGACTTTGCGCACGCGTTGGCCCGCTCCATCGTATTGATAGCGTTGTTCATCGCTGCCTGAGGCGCGGGTGATCGTCCTCACACCGGCGAGTTGATTGAAACCATCCCACTCCAGCGAGTGGCCATGCGTCAGACGAGTGAGGTTGCCATTGCCATCGAATGCTCCCGACTCCATGACCGCTGCCGACTCGAGTCCGGCAACTGCTCGATTGCTGCCTGCTTCGACCTGCATGTCGCGGGTGTAACTGCGTTGACCCTGGTGGCGCAAACGCGTGAGGTTGCCCCCAGCATCGTATTCATAGCGTTGCGTGTAATTGAGCAGTTGTCCGGGACCGTTGAGCGCGCCAAGTTCCGGCAGGCCAGGGCTGATGCTGTTGGCAGATACCGATTCGCGACCCTGCGTTGCAGTGAGTTGGTACAGGGTGTCATAGGTGTAATGAGTAATAGGTTCGATACGCTGATTGGCATAGTGGCGAGTAGGCAGTACCGCATCGGCGATGCGGACTATGTTGCCCACTGGATCATGCTCGTAGTTGAGGTCCTGCAAGGCTTGGCCATCACGTCTGACCCGCAGCCGTGAAAGGCGCCCCGTCATGGGGCAATACTCATTGTCGGTAACGATGCCATTGCCACTGGTCTGGGTCTGGATATTGCCGTAGGCGTCATAACGAATGCTACGCAGCAACTCACAGACAGTGCCATCGGCGTACTGCAGCGTTGCACTGTCTTGGGCGCCGCCGACGGTGTAACCGTAGCGACGGACATTGCCGGCTGCGTCGACCTGTTCGAGCTGCTGTCCGACTGCGTCATGGCGCAATGTGCTGGAATATCCACGAGGTTCCACGATGGCCTCTCGCTCTGCCAGCGACTCGGGCCAATCCGGCTGTGCAAGCTCAAGCAAGAACTGCCTGGTCTGGGCCAAAGGCGTTCCATCGATGCTCAATTGCTGATTCAGTAGCGTCCCTGCACTGTCGTCCTGGCGCAGAAGATGTCCACAATGGTTACGACTTTTGTCAGCGCTGGCATCTCCATAGGCGCAACGCTGGACGGCCTGGCGCGGCTGATCCGCCAATGATTGCCACAGCGTCTGTGGCCGCCCCAGGGCGTCATAGTCGATAGCATTCTGCGTACCGCGGCTGTCCCAGGTTTGAGCGACCATGCCTGAGACGTTGAACAATGTGGTGCGATTGCCGGCATCGACACTTCGGGTCGCCAGCGTCCTGCCAGATAGGCTGTGCAGTGTCCTGATATTGGCCGGTTGCTGTTCACCTTCCTGCAAGCGTGTGTACTGGCGAGGATCCCATTGCTCGGTCATGTGGAGCGACAGGTCATGGCAATGCTTGTGGATGCGACGCTGTGCTTGACCCTGCTCGGCACGATGATAGTCAACGGTGCGTAGCGTTTGTCGCTCAGGAGATACCACGGTGATCGTGGGGGTTTTCGCGCACAGTGCGGCGCTGGACGAGATGGAGGAGCGGGTATTCATACAGATTTAGATCTCAGAGGTGTAAACCCCTGTTATTACTTTTTTTTACAAATTACGACTATTTGTAGGATTTGTCGCTTTTGCCCGTACATGAAAAGCCCGGCACTATGGCCGGGCTTTCAGTTACCGCAGGAGAAATCTACTGCACTTCCACCGCCAGGCTTTCGGCGATCTTGCCCTGCCAGATGGCCGGGCCGGTGATGTGTACCGATTCGCCCTTGCTGTCCACGGCCACGGTCACGGGCATGTCCTTGACGTCGAACTCGTAGATGGCTTCCATGCCCAGCTCTTCGAAGGCCACCACGCGCGATTTCTTGATGGCCTGGGCCACCAGGTAGGCGGCGCCGCCCACGGCCATCAGGTACACGGCCTTGTGATCCTTGATCGCCTCGATGGCGGTCGGGCCGCGCTCGGACTTGCCGATCATGCCCAGCAGGCCGGTCTGGTCGAGGATCTGCCGGGTGAACTTGTCCATCCGCGTGGCGGTGGTCGGGCCAGCCGGACCGACCACTTCTTCGCGGACCGGATCAACCGGGCCGACGTAGTAGATGAAGCGGCCCTTGAGGTCCACCGGCAGGGTTTCACCCTTGTTCAGCATCTCGACCATGCGCTTGTGCGCCGCGTCGCGACCAGTGAGCATCTTGCCGTTGAGCAGGATGGTCTCGCCCGGCTGCCAGCTTTGCACTTCTTCAGGCGTCAGCGTGTCGAGGTTGACGCGGCGAGCCGACGGGCCGGCTTCCCAGACGATTTCCGGGTAGGCGTCCAGGTCCGGCGCTTCCAGCTCGGCCGGGCCGGAACCGTCGAGCACGAAGTGGGCGTGACGGGTCGCGGCGCAGTTGGGGATCATGCACACCGGCAGGGAGGCGGCATGGGTCGGGTAGTCCATGATCTTCACGTCGAGCACGGTGGTCAGGCCGCCCAGGCCCTGGGCGCCGATGCCCAGCTGGTTGACCTTGTCGAACAGCTCCAGGCGGATCTCCTCGATACGGTTCTGCGGGCCGCGGGCCTTGAGCTCGTGGATGTCGATGGACTCCATCAGCACTTCCTTGGCCATCACCGCGGCCTTCTCGGCCGTGCCGCCGATACCGATGCCGAGCATGCCGGGCGGGCACCAGCCGGCGCCCATGGTCGGCACGGTCTTCAAAACCCAGTCGACGATCGAGTCGGACGGGTTGAGCATGGCCATCTTCGACTTGTTCTCGGAGCCGCCACCCTTGGCCGCCACGTCCACTTCCACGGTGTTGCCGGGCACGATGGAGTAGTGGATCACCGCCGGCGTGTTGTCCTTGGTGTTCTTGCGAGCACCCGCCGGGTCGGCCAGGATCGAGGCACGCAGGACGTTTTCCGGCAGGTTGTAGGCGCGACGGACGCCCTCGTTGATCATGTCGTCCAGGCCCATGGTGGCGCCGTCCCAGCGCACGTCCATGCCCACACGCACGAACACGGTGACGATGCCGGTGTCCTGGCAGATCGGCCGGTGGCCGGTGGCGCACATGCGCGAGTTGATCAGGATCTGGGCGATGGAGTCGCGCGCCGCCGGGGACTCTTCACGCAGGTAGGCCTGATGCATGGCCTGGATGAAGTCCACGGGGTGGTAATAGGAAATGAATTGCAGGGCGTCGGCGACGCTCTGAATCAGGTCGTCTTGTTTGATCACGGTCATGGGGCGCGCTCCTCTTGGTGGGGAACATTCGTTAAGAAAGCGGGTCAGGTCTAGCCTGGCGCACGGCTTTCGAGGTGCGTCAACGTGTAGCAGGTTGGCGCGAAAAAGGCGCGGCAGTATAGCGCGGCTGGACCGAGCTGACACGCTGGATCGATTGAATGGCGTGGCGTTGAGGCGGATACACCGTTGGTCCGATACCCGGTAGACTTCGTCGCGCCATCCAAAATTGAATAGTTATTTCACCCCTTGGCCATTATTATGGCATCACACCTTTGCACTGTTACGGTGCATTCAGGGGATGGATTCCCATTCAGCACAGCGAGTCTGCGAGTGACCGAGTCCGCCCTTCAACAATTACTGATCAAGCGTTTCTCGCTGGCTGCCTGCACCTATGGGTTGGTGCTCGTGCTCGTGTGGGTGGCGATCCTGACGCAGTATTGCAGCGTGTCGCTGGTGACGGCGGTGGGTTCGACCGGCCTGGTCGTCGCCAGCCAAGGCGTGCTGTACTGGGTCTTTCGCAGCGGGACCAACCAACGCTTCAGCGACCCCAGCCTCACCGAGTTTCAGGTGCTGCTGGCCGTGGCCTGGCACACCTGGCTGATCGGTAACCTGGAAGTGGCGCGCGGCACCTTCATGGTGGTGTACGTGTTGATCCTGCTGTTCGGCGTGTTTCACCTGCCGCGCCTGGCGTTCGTGCGCTGTGCCCTGGTGGTGTTCGTCGCCTTCGTCGGGGTCAACCTGTGCGAGGCTTACCGCATGGCCCTGCCTGACCCGGGGCTGGCCACGCTGCAGATCTGCGCCATGCTGGTGGTGCTGCTGTGGTTATGCATGTACGCCAGCTACGTGCAGAGCTCGCGCCAGCGCATGCGCCAGCGTCGTTACGCGTTGCAGGCGCATCAGGAGACCCTGCGCGGCATGATGCGCCAGCTCGAAGACCTGGTCGCCACCGATGAGCTCACGGGCTTGTTCAATCGTCGGCATTTCCTGCGCCTGGCGTCGCGCGAACTGGCCACGCTCAAGCCGGGTGTCGAGCACGGCCTTGCACTGATCGACCTCGACCACTTCAAGCGCATCAACGACATCCACGGCCATGCAGCCGGTGATCAGGTGCTGCAAGCCTTTGCCGCCGTGACCCAGGACTGCCTGCGCGATACCGATGTACTGGCGCGCTATGGCGGCGAAGAGTTCGTGCTGCTGATGCCGGAAGTCGATGGGGATCACTTGGTACGCAGCTGCGAGCGGCTACGGCGCGCGTTTGCCGACGCCGACCCGCAAGGCCTGGGTGCGGCCAACCTGAGCCTGTCGGTGGGCATGACCCTGCTGGTGCCAGGCGACGATCTGGATGACGCACTGCAGCGTGCCGACCAGGCTTTGTATCGGGCCAAGCGCGAGGGGCGCAACCGCTGCGCGGCAGCCTGGGACATGGCCGATGCCTGAACTGGAGACAGGTCGGCAGCGCTGGACCGTCGCGGCCGGCAGCAACCTGCTCGAGGCGCTTAACCAGGCTGGCCTGCAGGTACCTTTCAGTTGTCGCGCGGGCAGTTGCCACGCTTGCCTGGTGCGCTGCCTTGCCGGCGAGCCACAGGACCGCAAGCCCGATGCCTTGAGTGTCGACAAGCGCGAGCAGGGCTGGCGCCTGGCCTGCCAGTGCCAGGTCGTCGAGGACTTGCGGGTGGCGGTGTTCGACCCCCAAGGTGACGGTACGGCTGCGCGAGTGATCGGCTGTGACTGGCTGTCGGCCAACGTGCTGCGCCTGCGCTTGCTGGCGGAACGCCCGCTGCGCTATCACGCCGGGCAGCACATGGTGCTCTGGACCACCACAGCCGAAGGTGTGCGGGTCGCGCGGCCTTATTCCATCGCCAGCCTCGCCCAAGCCGACGAGTTTCTGGAGTTTCATCTGGGCTGTCGACGTTCCGGGGCCTTCATCGACCAGGCTCGTCAGTTCAAGGTAGGCGATGTCGTGCAGGTGGGCGAAGTCCGTGGCGGCGCCCTGCATTACGATCCCGAATGGCAGTCCCGGCCACTGTGGCTGTTCGCCGCCGGTACCGGTCTGGCACCTGTGTGGGGTGTGCTGCGCGAGGCATTGCGGCAGGGGCATCATGGCCCGATCCGCGTGCTGCACATGGCCGATGAGCACTATCTGGATGAACCCTTGCGGTCGCTTGCCCAGGCTCATCCCAACCTGCTCGTCGAACAGTTCCCGGCCGGCGAACCACCGCCGTTGCGACTCTCCTCGCGCCAGACCATCGCGTTGGTGTGCGGATCACCGATCAGCGTGGAAGAATTCTCCCGACGGCTGTTCCTGGCCGGCCTGCCCAGAAGCCAGCTGTACAGCGACGTATTCGTTGGTCGCGGCTGACCGCCGACTGTCTATTTGTGCAATAGCGGTCATCGTCCGATAAGAACACCTCGACGTGCCTGATATTCCTCAGCGGCGTTTGCCGCTAGGCGTTCTTTACGTGCAAATAATATATCGGTCGTCGTGGTCAATAAATATGAGCTTGAATAAAGCGGCAGGGCGTTGCGGTGCGCTCATTGCTGAATAAACGTGAACTATAACTTTCAAGTTAGCGTGGCTTGAAAGATTATTTACAATGGTTGAATGTTGTCGAGTACTGCCTATATATTTTGACGAGTGCCGAGTTTATGGAAGTTTGCTGATTCAGCGACTCGGTCAAGCGCCCGTGCGCCTGTGCATTGAATTGTATCGGCGCTCATCGACCCGTAAGTCCAGAATCAATATGCCGTTGTCGTTCTGGAAGAAGTGATTGCTGGTATCGGTGAACGTTCAGGGCTCTACAACCACTGGCTTTCTCAAGGAGTGCTCGTGATGGGTAATACTTCAACAGTGTCGATCCATGCCGCCGGTGATCTGGATACGCGTTTCGGCGAGAACGGGACCGCCGATCTGGGGCAGGCTGCCGAAAACGGTAAAGGTGCTCGGCCGGCAGCGCTTGCAGCATTGCGCGATGGTTCGCTGACCGTGGTTCTCGATGGATACAGAGATGGTTTCTGGATTGCGCGATATACCGCTGACGGCGATCCGGACGAATCGTTCGGTACGCACGGTGCAACGCGGTATCGGTTCGACGCGCAAACATCCTACGGCTACGACGTAGGCTCGCTGTTCTGCGATGAGGATGCCAAAGTCTTTTATGTACTGGGCGCTTACACAATCGCCTCACCGTTGGAAACCAAGGGATTCGTCGTCAAGCTCACGGCGCAGGGTTTACCGGATCCGAGCTTCGGCGACGGCGGTCGGCTGATATTTTCCCTGCCCGCCTTTCGTTCCGGCAACCAGGTTGCAACGTCGCGGTTTGTCGTGCGCACAGCGCAACGGGCAACGGGCGGGCGTCTGCTGCTAGGCATCAATTCCTTGCATGAAAGCTATCTTGATCCCGCCTATGTGGTGGCGGTCAGGGCTGACGGGCAGTTGGATAGCTCATTCGGCAATCAGGGTTTCCGGCAGTTCGTCTGGGGGAATCAGAACAGGCTGATCAGTGCCGTCCATGTACAGCCCAGTGGTCACATACTGGTGGCGGGCCACACGGCCACGCCACCTTATATCGGGCTGGTGGCTCGTTACACGGCCAACGGTACCTTGGATACAGCATTCGGCACGGATGGATTCTACAGTCTGGATCTAAGCCCCAAACTCAAGTCGCGAATCCATGCCATGGCGCCGGCTATGGGCGCAGGCATCGTGTGCGTGGGGGAGCTGGAGCATATCGACCCGGAGTCCAGCCAGTTGCTCCGATTCAAACTCACCAGCGATGGTCAGCTCGACTCGACGTATGGAGAGTCCGGTGTAGCGCTGACGCGCGGCGATTTCAAAGGTAACGACCTTTCGATAGCTGCCGCGCAGGATCTTTCGACCGTGGCGGGTGGGTTGCGCGGTTTGGGAATGCTCAGTCGCGCCACTGCCAATGGTGCCAAGGATGATCGGTTCGGGCGAGAGGGTATCGTCGAAGACCCGACAGCGGAGCCTTTCGATCTGGTTGCCGAGTCCGCCAGCGGCGCCATTTTTACACTCGGTCGCAACAAAGCCGATCAGGCCCCCGTGATCAAACGCTGGTATGGGCAGCTCTGAGTGACGAACAGCTCCATGCACCTGAAAATGAAAGGCCCCGGCGTATTCACGCCGGGGCCTTTGGTGTTTCAGCGATCACCAATCAGTCGACCAGCGGATCACCCACGTGCAGGATCTTCATCCCGTTCGTGCCACCGGTCGTGGCGTAGCTGTCACCCTTGGTCAGGATGACCCAGTCGCCTTGCTGCACGATGCCCATCTCCAGCAGCTTGTCGATGGCGGCCTTGCTTACTTCGCTCGGCGGCAACACGGCCGGATCGAAGTCGACCGGGTAGACCCCGCGGAACATCGCGGCGCGGGCCTGGGTGGCACGCTGAGGCGAGAAGGCGAAGATCGGTACCGACGAGCGCAGGCGCGACATGATCAGCGAGGTGTACCCGGTTTCGGTCAGGGCGATGATCGCCTTCACGCCCGGGAAATGGTTCGCCGTGTACATGGCGGCCAGCGCGATGCTTTCGTCGCAGCGCTCGAACTGAGTGTACAGACGATGGCTGGACTTCTTGCTGGTCGGATGCTTTTCCGCGCCGACGATGATGCGTGCCATGGCTTGCACGGCTTCGATCGGATAGGAACCGGCAGCACTTTCGGCCGAAAGCATCACGGCGTCGGTGTAGTCGAGCACGGCGTTGGCCACGTCGGACACTTCGGCGCGGGTCGGCATCGGGTTCTGGATCATCGACTCCATCATCTGGGTCGCCACGATCACCGCCTTGTTGTTGCGGCGCGCGTGCTGAATGATCTTCTTCTGGATACCGATCAGCTCGGCGTCGCCGATTTCAACCCCCAGGTCGCCACGCGCAACCATGACGGCGTCACTGGCGCGGATCAGGCCGTCCAGCGTCTCGTCGTCGGCCACCGCTTCGGCGCGTTCGATCTTGGCCACCAGCCAGGCGGTACCGCCCGACTCGTCACGCAGCTGGCGCGCGTATTCCATGTCCGACGCATCGCGCGGGAAGGACACGGCCAGGTAGTCCAGGTCCATTTCCGCGGCCAGCTTGATGTCGGCCTTGTCTTTCTCGGTCAGGGCCGGGGCGGTCAGGCCGCCACCGCGACGGTTGATGCCCTTGTGGTCGGACAGCGGGCCGCCGATCAGCACCGAGCAATGCAGCGAGTCGGCGGTGGCGGTTTCCACGCGCATGACCACACGGCCGTCGTCGAGCAACAGCTCGTCGCCGACGCCGCAATCCTTGACCAGGTCAGGGTAGTCGATACCCACGACGTCCTGGTTGCCTTCGGTGAGCGGATGGCTGGTGGAGAAGGTGAAGCGATCGCCGACCTTCAGTTCGATGCGTTTGTTGGCGAACTTGGCGATGCGGATCTTCGGACCTTGCAGATCGCCCAGCAGGGCGACGTGACGCCCCAGCCGTGCAGCGATCTCGCGGATCAGACGGGCGCGAGCCTTGTGCTCATCCGGTGTACCGTGGGAAAAGTTCAGGCGAGCGACATCCAGGCCGGCCTTGATCAGTTGTTCGATCACTTCCGGCGAGTTGGAGGCGGGGCCCAGGGTGGCAACGATTTTGGTACGGCGAACGGTCATGCACTGACTCCTTTATTGAAGCGCTGGCAAAGGCTACTCCTCAATTGCGCTGGCGTCATCGTTCCTCTGCACTCGATGCAGAGGATTTGGACGCAGAAGATTGGCGCGCGCCGGCATCGGACGCCCGGGTATTGAAGATTCCCGGCAACAGGTCGATAAAGCCTGATACCCCCTGCGGCAGGAGAGTCCCATGCGCGCGCTTGTATTGATTGCCCTGGCCATTGCCGTGTCAGGCTGCACCCGCTGGTCGATGGACCAGCACCTGAACAGCGCCTACCGCGCCTACGACGACGGCAACTGCGAGAAGGTCGTGCTGGAGCTGTCCCAGGTCGACCGCAAGAGCCGTTCGCGGCCGTACGTGCAACCGGAAGTCTCGATGCTGCGAGGCCAGTGCCTGGAGCGCCAGAAGCTCTACGTCGATGCGGCACAGACCTACCAGTACATCATCAATCGCTATCCCTCCAGCGAATACGCCTACCGCGCCCAGGCGCGTCTGCAAACCCTGGATCAGCTTGGCCACGTGCGTCCCGGTGTACCTGCACAGCCACGTCCGGCGGCATTCTGAGGTGAATTTCCTGTACCCTGAAACGATCTGGAAAACGCCTGGGACACCTGAACGGGTGAACCTGTGAAACGACAGAGGACGAACGCGACACTTATGCCCGATATCTACAGCAGACCCATCATGTACACCGAACGTCGGATCGAACGGCACCAGTTGCCGTACTACCTGAAGGTCTACAACCGCTACACCGGTCGTGCCATGGGCTATATGGGCAATATTTCGGACGTCGGCCTGATGCTGATCAGCGAGTTGCCGCTGCTGGTCGGTCCGGTGTTCGAACTGCAGGTGAAGATTCCCTCGGTCGAGGGCGAGCCCAAGCTGATCGACCTGTCGGCGCACTGCCTGTGGTGCAAGGAAGACGCGACCCCTGGGCACTACGATTCAGGCTTCGAATTGCAGGGCCCGGCACCGACGGAGTTTCTCAAGCTGGTGGACGCACTGCGCCACTATTTCACGTTCCATCCTCACGGTACTTCGTCCTGAGCAGGGACCCTGGGCTCAGACCCGCGGCTGGTGCAGGCTTCGATAGCGCAGCAGCGCTTCGGTGGCGATTTCTCCCGGCCAGGCGTCCACGACAGTGACGCCTGCGGCGGCCAGCCGATCGTGCAGCCCCTGACGCCAGAGCAGGCGCTGCATCACACCGCAATAGAGCAGGGCATCGGGCCAGGTCCTGACTGGCTGCTGACCCAGGCGCTCGAGGGGCTCGTCGCGCAAGCTGAGCAACAAGACCGGGTGGCGTGCGGCGACTGTGCTCAGCGCAGCGACCGTGGACGGTTCGTCATCACCTTGAAAGCCCGCCACCATGACCACCAGCGCCCACGCCTGGTCATCGGCGAGGAGGGCTTCCAGGTTTGCCGCTAAGTTAGCGGTCGGTGAAGTGGGTTGCAGATGCGCAAGTGCCTCGACCAAGTGCTGCACATGCTCGGCGCCGCGCTGCGGCATCAGGCTTACCGGCGGCTCGCAGGAGGACACCTGCAGGCCTACGGCGTACCCGTCAGCCAGCGCTGCTTCGCTCACCTGCAGGCAAGCGTGCGTCGCATGCTTGAGGTCGGTTTGGCGGTGGCCGGCCCAGGCGCCGCAGTCGAGCAGCACCAGCACCGCTTGGCTGGCCTGCCTTGCGGCCGCACTCGAAGGACGGTTGACCCGCGCCCCGGCCGACATCGGTCCCAGGCTGTCCCGCAGGCTTTGCAGTTGCGCCACCGCGCGGGTGAATGCTCGACTGGACAGGCGTCGGCGGTCTGTCGGCATCAACGCGGCGCCGATACTGCGGGTCGAATGCTGCGACAGTTGCGCCAGCACCTGCCACTTCTCTGCAACGGCGAGCTTGTCGAAGCCGGGATGGTGCAGACACGCGCGTTGCAGCACATCTCGTCGCAGAGTGCCGAGAAACCCCTGCGGACCCTGCTCGCGCAGGCATTGCCGTCCGTGCTCACGCAGCAGGCGCAGCTCATGTCGGTCCAGCACGTTCGAGCCCTGGTATGGACGTCGCCGCGTCCTGATCCACCACAGCCCCGACCCGGCGGCCAGCAGCAGCACGACCAGCGCCCACGGCACGTATCGTCCAGGCTGCTCGGCCGCCGGTTCGAACAGCCAGGTCACCTCACTGGCCTGATTCAGGTACCACAGCAGCCAGGCATTGTCGTAGCGCTGGATCTGCTCGCGCTTCCACAGTTGCGCATCGCTGACCAGGGTGATGAGACCGTCGCCGTAGGCCATCTGCATCAGATGGGTGGCGCCATTGCTGTTGGCCCATGCCTGAACCTTGCCGGTCGGGTCATCCAGATGGCGTTGCGTATCGAAGCTGAAATACGCCGGTGCTTCTTCGTCTTCCAGATAGAGCTTGGTCAGACTCGGGTACTCATCGTCCGGAGCAGGGGGAAGCTGCGGCAGCTGCGCGCTCAACTGAACGCGGATCTGCAGGCGATCGAGCAGGGCGTCGCCACTGGTGGCGCCGGCCTCGTCCCACAGGGCGTCGGCCACCGTCAGCAGGCGTCCGCCGCGCTCTACCCAGCCCAACAGTCGGTCAACCTGCTGGGTGGACAGCGGGGTTTGCCGGTCCAGCAGCATCAGGCTGTTTCCCGCTGCAGGCAGGGTGGCCAGGGCGCCCCAGGTGGTTGTCGTGTGGTTGGCCAGCCCCTGAGCCTGCAGAAAGTCGCGGGCGCTTTGATAGGGCGTATTCACTGACGGAGGGGAGGCGACGATGCGCGCGATGGATTGCCGGGCGCTCTGGCTGTCCAGCGTCTGGTCCAGCAGGCGCGGGCTGTCGGGACCGCTAGCGCCGGTCAGGCTGACCCACAGGGCCAGCGCGGCGAGCAAGGCCGCAGGACGCCGGATACGCTGCGGTCGGGCTGGCCTCAACGGACCGCTACCAGGCTCAACAGGTGTCCGTCGAACCAGGCAAACTGCCCGTCGATTTCGAATCCGTCGCCAAACTCTGGTGACAGGTCGGTCAACAGGCGCAACCGCGCATGCCCTTCGGCCGACCACTGCAGCACTTCGGCATGCTCGAAATAGAAGCGCTGCCCGACCAACGGGTACAACGCCTTGAACAGGCTTTCCTTGAGCGAGAAGGTCAGGGTGACCACGGTATCCACCTGGGCCGGATCCATCCGCTTCATTTCGGTTGGGGTCAGTATTTCCGTGCACAGCCGTTCGGCGCGCGCCGCTGGCAGCAGGCTTTCGATATCCAGACCCAGCCCCTGGCAGTGATCCCGATGGGCGACCACGGCCGCTGCCCGACCACTGCCGTGGGTGATCGACCCGACGATTTGCTCAGGCCAGACCGGGGCGCGGTCGGCGCCGATGGCCGGCACCTGCGCCTCGCCGGTCAACGCCAGCAGGGCGCCACGTGCGCAGACGCGCCCCGCCAGGTACTCGGCCTGACGCTTGGCCACCGAACGCTGGATCGACGCAGGCGGGGCAATGCCGCACTGCGCGAAGTCTTCGGCGGTCAGTGCGCCGTGGTCGAAACGGCTGCTGAACAAGCGTGCGCCGGGCACGTCCTCGGGCAGGGGCCAGTGTTTGACGCAGATCGCTCAGGCAAGCGGGGAGGGCTGTATTCATGTGCGCATTCTGCCCAGCCTGGTCGTGCAAGGGAATGGCGATCATTGCATGCGCGTTTCGCCGCTGAACACCAGGGTCTGGCGGCAGCGCCGGCACAGGTAGCGACGACCTCTGCCGACCAGGCCATGGCGTTGCGCCGAAAAGGCGAACTCGCTCTCGGGGCAGGGGCATTTGTACAGATAGCGAATGACCTGGCGACGTTTCACTGCGTAGCTGTGGCAACGGTGCGGGGTCAGTTCGTAGACACCGCGCATGATCAGCTGCCATTCCTCGCCGTGAGGCGCGATGCGATCGCCGAACAGCTGGTGCGCCACCAGGTGCGCGACCTCGTGGGGCACGGTCTGCTTGAGGAAGTCTTCGGCATTCTCGCGGTAGAGCTGCGGATTGAAGCGCAGCAGGTTTTCGTGCAGGTGCGCCACACCGGCCTTCTGCCCGCGCAGCTGGGTGCTGACCACCGGGCGCCGGAAAGGGCGCTTGAAAAACAGCTCGGCCTGGCGAAAGCAGGCTTCGACGCGTTGATTGAGTTGCTCGGGCATTCTTCGACACACTCCAGGTGCAGCGATTATGCCGCAACCTCCGAGCGGTGCCGAGCCACCCGTCGGTCCCGCGCGGCCCTCATGCGCGGCAGACGGTACACGGCACGCGTCAAAGTGCGTAAAATGCCCGGCCTTTGTCACACACATCGCGGGATCCTGTCGCCATGGGCACTCTTTCAGTCAACCAGAACAAGCTGCAGAAACGCCTTCGTCGGCTGGCCGGTGAAGCGGTCGCCGACTACAACATGATCGAGAACGGCGACAAGGTCATGGTCTGCCTCTCGGGCGGCAAGGACAGCTACACCCTGCTCGATGTGCTGCTGCACCTGCAGAAGGTCGCGCCCATCCAGTTCAGCATCGTGGCGGTGAACATGGACCAGAAGCAGCCGGGCTTCCCCGAGCATGTGCTGCCGGCCTACCTGGAACAACTGGGCGTCGAATACCACATCGTCGAGAAAGATACCTATTCGGTGGTCAAGGAGCTGATCCCGGAAGGCAAGACCACCTGCTCGCTGTGCTCGCGCCTGCGCCGCGGCACGCTGTACACCTTCGCCGACCAGATCGGCGCGACCAAGATGGCCCTGGGTCACCATCGCGACGATATCGTCGAGACATTCTTCCTCAACATGTTCTTCAACGGCTCGCTCAAGGCCATGCCACCCAAGCTGCGCGCCGACGACGGGCGCAATGTGGTCATTCGTCCGTTGGCCTACTGCCATGAGAAAGACATTCAGGCGTACTCGGATTTCAAGGGCTTTCCGATCATCCCGTGCAACCTGTGCGGCTCCCAGGAGAACCTGCAGCGCCAGGTGGTCAAGGACATGCTGCTGGACTGGGAGCGCAAGACGCCCGGCCGCACCGACAGCATCTTCCGCAGCCTGCAGAACGTGATGCCGTCGCAGCTGGCCGACCGCGACCTGTTCGATTTCCACAACCTGCGCATCGACGAGAACGCCCCGGTGCGGATCGCCAATGTGGTGAACCTGTAACACCGCAGCGCCCCTTTCGCGGCCCATGACCGCTCCTACGGGAGCTCTGGATCACTGTAGGAGCGGTCATCGGCCGCGAAAGCCGCAGCCTATTTCTCGCCAACCGCCCCCGCCGTGACCACCTGCACGCTCAGGCGCGGTGTCGCCAGGTCCAGCCCGGCTTCATCCAGCTGGCGCTTGAGCGCCAGGTTGAAGGCCCGTGACACTTCCCACTGCTTGATCGGCCCGGTCTTGAACCGCGCGCGCAGGATCGCCGTGCCCGACTCGAAGCTTTCCACCCCTTGAAACTCCAGCGGAGACCAGATATCGCGCCGATGCAACGGATCGCTGCGCATCTTCTGGCCCACTTCGCGCATCATCTTGATGGCGTCGTCGATCCCCATGCTGTAGGGCACCGCCACACGAAAGATGGCGTAGCCGAATTCCCGCGAGTAGTTCTTGATGCTCTTGATTTCGCTGAAGGGGATGGTGTGCACGATACCGTCGATGTCGCGCAGGCGCACCGTACGGATGGTCAGGCCCTCGACGGTGCCCAGGTGGCCGCCCACATCCACGTAGTCATCGATGGCCAGCGAGTCCTCGATGATGATGAACAACCCGGTGATCAGATCCGCAACGAGCGACTGCGCACCGAAACCGATGGCCAGACCGATCACCCCCGCACCCGCCAGCAGCGGCGTCACGTTCATGCCCATGTTGGCCAGGGCGATGATCGCGGCAATGATGAAAATGGTCACGAACAGCACGTTGCGGATCAGCGGCATCATGGTCTGCGCGCGCGCGTTGGCCATGCCCTTGCGCGAACGGGTGAGGGCGTGATGGATGCCGGTGTCGGCCAGAATCCACACCAACCAGGCGAAGATCAGGGTGCCCACTAGGCTGGCCAGGCGCACCGAGATCTCGTGACCATCGCCCTCGGTGAAACCGATCAGCGACATGCCCCACACACGCAGGCCCAGGTCGATGAACACCACCCAGATCAGCAGGTGCATCAGGGTGTAGGCGAAGTGACTCAGGCGCTCCGAATACAAGGCATGGCGCCGAGGGCCCTTGGGCGGGCGCAGGGCATGGCGCCGGATCAGGCCGTTGATGACCATGCACAGGATCAGCAGCACCGCGCACATCAGCGACTGGCGCAGCGCCGTGCTGGTGTCGCCGGCCGAGAAGAACGTGGCGAACAGCGAGATGCCCACCAGCACCAGGGCCGGCAGGTACCAGAAGCTGCCGAGGATCTCGATGGTGTCGCTCAACGCCCGACGCGTCAGCCGCCGCGACAAAGGCTGGTTGCGGATCAGGTGGGCGATGGGCCGGCGGAAGCGCAGGATGAACAGGCCGGTCGACAGGGCGGCCAGAACGTTGGCCAGGGTCGCTGCGCTGTGGGCCAGGTGCTGACCGAGCGCGGCGACCATGCGCGGGTCGCTGAGCGCCTCGCCGAAGGCCGCAAAACTGCCGATCAGCCACAGCGGCCGAAAGGCCCGGTGCCGCAGGATGTTCAGGGCGCGGTGCCGGTGCGGACCGTCCAGCAGGGAAAACGCGATCACGCAGATCGCGGAGAACAGCGTGCCCACCACCAGTGCATAGGCCATGACCATGGCCAGGCTCTTGCCCAGCGACGAAGGCAGCGCGTAACCCACGTACACGGTAATGACCAGCGCCACCAGCCACGGCCCCAGCTTGCGCAAGGCAAAGCGCAGTAGATCGAGGGTGCGTGGATGCTGTGGCAGTTCTTCCGACAGACCGAAGCGCAGGCGCACGCGATGGCCGATCCAGATCAAGCTGTAGGCGAGCAGGCTCCACACGAGCATGATCAACAAAAAAGCGCCGATGATCGGCGGCCATTCCGCCATGGGCAGGGCCAGCGCCAGCAATTCATCGTGGGCCAGGGCGACTTCCTCACCCCAGCGCTGGAATGGACTGTTGTCCCCGGAAAACTGTTGGTCGACGTGGGCCAGGGCGCTGCCGATCATGCCCAGCACGCCTTGCTCGGCGGCCGGTTGGGCCTGCCGGGTACTGTCCCGCAGCTTTTTCAGGTCGCTCAACAGCTTGGTGCGTTGCTGGTCGTTTTCCAGGGTCTGGATCACCTGATCCAAAGACTGGCCCAGCGGCTGGGCGGGTTGTTCGGCCGGTTTCTCCGAACTGCCCCCCAGCAGGCCGGGCAGGCCGACCGCCTGGGCGGTAATGGGCAGCAAAAGCAGAACGGCAAGCGCCAGGCGCAGGAAAAGGACCATCAGTGGAATCACCTGTAGATCGGTGTCTGGGTGGTGCGCCCTGCGCGGACAGAGAACGACCTCTGCCCGCGTACGGGTGTTCAGGTCGGGCCCGCCGCGGCAGGGGCGTGACTACGGCAGCTCGTTGCTGGCGTAGAAGGCACCCAGCACTTTGACCAGGTGCGCCAGGTCATGGCTGCCGGCCAGCTCGCGAATCGAATGCATGGCGAAGGTCGGCAGGCCAATGTCGACGGTCCTCACCCCCAAATGGCTGGCGGTGATCGGGCCGATGGTCGAACCGCAACCCATGTCGCTGCGCACCACGAAGCTCTGCACCGGCACTTCCACCGCCATGCACAGGTGCCGGAAGAACCCGGCCGTCTCGCTGTTGGTCGCGTAGCGCTGGTTGCTGTTGACCTTGATCACCGGCCCGGCGTTGAGCTTGGGTCCGTGATTGGCATCGTGCTTCTCGGCATAGTTGGGGTGCACGCCATGAGCGTTGTCCGCCGACACCAGCAGCGAACGCTGGATGCTGCGCACGTATTCGTCGCCTTCAGGGATCAGGCGTTGCAGCACCTGTTCGAGCATCGGCCCGTCAGCGCCACAGGCCGAGCTGGAACCGATCTCTTCATGGTCGGTACACACCAGCACGCAGCTCTCGTCGCCTTGCGTATCGAGCAGGGCCTGCAGGCCCGCATAGCAGGACAGCAGGTTGTCGAGTCGCGCGCCGGCGATGAAGTCGCCGTTCAGGCCGATGACCGCAGCACTCTGCGTGTTGTAGAAACTGAGCTCGTAGTCGAGCACCACGTCGGCGTTCAGCCCGTGTTCGCGAGCCAGCTGTTCGGTCAGCAGCGCGCGGAAATCCACGCGCTCGTCCCCGGCCACCTGGGCCAGCACGGGCGGCAGTTCGGTCTGGGCATTGATCGCCCAGCCCTGATTGGCCTCACGGTTGAGGTGGATGGCCAGGTTGGGTATCACGGCGATCGGCAGGCGGAAATCGATCAGCTGGCTCTCGACCTTGCCGTCGCGGCGGAAGGTGACCCGGCCGGCCAGCGACAGATCGCGGTCGAACCAGGGTGCGAGCAGGGCACCGCCATACACCTCGACACCCAGTTGGAAAAAGCCCTGGCGCTGCAACTCGGGTTGCGGCTTCACGCGCAGGCAGGGGCTGTCGGTGTGAGCGCCGACCATGCGCAGCCCGTTGAGCAGCGGTGAGTGCTTACCCAGCTTGACGGCGATGATCGAGGAATCGTTGCGGGTCACGTAGTAGCGCCCGCCGGGCACCGTGTTCCAGCTATCGCGCTCGTCCAGCCGCTGAAAACCGGCTGCCTCGAGGCGTCGTGCCATAGTGGCAGTGGCATGGAATGGGGTAGGGGAGGCCTTGAGGAAATCGATCAGGCCCTGGTTCAAAGCTTCGCGCATAGAAAACTCCAGACAGCAATGCCGCCAGTTTACCCGATTGCCCACGGATAGGGCTGCCCAATCCATGGCGGCGAGCCCCTGCCCGCGAAGACCCCACCGAGGTATTTGTGGGATCGGGGCGGGCGGCGAGCCCTCTGCCCGCGAAGGCCCCACCGCGGTGTATCCGACGTGCCCGTGAAGACCCCACCACCATTCAAAACGGCGCAGCACACTCGAACTTCATCCGCTCACCCGTCACCGGATGGGTGAACGCCAGCATGCTCGCATGCAGGCAAAGCCGCTCATGGGCCTCCAACGCCTGGGGATGGGCATACAGCCGGTCGCCCAGCAACGGATGGCCGATCGACAACATGTGCACGCGCAACTGGTGCGAACGCCCGGTGATCGGCGTCAGCTCGACGCGACACCATTCCCCGCAGCGCTCCACTACCTTCCAGAAGGTCAGCGCATGCTTGCCATGTTCGTGATCCACCACATGCCGTGGCTTGGTCGGCGGGTCGTAGCGCAGCGGCAGGTCGACACTGCCGCTGTCCAGCGCCGGTTGCCCCCAGGCCAGTGCGGTGTAGGCCTTTTCCGTTTCGCGATCGTGAAACTGACGGGACAGCTCGCGATGGCTGTCGGCATCCCGCGCCAGCAGAATAATCCCGCTGGTTTCCCAATCCAGGCGATGCACGATGCGCGCCTCGGGAAACCCGTTCTCCTGCAGGCGGGTGATCAGGCAGTCCTTGTTGTCTTCGGCGCGCCCCGGCACCGACAGCAACAGGGTCGGCTTGTCGATGACCAGCACGGCGGCGTCCTGGTGAATGATGCGAATGTTCGACAACGGCATGAAAGTCTATCTCTCAGAAACGCCAACGGCGGCGCGTCGACCCTTTTCAACAAAGGGCCGCCGGGCCGCCGTGGAGCCGAGCGCGAGGCTCAGCGGTCAGGCAAGGTAATGTTCAATTCCAGAATCGAGCAGCTACCCTGATTCTCGAGCGCAACCTGTACCTGGTCGCTCTCGATGTTCACATACTTGCGAATCACTTCCACCAGCTCTTTCTGCAGGGCGGGCAAGTAATCAGGGGTCGTGCGTTGGCCGCGTTCATGCGCCACGATGATCTGTAGACGCTCTTTCGCAACCGACGCGGTGCTGCCTTTCTTGCGATCGCGAAAGAAGTCAAAAATATTCATTACCGACCTCCAAACAGGCGCTCGAAGAAGCCTTTCTTCACGACGTCAACGAAGCGAAGTTCTTTTTGCTTGCCCAGTAGACGGTCGACGGCATCGCTGTACGCCTGGCCGGCATCGCTCTGGTCGTCGAAAATCACTGGTGTACCGGAGTTCGAAGCCTTCAGCACAGCTTCGGATTCGGGAATCACGCCCAGCAAGCTGACCGAGAGGATTTCCTCGACGTCCACCACGCCCAGCATTTCGCCCTTCTCGACGCGCGATGGGCTGTAGCGGGTGATCAGCAGGTGTTCCTTGATCGGATCCTCGCCTTGTTCGGCGCGGCGCGATTTGCTCGCCAGCAAGCCTAGCATGCGGTCCGAATCTCGCACCGAGGAGACTTCCGGGTTGGTCACCACGATCGCCTCGTCGGCGAAGTACATGGCCAGGTGAGCGCCTTTCTCGATGCCCGCCGGGGAGTCGCACAGAATGTAGTCGTGGGTCTTGGACAGCTCGTTGATGATCTTCTCGACGCCTTCCTTGGTCAGGGCGTCCTTGTCGCGCGTCTGGCTGGCAGCCAGGATGAAGAGGTTCTCGACGCGCTTGTCCTTGATCAGGGCCTGCTGCAAGGTCGCTTCGCCGTTCACGACGTTGACGAAGTCGTACACCACGCGGCGTTCGCAGCCCATGATCAGGTCAAGGTTACGCAGGCCGACGTCGAAGTCGATGATGACGGTTTTGTGGCCGCGCAATGCGAGGCCGGTGCCGATGGCGGCGCTGGTGGTGGTCTTGCCCACGCCACCCTTGCCGGATGTAACCACGAGAATCTTGGCCAAGGTGTATCACCTCTACTGAAAAAGGGACGGTTAATCCCCGAAAAAACATGACTTCAAAACATCGGCGGACTGCATGAGCCGGCGGTACTGGAAGCGGTACCGCTCGACAACCGCGCTATTTGAAAGTTGCGCTTAAAATGGCGGCAGTATCCGTTAAAGACGGGTGATGTTCAACACATCCCCGGATAAGCTGACTTGCACGGGTGAACCCCACAAGGGGTCACGGCGCAGGTCTTCGGACACCTTGTATTGTCCGGCAATGGACAGCAGCTCGGCGCCCAGTTGCTGACAGAAGATGCGCGCCTTGCGGTCGCCCTTGATGCCGGCCAGGGCGCGTCCGCGCATCGGGCCATAGACATGGATGTTGCCATCGGCGAGAAGTTCCGCACCCGAACTGACCGAACTGATCACCACCAGATCGCAGCCCTGGGCATAGATCTGCTGGCCGCCGCGGATCGGCGTGGTAATCACGCGGGTGGGCTGGATCAAGGGCTCGGGCGGCTTTTCCGGCTTTTTTTCCTCGACTTCCAGGGGCCGTTCGCGCGCCCCCGAAGGCGGCAGCACGGGCAGGTCGATGGCGATCGCCGCGGCGATGTCCTCGATACGGCTGGCGCGCACTGCCAGGGTCCGCAGGCCATGATGACGGCAGATGCGCATCAGGCCGGGCAGATCGATGCTGCCCTGGTTGGCGGGCAGCTTGTCCAGCGCCAGCACCAGTGGCGTGTTGCTGAAGAAGTTCGGTGCCTGAGCCACCTTGGCGGCCAATTGGCGGTCCAGGGCGGCAAGGTTGTTCTGCGCCAACTCAAGCACGGTGATGGCGAGCATGCTGCCCTTGAGTTGGAACACAGGTTCCTGGTCTAGCTGATCGGTCTGGCTCATGGTCGGCAAAACGCGCCTTGTAACTAAAAAAGTGCCGAGACTTATAGCGAGAACCACCTTCCCCTGCAAGCCGCGACGCAGCGATGGAAGGTCAACCCATGTAGAATGCGCGGCCTTGTTGCCTGTACGGAATCGTCAATGGAACGCCCGCGCTTTCGCCGATATTTTCTTCATCCGCGCTTCTGGCCCCTGTGGCTGGGGCTGGGCGGGTTGTGGCTGGTCGTGCAACTGCCCTATGGCGCCTTGCTGCGCCTGGGGCGCTGGCTGGGTCTGGGCATGTACCGCGTGGCCAGCGAACGTCGCCGCGTGGCGGCGCGCAACCTGGAGCTGTGCTTCCCGCAGATGCCGCCCGTCGAAAGAAAACGCCTGCTCAAGGAAAACTTCGCCTCGACCGGCATCGCCTTCTTCGAAATGGCCATGAGTTGGTGGTGGCCAAAGGCACGCCTGGCCAAGCTCGCGCACATCGAGGGGCTCGAACACCTGCAAGCGGCCCAGCGTGACGGCGAGGGGGCGATTCTGATGGCGCTGCATTTCACCACCCTGGAGATCGGCGCGGCGCTGCTGGGCCAGCGTCACACCATCGACGGCATGTACCGCGAGCATCGCAATGCGTTATTCGACTTCGTGCAGCGCCAGGGCCGCGAGCGGCACAATCTCGATTCGCTGGCAGTGGAGCGCGAGGACGTGCGCGGCATGATCAAGCTGCTGCGCAAGGGTCGCGCGATCTGGTATGCACCCGATCAGGACTACGGCGCCAAGCAGAGTATTTTCGTACCGTTGTTCGGCATCGAAGCAGCGACGGTGACAGCGACCACCCACTTCGCCCGTCTGGGCAAGGCACGGGTCATCCCGTTCACGCAACGACGGCTGGAAGATGGCAGTGGCTATCGCCTGGTTCTGCATCCGCCGCTGGAAGGGTTCCCCGGCGAGAGCGAAGCGGCCGATGCGTTGCGCATCAACCAATGGGTGGAGCAGGCCGTGACCGAATGCCCTGAGCAGTACCTGTGGGCCCACCGGCGCTTCAAGTCACGACCGGCCGGTGCCCCCAAACTCTACGACAAGCGCCGATGAACCAGCCCTGACAGCCTCTTCGCGCGGTTCCTGTGGGAGCAGGTTCTACCCGCGAAGAGGCCCGTCGCAGATGCACCTACTCGGCGATCTGCAGCTTGCGCGCCTCGGTATACACGTAGCGCACCTTCTCGTACTCGAACGGCGAGTTCATCTGGCCGTAGCGAAAGCTGTTGCTGTAGCGTCGATCCACGGCGCGCAGTGCCCACAGCTCCGGATGGTTGCTGCTCACCTCGGCCACATTGAGGAAGTTGATCTGGTTCTCGACGGCGAAGTCGAACACCAGGCCAGTGGTGTCACGCAGGTTGGACGGACCCAGAATCGGCAGCACCAGGTAGGCACCGTTCGGAACACCATAGAAGCCCAGGGTCTGGCCGAAATCCTCGGACTGTTTCTGCAGGCCGAACCAGGTCGCCGGATCCCACAGTCCCGCCACACCCAGCGTGGTGTTCACCAACAACCGTCCGGACGTGTCCAGAGCACGCTTGCCCTTGAACTGCAGCAGGCTGTTGACCAGGCTCGGCACTTCCCCCAGGTTGCTGAAGAAGTTGCTCACGCCAGTGCGCAGGAACGACGGCGTGATATAGGTGTAGCCATTCACCACCGGCAGGAACACCCACTCGTCGAAGCGGTAGTTGAAGTGATAGAGGCGTCGGTTCAGGTTTTCCAGCGGGTCATACACGTTCAACGCAGTGAGGGTGGAGCGCTCGAACTCGCGCTGATCCAGGCCCGGGTTGAATTTGAGAACCTGCAACGGTTGCTTGAAGCCGTCGCTGTCGACCTTCTGTACGGTGCTGTCGTCGGCCTGGGCAAGGCCTGCGCAGAGCAGCGTTGCCATCAACAGGAATTTTCTAGCCACGGAAGAACTCCAGCATAGCGTCGCTGTTGACGCGGTAATTGAGGTTGCCGCAATGGCCGCCATAAGGGTAAACGGTCAGGCGATCGCCAAAGGTCTTGCGCAGGAAGCCCAGGTCGCCAGGCCCCAGGATCACGTCGTCGGCATTGTGCATGACGCTGATCTTGGGGCTGTTCTGCAGGTAGTCCTTGATGCCATACAGGCTCACCTGATCCACCAGTTGCAGCAGGCTGCCGCCATCGGTACGGGCGCGCCACATCGGAATCACCTGCTCGGTCAGGTAGCAGTCGAAGTCGCACTGCAGCGCCCGGCGCAGGAACGGCGTGAGGCTGGTGCCTTCACTGATCGGATACTTGGGCGGCGTGATCAGCCCGCGGCGGTTGATCAAGTCGGACGTGAAGGCAATGTCGGCGGCCGAAAAGCGGAACGAGGTGCCGATCAGCATGGCCATCTGTTCATTGGACAGGTGCTGCTTGGACTGCTGGAAATCGTAGAGCAGGGCATCGTTGAGGTCGATGTAGCCCTTCTGCTGGAAGTAGCGCGTCAGCTTGTTCAGGACCAGTTCATAGAACGTGGTGCTGTTGTTGATGCCCTTGACCTGGGTCTGTACCAGTTTGTCGAGGTTGGTGATCGACGTGTAAAGATTGACCGGCGGGTTGAGCAGCAGCACTTTCTTGAAATTGAAACTGCGGCGCGTTTCATCCAGTTGGCTGACGAATGCCGCGTCCAGCGCGCCAAGGCTGTAGCCGGTCAGATAGAACTCGGTGATGGGCAGCTTCGGATGCTGTGCACGCACGCCCTGCATGACTCGATACAGGTCTTCGGCATCTTCGCGGGTCACGCCCGGCGTGGCGAAGCGCGAGGCGGCGCTGATGAAATCGAAGCTGGTCGGCGAGGACAGCTGAACCACGTGGTAGCCGGCCTGGTAATACAGCTTCTTCAGGTATTCGTTGAGCGAGCTGCTATAGGGCGCGCCAGTACCGGCGATGAGAAAGATCAGCGGTGCGGCGTGGTCCTGCTGGGCCAGGCGATAACGCAGTTTCTTCACCGCCCAGAAATTGTCCGGCAGGATGAACTCGCGCTCCGGGCGCAGATTCAGGCTGTAGTCGGCCTGATCGATGTCTTCGTCCAGAGGCAGCTTGGGGCGCAACTCCGGCGGCGTCGACGCGATGGTGGCCTCGAACGGGTTGGTGAGCGGATAGCCATAGGTGGCGGGGTCGATATCCTTCGCCAACGCGGACGCACTCATGATGAGGCCGCCAAGCAGGGCAGCGAAGCGCAATGATCGGAGCATGACGGAGTCCCTAGAGGAGAATGCTGTGTTGACGTTCGAGGCTAGGACAAGCGCACTGGTGGCAAGTTGCCAAACCGCTGAACTTTTAACGCGACCACTCGTCCTGACCGACCGCACGATACACCGAAATCACCCCGCGATGCGCGGGTGCCGATTTCCCTGCCAGCCAGGGCAGCGCTAGCGCCGTTGCTTGCGTCGGCGCCACTGGCGGCTCACCCACCAGCGCCAGTACAGCATGGTCAGCAGGTAGGCCAGGGCACCCAGGACCACGCCCGTCACCACCGAACCGAGCAGGAACGGTTGCCACAGCGTGGACATCTGGCTCATGACCCAGTCCCAGCTGTAGGAATCGGGCAGTTGCCGTGGCGGCTGGCCCAGCAGCCACGATCCCACCTTGTATGTGCAATAGAACACCGGCGGCATGGTGATCGGGTTGGTCAGCCACACCAGGCTGACCGCGATCGGCATGTTGCCACGCACCACGATCGCCAGCGCCGCAGCCAGAAGCATCTGCAAGGGAATCGGCATGAACGCGGCGAACAACCCGACCGCCATGGCCCGGGCCACCGAATGACGGTTCAGGTGCCAGAGGTTGGCGTCATGCAGGAGGCGACCCAGAAATCGCAGCGACTTGTGTTCGCGGATCGTCTCTGGGTCCGGCATGTAGCGCTTGAACAGGCGACGCGGCATAGCGGTCTCGCACATATCTGTCTGGATGTGTCCGGCAGTATGCACAAGTTCCCCGGCGTCGGAGCTCAGACTTTGTGACATTTGATAAGGCGCGCCGCGCTGCGATTCCCCTTAGCCTTGGCCGGCGGTTTTTCCAGGGAGGAAGGTATGCGCACGGCGATGTTGGCGCTGGCGACAGGGATGGTGTGTCTGCGCGGGCTGCCAGCCTTGCCGTCGCTGGGCTGGTTGATGGGGATGGCGGCGGTTGCATCGCTATCGCTGATGGTGCGCCGCTGGCACTGCGGGCTGTTTCTGCTGGGGCTGTGCTGGGCGTGCCTGCATGCCCACTGGGCGACGAACGATCAGCTGGCGCCGGCGCTCGACGGGCAGACCCTGTGGCTCGAAGGCGAAGTGGTCGGCTTGCCGGCGGTGAACGGCAACACCGTGCGCTTCGAGCTGACGGATGCCTAGTCGCGCCGCGCGCAGTTGCCGTCACGGCTGCGTCTGGCCTGGTACGGCGGGCCGCCGGTGGCCAGCGGTGAACGCTGGCGCCTGGCGGTGAAACTCAAACGCCCGCGGGCGTTGGTCAATCCCGGCGGTTTCGACGCCCAGGCCTGGGCCCTGGCCAAGGGGTTCGGCGCCACGGGCAGCGTCAAGGCCGGCGAGCGGGTGCGTGCAGCCCGCCTGGCCTGGCGCGACGGGCTGCGCCAGCGGCTGCTGGCGGTCGACAGCCAGCAACAGGGCGGTACCTTGGCCGCCTTGCTGCTGGGTGACGGCTCTGGTGTGTCGCGCCAGCAATGGGAGGTGTTGCAGGCGACCGGTACCGTGCACCTGCTGGTCATTTCCGGCCAGCATGTCGGCCTGCTGGCGGGGCTGGTGTATGGCCTGGTCGCGCTGTTGGCCAAAGTCGGCCTGTGGCCGGCGCGGTGGCCGTGGTTGCGTTGCGCCTGTGCCTTGGCGTTCGCCGCCGCGTTGTCGTACGGATTGCTGGCCGGCTTCCAGGTGCCGGTACGCCGGGCCTGCATCATGATTTGCCTGGTGCTGTTGTGGCGGCTGCGCTTTCGCCACTTGGGCGTCTGGTGGCCGCTGCTGCTGGCGTTCACCCTGGTGTTGCTGGTCGACCCACTGGTGAGCCTGCAGCCCGGCTTCTGGCTGTCGTTCAGTGCGGTGGCCGTTTTGCTGCTGACGTTTTCCGGACGCCTGGGCGGTTGGCGCTGGTGGCAGGCCTGGACCCGTGCGCAGTGCTGCGTGGCTGTCGGTCTGCTGCCGGTGATGGTGGCCCTGGCCCTGCCGGTCAGTGTCAGCGGGCCGCTGGTCAATCTGCTCGCCGTACCCTGGATCAGCCTCGTGGTACTGCCGGTGGCCATGGCCGGGGCTGTGCTGCTACCGGTGCCCTGGATCGGCGAAAGCCTGTTGTGGCTGGCCGGGGGCGCATTGCACGGTCTGTTTCAATGGCTGACCTGGACCGCCGAATGGAGTCCTCCCTGGTTGCCGCCCGGCGTGTCGCCAGAAGTGTGGCTGGTGCTCGCGATCGGCATCCTGCTGCTGTTGCTGCCAGCGGGCGTGCCGTTGCGCTGGCTGGGCGTGCCGATGCTCGGGCTGCTGCTGTTCGGCCCGCGTCAGGCGCCGCCCGTGGGTCAGGCCGATATCTGGGTGCTGGACGTTGGCCAGGGCCTGGCGGTGCTGGTGCGCACCGCCCATCACCAAGTGCTCTATGACACCGGTCCTGGGCTGGGCGAAGTCGATGCCGGCGCCAGTGTCGTCGTGCCCAGCCTGGTCGCGCTGGGCGTACGGCGCCTGGATGCGATGATCATCAGTCATGCCCACCTCGATCACTCCGGCGGTGCAGGCTCCGTGCGGCGACGCCTGCCAGTCACCCAGACATTGGCCGGCGAACCCGACGCGCTGCCGGCTGCGTGGCAGGCGCAGCCCTGCAAGCCCGGTCGTAGTTGGGAATGGGATGGGGTCAGGTTCGTGCTGTGGCGCTGGCCGTCGGCGGTGCCCGGCAATCCTGCTTCCTGCGTGCTCTGGGTCGAAGCCAATGGCGAGCGGCTGTTGCTCGGCGGCGACATCGACGCGTCGGCCGAAAGGGCCCTGCTCGCCAGTGGCCTGCCGCCTCAGGCGCATTGGTTGCAGGCGCCGCATCATGGTAGCAAGACCTCATCGAGCAAGCCGTTCCTGGAAGCGGTGCAGCCTCACGCCGCGCTGATATCGCGCGGGCATGACAACACCTTTGGTCATCCTCATGCTGACGTGCTGGCGCGTTACCAGGCATTGGGCATCACCCCGCACGATACGGCCGAGGCGGGCGCATTGCGCATCCAGCTGGGGACCTATGCTCCCGTGCAGCGGCAGCGCGACCAGCGACGTTTCTGGCGTGACGCGGCCATTACGCCATGAGCTTCCCAGCGGTCATCGCGCACTTCGACCCGCCGCACCCCTATGGTAGAGTGGCGAACTTTTTCGAGGGGATCGCACCTGTGTGGGAATTGGTTAAGTCTGGCGGCTGGATGATGTTGCCAATCATAGTGAGCTCCATCGTGGCGCTGGCCATCATCGCCGAGCGCTTGTGGACCTTGCGTGCCAGCCGCGTCTCGCCCGCCCACCTGGTCGGCCAGGTCTGGCGCTGGAAGAAAGACAAGCAGCTGAGCAAGGAAAAACTCAAGGAGCTGCGCGCCGACTCGCCCCTCGGTGAAATTCTCGCCGCTGGCCTGGCCAACTCGCGTCATGGTCGCGAAATCATGAAGGAAAGCATCGAGGAAGCCGCCAGCCGCGTCATCCACGAGCTGGAACGCTATATCAGCACCCTGGGCACCATCGCCGCGATGGCTCCACTGCTCGGGCTGCTCGGCACGGTGATCGGCATGATCGAGATCTTCGGCTCGTTCACCGGCGGCGCCGTGAGCGGTAACCCCAGCGTCATGGCTGGCGGTATCTCCAAGGCACTGGTCACCACCGCGTCCGGCCTGATCGTCGCGATCCCGGCGCTGTTCTTCCATCGCCTGCTGCAGCGCCGCATCGACGAGCTGGTGGTGGGCATGGAACAGGAAGCCATCA
This sequence comes from Pseudomonas sp. PvP001, assembly GCF_040546375.1. NCBI lineage: Bacteria > Pseudomonadati > Pseudomonadota > Gammaproteobacteria > Pseudomonadales > Pseudomonadaceae > Pseudomonas > Pseudomonas sp. PvP001. Next base: position 1,228,997 of record NZ_JBEPNQ010000001.1, on the reverse strand, counting down.
AGCTGGTGGAAGTCGTGCAGGGTGATCGCGAGGTCGACCTGGCCGAGGAAAAAGCGTGAAGTTTCGTCGTCGCAGTCGGGAGAATATCGAGCTCAACCTGATCTCGCTGATAGACGTCGTCTTCGTGCTGCTGCTGTTCTTCGTGATCACCACCACGTTCACCCGCGAGACCCAGCTGCGTGTCGAGCTTCCCGAAGCGGTGAATGGCGCGCCGGAGCAGGCCAGCGACCTCAAACGCATCGACATCGCCATCAGCGCCGAGGGCGTCTACGCGGTCAACAACCAGCTGCTGCCCAAGAGCGACCTGCCGACCCTGATCGAGGCCCTGCGCACCGCATCGGCGGGTGACAGCACGTTGCCCCTGTCGATCAGTGCCGATGGCAAGACGCCCCATCAGGCGGTGATCAGCGCCATGGATGCTGCCGGCAAGCTGGGCTTCAGCCAGATCAGCATGATCACCGTCGAGGCGCAGGCGAATCCCTGATGAGCTTCGCCGACCGCTTGTCCGCCGCCTGGTACACCGGCCATCGTGCGCTGTGGCTGTTGCGTCCGCTGGAATGCCTGTACCGCCACGTCGTGCTGCGCAAGCGGCGGCGCTTCGAGGCCGGGCAGGGCGAGATCTACCGGGCACCGGTACCGGTGCTGGTGGTCGGCAACATTACCGTCGGTGGCACCGGCAAGACACCGATGATCCTCTGGCTGATCGAGCACTGCCGCGCGCGCGGCCTGCGCGTCGGCGTGGTCAGTCGTGGCTACGGCGCCCAGCCGCCGAGCCTGCCGTGGCGGGTCAGCGCCGATCAGGACGCAGCCCAGGCGGGCGATGAACCGCTGCTGATCGTGCAGCGCAGTGGCGTACCGCTGGTGATCGACCCCGATCGGGGCCGCGCCGTGCGTGCGCTGCTCGACGCCGAACCCGTGGACCTCGTCCTCAGTGACGATGGCCTGCAGCATTACCGCCTGGCTCGTGACATCGAACTGGTGCTGATCGACGCCGCGCGCGGACTGGGCAACGGTCGCTGCCTGCCTGCAGGCCCGCTGCGCGAACCCGCCGAACGCCTGCAGACGGTGGATGCCGTGCTGTGCAACGGTGCCGCCGACGATTCCCCGCAAGGCTACGGCTTGACCCTGCAAGCCCAGGCGCTGATCAACGTGCGCAGCGGCGAACGCCGCCCCCTGAGCCATTTCCCCCCTGGACAGGCGCTGCACGCCGTGGCCGGGATCGGCAATCCGCAACGTTTCTTCGATACCCTGCAGGCGCTACACTGGCAGCCTGTCGCGCACCCTTTCGCCGACCATGCCCGGTTCACGCCCCAGGCCCTGAGTTTCGAGCCGCCGCTGCCGGTGGTCATGACCGAGAAGGATGCCGTGAAGTGCCGCGAGTTCGCCGCCGCGGATTGGTGGTACCTGGCCGTCGACGCCCAGCCCTCGCCACGCTTCATCGGTTGGCTCGACCAGCGCCTGACCGGCCTTTTGCCCTGATTCCCTTGCCCTGAAGGATTTTCCATGGACACCAAACTGCTCGACATTCTCGCCTGCCCGATCACCAAGGGTCCGCTCAAGCTCAGCGCCGACAAGACCGAACTGATCAGCAAGGGCGCAGGCCTGGCGTATCCCATTCGCGACGGCATTCCGGTGATGCTGGAAACCGAAGCCCGCACCCTCACCGACGACGAGCGCCTGGATAAATGAGCACGGCCTTCACTGTCGTGATCCCCGCCCGCTACCAGTCGACACGCCTGCCGGGCAAGCCGCTGCAGACGATCGCCGGCAAGCCGATGATCCAGCATGTCTGGGAACAGGCCTGCAAGAGTTCGGCAGCACGGGTGGTGGTCGCTACCGACGATGGCCGCATCGAGTCCGCCTGCCGTGCCTTCGGCGCCGAAGTGGTGATGACTCGCCCCGACCACGAATCGGGCACCGACCGCCTGGCCGAGGTCTGCCAGGCGCTGGGCCTGGATGCCGACGCGATCGTGGTCAATGTGCAGGGCGACGAGCCGTTGATTCCGCCGGTGGTGATCGACCAGGTGGCGGCCAATCTCGCAGCCAGTCGCGAAGCCGCCATGGCAACCTTGGCCGAGCCGATCGCAGACGTGGAGGCACTGTTCAACCCCAACGTGGTCAAGGTCGTCACGGACCTGAACGGTCTGGCGCTGACCTTCAGCCGCGCACCGCTGCCCTGGGCTCGCGATGATTTCGCCAACGATCGCGACGTCCTGCCGGCTCAGGTGCCCTATCGTCGTCACATCGGCATCTATGCCTACCGTGCCGGCTTCCTGCAGGATTTCGTGCAGTGGGGCCCTTGCTGGCTGGAAAGCACCGAGCGTCTGGAGCAGCTGCGCGCGCTCTGGCACGGTGTGCGCATCCATGTCGCCGACGCCGTGCAGGCGCCACCCGCCGGTGTCGATACCGCCGAAGATCTTGAGCGCGTGCGGCGCCTGCTGGCGTCATGAGCCTGGACATCCGTGCCAACCAGTCGCTCAAGCCCTACAACACGTTCGGCATCGACGTTCGAGCCGCGTTCTTCGTCTCCGTGCACAGCGATGGCGAACTGGAGCAGGCACTGGCGTGGGCGGCGGCGAGAAATCTGCGCGTGCTGGTCATCGGTGGCGGCAGCAACCTGCTGCTGACCACCGACCTGAGCGAGCTGCTGGTGGTGCGCATGGACAACCGTGGCGTCCGTGTGCTCGAAGAAAATGGCGATCAGGTGTTGCTGGAAGCCGAAGCCGGGGAGCCGTGGCATCCTTTCGTGTTGCAGACGCTCGAGCTGGGTCTGGCGGGGCTGGAAAACCTCAGCCTGATCCCCGGTACCGTGGGCGCGGCACCGATGCAGAACATCGGCGCCTACGGTGTCGAGATCAAGGACGTGTTCGCCGGCCTGACCGCGCTAGACCGGGACACGCTGCAGGTCCGCGACTTCAGTGTCACCGACTGCGCCTTCGGCTATCGCGACAGCGTGTTCAAGCGCCAGCCCGGACGCTGGGTGATCCTGCGTGTGCGTTTCAAGCTGTCGCGTTCGGCGCCGGTGCATCTGGACTACGGCCCAGTGCGGCAACGATTGGCCGAGCAGGGTATCCAGCACCCCACGCCCAAGGACGTCAGTGCCGCCATCTGCAACATTCGTCGCGAAAAGCTGCCCGATCCTGCCGAATTGGGCAACGCCGGCAGCTTCTTCAAGAATCCGGTAGTGACCGCGCGGGTGCTGGACGCCATTCGCCGCGAGCATCCCGATGCAGTGGCCTATCCCCAGGCCGATGGGCTCTTCAAGCTGGCCGCCGGCTGGTTGATCGAACGCGCTGGCTGGAAAGGCTATCGCGACGGCGACGCTGGCGTGCACCGCTTGCAGTCGCTGGTGCTGGTCAACTACGGCGGCGCCTCGGGCAAGCAGCTGTACGCGCTGGCCCAGCGCATCCAGGACGATATCCAGTCGCGCTTTGGCGTAGCGCTGGAAATGGAACCCAACCTGTATTGATCGCGACGCCATGCCATCTGCAGTGCGCCATGTGATCACCGGAGCTCAACGACATGTCAGCCATCATTGCACCTTGCGCCCTGATCCTCGCTGCGGGAGAGGGTCGGCGTTTTCAGGAAGCGGCAGGGCAGGGTAGCGACAAACTGCTCGCTCGGTGTCGAGGGTTGGATGGCATCGAGCGCAGCGTCATTGAGCAGGTGCTACGCAATCTCGGCGAGGCAGTCGAGCGTCGTGTGCTGGTCACCCGTGCGCACAAGACACAGGTGATAGATCTCGCCCAGACTTACGGTTGCGAAGTGGTGCTGCTCGATTCCGCGGGCATGGGCGACAGCCTGCGCACCGGCGTCGAGGCCAGTGCCAACGCCGATGGCTGGTTGGTGTGCCTGGGCGACATGCCGTTCGTGACTGCTGGCACCTTCGCCAAGGTGTACCGGTCCATGGCGCCGGAGCGCATCAGCATCGCCCATGGCCCCCAAGGGCAGGGGCACCCGGTGGGCTTTGGCCGCGCTTTCCGCGAACAGCTGCTGCAGTTGCGTGGCGATCAAGGTGCACGACGGCTGTTTGCCGAAGAACACCTGCATCGTGTGGCGTGCGATGACCTGGGCATCTACCGCGATGTGGATCGGCCTGACGACCTGATTTGATAATCAGCGGTAGGGCAAAACGCAGGCAACAAAAAAGGCCACTTTTTCAAGTGGCCTTCTTCGTTGTTTGGTTGCGGGAGCCGGATTTGAACCGACGACCTTCGGGTTATGAGCCCGACGAGCTACCAGACTGCTCCATCCCGCGTCTGTGTGGGCTATTCTACAGCGCAGCGCGCGCTTGTCAAACCCTGATTTCAAGAAAACTCTTTTCCATCAATCGCTTAGCTTTGCCAATGGCCTGAAGAGGCAGGCGGGGCGGGGCTTTCAGCGGTATTTCCGATATTTTTCCGATGAGCCGAGACAGCGCCGTCAGGCTTTGGTGATGGCGCTTACTGCTGCGAGTGGGATAATACCGTGGTATGTGTACGATCCATTACCCGCCCGGTACTTCGCCCAGACCATGACGCAGCGCAAGATCATCCATGTCGACTGTGACTGCTTCTACGCCGCCATCGAAATGCGTGACGACCCGCGGCTGGCCGGCAAGCCCCTGGCCGTCGGCGGCTCCGCGGAGCGTCGCGGCGTGATCGCCACCTGCAACTACGAGGCGCGCGCCTATGGCGTGCGCTCGGCCATGAGTTCACGTCATGCGGTCAAACTCTGTCCTGACCTGACCATCGTCAAGCCCCGCATGGATGCCTATAAGGAGGCATCGCGGGAGATTCAGGGCATCTTTCGCGAGTACACCGACCTGATCGAGCCGCTGTCGCTGGACGAGGCCTACCTCGACGTCTCCGACTGCCCGCATTTTTCCGGCAGCGCCACGCGTATCGCTCAGGACATCCGGCGCAAGGTGTCCAAGCGTCTGCACATCACCGTTTCGGCAGGGGTGGCGCCGAACAAATTTCTGGCCAAGATTGCCAGCGACTGGCGCAAGCCGGACGGGCTGTTCGTCATCACCCCGCCCCAGGTCGAGGATTTCGTCGCGGCCCTGCCGGTCACCAAGCTGCACGGCGTGGGCAAGGTCACTGCCGACAAGCTGGCGCGCCTGGGTATCGACAGCTGCCTGGAGCTGCGTGAGTGGAGCAAACTGGCGCTGGTGCGCGAATTCGGCAGCTTCGGCGAGCGCCTCTACAGCCTGGCCCGCGGCATCGACGATCGCGTGGTGCAGAACGATTCCCGGCGGCAGTCCATCAGCGTGGAAAACACCTACGAGGCTGACCTGCCCGATCTGGCCAGCTGTCTGGGCAAGCTTCCGGAGCTGATGCAGACCCTGGCCGAACGCATCGGGCGGATCGACAGCAGCTACCGCCCCGGCAAGCCGTTCGTCAAAGTGAAGTTCCACGATTTCACCCAGACCACCCTGGAGCAGGCGGGGGCGGGCAGGGACCTGGAAAGCTACCAGCAGCTATTGGGTCAGGCCTTCGCCCGGGGTGGCAAGCCGGTGCGGCTGTTGGGCATCGGCGTGCGTCTGCTGGACCTGCGTGGCGCTCACGAGCAGCTGGAGCTGTTCAGCGAGCGCTGATCGGCGGGCTCAGGTCCCAGGATCGGCAACCAGTCGCCCGGTTTCCTTGCGCAGCGACTTGAGGAAGTCCTGCTGCAATTCAGGGTCGTTGCGGGTCAATTCGATCAGGCTCTGTTCCAGCTCACTGGCTTCATCTTCCAGACCCAGTTCAGCCAGTCGCTTGACCCGAAACACCCACTGACCGACCTCGTCGCCTTCCAGGTCATCGAAAATCAGTCTGTGCGCTTCGGCAAGCTTGCCGCGCAGATCCGGGCTGACCGGCAGCAGGGCGCTGGCGCGGGTCTGGCTATCCTCGTCCACCACGCTCAGCTGCAAGCGCGTGACACGGGTCAGATCCTGTTCCGCGAACGGGCTGTCCAGCAGGTTGATGCGCAACACGCCGTTGGCATCGGTTTCCAGGTCGAAGGTCTTGCGACCGGTGCCGACCTGGACGGGCCGCTCGCTCCATGGCGTGCTGTTGTGCTCCACGCGCTTGTCGGTCTGCACCTCGTCGATGCTCGCCAGGTTCTGCTCGGCGCGGCCGTTGGATTGCACGTTCATGAACGGATTGAGACCGGCGAACCCATAGCTGACCCAGTCCTTGGTGACGCTATCGGGCAGACTGCCGAAGGTCGCCACGTTCACCACATTGGCGCCCACGCCTGCCACGACGGCAACCGCGCCCAGCGGGATCTCGTAGACCTCGCGCCAGGGTTGGTAGGGGGTGTAGCGATCGTAGTGACGGGTGGTCTCGAACGCCGTGACTTCGAAATCCTTGAGTTCGCGAATGCGTACGCGGCGTTGCGGCGTCTGCAGAACCTCGGGCTTGCCGAGGTCGATCTGCAGGCTGTGTTCGAGCAGCTTGCGCTCGATCCGCTCCTCGTGTTCGTTGCGCTGCGACATCTGGTTGGCACAGCCACTGACCAGCAGGGTGCTGCACAAGGCAGCACCACCGAGGGCCATGGTAGTTCGCTTGAACATGGTTTCTCGAGTCTGTCAGCGGCGCACGCGAGCCTGGATGAAAGACAGGACTTCGTCGACAGGCAAAGCCTGGGCTGCGTCCTCGGTACGGCTCTTGTATTCCAGGTTGCCTTCGGCCAGGCCGCGGTCGCTGATGACGATCCGGTGAGGAATGCCGATCAGCTCCATGTCGGCGAACTTGATGCCGGGGCTGGTCTTCTTGTCGCGGTCGTCCAGCAGCACTTCGAAGCCCGCTTCGGTCAGTTGCGCGTACAACCGATCGGTGGCCTCGCGGACCTGCTCGGTTTCGTAGCGCAGCGGCACCAGGGCCACCTGGAAGGGCGCCAGGGTGTCGCTCCAGATGATGCCCCCGGCGTCGTTGTTCTGCTCGATGGCCGCCGCGACCACGCGCGACACGCCAATGCCGTAGCAGCCCATGGCCAGAGTCACCGGCTTGCCGTTCTCGCCCAGCACCTGGCACTTCATCGCTTCGCTGTACTTTGTGCCCAGCTGGAAGATATGACCCACCTCGATACCACGCTTGATGGTCAGGGTGCCCTGGCCATCCGGGCTGGCGTCTCCGTCCACGACGTTGCGCAGATCGGCCACCTCAGGCAGCGGCAGGTCGCGTTCCCAGTTGACGCCGAAGTAATGCTTGTCGTCGATGTTGGCACCTACGCCGAAATCGCTCATGAAGGCCACGGAACGATCGATGATGCACGGCAGGGGCAGGTTCAACGGACCCAGGGAGCCTGCGCCGGCACCGATGGCCTCACGCAGTTCGGCTTCGCTGGCCATGACCAGCGGGCTGGCGACCTGAGGTTGATTGGCCGCCTTGATCTCGTTCAGCTCATGATCGCCACGGATGATCAAGGCAATCAACTTGCCTTCTTCGGCGGCGTGGACCACTAGCGTCTTGACGGTTTTCTCGATCGGCAGGCCGAAGTTTTCCACCAGTTGCGCAATGGTCTTGGCATTGGGCGTGTCGACCAGGCGCAGTTCTTCCTGGGCGGCGCCACGCTCGGTCTCGCGTGGAATCGCTTCGGCCTTCTCGATGTTGGCCGCGTAGTCGGACGTATCGCTGAACACGATATCGTCTTCGCCCGACTCTGCCAGCACGTGGAACTCATGGGAGCCAGCGCCACCGATGGAGCCGTTGTCGGCTTCCACAGCGCGGAACTTCAGACCCAGGCGAGTGAAGATGTTGCTGTAGGCCTGGTGCATGCGGTCGTAGGTGACCTGCAGAGAAGGCTGGTCGGCATGGAAGGAATAGGCATCCTTCATGATGAATTCGCGGCCACGCATCAGGCCGAAGCGCGGACGGATCTCGTCACGGAACTTGGTCTGGATCTGGTACAGATTGATGGGCAGCTGTTTGTAGCTGTTCAGCTCGTTGCGCATCAGGTCGGTGATGACTTCTTCGTGGGTAGGGCCTGCACAGAATTCGCGGTCATGGCGATCCTTCAGACGCAGCAGTTCGGGACCGTACTGCTCCCAGCGACCCGATTCCTGCCACAGCTCGGCCGGCTGGATGCCGGGCATCAGCACCTCGAGGGCGCCAGCTGCGTCCATTTCCTCACGCACGATCCGCTCAACCTTGCGCATCACCCGAAGACCCATCGGCAGCCACGTGTACAGGCCCGAGGCGAGCTTGCGAATCATGCCGGCACGCAGCATCAGCTGGTGGCTGATCACGACGGCATCGGAAGGGGTTTCTTTCTGTGTGGCGAGCAGATATTGACTGGTGCGCATGGTTGACCGTTGTCTTGGCGAAATTTTATCGAGGTCTGGCATTGTACGGGGGTGATTGGGCAACGTACAGGCATAGGGCCGCGCTTTGCAGGGCGCTCGTACCCAGGCGCAGAAAAGCCCGGCAGGGCCGGGCTTTTCGAGGGTGCAGCTATCCGCAGGAATTACATGATGCTGAGCGGATACTCGACGATGAAGCGCAGATCGTTGTTCGACGGACCGTAGTCGGCGTCGTAGGCGTTGTTGGCACGGTAGATGGCGCTACGCAGGCGGAAGGACATGTCCTTGATCGGGCCCTGCTGTACCACGTACTTGGTCTCGAAGTCCCACTCGTGCTCTTTGCCTTCCTCGCCGTTGCTGGCTTCGATGTTGTCGCCAGTGATGTAGCGAGTCATGAAGCTCAGGCCCGGTACGCCGTAGGTGGCCATGTTGAGGTCGTAGCGAACCTGCCACGACTTCTCTTCGGCGCCGACGAAGTCGGAGTACTGTACGGAGTTGTTCAGGAACACGGTGCCGCCGCCGTCCACGCCGTAGGCGTAACCGGTGTCGCCGGAACTGCGCTGGTAGCCCAGGGTGAACTTGTGCGCGCCCAGGCTGTAGGCAACCGCGGTGCTCCAGATCTTGTTGTCGACGTCGCCGCCCAGGTCTTCGCCCTGGCTCTTGGTGCGATAGGCGTTGAAGTCGAAGTTCAGCGACTGCAGATCGTCGATCGGCAGGGTGTAGTTCAGGTTGACGTACTGACGCTTCCAGTAGTCTTCCACGTCGGACGCTGCAACCGTACCGGTGAAGTTCTTGGTGAAGGCGTAGGTGGCGCCAGCGATGTCGGCGGACTTCAGGCCCAGGGAGTCGCGACCCATGCCGGTCTGCGCGCTCATCGAGGTGAAGCGGCCGATGTTCAGGGTCAGGTCCTGAATTTCGTTGCTGGTGATCGAGGTGCCGGTGGCGACTTCAGGCAACAGACGACCGTCATCGGTCGCGAAGACCGGGCTGGCGACGATCTGTTGGCCGTATTTGAGCACGGTATTGGAGAAGCGGAACTTGACGGCCGCGCCACCCTTGGTCTGGCTGTGCTCCAGGTTGCCTTCGTCATCGGCTGCGAACAGGCCGTTGCTGCGGCGACCGGTACCGCCGTCCAGGCGTACCGAACCAAAGCCCATTGCATCCACACCTGCACCGATGGTGCCCTGGGTGAAGCCCGACTCGTAGAACATCTGGGCGCCAAGGCCGGTGTCTTCGCGATAGCCCTTGTCGGTGCCAGGGGTAGGGTTGCCTGCGCCGTGCTTGTAGTCACGGTTCATGTACAGGGCGCGCAGCTTGAGGTTCAGGGTGCTGTCTTCCACGAAACCCTTGGAATCGTCCTGGGCGGACGCCAAAGCCAACTGCGAGGTGCCGGCTGTTACAGCCAGTGCGATCATGCTCCACTTCATCACGCGCATCGTGATTTGCTCCTTTGGTTTTAAGAAGAGTAACCACTGCCTCACCTGTTTTTTTATCTGAGGCAGTTCTTTCTTTTTATGACGGCGCGGAACGTATACCACGCCAGCCATGTTGGCGATACTTTCAAGTTCGCTGTTGCAACTGCACTTCGCTTGCGCGTATGCACTAACGCTGTTTCATCCGTCTTGCCTTTACGCACTGCCGTGGATTGAACCGTTGACACTGCCAAGTTGCGAATGCACGAACACACCCTGCGACGGTTTACTCTTTGTCCACGGTTATCGTCTTCCCACGTCCCCGCTGGACCTTGCGATGGTGAATGCAACAAGCGTGCACAAACGTGCCAGCAGTTCACATATTTTTCACTTTTCTTCCTTCGCTTCGGCGAAGCCCACGGGATTCCAGCCTGTCGAGCCCTGTCCTGTTTTTTCAGTCACCGTGTCGTGAGTGCGATCGCCTCCCATTTCGCCGCGCAAACGTTACCGCAGGGTGACATGAGTGGGTAGATTCCGAAGTTTCCGTGCACCGACAGCGTCCCTGGTGGATCTTTTTGGTGCGAAAAGTGACGCCCTGAATCGCAAGGCTAGCCCAGCTTGTGAAATTGGCAACGTGGTGCTGGCCTAAAGAAATACCGCTGGTCAGGTAGTTACGTGTCGTACTGAATGGAACGCGTGAAGTCCGAACAGGGCATGCTGCGCAAGCTCGGACGAGGCGAGCGATCCTGGGGCGAGGGGCACCAGCACTGTGCCCCGTTCCGGGCATACTGACGGGCTTGCGTAGCGCAGTTGATCAGCGTGAATGCGCGATGACCTCGAAAAAAACCGACCGGGCACGGTATCCTTGGTGCCCGATGATTCGTGGCCACGGCCCGGTCCCCCATCCCGCTTTCTGGAGAACGCCCGTGTTCAGCCTGGATGCCCGACTTGCCCAAGACGCTCATGTCATGGGTGACTTCCCACTGTGTCGACTGCTGCTCAGCAATGATGCCAACTATCCCTGGTTCATTCTGGTGCCACGTCGTCCCGATATCAGCGAAGTCTTCCAGTTGAACGAGGCGGACCATCAAATGCTGTGGAATGAAACCCATGCCTTGGCGAAGTTGCTTCACCAAGGCTATCAGGCCGACAAGATCAATATTGCCACTCTGGGCAATGTAGTCAGCCAGTTGCACATGCATGTAATCGTCCGGTATCGCGCCGATGCCGCCTGGCCTGCGCCGGTCTGGGGCAAGTTGCCAGCCGTACCCTATACCGCTGAGCAGCTGGCGTCGGTTCGTGAAAAGCTGGCCAGCCTGCTGGGCGACGAATTCGTTTTCGCGGAGGGCAGGGCATGAGCCTGGAAGATCGAGTGATGGAGCTGGAGACGCGCCTGGCGTTTCAGGATGACACCTTGTCCTCGCTCAGCGACGAACTGATCCTGCAGCAGCGGGCCATCGAGCGTCTGCAGATGCAACTCGCAGCCTTGCTCAAGCGTCAGGAAGAAATGGTCGGCCAGTTCGAGACGGTCACTCAGGAAGCGCCGCCGCCTCATTATTGAGGTCTTTTTTCGAGGCAATAAAAAACGCGGGCAGTGCCCGCGTTTTTTATTGCCTGCTGGATTCAGCGACGTGGCGACGCCGCAATCACGTCTTCGGCCTGCAACCCCTTGTCACGGTTCATCACCGAAAACTCGACGCGCTGGCCTTCGACCAATACGCGATGACCTTCGCCGCGGATGGCACGAAAATGCACAAAGATGTCGTCGCCCGAATCACGCGAAATGAAGCCGAAGCCCTTGGACGTGTTGAACCACTTCACGGTGCCCGTATCGCGGTTGGTCATGTCGTACTGCACCGCGCTGGGCGCCGGTGACGCACGGTAGAAGCTGATCGACAGGTGCGCCAGGCACGCGAGCAGTGCGCACAGCAGACCCGGCAGTATGCCGATGGCCGGCAGTGGTACCAGTAATGTCAGGGTCTGGGTGATCACCGAAGCGACCAGCAGTACGCTGACCAGATTTTGCAACAGATGACGTGGACCTTTGTTCCAGCGCGGTATCACTGGAGCCAAAAGCAGATTGAGCAGACCGAACAGCGCCAGATAGATTGCGTCGGGTTGTTGCAGGTAAGGCGCTACATCGGCCCGCAGGCTTGGTATGAAGGACAGCAGCACGGCCGCTGCGCCCGTCAGGAGGTGGACGATTTTCAACATTTGATTGGCTCACTCTAAGATCAGGCATCAGGAAGAGCTGATACCGCACCACGCACAGCGTTGGGGTGAAAAGAATTGCCGGGCATCTGCAGGGATCAGCCTATGCGCCGCGGCTTGATGAATCGCCGGGCGACACGCGACCTATTTAACAGCAAACCCGGATCCTTCTCAAATCGACCGGAGCGCCGTCCACCGCCGTCGGGCGGATAGTCGGCGCAACACACGCAAGGCAAAGGCTGCGCGGGTCGATGGGTCTTGGTAAAGTGGGCATCCACCAGTGGGGTGTATATTCATCGTCTACAAGGACATTACATGGCAATCGATATCGGCATCAGCGAAGAAGATCGCAAATCGATCGTGGACGGCTTGTCCCGTCTGCTCTCCGACACCTACGTGCTCTACCTCAAGACCCACAACTTCCACTGGAACGTCACCGGCCCGGCTTTCCGTACGCTGCACCTGATGTTCGAAGAACAGTACACCGAGCTGGCCCTGGCGGTGGACTCCATTGCCGAACGGATCCGTGCCCTCGGCTTTCCGGCGCCCGGCGCATATTCGATCTATGCGCGTTTGTCTTCGATCAAGGAAGAAGAAGGCGTGCCCTCGGCCCAGGACATGATCCAGCAACTGGTCGAAGGCCAGGAAGCCGTTACCCGTACTGCCCGTGGCATCTTCCCGCTGCTGGACAAGGTCAGTGACGAGCCGACGGCCGACCTGCTGACTCAGCGCATGCAGGTGCATGAGAAGACCGCCTGGATGCTGCGTTCGCTGCTCGAAGGCTGATCCTCCTCGGTACGGCGGCACCTGCGCCTGCAGGGTGTCCGCCGTATCGATCCGGGCGCTTTGCGGCTGGTCGAAGCACGGTTCGCTCCTACGCAACGACGCCGCCCTTCGCACACCTGCAACTCTTTATTCCTCTGTCGTCACCGCGCCTCGATACGCTTCCATAGATCCCTCAGCACACCTTCAGGGTTGGAGGCGGCGATCATCAAGGAGGCACGGATCCATGGAACGGAACATCATCACCCGAGCACGTCAGCTCGACCGATCGAGCAGGCTTGTCGTCGATCCCTACGCAGAAAACTTCGACATGGGCATGGCTCGCCCCGTCTCCCGCTCGGTTCGCCTGAACGGGTTCGCCACGTGCCTGCGCCTGGAGCGGATCTACTGGGAGATCCTGGAACGCATCGCCCTGGCCAATGAATGCACCGTGAACGCGCTGCTTTCCTACGTCGACCGCGAAGTCCACCTGCGTCACGGCGGCGTGAAGAATTTCAGCGGGCTGGTGCGCGTGGTCTGCGTCACTCACCTGATGGGGCGCGATCGGACGTCGTCTGTTACCTTGGACGGCTGCGCGGCGCCGATTAACCGGATATAATCCCGCGTTTCACCCTGGCGCCGCTCGCGCCGCGGTTATTTGGTTGCCGAGACACTACCCATGCCGATGTACGACTATCAATGTGCTTCCTGTGGTCACCAGATGGAAGTCATTCAAAAGATCAGCGCCGAGCCTTTGACCGACTGCCCTGCCTGCCAGGCGCCGGAATTGAAGAAGATGCTTTCCATGCCGGGTTTCCGCCTGAGCGGCACTGGCTGGTACGAGACCGACTTCAAGACCGGCAACAAGAAGAATCTGGCGGGTGGCGACAAGGCCGAGTGAGTTGTCCGGCTCCCGCCCGCTCCTGCACGATGTCCAGGGTGCCGCGTGTCCAGCTACACGCCGTCATCGAATCATGAATTACGAGAAGTGAAACCACTACTATGATGCGCAGCCACTATTGCGGCCAACTGAACGAGACCCTGGAAGGTCAGGAAATAACCCTGTGCGGCTGGGTCCATCGCCGTCGCGACCATGGCGGGGTGATCTTCCTCGACATTCGGGACCGTGAAGGCATGGCCCAGGTGGTCTTCGACCCCGATCGCGCCGACAGCTTCGCCGCCGCCGATCGCGTGCGCAGCGAGTACGTGGTCAAGGTCACCGGCAAGGTCCGCGCGCGCCCGGCCGGCGCGGTCAACCCGAACATGGCGTCCGGCGCCATCGAAGTGCTCGGCTACGAGCTCGAAGTGCTGAACGAAGCGGAAACCCCGCCGTTCCCGCTCAACGAATACTCCGACGTCGGCGAGGAAACCCGCCTGCGCTACCGCTTCATCGACCTGCGCCGTCCCGAGATGGCCGAGAAGCTGCGCCTGCGCTCGCGCATCACCACCAGCATCCGTCGCTACCTCGACGAGAACGGCTTCCTCGATGTCGAAACGCCGATCCTGACCCGGGCAACACCCGAGGGCGCACGTGACTACCTGGTTCCGAGCCGTACCCACCCCGGCAGTTTCTTCGCCCTGCCGCAGTCGCCCCAGCTGTTCAAGCAATTGCTGATGGTGGCCGGTTTCGACCGTTACTACCAGATCGCCAAATGCTTCCGCGACGAAGACCTGCGTGCCGATCGTCAGCCTGAGTTCACTCAGATCGACATCGAGACCAGCTTCCTCGACGAGAAGGAAATCATCGGCCTCACCGAAACCATGGTGCGCCAGCTGTTCAAGGAAGTGCTGGGCGTCGAATTCGGCGAGTTCCCGCACATGACCTTCGAAGAAGCCATGCGTCGCTATGGTTCGGACAAGCCGGACCTGCGCAACCCGATGGAACTGGTCGACGTTGCCGACCAGCTCAAGGACGTCGAATTCAAGGTCTTCAGCGGTCCGGCCAACGATGCCAAGTGCCGCGTTGCCGCACTGCGCGTTCCAGGCGGGGCGAGCATGCCGCGCAAGCAGATCGACGACTACACCAAGTTCGTCGGCATCTACGGCGCCAAGGGGCTGGCCTACATCAAGGTCAACGAGCGCGCCAAGGGCGTCGAAGGCCTGCAGTCGCCGATCGTCAAGAACATCCCGGAAGCCAACCTCAACGTGATCCTGGATCGCGTCGGTGCGGTCGATGGCGACATCGTGTTCTTCGGTGCCGACAAGGCCAAGATCGTCAGTGAGGCATTGGGCGCGCTGCGCATCAAGCTGGGTAACGATCTTAACCTGCTGACCTGCGAATGGGCGCCGATGTGGGTCGTCGACTTCCCGATGTTCGAAGAGAACGAAGACGGCAGCTTCAGCGCGCTGCACCACCCGTTCACCGCTCCCAAGTGCACCCCGGCCGAGCTTGAGGCCAATCCGGCCACAGCACTGTCGCGTGCCTACGACATGGTGCTCAACGGCACCGAGTTGGGCGGCGGTTCGATCCGTATCCACCGCAAGGACATGCAGCAGGCGGTGTTCCGTCTGCTCGGCATCGAAGCGGCGGAACAGGAAGAGAAGTTCGGCTTCCTGCTCGATGCCCTGAAATACGGCGCGCCACCACACGGCGGCCTGGCCTTCGGCCTGGATCGTCTGGTCATGCTGATGACCGGCGCGCAGTCGATTCGTGAAGTCATTGCCTTCCCGAAAACCCAGAGTGCCGCCGATGTCATGACCCAGGCACCTGGCGTCGTCGATGCCAAGGCACTGCGTGAGCTGCACATTCGTCTGCGCGAACAGCCCAAGGCTGAATAACGGCTGACAGGGCGCATCTTCGGATGCGCCCTTGCGTTGGGCAGTGGAAAACCTTGCCGAGGCAGGGTCGTATGGGTAACACACAGAAATCGGAGTTGCGTTATGGCTGGTCATTCCAAGTGGGCGAACATCAAGCACCGCAAAGAGCGCCAGGATGCCAAGAGGGGCAAGATCTTCACCAAGTGGATTCGTGAGCTGACTGTTGCAGCCCGTCAGGGCGGCGGCGAGCCTGGGTCCAACCCGCGTCTGCGCCTGGCGCTGGACAAGGCGCTGAGCGCCAACATGAGCCGCGATATCATCGATCGTGCGATCGCCCGGGGTACTGGAGCGGCCGGTAGCGATGACGTGGTCGAGTTGAGCTACGAGGGTTATGGTCCCGGTGGTGTCGCGGTGCTGGTCGAGTGCATGACCGACAACCGCAACCGTACTGCCGCCGCCGTGCGCCACGCGTTCAGCAAATGCGGCGGCAACCTGGGCACCGATGGCTCGGTGGCCTACCTGTTCGAGCGCAAGGGGCAGTTGTCCTTCGCTCCGGGCGTCGATGAAGATGCCCTGATGGAAGCGGCCATGGAGGCCGATGCCGACGACATCGTCACCCACGCTGATGGCTCGATGGACGTGTTCACCTCGTTCGCCAGCTTCTACGCGGTAGGCAATGCGCTGCAGGCAGCAGGTTTCAAGGCCGACGAGGCGGAAATCGTCATGGCCCCGACCACCAGCGCCGAACTGGACGCGGAAGGTGCCGAGAAGGTCCTCAAGCTGATCGACATGCTCGAAGACCTGGACGACGTGCAAAACGTCTATTCCAATGCCGAAATATCCGATGCCGTGATGGAACAGCTCGGCTGACCGGCCTGTTTGTTTCATCGAAGCCATGCTTCAACAGGGCTGGCCTCTTCGCGGGTAGATGGCTCGCCGCCCGCCCCGCTCCCACAAGATGTGCACATACTGTGGGATCAGGCTCTACCCGCAAAATCGTAACCCAGTGTTCCCCCCACAGGCCGCTCATTCTCCTGTGGGAGCGGGTTCTACCCGCGAAGGCGTCAGCCGTGTTTCTCACTACTGCAGGCTTTATGACTTTAATTCTTGGAATCGACCCAGGCTCGCGCATCACCGGGTTTGGCGTCGTGCGTGAAACCGGACGAGGCTGCGAGTACGTAGCTTCAGGCTGCATCCGTACCGGCGGGGGGCTGCTGCACGATCGTCTGCAGATCGTTTTCCGCGGCGTACGTGAAGTGATCCAGACCTACGGTCCCGTGACCATGGGCATCGAGCGGGTGTTCATGGCTCGCAATGCCGACTCGGCCCTGAAGCTGGGTCAGGCGAGGGGCGCGGCCATCGTTGCGGCGGCCGAGGAGGGGCTGGAGATTGCCGAGTACAGCGCCACCCAGGTCAAGCAGGCCATCGTCGGTACCGGTGCAGCCAACAAGGAACAGGTACAGATGATGGTCATGCACCTGCTCAAGCTGACTCAGAAACCCCAGATCGACGCCTCCGACGCCCTGGCGATCGCACTGACCCACGCGCACACCCGTTCGAGCCTGATGCCCCATGGCCTGAGCACCGCCCGCAGCCGCGGTGGACGCTTACGTCTATAACGGCTTACATCGTTTCAAACTTTTTTGCTTGCAGCTCACCCAAGTCCTGCAATGATGGCCACGGATTCGAAGATCCGGCCAGCATGAGCAGGGCGTGACTGCGCCTTCCGACAAAGGATTCAAACGTGATTGGACGCCTGCGCGGTACCCTGGCTGAAAAGCAGCCTCCGCACCTGATTCTCGACGTCAACGGGCTGGGCTATGAGCTCGAAGTGCCGATGACCACGCTCTATCGCCTGCCGCCGGTCGGCGAAACCGTGACCTTGCACACCCATCTGGTGGTGCGCGAAGACGCTCAGTTACTCTATGGCTTCTATGAAAAGCGTGAGCGTGAGCTGTTTCGCGAGCTGATCCGCCTGAACGGCGTCGGTCCCAAACTGGCCCTGGCACTGATGTCGGGGCTGGATGTCGATGAGCTGGTGCGCTGCGTACAGGCGCAGGACACCTCGGCGCTGGTCAAGGTGCCCGGCGTGGGCAAGAAGACCGCCGAGCGCTTGCTGGTCGAGCTCAAGGATCGCTTCAAGGCCTGGCAAACCACGCCGAGCATGTTCGAACTGGTGCCCAGTGGGCCCCAGGGCCCGGCGCCAGTCAGCAGCGCCGAAGCCGATGCCGTCAGCGCGCTCATCTCCCTGGGGTACAAGCCGCAGGAAGCCAGCCGCGCCGTGGCAGCCATCGACGCCAAGGGGCTGAGCAGCGAAGAATTGATCCGCCGCTCGTTGAAGGGAATGATCTAAGTGATCGAAGCCGACCGCCTGATCGCCGCCACTGGCCGCGATCGCGAAGAAGTACAGGACCGGGCCATCCGCCCGCTCAGCCTGGCCGAGTACATCGGCCAGCCCACCGTGCGCGAGCAGATGGAGCTGTTCAT
Organism: Pseudomonas sp. PvP001; assembly: GCF_040546375.1. Classification (NCBI taxonomy): domain Bacteria; kingdom Pseudomonadati; phylum Pseudomonadota; class Gammaproteobacteria; order Pseudomonadales; family Pseudomonadaceae; genus Pseudomonas; species Pseudomonas sp. PvP001. The sequence goes on along the minus strand of NZ_JBEPNQ010000001.1, from coordinate 1,211,102 downwards.
CCAGGCCGCACGCGGGCGCAGCGAATCCCTGGATCACACCTTGATCTTCGGCCCGCCAGGGCTGGGCAAGACGACCCTGGCCAACATCATTGCCCAGGAAATGGGCGTATCGATCAAGAGCACCTCGGGCCCGGTGCTGGAGCGGCCAGGCGATCTGGCGGCCCTGCTGACCAATCTGGAACCCCACGATGTGCTGTTCATCGACGAGATCCACCGGCTGTCGCCCATCGTCGAGGAAGTCCTGTATCCCGCCATGGAGGATTTCCAGCTCGACATCATGATCGGCGAGGGGCCGGCGGCACGCTCCATCAAGCTCGATCTGCCACCGTTCACCCTGGTCGGTGCCACCACCCGTGCCGGCATGCTGACCAATCCGTTGCGCGACCGCTTCGGCATCGTCCAGCGACTGGAGTTCTACAGCACGGCGGACCTTGCAACCATCGTCAGTCGCTCGGGCAACATTCTGGGGCTGGCGATCGAAGATGAAGGCGCCTTCGAGATCGCCCGGCGCGCTCGCGGTACGCCGCGAATCGCCAATCGGTTGTTGCGCAGGGTCCGGGATTTTGCCCAGGTACGGGGCAAGGGCCACATCACCAAGCCCATCGCCGACCTGGCGCTGAACATGCTCGACGTCGACGAGCGCGGTTTCGACCATCAGGACCGGCGCCTGCTGCTGACCATGATCGAGAAATTCGACGGCGGTCCGGTGGGCGTCGACAGCCTGGCGGCGGCCATCAGCGAGGAGCGGCACACCATCGAGGATGTTCTGGAGCCCTACCTCATTCAACAGGGCTACATCATGCGGACCCCGCGCGGGCGCGTCGTCACTCGCCACGCCTACCTGCATTTCGGCCTGAACATTCCCAACCGGTTGGGCGACATGCCTGCCGGTGATGCCCAACCCGACGAAATCGACGCATGAAAGGCCCATTGCGCAGCGATCTAATTCGGGTTTGCGTGGTCCTAGGGGCTGACGCAGCTTTCGCTTGTGCTTTGCCTGCACACGCGACGAAAAAACAGTTGCCTGGGCGGATTGGCAACCTGAGGAGTAAGCACTAGAGTATGCGCGCGCAAAACGGGGTTCAGGCGTTCGCCCATCAGTGTCGGGTCTATTACGAAGACACCGATGCCGGCGGCGTCGTCTATTACGTCAACTACCTCAAATTCATGGAGCGGGCTCGTACCGAGCGCCTGCGTGCGCTGGGGTTCGTCCAGTCGCAGTTGGCAGGGGAGAACCTGCTGTTCGTCGTCCATTCGGCAGAGGCGCGCTACCATGCGCCAGCGCGGTTGGACGACGAACTGAAGGTGACCGCCGAAATAACCGAATTGAATCGCGCCAGCCTGCGTTTCAAGCAGCAGGTATGGCGGGTGAAGGATGCAACGCTGCTCTGCGAAGGGCAGTTCATGGTGGCCTGTGTGCGCGCCGATAATTTCAAACCCCAGGCCATTCCCCCAGCCTTGCGCGCGGCCCTTGCCGACGCGGGCGACCTGGGCAAACAATCCAATGCAGGAGATTAAGCGTGGAAGCTAACGTCGTCGACCATACCTCCATGTGGAGTTTGGTCAGCAATGCCAGTGTCGTGGTGCAGTTGGTCATGCTGATTCTGGTGGCCGCCTCGGTCACTTCGTGGATCATGATCTTTCAGCGCAGCTCGATGCTGCGCGCCGGGCGTCGTGCTCTGGACAGCTTCGAGGAGCGCTTCTGGTCGGGTATCGACCTGTCCAAGCTGTATCGCCAGGCCGGTAGCAATCCGGATCCGGATTCGGGCGTCGAGCAGATCTTCCGTGCCGGCTTCAAGGAGTTCTCCCGCCTGCGCCAGCAGCAGGGCGTCGACCCCGATGCCGTGATGGAAGGCGTCGGCCGTGCCATGCGCGTCGCGATCTCCCGCGAGGAAGAGAAGCTGGAGCAGGGCCTGCCGTTTCTGGCCACGGTCGGTTCCACCAGCCCGTACGTCGGTCTGTTCGGTACCGTATGGGGCATCATGAACTCGTTCCGCGGTCTGGCTTCGGCCCAGCAGGCGACGCTTGCGACCGTTGCACCGGGCATTGCCGAGGCACTGATCGCCACGGCCATCGGTCTGTTCGCTGCCATTCCGGCCGTTATTGCCTACAACCGTTTTGCTGCCCGCAGCGAAACCCTGATCAACCGTTACTACACGTTCGCTGACGAGTTCCAGGCCATCCTGCACCGTAAAGTGCACACCAGCGAAGAGTGAGCAGGGATAACCCAATGACTCGAGGTCGTCGCCCAAAACGCAAGCCGGTCGCCGAGATGAACGTGGTGCCCTACATCGACGTGATGTTGGTACTGCTGGTCATCTTCATGGTCACCGCTCCGATGATCAACCAAGGTGTGAAGGTCGATCTGCCCAAGGTTTCCAGCGAAGCGTTGCCGCAGGACAACAACACTCAGGTGCTCACCATTTCCATCAAGGCCGACAAGACCTACTACTGGAACGTCGGCAAGGAAGTAGACACTGAAAAGCAGCAGGACAAGGCCATGACCCTGGCGCAGATGACCCAGGCCGCGACCGCGATCATCAACCAGGGCAATGCCAACGGGAAGAAGACCCAGGTCTTCATTCGCGGTGACAAGACCGTGGATTATGGCGCTGTCATGGGTGCCATGGGTGGTTTGCAGCAGGCAGGTGTCGGTAACGTTGGCTTGATTACCGAGGCCCCGTGATGCAAAAGCGAGAGCATTCAGCCTCGGAAAGCTTCTTCTGGCCCACGGTCTGGGCGGTAGCCCTGCACGTGCTGATTTTCGGGATGTTGTTCGTCAGTTTCGCCATGACGCCCGAACTGCCCGAAGCGCGCCCCATCGTGCAGGCTACGCTCTATCAGCTCAAGTCCAAGAGCCAGGCCACCACTCAGACCAATCAGAAGCTGGCGGGCGAGGCGAAGAAGTCTGCCGCGCGACAGACCGAAGTCGAGCAGATGGAGACCAAGAAGCTTGAACAGGAAGCCATAAAGGCGGCGGAACAAAAGAAAGAGGAAACCGCTCAAAAGGCCGAAGCAGCGAAGAAGGCCGACGAAGCCAAGAAAGCCGACGCCGCCGCCAAGGCGGAAGCGGCAGAGGCGGCCGCGGCCAAGGCTGAAGCGGCCAAGGCCGAAGCGGCTGAAAAAGCTGCCGAAGCCAAGAAGAGCGAGTTGGCCGATATAGCCAAGAAGAAAGCCGAGCAAGAGGAGGCCAAGAAGGAGGCGGCCGAGGAAGCCAAAAAGAAGGCTGCCGAAGACGCCAAGAAGAAGGCCGCCGAAGACGCGAAGAAGAAAGCCGAAGACGACGCCAAGAAAGCTGCCGCTGCCGCTGCTGCCGAAGATGCCAAGAAAAAGGCTGCCGAGGACGCGAAGAAGAAGGCTGCAGCCGACGCTGCGAAGAAGAAGGCCCAGGATGCGGCACGCAAGGCGGCGGAAGACAAGAAGGCGCAGGCATTGGCCGATCTGCTTTCCGACAAGCCAGAACGCCAGCAGGCGCTCGCCGATGAGCAGGGTGATGAAGTCGCGGGCAACTTCGACGATCTCATTCGCTCGCGAGCAGCCGAAGGTTGGGCACGTCCGCCTTCTGCACGCAAGAACATGACTGTGGTATTGCAGATCAACATGTTGCCCGATGGTACCGTCACCAACGTCAGCGTTTCGCGCTCCAGTGGCGATGGACCTTTCGACAGTTCGGCGGTTGCTGCGGTCAAGAACATTGGCCGTTTAACGGAAATGCAGGGTTTGAAACCAGCTGACTTCAACCCCTATCGTTCCTTCAAGATGACATTTACACCTGAGGATCTTGCCTTGTGATTACCCTTCTTCGAGGACTGCTCGTCGTCCTGTGCTGCGCAGCCGGCATGGCCTCTGCGGACGAAAAGAACATTCTGGTCACCAGCGGTGCCGACCGTGCGACGCCGATCGCGGTCGTCCCGTTCGGCTTCCAGGGTGGCAGCGTGTTGCCTGACAACATTGCCGAAATCGTCGGCAACGACCTGCGCAACTCGGGCTACTACTCACCCATTCCACCGCAGAACATGATCAGCCAGCCGTCCCAGGCCAGCGAAGTCATCTACCGCGACTGGCAGGCGCTGGGCGCCCAGTACGTCATGGTCGGCAGCATCACGCCGGCCGGTGGTCGTCTGCAGGTGCAGTACGCACTGCTCAACGTCAACACTCAGCAACCTGTGTTGACCGGCAGCGTGTCGGGCACGACCGATCAGTTGCGTGACATGGCCCACTTCATCTCCGACCAGTCGTTCGAGAAGCTGACCGGGATCAAGGGTGCGTTTTCCACGCGCATGCTCTATGTCACCGCCGAGCGCGCCGGTACCAACGCCACTCGCTACACCCTGCAGCGTTCGGACTACGACGGGGCACGTGCCGTGACCCTGCTGCAGTCGCGCGAGCCGATCCTGTCGCCACGCTACTCGCCCAATGGCCGCAACATTGCCTACGTATCGTTCGAGCAGCGTCGTCCGCGGATCTTCCTGCAGAACGTCGACACCGGTCGCCGCGAGCAGCTGACCAACTTCGAAGGCCTGAACGGCGCACCGGCGTTTTCACCTGACGGCAACCGCCTGGCGTTGGTGCTGTCCAAGGATGGCAACCCGGAAATCTACGTGATGAACCTGTCTTCGCGTGCATTGACCCGCGTGACCAACAGCCCGGCGATCGATACCGAACCCTTCTGGGGCAAGGACGGCTCGACGCTTTATTTCACGTCGGACCGTGGCGGCAAGCCGCAGATCTACAAGACCAGCACTTCCGGTGGCGCCAATGCCGAGCGTGTGACGTTCGTGGGCAACTACAACGCCAACCCGAAACTTTCGGCTGACGAAAAGACGCTTGTAATGATTCACCGGCAAGATGGTTTCACCAATTTCAAGGTGGCGGCGCAGGACTTGGAACGCGGAAGCGTAAAGATCCTCACAGATTCAACTCTTGATGAGTCGCCTACTGTTGCGCCCAACGGCACCATGGTAATCTACGCCACCCGCCAGCAGGGCCGGGGAGTCTTGATGCTCGTGTCGCTAAACGGCCGCGTGAGGCTCCCGCTTCCTACCGCTCAAGGCGAAGTCAGAGAACCGTCCTGGTCCCCTTACCTGAACTGACGCGGCGTAATACGTTGTACTTAACACACTGGGGTTCATTAGGAGTTTCACGATGGAAATGCTGAAGTTTGGTAAGTTTGCTGCGCTGGCCCTGGCCTTGTCCGTAGCTGTAGGTTGCTCGTCCAAAGGCGGCGAAGATGCTGGTCAAGGCGGCGCTGCTGTCGACCCTAACGCTGGTTACGGCGCAAACACCGGTGCCGTTGACGGTTCCCTGAGCGAAGAAGCTGCTCTGCGCGCAATCACCACCTTCTACTTCGAATACGACAGCTCGGACCTGAAGCCAGAAGCCATGCGCGCTCTGGACGTTCACGCCAAGGACCTGAAAGCCAACGGCGCTCGCGTCGTCCTGGAAGGTAACACCGACGAGCGCGGTACTCGCGAGTACAACCTGGCACTGGGCGAGCGTCGCGCCAAGGCCGTTCAGCGTTACCTGGTACTGCAAGGCGTCTCGCCAGCTCAGCTGGAACTGGTTTCCTACGGCGAAGAGCGTCCAGTAGCTACCGGCAACGACGAGCAGTCGTGGGCTCAAAACCGTCGCGTCGAACTGCGTAAGTAATTCGTCATGCGAACGTGCCGTCGTGCTGTAACTGTTCTGGCTTTCGCCCTGCCTGTAATGGCTTGGGGCGCGGTGCCTGTGGTCGATAGCAACAACAATGGAGGCTACGGTAACAGTGGCGCCGTTGGTGGCAGCTATCCGCCTGCAGGTTACGGTACGAACGGCGCCTCGGCCGGGTCAGGTGCGCAAGCGCCTGTCTCGGCCCAGGGCGAGCTGTTCATGCAACTGCAGCAAATGCAGGAAGACATCGCGCGTCTGCGAGGTCAGGTCGAAGTCCAGCAAAATGATATCCAGCGCCTGAAACAGGAAGGGCTCGAGCGGTATCAGGATCTCGATCGTCGGATTGGCGCCGGGGTTGCACCTGCACCCGCTGCCCAACCGGATAATTCTTCAGCCAGCGGCGCCTCCGGCGGCGCTGGTGCTTCATCGGCTGGCGGTCAATCGACAGCCAGTTCAGAGCCTGGCGATCCGGCCAAGGAGAAGCTGTATTACGATGCAGCCTTCGACTTGATCAAAGCCAAGGATTTCGACAAGGCCAGCCAGGCATTTGCCGCATTTCTGCGCAAATACCCGAACAGCCAGTATGCGGGCAATGCCCAGTACTGGCTGGGCGAGGTCAACCTCGCCAAAGGTGATCTGCAAGGCGCGGGTCAAGCCTTTGCCAAGGTTAGCCAGCTCTATCCCAAGCACAACAAGGTGCCGGATTCGCTGTACAAGCTGGCCGATGTCGAACGTCGCCTCGGTCATACCGATCGAGTCAAAGGCATTCTGCAGCAGGTTGTGACCCAGTATCCGGGTACTTCTGCGGCGCAATTGGCGCAAAAAGACCTGCAAAGATTGTGAAGCTTGCCGTGTGATTCGAAGAAACCCGCGCCTGGCGCGGGTTTTTTGTTAGAATTTGCCGCCATTTTATGAACACGCTTCTTGAAGCCACGCGAGCGCGGGCTGCCTGAAGTGCCCAACGGAGGCGGTCAGCCTGTTTCGCTGTCACGCCCGTGGACCCTATGCAAGACACACTACGTATCACCGAAGTCTTCTACTCCTTGCAGGGTGAGACGCGGACCGCTGGCTTGCCCACGGTTTTCGTGCGCCTGACCGGTTGCCCTCTGCGCTGCCAATACTGCGACAGCGCCTATGCATTCAGCGGGGGTACCCAGCGCACCCTCGACTCGCTCATGGAGCAGGTGGCCAGCTACAAGCCCCGCTATGTGTGCGTGACTGGGGGCGAGCCGTTGGCCCAACCCAATGCCATCCCATTGATGCAGCGCCTGTGCGATGCCGGCTATGAGGTTTCAGTGGAAACCAGCGGTGCGCTCGACATCAGCGCAGTGGACACGCGAGTCAGCCGGGTGCTTGATTTGAAGACCCCGGGTTCCCTCGAGGTCCATCGCAATCGCTACGAGAACATCGAGCTGCTGACCCGCAACGACCAGGTCAAATTCGTCCTGTGCTCGCGCGAAGACTACGACTGGGCCGTCTCCAAGCTGATTCAGTACGGGCTGGACCAGCGCGCTGGTGAAGTGCTGTTCTCGCCGAGCAAGGATCAACTGCGGGCAACCGATCTGGCCGACTGGATCGTGGCCGACAACCTGCCGGTGCGCCTGCAGATGCAATTGCACAAACTTCTTTGGAACGACGAGCCGGGGCGCTGACATGAACGACACAACCGAGCACCAGAAAAAAGCGGTCATTCTGCTCTCCGGCGGCCTGGATTCCGCCACCGTGGTGGCGATGGCCAAAGACCAGGGCTACGCCTGCTACACCATGAGTTTCGACTATGGTCAGCGCCATCGCGCGGAGCTGAATGCGGCAGCGCGGGTGGCTCGCGATCTGGGCGTGGTCCAGCACAAGGTCATTGGACTGAATCTGGACGGGATGGGCGGTTCGGCGCTGACCGATACGTCGATCGACGTTCCCGAAACCCTCGGCGAAGGCATTCCGGTGACTTACGTGCCGGCGCGCAACACGGTCTTTCTGTCGCTGGCACTGGGCTGGGCCGAGGTGCTGGAGGCGCGGGACATCTTCATCGGTGTCAATGCGGTTGACTACTCCGGCTACCCGGACTGCCGACCCGAGTTCATCGAGGCCTTCGAGCGCCTGGCCAATCTGGCTACCAAGGCCGGGGTGGAAGGCAATGGCTTCACTATTCAGGCGCCGTTGCAGAACATGAGCAAGGCCGAAATCGTCAAGGCGGGCGTGGCGCTGGGTGTGGACTACGGTCTGACGGTGTCCTGCTATCAGGCTGACGACGAAGGCCAAGCCTGTGGCAAATGCGACAGCTGCCGCTTGCGCGCGGAAGGCTTCACTGCAGCCGGTGTGAGTGACCCTACACGTTATTTTTGATTTTTTTTCTGTAGGGTGTTGAATTACCAAAAGAATTCGGTATTATACGCCCCACGAAACGGGTCGTTAGCTCAGTTGGTAGAGCAGTTGGCTTTTAACCAATTGGTCGTAGGTTCGAATCCCACACGACCCACCATTTCGAAACCCGCAGCTTGCAAAAGCTGCGGGTTTTTTTATGCCCGGGATTCGGTGGGGATCCTTGCAGCGATAGGGCTTTGCTAACACCTCGTTTCTCTGTAGCCTGCGCCAGCCCTCAAAAGCCTCACGAAAGCCAGGGCATATACTCCCAGGCCCTTGTCGGCCCGGTCTATACTCGACTCTCGCGCATCAGCGCTCGCAGGTCTTGCCCCATGACGCAGATATCCGAACGCCTTCTGGTTCAGGCTCACCTGGATGCCAAGCAGCCCAAGCCCCTGACACCGGAGCAGGAAGCCGACTACCGTTCAGCCATCGCTGCCGAGCTGAAGGCTCAGGACGCGGTGCTGGTCGCTCACTACTACTGCGATCCGGTGATCCAGGCGCTGGCCGAGGAAACCGGCGGTTGTGTGTCCGACTCGCTGGAAATGGCGCGTTTTGGCAACCAGCACTCAGCTCGCACCGTGGTGGTGGCCGGTGTTCGGTTCATGGGCGAAACGGCGAAGATCCTCAACCCTGAAAAACGTGTGCTCATGCCCACCCTGGAAGCGACCTGCTCGCTGGACCTGGGTTGCCCGGTCGATGCCTTCTCGGCTTTTTGCGACCAGCATCCCGAGCGCACGGTGGTGGTCTATGCCAACACCTCGGCCGCGGTAAAGGCGCGGGCCGACTGGGTGGTAACGTCTAGCTGCGCGCTGGAGATCGTCGAGAGTCTGATGGACAACGGCGAGAAGATCATCTGGGCGCCGGACAAGCATCTGGGCAACTACATCCAGACCCACACCGGCGCGGACATGCTGATGTGGGACGGTGCCTGCATCGTGCACGAGGAGTTCAAGTCGCGGCAACTGAGCGACATGCGTGCGCTGTATCCCGATGCCGCGATTCTGGTGCACCCCGAGTCGCCGGCCGAGGTCATCGCACTGGCTGACGCCGTGGGCTCCACCAGTCAATTGATCGCCGCTGCCCGTACGTTGCCGCAGCAGACGCTGATCGTGGCAACCGATCGCGGCATCTTCTACAAGATGCAGCAGGCCGTGCCTGGCAAGACGCTGATCGAGGCGCCCACGGCGGGCAACGGCGCTGCCTGTCGCAGCTGCGCGCATTGCCCGTGGATGGCCATGAACACGCTGGAGCGTACGCTGGAATGCCTGCGCGCCGGCAGCAACGAAATCACCGTGGATCCGGCGCTGATTCCTCAGGCTGTTCGGCCGCTCAAGCGCATGCTGGACTTTACCCAGGCAGCGCGCCTGAAAGTGGCTGGCAACGCCTGATCAGAGGCCTTTGCCCAGTGCGACCACCGGCCGTTCGGGCTTCGGTAGCTCAAGCCGCGGACGGCCCAGTCGTTTGTTCAGTTCCAGCCATTCGGCCAGGGCCAGCATCAGGCCTGCGCCGACCAACGCGCTGGCGATCTGCATCGCGAGCTGGTCATCCGCCAGGGCATTGGCCATGTCGGCCAACGGTGCCAGCACCACGCTGAGGCAGAAGACCTCGAGCGAATAGCGTCCCATCAGCCCGACTTTGCGTGCCAACAGGTGATTCACCCATGCGCCCTGAGGTATCAGCTTGGCCACACAGTAGGCCAGGGCCAGGAAGTGCAGAAGGCGTGACGGCGAGAGGTTGGTCTTGTCGATGGGGTAGAGCAGTTGGCTGAACCAGCCGGGCACCAGTGCCTCGTGCAGCATCGGCCAGCGCCATCCCAGGGCAACCAGCGCGCTGAATGTCACGAGCGTGGCGCACGCCAGGAACAGTGGTTGGCGGCTCAAGGGTCGGGTCGGCGCGGCCTGCCCGCGCCCCGAATGCAGCGCCGTGGCGCCACCCAGGACGAACAGCACCTGCCAGGCCAGAGGATTGAAATACCAGAGGCCGTTGTCGTGCGCAGGAATGTTCCAGCCCAGCCATTGCACCATCAGGTACAACACCAGCGACAGGCCGATGGCCTGGGCTGGGCGCTTGATCAGCAACGGCAGGACGATCGGCAGGCCGAGCAGCAACACGATGTACAACGGCAAGGGGTCCATAAGGTTGGGTTTGAAGCGCAGCAGCAGTTCGTCGACCATCGCCTGTTGCGGGTTGGACACGAAATAGGTGAGGTTCATCTCCTGGATCATGTCGCGGGTTTCGACGTGATTGTTGGCGACGAAGATGATGCCCATCAGGACCGCCAGCAGGAAGATGTGGACCACGTAAAGCACCCAGGCGCGACGCAGGATGCGCATGCCGGCCACCAGATAGCCGTCGCGCAGGGCGATCTTGCCGTAGGCCAACACGGCGGCATAGCCGGCGAGGAACACGAACACTTCTGCAGCATCGCTGAAGCCGAAGTTGCGCAGCGTGAAGCTGGCCAGCGGGTTTTGCGGTATGTGATCCCAGAAAATGAAGATCAACGCCAAACCCCGATAGAAATCGATCCGATGGTCTCGATCGTTAGTCATGGCGACAGGCTCTTGCGAATAGGAAGGATGTAGTAGGGATGGGACAGCGGGCATTGCGGTTCCGCGTCGGCGGCCATTATCGACCAGCGGCGCGGAGGGTGGCGGGTTTCGCAACGAATTGCAAAAGTTTGGCTATTACGGAATGTCACAACGCCAAGTTACCGCAGCCCCGTAGCAGCGGCGCAAGCCGCGTCCGGCCTCACCGCGTCTGTTAAGGCACACCGCGTGCACCGATGACGCGGCTTGCGCCGCTGCTACAGGGGGGGATGGATCAGCTGCTGGCGTAGCTCCGTGGTTTCTTCGCTCCAGTACACCGGCTTGCCGGCGATCAAGGCCGCCACGGGCAGTCCGTCGCGGTAGAGCACACGGTTGCTCGGCAACGCTGGCACGGTCTTGTGGATCTGCTGGGGGTCGGCGCCCGGCAATGGCAGCAGGGTACCTGCCAGGTTCAATGGGTCGCTGGCCGAAATGGACACCAGGCTGCCATCCACAGGTCTTTTGCGCACCTCGCGCAGGGCTGGAATGGCCTCTGGCAAGGCGAATTGCTCGCCGGACAAGCCGTCGATGAAACGCCCACCGCGAATCTGTCCGCGCGCCTCCAGTCGCTGCAATGCCCGCAGCAGGTCGCGCCAGCTGGGCAGCCAGTCGGCTTCGCGTTGCAGCAGGCGCCAGAACACTACCCCGTAGCGACGCAACAGCACCAGCGCGATCTGTTCGACGGCTTCATCGGGGGCACTGCCGTTTGCCTGGAGCAAGGCCCAGCGCCCCGCATCGTCCATGCCGCCAATGAAAGCACCGCGACCACGGCGACTGCTGCGCGCCTGACGTTTGCCGGCCGGTGTGATCAGCGCGCGCAATCCGGCGAAACTGTCGGCGTTCACGCGGCCTGCGGCGACCAGTTCCTGCAGCGCGTTCTCCACTTCGGTGCGCAGCAGGCGCACATCGTGTACGAGATCGTCGAAGAACATCGCGCCCTGTGAGGCCAGGGTTTGTTCGACCTTCTGCGCGCGCATGGACAATTCCTGCGGTTGGACTGTCGGCGCCAGACTGCGCCACAGGGGCAGGCGCGCGCGGGGCAGCAGCACGATCGGCGTGCCGCGCAGGGTAGCTCCTTTGCCGCTGCTGGCCAGCCGCGCCCAGACCGTCTTGCCGCTGCGGCAAGCGCGGTCCAGCCACGATGGGTCGTAGCCACGCAGCCGCGCGGGCAGTAGATCGCTCTCCCAGGCGCCAGCCGGGGCGCTGTACCCTTCGAACTGTTCCAGGATTTTGACCAGGGCCGCCTCGCCCTGCAGGCGGGTGCCAGGCGCCAGGCACTGCCAGTCGAGCAGAAAACGCATGAACACCTGCAGGCTGACCGGTTCGATTTCGCGCCGCAGACGCTTCACCGTATAGCGATGGATACGCGCCAGCAGGTGCCGCTCGCACCACTGGGTTTCCTCGATGTGGGTAAGAAACTGGCCGCGCATCACATAACCCTGGGATTCCAGTTCCAGCAGCGCCAGTTCCACCACGGCAGGATGCAGGTTCAGCGGGGCGGCAATATCCCCCAGTCTTTGCGGGCCAAATCCGCTCAAGCGGGCGCGGATCAGCTCCAGCGTCGCACTCTCCTGGGTCCACGTCTGGATCAGATGCGCTGGCACCTGCAGTGCGGGGGATAGCTTGGCGCCGGGGTAGAGGGTTTGCAGGCAGGCCACGCGCTCCAGGGCCAGCCACAGGTGATTGCCATCGCCCAGCGTCAGGCGCGCAGCACGGCCGGTGCGCGCTAGCGTCTTCAACAGCGCCAACTCGCTGGGCTGAACCTCGCGCTCTGCCAAGGCGCCCAGGCTCATCAAGGCTTCGTGCATCTCGTCACCGTTGACGGGGGCGGGCCATGCTTCGGCGGCCACGGCAGCGATCGCGTCCGTGTCCAGTTCACCCATGTCGTCTGCCGAGCGGGGTTCGTCCCAGCGTCGGTTGAGGACTGCCTGGGTGCGTCGCTCTTCCAGCGGCGCGTCGTCGAGGAACGCGTAGGGCCGGGCATTGAGGATAGCCGCCGTCAATGGCGAAGGGCTGGGCAGATCGCGTTGGATGAGGGTGATCTGACCGCTCTCGATGCGCCGCAGCAGGGTCAGCCAGCCCGCGCTGTCCATGGCCTCGTGCAGGCAATCGTCGAGGGTCTGCTGGACCAGCGGGTGATCGGGAATCTCCCGCTCGCCGACGATATTTTCCAGGCAGGCGATCTGGTCCGGGAATACCGTGGCGATCAAATCCTCGCCTTTCATGCGCTGCAGTTGCGGGGCCACCTTGCGTCCGCCGCTGTAGCGGGGCAGGGCCAGGGCCGTCGCCGCGTTCCAGCGCCAGCGCACGCCGAACAGCGGCGCATCGAGCAGCGCCTGGATCAGTATCGATTCAGCGCTGTTGCTGTGCAGGTAATGCCACACCTCCTCCAGCTCGAAGCTGTGACTGGTCGACAGCGACAGCACGATTGCATCTTCGCTGGCGGCCGCCTGCAACTCGAAATTGAAGGTGCGGCAGAAGCGCTTGCGCAGGGCCAGACCCCAGGCGCGGTTGATGCGGCTGCCGAAGGGCGTATGGATGACCAGTTGCGTGGCGCCGGAGGCGTCGAAGAAGCGCTCCATGATCAGGGTGTCCTGCGAGGGCAGGGCGCCCAGCGCCTGACGTGTGCGCGCCAGATAATCGAGCAGTTGCTCGGCGCTGTCCCGGCCCAGGCCCAATTCGTCCTGCAACCAGGGCAGCAACGACTCGACCTGACCTTCGCTGAGCGCCAGGTGTTGGTCGATCGATGCCTGCAATCGCGCCACGCCGGCCGACAGCTCGGCGCTGCGCCCGGGCATTTCGCCGAGCCAGAAGGGGATGTTCGGCGCCTGGCCGTGGGCGTCTTCGACTCTGACCTTGCCGCCTTCGATGCGCAGGATGCGGTAGGAGCGGTTGCCCAGTTGGAAGATGTCGCCGGCCAGGCTTTCCACGGCGAAATCCTCGTTGACGCTGCCGATGCTCAACGCCTGGGGTTCGAGCAGCACCGCGTAGTCGGCGTTGTCGGCAATCGCCCCACCGCTGGTGACGGCGGTCAGCTTGCTGCCGCGTCGACCGCGCAGGGTGCGGGTCACGGCATCGCGATGCACATAGGCTGCACGTACGCCCTGACGTCCGCTGTAGCCCTCGGCGAGCATGCGCAGCAAGCCCTCGAAGCGCGCGTCGTCGAGCCCGGCGTAGGGCGTTGCCTGGCGGAACATCTGCAGCAGCGCCTGCTCCGGCCATTCCTGGCAACTGACCTCGGCGATGATCTGTTGGGCCAGCACGTCCAGCGGTGCCCGAGGAATCTGCAAGGTGTCCAGTTCGCCTCGGCGCACGCAGTCCAGCAGCGCCACGCATTCGATCAGGTCATCTCGCGACGTGGGAAACAGGCGGCCCTTGGGAAAGCCACCGACATGGTGCCCGGATCGACCTACCCGTTGCAGGAACGCGGAGATGGAGCCTGGCGAAGCGATCTGACAGACCAGGTCGACGTCACCGATATCGATACCCAGCTCCAGCGAAGCGGTGGCCACCAATACCTGCAAGTCGCCGCGCTTGAGGCGCTGCTCCGCATCCAGTCGATGCTCCTTGGCCAGGCTGCCATGGTGGGCCGCGACGTGCTCACGGCCCAGGCGCTCGCTCATATGCCGTGCCACGCGTTCGGCCAGGCGCCGCGTATTGACGAACACCAGCGTGGTGCGATGGGCCTGCGCGAGGGCTGCCAGGCGGTCGTAGAGCAGCTCCCAGACATCGTTGGGCATGACTGCGGCAAGCGGCACCGCGGGCACTTCGATCGCCAGGTCCCGAGGCCGCGCGTGGCCGATGTCGACGATCGAACATGCGCGTTGCGCCCCCACCAGGAATTGCGCCACCTGGGCGATGGGCTTCTGCGTGGCGGACAGGCCGATGCGTCGCAAAGGCTGGCTGCACAGCGCCTGAAGACGCTCCAGGCTCAGGGCCAGATGACTGCCGCGCTTGCTGCCGGCCACCGCGTGGATCTCATCGACGATGACCGTGTGCACATCGGCCAGCATGCCTCGGCCCGAGTCCGAACCGAGCAGCACGTAGAGCGATTCGGGTGTGGTCACCAGAATGTGCGGAGGCTGCCGGCGCATGGCGGCGCGCTCCTTCTGCGGCGTGTCGCCCGTACGTACACCGGCGACGATGGTCACCGCGGGCAGGTTCATGGTCGTCAGTTGCTCGGCGATACCCAGCAGCGGACGTTGCAGATTGAGCTGGATGTCGTTGGACAGCGCCTTGAGAGGCGAGACGTACAGCACGGTCGTGCGCTGGGGCAACTGACCCTGGTGCTCCAGGCCCCGTTTTACCAGTTCGTCGAGCACGGCCAGGAACGCCGTCAGTGTCTTGCCCGACCCGGTGGGTGCAGCGATGAGGGTCGAAAGGCCCTGCTGGATCAACGGCCAGGCCTGGGCCTGGGCAGGCGTGACGGCGGCGAAGTGCTGGCTGAACCAGGCGCTTACTGCCGGGTGGAAATGGGCCAGTGGCGAATCAGGGCGTTGAGGTAGGTTCATGATCTATTGATGGGGGGAGGGCGGCGAAGTTGCAAACCAGACAGTGCAAACGGCGCACCGGCTGCCGTATTTTCGACGCCCATGAAAAAGGGCGACTTTCGTCGCCCTCGATCATGCCTGTTGCTTTCAACCGCGACGGCGCAAGGCCTCGATACGGTCTTCAAGCGGCGGGTGAGTCATGAGCAGGCCGGCCAGGCCGTGCTTGAGACCACCGTTGATGCCGAACGCATTCAGCGAATCGGGCATCTGCACCGGAACACCCTGTTCGGAGCGCAGGCGTTGCAGCGCGCCGATCATCGCGTTGGTGCCGGCCAAGCGTGCACCGGCTTCATCGGCGCGGAACTCGCGGCGACGCGAGAACCACATGACGATGATGCTGGCCAGGATACCCAGCACCAGTTCGGCCACGATGGTCGCAATGTAGTAGGCGATACCCTGGCCTTGTTCGTTCTTGAAGATGACCTTGTCGACGAAGTTGCCGATGATTCGCGCGAAGAACATCACGAAGGTGTTCACCACGCCCTGCACCAGCGCAAGGGTGACCATGTCGCCGTTGGCTACGTGGCCGATCTCGTGCGCCAGGACCGCCTTGACCTCATCGGGCGAGAATCGCTCGAGCAGGCCCTGACTGACGGCTACCAACGCGTCGTTCTTGTTCCAGCCGGTGGCGAAGGCGTTGGCCTCGTACGCCGGGAAGATACCGACCTCGGGCATCTTGATGCCCGCCTCGCGGGACAGCTCCTCGACGGTCTGCAGCAGCCATTGTTCGTGACGGGTGCGCGGTTGGGTGATGATCTGCGTACCGGTGCTCATCTTCGCCATCCACTTGGAGATGAACAGCGAAAACAGCGAACCGGCGAAGCCGAACACGGCGCAGAAGATCAGCAGCTGATTGAGGTTCAGATCCACCCCGTTGGCCGCCATGAACCCATTGAAGCCAAACAGGCTCAGGGTAATGCTGGCAATCAGCACCACCGCAAGGTTAGTGGCCAGAAACAGCAAGATGCGCATCATGGTTGTAACGTTCTCCTGACGGATAAAAGTGTTGCGTATGCGCTATATAAGGTGCGCGCCCGGTCGATTCAACCGGGGGACTATTTCAAACTGTGTATATGCAGACGGACACCTGAATACGTTCGGTTTTTACTGGCGATAATTCTTCAGGAAGCGGCCGATGCGACCGATGGCCTGCTCCAGATCATCGACTCGCGGCAGCGTCACCACGCGGAAATGGTCCGGGTTGGGCCAGTTGAACGCAGTGCCCTGGACCACCAGCAGCTTCTCCGACAGCAGCAGGTCGAGCACGAACTTCTCGTCGTTGTGGATCGGGCAGACCTTGGGGTCGATGCGCGGGAACGCGTACAGCGCGCCCATGGGTTTGACGCAGCTGACACCGGGAATGTCGTTGAGCAGCTCCCAAGTGCGGTTGCGCTGTTCCAGCAGGCGACCGTTGGGCAGGACCAGGTCGTTGATGCTCTGGTAGCCGCCCAGCGCGGTCTGGATCGCGTGCTGGCTCGGCACGTTGGCGCACAGGCGCATATTGGCCAGGATATCGATGCCTTCGATGTAGCTCTGGGCGTTGTGCTTGGGCCCCGAGATGGCGATCCAGCCGGAACGGAAACCGGCCACGCGATAGGACTTTGACAGGCCGTTGAAGGTCAGGCAGAGCAGGTCCGGCGCCAGCGACGCGGTGCAGATGTGTACGGCATCGTCATAGAGGATCTTGTCGTAGATCTCATCGGAGAACACCACCAGATTGTGCTGGCGGGCGATTTCCAGCATACCCAGCAGCACTTCCCTGGAGTAGACGGCGCCGGTGGGGTTGTTCGGGTTGATGATCACCATGGCCTTGGTGTTGGGGGTGATCTTGGCCTTGATGTCGTCCAGGTCCGGCCACCAGTTGGCCTGCTCGTCGCACAGGTAGTGCACGGCGTGACCGCCGGCCAGGCTCACCGAAGCGGTCCACAGCGGATAGTCGGGCGCTGGGATGAGGACTTCGTCACCGTTGTTGAGCAGGGCCTGCAGCGACATCACGATCAGCTCGGACACACCGTTGCCCAGGTAGATGTCTTCGATGCCGACACCTTCCACCTGCTTCTGCTGGTAGTACTGCATTACGGCCTTGCGCGCGCTGAACAGCCCCTTGGAATCGCTGTAGCCCTGGGCAGTGGGCAGGTTGCGGATGACATCCTGGAGGATCTCGACCGGCGCCTCGAAACCGAACGGCGCCGGGTTGCCGATGTTCAGCTTGAGGATGCGGTGGCCTTCCTCTTCCAGGCGCTTGGCGTGCTTGAGCACCGGCCCGCGAATGTCATAGCAGACGTTGGCGAGCTTGTTCGATTTGCTGAACTGCATGGTGAGGTCCCGAAAGATGACAAGGCCCGCGCCGGCCCTGAAGATGAAAAAATTGAATCGCTGAAACGCGGGTGACAGACTGCTGTCCAAAGGCGCAATCATACGTGCCGCCCGATCGTTGCAAAAGACACAGATCGGGCTTTTTGAACCGCCGAGGTGTACCGATGGCCAAGCTCACGCGAACCGAACAAGAATGGAAGGAAATGCTCGACCCCGAGCAGTACAACGTCTGCCGGCTGAGTGCGACCGAGCGGCCGTTCACGGGCAAGTACAACGATTTCAAAGGTGACGGAATCTTCATCTGCGTCGCCTGCGATGAGCCCCTGTTCGATTCGTCCACCAAGTTCGATTCCGGCTGCGGCTGGCCGAGCTTCTACGCACCGATCGGCGAGCAGGCGATGGTCGAGATCCGTGACACCAGCCACGGCATGATCCGCACCGAGGTCAAGTGCGCCTCGTGCGAGTCGCACCTGGGTCATGTATTCCCCGATGGACCCAAGCCGACCGGCCTGCGCTACTGCATCAATTCGGTGTGCCTGGATTTCAAGCCGCGGGCCGAACAGCCTGCATGACCCCTGACAAGAAAGCGACCATGAGCAAAGATCTTCTCTCCATCCCATGCATCACCCTGGACGGCCAGCACAAGACGGTCGGCGATTTCGCCGGCAAGGTGCTGCTGGTGGTCAATACCGCCAGCCAGTGTGGTTTCACCCCGCAGTACAAGGGGTTGGAGGAGCTGTGGCAGACCTATCGCAAGCAGGGGCTGGTGGTGATGGGCTTCCCCTGCAACCAGTTCGGCAATCAGGAGCCCGGCGATACGCTGGACATCGTGCAGTTCTGCGAGAAGAACTTCGGCGTTACCTTTCCGATGTTCCGCAAGATCGACGTCAACGGCGAGCTGACCCATCCGCTGTTCGCTCACCTGAAGAAAAGCGCGCCCGGGCTGTTCGGTTCGGAAAAGGTGAAATGGAATTTCACCAAGTTCCTGGTGGCGCCTGACGGCAGCGTCAAACGCTTCGCGCCCTTGACCAAGCCGGCTGACCTGGCCCAGGAGATCGAGCAGGCGCTGGGCTGAAGCGGGTTGGGTGCCTGGCTATTCGGGCACCCATTGGTCGATCAGCATCACCAGTTCTTCACGGCGAAACGGCTTGGCCAGGTAGTCGCTCATGCCGGCGGCGCGACACCGTTCGCGCTCTTCGGGCATGGCGTTGGCGGTCAGCGCCACGATCGGCAACTGTGGCCAGCGGCCGCTGCGACGGATCTGCCGGCTGGCTTCGTAGCCGTCCATGACGGGCATGTTGCAGTCCATCAGCACCAGGTCGAACTCGCGCTTTTCCAGCTCGCTCAGTGCTTCGCCGCCATGGGCGGCCACGGTGACTTCGCACCCCAGCTTGCTCAGCATGCCCTTGGCCACCAGTTGATTCACCGGGTTGTCCTCAACCAGCAGGATGCGTGCGCGCCGCTGTGCACTGCGCCGGTTGGCGACGTTATCGAGCGCTGTCGGCTCGTCACCTACCAAACTGCGCCGCAGCGCCTGATACAGCGCGTTGCGCGCCAGGGGACGCGCCTGCTGCTGCAGCGGCATCAATGCGTTGGCCTGCTCGGTCGGCAGGAAGTTGCCATAGGCGGTCACCAGCAGAATCGGCGCCTGAATGCCTGGGCGCAGACTGAACAGGCAGTCCAGGTTATCGGTGATCACCAGGTCCGGTGCGATGCCGGAGAGGTCCGCGCCCAGGTCGTAGCGCTGGTAATCGATGCCCCACAATGGCAGCACGTCCAGCAACAGCTCCGCCAGACCGCTGCCGGCATGCCCGACCAACACCACCTGGCCACGCAGCAGCGGTGGCACTTGGGCCGGGCTGTGCGCAACCAGCGGCAGGTCGGCGTAAAACTGGCTGCCGAATCCGGCTTCGGAGCTGATGCTCAAGCGGCCCTTCATGGCCTCGCAGAGGTTGTTGGTCAGGGCCAGGCCCAGGCCGGTGCCGCCGAACTGGCGAGTGATGCCGGCGCCGGCCTGGGTGAATGGCTGGAAGATCTTGACCTGGGCTTCCTGAGCGATGCCGATGCCGGTGTCGCTGACTTCGATGCGCACCCCACCTGGCCGGGTATAGAGGCGCACGTCGACCCGGCCGAAGCGAGTGAATTTCAGCGCGTTGGACAGCAGGTTGCTGACGATCTGCCGAACCCGGGTAGGGTCGCCCAGGACCAGTGCCGGAAAATGCGGGTCGATCAGGCAGGTCAGCTCGACACTGGGCGCCGCGTTCTGCGACAGCAGGTTGGCCGTGTCTTCGATCAGCGCGCCGAGGTCGAAAGGGATGCGCTCGAGCTCCAACTGCCCGGCGTCGAACTTGGACAGGTCGAGGATATCGTTGAGCAACTCGACCAGTACCTTGCCCGAGTCGTGCGCGATGGAGAGTTGCTGCCGCTGTTCGGCATTGAGCGGGCTGTCCAGCGACAGGGCGATCATGCCCAGCAACCCGTTGAGCGGGGTGCGAATCTCGTGGCTCATGTTGGCCAGAAACGAGGCGCGTGCCTGGGCCATGTCCAAGGCCGTACGGCGCGCTTTCTCCAGCTCTTCGTTGGACATGCTCAGGCGGGTATTGCTGGCCTTGAGCTCGGTGGTGCGTGCCGAGACGATGTTTTCCAGCTCGCCCAGGTACTCGGTCAGGCGGTTCTCGGCGCTGCGCCGCTGCTGGATTTCCGTGGCCATGCTGATGAACTGCTGGTTGGCGACTTTTACCAGCACGCCGATCTCGTCATGTTCGTGGCCCGGGGGATAGTCCAGGCGCGCCGGTTTGGGTTGGTGCGGATCGCTGTTGCTCAACGCGCGGATGACCCGGTTCAGTGGCTTGGTCAGCATCACGTAGAAAAAGCCCAGGAGCAGGGCGGTGAGCAGCGCCGTGCGCAGGAAGCCGCTGGCCAAGGTGATTTCGGCACGGCGCAGGAAGCGGTTGCCGATGGCGAAGGTGTCGACGGTCAACTGCAGCGTGCCCAGGCGGTCGTCGGGCATGTGCGAGAGGAACAGCGGGTCTTCGTACTGGCGTTGGGCATCGAAGAGGATGTCGCTGATGAAGCGGTAGCTGCTTTCCAGGCGTGGCCGCTGCACGCTGGCGAGGATGTTGCCAGTGTTGTCCGTCAGCCGTGCAGCGGTGATCGACTCCGATTGCAACAGGCCCAGGGTCAGTTCCTTGGCCAGTTCGGCGTCGATGTTGTAGGCGATGCGCGAGGCGGGGTTGTGGCTGATTTCCAACAGTGAACGCATTTGCCGATCGATGGTTTGATCGACGATGGCATAATCGATGCCGATCTGGATAACGCTGAGCAAAGCCCCCAGAATGAAGCCGACCAGTACCGTCAAGCGGGCTTGTTTATAGGACAGCCGCTGGGTGAATTTTATATCCATGGATACTGGGCCAATTTCCATTCCGTGCGCAGGGCCAAAGCATGGACCATGTCTGTGCGCCGTAGTGTGCGACGGCATGTCCCCTTGCCGAACCTTTTACACGCAACTTGCCTTGAGGAAAAGTCGTGGACTCTCGTTTGAATGCCTTTCTTGAGCGCGCCGAATCCGTACTGGCGCGGCTCGAGCCGCTGCTGCCTGCGCTGCGCCCTGAAATCGACTGGCACCAGTGCCTGGCTGCGCGTTGGCAGCGCGAGGGCCGCAGCGGCTATCTGCTGCCGCTGGAGGTCAGCCTGGACCTGCGCCTGAGCGATCTGATCGGGGTCGATCAACAGCGCCAGCAGCTGGCACGCAACACGCAGCAATTCCTCGACGGCCATCCGGCCAACCATGCGCTGCTGTGGGGGTCGCGCGGCACGGGCAAATCGTCGCTGGTGCGGGCGTTGCTTGCCGAGCATGCCGCCGTGGGCTTGCGCCTGATCGAGATCGAGCGTGACCACCTGGCCGATCTGCCGCGGGTGGTCGAGCAGTTGCAGAAGCTGCCGCAGCGCTTCGTGCTGTTTTGCGATGACCTGTCGTTCGAGGCGGGTGAGGGCGATTATCGGGTGCTCAAGAGCGTGCTTGACGGTTCGCTGGAGCAGGCGCCGGACAACGTGTTGCTGTACGCCACGTCCAACCGCCGGCACCTGGTTCCCGAACATCAGAGCGACAACGACAACTGGTCCCGGGTCGACGGCGAGTTGCACCCCAGCGAAGCGGTCGAAGACAAGATCGCCCTGTCGGACCGGTTCGGTCTGTGGTTGTCGTTCTATCCCTTCACCCAGGAGCATTTCCTGCGCGTGGTGGAACACTGGATCGGCGAGCTCGCCCGTGACAGCGGCCTGCAATGGTCCCGTGACGAGCAACTGGATATCCTCGCCGTGCGCTGGGCCACTGGCCGCGGCAACCGCAATGGCCGCTGCGCCTATCAATTCGCCCGCTACTGGGTGGGTCTCAAACTGTTGGAGCAACAACCATGATCGATCTGCACGCCGCAGGCGCGGGGCTGGAAGGCTACCGTATGCTGTGCGCTCAACTGGAATCGCTGCTGGCCGACGAGCGTGATTTCGTCGCCAATGCGGCGCAGTTTTCGGCATTTCTGTTCAATCAGGTCGATGACCTGAACTGGGCGGGTTTCTATCTGAACCGCAATGAGGAACTGGTGCTCGGGCCTTTTCAGGGGCAGGTGGCGTGCGTGCGCATCCCGTTCGGCCGTGGCGTGTGCGGTGCGGCTGCAGCCAGCCG
This sequence comes from Pseudomonas sp. PvP001, assembly GCF_040546375.1. Classification (NCBI taxonomy): domain Bacteria; kingdom Pseudomonadati; phylum Pseudomonadota; class Gammaproteobacteria; order Pseudomonadales; family Pseudomonadaceae; genus Pseudomonas; species Pseudomonas sp. PvP001. The sequence continues at coordinate 1,188,954 of NZ_JBEPNQ010000001.1, read as the reverse complement.
CAAGACCCAGCGAGTGGAGGACGTGCATGCGTTCCCTGGCCACATCGCCTGTGACAGCGCGTCGAACAGCGAGCTGGTGATCCCGCTGCTCAAGGACGGCAAGCTGATCGGTGTGCTGGACCTGGACAGCCCGCGCCTCGCACGCTTCAGCGAAGCCGACCAACAGGGTCTGGAACAACTGGCGGCGATCTTCCTGCAATCGACCGACTGCAGCCGCTACTGAAGCGCGACCGCTTTCAGTCGTAGTTGGCTTTCTTCTGGAACGGGTCTTCCTTCTCGTCGGCTTTCAAACCGTCGGTGAGTTCGTTGACCTCGTCTCCGGTAGGCTCCATTTCGCTGAGGACCATGGCGTTGGTGCGCTTGAGCATCTTCTGCAGGTATTGCAGTTGCTCCTGGTAGAGCACGGCGTCGGGTTGACTCTTGAGGTATTGCACGCCGCGCTCGAAGGCCAGGCGGGCGCGACCCGGCAGGCCCTCTCCCAGCAGTTGCTGGCCCAGGTTATTGAAGAACTCGATGTGCAGCAGCACGAGGATGCCGCGGATTTCGTTCGCCCAGTGTTTGGTCTCGACGGTGCTGAGGAAGCCTTCCTGCCCGGCCCGGGTTACCTGGGCGTGCAGGGCTTCGAGCAGGAAGCGCACTTCCTTGGCTCGGTCTTCGGTCATGATCGGGAGAGGAGGGTTATTGATGGCAATGTCATCGCCCTTGGCGATTTCCGCCTGCAGAGCTTCCAGGCGAGTCTTGAGCGGTGCGTCCTGCTTGTCGAGCTGCAGCAGGCGCTGGCTGATGTTGAGTTCCAGTCGCGCGAGCAGCTGCTTGAGGGCAGGGGTCATCAGTTGACCGGGGAACGTCTCGTCGATACGGCCACAGCGGCGCAGGCGGTCGGTGAGCTCGAGCTTGTCGCGCGCCTTGGCCAGCTTGTTGCTCTCGACCATATTGTTGAGCAGGCCGATGACGATAAGGATGGCGATCCCCGTTACGATGAACAGGGTGATCATGAGTGGAGTCACCGGGGAGCTCTCGAGGTGGAATGAAGTTCAAGTGTAGGGCCGCTGTGCTGACACGGGTAGCCTAACCCGCTCGCCGCAGCCATGGGGTGCTTATGGAGGGGGTGTGGCAACTATGGCTTTGTGCTACTAACGGTGTCAAAAGCTTATTGGTCCTCCTGAGCATTGCCGCTTGGCAGTGGCCTGCCACAGGGCCTGTAAAGCGCAGTGAAGTCATTGATTTAAATAAATTTATAACAGGGGGTTGACGACCCTCGAAAGCATCCATAGAATGCGCGCCACTTGCAGCGTAAAGCACACAGCGAAGCGCGGCAGGGAGTGAATGTTGTAGCGTGTCCCCTTCGTCTAGTGGCCTAGGACACCGCCCTTTCACGGCGGTAACAGGGGTTCGAGTCCCCTAGGGGACGCCATTGCGGGAATAGCTCAGTTGGTAGAGCACGACCTTGCCAAGGTCGGGGTCGCGAGTTCGAGTCTCGTTTCCCGCTCCAGTTTAAGCAGTGTGGCTCTCGGGCGGCACTGAGTGAAACCAGTATCCAGTCTTCGGACATGGGTCTGGGCGCCGGAATACACACCATGTGTTTCGGTCAGCGTGTCCCCTTCGTCTAGTGGCCTAGGACACCGCCCTTTCACGGCGGTAACAGGGGTTCGAGTCCCCTAGGGGACGCCATTTGCGGGAATAGCTCAGTTGGTAGAGCACGACCTTGCCAAGGTCGGGGTCGCGAGTTCGAGTCTCGTTTCCCGCTCCAAATTCAATGAAAACGCCGCTCAGCAATGAGCGGCGTTTTTGTTTGTGCGTGTTAGCGAGCCGATCGTAGGAGCGGTCATCGGCCGCGAAGGGTTCAGCGCGATTTATCCGGATCAGCCCGGCGTCGATGGGGAATGTCATCGTCGGCGATCAGTACCCGTTCCATCACGCGCGGGAAATCACCGTAGTTGTAGACCGGATAGTGCAGGGCGGCGCGGTTGTCCCAGAACGCTACATCGCCCGGCTGCCACTTGAAGCGCAGTTGGTATTCGGGGTTGCTCACTTCCTTGAGCAGCAGGCCGACGATCTCGCGGCTTTCCTCCAGTGACAGGCCGAGAATCTGCGGCGACATCGAAAAATTGATGAACAGGGCATCTTCACCCGTTTCGGGATGGGTACGCACCAGCGGGTGCGCGAGGATCGGATAGTTGTAGCCGACCTTGTCCAGCGAGGATTTGAAGTTGTGGGTGACGAAGGCGTTGTCGATGCGTTCGCGCAGCGCCGTCGGCAGGCTGCGGTACACCAGTCCCGTGTCTGCCCACAGCGTGTCGCCGCCGGTTTCGGGCAGCGACACGGCGCGCAGCACGGCGCCGAAGGTGGGTTTGAGCATCCAGCTGGTATCGGTGTGCCAGCGCCCCTTGCGGGCATCGCCATAACGGTCGCGGGCTTCGCTGGCCAGGATCAGGTGAGCGTTGGGCCGCTCGTGGTCCTGTTTCTGAGTGGTTGGATGCTGATAAAGCTCGCCGAATTGGCGAGCGAAGGCCAACTGCTGGGCGGTATCGATGTGCTGGTCACGGAAAAACAACACTTTGTGCCTGAGCAGCAACGCACGTATCTGGTCACGGGTTTGCGCGTCGAGAGGGTGGCGCAGATCGACGCCTTCGATCTGCGCGCCGATGGTCGGCTCCAGGGCGATGGCGTGGATCGCCGTGGCGGGGCGATGTACTTTTTCGGCAAACATGGCAGGTGTCCTTTGCAATCGAGTGCCGGAGCCCACGGCCACGGCGGGTGGGAAATCGGTTATCAGGCCACTTCTTCGTTGCGGCGCAGGGCCGCGTTGCGATTGACCGGCACCTCGAGGCCGAGGTTGTCGCGCAGGGTCAGGCCGGGGTACTCGGTGCGCAACAGGCCGCGTTGCTGAAGGATCGGCACCACGTAGCGGGTGAAGTATTCGAGGCCGTCGGGCAACAGCGAGTTGATGATGAACCCGTCGGCGGCGTGGCCCTCGAACCAGGCTTGCACGGCGTCGGCAACCTCTTCCGGCAGGCCGACGAAATCCCGTTCGGGCATGGCAAAGCGCAGGGCCACTTCGCGCAAGGTGAGGTGCTCGTCACGGGCCAGTTGCTTGATCCGCTCGGACGTACCCTTGTGGCTGTTGGCGCCCAGGTCGCCGAGGTCGGGGAAGGGGGCGTCCAGATCGTGGCCGCTGAAGTTGTAGTCGTTGAACGGGCGGCCCAGGGCAACGATGGCGTCTTCGATGCCGACCAGGTCTGCGGCCTCTTGATAGCGACGCTCGACCTCTTCGCGATCACGCCCGGTGATCGGGCTGATGCCCGGCAGGACGAACAATTTGTCCGGATTGCGACCGGCGCTTGCAGCGCGTTGTTTGAGGTCCTGGTAATAGGCGCGCGACTCGGTGAACGACTCGTGTCGGCAGAAGATCGCATCGGCGTTCTGGGCGGCGAAATTGCGGCCGTCTTCGGAAACACCGGCCTGGAAAATCACCGGTTGGCCCTGGCGCGAACGAGCGATGTTCAGCGGTCCCTTGACCTGGAAGAACTCACCACGATGGTTCAGGGCGTGCAGTTTGCTGCGGTCGAAGAACTCGCCGGTGGCCTTGTTGCGGGTGAAGGCGTCGTCCTCCCAGGAATCCCACAGTCCCTTGACCACATCCACATGTTCCCGGGCGATCTTGTAGCGCACGGCATGGGTTGGATGCTCGGCCTTGCTGAAGTTGTCGGCGGTGCCTGAAAGCCACGAGGTGACCACGTTCCAGCCGGCGCGGCCGCCGCTGATGTGGTCGAGAGAGGCCAGTTGCCGGGCGACCTGGTAGGGCTCGGTGTAGCTGACCGTGATGGTGGCGACCAGGCCGATGTGCTCGGTGGTGGCGGCCAGCGCCGAGAGCAGGGTCAGCGGCTCGAAGCGGTTGAGGTAATGGGGGCTGGAGCGTTCGTGGATGTGCAGGCTGTCGGCGATGAAGGCGAAGTCGAAGCGGGCGTCTTCGGCCAGCCGCGCCTGGTGTTGGTAGTAACGCAGGTTGGTACTGGCGTCGGCCAGCGCCTGCGGATGCCGCCACTCGCCCCAGCCGTGCCCTACGCCGTGGATCATGGCGCCCAGTTTCAGTTGTCGTGTGCTCATGGAAATCTCCTGTTATGGCGCGCTGGCCAGCGGGGTCTGGGTGGGTGCGCGGAAGTCGTTGAAGTGTTTGTCAAAGCCTTGGGCAACCTTGACTGGCTGCGCCAGCACGCCTTCTTCCAGATAGATGTCGGCGGTCTGCTGCAGGTCGGCGATCACCGCGTCGGTGATCTCGGCGCGCGTGTAGCGGGTCTCGTTGACCGAGGCCAGGTGCACCGCCAAGGGCAGGCGGGTGACCTGGGCCTGAGCGGCGGCGAACTCGTCGTGGTGGGTGTTGGCCCACTGGTAGGCACGCTCCAGGCGCACGACGAAGTCCTCGACCTGAGCGCGCTTGGTTTCGGTGGCCTGCTGGGTGGCCACCAGGTAGGTGTTGTTGGTCAGCAGGTCGGTGCCCTTGCGCAGGATGCGGGCGTTGCCCTGGTTCAGCGCGATGGTGGTGTAGGGGTCCCAGGTCGACCAGGCGTCGGCATCGCCGGATTGCAGCGCGCCCTGGGCGTCGCTGGGCAGCAAATTGACGAAGGTGATGTCGGAGGTTTTCAGGCCCGCGTCACGCAGGGCCTTGATCACCAGGAAGTGGCCGATGGAACCGCGGTTGGTGACCACGCGCTTGCCCTTGAGGTCGGCAACCGACTGCAGTGGCGAGTCCTTGGGCACCAGGATGGAGGTGGTGTAGCGGCCTTCGAAATGGGTGATGCTGACGGCTTTGAGCGGCGCGCCGGAACCCAGGGCGAATACGTAAGGCGCATCGCCCAGGTAACCCACGTCCACCGCACCGGCGTTCAGCGCTTCGCCCAGGGGCGCGGCGGCGGCGAACTCGGAAAACTCGATGGGGTAGGGGACGTCCTTGAGTTCGCCCGCTGCGGTGAGCAACAGCTTCAGGCTGGATTTCTGATTGGCGACGCGCAACGGTTCGAGCTTGTCGGCCCAGGCCAGCGGGCCTGTGGCCAGCAGCCCCACGGCCAGAACGAAGGAAAGGACACGGGAACGGGTCATGGACAGCGACTCCTGAAGAGAGATTGAGTTACCTCCACCGGGCAAGGGGTCGGTCTGGGTTCAAACTAAAGCTCTAAAGGCGCGCTGTGAAATGACATTTAGTTCTATGTTAATTATTCTTTTTGTGGATTTATCTAGCGTCTGTTTATGCGTATTGCGCATATTGTGATCCTGTCCCACTCACTGCATCCCCGTAGGAGCGGTCATCGGCCGCGAACGCAACGCCGCGGTCCACCAGAAACCGCGCGGTAGCAGGTTCGCGGCCGATGACCGCTCCTACGGGTTCTAGGCCAGGGCCCGTTGGCGCTTGCCGGGAACGGCGTCGAGCAGCGCTCGGGTGTAGGGGTTCGATGGCTGATCGAACAGCTGGGCGGTGGGGCCCTGGTCGACGATGCGGCCCTGGCGCATGACCAGCACGTCATCGGCCACGTTGGCGATCACCGCCAGATCGTGCGAAACGATCACATAGGCGATACCCAGCTCGCGTTGCAGTTCGTCCAGCAGGTCGAGAATCTGCCGTTGCACCGAAACATCCAGCGCCGACACCGGCTCGTCCAGCAGTACCAGATCGGGCTGCAACGCCAGCGCCCGGGCGATGGCCACGCGCTGGCGCTGACCGCCGGACAGTTCTCTGGGCAGGCGGTCGAGAAAATGCGCCGGCAAATGCACCCGTTCGATCAGCTCACGCGCGGCCCGATCCAGCGCCGCACCTTTGGCCAGGCCGAACGAGACCAGCGGCTCGACGATGCTGTCGAAGATCGACAGGCGTGGGTCCAGCGCGGCGAAGGGGTTCTGCTGAACCAATTGCATGCGCCGACGCAAGGGTCTGAATTGTCGCCAGCCTAAATCGGTCACGTCCTGATCGGCGAACTGAATGCGACCGCTGTCGGCTTTTTCCAGGCCCAGGGCGATCCGCAACGCCGTGCTCTTGCCCGAGCCCGATTCGCCGACGATGCCCAGGGTCTGCCCGGCGCAGACCTTGAAGCTCACATCGGCCAGCGCCTGGAAACGCTCGGCCTGGCCGCGTATGCGTGGCAGGCGGTAATGCTTGTTCACCGCCGTCAGGGAAAGCAGGGGTGTCTGCCCCGACGCGGAAGCCGGGCGCGGTGCGCGGGGCTCGGCGAACGCCGGCGCGGCGGCGATCAGCGCGCGGGTATACGGCTGTCTCGGGCTGGCCAGCACTTGGTGCGGCGTGCCCTGTTCGACCAACGCGCCGGCCTTCATCACCAGCACGCGGTCGGCTCGGTCGGCAGCCACGCCCAGGTCGTGCGTGATGATCAGCAGGGAAATGCCACGCTCGCGTACCAGCCCTTCGAGATGGTCGAGGATGCGCCGCTGCACGGTGACGTCCAGGGCGCTGGTGGGTTCATCGGCGATGATCAGGCGCGGGTTGCCGGCCAGGGCGATGGCGATCAGCACCCGTTGGCGCATGCCGCCGGACAACTCATGGGGGTACTGCCGAGCGCGCAGTTGCGGGTTGTCCAGACCCACCTGGGCCAGCAGTTCGCTGACGTCGGCGTCCACCCCTTTGTAGCGCGCACCCTTGGCCAGCACCAAGGCTTCGGCGATCTGGCGGCCGATGCGCTGGGTCGGATTGAGGCTGACCATCGGGTCCTGCGGCACCAGGCCGATGGTGCGGCCGCGCAACTGGCGTTTGGTCCTTTCGCTGGCCTGGCTCAGGTCCTGACCGGCCACCAACAGGCGCCCGGCGGTGACCACGGCGCTGTCCGGCAGCAAGCCAAGAATGGCGTTGGCGATGGTGGTCTTGCCCGAGCCGGATTCGCCGACGATGGCCAGGGTCTCGCCTTGCATCAGGCTGAATGATACATCGGTCACCGCTTGTGTCTGTTCCGGCCCGTGACGGTAGGCGATGCTCAGGTCGTGCACTTCAATGAGCGGATTCATCGCTTGATCTCTTCGAGGGTGCGGGCCAGGTGGTTGAGGCTGAACACCACTGCCACGACGAACACGCCCGGCAACAGCGCCACCCATGGCGCGGTGATCAGAAAGTGCCGCCCGGTGGCGATCAGCGTGCCCCATTCCGGCGCCGGGGGTGCGGCGCCGAAACCGAGGAAGCTGAGCCCGGCGGTGGCCAGGATGGCCGCGCCGAAATCCAGGGTGGCGAGTACCGCGACCGGGCCCCAGGCGTTGGGCAGGATGTGCCGCCACAAGGTCTGCAGCCAGCTCGCGCCGCCCAGTCGTGCAGCCTCGACATAGGGCAGGGTCTTGACCCGCAGCACTTCGGCGCGGGTGGTGCGGGCAAAGCCGGGGATGATCCCCACGCCCACGGCGAGGGCCACCGGCAAGGTGCCGAAGCCGATGGCGGTGACGATGGCCAAGGCCAGGAGCAAGCCGGGCAGGGCCAGCAGCACGTCGATCACGCGCATGATCACCGCGTCCACGCGGCCACCGGCGAACCCTGACAGCACGCCCAGGGTCAGGCCTCCGAGCAGGGCCAGGCCGACGGCCAGTAGCGCAGCCTGGATCGACAGGCTGGCACCGTGTATCACCCGGGTGTAGAGATCGCGGCCCAACTCGTCGGTGCCGAACCAATGGGTCGCGTTCGGCGCGGTGAGTTTGGCCAGCGGCGCGGTGGCATTGGGGTCGAAGCCGCTGAGCGCGCCCGGTGCCACGGCGGCGAGCAAGGCGAAGGCGACCACCAGAGCAGCCAGCAAGAAGCCAGGTCGGCGTGACAAGGGGCGTGAGGCCGCGAGCAGACGCACCCAGCGACTGCGCCGCCGCCACGTGGGCAGGACCGCTGTCGGTGGCGGCGCGTAGACCGTCGCAGCAGGCGCGGCCGGGATGAAGCGCTGGTCGAGATCACGCACGGCATTGGATGAAGGCATGAGCGAAGTCCTTGGCTGGCCTAGGCCGCTGTGGGCGCGGCAGGCGCGTGAGTGATACGGGGGTCGAAGATCGGGTAGAGCAGGTCCACCAGCAGATTCACCACCACGAAGGCGGCGGCCGAGATCGCGACGATGGCCAGCACCACCGGGATGTCCTGGCGCAGCACCGCTTCCTGGGCCAAGCGACCGACGCCGTTGCGGCTGAAGATGGTTTCCACCAGCACCGCGCCGGACACGGTATTGCCGACCTGCAGGCCGAACAGCGTGAGGATGGGCAGTGCAGCGTTCTTCAGACCGTGGCGGTACTGCACCTGGGCGCGGCTGAGGCCCTTGGCGTAGGCGGTGGTGATGTAGGGCTCGCGAGCCACGTGCTGAAATCCGCGTTGCAGCACCTGGGCATACACCGCCGCGCTGGGAATCGCCAGGGTGATGGCCGGCAGCACCAGGCTGTCCAGGCCTTGGCTGCCGGTGGCGGGGAACCAGCCGAGACCGAAGGCGAACACCTGGATCAGCAGCAGGCCCAGCCAGAACACCGGCACCGAGAAGCCCAGCGAGGGCAGGCGTGCCATGGCCGATTGCAGCGGCTGCCAACGTACGTAGGCGGTCAGGTAGGCCAAGCCGACGCCGCCGATCAGCGACAGCACGATGGCTGAACCGGCCAGGGTCAGGGTTTGGGGCAGGCGCTCGGCCAGCAACGCGGTCACGGGCCGGTTGAGTGACAGCGACTGGCCGAAGTCACCCTGCAGGGCCTGCCAGAGCAGGTGCCCGTACTGCTCGAACAGACCGCGGTCCAGCCCGTAGTAGGCGCGCGCCTTGGCCAGGTCCGCAGGTGACAGCGCATCGACCTCGATGCCCGACGCGCTGAGCATGATCGACAGCGTATCCCCCGGCAGCAGGTAGAGGATGAAGTAGGTGATGGTATAGGCGCCCCACAGCACCAGCAGCGCCTGGCCGACACGGCCCAGCAGGTAACGGTTCATGGCGTGCCGACCTCGATGTCACCGAGGAAGGCGAAGCCCTCGGCGGTCCAGTGGAAGTTCTTCACCCGCGCGGCGGTGGCGGCCTGCCAGACCCGCTCGTAGATCGGAAAGGCCGAAGCTTCGTCCACCAGCAGGTCTTGCAGGTCACCATAGGCTTTGGCGCGCTGCTCGGTCTGGGTAGCGGTGATGCCGGCATCGAACAGGGCGGTCGCGCGGTTGAGTGTGGCCGGTTCGTAGGTGTTGGTGGCCAGGGTCGAGCTGTTGGCGCTGCGCGGATCGAGAATGGTCTGCAGGATGATCGGGTCGGCACGGGTCATGTAGGTGGACGTCAGGTCGTAGTTGCCCTGGGCGTTGGCCGCCGTCCATTCGGCGCGGGTCACCACGTTGAGTTTGAGGTCGATGCCCACTTTGCGCAGTTGGTCCTGCACCAGCACATCACCGGCCGTTTCGCTGCCGTTGATGTTGTAGGCCAGGCTCAGGCGTTTGCCGTCCTTGTGCCGATAGCCGTCGGCAGCCGGCACCCAGCCCGCTTCATCGAGCAGGCGTGCGGCATCGGCGGCATCGTAGGCCAGCTTGTCGCCCTGGGCCTTGAAGTACGGCGTGGTGCTGTCGTAGACCCCGGTCACCACCGGGAAATCGGCGTTGTACACGGTGCTGGCGTAGCTCTTGCGGTCGATGGCCTTGAGCAGTGCCTGACGGACCTTCTTGTCGGCCAGCACGCGGCCGTTGCGGGTGTTGGGGTAGAGGTTCAGAGCCGGACCCGGCAAGGCACGGCTCTGGATGGTCGCGCCCTTGCTCTGGTACAGCTTGAGGTCGACCTCCGAGAAGGGGTTGCGCGGCCACAGCACATCGACCTTGCCTTGCAGGAACAGGCCATTGCGCACGCTTTCCTCGGCGATGTAGCTGATGTCCACTGCATCGAGATGGGCATCGGCCTTGTTCTTCATGTTCGCCGACGCCCAGTGGTAGCCCGTACGACGGGTCAGGCGGGCGCCGCTCTCCGGGGTGTAGTGCTCCAGCACGAAAGGCCCGGTGCCGATGATCTGGCCCAGGGAGCGCTGCTTGGCGGTCAACTGGTAGGACGCCGGGGCGAGAATCGCCAGGTTGGTGGTGGAGGTCGCCTGCAGGAAGCCGGCGTTGGGTCGCGACAGCACCAGTTTGACGGTGAAGTCGTCCAGCACTTCGGCGTGGTCGTAGCCGGCCAGGTAGGTGGCGCCGAAGGTGGCCGGCAGTTCCCGGGCGAAGGCCTTGTCGCTGTCGAACGCCGTCTTGACCGCGTGCGCGTCGAAGCGCTCGCCGTTGCTGAAGGTGACGTCGTCACGCAGGTGAAAGGTGTAGCTCAGGGCGTCGTCGCTGATGTTCCAGCTTTTCGCCAGCCAGGGAATGATCTTGCCGCTGTCGGGGTCCTGATCGGTCAGGGATTCGGCGACGTTGCGCAACAGCACGCGGTGTTCGAGCCAGTAGACCTGGAACGGGTCGACGCTGACCAGGGTGGTGTTGTCGCCGAAGAAGGCGATCTTCAGGGTCTTGTCGGCCTGCTCGGGGGCCGAGGGCGAGCAGCCCACAAGCGTTGCGAGCAGTACGCCGAGCGCCAGCAGGCGGGGGCGTTGGGGTGGGTTCGAAGCCGATGAGGGGGTTGGGTGGGGCATGGGTGAGGGTCCTTTGTAGTGCTGTGATCGGCTTGGGTTTGGGGGTGGCGGCCTTCGCGGGCAGAGCCCCGCTCCCACAGGGAGTGCAGCAGACCTTCGGGCACCACCAACCCTGTGGGAGCGGGCTCTGCCCGCGAAGGGCTCACCCCGATTCAGGTCGCGAGCGCTCGTGGTCTGCTCGCCAGCGGCAAGGGCCCATCGGCCACCTGAGGCGGGCCAGCGTCCACGCCCAGCAGTCCGAGCAGGCGACGGCGAATGGCATTGAAGGCAGGGGTGCCTTTTTCCCGTGGGCGATCCAGGCCGATGGGCAAGGCCTCGGCAATGCGTCCCTGCTTGAGCACGATGATGCGATCGGCCAGCAGGATCGCTTCTTCCACGTCGTGGGTGACGAGCAACACTGCCGGTCCGTGGGCGCGCCACAGGTCGATGATCAGTTGATGCATGCGAATGCGGGTCAATGCGTCGAGGGCCGCGAAGGGTTCGTCCAGCAACAGCAGACGAGGCTCGCGCACCAGGCTGCGGGCCAGTGCCACGCGCTGGGCTTCCCCGCCGGACAAGGTGCCGGGAAACGCATCGAGCCGATGCGCCAGACCCACTTCGGTCAGGGCCTTGACCGCCCGCTCGCGAGCCTGCGGGTCGCGCACGCCGAGGGTGACGTTCTTCCACACCCGTTTCCACGGCATCAGGCGTGGTTCCTGAAACACTGCCGAGCGCGCCGCAGGCACCAGCAGGCGGCCGCCTTCGATCGGATCGAGCCCGGCCAGCGAGCGCAGCAGGGTGGTCTTGCCCGAGCCGCTGGCGCCCAGCAGGGCAACGAACTCGCCGGGCGCGATGTCCAGGTCCAGGCCGTCGATGACACGATTGGCGCCGAACTGGCGCACCACGTTCTGCAGGCTGACGGCGGGTTGGGGGTGCAGCGCGGTGTGTGCGGTCATGGAAATCAGCTCTTCACGAAGGAGGGGCGCCAGGCCAGGGCATAGTGCTCCAGGGCGCGGATGATGCCGTCGATCACCAGCCCCAGCAGGCTGTACACCAGCAGGCAGATGACGATGATGTCGGTGCGCATGAAGTCGCGCGCGTCGCTGGCCAGAAAGCCGATGCCGGAGGTCGCGTTGATCTGCTCGACGAACACCAGCGCCAGCCAGGAAATCGCCAGCGAATAGCGCAGGCCGACGAAGAACGACGGCAATGCGCCGGGCAATATCACGTGCCAGACCAGTTCGCGGCGGTTCAGCCCCAGGGTATTGCCGGCTTCGATCAGCTTGGGGTCGATGCTGCGGATACCGGCGAACAGGTTCAGGTACACCGGAAAGGTGGTGCCCATGACGATGAGCGCGACCTTTGTGAATTCGCCGATGCCGAACCAGAGGATGAACAGCGGCACCAGTGCCAGTGACGGCACGGTGCGCAGCATCTGCATGGGCGAGTCGAGCAGCACTTCGCCGCGCCGCGACAGCCCGGTGAACAGCGCGGCGACGGTGCCGATGACGACTCCGATGGCTAGCCCCGACACCGCGCGTTGCAGGGAGATCAACAGGTGCATGGGCAGTTCGCCGCTGACCGTCAGGGCCCAGAAGGTCACCGCGATGCTCGACGGTGCGGCAATGATGCGTGGCGGAATCAGCCCGGCCCGGGAGGCCAGCTCCCACAGCACCAGGATCGCCAGCGGGCTCAGCAGCCTGAGCACGAAGCCTGGCACGCGCAGGCCGCGGCGGGGCGCACTGGGGGTGATTTCCAGCATCTGCAGAGGCGCCTGTGCAACCGGCTGGAGGGCGATTTCAGGTCGCATAGTCTTGGCCCTCGCGGTCCAGCTGACGGATCAAGGCGTCCCAGTGCAGCTGGATCTTGGGGTTGTCGCCGCTGGCGGCACTGGCGGACTGCTGGTGCACCTTGTCGATGGCCGCCTGCGGCGCCAGCAACAGGTCGGCATTGCCGCCGGCCTGGGCGGCGATCTGGATGTTGCAGGCCCGCTCCAGGCCATGCAGTTCGCGGAAGGCGTGCTCCACGCTGACGCCACCGGTCAGCAGACCGTGGTTGCGCAGGATCAGGATGTTGCTGTCGCCCAGGTTGTGGACCAGGCGCGCCTGTTCGTCGAGGTCCAGGGCAATGCCTTCATAGCCGTGGTAGGCCACGCGGCTGTAGTAGAGCAGGGCGTGCTGGGACAGCGGCAGCAGGCCGTTGCGTTGCGCCGACACGGCGGCGCCGTCGCGGGTGTGGGTGTGCAACACGGCCTTGAGGTCGGGACGCGCGCGGTGAATGGCGCTGTGGATCACGTAGCCGGCGTGGTTAATGCCCAGGCCCAGGGGGTCGTCGATCAGTTCACCGTCGATGTCGACCTTGACCAGATTGGATGCCGTGATTTCATCGAACAGCAAGCCGAAGGCGTTGATCAGGAAGTGCTCCTGATCGCCCGGTACCCGCGCCGAGAAGTGCGTGTAGATATGGTCGGTCCAACGCAGTTGTGCGGCCAGGCGATAGGCGGCTGCGAGCTTGACGCGCACCTCCCATTCCTGGGGCGTGACACGCTGGCGCAGCGTGGGCGTGGAATCGTGCAGAACGGACAACGAAGTCATTCGGGGCTCTCCTGAAAAACGTGCAGACCGGCGGCGACGGCGCTGAGGCGCGATCGCCGCTCGGTCCGGTTTCATCAGGTCCCGAGCAGCCAGTGAGGTAAGGGGTGTGGCGCGGTCAGATCACCTTGAAGCCGTGGGTCCCGTCCTTGGCCAGTTGCTCGACCAGACCGAACTCCCAGTCCAGATAGCCTTGCATGGCCTCGCGGGGGTTGTCGGTGCCCTCGTAGGGGCGGCGGTAGCGATCGCTGCGAGGCACCGCCAGATGGTGCTCGCCTTGCTCCACCGGCAGGCCTGCGGCCACCCAGGCGGCATTGCCGCCTTCGAGGAGGAAGACGGGCTTGCCGGTCAAGGCTTGCAGGTCGGCTACGGCGAAGCGCGCCAGCAGACCGCTGCCGCAGGTCACCACGTAGCGCTCGGCCACCGGCACGTTCTCCAGGGCCTGGGGCAGTTGCGCGCGCAGTGCCCAGTGGGCGCCGGCGATGTGGCGCTGCACATGGTTGGCGCTGGTGGTGAAGTCAAACACCTGAGTGTCGCCCTCGCTCTGCCACTGGGCGAGTGTCGCCGGGCTGACCGTCGGCGCCTCGGGCAGGGTTGGCAACGGTGCCTGCCATGCGCCGGTGGCGGTGAAGTCGCTGGATTGCGCATCGTCCAGCACGGACACGTCCCAGCCCATCTGGGCCAGCCACGACGCACTCATGTTGGCGCGCACACCGTCGTCGTCGACCAGCACCAGGCGCGCGCCGCGCACACTGGCGAAGTGATCGGTTTCCTGCACCAGCTGACCGCCGGGCGTGGAGCGAGCCGCAGGCAAATGCCCGGTCGCGTATTCTTCCGGGGTGCGCACGTCGAACACATAGGTGGTGCGTCCCTGTTCGGCCTGCCAGTTGCCTAGTGTCGCCAGCGTCGTCCGTTGCACGCCGGCCTTGTCTGCCACTGCGCGTGCCGACTGTGCCGCGGTGGCGCGGGTGTGTTCGTCGACTTCACCGAAACGACGTTGCTGGCCGTGCTCCAGGGCCTGACCGGCCAGCGTCCAGCCGATGGTGCCGTTGCGTAGCGCCGCCACCGGGTTGGGAATTCCGGCGTTGACCAGTGACTGGGTGCCGATGATGCTGCGGGTGCGCCCGGCGCAGTTGACGATCACCTGGGTCTGCGGGTTCGGCGCCAGTTCGCGGATGCGCAGCACCAGTTCGGCGCCCGGCACGCTGATGCCGCCGGGGATGCTCATGGTCTGGTATTCATCGAAACGGCGCGCGTCGACCACCACCACGTTCGCCTGACGGTCGAGCAGCGCCTTGACCTCCTCTGCCGCCAGCGAGGGTGTGTGGCGACGGCTTTCCACCAGTTCACCGAACGCTTTGCTCGGCACGTTGACGTCGCGAAACAATTCCCCACCCGCCTCGCGCCAGCCAGCCAGACCGTTTTCCAGCAGGGCCACATCGGTATAGCCCAGCGCCTGCAAGCGTTGCGCCGCCAACTGGGCAAGCTCTTCGCCATCGTCGTAGACAGTGATCGCGGTATCCCGACGCGGTACGCGGGCGTAGATGTCCAGTTCCAGGCGCGACAGGGGAATGTTGGCGGCGAACAGCGGATGCGCCTCGGCAAAGGGCGCTTCCTCGCGCACATCGATCAGGGCCAGCTCCTGCTGGTCCAGCAATGCCTGGCGAATCGCGGAGTAGGGGCGTACGGCAATCTTGGTCATGCGGGCGATCTCTCTTTGAACGAGCTTTCGGTGGACGCAGGCTCTTTGGACAGGTCCCAGAAATTGGGGATGCCGGCATTGGAATAGCCGGAGATGAAGGGTTTCTCTTCGCCGCTCTCGCTGTACACGGCGCGCTGCACGGCGCCGATGTTGGCGCCGTAGACATGGATGCTGATGGAGACACGGTCGTCGAAGGCATTGCTGACCTGATGGATATCGCCGACGCTGGGCGAGACCGCCTCGACCTGACCCGGACCCAGACGGACAGGCGCACCGTCGGGTGCCAGGCGGCCATCGGCCGTACGGCTGAAGCCCTGAGAGAATTCGGCGCCGCGCAACATGCCGATCAGGCCCCACACGCGATGGTCATGGATCGGTGTGCGTTGCCCCGGGCCCCAGATGAAGCTCACCACGGAAAAGCGCTGGCGCGCATCGGCGTGCAGCAGGAATTGCTGGTAGCGTTGCGGATCCGGCTGCGCAGCGATTTCCGGCAGCCAGTCGTCATGGCTGACCAGTCGTTGCAGCAACACCGCGCCGTGCTCCAGCACCTCTGGCTCGCTGGACGTGCGCTCGAGCAGCTCGGCCAGGTCGCCGACGAACTGGCGAAAACGGTCATAGCGCAGGGGATGAGTCATTTCAGTAGCCCTCGAACAGATTCGTTATTACCCTAGCAAAGGGGTTAAGCTTCCCGAAATTCAATTTGTTCATAAGCTAATATGCGAAAAGCGAATGAAGATAGATGACATCCAAGCGTTTCTGGCCGTCGTGCGATTGCAATCGTTGAGCGTTGCCGCCGAATCCTTGCAATTGACTCAGTCCGCCATCACCCGGCGTCTGCAGAGTCTCGAAGAGTCACTGGGGGCGATCCTCCTCGATCGCCACACCAAGCCCATGAAACCCACGGCCATCGGCCTGCGTGTGTACGAACGCTGCCAAGGCGTGATGCGCGAGATCGATTCGTTGCATGAGTTGGTGGCCGAAGATGCAGCGCCTTCCGGCACCCTGCGCCTCGGCGTGCCGCAGACCGTGGGCGACGCGGTGCTGCTCGATGCCCTGCAAGCCTTGAAGCAGCGCTTCGCGGATCTGCAGGTGCAGGTTGCACACGGGTGGGGTGGCCAGTTGGTCCAGCGTATCCAGCACCGGGAGCTGGACGCCGCTGCGGCGCTGTTCCCGGCCGGCAAGGTGTTCCCCGAAGGCGTGGTGGGGCATTCATTGGCGCGCATGCCGCTGCTGGTGGTCGGCGCCAAGGGCCTGGACCTCGGCAAACGCTGCAAGCTCGCCGATTGCCAGAGTACCGGATGGGTTTTGAACCCCGACGGCTGCGGCTTCCGCGCCGGCCTTTCGCACGCCTTGGCCGAACAGGGCCTGAGCCTGAAACTCAATCTGGAGATTTTCGGTACCGATTTGCAGCTGGGTCTGGCGGCCAGTGGCATGGGCCTGGGGCTGGTCCCGGCACCGCTGTTGCAGCACAGCCGACACCGCGATCAACTGCAGGTGCTACAGATCTCGGATTTCAAACCCATGGTCGACCTGTGGCTGGTGCACGCCGCCTTCGTCGGCAATCTTCAGGGTGCGATTCGCGTGTTCGGGGAAACCGTGGCCCACGGCATGAACACGGACTGAGGGTTTTCATCGCTCGGTTTTCGCATATTAGGATATGACTAAATTGAATTTTACTCATGTCATGACGGATGGTTAGATGGGCGCAAATCAACGGCCGCGCGTCGGTGAGTCGCGCTGCCGCCGGCCTGCCGTTGTTCAACGGCGCGACAGAGTTTGCCCATGACCCCACTTGACCCCATCGCCCTTGCCGCGCTGACTCAGCGAATGGCCCTGCACGCCGAGCGCTACGACCGCAGCGGCGAGTTTCCCCATAACAACATCGAGCACCTGCACAGCCTGGGCCTGCTGGCCCTGACCGTGCCCACGGCCTATGGCGGCGGTGGGGCCGACCTGGCCACAGCGCAGAAAGTGGTAGCGGCCGTGGCCAAGGGCGAGCCGGCCACGGCGCTGATTCTGGTCATGCAGTATCTGCAGCAGGCTCGCCTGCATCAAAGCGAGCGCTGGCCCAAGGCCTGGCAGCAACGCCTGGCTCTGGAGGCCGTGGAAACCGGAGCATTGATCAATTCTCTGCGGGTCGAGCCCGAACTCGGCACCCCGGCGCGCGGCGGTTTGCCCAACACCGTGGCGCGGCGAACCGCCGAGGGCTGGCGACTCACGGGTCGCAAGATCTACTCCACGGGCAGCCACGGCCTGACCTGGCTGCTGGTGTGGGCACGCAGTGACGACGATGATCCGCTGGTGGGCTCATGGCTGGTGCGCAGGGACACGCCCGGCGTCAGCATCGAAGACACCTGGGACCACCTGGGGATGCGTGCCACCTGCAGCCACGACGTGGTCTTCGACGACGTGCTGGTGCCCCTCGACCAGGCGGTCAGCGTAAGCCCGGCCAGCGCGCCGCAGCCGGAGCTCGACGCCGAAGGCCTGCGCTGGATGGCGGTGCTGATGTCCAGCGTCTACGATGGCGTGGCCCAGGCCGCGCGGGACTCGTTCATCGACTGGTTGCAGCATCGTGTGCCGGCCAACCTCGGTGCCGCCCTGGCGACGTTGCCGCGCTTTCAGGAGCGGGTCGGCGAGATCGACAGCCTGCTGCTGGCCAACCAGGCCTTGCTGCAATCGTCCGCCGAAGGCCGCCTGCCCGCCGAACGCTGGCCGGCCATCAAGTACCTGGTCTGCAACCACGCCATCCGCGCCGTGACCCTGGCCATCGAAGCCGGCGGCAACCCCGCGCTTGATCGCCGCAACGCGCTGGAGCGGCACTACCGCAACGTGCTCTGCGCACGCATTCATACGCCTCAGGATGACAGTGCACTGGTTGCGATCGGGCGGCAGGCGCTGTTGGCGTTTGAAGAGAGAAGGTAAGGGGGCACGAGTCTACGAGGAATGACTCATCCACTGGCGCCCTGGTAGATCCGGTTGTTTAGCCGTGATTTATAAAATACAATCCAGCTATGATTGAAATCAAGCAAACTGCCACTTACATGACCTGGGAGAGCAAGCTGAAAGATCAGCGAGCAAAAGCTGCAATTGCCGCTCGTATCTTCAGGTTGGCAAATGGTCTGCCCGGCGACGTTTCACCCGTCGGCCAGGGAGTCAGCGAGCTACGAATTCACTATGGCCCAGGGTATCGGATTTATTTCCAGCAGCGCGGGAATGAAATCGTCATCCTGCTATGTGGTGGAGACAAGAGCAGTCAGACAAAAGACATTGAGACTGCAAAACGCCTGGCGAATGAGTGGAGGCCACAATGAGCGAGCCAATTTATGACTACGATCCCGCACAGGCGCTCGACGGCCCAGAGGCGATAGCGGTATTCATGGCAGACGCCTTCGACACTGGAGATGCTGCCTACATAGCCAAGGCCATGGGTGTTGTTGCTCGTGCGAAAGGAATGACCGAACTGGCAAAGGAAACAGGTCTGGCCAGAGAACAGCTTTACAAATCTTTCAGTGAACGTGGAAATCCCACACTGAAAACCATGCTGACAGTGATGCGGGCGCTGGGAGTCGATTTGACTGCCAGAGCGCATGTGCAATCAGAAACGCCCGGCTGAAGAAATTTCAGGCGGGCAGAGCGCCGGCCATGCAAAACGGCCCGTCGAACAGTCGGATCTAGCACGGTGGCCGGGGGCTCGAATAGAGGTCGTTGACTTGTGACCCTTCCGGACATAAACCGCTAACTGCCCGGCGCCCACACCTCCACGTTCACTGCATCGATCCGCTTGGGAATCAGCTTCTCGTCGTGGAAGGCGTCGGCGATCTTCTGCTGTTCCGCCAGCCCGTCACGGGTCACCGGCTGCACGTCGTAGCTGCGGCGGGCGTTGGCTTGCTGCACCACGGTTGGGTCCAGGTTGCCCCACAATGGGCCCAGTATCGCGGCCGCTTCGGCAGGGTGCGCCTTGACCCATTTGCCGGTTTCGGCCAGATCATCGAATACGGTTTTCAGAATGGCCGGGTTGGCCTCGGCGTAGGGTGTGCCGGCTAGGTAATAACGCTTGTACGCCGCCAGGCCTTCGCTGCCGGCCAGCACGCGCGTGGGTTGATGTTGCTGCGCGGCGCTGAGGAAGGGTTCCCACGCCACCCAGGCATCCACTTTCTGGTTTTCGAAGGCCGCCCGGCCGTCGGCGATGGACAGGTAGGCAGGCTGGATGTCGGTGAATTTCAGATCGGCTTTGCGCAAGGCGGCCAGCAGCAGGTAATGGGCGCCAGCCGCCTTGGTGACCGCCACGGTATGGCCTTTGAGATCGGTCAGTGCCTTGAGTGGCGAGTCCTGCCGAACCAGGATCGCCTGGGCCTGCGGCGAGGCCGACTCGGATGCGTAATAAGTAAGCTTGCCCCCGGCGGCCTGAGCGAACACCGGCACCGTATCGGCGACGTCGGCGGACAGGTCGACGTTGCCGACGTTGAGCGCTTCGAGCAGCGGTTGGCCGCTGGCGAATTCATGCCAGCTGACGCGCACGCCTCGATCGGCCAGTTGTTTCTCCAACGTGCCTTGCTGCTTGAGCAGCACCATCAGGGTCGATGATTTCTGGTAGCCGATGCGCAGCTGCGTTTCGGCGTGGGCCGCGACGCTGAAGGACAAGCCGAGCGCAACGCTGAGGCTTGCGGCGAGCAGGTGTCGTGGGGTGAAGAGGGTGGACATGATGTGAGTCTCGTCTTCGACGCATCCGCTGGGCGCGGTCGGCTCGAAGAGAACAGGGGAGGGCATGCCCGGTGATCCGGTGAGGCGACTATAGAAGAACGACAAGGGGGAGGGTAATGGCGTTTGGTTATCAGCTTATGCAGACAGCACTTCGCCGTCATTGCGACGGCGAAGTGAAGCACGGTCAATGATGGCTTTGCGGCCCCGACATCGCCATCAACTGCTTCTCCTGATTCCAGTCGAAGGGCTCGTCGTTCTCTTCGGCATCGAAGCGGCGTTCTTCCAGTGCTTGATACAGCTCGATCTCTTCATCGGGCATGTAGTGCAGGCAGTCACCGGCGAAGAACCACAGCAGGTCGCGTGGCACCAGATGGGCGATCTGCGGATAGCGGGTGATGACCTGACACAGGATGTCCTGGCCCAGGTACTGGCTTTCCACGGGGTCGACCGGCAGCTGCGCGCGCAGTTCATCGAAGCGTTCGAGGAACAACGCGTGGCTTTCCTCGGGTACCTGCTCCGCCTCGCCCAGCGCCACGAGGATGCCGCGCAAGTGGTCCAGCAGGACAAGGTGGTGTTCGAGATGGGCAGTGGCCATGGTGGGGTCCTCTTGAGCGAAACGGGCGCGGGAGTATAAAGCTCCACGCGCCCGCTGTCTTATTGCAGATCCTCAGCGGACCGTGCCGGCGGTGGGCAGCAGTTCATCCTTGCTGAAGTCGTCGACATCGATCACCTTGCGCCGCGCCGCTTCGGCCTGGTGCAGCGTCTGCGCCTCGCCCGGTTGCAGGACGCCAGCCTCGAGCGCCGCATCGATCAGCGATTGCCCGGGCGTGGCGCTGAACTGGCGCGCCTTGTGGGCCTGTTGCAGCTTCTTGTGCAACGGCTGGCTGTCACGCAGCAGATCGAAAGCAACCTGCAGCGCGCCGACCGGATCGTCCGCGCCTTGTGGGCGGTAACAGCCGGCCAGCAGCTCTTCCAGTGCCGGGTCGCCCTTGTGGCGACCGGTGATCGCGGCCACTTCGGCTTCCAGCTTGTCGGACGGACCGGTGTGACGGCGACCGAACGGGAACACCACGCCGCGCAACAGGCAACCGAGCAGTTTGCTGGGGAAGTTCTTGAGGATCGCGTCCAGGGCATGTTCGGCCTTGCCCAGACTTTCTTCCATGGCCCAGCGCAGCAGTGGCTCCAGGTATTCGGGCGAGTTCTGGTCGTGATAACGCTTGAGCGCCGCCGAACTCAGGTACAGGTAGCTGAGCACATCGCCCAGCCGCGCCGAGAGGCGTTCGCGACGCTTCAATTCGCCACCGAGCAGCATCATGCTCAAGTCCGCCAGCAGGGCAAAGGCGGCAGCCTGTCGGTTCAACGCCCGGAAATACCCTTGGGCCAGACGGTCACCCGGTGCCTGCTCGAAATGCCCGAATCCCAGGTTAAGAATGAAGGTGCTGGCCGCGTTGCTCACGGCAAACCCGATGTGCTTGAGCAGCAGGGCATCGAATTCCAGCAGCGCTTGGCTTTGGTCTTCGCGTGCGGCCAAGGCCATTTCCTTGAGCACGAACGGATGGCAGCGGATGGCGCCCTGACCGAAGATCATCAGGTTGCGCGAGAGGATGTTCGCGCCTTCCACAGTGATGAAGATCGGTGCGCCTTGCCAATTGCGACCCAGGTAGTTGTTGGGCCCCATGATGATGCCTTTGCCGCCGTGGACGTCCATTGCGTGGGTGATGCAGTCGCGACCGCGCTCGGTCAGGTGGTACTTGAGAATGGCCGACAGCACCGAGGGCTTTTCTCCCAGGTCCACGGCGTTGGCCGTCAACATGCGCGCGCTGTCCATCAGCCAGGCGTTGCCACCGATGCGTGCCAGAGATTCCTGAATGCCTTCGAACGCCGCCAGCGGCACGTTGAACTGCTCGCGCACCTGGGCGTACTGACCGGTCACCAGGCTGGTGTACTTGGCAGCGCCGGTGCCGACCGCTGGCAACGAGATCGAACGGCCCACCGACAGGCAGTTCATGAGCATCATCCAGCCTTTGCCGAGCATGGGCTGACCGCCAATCAGGTAGTCGAGGGGGATGAACACGTCCTTGCCCGAGTTCGGCCCGTTCATGAACGCGGCGCCCAGCGGCAAATGGCGACGACCGATCTCGACGCCGGGCGTATCGGTCGGAATCAGCGCCAGGCTGATGCCCAGGTTTTCCTTGTCGCCCAGCAGGTGCTCCGGGTCGTGGGCCTTGAAGGCCAAGCCAAGCAATGTGGCGACGGGGCCGAGGGTGATGTAGCGCTTTTCCCAGGTCAGGCGGATGCCGATGACTTCTTCGCCTTGCCACTGGCCTTTGCAGATGACGCCGACGTCGGGCATTGCCCCCGCATCCGAACCGGCCAGGGGCCCGGTCAGGGCGAAGCAGGGGATGTCGTCGCCACGGGCCAGGCGTGGCAGGTAGTGGTTGCGTTGCTCGTCCGTGCCGTAGTGCAGCAGCAGTTCGGCAGGGCCCAGGGAGTTCGGCACCATGACCGTGGAGGCCAGGTCGCCGCTGCGGGTGGCCAGTTTCATCGCCACCTGGGAGTGGGCATAGGCGGAAAAACCCTTGCCTCCATATTCCTTGGGAATGATCAGGGCGAAAAAGCCGTGTTCTTTGATATGCGTCCAGGCCGCTGGCGGAAGGTCCATGTCCTGGCCGATCTGCCAGTCACTGACCATGGCGCAGAGCTGCTCGGTCGGGCCGTCGATGAACGCCTGTTCTTCTGCACTCAGCTGGACCTTGGGGTAGGCCAGCAACGTGTTCCAGTCAGGCCGGCCGCTGAACAATTCGCCGTCCCACCAGACCGTGCCGGCGTCGATGGCGTCGCGCTCGGTGTCGGACATCGGCGGCAGGGTCTTCTTGAACCAGCGGAACAAGGGCGCGGTGAACCACTTGCGGCGCGCCTCTGGCAATAGCAGGGGCAGGGCGCTGGCGAGCAGCAGCAGCCAGAACACCGCCAGCAGCCAGCCGGACGCGCGACTGGCCGCGCCCATGACCAGCAGGAAGACGGCGAAGATGCCCATGGCAGGCAACGCGGGAATGCGGCGGTGAGCCAGCCAGGCGATGCCGACCACGAGGGCGACGATCCACAACAACAGCATAGTGTTTTCTCCGTGAAAGCCAGGTGGGACGAACCACCTGCGGACGCCGTCGAGAGAACGACGGCACACGGAAAAAACGGTGGCCAGGCACGTAGCTTCGGTGTGGGACAGATCCAGGTCTTGCCTGGATAGTGACCGTTGCGGGGTAGGGGAGTTCGCACAGCGCATGGCGGTGGGCAGTTGCCCGGAACGTTCGCCAGCGGTTGTGGCCCTACCTCAATGGGCAGACGCGACACGCGTGAGACTGATGTCCACTATCGACAACGGTCACTTTACGACAGCGGAGACGGCGCCCATCATGGCGTCCGTTCACACACATCTGGTTGCAAATCATCGCAGTCGCCCTCACTTCATCACCATTCTCAACACGGCGTATAGACCCCTTATGAGTTCTGCTCTGTCCATTCGACAGTTGACCAAAACCTACGGCAACGGGTTTCAGGCCCTCAGTGGCATCGATCTCGACGTAGCGGAAGGCGACTTCTTCGCACTGCTGGGCCCCAACGGCGCAGGTAAATCGACCACCATCGGCATCCTTTCCACCCTGGTCAACAAGACCAGCGGTACGGTCAACATCTTCGGCAACGACCTGGACCGCCAGCCGGCCGCGCTCAAGCGCAGCATCGGCGTGGTGCCTCAGGAGTTCAACTTCAACCAGTTCGAGAAGACCTTCGACATCGTCGTGACCCAGGCGGGCTACTACGGCATTCCAGCCAAGGTCGCCAAGGAGCGCGCCGAGCAGTACCTGACCCAACTGGGGCTATGGGACAAGCGCGATACGCCGTCGCGATCGTTGTCCGGGGGCATGAAGCGGCGCCTGATGATCGCGCGGGCGCTGATCCATGAGCCGCGCCTGCTGATTCTCGACGAGCCCACCGCGGGCGTGGACATCGAACTGCGCCGCTCGATGTGGAGCTTTCTCACCGAGCTCAACGAGAAAGGCATCACCATCATCCTCACCACCCATTACCTGGAAGAAGCCGAACAGCTGTGCCGCAACATCGGCATCATCGACCACGGCACCATCGTCCAGAATACCAGCATGCGCGATCTGCTCGGCACCCTGCACGTGGAGACCTTCCTGCTCGATCTGGGGCAACCGCTCAAGGCTGCGCCGCAGTTGCAAGGCTACCCCTGCACGCTGGTCAATCCGCAGACCCTGGAAGTGCAGGTCGACAAGGAGATCGGCATCACCTCGCTGTTCGGCCAGTTGGCATTGCTGAACATTCCGGTGCTGAGCCTGCGCAACAAGACCAATCGCCTGGAGGAGCTGTTCGTGTCCCTGGTGGAGAGAAAATCTGAGGAAGGTTGCGGTATGAGTTCCGAATTTCAGGCCAACATGGTCGCCCTGCAGACCATCATCTACCGCGAAGTGCGCCGCTTCACGCGGATCTGGCCGCAGACGCTGCTGCCCCCGGCCATCACGATGGTGCTGTACTTCGTCATCTTCGGCAATTTGATCGGCAAGCAGATCGGCGGCATGGGTGGCTTCAGCTACATGGAGTACATCGTGCCGGGGCTGATCATGATGTCGGTGATCACCAACTCCTACGGCAACGTGGTTTCGAGTTTCTTCGGCGCCAAGTTCCAGCGTTCCATCGAGGAGCTGATGGTGTCACCGCTGTCGCCGCACACCATTCTGGTGGGCTATGTGGCGGGCGGTGTGCTGCGCGGCCTGATGGTGGGGATCATCGTTACCGTGCTGTCGCTGTTCTTCACTGATCTGCAGGTGCATCACTTGGGTATCACCGTGCTGGTGGTGCTGCTGACGGCCACGATTTTCTCGATGCTCGGCTTCATCAACGCGGTGTTCGCGCGCAACTTCGATGACATCTCCATCGTGCCGACCTTCGTGCTCACGCCGTTGACCTACCTGGGCGGGGTGTTCTATTCCATCAGCCTGCTGCCGCCGTTCTGGCAGACGGTGTCGCTGGCCAACCCGGTGCTGCACATGGTCAATGCTTTCCGTTACGGCATCCTCGGCGTTTCGGATATCAGCATCGGCGTGGCGGTGGCGTTCATGCTGGTGGCCACGGTGGTGCTGTACTTCGCCTGCGTGAAGCTGCTGGTCAGCGGCCGTGGCATGCGCAGCTGAGTTCCCCCGGCCGGACCGCAAGGCCCGGCCATGTCGTTTCTCGACGGTTCAAGGTCGTAGGTGGAGCATGATCATCGACGCGTGAAGTCGATGATCAGTACGCCAACATTTGCCGTGCGGCATTCGTCGCGCGCAGCCTTATCGGGGAAGCAGAATGAGCATGAAGAAAGTTCTCGGAGCCAGTGCTGCTCTGGTTCTGGCCATGGGCTGCAGCTGGGCCAGTGCTGCCGCCAAGGAAGTCACCATCGGCTACGTCGATGGTTGGTCGGACAGCGTCGCCACCACCCATGTCGCCGCCGAAGTCATCAAGCAGAAGCTGGGTTACGACGTGAAGCTGCAGGCGGTTGCCACCGGCATCATGTGGCAGGGCGTGGCCACCGGCAAACTCGATGCGATGCTGTCGGCCTGGCTACCGGTAACCCACGGCGAATACTGGAGCAAGAACCAGGACAAGGTGGTCGACTACGGCCCCAACTTCAAGGATGCCAAGATCGGCCTGATCGTGCCCGAATACGTCAAGGCCAAGAGCATCGAAGACCTCAAGACCGACGACACCTTCAAGAACCGCATCGTCGGTATCGACGCCGGCGCGGGCGTGATGCTCAAGACCGAACAGGCGATCAAGGATTACGGTCTGTCCGGCTACAAGCTGCAGGCCAGCTCGGGTGCAGGCATGATTGCGGAACTGACTCGCGCCGGAAAACGCCCAGCAGTCCATTGCCGTGACCGGCTGGGTTCCGCACTGGATGTTCGCCAAGTGGAAACTGCGCTTCCTGGAAGATCCGAAGGGCGTTTACGGCGCGGCGGAAACCGTCAACAGCATCGGCAGCAAGGGTCTGGACAAGAAGGCGCCAGAGGTCGCAGCTTTCCTGAAGAAATTCCAGTGGTCGTCCAAGGACGAGATCGGCGAAGTGATGCTGGCCATCCAGGACGGCGCCAAGCCTGACGCCGCCGCCAAGGACTGGGTCGCCAAGCACCCGGACCGTGTGGCCGAGTGGACCGCCAAGTAACCCCTCCCTGTAGGAGCGATCATCGGCCGCGAATCAGGCACTGTGTTATATAGGGTCAACCGCGGTGCGGCCTTCGCGGTCACTGACCGCTCCTACGTTGAACCATGAAAGGTCGCCTCAGGGCGACCTTTTTGCGTCTGCGAGCCCCGATCTACTACTAAGGTCGTCTGGAGTGCGCCCCAGAGCAGCCTAAAGTGGAATACGTTCTATCCATCTATGCTGCGAGGACAAAAACAATGAACGACAGCATTTACCTCTCGATTCAAAACAGCCCGCGTTTCAAGGAGCTGGTGAGAAAGAGGGAGAAGTTTGCCTGGATACTTTCGGCGATCATGCTCGGACTGTATTCGGCCTTCATCCTGTTGATCGCCTATGGCCCCCACATTCTGGGCGCCAAGCTCAGTCCGGGATCGTCGATCACCTGGGGCATCCCCATCGGTGTCGGGCTCATCCTTTCCGCCTTCGTGTTGACCGCCATCTACGTCAAGCGCGCCAACGGCGAGTTCGACGACCTCAATCGTCTGATCCTGCAGGAGGCCAAGCAATGATGCGGCGTCTATTGGCAACAATGGGCGCACTCGCCCTGGCCCCAAGCGTGATGGCTGCCGAGGCGCTGACCGGCGCGGTGCAGAAGCAGCCCCTCAACGTCTCGGCGATCGTCATGTTCGTGCTGTTCGTGGGTGCCACGCGTGTGCATCACCTACTGGGCGTCCAAGCGCAACAAGTCGGCGGCGGACTACTACGCGGCAGGCGGCAAGATCACCGGTTTCCAGAACGGCCTGGCGATCGCTGGCGACTACATGTCGGCGGCATCCTTCCTGGGCATTTCCGCGCTGGTGTTCACCTCCGGCTACGATGGCCTGATCTACTCCATCGGCTTCCTGGTGGGCTGGCCGATCATCCTGTTCCTGATCGCCGAGCGCTTGCGCAACCTGGGCAAGTACACCTTCGCCGACGTTGCGTCCTATCGTTTGAAACAGAAGGAAATCCGCACCTTGTCGGCCTGTGGTTCGCTGGTGGTAGTAGCGTTCTACCTGATCGCGCAGATGGTCGGTGCCGGCAAGCTGATCCAGCTGCTGTTCGGCCTCGACTATGCCGTGGCAGTGGTGCTGGTGGGCATCCTGATGTGCCTGTACGTACTGTTCGGCGGCATGCTGGCGACCACCTGGGTGCAGATCATCAAGGCGGTACTGCTGTTGTCCGGCGCGTCCTTCATGGCCCTGATGGTGATGAAGCACGTCAACTTCGACTTCAACATGCTGTTCTCCGAAGCGGTCAGGGTACACGCCAAGGGTGAGGCCATCATGAGCCCGGGCGGGCTGGTGAAAGATCCGATCTCGGCGTTCTCGCTGGGCCTGGCGTTGATGTTCGGTACTGCCGGCCTGCCGCACATCCTCATGCGCTTCTTCACCGTGTCCGATGCCAAGGAAGCCCGCAAGTCGGTGCTGTACGCGACCGGTTTCATCGGCTACTTCTACATCCTCACCTTCATCATCGGTTTCGGCGCGATCCTGCTGGTCAGCACCAATCCGGCGTTCAAGGATGCCGCTGGCGCCTTGCTCGGCGGTAACAACATGGCCGCGGTGCACCTGGCCGATGCCGTGGGTGGCAGCATCTTCCTGGGCTTCATCTCGGCTGTAGCGTTCGCCACCATTCTGGCGGTCGTTGCCGGCCTGACCCTGGCCGGTGCTTCGGCGGTGTCCCACGACCTGTACGCCAGCGTCATCAAGAAGGGCAAGACCAACGACAAGGACGAGATCCGCGTTTCCAAGATCACCACCGTCTGCCTCGGTGTCCTGGCGATCGGCCTTGGTATCGCGTTCGAAAGCCAGAACATCGCCTTCATGGTGGGCCTGGCGTTCTCGATCGCGGCCAGCTGCAACTTCCCGGTGCTGCTGCTCTCCATGTACTGGAAGAAGCTGACCACCCGTGGCGCCATGATCGGCGGCTGGATGGGCCTGATCAGCGCGGTGACGCTGATGATCCTCGGCCCGACCATCTGGGTGCAGATCCTGCACCACGACAAGCCGATCTACCCCTACGAGTACCCAGCGTTGTTCTCGATGGCGATCGCCTTCGTGGGTATCTGGTTCTTCTCGATCACCGACAAGTCGGCAGCCGCCGACGAAGAGCGCGCACTGTTCTACCCGCAGTTCGTACGCTCGCAGACCGGTCTGGGTTCCAGCGGCGCAGTCTCGCACTGATACCCGCACCCATTGCCACGCAAAAAAAATCCGATGCCCGCAAGGGCATCGGATTTTTCCATTCCTGGCGCGCTGCCCCTGAAGGCCCGCGCACCGGCAACGCTATATCTTGCCGAGCAATACCAGAATCAGCAGGATGATCAGTACGGTACCGATGATACCCGACGGACCGTAGCCCCAACTTCTGGAGTGCGGGAATACTGGCAATCCGCCAATCAACAACAGAATCAGAACGATGATCAGTATGGTGCCCATGGCGATTTCCTTATGTGGACAGTGAGATGATTCGTCAGTAAAGCCAGGCAGCGCTCGACTGCTTAATAGGTCGGACTGTGGCGCGTCATAAAAAGTCCCAAAGATTAAAAAATGTTTCTGCGATGAATGACCGCTGTCGTATGCTGGCGCTCTGATATTTAGCTGGATGCCCCAGATGCTCAACTATTGCTGGTTTCTACTGGCCGCGCTTTTCGAGATCGCCGGCTGCTACGCCTTTTACCTCTGGCTACGGCTGGATAGAAGCGCGTGGTGGGCAGTGGCCGGGCTGTTGAGCCTGACCTGTTTCGCACTGGTGCTCACCCGGGTCGAAGCAGCCTATGCCGGACGTGCCTATGCGGCCTACGGCGGCCTCTACATCGTCGCGTCGCTGGGATGGTTGGCAGTGGTCGAAAAGGTGCGCCCGCAGATGTTCGACTGGATGGGCGCATCGCTCTGCGTGCTGGGCGCGAGCCTTATCCTGTGGGGACCAAGATTGCAACAGGCCTAGACCTGTCGAGGGTTTGAAAGTATGTAAATATCCATACAAGATGATTGGAAGTGTATGGATTGGTACAACTTACTGATGCCTCAGCCCTGACCAATACGAATAAGTACGAAATATCTGACAGGGAATTTACTAACTTTCGTAGGCTTAAACTGTATTCCTCTGCTTGTCTTGTGGTGCGCGAAAACACAGTCCACCCTCAATAGGCATTCATTTGAGGGAACAAAGCCATGCTGGTATTGACGCGACATGTGGGCGAACTCATCTCCATCGGCGATGACGTGTGGATCAAGGTACTGGACGTGCGCGGCAACACCGTACGCTTCGGCATTCAGGCACCCAAGGACGTGGAGGTGCACCGTGCCGAGGTCTATCGACGAATCCAGGAGAAACACGGCAAACACGCCAAGCAGGTGCCTGTGGTGTAGGTCTCAGTCGAACAGCTCGGGCGCTATGTCGTGCTTGAGCATGAGCGTGCACTGCTGGCTTTCCGGGTCGAATACGATGAACGCCTGTTTCTTGCCCAGCGCATGACGCACGCGTTCGACGCGGGTCTGCAGCGGCGTTTCGTCGCCGTTGTCGGTCCCGTCCCGGGTCACGAAGTCTTCGATCAGGCGGGTCAGGGTGTCAGCTTCGAGATGGTCGTAGGGAATCAGCATGTTCGGTGCTCGCAGGATAGGCGCTCAGTGTAACAGTGCCGCGCCGCCCGTTGTCCGAAGCCTGATGGCAAGGGCAGGGTGGCGCGGTCACTGAGCAGCGCATCAGGCTTCTCAGCTACTGGTTTTCTGCCCCAGTACGTCTTCTACCGCGGGCACGCGAGTGTCCGACTCCATCTGCGCATCGTGCTCCAGTTGATGGCTGAAGCGCTCGAGCGAGCCGGTGTTGGGCTTGGCATCGCTGGCGAATACCGGCGGGCTGAGCATGTAGGCCGTGAGAATCCGGCTGAGCGCACTCAGGCTGTCGATGTGGGTGCGTTCATAGCCGTGGGTGGCATCGCAGCCAAACGCCAACAGTGCCGTGCGGATGTCATGGCCAGCGGTAACGGCGGAATGGGCATCGCTGAAGTAGTAGCGAAACAGATCGCGCCGTACCGGCAATTCGTTGTCATCGGCCAGGCGCAACAGGTGCCGCGACAGGTGATAGTCGTAGGGACCACCGGAGTCCATCATCGCCACACTGACGGCATGCTCGCTCGACTGCTGACCCGGGGCGACCGGCGCGATGTCGATGCCGACGAACTCGCTGACGTCCCAAGGCAACGCAGCTGCCGCACCGGAGCCGGTTTCCTCGGTGATGGTGAACAGCGGGTGACAGTCGATCAGGGGCTCGCAGCCGCTTTCGACGATCGCCTTGAGCGATGCCAGCAGCGCTGCCACACCGGCCTTGTCATCCAGATGGCGAGCGCTGATGTGGCCACTGTCGGTGAACTCGGGCAATGGATCGAACGCGACGTAGTCACCGATATTCACGCCCAGCGATTCGCAATCGGCGCGGGTCGCGCAATAGGCATCCAGGCGCAGTTCGACGTGATCCCAGCTCACCGGCATCTGGTCAATGGCGGTATTGAAGGCATGCCCGGAGGCCATCAGTGGCAGCACGCTGCCACGGATCACACCGTTGTCGGTGAATACACTGACCCGGCTGCCCTCGGCGAAACGGCTCGACCAGCAGCCCACCGGAGCCAGCGACAGGCGCCCGTTGTCCTGCACGGCGCGCACGCTGGCGCCGATGGTGTCCAGATGCGCGGACACGGCGCGGTCCGGCGAATTCTGCTTGCCCTTGAGCGTGGCGCGAATGGTGCCGCGGCGGGTCATTTCGAACGGAATGCCCAGTTCTTCGAGACGCTCGGCCACATAGCGCACGATGGTATCGGTGAACCCGGTAGGGCTGGGAATGGCGAGCATTTCCAACAGCACTTTCTGCAGATACTGGATATCCGGTTCGGGAATTTTGGAAGTCATGGAAACTCCTGAGGTGGATAGAGGTGACAGCGAGGGTGTCACGGGCCCGATAAAACAGGGGCGAGGTGCCTGCACGGTTGACCCGGCAGGCGCCACGTACGGCCGCTACATCGGGCGGCTATGGGGAAACAGCAGGTCGACGAAGCGCTCTGCCGTGGGTTGCGGTTCGTGGTTGGCCAGTCCCACCCGCTCGTTGGCTTCGATGAACACGTACTCCGGCTGGTCGGCAGCCGGCACCAGCAGGTCCAGACCCACCACCGGGATGTCCAGTGCGCGGGCTGCGCGCACCGCTGCGTCGACCAGCACTGGATGAAGGATCTGCGTCACGTCTTCAAGGTGCCCACCGGTGTGCAGGTTGGCGGCCTTGCGTACCGTCAGTTGCTGGCCGCTGGGCAGGATGCTGTCCATGTCGAAACCGGCGGCCTGTACGGTACGCAGGGTTTCCTGGTCAATCGGGATGCGGCTTTCGCCCCCGGTGGCGGCCTGGCGACGGCGACTCTGCACCTCGATCAGGGTGCCGATGTTGGTGTGCCCGTCACCGATGATCTGTGCGGGACGGCGGATGGCCGCTGCGACCACTTCGTAGCCGATGACCACGATGCGCAGGTCGACGCCCTCATGGAAGCTTTCGAGCAGCACTCGGCTGTCGAACTGGCGCGCGTGCTCGATGGCCTCCTGCACCTCCTCCAGCGTACTCAGGTCAACGGCCACACCGTTGCCCTGTTCACCGTCCAGCGGCTTGACCACCACGCGACCATGTTCGTCGAGAAAATCCTGGTTGTCGTCGGCGCTGCCCGCGAGCTGCTGCGACGGCAGGCTCAGGTCAGCGGCTCGCAGCACCTTGTGGGTCAGGCTCTTGTCCTGGCACAGGGTCATGCTCACCGCGCTGGTCAGGTCGCACAGCGACTCGCGGCAGCGGATCCGCCGACCCCCATGGATCAAGGTAAACAGGCCGGCTTCGGCGTCGTCCACCTGCACGTCGATGCCACGACGGAACGCTTCGTCGACGATGATCCGCGCATAGGGGTTGAGATCGGCCTGCGGGCCGGGGCCGAGGAACAACTTCTGGTTGATGCCGTTCTTGCGCTTGATGGCGAAGGTGGGCAGGTTGCGAAAGCCCAGCTTGGCGTAGAGATTCTTGGCCAGACGGTTGTCATGCATGACCGACAGGTCCAGGTAGGCCAGACCACGGCTCATGAAGTGCTCGACCAGATGCCGAACCAGCACTTCGCCCACGCCCGGACGCGTGCAGCGGGGATCGACCGCCAGGCACCACAGGCTGCTGCCTTTTTCCGGATCGCGGAAGGCCTTGGCATGGTTGAGCCCCATGACGCTGCCGATCACATGGCCGGTGTCTTCGTCTTCGGCCAGCCAGTACACCGGACCGCCCTGGTGGCGGGGTGTCAGCAGGCTTTGATCGATAGGCAACATCTTGCGCTTGAGGTACAGCTGGTTGATGGCCTGCCAATCGCCTTCGGTTTGCGCCCGGCGAATACGGAACCCACGGAAGACGCGCTGTGCCGGCCGATAATCACTGAACCACAGACGCAGCGTGTCGGACGGATCGAGAAACAGCTGCTGCGGCGCTTGGGCCAACACCTGCTGGGGCGCGGCCACGTACAGAGCAATGTCGCGCTCGCCCTGCTGCTCGTTGAGCAGTTCGGCAGCCAGTGCTTCGGGGTCCGGATACGTATGGCCGACGAGCAGCCGTCCCCAGCCGCAGTGCAGCGGGCGCTGTTGCAGTTCGTCACTGTTGCCGTCTTCGGCGAAGCGCGCCTGCAGCCGCTCGTACGACGGCGACTGGCCGCGCATCAGACGCTGATTGAAGGCCGTGGCGTGAGCTTTCATCGATCAGAGTCCTTGTTCGCTGAGCCACAGATTCAACGCCGCCAGCTGCCACAGCTTGGAGCCGCGCAGCGGGGTCAGCTGACCTTGCGGGTCGGTCAGCAGGCGGTCGAGCATGTTCGGATTGAACAAGCCGCGGTCCTGGCTAGGGTCCAGCAACAGGTCCCTGACCCAGTTCAGCGTATCGCCTTCCAGATGTTTCAGGCCGGGCACCGGGAAATAACCTTTCTTGCGGTCAATGACCTCGCTCGGAATCACCAGCCGCGCCGCTTCCTTGAGCACTTGCTTGCCGCCGTCAGGCAGCTTGAACTTGCCGGGAATCCTCGCCGAGAGCTCGACCAGGCGGTAGTCCAGAAACGGCGTACGCGCTTCCAGGCCCCAGGCCATGGTCATGTTGTCGACCCGCTTGACCGGGTCGTCGACCAGCATCACCGTGCTGTCCAGGCGCAATGCCTTGTCCACCGCCGCATCGGCACCGGGCATGGCGAAATGTTCGCGCACGAAATCGCCGGCTGCATCGTTGGCGGTCAGCCACTTGGGCGCGACGGTTGCGGCGTAGTCATCGTAGCTGCGGTCGAAGAACGCATCGCGGTAGGCCTGGTACGGATCGCTGGCGCCGTCCACTTGCGGGTACCAATGGTAGCCGGCAAACAGCTCGTCGGCGCCTTGGCCGCTCTGCACCACCTTGCAATGCTTGGCGACTTCGCGTGACAACAGGTAGAAGGCGATGCAGTCGTGGCTCACCATCGGTTCGCTCATCGCGCGGAACGCGGCGGGCAGTTGCTCAATGATTTCGCGTTCTTCGATGCGCAGTTGGTGGTGCTGAGTACCGTAGTGCTTGGCGATCAGGTCCGAATACTGGAACTCGTCGCCGCGCTCGCCACCGGCGTCCTGGAAACCGATGGAGAAGGTCGACAG
Organism: Pseudomonas sp. PvP001; assembly: GCF_040546375.1. Lineage (NCBI taxonomy): Bacteria > Pseudomonadati > Pseudomonadota > Gammaproteobacteria > Pseudomonadales > Pseudomonadaceae > Pseudomonas > Pseudomonas sp. PvP001. The sequence continues at coordinate 1,155,501 of NZ_JBEPNQ010000001.1, read as the reverse complement.
ATCCTTCACGCCCACTTCACGCAACAGGCCCACCAGCATGCTCGAATCGACACCGCCCGAAAGCAGCACGCCGACGTCCACGGCGGCCCGCTGGCGAATGGCAACCGCTTCACGGGTACTCTCCAGCACGCGGTCGCGCCAATCTTCCAGAGTCAGATTGGCTTCATCGGCATGAGGGCCATAAGGCAAGGTCCACCAGATCTGCTGTTCGGTCTTGCCGTTGGCGTCGATGCGCATCCAAGTCGCTGGCGGCAGCTTTTCAATACCTGCGATCAACGTCCGCGGCGCAGGCACGACGGCGTGAAAATTCAGATAGTGGTTCAGCGCCACTGGGTCGAGTATCGGGCTGATGTCGCCACCCTTGAGCAACGCTGGCAGGGCCGAGGCGAAACGCAGGCGCTTGTCGGTGCGCGACAGGTACAACGGCTTCACGCCCAGGCGGTCGCGCGCGATGAACAGGCGCTGCGTATCACGCTCCCAAATGGCAAAGGCGAACATGCCATTGAGCTTGGGCAGCAGCTTTTCACCCCAGGCGTGGTAGCCCTTGAGCAATACTTCGGTGTCGCCACCGGAGTGAAAGCCATAGCCCAGCGCTTCCAGTTCGGCGCGCAGTTCGGGGAAGTTGTAGATGGCGCCGTTGAAGGCCAGGCTCAGCCCGAGGTGGGCATCGGTCATCGGCTGCGCGGAGCCATCCGACAGGTCCATGATCTTCAGCCGACGATGGCCCAGGGCAATCGGCCCTTGGGCCTGAAAGCCCCAAGCGTCCGGGCCGCGTGGGGCCAGGTCGTGGGTGATGCGTTCCACGGCCGCAAGGTCCGCAGGTTGAAAATCGAAGCGCAACTCACCAGCTAATCCGCACATAAGTCCTTACCGGTTTTTCCGTTGGGGAACGGCCGATGGAAGTTCGGCCAGGTATGAAACTGACCGAGGCAGGTAGCGAGAGTTTTAGATCGATCGGTTATAAGGGAGCCGTTCGCTGGGTAGGCATTCGCGGGTAGAACCCGCTCCCACAGGGGTGTGGTACCTGAGGGTTATTTGAGATTGCCGCTGAGAAACTGCCGCAGGCGTTCGCTTTTCGGGCTGCCCAGTACCTGTGCAGGCGAGCCTTCTTCCTCGACCAGGCCCTGATGCAGAAACAGCACCTGGCTGGACACTTCACGGGCGAAGCTCATTTCATGGGTGACCATGATCATGGTGCGTCCTTCCTCGGCGAGGCCCTTGATCACCTTCAACACTTCGCCCACCAGTTCCGGGTCCAGTGCCGAGGTCGGCTCGTCGAACAGCATGACCTCCGGCTCCATGGCCAGGGCGCGGGCAATGGCGACGCGCTGCTGCTGGCCACCGGACAGGAAGGCCGGATACTGGCTGGCCACGCGCTCCGGCAGGCCGACCTTGTCCAGGTAGCGCAACGCCCGTTCCCGCGCTTCGTCCTTGTCGACGCCCAACACCCGGCGCGGGGCCATGGTGATGTTGTCGAGCACGGTCATGTGGCTCCACAGGTTGAAGTGCTGGAACACCATGGCCAGACGCGTGCGCAAGCGCTGCAGTTCTTCGGCATCGGCGACGCGCATGCCGCCACTGTCGGTGGTCATGCGAATGGCCTTGCCATCCAGGCTCATGGCACCGTCGTCAGGCTGTTCGAGGAAGTTGATGCAGCGCAGGAAGGTGCTCTTGCCCGAGCCACTGGCGCCGATCAGGCTGATCACGTCACCCGTGCTGGCCTTGAGCGAAACACCCTTGAGCACCTTGTTGTCGCCATAACTCTTGTGCAGGCCATCGATGGTCAGTTTGTACATGCGCAACAGGTCCTCAAGGTTGAAGTAGATAGCCGCTGCGGCAGGCCTGGGTGCCGGCGACATGGGCGACCAGCATGCCCGCGGTGGCCATGCGACGCAGCGAGCGGGCGTACATCAGCCCCGGCTGCCGGTTACGCACAGGGGTGACCGTGTTGCTCAGCGGATCGATGATCTCGGCGATCAACTGCCCGGCTTCCAGATACTGGCCGGGCACCGCGGTGAACACCAACAGTCCACCCACCGGCGCGGTCACTGGTTCCACGCCGGCCAGCGGCGTGGCGGCGGCGAGCAGTGCTGGCAGCGGTGCTGGCGTGCGGTCGATGGCCCCGGTGCTGGCCAGGTAGTCGAGAATGGCCTGACAGTCGCCGCTGGCCATGGGGTGGTTGACGTCACCCTGGCCGCGCAACTCGACGGTCACAGAAAAGCTGCCCATGGCGATCGGGAAACGCTCGGCAAAGCGCTGCTGAAGTTGCCACCAGAACAGACTGAAGCACTCGTCGAACGACTGCCCGCCCGAGTCGGTGGCCAGCAGGCTGGCCTGAGCGCCCAGGTAGCGTGCCAGTGGTTCTACCAGCGGCCAGGCTTCGGGTGTGGTGTACAAATGCTGCACGGCCTCGAAATCGCAGTGCAGGTCCAGCACCATGTCGGCATCGCATGCCAGGCGCTGCAGGGTCAGGCGCTGCGATTGCAGGGCCGTGGCCGGCTGCAATTGGTTCAGCGCCTGGCTCAGGTGCGTGCGGATCAACGCCGTATTGCGCGCCTCATCATCACCCAGCAGCGGCTCGACGGCGCAGCCGACCTGATCGGCCAGGTCGACGAAACGACGATTGAAGTTCTCGCCGGTTTCCAGCTCGTAGCGGCCCAGTGGCGTGTCCATGACGATCTGATCGAGCCCGGCGGGGTTGGCGATCGGTACGATGACCACCTGCTGGCGCAGCAGTCCTGCGTCCTCCAGTTCGGCCAGACGCTGGCGCAGGTGCCAGGCAACCAGCATCCCCGGCAACTCGTCGGCGTGCAGCGAGGCCTGGATATAGACCTTGCCGGCACCCGTCGGGCCGTAGCTGAAGCTGTGGATCTGGCGCGCGGTGCCGGGCAGGCGAGCCAGCAATTCATGAATGTCGTGTTGCATGTTCAGGTCCTAGTGCGTCGGGCCGAGAAAGGCCAGCCAGCGGCGTTCGGCCAGGCGAAACAGTCCGACCAGGGCGAAGGTGATGGTCAGGTAGATCAGCGCGGCGATGCCGAAGGATTGGAAGGTCAGGAAGGTCGCCGAGTTGGCATCCCGTGCGACCTTGAGGATGTCCGGGATGGTGGCAGTGAACGCCACCGTGGTCGAGTGCAGCATGAGGATCACTTCGTTGCTGTAGTAGGGCAGCGAACGGCGCAGGGCCGACGGCATGATCACGTAGGCATACAGCTTCCAGCCGCTCAGGCCATAGGCCTTGGCCGCCTCGACCTCGCCGTGGTTCATGCTGCGGATCGCCCCGGCGAAGATCTCCGTGGTGTAGGCGCAGGTGTTCAGGGCGAAGGCCAGGATCGTGCAGTTCATCGCGTCGCGGAAGAAGTCGTTGAGCAGGGGCTGCCCTCGCACGGCTTCCAGGCTGTAGATGCCGGTGTAGCAGATCAGCAGCTGGATATAGAGCGGCGTTCCGCGGAACAGGTAGGTGTAGAACTGCACCGGCCAGCGCACCCAGCGCCGGCTCGAGACGCGGGCGATCGACAGCGGCACCGAAACCACGAAGCCGATTACCAGCGCCGCACTGAGCAGCCACAGGGTCATGGCCAGGCCGGTGATGTTCTGGCCATCGGAATAAAGGAACGGCCGCCAGTATTCTTGAAGAAGTTCGATCATCGCAGCGCCTCCCGGGTGCCCGCGCTGTAGCGTCGTTCAAGCCAGCGCAGGGCGATGTTGGACGCGCTGGTGATCAGCAGATAGATGAGCGCGGCCAGCACCAGGAAATAGAACAGTTGATAGGTGCTCTTGCCCGCATCCTGGGCGGCCTTGACCAGATCGGCCAGGCCGATGATCGAGACCAGCGCCGTGGCCTTGAGCATGACCATCCAGTTGTTGCCGATGCCGGGCAGGGCGTAACGCATCATTTGCGGGAAGACCACGTAGCGGAAACGCTGCGAGCGCTTGAGGCCGTAGGCCGTGGCCGCTTCGAGCTGGCCGCGCGGCACGGCGAGCATGGCGCCACGGAAGGTTTCGGTGAAATAGGCGCCATAGATGAAGCCCAGGGTAATGACCCCGGCGGCGAAAGGATCGATCTCGATGTAGTCCCATTCAAGGGCTTCGGTCAGGCCGGTCAACCAGGTCTGCAGGCTGTAGAAAATCAGCAGCATCAGCACCAGGTCGGGCACGCCGCGGATCAGGGTGGTGTAGAGCTGGGCAGGTACGCGCAGCACTGCCGTACCGGACAGCTTGGCGCTGGCGCCGATCAGGCCCAGCACCACGCTGACCAGCAGCGACAGCAGGGACAGCTTGATGGTCATCCAGGTGCCTTCGAGCAGCAGCGGGCCAAAGCCCTTCAAACTGAACGCGGACAACCCGAGGTACTGCAAAAGGTCGTCGAACATGAATCTGGCCTGTGCCGGTCAAAAAAACGCCCATCCCCGAGCGGGAATGGGCGCTGTCACAGCGGGACTTACTTGCCGCTGTACAGGTTCAGCTCACCGAAGTGCTTCTTCTGGATTTCGGTGTAGGTGCCATCATCGTGTAACGCTTTGATACCTTTATCGATCAACGCCTTGAGTTCCTTGTTACCTTTGGCGATACCCACGGCGGTCTTGGACGGCAACAGCTCGCTGTCGATCGGCTCGCTGACTTCATAGCCCGCACCCTGCGGCGATTTCAGGAAGCCCAGTTCGGCCTGCAGCATGTCTTGGATCGAAGCGTCCAGACGACCCGAGATCAAGTCGGCGTAGACTTGGTCCTGGTTCTGGTAGGCCTGGGTCTTGATACCTGCCTTGTCCAGCACGGCCTTGGCGTAGGCCTCCTGGATGGTGCCTTGTTCGTAACCTACGGTCTTGCCCTTGAGCGAAGCCAGGTCGGTGCTCAGGCCTGCACCTTTCTTGAACACCAGCGAGGTCGGGCCGGAAAATAGCTCGTTGGAGAAGTCGATGACTTTCTCACGGGCAGGGGTCACGGTCATCGAGGAAATCACGCCGTCGAACTTCTTCGCCTTGAGGCCTGGAATCATGCCGTCGAAATCACTTTCGACCCATTTGCAGGTGACCTTCAGCTCCTTGCAGATGGCATTGCCCAGATCGATGTCGAAGCCCACCAGGCTGCCATCGGCTGCCTTGGATTCGAACGGTGCGTAGGATGGATCGACCCCGAAACGCAACTCCTTGTATTCCTTGGCCATCGCGCTGCCGGCCGAGAACGCCAGGGCCAGAGCAGAAAGGGTCAGCAATGCTTTTTTCATCGTGCAGTCCTTAAAACCAGTTGAATGCGTTGGGTGAGGGCGATGTGCGTTACCGGCGAGTGCCAGACATCATTTTGATAGCAATTTCCGCACCATAGTCCCAGTGCAGACCCGCTTGAGTAAGGTTGTGTCGCGTCGCTGAAACTTTTCCACGGGCTCGCAGGCTGCGGGTCGCCAGAGGCGCGTGCCATTGGTACAGCAATGCCCTGAAATAATCCATGGCAAAAAAATGCACCTTGGCGGTGCATTCAGTGCATCAGGCCAGGAGGTCCTGCAGGGTCGCCAGACTGTCGGCTTCGGCCACCGGTTTGTCATGGCGCCAGCGCAACATGCGTGGAAAGCGTACAGCGATGCCGCTCTTGTGACGCTTGGACAGGGCGATGCCCTCGAACCCCAATTCGAACACCAGCGTCGGCGTCACGCTACGCACCGGGCCGAATTTCTCCACGGTGGTCTTGCGCACGATCGCGTCGACCTTGCGCATCTCTTCGTCGGTCAATCCGGAATAGGCCTTGGCGAATGGCACCAACGTGCGCTCGGACGCTTCCGGCGGACCGTCCCACACGGCAAACGTGTAGTCGCTGTACAGGCTCGCCCGGCGCCCATGGCCGGCCTGGGCATAGATCAAAACCGCGTCGACGCTAAAGGGGTCCACCTTCCATTTCCACCAGGTGCCCATGTCCTTGGTCCGGCCCACGCCGTAGAGTGAATCGCGCGCCTTGAGCATCATGCCCTCGACCCCCAGTGTCCGCGAGGCCTCGCGCTGTCGGCCCAGATCCAGCCAGTCTTCGCCGGTCAGTACCGGCGAAGGACGCAGTACCGGATCGGCGGCCTGCGCGATGACCTGTTCCATCTGTGTGCGACGTTCGTGTTGCGGACGGCTGCGCCAGTCTTCCCCGTGCCATTCGAGCAGGTCATAGGCGAGCACCACCACGGGAATCTCTTCGAGAATCTTCTTGCTCAAGGTCTTGCGACCGATGCGCTGTTGCAGCAGAGCGAACGGCTGCACCGCCGGTGCATCTGCCGAGGTGCTCGATGCATCGTCCAGGCTGAAATCCTCGGGCGCCACATCCGCCGGTGGCGGAGTCTTCCAGACCACGATCTCGCCGTCGATCACGGTGCCGTCAGGCAGGCTTGCGGTCAGGGAGTGCAGCTCGGGAAAGCGATCCGACACCAGCTCCTCGCCTCGCGACCAGATCCACAGGCGTCCGTCCCGCTTGACCAGCTGCGCGCGGATCCCGTCCCATTTCCACTCCACCTGCCAATCACTGCTAGGGCCCAGCAGGGTGTCGAACTGATCGACCGGTTGTTGCAGCGAATGAGCGAGAAAGAACGGGTACGGCTGGCCGCCACGCTGGGCATGCTCGTCCGAGGATTCCTCGGCGATCAGCTTGAGGTAGCTGTCGGCAACCGGACGGTGCGAAAGGTCGGTGTAGCCCACCAGGCGCTGGGCCACGCGTTTGCTGTCCAGACCGGCCATCTGCGCCAGCGCTCGGGTCACCAGCAGTTTCGAAACGCCCACGCGGAAACTGCCGGTGATCAGCTTCAGGCACAGCATCAGGCTGGCGCGGTCCAGCTGAGCCCACAGCGGCGGCAAGCGCTCGTGCAATTCTTCAGGTGGCAGCCCGCGCAGGGGCAGCAGGGCGTTCTCCAGCCACCAGGCCAGGCCTTCGTCGCTGGTCTGTTCGGCCTCGGGCAGCAGCAGCGAAAACGTCTCGGCCAGATCGCCTACCGCCTGATAACTTTCTTCGAACAACCATTCGGGCACGTTCGCCAGTTTGATGGCCAACTCGCGCAAGACCTTGGTCGGCACCAGTTGCCGGGGACGGCCGCCGGAGAGGAAATACACCGCCCAGGCGGCATCAGCCGGCTGCGCCTGACGGAAGTAGTCTTCCAGAAACTGACGCTTGGCATTGGTCGAAGTGGTTTCGTCGAGATTGGCATACAACTGTGCGAACGCTTTCAAGACGTGGCCTCCTGAGGTTCCTCTTCGTCACCGTATTCAGTGGTGAAGCCCTGGGCGTCCAGACCGATGTCGCGCAGGTAGCGCACCAGCACTTCCACCGAGCCGTGGGTCACCATCACCCGCTCGGCACCGGTCTGCTCGATGGCCCACAGCAGCCCGGGCCAGTCGGCGTGGTCGGACAGCACGAAGCCACGGTCCACACCGCGGCGCCGACGGGTACCGCGCAGACGCATCCAGCCACTGGCGAAAGCATCGCTGTAGTCGCCGAAACGGCGCATCCAGGTACTGCCGCCGGCTGAAGGCGGCGCGATGATCAGGGCATTGCGCAACGCCGGGTCGGTTTTCTTGAAGTCACCTGCATACTGGGTTTCCGGGATGTAGACGCCGGCATCGCGGTACACCCGATTCAACGGCTCCACCGAACCATGGGCCAGGATCGGCCCGATGCTGGCATCGATGCCGTGCAGCAAGCGCTGAGCCTTGCCGAACGCGTAGGCGAACAGAACGCTGGCTTTGCCCTGCTCGGCGTTGGCACGCCACCACTGGTTCACTTCCTCGAAAATCTCCGCCTGCGGCTGCCAGCGATAGATCGGTAGGCCGAACGTCGATTCGGTAATGAAGGTGTGACATTGCACCGGCTCGAAGGGCGCGCACGTACCGTCCGGCTCGACTTTATAGTCACCGGAAGCGACCCACACCTCACCCTTGTATTCCAGGCGGACCTGGGCCGAGCCCAGCACGTGTCCGGCCGGATGAAAGCTCAGCGTCACGCCGTTGTGCTGCAGGACTTCCCCGTACTCGAGCAACTGCAGATTGATGTCCTGGCCAAGACGGGTGCGCAGGATGCCTTCACCCGGCGCTGCCGCCAGATAGTGTTCATTGCCGGTCCGTGCATGGTCGCCGTGACCATGGGTGATCACCGAACGCTCGACGGGCCGCCACGGGTCGATATAGAAATCCCCGGCGGTGCAATACAGGCCTTCGGGACGCGCGACGACTAGGTCCATGGCAGGTGGCCAGGTGATGGGTGTGTTGTTATGAGCGGGCAGGGCAGGGGAAAGTTCGAAGGCGAAGGCGTCGGGAAGCGCTGCACAAGGGCCACCGTGCAGGCAAAAAAAAGCCCCTGCAATGAGGGGCTTTCTTTCAGTATTTGGCTCCACGACCTGGACTCGAACCAGGGACCCAATGATTAACAGTCATTTGCTCTACCAACTGAGCTATCGCGGAATCTGCTGCGTATGTTACTGATTGCTAAGGGGAAGTCAAGCCTCCCCCAGGCAAAAAGGCTACAGCACCTGGACGATGGCCTTGATCACGCCATCGATGTTGCGCTGGTTCAGCGCGGCCACGCAGATACGCCCGGTGTCCAGTGCGTAGATGCCGAACTCGTTGCGCAGGCGAGCGACCTGCTCGGCGCTCAGCCCCGAATAGGAAAACATGCCGGCCTGACGGGCGACGAAACCGAAATCGCGGTTCGCACCCTGGGCCGCCAGTCCCTCGACCATCTGCAGACGCATGCCGCGAATGCGCTGGCGCATCTCGCCCAGCTCGTCCTCCCACATGGCGCGCAGCTCCGGGCTGTTCAATACGTTGGCCACGATCATTGCGCCATGGGTCGGCGGGTTGGAGTAGTTGGTGCGAATGACGCGTTTGATCTGCGACAGCACGCGAGAGGTCTCGTCGCTCGACTGGGTGACGATCGACAATGCGCCGACACGCTCGCCATACAGCGAGAACGATTTGGAGAACGAGCTGGAAACGAAGAAGCTCAAACCCGACTCGGCGAACAGGCGCACGGCCGCGGCGTCTTCATGGATACCGTCGCCGAAACCCTGGTAGGCCATGTCGAGGAACGGCACATGACCCTTGCGCTTGACCACGTCCAGCACGTTGACCCAGTCGGATGCACCGAGGTCGACGCCGGTCGGGTTGTGGCAGCAGGCATGCAGCACGACGATGGAACCGGCGGGCAGGGCGTCGAGGTCTTCGAGCATGCCTGAACGGTTCACGTCGTTGCTGGTCGCATCATAGTAGCGATAGTTCTGCACGTTGAAACCGGCGGTTTCGAACAGGGCGCGATGGTTTTCCCAGCTGGGGTCACTGATCGCGACCACGGCGTCAGGCGACAGCTGCTTGAGGAAGTCGGCGCCGATCTTCAGGGCGCCGGTACCACCGACGGCCTGCGTGGTCACCACGCGACCTGCCGCCAGCAGCGGGGACTGGGCTCCGAAGATCAGGGTCTGTACAGCCTTGTCGTAGGCGGCGATACCGTCGATGGGCAGGTAGCCACGTGCGGCGTGCTGTGCAACGCGCTGGGTTTCGGCTTCGATCACCGCGCGCAGCAGGGGAATTCGCCCCTCTTCGTTGCAGTACACGCCAACGCCCAGATTCACCTTGTCGGTGCGGGTGTCGGCGTTGAATGCTTCGTTGAGGCCCAGGATAGGATCGCGGGGTGCCAATTCGACAGCGGAAAACAGGCTCATTTTTACCGTAGCTCTGATCGGGAGTGAAGAGGATGCACGCTTCATCCATGCGGCACGAAGCGGTGCACGAGTGGGGAGTCAGTATAAAGACGCTTGGCCCATGGGGCGACAGGTTGCACCTGGTTTTACCGATTTTTGCCGATTATTTTTCGACCATTGGTCCCGTGCTTGCCGAAGGTCTTGGGCCATGCCCTTGAAACTTGCCGCAACAGGTGCCAATTAGGGTTGAGTACTGTCTATAAATACAGTCGGAAAAGTCCGGCTGTAGCGACTCATGAGGTGTGGCATGTCCGAGTTTCAACTGGTTACCCGTTTCGAGCCGGCCGGCGATCAGCCGGAAGCCATCCGTCTGATGGTGGAAGGTATCGAAGCGGGCCTGGCGCACCAGACCTTGCTGGGGGTAACCGGGTCGGGCAAGACGTTCAGCATCGCCAACGTGATTGCGCAGGTTCAGCGCCCGACGCTGGTGCTGGCGCCGAACAAGACCTTGGCCGCTCAGCTGTACGGTGAGTTCAAGGCGTTCTTTCCGAACAACGCGGTCGAATATTTCGTTTCCTATTACGACTACTACCAGCCCGAGGCCTACGTGCCATCGTCGGACACCTTCATCGAGAAGGATTCCTCGATCAACGACCACATCGAGCAGATGCGCCTGTCCGCGACCAAGGCGTTGCTCGAACGCAAGGACGCCATCATCGTCACCACGGTGTCATGCATCTACGGTCTGGGCAGTCCCGAAACCTATCTGAAAATGGTTCTGCACGTCGACCGCGGCGACAAGCTCGACCAGCGCGCGCTGCTGCGCCGGCTCGCCGACCTGCAATACACCCGCAACGAGATCGACTTCGCCCGTGCCACCTTCCGCGTGCGTGGTGACGTGATCGACGTGTTCCCCGCCGAATCCGATCTGGAAGCCATCCGTATCGAGCTGTTCGATGATGAAGTCGAGAACATCGCCGCGTTCGATCCGCTGACCGGCGAGGTCACGCGCAAGTTGCCACGGTTCACCTTCTACCCCAAGAGCCACTACGTCACCCCACGGGAAACCCTGCTGGGCGCCGTGGAAGGCATCAAGGAAGAACTCAAGGACCGCCTGGACTACTTCCGCGACAAGAACAAACTGGTCGAAGCCCAGCGGCTTGAACAGCGCACGCGCTTCGATCTGGAAATGATCCTGGAGCTGGGCTACTGCAACGGCATCGAAAACTATTCCCGCTACCTGTCCGGACGTCCCGCCGGCGCAGCGCCGCCCACCCTCTATGACTACCTGCCCCCTGACGCCTTGCTGGTGATCGACGAGTCCCACGTCAGCGTTCCGCAGGTGGGCGCCATGTACAAGGGCGACCGCTCACGCAAGGAAACCCTGGTCGAATACGGTTTCCGCCTGCCCTCGGCGCTGGACAACCGACCCATGCGTTTCGACGAATGGGAAGGGGTGAGCCCCCAGACCATTTTCGTCTCGGCCACCCCTGGCAACTACGAGGCCGAGCATGCCGGGAGAATCATCGAGCAGGTGGTACGGCCGACCGGTCTGGTCGATCCCCAGGTCGAGGTGCGGCCCGCATTGACCCAGGTCGACGATTTGCTGTCGGAGATTCGCAAGCGGGTGGCCAACGACGACCGCATTCTGGTCACCGTACTCACCAAGCGCATGGCCGAGGACCTTACCGATTACCTGGCCGACCATGACGTGCGCGTGCGCTACCTGCACTCGGACATCGATACCGTGGAGCGAGTGGAGATCATCCGCGACCTGCGTCTGGGCGCATTCGATGTGATCGTGGGGATCAACCTGCTCCGCGAAGGCCTGGACATGCCCGAGGTTTCGCTGGTGGCGATCCTGGATGCCGACAAGGAAGGGTTCCTGCGTTCGGATCGCTCGCTGATCCAGACCATCGGCCGTGCCGCGCGAAACCTCAATGGCCGGGCCATCCTCTATGCCGATCGCATGACCGGCTCGATGGAGCGCGCCATCGGTGAGACCGAGCGTCGTCGCGAGAAGCAGATCGCTTTCAACGAAGCCAACGGCATCGTGCCCAAGGGCGTGGTCAAGGACGTCGCCGATATCATGGAAGGCGCCACCGTGCCTGGCTCGCGCAGCAAGAAGCGCAAGGGCATGGCCAAGGCCGCCGAGGAAAATGCGCGCTACGAAAACGAACTGCGCTCGCCGAGCGAAATCACCAAGCGCATCAAGCAACTGGAAGAAAAGATGTATCAATTGGCCCGCGACCTGGAATTCGAAGCCGCCGCGCAGATGCGCGACGAAATCGGCAAACTGCGCGAGCGCTTGCTCAAGGTCTGATCACGAGCCGTTCCCATTCGCGGCCGCTGACCGCTCCTACGAGAGATCTGCAAATGCACATCTGTAGGAGCGGTCAGCGGCCGCGAAAGGCCACACCAGAGCCAACCCGCAAACGCACGACCTGTGGGGGCGGGGCGGCTAGCCCTCTGCCCGCGAAGGCCACACCAGAGCCGACCCGCAAACGTACGACCTGTGGGAGCGGGCTCTGCCCGCGAAGGCCACGCCACCGTCCCACAGCCGAACGCCCACACCCCCTGCCACACGATTCTGGAGCCTGCCCCCCAAGCCCTGCTAACATCGGCGTTTCGATTCAACCTGCTCGAGACCCTCAATGACCGTTCGTACGCGTATCGCCCCATCGCCCACCGGCGACCCCCATGTCGGCACGGCCTACATCGCCCTGTTCAACTATTGCTTTGCCAAACAGCATGGCGGCGAATTCATCCTGCGCATCGAAGACACCGACCAGTTGCGCTCGACTCGCGAATCCGAGCAGCAGATCTTCGACGCCCTGCGCTGGCTCGGCATCGAGTGGAGCGAGGGCCCCGACGTAGGCGGCCCACATGGTCCGTACCGGCAGAGCGAGCGGGGCGATATCTACAAGCAATACGCCCAGCAACTGGTCGACATGGGCCACGCATTCCCGTGCTTCTGCACCGCCGAAGAACTCGACCAGATGCGCGCCGAACAGACCGCCCGTGGCGAAACCCCTCGTTACGACGGCCGCGCGCTGTTGCTGTCGGCCGAGGAAGTCCAGCGCCGCCTGGCCGCCGGCGAACCCCACGTCATCCGCATGAAGGTCCCCACCGAAGGCGTCTGCGTGGTTCCCGACATGCTGCGTGGCGATGTAGAAATCCCATGGGACCGCATGGACATGCAGGTCCTGATGAAGACCGACGGCCTGCCTACCTACTTCCTGGCCAATGTGGTCGACGACCACCTGATGGGCATCACCCACGTGCTGCGCGGCGAAGAATGGCTGCCGTCGGCGCCCAAGCTGATGAAGCTCTACGAATACTTCGGCTGGGAGCAACCGGCGCTGTGCTACATGCCGCTGCTGCGCAATCCGGACAAGAGCAAGCTGTCCAAGCGCAAGAACCCGACCTCGGTGACCTTCTACGAGCGCATGGGCTTCATGCCCGAAGCCATGCTTAACTACCTGGGCCGCATGGGCTGGTCGATGCCTGACGAACGCGAGAAATTCTCCCTCGCCGAAATGGTCGAGCACTTCGATCTCTCCCGCGTTTCCCTGGGTGGCCCGATCTTCGACATCGAGAAGCTCTCGTGGCTCAACGGCCAGTGGCTGCGCGAGCTGCCGGTACAGGAGTTTGCCGCACGTGTGCAGCAGTGGGCGTTCAATCCCGACTACATGATGAAGATCGCGCCGCACGTGCAGGGCAGGGTAGAGACCTTCAGTCAGATCGTTCCGCTGGGCGGTTTCTTCTTCGCCGGCGGCCTTCAGCTGGATGCCCGCCTGTTCGAGAGCAAGAAGCTTTCCGCCGACCAGGTGCGGCAGTTGATGCAGTTGATCCTCTGGAAGCTGGAAAGCCTGCGCCAGTGGGACAAGGAGCGCATCACTGCAACCATCCAGGCGGTGGTCGAGTCGCTCGGCCTGAAGCTGCGTGACGCCATGCCTCTGATGTTTGCCGCGATCACCGGGCAAGCCAGTTCGGTGTCGGTCCTGGACGCCATGGAAATCCTCGGCCCCGATCTGACCCGCTTCCGCCTGCGCCAGGCCCTTGATCTGCTCGGCGGTGTTTCCAAGAAAGAAAACAAGGAATGGGAAAAGCTCCTGGCCGCGATCGCCTGACCCCCGACGCGGCTCGCGCCGCTGCTACAGAAGATCGCGGGCCCGGGTGCATCCGGTGCACCACCATCCCTGTAGCAGCGGCGCAAGCCGCGTCCGAACGCGCCGCGTTCTGCCAGGCACACCCCAGCGCGCCGATGCACCACGATCCCTGTAGCAGCGGCGCAAGCCGCGTCCGAACGCGCCGCGTTCTGCCAGGCACACCCCAGCGCGCCGATGCACCACGATCCCTGTAGCAGCGGCGCAAGCCGCGTCCGAACGCGCCGCGTTCTGCCAGGCACACCCCAGCGCGCCGATGCACCACGATCCCCGTAGCAGCGGCGCAAGCCGCGTCGCTCTTCGCCCAAACCCAGCAAAACCGGTAAGTCCCTGTAATCGCGATAAAAAACTTCGAAATAATTCTGAAAATAAGTTTGACACCCTGGCGAGGCCGTCTTAATATGCGCCCCGTCCACACAGCAACACACTGTTTGGGGCTATAGCTCAGCTGGGAGAGCGCTTGCATGGCATGCAAGAGGTCAACGGTTCGATCCCGTTTAGCTCCACCAAATTCCAGGCTTGATGTCGCAATTTGACAACGAGCCGATCAGTTCCAGACTGATCTTGGTAGAAGGTATGTCCCCTTCGTCTAGTGGCCTAGGACACCGCCCTTTCACGGCGGTAACAGGGGTTCGAGTCCCCTAGGGGACGCCAGTTGTATAGAAATATAGAGTGAAGTCGATATTCCGCCGCAGGGCGATAAATTCGGGGCTATAGCTCAGCTGGGAGAGCGCTTGCATGGCATGCAAGAGGTCAACGGTTCGATCCCGTTTAGCTCCACCAATTTGCCAGAGTTCGCAATAGCGGGCTCGACTGAAGGTTTTGCGTCCCCTTCGTCTAGTGGCCTAGGACACCGCCCTTTCACGGCGGTAACAGGGGTTCGAGTCCCCTAGGGGACGCCACGATTACCCGCTCTGCGGGACTTATAAGGCTCATTCGATTATTGAATGAGCCTTTTGTTTTTCTGCTCTCGCCATATCTGCCTGTTCCTAATTCTCCAGGAGCGCCCATGAACTGGGATCGGCCCGCCCCCTTCGTCATAGCCCTGACAGTCCAGCCCGACGACATCGATGGCCTCGGACACGCCAACAACGCCGTCTACGTCACTTGGCTCGAACGTTGTGCCTGGCAGCATTCTCAGCACCTGGGTCTGGATCTTGCGACCTATCGACAACTCGATCGCGCCATGGCCGTGGTTCGCCATGAAATCGACTACCTGGCCAGCGCCCACGAAGGCGATGGGCTGGAATTGGGCACTTGGATCCTCGACTGGGACCGACGTCTGAAGATGACGCGCCACTTCCAACTGCGGCGTCCCCGTGACGGCGCGGTTGTGCTCAGGGCACGTACCACCTTCGTCTGCATCGAACTGTCCAGCGGCAAGCCCAAACGCATGCCGGCCGAGTTTCTGGATGGGTATGGTCAAGCCATAGTCCTCCAATCCTAGGCTCTGTGTGAAAAGCCTTGATACTCGGTGATGTTGCGTTGAAAACAGCCTCGGAATGCTCATTTACAACCCGTAAACTCCGCTTCCTCGGCTGTTTTCGCCTTGCCTGACCTTCGTCTCAAGACTTTTAACACAGACCCTAGAGAGCCCGCCCGCGCGCGGGCTTTCTGCTAGAATCCGCTCCCTTTCACGCCCCTGTCCGAGAAACACTTCATGCAATTAGCCTTGGCGCCCAATGGAAGGCTTGGTCGACGATATCCTGCGCGACGTCCTGACCCAGGTCGGCGGCATCGACTGGTGCGTCACCGAATTCATCCGCGTCAACGAGCGCGTGCTCACTGCGGCCTACTATCACAAGTTCGGACCTGAGCTGTTGGCCGGCGCCAAGACCCGAGCCGGCGTGCCGTTGCGTGTGCAGTTGCTGGGTTCGGACCCGGTGGCGCTCGCCGACAACGCCGCGTTTGCCTGTACCCTCGGTGCGCCTGTGATCGACCTGAATTTCGGCTGCCCGGCCAAGACGGTGAACAAGTCGCGTGGCGGGGCGGTGCTGCTCAAGGAGCCGGAACTGCTTCATCGCATCCTGCGTGAAGTGCGCGCGACGGTGCCTGCGCACATTCCCGTGACGGCCAAGATGCGCCTGGGTTTCGACACCCCCGACAGCGCCATCGAGTGTGCCACCGCACTGGCCGAAGGTGGCGCCGAGGTGTTGGTCGTGCATGCGCGGACCAAGGTCGACGGTTACAAGCCGCCAGCGCATTGGGAATGGGTCGCCAAGGTCCAAGACGTGGTGAAGGTGCCGGTCTATGCCAATGGCGACATCTGGACCGTCGCCGACTGGAGGCGCTGCCGTGAGGTCAGCGGTGCCAAGGACTTCATGCTCGGTCGTGGGCTGGTATCCAAGCCCGACCTGGCGCGGCAGATCGCCGCTGCGGAGCAGGGCATCGAGCTGCCCGACATGACCTGGGCCGAACTGCTGCCGCTGATCCGCGAATTCTGGCGCCAGGCCCGTGCGCAGCTCACACCACGACAGGCACCGGGCCGGCTGAAGCAGTGGCTGGCCATGCTGACCCGCGCCTACCCCGAGGCGTCCGAGCTGTTCACCCTTGTGCGCCGCGAACAGGATTGTGACGCGGTCGAGCGCCTGCTGCAGCCGGGCTAGCCAGTCGGCTGGTCACAAGAAAAATCTTCGCACTGCGCAAGAAAATTTTCCTGGAAGCTCTTGAAAGCGTTTGGCTGGTCCCTATCTATGGGTGACGCGATGCCGAATTCGGGTCGCGGAGACAATCACTCGCTGAGATTCAGGAGAAACACATGGCTACTGCATTTTCCCTTGCTCCACTGTTCCGCCACTCCGTGGGCTTCGATCGTTTCAACGATCTGTTCGAGTCTGCCGCACGCAACGAGTCGGCCAGCAGCTACCCACCCTACAACGTCGAAAAGCACGCCGATGATCAGTACCGGATCGTCATCGCCGCTGCAGGCTTCCAGGAAGAAGACCTGGAGCTGCAAGTCGAGAAGGGCGTTCTGACCGTCAGCGGTGGCAAGCGCGACGCCGAGACCACCGGCGTGACCTACCTGCACCAAGGCATCGCCCAGCGTGCGTTCAAGCTGTCGTTCCGCCTCGCCGACCATATCGAGGTGAAGGCCGCGGCGTTGAACAACGGTTTGCTCAACATCGACCTGCTGCGTGTCGTGCCTGAAGAGGCCAAGGCCAAGCGCATCCCGATCAACGGATCTGCGCAGAGCCGTCTGCAATAACGCTTGAGCTGTAGAAGAAAGGGCGCTTGGTGGAGCGCCCTTTTTTATTGCCCGTGATTTGCCAGGCGAGTCAGGCGTGTCGACGCGGCTCGCTCAGCACCGGCACGCTGCCTGCTGCAGGGAACAGCACCAGATGGTCGGCAGCGACCTGAATGCCCACCTCGGCGCCTGGCAGGTAATCCAGGTGACTGGGAAACACGGCTTCGAGCTGGCTGCCGGTGGGCAGCTGCAAACGATACAGGGTTGCCGCACCCTGGAAACTCTTGCCGACGATGCGCGCCTTGAGCGGGCTGTCGGGCGCATGCACGATGTCATCGGGACGCAGCAGCAGGTCGACGGCGCTGCCAGCAGGCCACGTGTAGGCGCGGTTGCCACGCAGCACGCCCAGCTCGGTGGTCACCGTTTCCGGATCCACCAACTGACCCCGAATGAAATAACCCTGGCCGATGAAGCTCGCCACGAACGGCGAGGCGGGTTCGTGATACAGGTTGTACGGCGTATCCCACTGCTCCAGCCGACCCTCCTTGAACACTCCGACGTGGTCGCTGACGGCGAAGGCCTCTTCCTGATCGTGGGTGACCAGGATGGCGCTGGTGCCACGGCGCTTGAGAATGTCGCGCACCTCATGGCTCAGGCGCCGGCGCAGCTCGACGTCGAGGTTGGAGAACGGCTCGTCCAGCAACAGCAGTTGCGGCTCCGGTGCCAGAGCCCGGGCCAGCGCGACACGCTGCTGCTGGCCTCCCGACAACTCATGGGGATAGCGCTTATCCAGCCCGCCAAGGTTGACCAGTTCGAGCATGTCGCCGATCACCTGTGCCTGCCGGGGGTGCTTGCGGATGCCGAAGGCGATGTTCTGGGCCACGGTCAGATGGGGGAACAGTGCATAGTCCTGAAAGACCATGCCGATTCGACGCTTTTCCGGAGCCAGGGTATGGCCGGGCCGGGAAATGACCTCGCCGTCGAGGGTGATCTCGCCTTCATGGACCGGCTCGAAGCCGGCGATGGCGCGCAGCGTCGTGGTCTTGCCGCACCCGGAGGAGCCGAGCAGGCAGCCGATGTCGCCCGCGTTGAGGTGCAGGTTGAGGTTCTGCACCACACGCTGAGCGCCATAGCCGCACGCCAGGTTGCGCAGTTCGAGCAGCAATGCGGTGCTCATTCAGGGCGATATCCCGGAGCGACCAGAAATTCCAGCAGCGCTTTCTGCGCATGCAGGCGATTCTCGGCCTGGTCCCAGGCCACGGCGCGGGGATCGTCGAGCACATCGTGGCTGATCTCCTCGCCACGGTGGGCCGGCAGGCAGTGCATGAACAGCGCATCATCGGCCGCCAGGTCGAGCAGTTCGCGGGTCACCTGGAAGGGCTTGAAAAGTTTCAGACGCCGTGCGGTTTCCTCTTCCTGGCCCATGGATGTCCAGACATCGGTGCTCACCAGATGGGCGCCACGCACAGCTTCGCGAGGATCGCGGACCACGCTGACGCGCTCCGGCGCCATGGCCACAAAGCGTGCGTCCGGCTCGAAACCTTCGGGGCAGGCGATGCGCAGCTGGAAATCGAACTGAATGGCCGCTTCTATATAGCTGTGGCACATGTTGTTGCCATCACCGATCCACGCCACGGTCTTGCCCTGGATGGCGCCGCGGTGTTCGAGAAACGTCTGCATGTCGGCCAGCAGCTGGCAGGGGTGCAGGTCGTCGGACAGACCGTTGATCACCGGTACGCGCGAATTGGCCGCGAACTCGGTCAGTGTCTGGTGGGCGAAGGTGCGGATCATCACTGCATCGAGCATGCGCGACATGACGATGGCGCAATCGGCGATGGACTCGCCACGGCCCAGCTGCGTGTCGCGCGGGGACAGGAATATGGCCTGGCCACCGAGCTGGATCATGCCGGCTTCGAAAGACAGGCGGGTGCGCGTCGACGACTTCTCGAAGATCATGCCCAGTACGCGGTTCTTCAAAGGCTCGAACAGCACGCTGCGCTGACGCAGGTCCTTGAGCTCGATGCCTCGACGAATGATGCTGATTAGCTCTTCGGGCGTGCAATCCATAAGGGAGAGAAAGTGCCTTGCGCTCATCATTGACTACCTTTTGCCACGGACCGCAGGTGCTCGAAAACAGGTTTTTCGGAAAAACGAGTGAGACCTGCGGCGAAAGCCGCACGGGGCGACGAAATAAGGGAAGGCGCCATCCTATAAGGAACTGTCGCCTTTTACCAATAGCCGCTGAAGTTTTAACCGGCAGGCACAAGTTTCCGAAGGTTTCGATCGCTGGATGTTTCTGCCGACCATCTGACGTTTCCTAAACATCGTCCGTGAGTTATAAATGCGTATTGCGACGCACACGGAGTTTGCGGAATGGAATCGAAAGAACAACAACTGCTGGAGCTGCTGGGTCTGACCGCCCGCACCCTGACCCACCTGACGGCGTCCATGACCTCCATGTCGTTCGAGCTGCTGCGCAGTTCCGACGAGGTCACACGCTCGGCCGGCAAACACATGATCGATCGCATGGCGACCATCAGCACCGGACTGGACGACCACTGGCGACTCATCGGCGAACTGACCGGGGTGCACGTCGCCCAGGAAGAAGTCGAGACGGTGCTGGAAATCCAGATGCAGGCATTGCCTTCGTCTGTGCCGATGAACTGAATCGGTCGACCACCGCAAGCTTTTCTCCCAACGCCCCGCGCTACAAGAGCCCGAGCGTTGCGCTCGGCTTTCCGTTACAATGCCTCACCGTGCCGACGACAGTGTCGGATAGACAAGCCGAGCGAGGTGCTCCATGGATATTATCGAAACGATCAAAGAGCAGATTGCCAACAACACAATCCTGCTTTACATGAAAGGCTCGCCGAACGCGCCTCAGTGCGGTTTCTCGGCCAAGGCCTCGCAGGCGATCATGGGCTGTGGCGAGAAATTCGCCTACGTCGACATCCTGCAGAACCCAGAAATTCGTGCCAACCTGCCCAAGTATGCCAACTGGCCAACGTTCCCGCAGCTGTGGGTGGCCGGCGAACTGGTAGGCGGCAGTGACATCGTGGCCGAGATGGCTGCCAACGGTGAATTGCAGACCCTGGTCAAGGAAGCTTCGGCCAAGGCCGCGCAAGCCAAAGCCGACGCTTGATCCCGTGATCGGCCGACATTCAAGTCGGTCAGGAACAAGAAAAGCCCCGCCTGTTCACACAGCGCGGGGCTTTTTCATGGTGTCGCTTCGGCAGTGCAGTGGGATCAGTCTTCTTCGCCCATGCTCGACTGCAGGTAGTTCTCGATTCCGACCTTGTCGATGAGGCTCAGCTGGGTTTCCAACCAATCGATCTGCTCTTCCTTGCCTTCGAGGATGTCTTCGAGCATTTCACGGCTGCCGAAGTCACCGGCAGTCTCGCAGTGGGCGATGGCGCCTTTCAGATCGGCCAGGCCCTTGTATTCGATTTTCAGGTCGCAGCCGAGCATTTCACTGGCGTGTTCACCGATCAGGATCTTGCCAAGTTCCTGAAGGTTGGGAATCCCCTCGAGGAAGAGAATGCGCTTGATCAACTTGTCGGCGTACTTCATGGCATCGATCGAAGCCTTGTACTCGTGCTTGCCCAGCTTGTTCAGACCCCAATCTTCATACATGCGGGCATGCAGGAAATATTGGTTGATGGCGACCAGCTCGTTTCCGAGGATCCTGTTGAGATGCTGGATGACGCTGATTTCGCCTTTCATGGTCAGAGAGCCTGCGCGGGTATAGGAGTAATGCGGTGAAGTTTGGCCTCAGGAACTTGCGCTGTCAAACCTAAGTTATTGAATACTATATGAAAATTAATCGGAATAAGAATGACTGAGTTCCGCGTTTGTTGCTAAGTCGTTGTATTTCAGACATAAAAAAACCGGGCATGGCCCGGTTTCTCGAATGGGGGTTGCTTCAGGCAGGTGTAAATTCCACAGGGTAGGACAGGGTGGATGCCTGGGCAGTCTGGATTTGCGTCAGCGTATCGCGTACCACTTCCTTGGCAAGGCAGGCACATTTACCGCATTGAGTGGCAACGCCAAGGGTTGCGCGTACATCACGATAGCTGCAGCAGCCTTCGTAGATTGCATCGCGAATCTGACCATCGGTGACACCCTGGCAAAGACAGACATACATACGTAAGAACCGCCGCTGTGTTGGTTTCAGTGCGGACGATCCTAATGTTAATGAGAATGCTTGTCAAAACAACTCGCGACTGCGCTCGCAACAGGCGATGAACGGTGCAGGAGTGCCGGTTGTTCCAGCAACTCCCGACACAGGTATTCAGTCGTTGAAGTCCTGCCAGCCGCCCATCTGCTTCCAGCGGTTGACGATGCCGCAGAACAGCTCGGCCGTCTTTTCAGTGTCGTAGCGCGCGGAGTGGGCTTCGCGACCGTCGAAGTCGATATCCGCAGCCTGGCATGCTTTTGCCAGAACGGTCTGACCGTAGGCAAGGCCTGCCAGGGTGGCGGTGTCGAAGCTGGAGAAGGGATGGAACGGGTTGCGCTTCATGTCGGTACGCGCGACGGCAGCATTGAGAAAGCCGAGGTCGAAGCTGCTGTTGTGGCCCACCAGGATCGCGCGCTTGCAGCCGTTGGCTTTGAGCGCCTTGCGGATGCCGCGGAAGATGTCGGTCAGCGCTGTCTCCTCGCTGACGGCCATGCGCAGGGGGTGGTCCAGCTTGATGCCGGTGAACTCCAGCGCCGCGGCCTCGATGTTGGCCCCTTCGAACGGTTCGACGCGGAAGAAATAGGTGTGGTCGGGAAACACGAAGCCTTTCTCGTCCATGCCTATGGTCGTCGCGGCGATCTCGAGCAGGGCATCGGTGGCGCTGTTGAAGCCGCCAGTCTCCACGTCCACGACTACCGGCAGGTAGCCACGAAAACGGGCGGCCATGGGATGGCGCGAGCCCGTACCGGCATTGCCCGTATCTTCGTCGTCGTAGTTGTCTTCACTCACGCATCTTTCTCCAGCAGGCGCCAGCGCAGTTTTTCACCGGCGCGCAGCGGAATGACGACCTGCTCACCGAAGGGCAGGCTGGTTGGGGCGGTCCACTCGTCGCGGACCAGGGTAATGGTGTCGGTGTTGCGCGGCAGGCCGTAGAAGTCCGGGCCGTGCAGGCTGGCAAAACCCTCGAGCTTGTCCAGGGCATTACGCTGCTCGAACGCCTCGGCGTACAGCTCGATGCCGGCATAGGCGCTGTAGCAACCGGCGCAGCCGCAGGCGGCTTCTTTCGCATGCTGGGCATGGGGCGCCGAATCGGTACCCAGGAAGAACTTGCCGCTGCCGCTGGTGGCGGCGTCGAGCAAGGCAACCTGATGGGTATTGCGCTTGAGGATCGGCAGGCAATAGAAATGCGGCCGGATTCCCCCCACCAGCATGTGATTGCGGTTGTACAGCAGGTGCTGGGGGGTGATGGTCGCGGCGACATTGGCCGGCGCGGCCTTGACGAACTCGGCGGCCTCGGCGGTGGTGATGTGCTCGAAGACGACCTTGAGCGTGGGGAAACGCTCCACCAACCGGCGCATGTGCTCGTCGATGAAGATTTTCTCACGGTCGAACACGTCGACGTCACCGCGGGTGACTTCGCCATGAATCAGCAGGGGCATCCCGGCATCGCTGAGCGCTTCGAGCGCCTCGGTGATGTTGTCCAGGCTGGTGACCCCGGAATCGGAATTGGTGGTGGCGCCGGCCGGGTACATCTTGGCCGCCTTGACGAATCCGCAAGCGGCGGCGACACGGATGTCTGCGGCGCTGGTGCGGTCGGTCAGGTACAGGGTCATCAGCGGTTCGAAGGCGCTGCCTGCGGGGCGTGCGGCCAGGATGCGCTGGCGATAGGCATCGGCGTCGGCGGCGGTGCGCACCGGCGGTACCAGGTTGGGCATGACGATGGCGCGGGCGAAGATCCGCGATACATCGGCCACGGTATGCGGCAGCACGGCACCATCACGAAGATGTATGTGCCAGTCGTCGGGACGCAGAAGGGTCAGGCGGTCGGACATTGGGGATTCCAGGCGGTTCGAACTCGCCGCGAATGCTACCGGAAAACGCCGCCCACGGCATCCGCTATCAAGTTTTGCAGGCCATGTCCGATACCTTGGAAGTACCCCGTTCGAACCCGTGGAGCCTGTCGTGCGCCAGCGTTATCTTGCCCTGCTCAGTGTGTTTGCCAGCCTTCCGGCCCTGGCGATGAATTTCCAGACCCGTCTGGAGAACGTCGAGTGGAAAGTCGCGGGCGATCAGTTCGAGTGTCGATTGGGCCAGCCGGTCGCCAATTTCGGCTCGGCCGAGTTCGTGCGCCGGGCAGGCGAGCAGGCCGTGTTTCGCCTCAACTCCGTCAGTCATCTGCTGGGGACGGGCTCTGCCACTCTCCTGGCCGCCGCAGCACCCTGGCAGCCGGGCCGTGGCGACATCAACCTGGGCAGCGTCCGCCTGGGCCATGGCGAGACCCTGCTGACCAGCTCGCAAAGTCAGGCCAGTGGCCTGATCAATGGACTGCTGGAGGGGCGCATGACCCTGATACGCAGCCAATCGGGTAGCCAGCCGGTCGAAATCCGCTTGCTGTCGGCACGCTTCGGCCAGGCTTTCGGTGAGTACCAGGCCTGCGCGGCGAAACTGTTGCCGATGAACTACGACCAGATTCGCCTGAGCGATGTGGGCTTTCCCCGTGGTCTCGAGCTCGACACGGCGGCCAAGGCGCGTCTGGACAAGCTGCTGGCCTTCATGAAAGCCGATCCCAGCGTCAATCACGTGCAGCTCGACGGCCATTCGGACAACAGCGGCAACCGCCTGGTGAACCGCGACCTCTCCCGGCGCCGGGCCCTGGCCGTTCAGGACTACCTGCTGGCCCATGGTCTGAGCGAAAGCCAGATCACCTTGCGCTTTCACGGCGAAAGCTATCCGCTGGTGGCCAACAACAATGCCGCCAATCGGGCCCGAAACCGTCGCGTGAGCATCGAGTTGTCTCGTGTAGAGGCGCCGCCAAGCGCTGCCCCCCGCCGCCGATTCGCCCGCCGTTCTGGCCACCGACAAGCCGCCTGCGAAGCCATTGTGACTGTCGCGTGTTCAACCAAAGCTGTCGCGCCCCTGTAAATTCGTAGCCTTGGGCGGTAGAATCGACGGCTTTCCGTAGAACCCCGTGGAGTGATGGCATGGCGGACGTAAACAAGGTCGTTCTGGCGTATTCCGGCGGCCTGGACACTTCGGTGATCCTCAAGTGGCTGCAGGACACTTATAACTGTGAAGTAGTGACCTTCACTGCCGATCTCGGCCAGGGCGAAGAGGTCGAGCCGGCACGCGCCAAGGCGCAGGCCATGGGCGTCAAGGAAATCTACATCGACGACCTGCGCGAAGAGTTCGTGCGCGACTTCGTGTTCCCGATGTTCCGTGCCAACACCGTGTACGAAGGCGAATACCTGCTGGGCACTTCCATCGCACGGCCGTTGATCGCCAAGCGCTTGATCGAAATCGCCAACGAAACCGGTGCGGATGCCATCTCCCACGGCGCCACCGGCAAGGGCAACGACCAGGTGCGTTTCGAGCTGGGCGCCTATGCGCTCAAGCCAGGCGTCAAGGTCATCGCGCCATGGCGCGAGTGGGACCTGCTCTCCCGTGAAAAGCTGATGGACTACGCCGAGAAGCACAACATTCCGATCGAGCGCCACGGCAAGAAGAAGTCGCCGTACTCGATGGACGCCAACCTGCTGCACATCTCCTATGAAGGCGGCGTGCTGGAAGACACCTGGACCGAGCACGAAGAAGACATGTGGCGGTGGACCGTCTCGCCGGAGAACGCCCCGGATACCCCGCAGTATCTGGAGCTGACCTACCGCAACGGCGACATCGTCGCGCTGGACGGCGTCGAGATGACACCTGCCACCGTTCTGGCCACCTTGAACCGCATCGGCGGCGAGCATGGCATCGGCCGTCTGGACATCGTCGAGAACCGCTATGTCGGGATGAAGTCCCGGGGCTGCTACGAAACCCCAGGCGGCACCATCATGCTGCGCGCCCACCGCGCCATCGAATCCATCACCCTGGATCGCGAAGTGGCGCACCTCAAGGACGAGCTGATGCCCAAGTACGCCAGCTTGATCTACACCGGCTACTGGTGGAGCCCTGAGCGCGTGATGCTGCAGCAAATGATCGACGCCTCGCAGGTCAACGTGAACGGTGTGGTCCGGCTCAAGCTGTACAAGGGCAACGTGATCGTCACTGGCCGCAAGTCCGATGACTCGCTGTTCGACGCCAATATCGCGACCTTCGAGGAAGACGGCGGCGCCTACAACCAGGCCGACGCGGCGGGCTTCATCAAGCTCAACGCCTTGCGTATGCGCATTGCCGCGAACAAGGGCCGCACGTTGTTCTGACGACAGCGGTTCAGACAGCAATCAGGCATGCCTCGAAAACCCCGGTCTCGACCGGGGTTTTTTCATGGGTCATCCCAACAGCACCGTCCACTTCAAGCGACCGGGTTGCAGCGCTGCGACCTGGCATTGCAACCTGGCCAGCCGCGCAGCCAGCGCATTGGGCAAGGGCGGTGGCGGAACCTGGCCTACCAGCACGATCAGCAGCGGTCGGGCATGTTTGCGCGTTTCCAGAACATCGGCCAGCCGTTCCAGATGGGCCGCCATGCGCCCTCGCGTGTGCAGTGTATGGGTGTCGATGATATGTAAGTCGTTGTGCGCCAATCTTACTTTGTTGTCGGCTCGGTATTTATAGGCGTCTGCGTCGGTGTCCAGACTTTCTAGGAAGTAAGCCGAGCTCTCGAAGTCCGATGGCGAGTACAGCGCACGTCGGTTGAAATTGAGCGTTGCGAAGAAAAGAATGGCCAGGAAAGTTGGAAAGCCCACCAGGAACCATATATAGATCGTCTGGCTGGTTTCGTCCAGAAAGGGCAGGCTCGCCAGAGCCGATGCCTCGACCATTGCGGTGAACAGGGCAATGATGCCGAGCGGATTGGGACGGGTGATTTTCTTGTTGGCCACGAATGCCTCGCAGGGCCGCATGCGGCCGATGGTTGCTTGGCCATCGATAGTAGTGGGGTCGCCCGGCCGTGCAGGATGCATAGTTATCCTTCAGGCAAAGCATCGTACCCAAGGTAGGCATCAGGCGCTGAAAAGCATTCCAAAGGCTCTGGGTCGCTGCTTTCAGTTCGAACCGACAATGATTCATCGGCGGTATTTATCCTGCAACAGCTTGGCCGGTTTGCAGGGCACGGCTCAATTGAAGCGGCAGGGCAATTATGCAATGCTCCTGCTCCTTAGTTTCATAAGCAGAGCTCGAAGCCGTCAGGCACTGTACAAGAATTTTCACAGGCTCAATATGTAGGAATATTCTTCTAGTGCTGTAGGAAGTGTCTTAGTTATTGCCTGCCCAGATTCTGAATCGTCAAGAAAGGCAGGCGTCTGGGGTAATGTGCGGGCTCTAGAATTCGAACCGCGGAAAATTGGATCCTCCCATGAATAAAGTGCTGATCGTGGACGATCATCCGGTCATCCGCCTCGCCGTGCGTCTGCTGATGGAGCGCCATGGCTACGAGGTGGTGGCCGAGACCGACAACGGTGTCGACGCGCTGCAACTGGCGCGTGACCACGCACCGGACATCGTCATTCTCGACATCGGGATTCCCAAGCTCGATGGGCTGGAGGTGATCGGTCGGCTGACGGTGAGCGAACCTCAGCTCAAGGTGCTGGTGCTGACCTCGCAGGCGCCGGGGCATTTTTCCATGCGTTGCATGCAGGCGGGCGCGGCAGGTTATGTGTGCAAGCAGCAGGACCTTACCGAGTTGCTCAGTGCGATCAAGGCGGTACTGTCCGGCTACAGCTATTTCCCGAACCAGGCATTGCATTCGGTGAGGGCGAGTCTGGGCAATGCGTCGGAAGCGGACATGGTGAATCGCCTGTCCGGGCGTGAAATGATGGTGTTGCAGCAATTGGCCAAGGGCAAGTCGAACAAGCAGATCGCCGATGGCATGTTTCTCAGCAACAAGACCGTGAGCACCTACAAGACGCGCCTGTTGCAAAAGCTCAACGCCCGTTCGCTTGTCGATCTGATCGAACTAGCCCAGCGCAACGGGTTGGCCTGAAGGCCAGGCACGTCGCGTGCCCTAGAGGTCGAAATCGTAATCGGCCAACTGTCGTTGCAGACGTCTTTCCTCGAGCAGGTTGTCGATCGTACGCCGCTTGCTCAGGTTGCTCTTGACGGGCTCGACGACGGGCTCGGCTTCTTCACTGTCGGCGGTGATGAAGTCGTCTTCCGTTTCCAGCACTTCTTTATCGGTACTCATGACGTCAGCTCCAGGCATGTGCTGCCAATGGCGGACCTTATAGCGATATTCGAAGACGGCGTAAAAAAGATTTTTTCAATCAGCCGATCGGCTCTTACAGGCCGTCTCAATCGTCGCTCGTCTTGTGCTTGTATTCACACAGGTCTTCGATGCGACAACTGCCGCAGCGAGGCTTGCGTGCCTGGCAGACGTAGCGACCGTGCAGGATCAGCCAGTGATGCGAGTCGAGCAGGTAAGGCCGCGGTACGAACTTCATCAGTTTCTGCTCGACTTCCACGACGTTCTTGCCGGGTGCGATTCCCGTGCGGTTGCTGACACGAAAAATGTGGGTGTCGACGGCCATGGTCAGTTGCCGAAACGCGGTATTGAGCACCACATTGGCGGTTTTGCGTCCCACACCGGGCAACGCTTCGAGGGCCTCGCGGGTTTGTGGAACCTCGCCGCCATGCCGTTCGACGAGCAGGCGACACGTCTCGATGACGTTGCGGGCCTTGCTGTTGTAGAGGCCGATGGTCTTGATGTAGCTCGACAGTCCTTCGACACCCAGCGCATGCATCGCCTCAGGCGTCGGTGCGACGGGAAACAGCTTCGCAGTCGCCTTGTTCACGCCGACGTCGGTGGATTGCGCAGAAAGAATGACCGCGATCAGCAATTCGAAGGGTGAGCCGTAGGCCAGTTCCGTCTTGGGCTCCGGGTTGTCTTCATGCAGCCGGCGGAAGATTTCCTGGCGTTTCGTGGCGTTCATCGGGCAGATAAATCCTTCGCGGGCAAGACTAGTGTGATTGAAGTGCAGCCAGGTGACGTTCGGCGGCCTCGTGTTCGCGGCTCAAGGCGTCGAGTATGAGGTACTGCTCGAACGTGGGCGGTGTCACGAAAGCCTTCTGGGTTTTTGCCAACTGCGCACGGCTCATGGCCACGGCGATTTTCGCCTGTTTCAGGGCTGCGTCGCCAGTGCTCGCCTTGGCCGCCTTCGCTGCCTTGATCCGCTCGATCGCCGACAAGGCCGGGGACGACGGCACCGCGAGGGTAGCCGGTCGCTGCGGCCTGTGTGATCGCTCGGCCTGCCGTGCCGCCTGGACCTGCTGCAGTCGCAGGTTGCGGGCCTCGTAGCGTTGTCGGGCGCGATTGCGCTTGTGCAGACGCACACGTTGCTGTTCCGTGCTGCAAGCGGGATCGCTCGCCAACGAAGTGAACGCCGATGCCGGTGCGTCACGCATCTCGATGCAATCGACAGGGCAGGGCGCAACGCACAGGTCGCAACCGGTGCATTCGTCGACCAGCACGCTGTGCATCAACTTCGGGGCGCCGAGAATAGCGTCCACTGGACACGCCTGGATGCACTTGGTGCAGCCGATGCATTCGGCTTCGCGGATGTAGGCGATCTGGGCAGGTGCCGTACCCTGTGTCGGGTCCGGCGGCAGCACCGGTACCTCAAGCAGATGCGCCAAGGCAGCGATGGTTGCCGTACCCCCCGGCGGGCAACGGTTGATCGGCTCGCCGGCCACGATGCCGGCTGCGTAGGGCCGGCAGCCAGCATGGCCACATTTGCCGCACTGAGTCTGTGGCAACAATGCGTCGATGCGTTCGATCAGGTTCATGGGCGGCCGGATTGCGGAGGGAGCAGGTGGTGAGGTGGGCAGCGATCCTGCCGCTTGTCTTGCGATGAAGACAAGCGGCAGGGCGTGTGAACCTGAACCTATTTGATGCGCTGGCCCGGCTTGGCGCCGCTGTCGGCGCTGAGCAGGTAGATTTCCTCGCCGCCAGGGCCTGCGGCCATGACCATGCCCTCGGAGATGCCAAAGCGCATCTTGCGAGGCTTGAGGTTGGCAATCATCATCGTCAGTCGACCTTCCAGCGCAGCCGGGTCCGGATAGGCGCTCTTGATCCCGGAGAAGACGTTGCGTTGTTCATCGCCGATGTCCAGGGTCAGGCGCAGCAGTTTGTCCGCGCCTTCGACGGCTTCGGCCTTGAGGATCAACGCAACGCGCAGATCGACCGCGGCGAACGCGTCGAAGTCGATTTCGGCAGCCAGCGGGTCCTTGACCAGCTCACCGTTACCGGTGGCGGGTGCGGCAGGATCCTGAGCAGCGGCGAGGTCCTGCTTGGAAGCGTCGGTCATGGCCTGCACCTTGACCGGGTCGATGCGAGTCATCAACGCCTGGAAGGGGTTGAGCGAGTGATCGGCCAGCCAGGTGGCGTGGTCGTTCCAGGTCAGTGGCTCGACATTGAGAAAGCGTTCGGCTTCCCGCGCAAGCTCGGGCAGGACCGGCTTGAGGAAGATGACCAGCTGACGGAACAGGTTGATGCCTGCGGCGCAGACAGCCTGCACTTCGTCGGCGCGGCCTTCCTGCTTGGCCAGCGACCAGGGCGCCTTCTCGGCGATCCAGGCGTTGGCACGGTCGGCCAGGGCCATGATTTCGCGCATGGCGCGGGCGAAGTCGCGCACTTCGTAGGCTTCGGCGATGCTGGGCGTGGCGTCCAGGAATGCCTGGGTCAGCTCCGGTGCGGCATTCGCGGCGACCAATACGCCGTTGTTGCCCTTGTGGACGAAACCGGCGCAGCGGCTGGCGATGTTGACCACCTTGCCCACGAGGTCGGAATTGACCTTCTGCACGAAGTCGTCGAGGTTGACGTCCAGATCGTCCACGCCACGGCCCAGCTTGGACGCGAAGTAGTAGCGCAGGTACTCGGGCGCCAGGTGATCAAGGTAGGTACGGGCCTTGATGAACGTGCCACGGGACTTGGACATCTTTTCGCCGTTGACCGTCAGGAAACCGTGCACGTTGAGTGCGGTCGGCTTGCGGTAGCCGGCGCCTTCGAGCATGGCTGGCCAGAACAGCGCATGGAAATTGATGATGTCCTTGCCGATGAAGTGGTACAGCTCGGCCGTCGAATCCTTGCCCCAGTAGGCATCGAAGTCCAGTTCCGGACGTCGGGCGCAGAGGTTCTTGAAACTGGCCATGTAGCCGATCGGCGCATCCAGCCACACGTAGAAGTATTTGCTGGGTTCGCCTGGAATCTCGAAGCCGAAATAGGGTGCATCGCGGGAAATGTCCCACTCCTGCAGGCCGGCATCGAGCCATTCGGCGATCTTGTTGGCCACCGCGTCCTGCAGGGTGCCACTGCGCGTCCAGCCTTCGAGCATCTGCTGGAAATCGGGCAGCTTGAAGAAGAAGTGCTGGGAGTCCTTGAGCACGGGCGTGGCGCCCGAGATTGCCGATTTCGGATCCTTGAGCTCGGTGGGCGCGTAGGTAGCGCCGCACTTTTCGCAGTTGTCACCGTACTGGTCGGGCGCTGCGCACTTGGGGCAGGTGCCCTTGATGAAGCGGTCGGCGAGGAACATCTGCTTCTGCGGGTCGAAATACTGGGTGACCGAGCGCTGGGCGATATGGCCGGCCTCGCGCAGCTTCAGGTAGATCTCGCTGGACAGCTCGCGGTTTTCTTCACTGTGGGTGGAGTGGAAATTATCGAAGTCCATCAGGAAGTCGGCGAAGTCGGCGCTGTGCTCGGCCTTGACGTTGGCGATCAGCTGTTCGGGCGTGATCCCTTCCTTTTCCGCCCGCAGCATGATGGCCGAGCCATGGGCGTCGTCTGCGCAGACATAGACACACTGATTGCCGCGATGCTTCTGGAAGCGCACCCACATATCGGTCTGGATGTACTCCAGCATGTGGCCAAGGTGGATGGAACCGTTGGCATAGGGCAGGGCGCTGGTGACGAGAATCTTGCGTGGCTCGGACATGGGGCTCGGCTACTGGAAGTGAAACGAAGACCGAACACTATAAAGGGGCGAGTGGATTTTTTCACCTCCTGTCAGGAGCGACGGAGGCGCAACCCGATGGGGACACGCCTGCATCACTGCGACAAAATGTCTCAAGTTGCCGCGATGACTGCCGACAACCTGGGATTAGGAGACCTCTCTCATGATTCCGCCCCTGATTCCGATCAGCGTCGTGCCGGTGACTTCGCAACTCGACCCGGTCAAGCCGACGCCCAGCATCGCGCCTGTGGCGCCGGCTCAGCCAGGCTCCAACGAAACCGCCATCGATCTGCGTCATCACGATGCCGATCAGGCGGCGCTGATCCTGCGCGAGGAACAGCGCCGGCGGCAGCGCGAAGGCCGATCGCCGGATCCGGACGAGCACGCGCCGGTGCCGGGCGACTCGCTCAACGCCGACAACACGGTACCGGTGGCCCCCTTGGTCGAGGACCCTCCGCGCCAGGGACTGTGGGTCGACATCCAGGTCTAGTCAGGGCCGTTCGCGCGCTGCATCATGAACGATCCTTTTCGCCACCGATTCGACACCGCCATGAGCCAAGACGACAACCTGATCGATTTCGCCAGCGAACGCGGCAAGCGTATCCACGACCTCAAGGACAAGCGCCTCAACGAGATGCGTCAGGCCTTCGAGCAGGCGCTGCCCCTGGACCCGGCCAAGTCCAGAAAGAAAACCAAGAAGCCGAAGAAGCGTTGACTCAGGTCAATCCAGGCAACGGCGTGCCCGCGTAGGGTGACGTTTCGAGTGGATGCCGGAACGACCAGCGATGATGTTCGATGACGTTTTTTTTGCCGGGGCGCTGACCTTCGGCCTCGCCACCCTGCTCATGGTCGGCGTTGCGCTGTACATCTGGAGGGATTCCTACAGTGACCGGTGAGCGGTGACTGATCAACGAAAGGGGCGACTAGGGTCGCCCCTTTTTTGTGGGTAGCGTTCAGCCGATGGTGATGGGTGGCGGGCTGACCAGGGTGACGGTCTGCTGCTTGCGTGGCGCAAGGATTTCAGCTTCGCCGTCGACGACCAGCTCATCGCGCTGATTGAACACGCGAGTGGCGATGCGGACACGGAACTTGGGCAGCTTTTCGAGGATTTCCAGGCGCACGGTCAAGGTGTCGCCCAGTTTCACCGGTTTCTGGAAGCTCATCTGCTGACCCAGATAGATGGTGCCCGGTCCGGGCAGCTCGCAAGCCACAGCGGCGCTGATCAGGGCACCACTGAACATGCCATGGGCGATGCGCTCCTTGAACATGCTGGCGGCGGCGAACTCGGCGTCGAGGTGAATCGGGTTGTGGTCTCCCGACATCGCGGCGAACAGCTGGATGTCGCGCTCCTGCACGGTCTTGCTGAAGCTGGCGGTCTGACCGACTTCGAGCGCTTCGTACGGAGTATTGCTGACTTGGGTCATGGGTGTGCGGGTTCCTTGGCTTTGACGGGGCCAGTGCCGCGTCAAATAGATTCACGATGTTAACAGGAGGGTCGTGCGCATTTGCGTCGGTTGCGGCAGCTGCTAACGTCGGCAGCATACCGCAGGCGCAATGGCCGGGCGGGCTTCGAATCAGAGGACAATAATAATGCATCCTGATTTCTGGAACGACAAGCGCCCGCCGGGCGTGCCCCACACTCTTGCGGTCGGTGAATTCACCTCCATTGTCGATGTGTTCGACCGCTCCTGTACCACCTTCGCCCAACGTCCGGCCTTCAGCAACATGGGCGTGACCCTGAGCTATGCCGAGCTCGACCGGCACTGCGCCGCTTTCGCCAGCTGGTTGCAGCAGCACACCGACCTCGTCCCCGGCGACCGAATCGCCGTGCAGTTGCCCAACGTCCTGCAATACCCCATTGCGGTATTCGGCGCATTGCGCGCCGGCCTGGTGGTGGTCAATACCAACCCTTTATACACCGCACGCGAAATGCGCCATCAGTTCTCCGATTCCGGGGCACGGGCGCTGGTCTACCTCAACCTGTTCGGCGACAAGGTCGAGCAGGTGCTGCAGGACACGAAGCTGGAATACCTGATCGAAGCCCGTCTGGGCGACCTGATGCCCGCTGCCAAGGGCTGGCTGGTCAACACGCTGGTGAGCAAGGTCAAGAAGCGCGTCCCTGCCTACCATCTGCCCCAGGCGATACCCTTCAAGACGATTCTGGCGCAAGGCGCGGGGTCGTCACCCCGTCCGATGGCGCCGACCCTCGATGACCTCGCGGTGCTGCAATACACCGGCGGCACCACCGGGCTGGCCAAGGGCGCCATGCTCACTCATGGCAACCTGGTCGCCAACATGCTGCAGGTGAGGGCCTGTTTCCGCCAGCTCGACGAGCAGGGCCAGACGATCCTGCGCGAAGGCCACGAGGTGATGATCGCGCCGCTACCGCTCTACCACGTGTATGCGTTCACGGCGAACTGCCTGTGCATGATGGTCACCGGCAACCATAACGTACTGATCACCAACCCCCGTGACATCGGCGCCTTCATCAAGGAGCTGAAGAAATGGAAGTTCACCGCCTTGCTGGGGCTGAACACGCTGTTTGTGGCATTGATGGAGCATGCCGAGTTTCGATCCCTGGATTTCTCCCATCTCAAGGTCACCAACTCCGGTGGTACGGCGCTGGTCAAGGCCACGGCCGAGCGCTGGGAAAGCCTGACCGGTTGCCGCATCGTCGAAGGCTACGGCCTGACCGAGACCTCGCCGGTGGCCTGCACCAACCCCTATGGCCAGAGCGCGCGCATCGGCAGCGTGGGCATTCCCGTGGTCGGCACGGGGCTGAAGGTGATCGACGACCAAGGGGCCGAGTTGCCGCTGGGCGAGCGTGGCGAGCTGTGCATCCAGGGTCCGCAGGTGATGCGCGGCTATTGGCAGCAGCCCGAGGCGACCGCCGAGGCGCTGGACGCGCAAGGCTGGTTCAAGACCGGCGACATCGCCGTCATCGATCCCGACGGCTACGTGCGCATCGTCGACCGCAAGAAGGACCTGATCATCGTTTCCGGTTTCAACGTCTATCCCAACGAAATCGAGGACGTGGTCATGGCGCATCCGCAGGTGGCCAATTGCGCGGCGATCGGGGTGGCAGACGAGCGCTCCGGCGAGGCGGTCAAGCTGTTCGTGGTGGCCCGCGATCCGCAGCTGACCACCGCCGAATTGATGGTCTACTGCAAGGCCAACTTCACCGGCTACAAGCTGCCACGGGAAATCGTCCTGCGCGACGCCTTGCCGATGACACCCGTGGGCAAGATCCTGCGACGTGAACTGCGCGACGGTTGATGCACTGAACAGGGGTCGTGGCGGGCGTTGCAGACGGGCGCCAGCGAGCCCGGATACAACCTGGAGCCGCTGTGACCGGAACTGCCAATCCGGTCACAATGGTTACCGCCTGGCCACCTTCAGCCTCTAGGCGCCTCATGGCAAAGCTGCTACTCTCGGCGCGCTTTTCGGCATTTGGACCTGTATCGGTCGTGCTGACATATCAATAATAATCGCATCGAATGCGGTGAAGATTCGCTGGCGCTGGAGGAGTGGGCTTCCATGATCGAAAATTTCTGGAAGGATAAGTATCCGGCTGGAATCGCGGCGGATATCGATCCGGACATGTATCCCAATATCCAGGCGGTACTCAAGCAGTCCTGCCAGCGCTTCGCCGACAAGCCGGCGTTCACCAACCTGGGCAAGACCCTCACTTACGGTGAGCTGTACGAACTGTCGGGAGCCTTTGCCGCCTATCTGCAGCAGAACACCGACCTGGTGCCGGGTGATCGCATTGCGGTGCAGTTGCCCAACGTCCTGCAGTATCCGGTGGCGGTCTTCGGTGCGATTCGCGCAGGCCTGGTGGTGGTCAACACCAACCCGCTGTACACCGCGCGGGAAATGGAGCACCAGTTCAAGGACTCCGGCGCCAAGGCACTGGTATGCCTGGCGAACATGGCGCACCTGGCGGAAAAGGTCGTCCCCAAGACGTCCGTCCGCCATGTCATCGTCACCGAAGTCGCCGACCTGTTGCCGCCGCTCAAGCGTCTGCTGGTCAACAGCGTGATCAAGTACGTGAAGAAAATGGTCCCGGCCTATCACCTTCCACGGGCAGTGAAGTTCAACGATGTGTTGAGCAAGGGGCGTGGCCAAACCGTCAACGAGGCCAACCCGGCCAGCTCGGAAGTGGCCGTGTTGCAGTACACCGGCGGCACCACCGGCGTGGCGAAGGGGGCGATGCTCACCCATCGCAACCTGGTGGCCAACATGCTGCAGTGCAAGGCCTTGATGGGGTCCAACCTCGACGAAGGCTGTGAAATCCTGATCACGCCGCTGCCGCTCTACCATATCTATGCCTTCACCTTTCACTGCATGGCCATGATGCTGATCGGCAACCACAACGTGCTGATCAGCAACCCGCGTGACCTGCAGGCGATGGTCAAGGAACTGTCGAAGTGGAAGTTCAGCGGCTTCGTCGGGCTCAACACCTTGTTCGTGGCCCTGTGCAACAACGAGGCGTTTCGCAAGCTGGACTTCTCGGCGCTGAAAGTCACGCTGTCGGGCGGCATGGCCCTGCAACTGGCCGCCGCCGAGCGCTGGAAAGAAGTGACCGGCTGCGCCATCTGCGAAGGTTACGGCATGACCGAAACCAGCCCGGTGGCGACGGTCAACCCCAACCAGCGCATCCAGATCGGCACCATCGGCATTCCGGTGCCTTCTACTCTGGCCAAGATCATCAACGATGCGGGCGAAGAGCTGCCATTGGGTGAGATCGGAGAGTTGTGCATCAAGGGCCCGCAGGTCATGAAGGGCTACTGGCAGCGCCAGGAGGCCACCGCCGAGATCCTCGACGCGCAAGGCTGGCTCAAGACCGGCGACATCGCGCTGATCCAGCCCGATGGCTACATGCGCATCGTCGATCGCAAGAAGGACATGATCCTGGTCTCCGGCTTCAACGTGTACCCCAACGAGCTCGAGGACGTCCTTGCCACCTTGCCGGGCGTGCTGCAATGCGCTGCCATCGGCATACCGGACGAGAAGTCCGGCGAGTCGATCAAGATTTTCGTCGTGCCCAAACCCGGTGTCACCCTGACCAAGGAAAAGGTCATGGAGCACATGCGCGCCAACGTCACCGCCTACAAGGTCCCGCGCACGGTGGAATTCCGCGATGTGCTGCCGACTACCAACGTGGGCAAGATCCTGCGCCGCGAGTTGCGCGATGAGGAAGTGAAAAAACTGGGCATCAAGAAATCGGCTTGATCCCTGCCGGGTACCGGGCGCTACCGACACAACCCCCGCAAATCTGCGACAATTGCGGGGTGTGACCTTCGACGTACCCCACCAAGACCTCTGCGTACCTGATGACCGACCAAACCGCTTCGATTGACCAGCTTCTGAAAAACCTCGACCAGGCCATGATCGGCGACCGTCACCGCCTGCGCCGGCAGCTGCATGAACTGCGCAAACGGCCCGACGAGGCGAAGCTCGGCCAGTGGGTCGAGAAAGTGCAGGCCTCGTTCGCTCGCGTCGAGGCGCGCCGGCTCAGCGTGCCGACGGTGCGCTACGACGACAGTCTGCCCATTGCCGCCAAGCGCGACGAAATCAAGAAAGTGCTCGCCGAGCATCAGGTGCTGATCATTGCCGGTGAAACCGGCTCGGGCAAGACCACCCAGTTGCCCAAGATCTGCCTGGAACTGGGCCGCGGCCAGCATGGCCTGATCGCCCATACCCAGCCACGCCGGATCGCTGCGCGCAGCGTGGCCAGCCGTGTCGCCGAGGAACTGGCGACGCCACTGGGCGGGTTGGTGGGTTACCAGGTGCGTTTCGAAGACCAGAGCGATGCCAATACCCTGGTCAAGCTGATGACCGATGGCATCCTGCTGGCCGAAACCCAGCACGACCGTTTTCTCGAGCGCTACGACACCATCATCGTCGACGAGGCCCACGAACGCAGCCTGAACATCGATTTCCTGTTGGGCTACCTGAAGACCCTGCTGCCACGGCGTCCCGATCTGAAGGTCATCATCACGTCGGCCACCATCGATCTGCAGCGCTTCTCCGAGCATTTCGACGATGCGCCGATCATCGAGGTGTCCGGGCGCACCTTCCCGGTTGACACCTGGTACCGACCGCTGACGGCCGAGCAGGACGAGGAAGGCAATCAGATCGAGAACGACCTGACCGTCGACCAGGCGATTCTGGCGGCGCTGGACGAAATCGCCGCCTTCGAGCGCAGCGAGCGCAAGACGCCGGGCGATGTGCTGGTGTTCCTGCCCGGCGAACGCGAGATTCGCGATGCTGCCGACATGCTGCGCAAGGCTCAGCTGCGGCACACGGAAATCCTGCCGCTGTACGCGCGCCTGTCGCCGGCCGAGCAGCAGCGCATTTTCCAGTCCCATCCCGGGCGCCGCGTGGTGCTGGCTACCAACGTGGCGGAGACGTCTCTGACCGTGCCCGGCATTCGCTACGTGATCGACAGCGGTACCGCGCGCATCAGTCGCTACAGCTACCGGGCCAAGGTCCAGCGTCTGCCGATCGAGGCGGTGTCCCAGGCCAGCGCCAATCAGCGCAAGGGTCGCTGTGGCCGAGTCGAGCCGGGCATTTGCATCCGCTTGTACAGCGAAGAGGATTTTCTCTCGCGCCCCGAATTCACCGATCCCGAGATTCTGCGCACCAACCTGGCGGCGGTGATCCTGCAGATGCTGCACCTGCGCCTGGGTGAAATCGACCGCTTCCCGTTCATCGAGCCACCGGACGGCAAGGCCATCAGCGACGGCTTCAACCTGCTGCAGGAGCTGTCTGCGGTCAACCGCGAGAACCAGCTGACGCCGATGGGCCGACAGTTGGCGCGCTTGCCGATCGATCCACGGCTGGGGCGCATGCTGCTCGAAGGCGCGCGCCAGGGCAGTTTGCAGGAAGTGCTGATCATCGCCAGCGTGCTCTCGGTGCAGGATCCGCGCGAGCGTCCGCCCGAGCGTCAGCAGGCGGCCGATCAGGCCCACGCGCAGTGGAAGGATGCCGACTCGGATTTCGCCGCGCTGGTCAATCTGTGGCGTGGTTTCGAAACCCAGCGTCAGGAACTGGGCTCCAGTGCCTTGCGCAACTGGTGCCGCAAACAGTTCCTCAATTACCTGCGCCTGCGCGAGTGGCGTGATGCACACCGTCAACTGAGCCTGATCTGCCGTGACCTGCAACTGCAGGTGAACAAGGACGCCGCGGACTATCCCAAGTTTCACAAGGCGGTGTTGTCCGGCCTGCTCAGCCAGATCGGCCAGAAAACCGAAGACGGCGACTATCTGGGCGCGCGACAGCGTCGTTTCTGGGTGCATCCGTCGTCGGGCATGGGGCGCAAGAAGCCGCAGTGGCTGATGGCCGCCGAGCTGGTCGAGACGACCAAGCTGTATGCGCGCATGGTCGCCAAGATCGAGCCGGACTGGATCGAACCGCTGGCCGGACACCTGATCAAGAAAAACCATTTCGAGCCGCACTGGGAGAAGAAGCGCGGCCAGGTGGTGGCGTTTGAGCAGATCACCCTCTACGGCATGATCGTGGTCGGCCGTCGCCCGGCGCATTTCGGACCCATCGACCCGGTGGCATCGCGCGAGCTGTTCATTCGCGAAGGGCTGGTGCGCGGCGAGATCCAGTCGCGGGCCAAGTGCCTGACGGCCAACCGCCAGCTGCTCGAGCAGCTCGACGAGCTGGAGGCCAAGGCCCGCCGACGCGACATTCTGGCCGACGAAGAAACCCTCTACGGGTTCTACGAGGCGCGCCTGCCCGCCGAGATTCACCAGACGGCGACGTTCGACAGCTGGTACAAGGTCAACAGCCAGAAGAACCCCGATCTTCTGATCATGCGCGAAGAGGACGTGCTGGCCCGCGAGGCCAGCGAAGTCACTGCCGCGCAATACCCTGACACCCTGCGTCTGGGCGATCTGAGCCTGCACCTGAGCTACCACTTCGAGCCCAATCACCCTCGCGACGGCGTCACCCTGCGCGTGCCCGCGCCGCTGCTGCCGGCCTTGCCGGGCGAGCGCCTGGAATGGCTGGTGCCGGGGTTGCTGGAGGCCAAGTGCATTTCCCTGGTGCGCAACCTGCCCAAAGCCCTGCGCAAGAATTTCGTGCCGGTGCCGGACTTCGTTCGCGCCGCCCTCGCACGTCTGACCTTCGGCGAAGGCTCTTTGCCCCAGGCCCTGGGCCGCGAACTGCTGCGCATGACCGGCGCGCGGGTCAGCGACGAGGCATGGGCCGAGGCCGCGCAGCAGGTCGACAGCCATCTGCGCATGAACATCGAAGTGCTCGACGGCCAAGGCAAATTTCTTGGTGAGGGACGTGACCTGGCCGAGCTCACCGCGCGTTTCGCCGAGGCCAGCAGCGCCGCATTGGCGGTGCCGAATGCCGCGAAGAGCCAGCAACCGGTGCAGGCCAAGGCGTTCGCCAAGGTCGAACAGACCACCCAGCAGAACATCGCCGGACTGTCGATGACGGTCTACCCGGCCTTGGTCGAGGAAGGCGGCACGGTCAAGGAAGGGCGGTTCTCGACCAGCGCCGAAGCCGAGTACCAGCACCGACGCGCCCTGCAGCGGCTGCTGCTGCAGCAACTGGCCGAACCGGCCAAGTTCCTGCGCAGCAAGTTGCCGGGCCAGACCGAACTGGGCCTGCTGTACCGCGAACTCGGCCGTGTCGAAGCCCTCGTCGAGGACATCCTGCTGGCCAGCCTGGACAGTTGCGTGCTGGAAGGTGAAGCGAGCCTGCCGCGCGACGGTGTGGCGCTGGCGGCACTGGCCGAGCGCAAGCGTGGCGCCTGGGCAGAGCACGCCGAACGTCTGGCGCGCCTGACGTTGGATATCCTCAAGCTGTGGCATGGCTTGCAAAAGCGCTTCAAGGGCAAGATCGATCTGACCCATGCCGTGGCGCTGAACGATATCAAGCAGCAGTTGAGCCATCTGGTCTATCCCGGTTTCGTGCGCGATACCCCGGCAGCCTGGCTCAAGGAAATGCCGCGCCTGCTCAAGGCGGTCGAGCTACGCTTGGAGAAACTGCCGAGTCAGGTGCAGAAAGATCGGGTCTGGAGCGGCGAGTTGGCCAATCTCTGGAGCCAGTATCAGACACGCCTGAACAAGCATGGCCAGGAGGGCAAGCGTGATCCACAGCTGGAGGTATACCGCTGGCTGCTGGAGGAGTATCGAGTGTCGTTGTTCGCGCAACAGTTGGGCACCAAGGTGCCCGTGTCGGACAAGCGCTTGAGCAAGCAGTGGAGTGCAGTGGACGCCTGAGTGCGGCCCGGTCTTTCGACTCGGGCTTGCGTGGCATTCATCTGATTGAGTTGCCCCTAACAATAGAGGAACGACCGTGCATAACGTCGTCATCAGCGGCACCGGCCTGTACACACCGGCCCAGAGCATCTCCAACGAGGAGCTGGTCGAGTCTTTCAACACTTATGTAGCCGCCTTCAACCAGGACAACGCTGCGGCCATCGAGCGCGGCGACGTGCAGGCACTGGCCCCCTCCAGCGCGGCCTTCATCGAGAAAGCCAGCGGCATCAAGAGCCGCTTCGTCATGGACAAGGCGGGCATTCTCGATCCGCAGCGGATGAAACCCAACCTGCCCGAGCGCAGCAACGAAGAGCAGTCGATTCTGTGCCAGATGGCCGTGGCTGCCGCGGAGCAGGCGCTGCAACGCGCCGGTCGCACGGCTGCCGACGTCGACGCGGTGATCGTTGCCTGTTCCAACCTGCAACGGCCTTACCCGGCGGTGGCCATCGAGGTGCAACAGGCGCTGGGTATCCAGGGCTTCGGGTTCGACATGAACGTGGCGTGTTCGTCGGCCACCTTCGGTATCCAGCAAGCGAGCAACAGCGTGCAGCTGGGACAGGCGCGGGCGGTGCTGGTGGTGAGCCCGGAGATCTGCACCGGACACCTGAATTTCCGCGACCGCGACAGCCACTTCATCTTCGGCGATGCGGCCACTGCCGTGTTGGTGGAGCGTGCGGACCTGGCCACATCGGCGCACCAATTCGACATTGTCAGCACCCGTCTGCAGACCCAGTTTTCCAACAACATTCGCAACAACTTCGGTTTTCTGAATCGGGTAGAGGCGCTGGGGCCGGGTGGGGAGGACAAACTGTTCGTCCAGGAAGGCCGCAAGGTGTTCAAGGAAGTCTGCCCGATGGTCGCCGAGCTGATCGCCGCCCACCTGGCGCAGAACGACATTGCCGTGCAGGCCGTCAGGCGTTTCTGGCTGCACCAGGCCAACCTGAGCATGAACCACTTGATCGTGAAGAAACTGCTGGGCCGCGATGCCAGCGTCGAGGAGGCGCCGGTGATTCTCGACCGCTATGCCAACACCAGTTCGGCCGGCTCGGTGATCGCCCTACATACCCATCAGGACGACCTGGCAGCGGGTTCGCTCGGCGTGCTGAGCTCGTTCGGTGCAGGCTATTCGATTGGCAGCGTGATTCTGCGCAAGCGCTGATCGACGGCGGCAGTGGCAATGAAAAAGGCGCAACCTGCGATGCACTCGCAGCTTGCGCCTTTTGTCTGAAGCGAGGAGAGCAGGCTTAGAACTTGGCTTCCAGGTCCAGCTGCAGGGTGTTCACGTCGGCATCGGTACGGGTACGGCTGGCGACGTCGGATTC
This sequence comes from Pseudomonas sp. PvP001, assembly GCF_040546375.1. NCBI lineage: Bacteria > Pseudomonadati > Pseudomonadota > Gammaproteobacteria > Pseudomonadales > Pseudomonadaceae > Pseudomonas > Pseudomonas sp. PvP001. The sequence goes on along the minus strand of NZ_JBEPNQ010000001.1, from coordinate 1,113,835 downwards.
GGCCAGGAAGTAGGTGGCACCGACGGCGAAGTTCTTGTCGATCTCGTAGCCCAGCTTGACCTTGTGGCCGCGCGAGCCGGTGAAACCGTTGGCGAAGTCGGAGTCGGTGAACGCGCCCACCACGGCATTGCGTTGCACGTCGCGGTAGTTGTAGTCCAGGCCGAAGCCGGCGAACTTGGTCTTGAAACCGGTCAGCCAGGCAGTGTCCTGCTTGCCGACGGTGGCGGTGGCTTCGGCATCGCCGTTGACCACGTACTGGCCATAGATCGACAGCGGCAGGGGCAGGCCGGTGATGTCCAGCTGACCGAAGCCTTCGTACAGGGTGAATTCGGTCGAGGCGTTGCCGTTGACAGCCAGTACGGCAGCGGCGTTGGTGGCGTTGTCGTTGTCGTAGGAGTAGACGCTGCCGCCCAGGGTCATCTTGACGTTATCGCCCAGCGCGAAGCGCGCGCCGGCCTGGCCGGTGTACATGCGCAGGTCATGTTCGAACTGGCGACCTTCACCGTCGATGTTGTCGGTCAGCACGTAGTAGCCGGTGCTGCCGAACAGTTCGGCGCCGCCCAGTGGCAGCTTGTAGGTGGCGGCCACACCCTCGGGGTTGATGTCGCCGTCCCAGATCACGTCGCCCATGCTGACCCAGGGCTGGCTCATCTTGCCGCCGATCAGGTGCAGGTCCTTGACGGCCGTTGGGTGCCAGTCCAGGTAGGCCTGATCGAGCCAGATGGATTTCTTGCTGAAGGCGCCATCCAGGCTCTGGTTGGTGGAGCGGGCATCGGCGCTGCTGCCGGTAGCGACGCGGATACCGGCATCGACCTGCGGGTTGATCTCGCTGTAGACGCCCAGACGTGCGCGGATGCGCTGGCGGTCCTGGTTGCGATCGCCGCTGGAACCATCACGTTCGCCGTCGACGTTGATGCTTTCATGACGCAGGCGCACGTCGCCCTTGATCTGGGTCTTCGCGGCCCAGGCGACTTTCTGGTCGAATGCGCTCATCTTCTTCGACTGTTCGGCGGCAGCCACTTGTTGGGCCTGTTTCTCACTGTCCAGCTCGGTCTTCAATTCGGCGTATTGCGCAGCGTTGATCGAACCGTTGGCGCGCAGCATGTCGAGCAGCTTGGCATCGACCGCAGCACTGGCCTGGCTGCTGATGGCCATCAGAACGGTGGCGCTCAGGCTGACCTTGGTGAGTGTTGAAACACGACGCATGACATTCTCCCTATCGCAAAAAAAGGCCGGCAAGCGCCGAACCTGAAAGTGCTTTCGGACACGCCTGGCAGATGGCGTGGCAGACCCCGAAAAACTGGCGCAAGTATTGCGAGGGGTGATGACAAAACAATGTCAGAACAATGGCTTAGTGATGACATTGAAAAGACGGTATGCATTGATCCAGAGCGTTCGCCGAGTGATGGCACCGTATTGGCGGGTGACCGCAGGCAGAGGCTGCGCGATACTGCTCGGCACGTCTCATCCTTTGGAGCCTACCGATGCCGTTGCATGTTGCTGCCAGCTTGTCCGCCATCGACGCCGCGCAATGGGACGCGCTGTTGCCTGAATCCCAACCGTTCCTGCGCCATGGCTTTCTCAGCTCGCTGGAAGACAGTGGCAGCCTGGGCGAGCGCTCCGGTTGGGCGCCGGAGCACTTGGTGCTGATCGAGGAAGGGCAGCTGGTGGCGGCCTTGCCCAGCTACCGTAAATGGCATTCGTATGGGGAGTATGTGTTCGATCACGGCTGGGCCGACGCCTGCGAGCGTGCCGGTATCGACTACTATCCCAAGCTGCTGGGGGCGGTGCCGTTCAGTCCGGTCAGCGGCCCACGCCTGTTGATGCGTCGTCCCGAGCATGGCGTCGAGTTGCTGCGCAGTGTACCGGGGTACCTGGAGCTGGAAGGGCTCAGTGGTGCGCATGTCAATTTCACCGATCCTGACTTCGATGCGCTGATCGGCGCCGAGGAAGGCTGGATGGAACGGCTGGGTTGCCAGTATCACTGGCATAACCGTGGCTATCGGGATTTCGAGGATTTTCTCGATGCGCTCAGCTCGCGCAAGCGCAAGCAGATGCGCAAGGAACGCGAACAGGTAAGGGCGCAAGGTATCGAGTTCGAATGGCGCGAGGGCGGGCAGGTCAGCGAGGCCGAATGGGATTTCGTCTATGCCTGCTATGCCAATACCTACCACGTGCGTGGACGCTCTCCCTATCTGACTCGTGACTTCTTCAGTCTGCTGGCCGAGCGCATGCCCGAGGCGATCCGCGTGGTGTTGGCGACCCATGAACGCCGGCCCGTGGCGATGGCCTTCAGTCTGCTGGGAGGCGACAGCTTCTATGGTCGTTATTGGGGATGCCTGGCCGAGTATGACCGGCTGCACTTCGAGACCTGTTTCTATCAGGGCATGGACTATGCGATTGCCCACGGTATCCAGCGTTTCGATGCCGGGGCGCAAGGCGAGCACAAGTTGATCCGTGGGTTCGAGCCGGTGATCACGCGGTCATGGCACTACCTGCGGCACCCGGGACTGCGGGCTGCGGTGGAGAGTTTTCTGCAGGAGGAGCGGGTGGGGGTGCTGAGGTACGCGGAGCAAGCGCGGGAAGCGTTGCCGTATCGACAGGCCTGAGTCATTCATTACTAGGTGCCTGACTGTAGGAGCGGCCAGTGGCCGCGAAGGGAGCGCTACGGTGTGTCAGGCGAGCCGCGGTGACGTCTTCGCGGCCGATGACCGCTCCTACAGGGGGCTCCCATGGCCCCGTGAGCCATGGGAGCGCCAGGATCAATCCATCCCGACGAAACCGCCGGTCTGATGGTGCCAGAGGCGTGCATACAGGCCCTGCTGTGCCAGGAGTTCGGTATGGCTGCCGATCTCGACCACCTTGCCTTTCTGCAACACCACCAGGCGATCCATCTTGGCGATGGTCGACAGGCGGTGGGCGATCGCGATCACGGTCTTGCCCTTCATCAGGGTTTCCAGGCTTTCCTGAATCGCCGCCTCGACTTCGGAGTCGAGCGCCGAAGTCGCTTCGTCCATGATCAGGATCGGTGCGTTCTTCAGCAGCACGCGGGCGATGGAGATGCGCTGGCGCTGACCACCGGACAGCTTCACGCCGCGCTCGCCGACATGGGCATCGAAACCGCGACGACCTTCACTGTCGGACAACAACGGCAGGAAATCATCGGCCCGCGCCTTGCGCACCGCTTCCCAGACCTGCTCCTCGGTGGCATTGGGCTTGCCGTAGCGCAGGTTGTCGAGAATGGAGCGGTGCAGCAGCGAAGTGTCCTGGGTGATCAGGCCAATCTGCTCGCGCAGGCTTTCCTGGGTCACGTCGGCAATGTCCTGGCCATCGATCAGAATGCGCCCGCTGGGCAAGTCGTACAGACGCAGCAGCAGGTTGACCAGCGTCGACTTGCCTGCACCCGAAGGTCCGATCAACCCGATCTTCTCGCCCGGACGAATATCCAGGGTCAGGCCCTCGATGATGCTGTCGCCCTTGGGGTAGTGGAAGTGCACGTCTTCGAAACGCACGTTGCCGCGGTCGACCTTGAGCCGTGGCGCGCCCTTCTTGTCGGTCACGCTGACCGGTTGGGCGATGGTCTGCAGGCCGTCCTGCACCATGCCGATGTTTTCGAAGATGCCGTTGACCACCCACATGATCCAGCCGGACATGTTGACGATACGGATCACCAGACCCGTTGCCAGAGCGATTGCCCCCACGGAAATCAGCGATTGCGTCCATAGCCACAGGGCCAGGCCCGTAGTGCCGACGATCAACAGACCGTTGATGGTGGTGATGGCGAAATCCATGGCCGTGATCACCCGGCTGGCCAGCTGGGTTTTCTCGGTCTGTTCACTGATGGCGTCACGGGCGTATTGCTGCTCCATGCTGGTGTGGGCGAACAGCTTGAGCGTGGCGATGTTGGAGTAGCCGTCGACGATGCGCCCCATCAACTTCGAGCGGGCGTCGGAGGACACCACCGAGCGTTCCTTGACCCGCGGAACGAAGTAGTACAGCGAAATCACGTAGGCGATGATCCACAAGATCAGCGGAATCATCAGGCGCCAATCGGCCTCGGCGAACAGCACCAGGGCACTGATCGCATAGATGAGCACATGCCACAGCGCATCGACCGCGGCCACCGCCGAGTCGCGCAGGGAGTTGCCGGTCTGCATGATGCGCTGGGCGATGCGTCCGGCAAAGTCGCTGTGGAAGAAGTTCATGCTCTGCTTGAGCACGTAGTTGTGGTTCTGCCAGCGGATCAGGCTGGTCATGCCAGGGCTGATCGCCTGGTGCACCAGCAGGTCATGCAGGCCGATGAAGATGGGCCTCAGGACCAGCGCAACCACCATCATCCAGGTCAGCTCCAGCGCGTTGTCACTGAAGAAGTGCACGTTGGGCGTGCCCTGGGCCATGTCGATGATGCGACTGAGGTAGCGAAACAGCGCGACCTCGATCAGCGCACCGATCAGGCCGACCACCAGCAAAGTGGCGAAGCTGGGCCAGACCTGCTTGAGGTAGTAGATGTAGAAGGCCAGGACCTTGTTGGGAGGCGTTTCCGTAGGCGCTTCGCGGAAGATATCGATCCATTGTTCGAAGCGGCGATAAATGCTCAAGCGTGCTCTCCTGTGCGGGTTGACGGTCCTGGCTGAGACATGGCCGGCAGGACGCGCGGCTTAGTCCACGCGTTTCGCCGATTTGATCATGATCGGATCACTGGGCACGTTCTGCATGCCGCTTTTGGTGGTCGTCGGCGTGTTGGCGATGTTGTCGACCACTTCCATGCCTTTCACCACCTTGCCGAAGACCGCGTAGCCAAAATCGCGACCACCATGGTCGAGGAAATCGTTGTCCTTCTGATTGATGAAGAACTGGCTGGTGGCCGAGTCCTTTACTTGAGTGCGCGCCATCGCGAGGGTTCCCCGCACGTTGTGCAAACCATTGTCGGCCTCGTTCTTGATCGGGGCCTGGGTGGGCTTTTCACGCATGTTGGCGTCGAAGCCGCCGCCTTGCACCATGAAGCCTGGAATCGTGCGGTGGAAAATGGTGTTGTTGTAGTGACCTTTGTCGACGTAGGCGAGGAAGTTGGCGGTGCTGATCGGCGCCTTGACCGCGTCCAGTTCGACTTCGATTGCGCCCATGCTGGTGTCGAGCAACACATGGGGGTGCTGGGCGTCGGCAGCCATCAGGTGGCCCGCGAAGGAGAGGGAGCAGGCGGCCAGGAGGATTTTTTTCAGCATCGGTACGAGGTCCTTGAGGGGGAGAGGCATAGGCTTTGAGCCGCAAGCGGCGCAAGCGTTCGGGGCAATGTAGCAAGCGTGCCGCCAAAGGGCGGCCCAGGCGAGCGGGGATGTAACAAATGAATGTTACTTAATGTTCGCAAGACGGTCAGTCGTCATGCCCCATGAGGGCATTGGCCTGTTCAAGAGCCGGAATCGGCACGTCCAGGGGCGCGGTGTCGAAGGTGCGCAGCAATTCGACGAGAATTTGTGTGGCCGGACCCAAGGGCTTGTCCCGGTTCGAATACAGATAGAAGGTTGGGTGCCGACTGCCACCTTGCTCAAGCGGCAAGGCAGCGAGTGTGCCCTCGCGCAGTTCGCGTTCGATCATGTGCCGCGGCAACCAGGCGAAGCCCAGGCCGCTGCCGACGAAACTGGTCGCCGTGGCCAGGCTGCCGACCGTCCAGCGCTGCTCAGCGCCCAGCCAGCCCACGTCACGCGGTTGCTGGCGGCCCGAATCGCGGATCACCACCTGCATGTGGCCGTGCAGATCCTGCACGCTGAGCGCGCGACCCATGCCCAGCAACGCGTGCTCGGGGTGGGCCACGGCGATGAATTCGATGGCGCTCAGTTCGGTGCCCAGGTAGCCCGGTATGCCGTAGCCGCTGATCGCCAGGTCGGCGACGCCTTCCTGCAGCACTTCCTCGACCCCCGACAGCACTTCTTCGCGCAGCCGTACGCGACAGCCGCGGCTCTGCGGCATGAACGCGGTAAGGGCGCGGATCAGCCGTGCATTGGGATAGGCTGCGTCGACCACCAGGCGCACTTCGGCTTCCCAGCCCTGCTCCATGTGGTGGGCGAGGTCTTCCAGCTGGCTGGCCTGGTTGACCAGTTGGCGGGACCTGCGCAACAGCACCGCGCCGGCATCGGTGAGCACCGCCCTGCGGCCGTCGATGCGCAACAGCGGCACGCCGAGCTGGTCCTGCATGCGCGCTACGGTGTAGCTGATCGACGACTGCGAACGGTGCAGGGCTTCGGCAGCCTGGGCGAAGCCGCCGTGGTCGACCACGGCCTGCAGGGTTCGCCATTGCTCAAGGGTGACGCGGGGCGCTTTCATCTTCGACTCCTGGTGTCCTAAGCTGGCAGCCCGCCACGGAGACTGCTCGATGATCAAATGCTGCGTTGTAGTGCTGGCCCTGCTGCCAGGTGTGTGTTTCGCCTACCCCATCGACGTGCAGAAGCAGCTCGACGACACCGACATTCTGGTCACGGCCCATGACACGGCTCCCGACATGGCCGCCGTGACCCTGCAGAACTACGGAGCCCGCGCGGCGCAGTGCAGTGTGCGCTTTCGCAATGGCCCCGAGCCGGTGCGGACCCGGCGGGTCAGCGTCGCCGCAGGGGCGTCGACCGACGCGGTAGCCAGCTTCAAGCGCAGCATTCTCAGGTTGCGAATCGAGGTGCAATGCCAGCCGAGCGTGTACCCACCCGCACAGATGCGACACAGGGTAGAGCAATGATCGGCCAAGACAACTCATTTGATGAATCACGGTAGCGATCCAAGGCTGGCTTCACTGGCCTGATCCGGTCCAGATGCGCTAAGGTCCGCGCCTCGCCAATTCGGGACGCACCATGCAATACCTTCTGATCGTCACCCTCATCCAGGCTTTCTCTTTCAGCTTGATCGGCGAATACCTCGCTGGCCACGTCGACAGCTATTTTGCCGTGCTAGCCCGGGTGCTGCTCGCCGGGCTGGTGTTCCTGCCGCTGACGCGCTGGCGTCAGGTTGAACCGCGCTTCCTGCGCGCCATGCTGCTGATCGGTGCGCTGCAGTTCGGCATCACCTACGTCTGTCTGTACCTGAGCTTTCGGGTCTTGAGCGTGCCGGAGGTGCTGCTCTTCACCATCCTGACGCCAGTGCACGTGACGCTGATCGAGGACGCGTTGAACCGTCGCTTCAACCGCTGGGCGCTGGTGGCGGCGCTGGTCGCGGTAGCAGGGGCCGCAGTGATTCGTTTCGACCGCGTCAGCCCGGACTTCTTCATCGGTTTCCTGTTGCTGCAGCTGGCCAACTTCACCTATGCGGCCGGGCAGGTGCTGTACAAGCATCTGCTGGCACGCCATCCCAGCGACCAGCCACAGTATCGACGCTTCGGCTACTTCTACGTTGGCGCCTTGCTGGTGGTGCTGCCGGCCTTTCTGCTGTTCGGCAACTCCCATAACCTGCCACAGACGCCTGTGCAATGGAGCGTGCTGGCGTTCCTGGGACTGGTGTCGACGGCGCTCGGCATGTATTGGTGGAACAAGGGCGCCAGCCGCGTGCCAGGCGCCACGCTGGCGGTGATGAACAATCTCCACGTGCCGGTCGGCCTGCTGCTCAACCTGCTGATCTGGAATCAGGACGAGCCCTTGGGGCGACTGTTCCTCGGCGGTGGGGTGATCTTGTTCTCGGTCTGGTTGAGTCGGTTGGGTGTGCGCGCCCAGATCGCTAGCCGATAGTGGGGGCAGGGCGGGAAGGTGATGCAAGCAGCCCTGCATGCAGCGAGATACCCAGTGCACGCGTCACCTTCAGTATCGTCGCGAAGCTCGGATTGCCGTCCTCCGAAAGAGCCTTGTACAGACTTTCCCGACCCAGCCCGGTGTCCCTTGCCACCTGGGCGATGCCCTTGGCGCGCGCAATGTTGCCCAGCGCCTTGGCAATGAATGCCGCGTCATCACCCGCTTCGGCCATGCAAGCATCGAAGTACATGATCATGTCTTGATCGGTTTTGAGATGTTCGGCGCTATCCCATTCCCGTAGCTTGATTTTCATCGTTCCTGTTCCTGAAGTTGTTGTGCCATGCGCTTGGCGGTAGCAATGTCGGAGGACTGTGTCGATTACATCTTTAGTTGCGATCATCATCAGCATAGATCCGTATCCCATAGGATACAAATTTTCTTGATCGCTGGTTCCGAGGACAAGCCCGAAACTGTGTACCGACGTTTCCAGGTATCGTCTTCTACTTTATGGGCCGGGTGGGCGACCGCATTGTGCCTACCGTATGCGGGGCGTAGAATCCGCCGCATCTGGCGTCGCCCCTCAAACTCATAACAATCATTCATTGCATGCTCCGCTTGGCTTGAGGGTCAGGCGGCTACACGTATGCGTGGTGTTTGTTAAGGCGCGACCGTTCCTACTATTTTTGAGAGTCGCTGAAGCCATCCAATGAATACGCCTTCGAATACACCCACAGGCAGCTGGTCCAGCGTGATTGCGTTGGCGCTGGCGGCTTTCATCTTCAATACCACGGAGTTCGCGCCGGTCGGGTTGTTGACCTCGATCGGTCTGAGCTTTGCGATGCCGACGGCGCAGGTGGGGCTGATGTTGACGGTGTATGCCTGGGTGGTGTCGCTGATGTCGCTGCCGATCATGCTGCTCACGCGCAACATCGAGCGGCGTCGATTGCTGATCGGGGTGTTCATCCTGTTCGTGGCCAGCCATGCGGTGTCCAGCGTCGCCTGGAGCTATGGCGTGCTGCTGGCCAGCCGTATCGGCATCGCTTTCGCGCACGCCTTGTTCTGGTCGATCACGGCATCGCTGGCGGTGCGGCTGGCGCCACCGGGCAAGCACACTCAGGCCCTGGGCCTGCTGGCCACCGGTACGTGCCTGGCCATGGTGCTGGGCGTGCCGCTGGGGCGGGTGGTCGGTGAAGCGCTGGGCTGGCGCACCACATTCGTGGGAATCGGCGTGGTGGCCACGCTAGTGGCGCTGTGGCTGGCGAAAAGCCTGCCGGCGCTGCCCAGCCAGAATTCAGGTTCGCTGCGCAGCCTGCCCATGCTGCTCAAGCGGCCGGTGCTGGTGGCGTTGTATGTGACGACTGCGCTGGTGATTACCGCTCAGTACACCGCTTACAGCTACATCGAACCCTTCGTGCAGGCTGCGGCGCGCATGAGCGGGGAAATGACCACGACGCTGCTGTTGCTGTTCGGCGGTGCCGGGGTGATCGGCTCGCTGGTGTTCAGCCGCTACAGCGGTCGCTATCCGCGTGGTTTCATGGTGGCGTCGATCGCGTTGCTGGCCCTCTGCCTGATGCTGTTGCTGCCGTTGGCGCGCTACGCCACCTATCTGGGTGGGGTGAGTGTGGTCTGGGGCATTTCGATCATGTGCTTCAGCCTGGCGATGCAGTCCAAGGTCCTGGAGCTGGCCCCGGATGCCACGGACGTGGCCATGGCGCTGCATTCGGGGATCTACAACGTCGGTATCGGCGGTGGAGCGTTGCTGGGCAGTGTGGTGATCACCCAGGTGGGCGTGGCCAACATCGGCATCGTCGGCGCGCTGATGGCGGGGGCAGGCTTGCTGTTGTGTTGGCACACGACCTATCGGCGGGTTCAGTCAGCGCCTGCCTCGGGTTGATCGGTCTGCAATACCGCGTCGATCGCTGACGCGGCTGAGGCAACGCCGTCCCTGTAGCAGCGGCGCAAGCCGCGTCGGCGGCGCACGCGGTTTGTCTGGCTGAGCGCATTGCGGCTGAATGCAGCATCGAGGGCGTAACTAACGGTTCCGCTGCAAACCCTTTTTAAAATACAATCGATCTCATTTACATCTGACAGGGTGCCGATGATGGTCGAGCCGGCGAGGGTGGACGCTCGGGCGTTCGAGACGCTCTATCGCGACAATCGCAGCTGGCTGGAGCAATGGCTCAGCCGGCGCCTGGGCAGTACGTGGGATGCGGCGGACCTGAGCCAGGATACGTTCATCCGGGTGCTGGCCAGTTCCCAGTCGGTGGCCGAGTTGCAGGAGCCGCGTGCTTACCTCAAGACGGTCGGCAAACGGCTGCTGATCAATTTCTACCGTCGGCGCAGTCTGGAACAGGCCTATCTCGACGCGCTCGCCACCTTGCCCGCCGATGTCGCACCTGCGCCGGAACAGCGCTGGCAGGTGCTGGAAACCCTGCACGCCCTGGACCAATTGCTCGATGGCTTACCGGCCAAGGTTCGCCGGGCCTTTCTGCTCAGCCAGCTCGAAGGGTTGGGCTACCGAGAAATCGCCGAGCGCTTGAAGGTCACCGAGCGCAGCGTCAAGCGCTACATGGCCCAGGCCTACGAACATTGCCTGCTGGCCGAACTGTGCTGAATGCCGAGCCGAGTGACGAAGCACGCCAAGCTGCCCGCTCGGCTGCCCGCTGGTGGGTGTGCATGGAGTCTGGCGCCGTCACGGAACAGGACCTCACCCGGCTGCAACGCTGGCGCCAAGCCAGTGAGGCGAATGAGTCCGCCTGGCGCCGGGTAGCGGCGCTCAGGGGCCGCTTCCAAGTTCTGCCGCCGGCGCTGGCAATGGCCAGCCTCGATCGTCCCGGCCACGGCCGCCGCGACCTGCTCAAGGGGTTGTTGGGGCTGGCCGTGGCCGCGCCGGCCGCCTGGTGGGTTATACGTGAGCTGCCCATCGATGCCTGGCGCGCCGACGTGGCCACCGCCACCGGCGAGCGACGCCAATTGACCTTGGCCGATGGCGCCGTGTTGCACATCAATACCGCCACTGCGGTCGATATCGACCCTGGCCAACGGCAACTCACGCTGCTGCGCGGGGAGATTCGGTTGCGTCTGGCCAATGCCATGCCGTTCGACATCCATACGCCGCTTGGCAGCGTGAGGCTGGACCAGGGTGAAATCAATGTGCGCCAGGACGACGGCCTCTGTCGGCTGTCGGTACTCACCGGGCAGGCCGATGTGCGGCCTACCGGTTTTGCGCCGCTCACCTTGCGCGCGGGCCAGCACGTTCAGTTGTCCGGCACCGGTCCAGGTCCGATCGAGCGCTTCGACCCTCGCCAGCCTGGCTGGCGCGAGGGCGTGATCGTTGCGTTGGACCAGCCTCTTGGGGATTTTCTGCGCGATCTGGATCGCTATCGTCCCGGCATCCTGCGCTGGCAGCCGGAGCTGGAAGCGCTGCGCGTCACGGGCAGTTTTCGTCTGGAAGATCCGGATCAGGTGCTGAACCTGCTGGCTGTCAGTCTGCCGCTGCGGGTCCAGTGGCGCACACGCTATTGGGCCACGCTGGTGCCACAGGAAAAACCTGCCTAGCGCCTGTCCCCTTTTTCGCGCTCGCTTGTCATGGAGAGGTAAGCACACTCAAAGAGCCTTCAGCCATGCCCCCACGGCCCCCTCGTTCGTTTCTCCGTTACAGCCGCACATCTTCGGCGCACTACGCGCGGGCCTTGCCCCTCAGCCTGCTGCTCGGCATTGCACCCATGCCCATGCAGATGGCGTTTGCCGACGACACGGCGCGTGTCTACAACGTACCCCGGGGCGAACTCGCCGCCTCGTTGACCCGCTTTGCCAGCCAGGCGGGCGTCAGCCTGTCGGTGGCGCCTGCCTTGGTCAACGGTCGGCAGAGCGCCGGTCTGGTCGGCGAGTACAGCGTGGAGGGCGGCTTCGCTCAACTGCTGGCCGGCAGCGGTCTGCGCCTGCAAGCGGTGGGAGAGGATGCCTATACGCTCGTGGCTGCGCCCTTGGGTGCCGACGTGCTGGAGATCACGCCCACCACCGTGACCGGTGCCGCACAAGGCAGCGTGACGGAGCAGCCCTATGCCGGTGGGCAGGTCGCACGCAGTGGCGCTCAAGGTTTGCTCGGCGCACGTGACTTCATGGACACGCCATTCAGCATGACCAGCTACACCAGCGAGACCGCGCGAAATCAGCAGGCCCGCACCCTGGGCGATCTGGTGGCCAGCGACCCGGCAGTGCGTACCACCAACCCGGCCGGCGGGCGTTTCGAGCAGTTCACCATCCGCGGCTTCAGCCTGTTCAACAGCGATGTGTCGTACAACGGGCTATACGGGATACTGCCCACGTACTCCATCGACATGGAGATGGCCGAGCGGGTGGATATCCTCCGTGGGCCCAGCCAGTTGATCAACGGTATCTCACCTCGGGGCAGCGTCGGCGGCGGTATCAACGTGGTGCCCAAGCGCGCCACCGACACGCCGATCAACGAGTTCACCGCCAGCTATGCCTCCGACAGCCAGGCCGGTGGCGCCGTGGACATCGGCCGACGCTTTGGCCAGGACAACCAGTTTGGCCTGCGCCTGAACGCGGTGAAACAGGCGGGCGACACTACCTGGGACAAGCAGAGCGTGGACCGGGAAATGGCCGTGATCGGCCTGGATTTCCGCGGCGAACGCCTGCGGCTGTCTACCGATGTTGGGCATACCGAGCGTGATACCGATGCGCCCCAGGAGCGCGTTCAGGTCGGCGCCAATGCCCGCGTGCCCGGTGCCAACCATGTGCGCGACAACTATGCGCAGGGCTGGAGCAAGGCGCGTACCCAGGACACGTTCGGGGCGTTCAATGGTGAGTATGATCTGAGCGATTCGCTGATGCTGTACGGCAGCGTCGGCGCTCGGGAGAGTAATCATGATTTCCTTCGGCACAACGTGTCCGTCATCAATGATGCCGGCGATTTCGACGTGCTGCCCCGCGACTTCACCCGCGATGAAAGCGTACGCACGGCCACGCTGGGCGCGCGCAAGTGGCTGCAGACCGGCCCGGTCAGCCACGAGCTGAACCTGGCTGTCAGTCATTTCTACATGGACTTCACCAACGGCGGCGCGCGCTACGCCAGGGGGCGCAGCAATCTCTACGCGCCGGTTGCCACGGCGACGCCGTCCAATGCCACCCGTCAGGACCCCAAGGTCTATACCGAGAACCGGTTCGACGGCGTGGCCCTGTCCGACACTCTTGGCTTCTTCGACGATCGGCTGCTGTTGACCCTCGGTGGGCGCTGGCAGCGGGTCAAGGTGGATGACTGGAGCGATGGAGTGAAAGGCGATACGGCTTACGACGAGGAAAAGTTTTCACCGTCTGCGGGCGTGCTCTACAAGCTCACCGACGAGCTGTCGTTGTATGCGAACTATCTGGAAGGTCTAAGCCAAGGCAAGATTGCGCCTTCCACGTCGATCAACGAAGACGAGATATTCCCGCCTTTCATCAGCCGGCAGGTCGAGGTAGGTGCGAAGTACGACCTCGGCAGCCTGGCCATCACCGCCGCGGCGTTTCGCATCAAGCAGCCGGCGTACGAAACCAACGCGCTCACCCGCACCTTCGGCCCCAATGGCAAGCGCGAGAACAATGGCGTGGAATTGAGTGTGTTCGGCGAACCGCTGACGGGCGTGCGACTGCTGGGCGGGGTGATGTACATCGACAGCGAGTTGACGGGCACCGGCGCAGGGGCCTTCGATGGCAACCGCGCACCGGCCACGCCCGAGCTCAATGTCAATTTGGGGGCGGAGTGGGACGTTCCAGCATTGCCCGGGCTGACCCTCACCGGGCGCGGTATCTATTCCAGCTCGCAATACCTGGATCAGGCCAACAGCAAGGAAATCGACAGTTGGGAGCGCTTCGATGTGGGTGCCCGGTATGCGTTCAAGGTGCAGGGTAAGGCGGTTACCCTGCGCGCCAATGTCGAGAACGTACTGGACAAACGCTACTGGGCCTCGGCCGGCGCCTCCGACGACAGCGAACCTGGTTTGACCCTCGCTACCCCGCGAACCTATCTGGTTTCTGCCACGGTCGGCTTCTGACTGTCCGTGGGATCGGCCATCTGTGAGAGTAGCCATCTGTGGAGGCAGGCATCTGTGGGAGCGGGCTCTGCCCGCGAAAAGAGCACCGCGGTGTGTCAAGCGTACCGCGGTAAGGCCTTCGCGGGCAGAGCCCGCTCCCACAGTGGAGCGGTGATCGCCTGCCCCATTGCGCAGTGCTGCTAACCTGTGGAGCACCAACAAATTGTGGGAGCGGTGCTAGCCTGCCCCATTGCGCGGTGCTGCTAACCTGTTGAGCACCAAAAAACTGTGGGAGCGGGCTCTGCCCGCGAAGAAGGCGCCGCGGATTTCGGCGTCACACCTTGAAGCGCCCGACCAGGCCGCGCAGGTTCGCGGAAATGTCCGTCAGACGCCCCGATCCCGACTGCGCCGTGTGCGCATACTCCTCGACCAACTGAGCATCGGCATGTATCTGCGCGATGTGCCGATTGATCTCTTCGGCCACCTGATGCTGCTCTTCGGCGGCCGTGGCGATCTGGTTGTTCTGGTCGCGTATCGAGTCGACCGACGTGCGTATCTTGTCGAAGCTGTCCCGCGCCGACTGAATGCATTCGACGCTGTCCTGGGACACCTGGAGGCTGCCCTGCATCTGCTGGGTGATCACCTCGGTGCGGCGGGCAAGGTTGCCTAGCAGCCCATCGATCTCGCCGGTCGAGTCGGCCGTACGCCGAGCCAGCGCCCGTACCTCATCGGCGACCACCGCAAAACCTCGCCCTTGATCACCGGCCCGAGCCGCTTCGATGGCCGCATTCAGGGCTAGCAGGTTGGTCTGCTCGGCGATCGAACGAATGGTGTCCAGAATGCTGTTGATGTTCTTGCTGTCCTGCTGCAGCAGCTGCATGGTTTCGGTCGATTGCTGCAGCTCGGAACTCAGCCTGAGCACGCTGGTGGTCGCCTCGCCGATACGCTGCTGGCCGTCATGGACTTGCTGATAACCATTGTCCGCGCTGGTGGCCGCCTGCCCGCAGGAGCGGGCCACTTCGTTGGCGGTGGCGACCATTTCGTTGAACGCGGTGCTGACCAGTTCCACCGCTTCGCGCTGGCGACCGGCGACTTCGTCCATGTTGCGAGCCACCTCCTGGGTGTCGGCAGCGGCCACCTGCAGATCGGAAGACGCGGTCCCGATGCGTTGCACCAATTGAGCGATCATCCCCACGAACTGGTTGAACCAGCCGGCCAGCGCCGCCGTTTCATCCTTGCTCTGGACCTTGAGCTGACGCGTCAGGTCGCCTTCGCCCTCGGCGATCTCCTGCAGACCGTTGGCGACGCCACGGATCGGACGCACGATGACACCGGCGAAGCTGGCGCCAACCAAGGCGAACACCACGGCCAGCACTGCCGCGATGGCCGCGATCAGCCAGGTCAGGTTCGAAGCCTGGGCCATCACTTCCTCTCGCTCGATCAGGCCGATGAACCGCCAACCCAGCCCGGCCGAGCTGACGATGTTGGCCATGTAGACCTTGCCGTCGATCTCGATCTGAGTCGAGCCATCGCCATGCCTGGCCAACTCGGCGTAGTTGCCGCCCAGGTCGGCCAGCGGTTTGAAATTGTGCTTCGCATCGCTGGCATCCACCAGCACGTTGCCGTTGGCTTCGATCAGCATCAGGTAGCCGCTGTTGCCCAGCTTGATGTTCTTCACCAGTTCGGTCATCTGCTTGAGCGACACATCCAGGCCGACCACGCCGACCACCTGGCCTGCGGCGTCGGTGACACTGCGCACCGTGCCGATCAACGACACATCGTCCGCTGCCCAATAGTAGGCGTCGGTGCGCACCGTGGTTCCCGGAGCGGCCATCGCAGCCTTGTACCAGGGCCGTTGGCGCGGGTCGTAATTGGCGATCTTGGGGTCATCGGGCCAGCTGGCGTAACCACCGTCGCTCAAGCCCAGCGACAGGTAAGCCGTGCTCGGATGGGTCTTGGCGAAGCCATCGAAGATGTCCAGCAGGCGCCGATTGCTCTCGGTCAAAGGCACCTGCGCTGCATCGGCGCCCGTGTAGTTCTTCAGATCCCTGGCAGCGACGATACGAGGATCCTTGGCGATGTACTCGACGTTCTGGCTGATGCCGTCGAAGAACTGTTTGATGCCATTGTCGATCTGCCGGATCTCACGGCCGCTGCTGTCGACGAAGTCGGCCCTGGCCGCTTCGCGCAGGTTGAAGACGACGAGCGCGGCCACCACGATGACCGGGAGGCAGGCGATGACCGCAAAGCCCCAGGTGAGTTTTTGCTTGATGTTCATGGACTATTCCGCTGGTGTTGTAAGTGTTGGTCGGCAGAAAAAGACAAGACGTGCAGCGTGAGCTCTAGGCATATTCTTTTGAGTGTCTTCTAACTATCGGCGACGAACGGCGAATCTGAATGAGGCCCATCGGCGACCGGACAGACGGAGGGGAGGAGTATCGAAAAGAGTGAGGGACGAGCGTTGTTCGGCGGTACTTTCCCAACCGTTCAGAGTCTACAGAGCGACCTTCCTCACAGAGCCTTCGCGCATGCCCACCGTACCTCGCCTTCCTCTGCTCGCCGCTGCGCTGGCAGCGGTCATGCAACCCTGCCTGGCTGCGCCGCGCAGCGTGCCTTCCATCGAAACCGAAGATGCCGCATTGGGCAGTGTCGAGATCGGCGAGGCCTCCGGTCGCTTTCACCCGCAGCTGAGCATCGATGCCCGCAATGGTGATTTCGCGCGAGGCAACTACGACGATGACGCCGCCAGCCTCGATCGGATTCCGTTGCATGTCCAGGCCGGCTTCGCCTTGGACCTGCACCAGGCCGCCGACGGCAGCGCCGATGCCTGGCTGGTGTTCAGCACCAGCAACGGTTTCCACAGCGCGTCGAGCGACGAAACGGTGAGCCCGCGCCGCTGGTACGAGAGCAACAACCTGCTCGGTCTGGTGGTTTCGCCCAGCGAGGGGCTGCGACTGGGCTTCGTCTATACCGTCAAGACCAGCCCGAACGATGTCGCCGCCACCACCCAGGAGGCAAGTTTCACCTTGGCCTACCAGGCTGACTCCGGGTTTGGCGCGTGGCGACCGGGACTGGCCGTCACCAGCCGCACTCAGGGTGACAGCGGCCTCTACACCCAAGGCACGCTGGAGCCCGGCATGGACTTGAGCGATGCAGGCTTGCGCCTGAGTTTCCCCAGTGCCGTCGGGGTTGGCTGGAACGGTTTCTACGGTCCCGATTCAGGTGATCGCCTGTATGCCCGTACCGGACTGGCGCTCGAGCAACCCTTCCAATGGAGCGAAACCCGCTGGAGCGCGCGCGCCGAGGCCTTGGCCATCTACCGCGACGGCACCCTGCGCGAACTCAGCGGCCCGGACGGAGAGACCGACAGCGTCGTGCCTCAGGTGACCCTGAGTCTGTCCATGGCGTATTAACTAGCACCTATGGGAGCGGGGCGGGTGGCGAGCCTGCTTTAAATGCCCGCCCATATTTACAAACAGTTGCAATTGCGCGCGATCGGCAGGCAGAATCCTGGGCGTTGTACGATGACAGACAAGAATAGTCATCTACGATTTTTCCCAATGTGTCCTACAACTACAACAAAAGGATCTATGCATGAAAAAGCTGACATTGCTGGTAGGTTTTCTGTGCCTCTTCACGGGTTATGTAGCGGCTGCGGTTCCCGACGAAACTGACGTCGCCGCTGCCGTGGATAAACTGACGCAAGCTATGTGGCACAAGGATATTGCGCAACTCAATGCACTCACGGCCGAGAACCTGACCTACGGGCATTCGAGTGGCAACATTCAGGACAAAAAAGCATTCATCGCCGACATCGAAACCGGTAAAAGCGCCTTCAACGAGCTGAAGATGCTCAATCAGAAGATCACCCTGTCCGGGGATGTCGCTCTGGTACGCAATCATTTTTCTGCCCAGGCCGTGAACAGCGGAAAAGTAGTGCCCACTGAGATCGAAAACTTTCAGATCTGGCAGAAACAGAAGGGCGAATGGCTATTGATCGGCCGTCAGGCCTTCCGCTTCTAGCATTTGATTCCAAGCGCTTGGCAGTTCTGTCCTGGAGCTGTCACCGGCCGGTGCCCTCGAATCGCCGGCTTGGCGGACGCGCTGCACTAAGACACACCTTGACTTAAGAATCCTCACTTCGGCCAAAACGGGCAAAGGTATGATCTCGCGCACCCCCATCCCTTGCAGAGGTTTCCATGTCGTCCAGACTGATCGCTTACCCGGCCGTGGTCGCGTTGACCGTACTTCTTGCCGGCTGCGACGCGGCCGAGAATGCCGCGAACAAAGTCATCGAAACGTCCAAGACACAACTGGTCGAAGCCGCGCGCGACACCTTCAGCGAATCCGCCAAGCAGATCAACGAGACGATCGACAAGGCACAGCAAAGCGCCAAGCCCTGGATGACGGACGGTGACAAGGAAGCCGAGACCCAGCATTCGGCTGCGGAGCGGGAGGAGAAGGCGAAGTCGAAGGGGTGAGTCTGGTTCGTTTCCACCGAGGCTGCGGCATCCCGTAGGAGCGGTCATCGGCCGCGAAGGGCGCACCGCGTAGTGCCTAGTACATCGCAGCGCCTGGTTCGCGGCCACGGACCGCTCCTACGGGGGGCTTTCAGTGCGGGCCAGTCACCGCCACCAACCCGCCGCGCAAATCCGCGCCGCTGGGCTTCTGGTACACGCTCAACCCGAACTCCGGCAGCACGGCCAGCAGGTAATCGAAGATATCCCCTGAATCCGTTCGTACTCGGCCCAGGCCGTGGTGCGGGTGAAGCAGTAGATTTCCAGCGGTACGCCTTCAGCGGTGGCTTCCATCTGCCGGACCATGCAGGTCATGTTCGGCTGATAGGGGGCGTATCGGAGTTATCCAAGCATCATGCAGCCACCTAGCTTGATAACGACGGGAAGCGACTAGCAAGCGCTTACGCCTCCCTTGATGCGCAGCAAATATCGTGCGTAGATGCGCAGGTTTTGTCGTGTGAACAGCCTTGTCCTATTGGTCATATCTGAAAATGGGGGGTATAGTGACCTCAAGGTAGACAGGTTGTCTTAGGAGGTGATCTATGAAACTCGAAGACCGCATGAGCCGTTCAATCAAGCAACGCGCAAGCTTGGTCGTGTTGCGCTCAGAGTTTTCTAACATGGGCAGCGATTCGCAGGTCGGCCGGGTGCTGGCCCGGTTTGTGGCGAACGGTTTGCTCGTACGTGTTAGCAAAGGTGCATTTGCGAAAGCCCGTATCAACCAATATACGGGGCAGCCAACACCGGCTGGCACGCTGGAAATGATCGCTGCTGAGCTGTTCAAGAAGCTCAACATTTCGATTGCACCCAGCACCCTTGTTGCCGAGTACAACAGCGGCAAGTCGACCCAGATTCCGATGGGGACGGTGGTCAACACTGGAGGGCGACGTATCACTCGTAAAGTGACTGTAGGGAACAACACTTTAGTCTATGAAAACGCTCTCAGAACAGCAGCGGGTTAGCATTGTAGATGCGTCTACGGCCGGTATTTTAAAAAACATGCCGGCTGCTGTCGCAGAGAAAGATCAGCACATCACTGATGCTCTTCATGCGCTTTCGCAAATCCATATCGTTCATAGCGCCAATCAGGTCAATCGGAAAAGAGGTGATTCCCAGCCACAGTCAATCGATGTCGCAACGCGAATGGTGTTTGCGGGCGGTACCTGTTTGTCGAAGGCCTACGGCCTTATCGAGAGGATGTCCGAGGACATCGACATAAAGATAGTGTTGGAATCACCACCAGAAGGCTATGCGTTCCCGAATACACTGGGTGAGCGTGGCCGACTGAAGGCGCTGCACAAGGCGGTGGAAGATGCCCTGACGGGGCTTGGATTCCAGTTCGTTGTTCAAGTGGACAAGGACAATCCCATCCGCAGAGACGGCAGCCGCTATTACTGCCTGTTGGTGTCTTACGAAGCTCATTTTCAAGACACGGCGGGAACCTTGCGCCCGCAGCTGAAGGTTGAGCTCATTTGCCGCCCCCCGATGATCCCTTCGGAAATGCAAAGTCTGGGGTATATGCTGGAAGTGCTGAGCGGGAGCGCAAACCCTTTTGTGTTCTCCATGAACTGCATCACCGTGGCAGAAACCCTGGCGGAAAAAGTACTCTCGCTGCTGCGTCGCTGCGCATGGAATTGGGATGGTCACCAGAGCGGGGATTTCGATACCGCTCTGGTTCGTCATGTTTACGACGTGTGGTGTATCGCAACAAATCACTCCGAGGCGCTAGAGCCTGCCGCACGAGTATTTTCCTCATCCGTAAACAAGGATGTGCTTGAGTTCGGTGGGCAGCACCCTGAGTTCGCTGCGGATCCGTTCGGAGTCTTGCGACGTACCCTTAAGGTCGCCGAGACCCATGAGTGCTTGAAGGCCAATTTTGAACAACGGCTCAAGCCTTTGCTGTACGCGTCTGAGCGACCTGAATACGAAACTTGCTTCGCAACCTTTACCGATGTTGCTCGGTATCTGTTGGATCACGACGCAGCAGACGGCGATGCGTGACGGCATAGCAGTATTCTGAGTGACCTATAGAAGGGGCCTCTAGGGAAGCCGGTCGGCGTTCGGCAGTGGTGTTTCAGGAAACGCCAAACGCCCCAGCATATGGATTGCCAGGTTTGCCAAGTTGAGAGCGTCATCGATGCCACGGTGGTAGGTGCCCTCCCATTCAAGCCCGAGCATCTCCACCGCAGGCTGCAGGCCAAGCGCTTTGCAGTTGAAGACCTTCCAGTGCCATTTCTTGAGATTGGTGTGAAGCATTCCGTCTAGCATCGGCTTGCAGTTCAGGTGTAGGGCATCCTGCTGAAGCTGTTTGTAGTCGTAATCGCCCCACGAACACCAAGCTGAGTTCGGATAGGCTTCTAGAAATGCGTCCAGCATGCGGGCAGTCCTGACATAACCAGGGGCGGTATCCACGTCGGTCTGCTTGATCGTTGTCAGTCTGCGGCAGAAGTCGGTCAATACCGGGTGTCGGGTAGGCCGGACAAAGCTCTGAAATTGGTCGACCAACTGGAGTGATGACAGGTCGACCACCGCTAGGCCGATCTCAATGGTTTCCATCTCATCCCGTTGCACCTTCAGCTGACGGGCGGGTTCTCCGGGCTTGGTGTCCTCATCGCAAGTAGCCTCAAGATCGATGCACAGAAGGTACTGGTAAGGGCGTAACAGCTCCCCCAAGGCTCCCAAATGCTGCGGTTTGCGAACAGGTTCCATGGTCAGCTCTAATTCTCGATCGGTTAATCACACCTTGAAATGTCTTTTGCCCGCCCAGTCCTCCACTGTAATCGCAGAGCGTTTCGAAAGTAGCGATAGGGGGGGGGACGCAGGACGAACTCATCATTTGCTCTGCTGTTTGTGCCGCGCGTACATGGCAGCGCTGCCACCCGTTGTGCCGCGTGCCTGAATTTCAAAAGCGTGCGGGTAGCCCTTGATGAGGTCGCTCAGCTTCTTGTAGCCGTGGGTGCGAGAATCAAATTCTGGACGTAGCTTCGTGATGTTTGCGCCCAGCGCACCCAAGTGTGCCCAACCCTCTTCGTCGGCGATATCGTCCAGGATCTTCGCGATGAACCCAACCGGCGCCTTCGGCTTCTTAGGCTTCTCCACAGCATCAGGTTTGACAGCGTCTGCAGGCAGGCTCAGGTCGGGACTTGGTTCTTCGTTAGCGGGCGTCGGGCTGTCCTCGCGAAGCAACTCGATGTAGACGAACTTGTCGCACGCGGCTACGAATGGCTTGGGTGTTTTCTCTTCCCCAAAGCCATACACCGTGAGTCCTTCTTCGCGTAGGCGGGAGGCAAGACGAGTGAAGTCGCTATCGCTGGACACCAGGCAAAATCCATCAAAACGTCGGGTATACAGCAAGTCCATCGCATCAATGATCAGCGAGCTGTCCGTCGCGTTTTTCCCTTTGGTATAGGCGAACTGCTGGATTGGCTGAATCGAATGATCAAGAAGGACTTTCTTCCAGCCACCAAGCTGTGGGCCAGTCCAGTCGCCGTAGATGCGTTTGACGCTGGCTACACCATACTTGGCGATCTCTTCGAAGAGACCCTCCACGATTGCTGCTGGGGCGTTATCAGCGTCGATTAAAACAGCGAGGCGCTTTTGAGCATTGGGGGCGATGTGAGTGGCCATGGATCATCCTTGAATGAAAGCATCACCTTACCATTGCATGTGCGATGACACAGGGTCATCCCGGTACAAAGGTGGCGGACGTCCTCGCGTCGTTGTGAACTAATAACCCTTGAAGAGCAGGTACCAATAGGCTGAAACCACGCAACATTTCGCCCGCCTTTCTGACGGCGTGGGGCTCTCAGCGCGTCAGGTCCTGATGCTTTCTTCCGGTACTACGTGTGAGAAGGCGGGCACTCATTCGAGGCATGCTCTAACCAGAAGTCATGGAGCGCTTGGCGGGCCCTCGAGATATCCAGAATTCACATCGGCGATCAAGCTGTCACGAATGATGCCCTTAAGCCTGAGGTGGGGAGAGCTTTTCTTGGCGGCGTTGTACTTGGTGCAATTGATCTGTTCAGCGCTCAGCTGGCCACGCGTGGAAACAGGCACCTCTGCTGGACCTTCTGGCTTCGCTGAAAGCGGTGGAAGGCGATTCGGAGACTGCGCTGCTGTGGCCTGCTCAGTATCTAGGCCCGATAGCGAAGGCGACGGGTTAGGCCTGAGGCTGTCGTCTTCAGGCGTTTGTCAGAAACGTCTGATTCCTCAATGGATGAGCATGGCTCAATGTGGGAGGTGTCTTCTTCGCGGGCAGAGTGCTCGCCGTCCGCCCCTTTTCCACATAAGGCACTGGCATCCCGTAGGAGCGGTCATCGGCCGCGAAGGGCGCACTGCGTAGTGCCTAGTACACCGCAGCGCCTGGTTCGCGGCCACGGACCGCTCCTACGGGGGGGGCTTTCAATGCGGGCCAGTCACCGCCACCAACCCACCGCGCAAATCTGCGCCGCTGGGCTTCTGGTACACGCTCAACCCGAACTCCGGCAGGACGGCCAGCAGGTAGTCGAAGATATCCCCCTGAATCCGCTCGTACTCGGCCCAGGCCGTGGTGCGGGTGAAGCAGTAGATTTCCAGGGGTACCCCTTCGGCGGTGGCTTCCATCTGCCGGACCATGCAGGTCATGTTCGGCTGATAGGGGGCGTATCGGAGTTATTCAAGCATGATGCAGCCACCTAGCTTGATAACGACGGGAAGCGACTAGCAAGCGCTTACGCCTCCCTTGATGCGCAGCAAATATGGCTTCGAGTATCAATTTCGTTGAACTCGCTGCGCCACGTCGCAAAGCCAGCGGCGTAACAGCTGGGCTGCCTCACCCAACACCACATCTTTGGCCTGCACCAAATAGTAGCCCTTGCCCGTCTTTAGGACAGAGTCAAATACAGGTACGAGAAAACCCCGTTGTACATCTTCCTCAACCAACCAAGGGCTGGTGAGCACTAGACCTTGATCGCGGCGTGCCGCGTCGATTGCCAGCTCCGACTGATCGAACCTGAGGCTGCTGGAGAAGCTATCCGGGAACATGCCGACCGATGACAGCCATTGAGACCAGTGAGCATGAGAGGTCGTATAGAGCAGGGTTGCTCCCGGTAAGGAATCGAGGCTATGCAACCGGAGCCGTTCGCGGTAAGCCGGGCTGCTATAGACCCTTACCTCGTCTGGCAAAAGCAGTTCTGCTTTGACGTCCCCGCCATATCCATCGAAATGCCGTACCGCCAGGTCGAAGGTACCGTCATTGAAATTCACGGTATCGCTGGACGCGCTCAGGTGCAGTTGAACCTCTGGGTAACGCTCCGTAAACAATGGCATCCGCTTCGCGAACCAGGAGTTGGCAAACGCCGGCGGCATGCTTAACCGTACCTGCCTGTCTCTAAGACCTCGAACCGCGAGATTGGCGGTTTCCAACTGGCGCAGAGCCGGCTTAACTTGCTCCCAATAGCTCAGAGCTTCAGCCGTTGGCTCCAGCCTGCGCACGCTGCGTACAAACAAAGACGTTCCTAACCAATCTTCCAGCTTGCGAATCTGTTGCCCAACCGCTCCCGGCGTGACGAACAGCTGGCTTGCAGCAAGGGTGACGCTGCCGGTGCGCATGACTGCGTCAAAGCAAGCGATGGCCCTAAGGGGCGTATCCGCTCTCATGGCGTAGTTTTTCTCTTCTATAGACCGAAAACACATGATTTGTAGCGGCTTGTAAACCTTCCCACAATCGAATTTCGCCACAGCGCATAACCAATCTCGATTTTCAACGGAACAGCCAATGCCGATAGTCCAGGTAAGGTGGTTTGACGACAAATCATCAACGACAAAAGGTACCGATAAGTGAGGAAGTCAGTAGACGGGGGTGCCGCTGCGGTGATGGTGTTGCTTTGCCTCATTTGGGGTGCCCAGCAAGTGGCGATGAAGGCGGTTGCCGACGACATAGCTCCTATCATGCAGGTCGCCGTTCGCTCTGGCGTCGCTGCCGCCTTGGTCTGGTTAATTGGAAAACGGATCATGCGCGAGGTTTGGTTATCAGGCGTCTGGTGCCGCTCCGGATTAGTCGTGGCCGTTCTGTTCGCGGGTGAATTTCTGTTCGTCGCCGAAGGGTTACGCTGGACAAGCGCCTCGCACATGGCGGTTTTCCTTTATACGGCTCCCTTATTCGCCGCCATCGGTCTGCATCTACGCTTGCCGGAGGAGCGCCTTAGCCCGATTCAGTGGGTTGGTATGTCTCTAGCGTTCGCAGGAATTGCCATCACCTTCCTCATGCCTCGCGATGGGACAACCATCCAAACGGCCAATGCGAACAGTCTCCTAGGTGACTTGTTGGGCTTGTGTGCGGGCGCTACTTGGGGGTTTACGACGGTGGCAGTGCGTACCAGTCGTCTCAGTGAAGCGCCGGCAACCCAGACCCTGTTTTGCCAACTGGCAGGTGCCTTTCTCATTCTTCTGCCTTTGAGCCTGCTGGCAGGCCAAGGCTCGATGAATTTCTCATCCGGCGCAGTCGCCAGCCTGGTTTTCCAGACGCTGATTGTGTCGGTGGCAAGCTACTTGATCTGGTTTTGGATGCTTCGTCGCTATCTCGCTGCCCGCCTTGGAGTGCTGGCTTTCATGAGCCCGCTGTTTGGCGTACTGATGGGATATCTGTGGCTCGCAGAGCAGACGAGCTTCGGATTTCTGCTGGGCGCAAGCCTGACCATTGTTGGCCCGCTCGTAGTGAATCTCAGCAAAGCGGTTGAACATACTGAAGGCGGAAGAAGTTATCAGACCTCTGAAAGTCGCAAGGAGAAGATACAGTTATGAAGACGTTAATTGTGTTGGCGCACCCAGAACCACGTTCATTTAACGGTGCTCTGAAGGATAAAGCTGTCGAAACGCTGCGCGAAATCGGTCACCAGGTTCAGGTAAGCGATCTCTACGCGATGAATTGGAAAGGCGAGCTAGGCATTGGTGACTTCTCCGAAAATCGCGCCAACCCTGACTATCTCGATCTCTCCCACGAGCAGGAACACGCGTTTGCCAACAATTCTCAGACGGCCGACGTCAAAGCAGAGCAATCGAAGGTCATGTGGGCTGACCTAGTGATTCTTCAGTTCCCGGTGTGGTGGTTTTCGATGCCGGCCATTCTGAAAGGCTGGGTAGACCGGGTGTTAAGTCGTGGGTTCGCGTACTCATCGGGGCACAAGTATGGATCCGGATTACTAAAGGGAAAGAGGGCCATGCTTTGCCTGACCACAGGCACCGCCAGCAGTCTTTATACGCCCGCTGGCATTGATGGCGACTTGCATCACGTACTTTGGCCCATCCATAACGGCATTCTGGCTTATACCGGTTTCACAGTCCTTCCTCCGTTTGCTGCGTGGATGCCGGCGCAGCTCAGCGATGACGAACGTCAGCGATATCTGAGCTCATATGCCGATTACTTACGAGGCTTGGACGGGGTGCAGCCGCTATTTTTTCACCCGCGCGAAGACTATGACAACAACCAGCAGCTGAAGCCTGGGATTGAAGCCCGCTCTGGTGTGCAGTGGAATCCACGTGCAAGACAGGGTTTTGAACAGGCTGCATCCTGTTTTTCGGTGCAACCGAAGTCAAAAATCTAGTTCTGGCAGGAGAGAAATCATGGCAGTCATCATGCTGGCAGGCACCGGAAAAATATCCAATGCGATAGCTCAGAGCTTAGTTCTGACGGCAGGCGAGACCGATTCAATCTCACTGGTTGTGCTGAGCCGCAAACTGGAATATGCCGAACAAACCTTAGGACAAGCTCAAGCCATCGCGAGCTGTTTGGGTAGGAAAATCACGGGCGAAGCTTATGCCGTGCACTGGCAAGATCCGCTGAGCGCAAGGCCCGCTCTCGAGCGATGGGAGCCTGTAGTGGTCAAATGAAACCGGACACTCATTTAGGCGAGAATGCTCGCCATAGAGAGGTGTCTGATGACCAAGCAACGTCGTACCTTGACCTCTGAGTTTAAGCACGAGGCTGCGTGCTTGGTGCTCGACCAAGGCTACAGCCATACCGAGGCAGCCCGTTCTCGTATCCCGGCCCGCCAACCTTGTGCAATTCGCCACCCTTCCTGCCTGGCGGCAGAGGGTGTCGATTCCTCACGATACGGATCATCACATCATGACTACTCTGCATGACTGCAAGACGTTGGGTATCACTTCGTTCGCCCGGTGCGGCGACGGCTCGCACACGTTGTTTCTGGTCAACTCCAATGCTCCCGCCGATGTGGCGCTCGAATATGCAGCGATGCTGCAGGCGAGCGTGAATCAGGCGCTGCTGGAGGCCGTGGAGGGTGATTCGGGGACTGCGCTGCTGTGGCCGGCTTTGTATCTAGGCGAGATGGCGAAGGCGGTCATCGATGATCTGGCTGAGGGAGGGAAGGCGACGGGTTAGGCCTGAGGCTATCGCCTTCAGGCTTTTGCCAGGAATGTCTGATTCCCGAAAGGATGAGCATGGCTCAATGTGGGAGGTGTCTTCTTCGCGGGCAGAGTGCTCGCCGTCCGCCCCTTTTCCACATAAGGCACTGGCATCCCGTAGGAGAGGTCATCGGCCGCGAAGGGCGCACCGCGTGGTACCTGACACACCGCAGTGCATGTTTCGCGGCCACGGACCGCTCCTACGAAAGGCATTGCTTTCAATGCGGACCGGTCACCGCCACCAACCCACCGCGCAAATCCGCGCCGCTGGGCTTCTGGTACACGCTCAGCCCGAACTCCGGCAGCACGGCCAGCAGGTAATCGAAGATGTCCCCCTGAATCCGTTCGTACTCGGCCCAGGCCGTGGTGCGGGTGAAGCAGTAGATTTCCAGCGGTACCCCTTCGGCGGTGGCTTCCATCTGCCGGACCATGCAGGTCATGTTCGGCTGGATGTCGGGGTGGGCGTTGAGGTACGCCAGGGCGTAGGCGCGGAAGGTGCCCAGGTTGGTCATGCGGCGCTGGTTGGCGGACAGTTCTGCCACTTCGCCCTGGGCTGCGTTCCAGGCCTTGAGTTCGGCCTGCTTGCTGCTGACGTAGCCGCTGAGCAGATGCACCTGGGTCAGGCGTAGCTGTTCCTGTTCGTCGAGAAAACGCACGCCGCTGGCATCGATGTTCAACGCCCGCTTGATGCGCCGGCCGCCGGACTGCTGCATGCCGCGCCAGTTCTTGAACGACTCGCTCATCAGGCGCCAGGTGGGGATGGAGACGATGGTCTTGTCGAAGTTCTGGATCTTCACCGTGTGCAGGGTGATGTCGACGACGTCGCCGTCGGCGCCCACCTGGGGCATTTCGATCCAGTCGCCGACGCGCAGCATGTCGTTGCTGGTCAATTGCACGCTGGCGACGAACGACAGCAGGGTGTCCTTGTAGACCAGCAGGATGACCGCAGACATGGCACCCAGGCCGGACAGCAGCAGTAACGGTGAGCGGTCGATCAAGGTGGCGACGATGATGATCGCGCCGAAGATGTACAGGATCATCTTCGCCAGTTGCACGTAACCCTTGATCGAGCGGGTGCGGGCGTGTTCGGTGCGGGCGTAGATGTCGAGCAGGGCATTGAGCAGGGCGCCCAGCGCCAGCACCATGAACAGGATGGTGAAGCCCAGCGCGATGTTGCCGATGACGTGCTTGCTGTTGTCGCTCAGCACCGGGATCAGGCCCAGGCTGAACTGCACCACCAGCGACGGCGTCATTTGCGCCAGGCGGTGAAAGACCTTGTTGTGCAGGAAGTCGGTGAGCCAGTGCAGCGAAGGTCGGCGGCTGAGCAGCTTGACCGCGTGCAGGGTGAGAAAGCGTGCCAGGCGGCCCAGGGTGAAGGCGGCGATCAGCAGCAGGAACAGCGACACACCGGCCTGCAGGATCGGCTGGTCGTCGAGGCCCGTGATGAAGGTGACGGTTTGTTGCCAGAGCGATTCGATATTCATGGGTGGGCGTGCAGCTCCCGAGTTGAAAAGGGGGCGGGGATTAAAGCCCATTGCGCAGGGCAATCGCCACGCCTGGAAAGATTTGCACGCAATTTACCGAGTTACGGGTAAAGAAATTCGGCTAATCGTCCGCAAACCGGTACCCTATGCAGTCGAATTTATGTACTCCGTCGAGGTAACACCCGTGTTTTCCCAATTCGCCCTGCATGAACGCCTGCTCAAAGCCGTCGCCGAGCTGAAATTTGTCGAGCCGACGCCGGTGCAGGTAGCGGCCATTCCCTTGGCCTTGCAAGGGCGCGACCTGCGGGTGACGGCGCAAACCGGCAGCGGCAAGACCGCGGCATTCGTGCTGCCGATCCTCAACCGCTTGATGGGGCCGGCCAAGGTTCGCGTCGACATCCGTGCCGTGATCCTGCTGCCGACCCGCGAGCTGGCGCAGCAAACCTTGAAGGAAGTGGAGCGCTTCAGCCAGTTCACCTTCATCAAGGCCGGCCTGATCACCGGTGGTGAAGACTTCAAGGTGCAGGCCGCCATGCTGCGCAAGGTGCCGGACATCCTCATCGGTACGCCGGGCCGTCTGCTGGAGCAGTTGAACGCTGGCAACCTGGACCTCAAGAACGTCGAGGTGCTGGTGCTCGATGAAGCCGACCGCATGCTCGACATGGGCTTCTCCGAAGACGTGACGCGCCTGAGCCAGGAGTGCGCCCAGCGTGAACAGACCCTGCTGTTCTCGGCCACCACCGGCGGCGCCGGTCTGCGCGAGATGATCGGCAAGGTGCTCAAGGACCCCGAGCACCTGCTGATCAACAACGTCAGCCAGCTGGCCGAGGGCACTCGTCAGCAGATCGTCACGGCCGACCACAACGTCCACAAGGAGCAGATCCTCAACTGGTTGCTGGCCAACGAGACGTACCAGAAGGCGATCATCTTCACCAACACCCGGGCCATGGCCGATCGTATCTACGGCCGTCTGGTGGCGCAGGAATACAAGGCTTTCGTCCTGCACGGCGACAAGGACCAGAAAGACCGCAAGCTGGCCATCGACCGCCTCAAGCAGGGTGGCGTGAAGATCCTCGTGGCCACCGATGTGGCCGCCCGTGGTCTGGACGTCGACGGTCTGGATCTGGTGGTCAACTTCGACATGCCACGCAGCGGCGACGACTACGTGCACCGCATCGGCCGCACCGGCCGTGCCGGCAAACGAAGGCCTGGCGATTTCCCTGATCTGCCACGGTGACTGGAACCTGATGTCAAGCATCGAGCGCTACCTCAAGCAGACCTTCGAGCGTCGCGTGATCAAGGAAGTGAAAGGTACCTACGGCGGACCGAAGAAGGTCAAGGCGTCGGGCAAGGCAGTCGGCGTGAAGAAGAAAAAGACCGACAAGGACAAGAAGGGCGACAAGAAAAGCGTCGCCAAGGGCCCGACCAAGCGCAAGAGCGTCAACCGTCCCAAGGCCGACACCCCAGCCCTGGTGAGCCAGGACGGCCTGGCGCCGCTCAAGCGCCGCAAGCCTGCCGTCAGCGAGTAACCTGCGTAGGGCAGGTCTGCTTCCCTCCGGAGGCCAGACCTGCCAAAACACCCCGCAAAGCCGTCTTCCCGCAACTCCCCCGCACACACCCGGTCCCATGCCTGGCAAGCCCTTTCACTCATGTGTTGGAGGTTCTTCCGGATGACCACTTACAACTGGCAATTGATCGAGCGTCTGTTGCACGAAGTGCAGAACGGCGCCCATCAGGATTTCACCCCAGATATCTACGCTCAGGATCACGCCGAGGCGACCGCCGCGCAGGGTGATACGTCGGCAGCTGTCGATCAGCTGACGACTCAAGCGAGCGATTATCAAGCGCTGTTGCTGGAGCGGGGCTTCATCGAGCAGCGTCCGGACAGCGAGGGCGGCACGGGGCGCAATTTCCAGCTGACCTTGCGCGGGTCCAGCCTGTTGAGCCTGATAGATAGCAGTATTCCGGATAATGACCACGGGCTCGAAGTGCTCGATGATCAGGATGATGCGCTGGACCCGGCGACTTTTGATGAGGTGGCCAGTAAGCCGCAGATTGTGTGAGTTGGGCGGGGTATTCAGTATTGCGGTTTGGCTGATAGACCGCGGGGTCTTGTTCGCGGGCAGAGGGCTCGCCGCCCGCCCCGCTCCCACAGGGTGTTTTGCCTGACAGACCGCGGCGCCTGCTTCGCGGGCAGAGGGCTCGCCGCCCGCCCCGCTCCCACAATATGGGCAGAGTGTGCCCCCACGGCGCAATTGAATCCGTGCCGGAGCGGTCATCTTCCGGAATGCTCGGTACCGTTGAAGGCCTTGGGTTGTATGGCTTGATACACTGGTGTTTTCCTTGCGGGAGAGCACTGTGATGCCGAGGTCATTTGTCCCATGAGCGCGGAACGTCGTCAGACCGATGGCTTTGCCCTCAAGGTCATGCTGGGGCTTTGCCTGATCTGGGGGATCCAGCAGGTCACCATCAAATGGGCCGCTGCGGATATCGCCCCGGTGATGCAGGCGGCCATGCGCTCGGGCATCTCTGCCGTGCTGGTGGCGATGCTGCTTTGTTGGCGCGGTGGTTGGGGGCATGTGCCCTATACCTGGCGTGCCGGGCTGGTCGCCGGCTCGCTGTTCGGTCTGGAGTTCCTGTTCATCGCCGAAGGTTTGAAGCTGACTTCGGCGGCGCACATGTCGGTCTTTCTTTACACCGCGCCGGTCTTCACCGCACTCGGCCTGCATGCGCTGCTGCCAGGGGAGCGCCTGCGGCCTTTGCAATGGCTGGGCATTGCCCTGGCGTTCAGCGGTATCGCCTTTGCCTTCGCAGGAGGCATTTCCTGGGAGCATCTGGATCGACGCATGCTGCTGGGGGACGCCATGGGCTTGATGGCGGGGCTCTGCTGGGGTGCGACCACGGTGGTGGTACGCACCTCGCGGCTGTCCGAAGCGCCCGTTGCCCTGACCTTGTTCTATCAACTGATCGTGTGCGTGGCAGGGCTGTTGATCATTGCCCTCGCCACGGGCCAGTTCAGCCATGTCACCTTCACGCCCATTGGCACCGCCAGCGTGTTGTTCCAGGGCGTTGTGGTCTCTTTTGCCAGCTTTCTGATCTGGTTCTGGCTGCTGCGCCGCTACCTTGCGTCCAACCTTGCCGTGTTCTCGTTCATGACGCCCTTGTTCGGCGTGACCTTCGGTGTGGTATTGCTGGGCGAGCCGCTGAGCATGAACTTCATTCTGGGGGCGGTGTGCGTGCTGTTGGGCATCACCCTGGTCAGTGCCGAGCAGTGGGTGCGCCGCCGGTTACGAATCTGGATAACGTAATGAATTACTCGCCGGGTCGATGATCAATTAATAGGACTGCGACTTTTCGACACAAGTGCGTGCATGCATCCTACGTCGCTTAGCGCTATGATCGAACAGAAGCGACGGACCATGACCGTCGTTAGGGTTTTCCCTGAAGGGGGGCGATATGAACGGTAACATGTACAACTGGCTCCATGATCTGGCTGTCGCATTGGGGCTGGTGCCACCGCCGCCGCAGCCTGTGCCGATCCCGGCCGATAACCACCGACCACGGCAGCGTCCACGGCGCTGAGCCTTTTCGGCCCGCCTCGCGCCATGCAAAACGCCCCTTACGGGGCGTTTTTCGTTGTGGGCATGGCTGGCGTGGTTCAAGCCGCCTGAGTATTCGCGCGGCTGGCGTCGATCTTGGCCAGGTAGGCGTCTACCCGTGCGATGGCCCCTTCGTCGACGAACAGGCCCAGCTTGCTGCGTCGCCACAGGACGTCGTCGCTGCGTGTGGCCCATTCCTGCTCGTACAGGTAATCCACTTCGCGGCTGTACAGGCCTGCGCCCAGTTCTTCGCCCAGATCGGCCAGCGACTGTGCGCCTTCGATCAGGCGCCAGCTGCGGCTGCCGTAGCTGACGGCCCAGCGTTCGGCCAGCCCGCTTGGCAGCCAAGGTGCCTTGGCGCGCATGGCCTGAGCCAGTGCCTGGGGCGTGGTCATGTCTTCGCCGCCAGGCAGGGCACTGCTCGCCGTCCAGCTGCCGCGCATCTGCGTGAAGAATGGCTTGAGTTGCGCCATGGCCGATTCTGCCAGCTTGCGATAGGTGGTCAGCTTGCCACCGAACACCGACAGGATCGGCGCTTCACCCTGACCGCCGCTGAGCGACAGGGTGTAGTCGCGGGTAATGGCCGACGGGTTGTCCGACTCGTCGTTGCACAGCGGGCGAACACCGGAATAGGTGCGCACGATGTCGCTGCGGCTGACCTGCTTCTTAAAGTGGGCGTTGACCACTTTGAGGATGTAGTCGGTTTCGGCGTCGGTGATTTCCACTTTGGACGGATCGCCAGTGTACTCGCGGTCGGTGGTGCCCAGGATGGTGAAGCGGTCCAGATACGGAATGGTGAAGACAATCCGCTGGTCTTCGTTCTGCAGGATATGCGCCTGCTCGCCTTCGTACAGACGTGGCACGATCAGATGGCTGCCCTGGATCAGGCGGATGCCGTACGGGGACTGCAGTTGCAGGTCGTCACGGATGAACTTGGCTACCCATGGGCCCGCTGCGTTGACCAGGGCGCGAGCCTTCAACGTGAAGGTGCTGCCGTCCTCGCGCTGCAGATTGACCTGCCATACACCGTCCACACGCTTCGCATCGATGCAACGGGTGCGGGTGTGGATGTGCGCGCCTTTTTCCCGCGCGGCCATGGCGTTCAATACCACCAGGCGGGCGTCGTCCACCCAGCAGTCGGAGTATTCGAAGCCACGGGTGATCTCTGGCTTCAGTGCACTGTCGGCACCGAAACGCAGGCTGCGCGAGCCGGGCAGTTTTTCCCGCTTGCCCAGGTTGTCGTAAAGGAACAGGCCGGCGCGGATCATCCACGCAGGACGCAGATGAGGCCGGTGCGGCAGCACGAAACGCATCGGCTTGACGATGTGCGGGGCCTTGGCCAGCAGCACTTCGCGTTCCGCCAGCGCTTCGCGCACCAGGCGGAATTCATGGTGTTCCAGATAACGCAGGCCACCGTGGATGAGCTTGCTGCTGGCCGACGAGGTGTGGCTGGCAAGGTCGTCCTTCTCGCAGAGAAAGACGGAGAGCCCACGCCCGGCAGCGTCGGCGGCGATCCCCACACCATTGATGCCACCACCGATCACGGCGACGTCGTAGATTTCAGCCAACGGTTGGCGGGGCAAGGTCGAATGGGGCATGGAGCCTCCTGCGTTTATCAAGGAGCGTTCGAATGAGTGCTTTGAATTCGAACATCAATGTTCAATTTCGAAAATACTAGCCCAATACGTAGGGGTTAGCCAGTCGAAGATGATTGAATTTGTTGATCGCCGCAGGCGAAAGCGAAGAAATGTGAACATCGCAGGTGCGCACAACCGAACGCGAGCCTTGCCGGGTGGGGTTCGTAAGCGAACGGGCGGGAGAAGGGCGCGGCTTGCGCCGCTGCCACAGGGTCAGACGATGTCGAGACGGATCTTGTGCTGTTGCAGCAATTGCAGCAGGGCGGGGACGGGGGGCTGGTCGGTGACCAGGCAATCGATCAGGCTGATCGGGCCCAGGCGAACCATGGCATTGCGGCCGAACTTGCTTGAGTCAGCGGCCAGGATGACCTGCCGCGCGTTGGCGATGATCGCCTGACTGACGCGAACTTCCTGATAGTCGAAGTCCAGGAGGCTGCCGTCTTCGTCGATGCCGCTGATGCCGACCAGGGCGAAGTCGACCTTGAACTGGGTGATGAAATCGATACTGGCCTGACCCACCACGCCGCCGTCGCGACGCACGTTGCCGCCGGCCAGCAGCACATCGAAATCGTCCTTGCCACTGAGGATCGAGGCCACATGCAGGTTGTTGGTGATGATCTTCAGATGGCTGTGGTTGAGCAGGGCGCGAGCGATGGATTCGGTGGTGGTGCCGATGTTGATGAACAGCGAAGCGTGGTCGGGGATCTGGGCGGCGATGGCTTCGGCGATGCGTTGTTTCTCGTCACGCATCTGGTCGGCACGCATGGCGTAGGCCGTGTTCTCGATGCTCGAGTCGTAGGCGGCGCCACCGTGGTAACGGCGCAGCAGGTTGACCTCGGCCAGTTGGTTGATGTCACGCCGAATGGTCTGCGGTGTCACGACGAACAGCTGGGCCATTTCCTCGATGCTGACATAGCCGCGTTCGCGTACCAGTTCCAGGATCTGCTGTTGGCGGGGAGGCAGGTTCATGGGGCTTCCTTTGGCTGCCATGCAAAAGCATGCATGATGCCGCAGGAAAGGCCCCAATCGCCAGACTTGATTGCAGGGGCCGGCATTGCATCAATCCGCAAGGCACCGGCCGGATTGCCCGGCCGGTGCCTGCTCGATCACTGCTCTTCGTGCGGTTCCCAGTCGCGGGTGCGTTCGACGGCCTTTTTCCAGCCGGCGTAGAGTTTTTCCTTGCCGGCTTCATCGAGCAGCGGCTCGAAGGTGCGTTCGATCACAGCCTTGCCGCGCAATTCGTCCAGGCTGCCCCAGAAGCCGCACGCCAGGCCCGCTAGGTAGGCAGCGCCCAGCGCCGTGGTTTCGCGCATCTGCGGACGCTCGACCGGCGTGCCGAGGATGTCGGCCTGGAACTGCATGAGGAAGTTGTTGGCCACCGCACCGCCGTCCACGCGCAGGGCGCTCAGGCGTTCGCCGGAGTCCTGCTGCATGGCGTCGAGTACGTCGCGGGTCTGGTAGGCGATCGATTCCAGTGCGGCACGAATGATGTGGTCCACGCGCACGCCACGGGTCAGGCCGAAGAGTGCGCCACGGGCATAGGGGTCCCAGTAGGGCGCGCCCAGGCCAGTGAAGGCCGGCACCAGGTACACGCCGTTGGTGTTCTTGACCTTGCTGGCGAAGTATTCGGTGTCGTAGGCGTCGTTGACGATCTTCAGTTCGTCACGCAGCCACTGCACGGTCGAGCCGCCGTTGAACACGGCGCCTTCCAGGGCGTAGGCCACTTCGCCACGCGGGCCGCAGCCGATGGTGGTGAGCATCCCGTGTTGCGAAGTCACGGCCTTCTTGCCAGTGTTCATCAGCAGGAAGCAACCGGTGCCGTAGGTGTTCTTGGCCTGGCCGGGTTCGACGCACATCTGGCCGAACAGGGCGGCC
Organism: Pseudomonas sp. PvP001; assembly: GCF_040546375.1. Taxonomy (NCBI): domain Bacteria; kingdom Pseudomonadati; phylum Pseudomonadota; class Gammaproteobacteria; order Pseudomonadales; family Pseudomonadaceae; genus Pseudomonas; species Pseudomonas sp. PvP001. The sequence continues at coordinate 1,078,588 of NZ_JBEPNQ010000001.1, read as the reverse complement.
TGCTGGTCGCCGGCGATACCGGCAATGGCGATGCCGCTCTTGGTGTGGCCGTAGACTTCCGACGACGACTTGACCTCTGGCAGCATCTCGCGGGGGATGTCCAGGGTCTGCAGCATCTTCTCGTCCCACTCCAGCGTGTGGATGTTGAAGAGCATGGTGCGCGAGGCGTTGGTGTAGTCGGTGACGTGGACCTTGCCGCCGGTGAATTTCCAGATCAGCCAGCTATCGATGGTGCCGAACAGCAGCTCGCCGTTGCGGGCGCGCTCGCGGCTGCCTTCGACGTTGTCCAGAATCCACTTGAGCTTGGTGCCTGAGAAGTACGGATCGACGACCAGGCCGGTGGTCTGCTTGATGTAGTCTTCCATGCCATCGCGCTTGAGCTGCTGGCAGATCTCGGTGCTGCGTCGGCACTGCCAGACCACGGCGTTGTAGATCGGGCGACCGCTGTTCTTGTCCCACACCACGGTGGTTTCACGCTGGTTGGTGATGCCGATGGCTGCGACCTGGGCGTGGCTCAACCCGGCCTGGGCCAGGGCTTCGACCATGGTCGCGCTCTGGGTGGCGAAGATTTCCATCGGATCGTGCTCGACCCAGCCTGCCTGCGGGTAGTGCTGGGCGAACTCACGCTGCGACGTGCCGACGACATTGGCGTCGCGGTCGAAAATGATGGCTCGCGAGCTGGTGGTGCCTTGGTCCAGGGCGATGATGTAGTTCTTGTTGTCGGTATCGGTCATGTCGATGGCCTTGCGCAAGTTTGAAATAGATGCGGAATGGAGTAGCTGTGCAGGCTCAGGAGGCCTGCACCTTCGATGCGGCCGCCTTGGCCGACTCGTTGAGCGAGTTGGGCAGATGGCGGGCGATCAGTACCCGGTAAGCGCCGGCGCCCAGGCAGGCACCTACGATCGGCGCCACGATGGGCACGATGAAATAGGGAATCGTACGGCCACCGGTGAAGGCTATTTCACCCCACCCGGCGATAAAGGTCATCAGCTTGGGACCGAAATCCCTGGCCGGGTTCATGGCGAAGCCGGTCAGTGGGCCCATCGCGCTGCCGATCACGGCGATCAGCAACCCCACCAGCAACGGTGCCATGGCGCCGCGCGGAAGGCCATTGTGCTCGTCGCCCAAGGCCATGATCACCCCCATCAGGATGGCGGTGATGACCATCTCGACCAGGAAAGCCTGACCGATGGACAGCGCCGCGTGCGGATAGGTGGAGAAGATGCTCGCCGTTTCCAGGCTCGCCTGCGTGCCGCGGACGATGCCATGGGTCTGTTCGTAATCGAAGAACAGGCTGCTGTAGAGGGTGTAGACCAGTGCCGCCGAGCAGAACGCGCCGGCAACCTGAGCCAGAATGTAGAAGGGCAGCTTGCGCTTTTCGAAACCGCCGAACAGGCACAGGGCGATGCTGACGGCCGGGTTCAGATGCGCTCCGGACACGCCAGCCGTCAGGTAGATCGCCATGCTCACGCCGACGCCCCAGATGATGCTGATTTCCCATAGGCCGAGGCTGGCCCCTGCGACCTTGAGCGCCGCGACGCAGCCAGTACCGAAGAAGATAAGCAGTGCGGTTCCGAGAAACTCGGCAATGCACTGACCCGACAGGGTCGGTTGTTGCTGTGCGGTCATCGTGTTTTACCCCAATTGTTTTTTTTGTCTGACGCCGTTTCTGGCGCCTGGAATCTGCCGTCGTGCGATCCCCATCGCACGCCGGATTACAACCTTTCAGCACATTGTACTATCGTGCCTATCTTCACAAACGAAAAAATATAGACAAGAAACGCCGCTGTCAAAGGTCGAAAGTGAACGAGTTCGTTCAATGATCGAGAACGGATTCGTCCATTTGCGGCAAAGCCACGGTTGGCGTGGCTTGCCTGCCTGTGTCCTAATGCCGGGCATCGGTTTTATTTGTCTGGAGTCCCTGCATGACACCCGCCCTGGACCTCTTGAAGAAGCATCGCGCCGACCATCGGGTGCATGCCTATGAACACGATCCGAAGGCCGCCTCCTACGGATTGGAAGCGGTCGAAAAGCTCGGCCTGGCCCCGGCTCAGGTGTTCAAGACCCTGCTGGCGGCCACTGAAAAAAGCGAACTGCTGGTGGCAGTGGTGCCCGTTACCGGCACGCTGGACCTCAAGGCACTGGCACAGGCGGCGGGAGTCAAGAAGTGCGAGATGGCCGATCCACAGGCCGCGCAGCGCGCCACCGGTTACCTGTTGGGCGGCATCAGCCCCTTGGGGCAGAAAAAGCGCCTGCGCACGTTCATCGATCAAACCGCAGCGACGTTGCCCAGCGTGTATGTCAGCGCCGGCAGACGCGGGCTGGAAGTGGAACTGGCGCCGCAGTTGCTGGCCGAGCATACCCAAGGCTGTTTCGCCGATATCGGCCGTGCTGGATGAACGCAAGAAATTATTCATCGACTCCACGAGTCGAACGCCGATAGCCCACGGCCTGGGCGCTACCCCTTTCCGCTACAGCGAGGAATGCCATGCAACTGGATTTCCATCAGGTCGATGCGTTTACCCAACATCCGTTTGCTGGCAACCCGGCCATCGTCTATCGCCTGGACAGCTGGCTGGCCGACGAACTGATGCAGAAGATCGCTGCCGAACACAACCTGGCCGAGACCGCGTTCATGGTGCGCGAGGCTCAGGGCTGGCACATCCGCTGGTTCACGCCGCGCACCGAAGTGCCCTTGTGCGGTCATGCCACTCTGGCCAGCGCCTACGTCCTGTTCCATGTCTATGGCGAAACCGCGACCAGCCTGTCGTTCGCCAGCCGTTCCGGCACCCTGACCGTCAGCCGCGAGGGCGACCGCCTGTGGCTGGATTTCCCGGCCATGATGCCTGAAGAACAGCTGGGCCTTACGCTGGATGTGGAGCGTGCGCTGGGCTGCGAGGCGGTCGATGTGATGGCGGCAACGTCCCTGTTCGTGTTGCTGGAGTCGGAGCAGGCAGTGCGCGAATGTCAGCCGAACATGGCGGCGCTGGCTCGCTTGCCCTGGCCTGGGGTGATCATCACCGCACGGGGCGACCATCACGATTTTGTCTCGCGCTATTTCGCCCCGGCCATTGGCATCGATGAAGACGCGGTGACCGGTTCCACCCACTGCAGCCTCATTCCGTACTGGTCCAAGCGCCTGGTCAAGACCAGCCTCAGCGCATACCAGTGCTCGGCCCGCGGGGGCGAGCTGTTTTGCCGCAGGGAAGGCGAGCGGGTCAAGATCGGCGGCTATGCCACGCTGGTCAGCAGCGGCCGGTTACTCCTGGGCCCGCAGATCTGATTCATCCGCCGCCGAAATGCCGGCCTGGCCATCGAGCAATGCCATGAAGGCCCGGGCCGCGTTCGACAGGGTTCTCTCGGTGTGCAGGATGTAGCCCAACTGTCGACTCAACTGCACGCCGGGCAGTACGAAGCGCGCCACCTGATCGTCGAGCATGGTGCGCGGCAACACACTCCATGCCAGCCCGATCGACACCATCATCTTGATGGTTTCCAGGTAGTTGGTGCTCATGGCGATGTTCGGGCTCAGGCCCTGAGCCTCGAACAGACGGCTGACGATATGGTGGGTGAAGGTATTGCCGCCGGGAAAACACCGCCGGATGTTCGGCAATATCGCTCAGCTTCACCGCGTCCCGCAGGGCCAGCGGATGTTCAGGTGCGGCGACGAAATCCAGCAGGTCATGCCACACCGGCACCGAGCGCACCAGGTGGTGGGGCTCGGGCGCGAGGGTGATGACCGCCAGCTCCGCCCGACCGTGGAGAATCTCCTCATAGGCCACTTCCGAATCGAGAAACTGAATGTCCAGGGCGACCTTGGGGTACATGCGCGTGTATGTGCGCAGCAGCGGGGGCAATCGGTGCAGGCCGATATGGTGACTGGTGGCCAGAGTGAGCCGACCGGTGACGTCACCGCTGAGGTTGGTCAGGGCGCGACGGGTGTCTTCGAGCACGTCGAGAATTTGGTAGGCCCGCGGCAGCAGCGCTCGGCCGGCCTCGGTCAGATTGACTTCCCGACCCAGCCGGTCGAACAGGCGCACACCCAACTGCTGCTCCAGACTGGCAATGCGTTTGCTGATCGCAGGTTGAGTCAAATGCAGGCGATCCCCGGCCCTGGAAAAGCTGCCCACTTCGGCGATGGCAATAAAGGCATTGAGACTGGCCAGGTCCATGAGCCGATTCCTTTTGGTTATCCAAAGTATGAAAATTATGAATTTGAGTTATTCAAGATAACCCCATAGCATCATCCCTACAAGCCAAGCGGTTATTGGCATAGAAAGATTAGAAACACTGATGAGGAAACGTCTGATGGCCGGCAAAACGCTCTACGACAAGCTCTGGGATTCGCATTTGGTCAAGCAGCGCGACGATGGTTCGGCGCTGATCTACATCGACCGTCACATCATCCACGAAGTGACTTCGCCCCAGGCGTTCGAAGGGTTGCGACTGGCCGGCCGCAAACCATGGCGCATCGACGCCAACATCGCCACGCCCGATCACAACGTGCCGACCACACCGGAACGCAAGGGCGGCATCGGTGCCATCGCCGACCAGGTGTCGCGTCTGCAGGTGCAGACCCTGGACGACAACTGCGATGAATACGGCATCACCGAATTCAAGATGAACGACGTGCGCCAGGGCATCGTTCACGTGATCGGTCCGGAGCAGGGCGCGACCTTGCCCGGCATGACCGTGGTCTGTGGCGACTCGCACACCTCGACCCACGGTGCCTTTGGTGCCCTGGCCCACGGTATCGGTACCTCGGAGGTCGAGCACGTGCTCGCCACGCAGTGCCTGGTGGCCAAGAAAATGAAGAACATGCAGGTGCTGGTCGAAGGCACCTTGCCGTTCGGCGTCACCGCCAAGGACATCGTGCTGGCCGTGATCGGCAAGATCGGCACCGCCGGCGGCAATGGCCATGCCATCGAGTTCGCCGGCAGCGCCATTCGCGATCTGTCGGTGGAAGGCCGCATGACCATCTGCAACATGTCCATCGAGGCCGGCGCCCGCGTGGGTCTGGTGGCCGCCGATGAAAAGACCATCGCCTACGTCAAGGGTCGCCCGTTCGCGCCCCGTGGCGGCGATTGGGACAAGGCGGTGGAGTCCTGGAAAGGGCTGGTGTCCGACGCCGATGCCCATTTCGACACCGTGGTGCGTCTGGATGCCGCGCAGATCAAGCCACAGGTCAGCTGGGGCACGTCGCCGGAGATGGTCCTGGCCGTGGATCAGAACGTGCCGGATCCGGCCCGTGAGGCGGATCTGGTCAAACGCGGTTCCATCGAGCGTGCCTTGAAATACATGGGCCTGACCGCCAACCAGGCGATCACCGATATCCAGCTCGACCGTGTGTTCATCGGTTCGTGCACCAATTCGCGCATCGAAGACCTGCGCGCCGCCGCCGTCATCGCCAAGGGCCGCAAGGTGGCCTCGACCATCAAGCAGGCGATCGTCGTGCCGGGCTCGGGCCTGGTCAAGGAGCAGGCCGAAAGCGAAGGCCTGGACAAGATCTTTCTCGAGGCAGGCTTCGAGTGGCGCGAACCGGGCTGCTCCATGTGTCTGGCGATGAACCCGGATCGGCTGGAGTCGGGCGAGCATTGCGCGTCGACCTCCAACCGCAACTTCGAAGGCCGTCAGGGCGCCGGTGGGCGTACCCACCTGGTCAGCCCGGCCATGGCCGCCGCCGCCGCCGTTGTCGGCCGTTTCGTCGACGTTCGTGAATTGATCCAGGGGAGCGCAGCATGAAAGCCTTTACTCGTCACACCGGCCTGGTCGCTCCGTTGGATCGTGCCAACGTGGACACCGACCAGATCATTCCCAAGCAGTTCTTGAAGTCGATCAAGCGCACCGGCTTCGGCCCGAACCTGTTCGACGAGTGGCGCTACCTGGATGTGGGGCAACCTTACCAGGACAACTCCAAGCGCCCGCTGAACAAGGATTTCGTGCTCAACCATGAGCGTTACCAAGGCGCCAGCGTGTTGCTGGCGCGGGAGAATTTCGGTTGCGGCTCCAGTCGCGAGCACGCGCCGTGGGCGTTGGACGAGTACGGTTTCCGCACCGTGATCGCACCCAGCTATGCCGACATTTTCTTCAACAACAGCTTCAAGAACGGCCTGCTGCCGATCATCCTCAGCGATGCGGAAGTCGATGAGCTGTTCAAGCAAGTCGAGGAAGCGCCGGGTTACCAGTTGACCGTGGACCTGGCCGCGCAGACCGTGACCAGCCCGAGCGGCAAGGTGTACAGCTTCGAGATCGACGAGTTTCGCAAGCACTGCCTGCTCAACGGGTTGGATGATATCGGGCTGACCTTGCAGGATGGGGAAGCCATTGCGGCGTTCGAGGCCAAGCATCGGGCGAGCCAGCCCTGGTTGTTTCGCGATTGATTGATTGATTGATGTAGGCAGGTTTGGCCTCTTCGCGGGCAGAGGGCTCGCCGCCCGCCCCGCTCCCACCTGTTCCCTTTATGACAGATGGGTGGAGACCCTGTGGGAGCGGGCTCTGCCCGCGAAGAGGCCGGCAAGTCCACCACAAACCCAGGCACAAGGAAGCCCAGCCACATGACCCAGCACAGCCAAGTCGTGCAGAAACAGTTCGGCGAACAGGCCTCGGCCTACCTGAGCAGCGCCGTTCACGCCCAGGGCGTGGAATTTGCGCTGCTTCAGGCGGAACTGGCCGGCCAGTCCCAGGCTCGGTTGCTGGATCTGGGTTGCGGCGCCGGGCACGTCAGCTTTCACTGCGCGCCACTGGTCAAGCAGGTGGTGGCCTATGATCTGTCGCAGCAGATGCTCGATGTAGTCGCCAGCGCCGCCCACGAGCGAGGGCTGGGCAACGTCAGCACCCAACGTGGTCCGGCCGAACAGCTGCCGTTCGCCGATGGCGAGTTCGACTACGTCTTCAGCCGCTACTCGGCCCACCACTGGAGCGACCTGGGCCTGGCCCTGCGCGAAGTGCGTCGTGTGCTCAAGCCCGGTGGCGTGGCGTGCTTCATCGACGTGATGTCGCCGGGCAACCCGCTGCTCGATACCTATCTGCAGAGCGTGGAAGTGCTGCGCGACACCAGTCATGTGCGTGACTACAGTGCCGGCGAATGGCTGAGCCAGGTCAATGCGGCCGGGCTGCAGGTGCGCGGGCATACACGCCAGCGCCTGCGCCTTGAATACGTGTCCTGGGTCGAGCGCATGCGCACCCCCGAGGTCATGCGTGCGGCCATCCGCACCTTGCAGCAAGCCGTAGGCGCCGAGGTGCGCGAGTATTACCAGATCGACGACAATGGCTCGTTCAGCACCGACGTGCTGGTGTTGTGGGCCCAGCGTTGAGCATTCATTCACGGCCTGCCCGAGGGCGCGCCGTATTACCGGAATTAACGAGGAAAGCATGAGCAAGCAGATTCTGATTCTCCCAGGCGACGGCATTGGCCCGGAAATCATGGCCGAAGCGGTCAAGGTGCTGGAGCTGGCCAACGACAAGTTCCAGCTGGGCTTCGAGCTGGCCCATGACGTGATCGGTGGCGCAGCCATCGACAAGCACGGCGTGCCGCTGGCCGATGAAACCCTGGAACGCGCCCGTGCCGCCGATGCGGTGCTGCTGGGTGCCGTGGGCGGCCCGAAATGGGACAAGATCGAGCGCGACATCCGCCCGGAGCGCGGCCTGCTGAAAATCCGTTCGCAGTTGGGCCTGTTCGCCAACCTGCGTCCGGCCATTCTTTATCCGCAACTGGCGGACGCTTCCAGCCTGAAGCCGGAAATCGTTGCCGGGCTGGACATTCTCATCGTCCGTGAGCTGACCGGTGGCATCTACTTCGGCGCCCCCCGTGGCACCCGTGAACTGGAAGGCGGCGAGCGCCAGGCGTATGACACGCTGCCCTACAGCGAGAGCGAAATCCGCCGCATCGTGCGCGTGGGCTTCGACATGGCCCAGGTGCGCGGCAAGAAGCTGTGCTCGGTGGACAAGGCCAACGTATTGGCATCCAGCCAGCTGTGGCGCGAAGTGGCCGAAGAGATCGGCAAGGATTATCCCGACGTCGAGCTGAGCCACATGTACGTCGACAACGCCGCCATGCAGCTGGTGCGGGCGCCGAAACAATTCGACGTGATGGTCACCGACAACATGTTCGGCGACATTCTTTCCGATGAAGCGTCGATGCTCACCGGCTCCATCGGCATGTTGCCCTCGGCCTCCCTGGACGCGCACAACAAGGGCATGTACGAGCCGTGCCACGGTTCGGCACCGGACATCGCCGGACAGGGCATCGCCAACCCGCTGGCGACCATCCTCTCGGTGTCGATGATGCTGCGCTACAGCTTCAATCAGCACGCGGCCGCCGATGCCATCGAGCAGGCTGTCAGCCTGGTCCTGGACCAGGGCTTGCGCACCGGCGATATCTGGTCCGAAGGCAACGCGCGGATCGGTACGCAGGAAATGGGCGATGCAGTAGTCGCCGCGCTGCGGAATCTGTAATCTCTTGGGCCCGCTGCGACTTTCAATCGAAAGCAGCGGCCCACTTTTCAAGAAGGTGTAGTTGCGATGAAACGTGTAGGTCTGATCGGTTGGCGCGGCATGGTCGGTTCCGTGCTCATGCAGCGGATGCTGGAAGGAGCAGGATTTCGATCTTATCGAGCCGGTGTTTTTCACCACTTCCAATGTGGGCGGCCAAGGGCCTGCGGTGGGCAAGGACATTGCTCCGCTCAAGGATGCCTACAGCATTGAAGAGCTGAAGACACTCGACGTGATCCTGACCTGCCAGGGTGGCGACTACACCAGCGAGGTATTCCCCAAGCTGCGCGAGGCCGGCTGGCAGGGCTACTGGATCGACGCCGCCTCCAGCCTGCGCATGCAGGATGACGCGGTGATCGTGCTCGACCCGGTCAACCGCCGCGTGATCGACCAGCAGCTCGATGCCGGCACCAAGAACTACATCGGCGGCAACTGCACCGTGAGCCTGATGCTCATGGGCCTGGGCGGCCTGTTCGAGGCCGGTCTGGTGGAGTGGATGAGCGCCATGACCTATCAGGCGGCGTCCGGTGCCGGTGCGCAGAACATGCGCGAGCTGATCAAGCAGATGGGCAGCACCCATGCCTCGGTGGCCGATGACCTGGCCAACCCGGCCAGTGCCATTCTGGACATCGATCGCAAGGTGGCCGAGGCCATGCGCGGCGAGGGTTATCCGACCGAGAACTTCGGTGTGCCGCTGGCCGGCAGCCTGATTCCGTACATCGACAAGGAGCTGCCGAACGGGCAGAGCCGTGAAGAGTGGAAGGCTCAGGCCGAGACCAACAAGATCCTGGGTCGCTTCAAGAGTCCGATTCCGGTGGACGGCATCTGCGTGCGCATCGGCGCCATGCGCTGCCACAGCCAGGCGCTGACCATCAAGCTGAACAAGGACGTGCCGATGGCGGACATCGAAGGCCTGATCAGCCAGCACAACCCGTGGGTCAAGCTAGTGCCCAACAGCCGTGAAGCGAGCATGCAGGAGCTGACCCCGACCCAGGTCACCGGCACGCTGAACATCCCGGTCGGACGCCTGCGCAAGCTGAACATGGGCTCGCAGTACCTGGGCGCGTTTACCGTCGGCGACCAATTGCTGTGGGGCGCCGCCGAGCCGTTGCGCCGCATGCTGCGGATTCTGCTGGAGCGTTGATTTCCTCGGGTTCGCTGGGTCCGCCAGCCGAACCGCACCGACCGCCGACGCGGCTTGCGCCGCTGCTACAGGGGCATGCGGTCTCTGTAGCAGCGGCGCGAGCCGCGTCCGGGTTTATTGCGGTCTTTCAGGCATATCGCGTTCACCGCCGACGCGGCTTGCGCCGCTGCTACAGGGGGGCGCGAGCCGCGTCCGGGTTTATCGCGGTCTTTCAGGCATATCGCGTTTACCGCCGACGCGGCTTGCGCCGCTGCTACAGGGGGGCGTCGGCGGTTACTGGTTTTCGAAGGCTTCCAGCGCGTGGTTCAGGCTGGCAGTCGACAGCTCGCCCAGATGGCTGCCCAGCAGCTTGCCGTCGGCGCTGTAGAACAGCGTGGTTGGCAGCGCGACGGAACCCAATGCGCGGCCCAGATCGCCCTGGCTGTCGAATGCCACCTGTTGCAGATCCAGCCCCATGGTTCCCGCAAAGCTTGCGACGATCTGTGCGGTTTCGCCGTGGTTGACGAACAGGAAACGGACCTGCGGATGGCGTTTCTGCATGTCCAGCAGCACTGGCATTTCCCGTCTGCAAGGCGGGCACCAGCTGGCCCAGAGATTGATCACCAGCGGCTGCCCTGCGTAACTGCGCAGCGCCACAGGCTCACCTGCTGCAGTGTGCAGGGTGACGTCGGGCAATTGCGCGTGGCGTTCCTGCAGGTACCACTGGCTGGCCAGACTGGTGACGGCCCAGAACGTCAGGCCGCTGACCAGGCTTGTGCCCAAGGTGACACGCGCCAGTGGGCGCCGCCAGGCATACACCAGCGCCGTCACGCCGCTCACCGCAAGCCCCGGCCATAGCAGGAAGCCGCCATCGCGGATATCGGGAATCTGCCACGGATCGGCACGGTACTGCGCCCAGTACCGCATCACGAAAGCGACGCGCGCCACCACCAGGCCCAGCAGGAACAGGCGAAAGATCAGCACTTCGGGATTGCTGCCCAACCCGCGCCGCGACATCTGCCAACCCACGACGCTGGCCAGGCCCAAGGCCAGCAGTATCAGCAGGTGATGCAGGGAAAGCGCGAATGGCCCCACGGAAAGGCTGAGCATTGGCAGGGGTCTCTTGAAGTGATCCGGCAAGTATGGCGGTATCAAGGTTAACCGATGGTTAACCCAACCTGCATGATCGGTCCGGTTCCGACAGACACACCGCGCCGCGTTTTTTGCGGCCGATGCCCGTCGTCACGGGCGTTTGGGCGCATAATGTTGTGTTAATCACGGCCTGTCACCGTGGGCATTTATCCTTCGAGCGCTGTCATGCACGTATTGCTTTGCGAAGACGATGACCTGATCGCCAGCGGCATCGTTGCCGGGCTCAATGCCCAGGGTCTGAACGTCGATCGAGTGGCCACGGCTTCTGCCGCCCAGGCCATGCTGCAGGCCGCCAGCTTCGATGTGATGGTGCTGGATCTTGGGCTGCCCGACGAGGATGGCATCAAGCTGCTGCAACGGTTGCGCCATAAGGGCGAGGCGCTGCCGGTGCTGGTGTTGACCGCCCGCGACAGCGTCAGCGATCGGGTTGCCGGTCTGCAGGCCGGCGCCGACGACTACTTGCTCAAACCCTTCGACCTGCGTGAACTGTGCGCGCGCCTGCACACCCTGCAGCGCCGAGTGGCCGGGCGGACCCTGAACATGATCGAACACGGCCCTTTGCAACATGACCCCAGCACCCGCCAGACCTGGCTGGCCGGCCAGGCCGTCGACCTGTCCCGTCGCGAGCAGGCGCTGTTGTACGCCCTGCTGCAGAACCGAGGCCGCGTGCTCTCGGGCGAGCAGCTCAAGGACAGTGTCTATGGCTTCAGCGACGAAGTGGAAAGCAATGCGTTGAACGTTCACATCCACCATCTGCGGCGCAAGCTGGGCAACGGCATCGTCGAAACCGTCCGCGGCCTGGGCTATCGCTTGGGGCCGGCCCAGGCCGCAGCGCAGGGGCCGCAATGAGCCTGCGCCTGCGCTTGAGTCTGATTCTGGGCACGGCCTTCGTGCTGATCTGGGCGCTGGCCGCGACCTGGATGTTCCGCGACTTGCGCAGCCAGATGATGTTCTCTCTCGACCAGCGCCTGGTGGCGTCGGCGCGCATGGTCGCCGGCCTGGTCGATCGGCTGCCGCAACCGTTGTCCGCGCAGGGCGAGGGCACCCGCTTCAGTGCCGATCAATGGAGCATCCCGGATGGCATCGCCTGCCAGGTCAGCTCGCTGCGTGGGGAAATCCTCGCCCGCAGCCATGGCAATGCCGATCAGGTGCTGGACGACCAGCGCACCGGCTTCCACGATCAGGAGATCGATGGTGAACACTGGCGCAGTTTCACCCTGGCTCGGGACGATGTGCGGATCACCACCGCAGACCGCGAGCTGGAACGCGAGGCATTGAACCGTTCGGTACTACTCGCCGCTTCCGCACCGGTACTGATGGCCCTGCTGGGCAGCATCGCGATGCTCTGGCTGGGCATCGGCAAAGGCCTGGCGCCCCTCAATCGCATGTGCGAGGCGCTGCGCAAGCGCGACGTCGATGCCCTTGAACCCCTGGCGCTGAAGTCGCTGCCCAGTGAGTTGCAACCGCTGCTGGAAACCCAGAACCAGCTGTTCCTGCGCATTGGCCGTACCCTGGAACGGGAACGGCAGCTGACCGGTGATGCGGCCCATGAACTGCGCAGTCCCTTGACCGCGATCAAGACCCACCTGCAGGTGGCCCGCATGACGGCCGGGCTCGCCCACGAACAGGCGCTGGGCCATGCCGAGGAGGGCGCCGACCGCCTGCAGCGCACCCTTGAACAATTGCTCTTGCTGGCAAGGGTCGAAGGCAGCCTGTCGTTCGACGATGGCGCACCGTGCAGCGCCGAACAGGTGGCGCGCCTGGCCATCGGCGACGCTCGCCCGGAGGAACGCTGGCGGGTCGAATTGCACGTCCCCCCGCGGCTGCCCTCAATAGCCCTGGGCATGCCATCGACCCTGGCGGTACAGGCACTGCGCAACCTGATCGACAACGCGCTACGGCATAGCCCTGATCAGGCGCCGGTCTGGCTAACGCTGGCCACGGAGCCTGGCTGCGTGTGCTTCACGGTCCGCGACTTCGGCCCTGGCATCGCCGCGCAAGACCTGGAACACCTGACCCAGCGCTTCTGGCGCAGCCGTTCCAGCACCGGTTGCGGGCTGGGCCTGGCCATCGTTCAGGCGATCGCCCAGCGTTGCGGCTGTACCTTGCACTTCGACAGTACCGAAGATGGCTTGCGCGTCAGCTTCAAGGTCCCGTTCCGACCGGTATAATCGCCGTTGGCTCAGCGTGCGGACAGCGCGCTGGCCAGTTGCTGCGAATCGCTGAAGGTCTTGATGTCCACCACGACACCGTCCTTGAGCTCCAGCCACTGCACGGTTTCGCGGTCGCCGTCGTAGCGCGGTGCGACGCGGCCTTCCTGGTCCAGCAGAATGCGATAGTTGAGTTTCTTCATGCCCGGAATGGCGATCCACTTGGCCACCGACGGCATGTACTGGATATCGGCGATGTACGCCGCGTGCCGCGAGTCGAGAAAGTCCTTGGGCCGTTTTTCCATGGCCGTACCCATCAACTGGGCGGCGGCCATGCTGCGCGCGACGATGATCAGTTGGGTCTCGTCGCTGAGCGAGTAGGGTTGTTGGAACTGATCGAGCAGGGTCCAGGGGGCCAGCCGTTCGCCAACTTCCGTGGCCTGGGCGGTAAGGGACAGCAAGCTGAAAAGTAATGCGCAGCAGTATTTCATTGCGGCAGGGTCCTGGGACAGTGGGGCTCACATTAGAGCGGATCGGCCACCGGGGTACAAAGGTTTAGCGGCCCGGTGCGCGACTTTTTCGCGCGCGCGCGTTCGACCCGGTATTGCCGCCGCGCGGCCTCATGGCACAATTGCGTATGTCCAGACCTCAATGCCCTCGCTGCCAACGTCCTCAGGCCCTGTGCCTCTGCGCGTTGATCCCGAACCTGCCCAGCCGAACGCGGGTGCTGATCCTGCAGCATCCCAGCGAGGTGAATCACGCGCTGAATACGGCGCGCCTGGCCGCGCTTGGACTGCAGAACTGCGAGATCAGGGTCGGCGAAATCTTCACTGACCTGGCCCGGTGGCTGGCGCAGCCAGGCTATCAGCCCTGCCTGTTGTTTCCCGACGAGCGCAGTGAAGCCTTGAGTGCCTACGCGCCAGAGGCTCAGTCGCGGTTGCTGGTGGTGCCCGACGGCACCTGGCGCAAGGCGCGCAAACTGCTGCACCTCAACCCGCTGCTCGCCGACCTGCCCAGGGTTCAGCTGGCCGCTGCCGAGCCCTCGCGTTATCGGCTGCGCAAGGCACCGGGTCCGGGCGCGCTGTCGACCCTGGAGGCCATCACCCAGGCTCTGGAGGTACTCGAAGCACCGGCCTCGTTCCAGGCGCTGCTCAAGCCCTTCGACGCACTCATCGAAGGGCAGATCGCCGCCATGGGCGAAGAGGTTTATCTGCGCAACCATCAACGCCAGTAATCATCAACGCCAGTGATGAATCGGCCAGCCGGCCTTTTCGGCGTGCTCGCGCAGTACCGGGTCGGGATTGACCGCATGGGGGAAGGGCACTTCCAGCAGCAGCGGCAGGTCGTTGCGAGAGTCCGAATAGAAGCTGGCGCCTTCCAGGGTTTCGCCCTCGTCGTGCATCCATTCGCGCAGGCGCTTGATCTTGCCCTCGCGGTAGGTCAATACGCCGACCGTATTGCCACTGTAGCTGCCGTGGTTGAGTTCCAGGTCGATCGCCAGCACGTCGTCGACACCCAGGCGCTCGGCAATGGGCTGAACCAGATGAACGCCGGAAGCGGAAATTATCAGAATGCGATCGCCGGCTGCACGGTGTGCGGCGATGGTGCGGGTGGCGTCGCTGAAAATGATCGGCTCGATGAAGTCCTCGACCCAGGGCCCGACCAGGTGTTCGACCTCCTCAGGCGAGCGCCCGAGCATCGGCTCCAGGCTGAACGCCATGTAGTCTTCCATGGCCAGCCGACCCTCGCTGTAGGCCTGCATCAACTCCTGGTCGCGTTGCATGAAGGACTCGGGGTCGACCCAGCCCAGGCGACCCATCTGCTCGCTCCAGAGTGAAGAGCAGTCGCCGTGGATCAGGGTTTCGTCGAGATCGAAAATCGCTAGAGCCATATGAAACCTCCCTTGGAAAGGTGCTCAGGCTACCGCACAAAGTGCGTCCGGCCCAATCGTCAGGGACACCCGCTGGCCGTCGGGCAGCAGGTCGGCGGCGGTGCGGTTGAGCACATCCACCACCAGCAGTACGCCATGGGCCTGCACGCGGTAGCGGATCACGTTACCCAGCAGGCTGTGGCTGCGGATTTCACCCTCCAGCGAGCCGCTCGAACCCAGCTCGATGGCTTCCGGACGAATCGCCACCCGGGTATGGATAGGTCGCTGCAACAGGGCACTGGCCTGGGCAGCATCAAGCAGGTTGTAGTTGCCGATGAAACCGGCGGCGAAGGCGTCCGCCGGTGCCGTGTACAGGCTCTGCGCGTCGCCGCTCTGGACGATGCGGCCCTTGTTCATCAGGAAGATGCGGTCGCTCATGGTCAGCGCCTCTTCCTGATCGTGGGTGACGAAAATCGTGGTCAGCCCGAGTTCGCGCTGGATCTGCCGGATCTGTTCGCGCAGGTGCTTGCGGATGCGTGCATCCAGCGCCGACAGGGGCTCGTCGAGCAGCAGCAGACGCGGCCGGGTGACCAGCGAGCGGGCCAGCGCCACTCGCTGGCATTGCCCGCCGGACAATTGATGGGGGTAACGCTTGGCGAACTCGTCCAGTTCCACCAGCGCCAGCACCTCGGCCACGCGGCGGGTGTTTTCGGCGCCCTTGACCTTCTGCATGCGCAAGCCGAACGCGACGTTCTGTTCCACGTTCATGTTGGGAAACAGCGCATAGCTCTGGAAAACCATGCCGATGTCGCGCTTCTGCGGACCGAGCGGGGCAAGGTCCTGGCCATCGAGCAGGATGCGCCCGCCGTTGATCGGCGTCAGTCCGGCGATCGCCCGCAGCAGGGTCGACTTGCCACAACCGGACGGCCCGAGCAGGGTGATGAATTCACCCCGTTCGATGGTGAAGCCGATATCGCTGAAGACTTCGGTGTTGCCGTAGCGCTTATCCAGTCTTTCGACGCTGACGAAGCTCATATCAGTCTTTGTCCTTGTTCAAGCGGTTCGCACCCCAGGTGAGCAGCAACACGAAGAAGAAATAGGAAATCACCAGCGCGCTGCTGAAGTGGCCGCTGCTGTTGCGCATGTTGTTCAAATAAACCTGCAGGGTTTCGTAGCGGGTGCCGACCAGCAGGTTGGCGAAAACGAACTCGCCGAATAGGAACGAGAACGACAGCAGCAGGGCGATCATCAGGCCCTTGCGCAGGTTGGGCAGCACCACCAGAAACGCTGCCTGGAAGGTGCTGGCGCCGAGCAACTGGGCAGCGTCCATCAGGTCGCGCAGGTTGATCGCCTGCAGATTGTTGGTGATGGCTCGGTACATGAAGGGCAGGGCCACGGTGAAGTAGCAGCCGATCAGGATCCACGGCGTGCCGACCATGGCCAGCGGGCCCGAGCCGTACAGGTTCAACAGGCCCACGGACGACACTACCGGCGGCACGGCGAAGGGCAGCAGGATGAGGATGTTCATCAGCGCATCCAGCCTGGGGAAGTGGTAGTGCACGGCGAACAGCAGCGGCAGGATCAGCAGCACCGACAGCACCAGCGCGCCCACGCAGACCACCAGCGACTGGCCGAAGGCCTGCAGGAACCGCGGGTCGCCCCACAGTTGCAGGTACCACTTGAAGGTCAGGCCGCTGGGCAGGATCGACGCCGACCAGCTGGTGGCCAACGAATACAGCAGGGTGCCGGCCAAGGGCAGCAGCAGGATCAGGAACAGCAGCCACACCACGATTCTGTGGTAGAGGCCGGGGGCCTTGTGTTCAGCGCGCGACATGGTAGCTCCTGCGCAGTAGCCATTGATGGACCAGGGTGACCAGGGTCATCAGCCCCACCAGAATCATCGCCAGGGCGCTGGCCAGGTTGGGGTCCAGGCTGATGTCGCCGGCCACCATGGCGGCGATGCGGATCGGCAGCACGTTGAAATTGCCGGTGGTCAGGGCGTACACCGTGGCGTATGCGCCCAGGGCATTGGCCAGGAGGATGACGAAGGTGCCCAGCAGCGCCGGGGTCAGCACCGGCAGGCCGATGTAGCGCCAGTAGGCCCAGCCGTTGGCGCCGAGCAGCGCGGCGGACTCGCGCCAGTCTTCGCGCAGGGCGTCGAAGGCGGGGTAGAGCAGCAGGACGCCCAGCGGGATCTGGAAATAGGTGTAGGTGATGATCAGGCCGGTCTTGGAGTAGAGATTGAAATCGTCGATCAGGCCGCTCTGCTTGAGCGCCAGGGTGATCGCGCCGTTGAAGCCCAGCAGGATGATGAAGGCGAAGGCCAGCGGCACGCCGGAGAAGTTGCTGGTCATGTTGGCGAAGGCGCTGACGAAATCCCGCAGCCGCGAGTCGACCCGGCGCAGGGAGTAGGCACCGATGACGGCGATGACGATGCCGAACAGGCTCGACCAGAAGCTGATTTCCAGGCTGAACTGGATGGCCTGGCGGTAGAACCGCGAGCCGAAAGCCTTGCTGAAATTGTCCAGGCTCCAGCCGGCGTCGGTCTGCACGCTGTGGATGGCCACCCAGGCGAGGGGGGCGATCTGGAAGACGATGAAGAACAGGGCGAAGGGCGCCAGCAGGAGCAGGGCCAGGGTTCTGCCGCGGGTGGGGGTGGTCACTGCTGGAGGGCTCCGGGGTTGCGGGGTGTCAGGGGGTTGGTGGTGGGCCCTTCGCGGGCAGAGACCCGCTCCCACAAGGATTGACGCTTCTGCTCCTGTGGGAGGGCCAGGGTTCTGCCGCGGGTGGGGGTGGTCACTGCTGGAGGGCTCCGAGGGGCGGGGTGTCAGGGGGATTGGTGGTGGATTCTTCGCGGGCAGAGGGCTCAGCCGCCCGCCCCGCTCCCACAGGAATTGACGCTCCTGCTCCTGTGGGAGCGGGTCTCTGCCCGCGAAGGGGCCCTACCTGATGCACCGCAGGCAATCACTGCATCTCGAAGATGACCTGTTCCTGCCACTGTTGGGGCAGGGCCTTGGCGCTGGCTTCCCAGACGTCCGGGTTCTTGATCGGGGTGACGTTGCGGTACTGCTCGGCCGGCAGCAGCTTGGCCGCGACATCTTCCGGCAGCTTGATGTGGTCGGCGCGGATCGGCCGTGCATAGCCGCGCGCCAGGTTGATCTGGCCGGCATCGCTGAGGATGTACTCACGCGCCAGCTTGGCGGCGTTCGGGTGCTTGGCGTACTTGTTGATGATCGTGGTGTAGCCGGAAATCACCGAGCCATCCGAAGGAATCAACACGTCAAAGCGTTTCGGATCGATCTGATCGCGATAGCTCAGGCCATTGAAGTCCCAGACCACGCCCACCTCGATCTCGCCTTTTTCCAGGGTCTGGATGGTCGGGTTGGCCAGCGACAGGCGCTTCTGTTTCGCCAGCTCGGTGAACAACTGCAGGCCAGGGGCCAGGTTGCTTTCGTCACCCTTGAACGCGATCGCCGCCGCGAGCACCCCGTTGGCCGCCTGGGCTGCAGTGCTGACGTCGCCGATCGCTACCTTGTACTTGCCGTTCTTCAGATCCGCCCAGCTTTTGGGCGCGTCTTCGGCTTTGACCAGTTGCTTGTTGATGATGAACGCGATGGTGCCGGTGTAGGCCAGCATCCAGTGGCCATCGGCGTCCTTGGCCCAGTCGGGAATCTGCGCCCAGGTGGAAGGCTTGTACGGCTGGGTCACGCCCTGTTTGGTGGCAATGGGGCCGAACGCTGCACCGACATCGCCGATATCGGCGCTGGCGTTGTCCTTCTCGGCGGCGAACTTGGCCACTTCCTGGGCCGAGCTCATGTCGGTGTCCATGTGCTTGAGGCCGTACTTGTTGGCCAGGTCTTCCCAGGTACCCTTCCAGTTGGCCCAGGCATCGGGCATGCCGACGCTGTTGACCGTGCCTTCGGTCTTGGCCGCGGCTTCCAGGGTTTGCAGATCGGTATCCGCGGCCGAAGCCAGGTTGCACAACGCGATGCTCGAACCTAACAGTGTGGCCAGGAAAAGCTTTTTCATCCGGTGCTCCTATGGGCGCCTATCGAAACGAGGGGAGTGTCGACGATTGGATTGATCAGGATCAGCAATACCCGAGCCAACGTAGGGGACACGCATGACATTTTGACGTCGAGCGCGTCGGCCGCAGGCATGCTCAGGGCTGTCAGGCCCCTGGAAATCAAGCGTAGACGAGATTTGCCGTTTCGATCGATACGGCGCGAGGGCAGTTGCAAGCAGGGATGTACGGAGTAGTAGCCGGGCAGGGCCGCCAAGCGGGCCCCGCGAGGCGCAGAGGGATCAGTGGTTCACGGTAAAGGCCAGCATCGCCGACAGCTGACACATCGGCCGGCCGCTTTCGGCATGCCACTGGTTGAATGCGGCCTGCACGGCCGCCTGATCGCGCTTGGAACTGGGCACCTTGTCGACGATCTCCTGGGCATTCAGCGCGGCCACCACGTCCCAGCTGGGAATGAAGGTGTCCTTGCCGATCATGCGCAGGAAGCGCGGCGCCGACAGCCCACCCATCTGGTTGCCGTGCTTGGCGATGTACTGCCACAAGCCGGTGATGTCTTCCACCGGCCAGTCGGCGATGAAATCACCGAAGCTGCCATGCTCCATGGCCACGTCGAGAATCATCTGCGCGTTGCGCGGGACGCTCTTGAGCTTGCCGAAATGGCGAATGATGCGGGTGTCCTGCATCAGCCGTTCCAGGCGCTCGGCGCCCATGAGCACGATCTTCTCCGGGTCGAAGCCGAAGAACACCTCTTCGAAGGCAGGCCACTTGGAGTCGACCAGGCTGTGCTTGAGGCCCGCCCGAAAGACCCGCAGGGCCATGGTCGAGAGGTAGCGGTCGGCGCTGATCTTGCGCAGTTGCGCCGGCGACTTGGCCGTCGGCAGACGTGCCTCCAGCGCTTTCTGCGAGCCGAAGCGATTAAGGCAGTACTCGTTCAGCCACTTGTAGTCTTGCATGGAACCGGTGTCCTCAACTGCTGGATGAATGCACGGGCAGGTCGCCTTCGCGCAGCCAGACCTCGTCGATGCGGTGGTCCGGTGCCTTGTGCAGAACCATCTGCGCCCGATCGCGGGTCACCAGGATGTTTTCCGTGAGGTTCTTCAGGTTGACCTCTTCCCACAAATAGTCGGCGCGCGCCTGTGCAGCGTCGCCCGATAGAGTGGTCAGGCTCATGAAGCGTTCCATGTACCAGTGACGAATGTCGGCGGTAGGGGCATCCAGGTAGATGGAGAAGTCGTGGGCGTGGTCCAGCTGGAGGATGTTCAGCCCCTCCAGAATCAGGATGTCCGGCTGGTCGATCAGGTGGAAGTGCTCGTCGATGTCCTTGATCGCCTGGGAATAGACCGGGACCTGCAAACCACGGACGCCCTGCCTGAGATCATGCAGGAACGCCTTCAGGTCGTCGGTGCGGTAGCTTTCCGGGAAGCCCTTGCGCGGCATCAGCTGACGCGCTTCCAGGATCCGGTTGGGATACAGGAATCCATCGGTGCTGACCACATCGACCCGCGGTGCTTCCGGCCAGCCCTCGAACCGTTCCTTGAGCAGCGTGGACAGGGTGCTCTTGCCCACGGCGACGCTGCCGGCGATGGCCACCACGAAGGTGTGCCGATGGCCTTGATAGTGCTCGCGGATGTGTTCGCTGATCCAGGCCAGCGGCGACTCGTCGCCGAACGCCATGGCGGGGTACTTGGTGTAGGCGTGGATGCTCAAGCGTGGCCCGCCATCGTGCGATGCACTCTACGATCGGACTTAGCCACGCGCAGTGCTCAGCAGCTGTGCGGTCTGGCCCAGGCGTTTGCCCAGTGCCCGACACAGGGTTTTCTCGTGCTCGTCGAGCACGCGCTTGCCATCGGCACCGGCATGATGGCTGGCGCCGTAGGGGGTGCCGCCGCCCCGGGTTTCCACCAGGGCCGACTCGCTGTAGGGCAACCCGGTGATGAGCATGCCATGGTGCAGCAGGGGCAGGAGCATCGACAACAGGGTGGTTTCCTGACCGCCGTGCAGGCTGGCGGTGGACGTGAACACCCCGGCCGGCTTGCCGACCAGGTCGCCGCTGAGCCACAGGCTGCTGGTGCCGTCGAGGAAGTACTTGAGCGGCGCAGCCATGTTGCCGAAGCGCGTCGGGCTGCCCAGGGCCAGGCCGGCGCAGTTCTTCAGGTCGTCGAGGCTGGCGTAGACCACGCCCTGCTCGGGAATCGACGGTGCCACGGCTTCGCACTCGGTCGAAACCGCCGGCACGCAGCGCAGGCGCGCTTCCAGCCCACTGGCTTCGACGCCGCGGGCGATCTGGCGGGCCATCTCGGCGGTGGCGCCATGGCGGCTGTAATAGAGCACCAGGATGTAGGGTGTGTTCACGCAATGATCTCCAGTACGTTTTCCGGTGGCCGGCCGATCACCGCGCGTTCGCCGTTGACCAGAATGGGCCGCTCGATCAGCTTGGGATGCGCGGCCATGGCTTGCACCAGGTGTTCCTCGCCCAGGGTGGCGTCGGCCAGGTCCAGGGTTTTGTATTCTTCTTCACCGGTGCGCAACAGTGCCCTGGCACTGATGCCCAGCTTGCCCAGCAGCGTGTGCAGGGTGGCGGCATCGGGAGGCGTTTCCAGGTAGCGCACGATGACGGGCTCGAGCCCACGGGCTTGCAAAAGCTCCAACGCCGCGCGGGATTTGGAGCAGCGCGGGTTATGGTAAAGGGTCAGATCGGTCATGGGAAAAGTCGCCTCCGGCATCCAGTGGCGGGTATTCTAACCACGTGGCGATGATCGGTCGCCTTTTTCGCATAGCTGCAGGAATGAGGAAGGGTAGATCCATGAAATGGCGTATCAAGGCCCGCTTCGCACCGTTGGCGGGCCTGCTGTTGGCGGTCGCGCTGCTGGGTGGTTGTGGGGGTGACTACGGCCCTGATCAGCATGGCAACCCGGTCAGCGCCAAGACGCTGGACGAGCACTGGCTGGTGGTCAACTACTGGGCGGTGTGGTGCGGACCCTGCCGCCGCGAGATTCCCGAACTCAATGCGCTGTCGCAGAGCCTGCAAGGGCAGGGCGTGCGGGTGCTCGGAGTGAATTTCGACAACCTTCAGGGTGAGGAATTGAGCGCCGCCGCCCAGACGCTGGGGATCGATTTCCCGGTACTGGCCCAGGACCCGGCGCCGCGTTTCGCCCTGCCGCGCAGCCAGGGTTTGCCGGTCACCTACATCATCGATGACCAGGGCAAGCTGCGCGAGCAATTGATGGGCGAGCAGACCGCCGCTGGCATCAAGGCGCGTCTGGCGGCCTTGCAGGGCAACGGCAACTGAGTTGCGGTCCAGGACCGTGCTCACCTGACGCCATTGCGTTCCAGTCGATAGGCGCTGACCGCCTCGTACACCGCCTTGCGCAGGCGGTTGATGCCGCCGATGGGGCGATGCGCCTCGATCCCGTGCCAGGGGCTGAAACTGAGGTTGTCGCACATCAGGTTCTGCGCGGGTGTGTCGAAATCCTGAGCCGGCACCTGGATGTGGGCCACGGTCTGGAAGGGCGCATCGCTTTCCTTCCACTGCACGCTGGTGTCTTCGATGGGCATGTAGCGCGTGGCGTCCTGCGTCTGGATCTGCAGGGCGAAGCAGGCTGGCTGACGATCGGTGGACAGTTGCTGGTACAACGCCGAGCGCAGGAAGTTGGGTACGTCGCGGTTCTGCGCCGGTGGCGTATAGGCCGGGCACGTTCCCGCTTCCGGGGTGACGCGGAACTTGGCATTGAGGTTGCCGAACTTGTACGGCGACACGGAAAAGTAGGTGGTCAGCAGCGGGCTGGGCGGTGCTTCGGACAAGGTCGCCAGGGCGATGAACAGGTGCCGCACCTGCCATTGGCGCGGGTCCCAGCCTGGCAGAAAGGCCATCACCTTCTTGCCGTCGGCCTGAGCCGCCACGTTCTGGCGATACTCGGCCACGTCGCTGACGAAGAAGTTGGCATGGTTGAACATGACGAAATCCTGCTCGCCACGTCCCTGCTGGCTGGGCAACAGCTGATCGCCGGGCACGCCCAGCAGCTTGATGGCCATGCCGCGTGCGTCCTTCATGTTGTCGAACTGCGGATAGGCGTTGCCGTTGGACAGCCGCATCCAGGCTTGCCAGGTCTTGCCCGGTTCGCTGAACACACCCTGGCGCAGTGCCGGATCCAGATCGGTGGCCACGCTGACCTGCGCCTGCACGCAGCCATGCGCCTTGGCGTGGGCGTCGCGCAGGTAGCGGGTGGGTTCGCGGTGCTGGTCGACGATGCGGATGGCGGTCTGGATGATGTCCTGGGTCATCGCCGCTTCGCCGGCGGGAATCTGCTCCTGGGCCGAGACCGGCCCGGAGAACTTCCAGGCGTACCACACCGTGGCCAGCAACCAACCCAGCAGGCCCAGGACGATCAGTCCCAGCACCGTCTTGAACAGCCAGGTACCCAGGCGCAGCCAGAAGCGGCCGATGGGGCCGGGCGGCGTCGAATCGATCGAGGGACGGTTGATCATGGCAGTCGTTTCTCCAGTGGCCCACCCAGGACCTTGAGGTATTCGAGCAGCGCCCAGCGCTCCTCGGGCTGCAGCAGGCGACCGATCACCCCGGCCCCCAGCGGGCCGTCGCGGAATTCATGGCCACTGTTGGCGTTGCCGGTCAGGCGCGTGTCGTAGAGGAAACCGCCGGGGAAGGCTTCGCTGCGGTAACCCAGGTGCGCCGGGTCGTATTCCAGGTTGCCACGGTAGAAGGTGACCGAGCGCTCGTCTTGCGGCGACAGCAGTTGATAGAGGCTGGGCACCGAACCGTTGTGCAGGAACGGCGGGGTGGCCCAGACGCCGGCCAGGGGGCGGGCCTTGTACGCGCGCAGTTCACGCACGCCGATGTCCATGCCGAAGCCGTTCAGCCGTGCCTGTTCCTGCGGGCCGATGCCGGCCTGGCGGTAGGCCCGCGCCTCGACGAAGGCGGTGACGTAGGCCAGTGCCTTGGCCACGGAAATGTGCTTGAGGTCGAGCGGCTCGTTGGGATCTTCCAGCTGCACGTTCATGGTCTTGAGGGCCTGCACGTCCCAGTTCAGCGCGCTTACATCGAAACGATGATCGGCGATGTTGTTGGCAGCGCTAGGGTCGGTGCCCATGTAGTCGACCGAGCGCATCTGCAGCTTGGCCACGGGGCGCGGTCCGCTGTGGTCCACCGGGGGCACGTGGCAGGCCGCGCAGTTTTCCTGGAACAGCTGCCGGCCCTGGGCGGCACGGGTCAGATCGACCTGGCCCAGCACCGCTTCGGGCCACTGCGGCGCGGGCAGACGCTCCACGGCTTGTTCGATGCGGTACAGGTCCATGACCCGCACGCTCGAGGGGTAGCGTTCGTCGCCCATCAGGGGCTGGCCGTGGGAGTCGAAGAATTCCAGGGTCGCGCCCACGCCCAGCGCCTCACCGATGTTGCGCGCCATCGGCTGCTGGGCCGAACCGTTCCACTGCACCCAGTCGAACGTCCAGATGTCCCACAAGTGTGGATAGTCGACCGGCGCGTTGGCGACGCGATAGTTGTCGGCACTGATGGCGTCGCCGAAGGTGGCGTTGGCGATGCGGCCAAACGCATCCGCGCGGCCGGGCCCTTCCTGGACGGGGTACAGGCCGCGATGGGTGTCGTTCCAGGCGGTGTGCAGGAAGCTGTTCAGCGAGGCCTTGAGCGCTGCGCGCAGGGCGTCGTGCCCGGCCTCGTAGCCTTGCTCGCCGAGCACCGCCAGGGCGAAGCGCTCGAACTTCCAGGGGTTGTAGTAGGTGGCCGCCATGCTCGCCGCCAGCGCCTGGCCGAAATCGCCGCCGCGCAGGGTCGGCACCGTGGCGGGCAGCACGTGCTGCGCGGTGCCGCCGTCTACCCGCAGCGCCGTGCCGTTGAAGCGCAACTCACCGGTGTGGCACGCGGCGCAGCTGATGTCGAGAAACTGCGTGTCGCCGTTTTCGCTGGGATGCCGGGTGAAGCCTATGGGCAAGTCGTGCGTATTCTGCGCGTGGCCCGGTTCGATCAGGAAGCCGAAACGGCCGAGGTTTTCCGGCGCTGCGAAGCGTTGCGTGGAAAACGGCTGTTCCAGGTTGACGAACCAGTCGTAGTGCAGGCCCTTGACCTGGGTCCCCTGGGGGGTGAAGTAGTAGGTGTCGCGGTCGGCGTCGCTCCAGTCCTGCAGGTAGTGCAGGTCGCGGGCAGGGCTGTAGGCCGGCAGGTTGGGGTAGGCGATGTAGTAGGCGATGACGGCGACGGCCAACAGCGCAGCCACCAGCACGATCATCACGCCTCGAATGAGCAAGCGCATGGGCACGGTCCTTGTGATAAGCGCGGCTTTATGCCTGAAAAACCCAGTGATGGCAACTGGCCTTTAGTCTAGTCCCGGCAATCTTTTCATAACGCGCAGACGCCCGTCGCATCGGTGCCAGCCTGTGGTGCGCGACGCACATAAAGGGTGCAGGTCACGGTCGATACGCC
This sequence comes from Pseudomonas sp. PvP001, assembly GCF_040546375.1. Lineage (NCBI taxonomy): Bacteria > Pseudomonadati > Pseudomonadota > Gammaproteobacteria > Pseudomonadales > Pseudomonadaceae > Pseudomonas > Pseudomonas sp. PvP001. Next base: position 1,053,328 of record NZ_JBEPNQ010000001.1, on the reverse strand, counting down.
GCACCTGCGACCGGCTGCTTCCGTTCTTCGCTGCGGTCCGGATGATTGTGGCGCATGGATTGCAAGCCTGCGCACTACACAATGCAATCGATGCCGATTGCCTCCCACACGACAACGGTGCCGTGCTGCCCGCTCTGATGAGCGCAGGCAGCTGGCGCCGTTTTTGTTTTTGCCGTCAGCAGCGAGGAGGGTCGATGACCGCCACTTCAGTGCGTAGCGTGTGCCCCTACTGCGGCGTCGGCTGCGGTATCGTCATGACTGTCGAGAGCGGCCGCGTGGTCAAGGTCAGCGGCGACAAGCTGCATCCGGCCAACGCCGGACGCCTGTGCACCAAGGGCAGCACCTGCGCCCAGCCGCTCAGCGATCCGGGGCGCATGCAGCACGCCTACCTGCGCGAGAACCGTGACCACGAGCCGGTACAGTCGAACATGGATGCCGCCATCGCCGCAGCCGGCAGCCGCCTGCGGCAGATCCTCGATGAGCATGGCCCCGATGCCCTGGCCTTCTACGTCTCCGGGCAGATGTCGCTGGAAGCCCAGTACCTGGTCAACAAGCTTGCCAAGGGCTACGTGCGCACGCGGCATATCGAATCCAATTCGCGGCTGTGCATGGCCAGCGCCGGCAGTGGCTACAAGCTGTCGTTGGGTGCCGATGGCCCGCCCGGCTCGTACGATGATTTCGATCAGGCCGAGGTGTTTCTGGTGATCGGCGCGAACATGGCCGACTGTCATCCAATCCTGTTCCTGCGCCTGCTCGATCGCCTCAAGGCTGGCGCCAGACTGATCGTCGTCGACCCACGGCGCAACGCCACTGCCGACAAGGCCGACCTGTTCCTGCAGATCGAGCCGGGCACCGACCTGGCGCTGCTCAACGGTCTGCTGCACCTGCTGCACGCCAACGGCGCGACCGACCCGGCGTTCATCGCCGCGCACACCGAAGGCTGGGAGGACATGCCGGCTTTTCTGGCCGATTACACGCCAACCCGAGTCGCCGAGATCACCGGCCTCGACGAACAGGCGATCCGTCAGGCGGCGCAGTGGATCGGTGGCGCGGCCAACTGGATGAGTTGCTGGACCATGGGGCTGAACCAGAGCATCCACGGCACGTGGAACACCAACGCGCTGTGCAACCTGCACCTGGCCACCGGCGCCCTCTGCCGTCCGGGCAGCGGACCGTTCTCCCTGACCGGCCAGCCCAACGCGATGGGCGGGCGCGAAATGGGCTACATGGGCCCAGGCCTGCCGGGCCAGCGTTCGCTGCTGGTGGCGGCCGATCGGGCCCACGTCGAAACACTCTGGGGCATTGCCCCCGGCAGCTTGCGTGAAGAAGGCAACGCCGGCACCGTCGACCTGTTTCGGCAGATGGGCGAGGGCGCGATCAAGGCATGCTGGATCATCTGCACCAACCCGGTGGCCAGTGTCGCCAATCGCCAGCAGGTCATCGATGGCCTGCAGGCCGCAGAGCTGGTGATCACCCAGGATGCCTTTCTCGACACCGAGACCAACCGCTATGCCGACGTGCTGCTGCCCGCCGCGTTGTGGGCCGAGGCCGAAGGGGTGATGATCAACTCCGAGCGCAACATGACCCTGATGCGCAAGGCTGTCGACGCACCGGGGCAAGCCCTGCCGGACTGGCAGATCATCGCCAGGATCGCCTGCGCCATGGGCTTCGCCGAGGGCTTCGACTACACCAGCGCCGAGCAGGTCTATCAAGAGCTGCAACGCTTCGACAACCCGCAGAGCGGTTACGACATCCGCGGCGCCAGCTACGCGCAACTGCGCCAGCAGCCGCGCCAATGGCCCGCGCTGCCAGGACAGGAGGGGGCGCGCAGCCCGATTCGCTACCTCACCGAGGCAGGCGTGCGCTTTCCCACCGCAAGCGGTCGTGCGCGGTTCTTCGCCCGTCCGCACCTGCCAGCCGCCGATCTTCCCGACGCCGAGTTCGCAATGGTGCTCAACACCGGTCGCTTGCAGCATCAGTGGCACACCCTGACCAAGACCGGCAAGGTCGCCACCTTGAACCGGCTCGACCCTGGGCCGTTCATCGAACTCCATCCCGACGACGCCGAGCGTCTGGGCATCGGCGAGGCCGATCAGGTGCAGGTTCGCTCGCGGCGCGGCCATGCGGTATTACCGGCCCGTATCAGCGACCGGGTACGGCCGGGCAATTGCTTCGCGCCGTTTCACTGGAACGACGTGTATGGCAGCGATCTGGCCGTCAATGCCGTGACCAGCGACGCCACCGATCCGCTGTCGCACCAGCCGGCGTTCAAGTTCGCCGCCGTGGCGCTGCAACGCGTCGGCTCGCCGAAAATCGCCCTGCAGAACCTCGATGCCGACGTGCCTGAGGCTGTCGCGGCAAGCGACGGGCAGGCGGCCATCCAGGTGCTCTGGGCTTCGCAGACCGGCACCGCGCAGGCCATCGCCGAACGCTGCGCGCAGACCCTGCGCGAGCGTGGCGCATCGGTCGCTCTGCGTGGCCTGCACGAGATCACCCCGGCCGAGTTGCTCGCCGGCCGTGACCTGTTGCTGATCACCAGCACCTTCGGCGATGGCGATGCACCGGACAATGCCGCGCGCCTGTGGGCCCAGTTGCAGGCCACGCAGGCCGAGCCGCGTGAAGACCTGCGCTATGCCGTGCTGGCACTTGGCGACTCCAGTTACGCGCAGTTCTGCGGCTTCGCCCGCAAGCTGGACGAGCGCCTGACCCAATTGGGCGGCGAGCGTCTGCTCGAACGCGTCGAGTGCGAGCCTGACGATCAGGCACCTGCCGAGCGCTGGATACAGGCCGCCAGTCTGCTGCTTGCCGGACCCGCATCCAGTTCAGTGGCTGAATCGGTGGCCGGTTCGGTTGCGGCAGAAGCTGCGTTGTATACCCGTCAGCGACCCTGGCTGGCGCGGGTCCTGTACAATCAGGTACTCAACGCCGCTGGCACCGAGAAGGAAGTGCGCCATGTGGTGTTCGACTTGAAGGACAGCGGCCTGGTCTATGAAGCGGGCGATGCCCTTGGCGTATGGCCGAGCAACTGCATGAGCCTGGTCGAGGAACTGCTGGCCTGCCTCGGCCTGGACAGCAGCGAGCGGGTACTGCTCAAGGGGCACGGCGAGCAGCCGCTGGCAGTGGCGTTGCACAAGCATCTGGACATCACGCGCATCACGCCGCAGTGGCTGGCATTCCTGGGCGAGCGCTGCGCCGATCCGCTGTTGGCCTCGTTGCTCGAACCGGACAATGCTGGCCAACTGCAGCAGTGGTTGTGGGGTCGGCAACTGATTGATCTGCTCGAAGCCTTTCCGGTGACGCTGACCACCCAGGAACTGCTCGGCCTGCTCAAGCCCTTGCAGCCGCGGCTGTACTCCATCAGCTCCAGCGCCCGCACCGACCCGCATCAGGTGCACATCACCTTGTCGACCGTGCGTTACCAGTGCAACGAGCGCGTGCGCAGTGGCGTCTGCTCGGGCTTCCTGGCCGATCGCTCGGCAGCGGCGCTGGTGCCGATCTTCGTTCAAAAGACCCGTCAGTTCCGCGTGCCCAGCCAGGCCGATACGCCGATGATCATGGTCGGTCCGGGCACCGGCATCGCGCCGTTTCGCGCCTTCCTTCACGAGCGCCAGGCGCTGGGTCATCACGGGCGCAACTGGCTGTTGTTCGGCGAGCAACGCGAACACAGTGACTTCTACTACCGCGACGAACTGCACGCCTGGCTGCGCAGCGGGCATCTGCACCGGCTGGATACGGCGTTCTCCCGTGACCAGGCGGAAAAGATCTACGTCCAGGACCGCCTGCGCCAGCAGGGCGCCCAGGTGTGGCAATGGTTGCAGCAGGGCGGGCATTTCTATGTCTGCGGTGATGCCAGCCGCATGGCCAAGGATGTCGACGCAGTGCTGCGCGACGTGGTGGCGGAACACGGCGCCATGAGCACGGTGGAGGCCGAGGCTTACCTGGCCCAGTTGAGCCGGGACCGGCGTTATGTGCGGGATGTGTACTGAAAGGGTGCGGTGTGCACTGTCATGGGTCTTTGGATCAGGTGGGCCTCTTCGCGGGCAGAGCCCGCTCCCACAAGAGCCGTCAGCGTGATCTCAGTGTGGGAGCGGGCTCTGCCCGCGAAGAGGCCCCAACTGACACTCCCCAGACAAACCCTGGCACGCAACCTGCTTCCACCCTGACAAGTCCCAGGTGCTCAACGACGATCACCCCACCGGACACCCTCATTTCGACGATCAGGCAAAGGCGCCTGGAGCATTCGCTCCAGGCGTTTTTTTTTTGCCCGGTGGTCAAGACACCGCAACGTGCCAGGAGATACCCATGAACGCGCTCGTGAACCTCAAGCCCCGGCAGAAACTCATCGTCGTCGGCAACGGCATGGTGGGGCATCACTGTGTCGAGCAGTTGATCGAGCGCAGCGCGGTCGATCGCTACGAGATCCACGTCTTCGGCGAAGAGCGCCAGCGGGCGTATGACCGGGTGCACCTGTCCGAATACTTCGGCGGTTCGTGCGCCGAAACCCTGGCCCTGGGCGACGCCCAGTTGTACGGCAGGCACGGCGTCACCCTGCACCTGGGCCAGCCGGTGATCGAGATCGACCGTCAGGCCCGCGAAGTGGTCACCGCCAACGGGCGGCATGCCTACGACGTGCTGGTGCTGGCCACCGGTTCGTTCCCGTTCGTGCCGCCGATTCCAGGCTGTGAGGGCAACGCGCGACTGGTTTACCGTACCCTGGATGATCTGGACGCGATCCGCGCCGCGGCAGCCGGGGCGCGCCGTGGTGTGGTGGTCGGCGGCGGGCTGCTGGGCCTGGAAGCGGCCAACGCCTTGAAGTCGCTGGGGCTGGAAGCGCACGTGGTCGAGTTCGCCCCGCGGCTGATGCCGGTGCAGCTGGACGCCGAAGGGGGCGCAGCACTGCGCGCGCGTATCGAAGCCCTGGGGGTCGGCGTGCACACCTCGCGCGCCACGCAGAACGTGGAGGCCGGCGAGACCCATCGCTATCGGATGAATTTCGACGGCGGCGAGTGTCTGGAAACCGACCTGATCGTGTTCTCGGCCGGTATCCGCCCTCAAGACGCATTGGGCCGCGCCAGCGGGCTGGAGATCGCCGCCCGTGGCGGTATCGTCATCGACCCGCACTGTCGCACCAGCGACCCGGCGGTGTATGCGATTGGCGAGTGCGCCTCCTGGAACGGCAGCATCTTCGGTCTGGTAGCGCCCGGTTACAGCATGGCCCGCAACGTCGCCTGCGAATTGGCCGGGGAGGCACCGGTGGCGTTCAGCGGCGCCGACATGTCCACCAAGCTCAAGCTGCTCGGGGTCGACGTGGGTTCCATCGGCGACGCCCATGCCAGCACGCCGGGCGCCAAGAGCTACCGTTTCATCGATGAAGCCAACGCCAGCTACCGGCGCCTGGTGGTGGACGCCAGCGGCAAACGGGTTCTCGGCGCCGTGCTGGTCGGCGACAACAGCTACTACGACACCCTGCTGCAATACGCGCAGAACGGCATCGCCTTGCCGGCCGACCCGTCGACGTTGATCCTGCCGCTGTCCGACGGCGCACCGGTTCTCGGCGCCGATGCATTGCCCGACACGGCCATGATCTGCTCCTGCCACAACGTCAGCAAAGGGGCGATCTGTTCCGCCATCGACGGCGGTTGCGGCGACCTCTCGGCGCTCAAGTCGCAGACCAAGGCCTGCACCGGCTGCGGCGGCTGCGCGGCGCTGCTCAAGCAGGTCTTCGAGCATGAACTGACGGCCCGTGGCGTGACGGTCGACAAGAGCCTGTGCGAGCACTTCGCCTACACCCGCGCCGAGCTGTACGCGCTGGCCCGTGTCGAAGGCATCGCCAGCTTCGAGGACATGCTCGCCCGCCACGGACGCGGCGCGGTGGGCTGCGACGTGTGCAAACCCACCGTCGGCAACATCCTCGCCTCGTGCTGGAACCAGCCGATCATGGACCCTTCGCTGGTGCCGCTGCAGGACACCAACGACACCTTCATGGCCAACATGCAGAAGAACGGCACCTACTCGGTGGTGCCGCGCATTCCCGGCGGTGAGATCACCCCGGACAAGCTCATCGCCATCGGCGTGGTGGCGAAGAAATACGACCTCTACACCAAGATCACCGGTGGCCAGCGCATCGACCTGTTCGGCGCGCAGTTGCACGAACTGCCGGAGATCTGGAGTGAGCTGATCGAAGCGGGCTTCGAAACCGGGCATGCCTACGGCAAGTCGACCCGCACCGTGAAGTCCTGCGTGGGCAGCACCTGGTGTCGCTACGGCGTGCAAGACAGCGTGGCCATGGCCCTGCGCATCGAGGACCGCTACAAGGGCCTGCGCTCGCCGCACAAGCTCAAGTTCGCGGTATCGGGCTGCACCCGCGAGTGCGCCGAGGCGCAGAGCAAGGACATCGGCGTGATCGCTACGGAAAAGGGCTGGAACCTGTACGTCTGCGGCAACGGTGGCATGCGGCCGCGTCACGCCGAGCTGTTCGCCACCGACCTGGACGACGAGCAACTGATCCGCTACATCGACCGTGTGCTGATGTTCTACATCCGCACCGCCGACAAGCTGCAGCGCACCTCGGTGTGGCGCGAGAATCTGGAAGGCGGCCTGGAATTCCTCAAGCAGGTGGTCCTGGAAGACAGCCTGGGCGTGGGCGCCGAACTCGAAGCGCAGATGCAGCGGGTGGTCGATCACTATGAATGCGAATGGGCCAACGCCCTGAAGGATCCGGAAAAGCTCAAGCGCTTCCGCACCTTCGTCAATGACAAACGCGCGGACCCTGGCGTGCAATTCGTCAAGGAACGCGGCCAGCGCCGCCCCGCCCATGCGGGCGATGTCGTGACGTTGATTCCGGTGGTCGAGGAGGTGGTGTGATGCAGGCATTCGAAGCTGTGCAGGCGATGACCTGGCAAGCAGTGTGCGAGCGGTCGGACCTGATCGCCAATTCCGGTGTGGTGGTGTGGCTGGACGGCGACCAGATCGCATTGTTCTACCTGCCCGAAGCAGGCGAGGGCAGGGTGCTGCACGCCATCGACAACCACGACCCGCGCTCGGGCGCCAACGTACTGGGCCGCGGAATCGTCGGGTACCTGCAAGGGGAGTTGGTGGTGGCGGCGCCGCTGTACAAGCAGCATTACTGCTTCAGCGACGGGCGCTGCCTGGAAGCGCCGGATCAGCATGTCAGGGTCTGGCCTGTGCGCTTGAATGGGGATCGGGTAGAGATTGGCAGGTTGTAGGTAGGTCTTGCTGGCCTCTTCGCGGGCAGAGCCCGCTCCCACAATGGTCCGGCGTACGCACACTAATGTGGGAGCGGGCTCTGCCCGCGAAGAGGCCCTCACTACCAAAGCAAATCCCAAGACCACTGCTCCCATAAGAAAGCTCCATGTGCCGGGGGCCCTCACTACCAAAGCAAACCCCAAGGCCCAATGCTACGATTGGCGCCATGAACCTCGACAGCCGCATCAAATTCCGCCACCTGCTGTGCTTTCTCGAAATTGCCCGCCAGGGCAGCTTCGCCAAGGCCGCCGACACCTTGTCCATCAGCCAGCCGGCGATTTCCAAGACCCTCAAGGAACTCGAAGACCTGCTGCAGACCCGCCTGTTCGAGCGCGACAAGAGCGGGGTCGAGCTGACGGCCGCAGGCGTACGCTTCATGCGCTACGCCGGCCCCTGCGTGCAGGCCCTGCGCGACGGCGTCAGCAGCCTGCGCGGCGAGCCGCATGAAGCGCCCCAAGTGCGCATCGGTGTGCTGTCCACCGTGGAAAGCCAGTTGCTGCCCGAAGTGCTCTGCCGTCTGCACGCGCGCCACGCCGCGCTGGTCGTCAGCGTCGCGACCGGGACCGGGGGCCTACCTGCTGGCGCAACTGCACGTGGGTGAACTGGACCTGGTGATCGGCCGCATGACCGACAGCCCGCAGATCCAGGGCCTGTCGTTCGAGCACCTGTACAGCGAGTCGATGACCCTGGTGGTACGCCCGGGCCATCCGCTGCTCGACGCGCGCCCGTTGGACGCCGAACAGGTCGGCGCCTGCCCGTGGGTGCTGCCGCTGGCTGGGACGACCATCCGCAAGCACGCCGACAGCTTGTTCGTGCAATGCGCGATCACCCCTTCTGCGCAACGTCTGGAAACGCTTTCGCCGACCCTGAGTCGACGCTACGTCGCCAGCAGCGATGCCATCTGGGTGGCGCCACGCGATGCGGTGCAACGCGACATCGCCACCGGCCAGTTGTACGAACTGGATCTGGGCGTGCACGAGCCGGGCGGCTCGGTGGGCATCTGCCGCAACGCCGCGCTGCCGCTGTCGATGCCGGCGCAATGGCTGTGTGAGGTGGTGCGTGAAGTGGCTGCGCAGTATGAGCAGTCCTCCACCTTCCCATGACACATCTTTCATAGAGCCGCTGCCGAGCCACTTTCCTTTTGCTGGCCTGAACTTATCGGCTTTTTGCCTCTCTCATGCCGGTAGCCATTGGTCGTGGCCGCCTGATAAGCTCGCGGCCTCACTCGATTGCCCTTATGGCGCATGAACAAGGAAATAGCATGAAACAGCATCGGTTGGCGGCGGCAGTTGCCTTGGTCACCCTGGTCCTCGCAGGTTGCGATTCCCAGACCAGCGTCGAGCTCAAAACCCCGGCGCAAAAAGCTTCCTACGGTATCGGTCTGAACATGGGCAAGAGCCTGGCTCAGGAAGGTATGGACGATCTCGACTCCAAGGCCGTAGCCCTGGGTATCGAAGACGCCGTCGGCAAGAAAGAGCAGAAGATCAAGGACGATGAGCTGGTCGCAGCTTTCGCCGATCTGCAGAAACGCGCTGAAGAACGCATGACCAAGATGAACGCCGAGGCGCAGACCGCCGGCAAGAAGTTCCTCGAGGAAAACGGCAAGAAAGATGGCGTGGTCACCACCGCTTCGGGCCTGCAGTACCAGGTCATCAAGAAGGCCGACGGCGCCCAGCCCAAGCCGACCGACGTGGTCACCGTCCATTACGAAGGCAAGCTGATCGACGGCAAGGTCTTCGACAGCTCCATCGAGCGCGGCGCTCCGATCGATCTGCCGGTGAGCGGCGTGATTCCAGGCTGGGTCGAAGGCCTGCAACTGATGCACGTCGGCGAGAAGGTCAAGCTGTTCATCCCGGCCGATCTGGCCTACGGCGCGCAGAGCCCGAGCCCGACCATTCCGGCCAACTCGGTGCTGGTGTTCGACCTCGAACTGATCGCCATCAAGGACGCTGCCAAGGCTGCTGCCGACGCTGCTGCCGAAACCGACGATGCCGAAGTCGAAGAAGCCGCACCCGCCAAGTAAGCGCTATTGCTGCGAAGCGTCACGGCTTGATGAAACGCCCCGTCTCGACGGGGCGTTTTCGTTTGAACCGGGCCTTGGCCAATGGGTCTGAGATGAAGCTGCATTAGCCGTTTTAGGAACACTGCGTCAAGAATTTTCGTGGCTTTTTTGTGTGAGTAAAAAACGCCCGATTTGACCTCAGCCCTTGAAAACCGGGCGGGTCAGGCGCGAAAAGCGGCTCTGTTCACAAGGTTATCCACAAATACTGTGGATAACCTGAAACCACCATTCGGCACCGGAGGGCTCATGAAGGCACCTTGGAATTTCACCCGTTTTCTGCCCATTGCCGAACGCATCCTGAGTCGGGGCCGCCTGCCGGCCTTGATCTTCGCCGTGGCGCGCAAGGGCAAGGGCTATCGGCTGGGCGCCCTGAAGGAAGACGTGCAACTGCTCCAGGCCCTGTGCCTGGCCTACTGGCGGGGCGAGTACCGCAACATCAGCCCGAAGGCGTTGCTGTCCATCGTCGCTGGCCTGGTCTACTTCGTCAGCCCCATCGATGCCATTCCCGACTGGCTGTTGGGCGTCGGCATGCTGGACGACATCGCGGTCCTGGCCTGGGTCATGAAAACCCTGTCCGGCGAGCTGGACACCTTCCGCGCCTGGCGCGAGCGGCAGTCTCCGGAGAAGCTGCGGGTCGTCGAGCGCCTGCCGGCTTCGGAGCAGGAGCTTGAGCTGGAAAAATCCCACCGCTGATACGCCTGCCGGCTTCGGTGCGCAGTTAACGCCCCGAAGTCGGCGATCCCCTGTTAACATCCCTGCATTACGCTTGCATCATCCGATGTAGGCAGCCATCGTGCGGGAGGATGCAATGGGGGTTCAGGTGATAAGCCGTGACGGCCAGCCGGAATACGCGGTGGTGCCATGGGCCGAGTATCAACGGCTTCTGGCTGCTGCCGCAGGCAGCTCGGTCGAGCAGACTTCAGACACCGAAGCGTCCAGCGAACCGACCGCTCCGGCCGCTCACGTCCCGCCTCCCAGCTTCCAGCGCCTGCGCGAATTGCGCGAGACCCAGGGCGTGCCTCTGGACAGTCTGGCCCGCGCGGTCGGCATCAGTCCTTCCTACCTGTCGATGATCGAAACCGGCGAGCGCGAGCCCGATGCTGCCATCCGCCGCAGCCTTGCCTGGGAATTGGGGGTGCCGGGCTGGAGCAGCGAGTCGTGAGCGTGCGCATCAGTCGGCAGCAATGGGAGGGCCTGCTGAGCGAGCTCGACGTTGCACGGCACCAGCGCCACTTGCTCACCTACCGCGCGCTGCTCGAACGTCTGGCATTGCCCACGCCTGCCATGCAGACCCTGACGGCGGCGCTGGAATACCTGGCCATGCTCGATGCCCGCGCCGACCAACCCTTGCGCAGCTCGCTGGTGATCAGCCAGGGCGCGAGCCGGCTGCCGCGTCCCGGCTTTTTCGAGTGCGTTGAAAAGCTCGGGCGCTTCTCCGGTCCGTCGGATGGCGTGGCGGCTGCCGCCTGGCACGCCTCGGAAGTGGTGCGCGTGTTCGAGTATGCGTACCCGTCCAGCACGGCGGTCTAGGCCGGCTCGGTGATCAGTCTGAGCACGTCGATCAGTCGCCCCAAGCCCAGGTATCGCCCACCCTGAATGATCACGAAGTCCTCTTCGATCCGTTGCCGCGCACGTCCGGTCAGTAGGCGGCTGACCTGTTGCAGGGACTGCTTGATGTCGACCGCGAGGAAATCACTGCTCATCAGTCGGCTGATCGGCTTGTGCGCGAACAGGCCGGCGGCGAAGGGCTCGAACAGCGCATCCGACAGTGCGTGCCGATGGACGATGCCACAGGGGCGGCCCTCGTCGTCGACCACGGCCAGGGTGTTCAGGTCGGCCTGCAGGCGGAAGGCTTCCAGCACCTGCCGGGTCGAGGTATCGCGCTGCACCGCGGCTTGTTCGATGATCAGCGCGGCCAGGTGGTCCCCGTCTTCGCTCAGGGGAGGGTGGCTGCCTTCGAGCCGCGGGATCAGCCCCCGTGCATCCCGTGGCGGCTGTTCCTGCGGGCGGCAGAGCAGGTAGCCCTGGACCAGGTCGACGCCCATCTCGATGAGCACCAGCAGTTCCTCCTCCAGCTCGATGCCCTCGGCGATCACCTGGGCTTTGGAGGCCTTGGCGATCTGCAGGATGGAGCCGACGAACTCGCGCTTGAGGGCGTCCTGGTGAATGCCATCGATGAAGTGGCGGTCGATCTTCACGTAGTCCGGGCGTAATTCCGACCACAAGCGCAGACTCGAATAGCCTGCTCCCAAGTCGTCCAGGGCAATGGAGAACCCCATGGCGCGGTAATGATGCAGGGCGTTGAACAGCAGTTGAAAATCGTCGGTGGGGGTTTGTTCGGTGAGTTCGATGACCACCTGGTTCGGGCTGATGCCGTAGCGTTGCAACAACTGCAAGGTGCGGCCGTTTTCGTGCAGCGGTTCGACCAGCGACTCGGGCGACACGTTGAGAAACAGCTTGCCGTCCAGGCGCTGTTCGCTGAAGCGGCGGCAGGCGGTTTCCCGGCACATCACCTCCAGCTCGTTGAGCCGCCCGGCCTGGCGGGCGACGGCGAACAGGTTGATCGGCGAGTGCAGCGGGCTGTTCGACGGCCCTCGACTCAATGCCTCGAAGCCCAGGAGCCGTTGCTGGGACAGTGACACGATCGGCTGGAACAAGCTGTGCACACCGCCTTGGGCCAGAATGGTGTCCAGGGCGCTGAGCTGTTCAATGACGGTCATCGGTACGCTACCTTGCTGAAGGTCGTGCTGCCCGATGCTCGAAACAGGTTGAAAGCACCGGGCCAGACGCAAAAAAAGACCCGCTGCTCACGCAGCGGGTCCCTATTTCACGACAGCTTCATTTCGGTTTGATGACGCAGGTGTCACGTTGCCGTCATTACCGCGTGCATCAGTGCTTGGCCACCGATGTATTGAGTTTCAGGTAGTCGAGCAGGATGCGCCCAGTCTCGGCCAGGTAAGCGTCGTCTTCCGGTTTGGTCTTGTCCGGATCAGCGCCCAGTGCGTCTTCGTCTTCCTTCTTCAGCTCTTTGAGCGGCTCTTCGCCCTTGGCCTTGCGACGGGTGTTTTCCAACGCCAGTTGCTTGGCTTCGATGTCGCTGTGCTGGGCACGACGATCGGCCTCGTTCAGGCTCACGGTCTTCTCTTTCATCAACTGCTCGGCCAGGGCCAAACGATCGCGGATGTAGATGAATTCGGGATCCTTCACGGTACGCGCGTCATGGTCGGCGGTCAGCTTGGCCAGGTACGGCTTGAACGGATCGCTCGCCGGCTTGATGGCCGGGCGGATGGTGTCCCACGGCATCGCTTCGGGCAGGGCGCTCTCGCCGATCTCCTTGGTGTCGATGATCGACGGGTAGGCGATGTCCGGCAGCACGCCCTGATGCTGGGTGCTCTGTCCGGAAACCCGGTAGAACTTGGCCAAGGTCAGCTTGAGCTCGCCGTGGTTGAGCGGCTGGATGGTCTGCACCGTGCCCTTGCCGAAGGTCTGTCCGCCCACGATCAAGGCGCGGTGATAATCCTGCATGGCACCGGCGAAAATCTCAGAGGCCGAAGCGGAAAGACGGTTCACCAGCAGCGCCAGCGGGCCTTTGTAGAACGCGCCGGGGTTTTCATCCTCGAGCACGTCGACGCGGCCATCGGCGTTGCGCACCAGCACGGTCGGTCCTTTCTCGATGAACAGGCTGGTCAGTTCGGTGGCTTCCTGCAGGGAGCCGCCGCCGTTGTTGCGCAGGTCGATGACCACGCCGTCGACTTTTTCCTTCTGCAGCTCGGTGAGCAGCTTGCGCACATCGCGGGTGGTCGACTTGTAGTCCGGGTCACCGGCGCGGAACGCCTTGAAGTCCAGGTAGAAGGCTGGAATCTCGATCACGCCCAGCTTGTAGTCGCGGCCGTTTTCCTTGAGGTTGAGGATCGACTTCTTCGCCGCCTGTTCCTCGAGCTTGACCGCTTCGCGGGTGATCGAGACGATCTTGCTGGTCTGATCGTTGGGCGCATTGGTGTGCGGAATCACTTCCAGGCGCACGGTGGAGCCTTTCGGCCCGCGAATCAGCTTGACCACTTCATCCAGGCGCCAGCCGACCACGTCGACCATTTCCTTGTCGCCCTGGGCGACGCCGATGATCTTGTCGGCAGGGGCGACCTGCTTGGTCTTGTCGGCCGGACCGGCAGGGACCAGGCGCACGATCTTGACCTGATCGTTGTCGCTTTGCAGGACCGCACCGATGCCTTCGAGCGACAGGCTCATGTTGATGTCGAAGTTTTCCGCGTTGTCCGGGGACAGGTAGTTGGTGTGCGGATCGTAGGACTGGGCGAAGGTATTGATGTACGCCTGGAAGATGTCCTCGGCGCGGGTCTGGTCGAGGCGGGCAAGCTGGTTCTTGTAGCGCTTGGACAGGGTTTCCTGAATCTGCGCGGCGTCTTTTCCGGCGATCTTCTGGCGAAGCACTTCATCCTTCACGCGCTTGCGCCACAGGTCGTCCAGCTCCGCTTCGTTCTTCAGCCAAGGGGCGTCCTTGCGGTCGACCAGCAGGGTTTCCTTGGTGGTGAAGTCGAACTTGTCGACGCCCTTGTTCAGTTCAGCCAGGGCAAAGTCCAGACGGGCCTTGACCCGGTCCAGGTAGCGCTTGTAGATGACGAAGCCGGGATCCAGGTTGCCGTTCTTCAGGAAGTCGTCGAACTGGGTCTTCCATTTGTCGAACTCGGCGATGTCGGCCGCCGTGAAATAGCTGCGCGAGGGATCGAGCAGCTTGATGTAGCTGTCATAGATGATGACCGAGCGCGCATCGTTGAGCGGCGGCTTGCTGTAATGATGGCGCTTGAGCAGCTCGACCACATTGAGGCTGGCCACCACTTCGTCGCGATCCGGCTGAAGTTTGTCCCAGCTGTTGGCAGCCAAGGTATTGGCGGACATCGACAAGCTGCCGAGGCCGATACACAGCGCCAGGGCACTGCCGGGAATGAAATGCTTCATGCTGATTCGACGTGGGGGCAATTGATCACGCATATTAGGCCGTCTTTGAATTCGCCGGTTCCGTTGAAGCCGGACGCATAATGCGAAAAGCCCGGCGCCAAGGCGTCGGGCTCAGTCATGACTCAACTATGGAGGCACCGTGAAGGCATTGCAAGGCGTGGAAGGACATGTGGAGTGGAGCGAACGGCCGAGCCCGACGTGTGACGTAGGTCAAGTGAAGATTCGCGTCGCCGCGGCCGGTCTCAACCGGGCCGACCTGATGCAGCGCGCCGGCTTGTACCCGCCGCCGCCGGGCGCCAGCGATATTCTGGGCCTGGAGTGTGCAGGCGTCATCAGCGAGGTCGGCGTCGGTTCGTCCTGGCAGGTTGGCGACAGGGTGTGCACGTTGCTGGCCGGGGGCGGCATGGCCGAAGAGGTGGTGGTCGATGGCCGTCACGTGCTGCCCGTGCCCGAGGGGCTGAGCCTGCACGAGGCCGCAGGCATCGTCGAGGTCTACGCGACGGTGTGGCTGAATCTGTTCCAGCTGGCCGACCTGCAACCGGGCGAGAAGGTCCTGCTGCATGCTGGCGCCAGTGGCATCGGCTCGGCGGCGATCCAGCTGTGCAAGGCATTCGGCAACCCGACCTGGGTCAGCGTCGGTTCCGCCGAGCGCCTGGCCTACTGCGAAGCACTGGGTGCCCAGGGTGGCGTGGTGCGGGGTGATGGCCTGGAAGGGTTGAAGGACCTGGGCCCGTTCGATGTGATCCTCGACCCGGTGGGCGCCAACTACAGCGAGCTGAACCTGGACGTGGTGGCTCTGGACGGACGCTGGGTGATGATCGGCCTGATGGGCGGCCGCCAGGCGCAGTTCGATCTGGCCAAGGTGCTGAGCAAGCGTGTGCGCTTGCAGGGTTCGACCTTGCGCAGCCGTGACGATGCGTTCAAGGCCGACCTGCTCAGTGACCTAGGCCAGCAGGTATGGCCATTGTTCACCGAAGGGCGCTTGAAGTCGCAGTTGGCCAAGACGTTCCCGATCGCCGACGCCGAAGCGGCATTCGAAGCGCTGGCAAGCAATCAAATTTCGGGGAAGGTGGTGCTGGTGATCGACGAAACCCTGAGCTGAGCCCAGGGCTGTCGTTGGGCGAAATCCGTGACCGGCTGCGAACGAGCGGCCACGGGTTTCGCCATGGCGGCAATCAGCGCATTTCAGGCAGACGCGCTTCGCTCTTCACTTCGGTCAGTGCCACGGCTTCGGCCGGCAGCACGACGCGGGTCTTGGCCAGCAGCTCACCCATGTTGGAGAGCACGCGGTACATCGAGTATTCCTCGGTGTAACGGACTTCGGCGTAGCGGGTGTTGGCGGTGTACAGCTCGTTTTCACTGTCGAGCACGTCGAGCAGGGTCCGCTGGCCCAGACCGAACTGGTCCTGATAGGCCGCACGCACGCGCGTCGTGGTCTCGGCGTATTCGCGGGCATACGGGATCTGCGTGCCGGCGTTTCTCATCGCGTTCCACGACAACGCCAGGTTTTCGTTCAACTGACGCAGGGCGTTGTTGCGGATGTCCATGGCCTGGTTGATGCGGTGCGCGTCACCCTGCAGGCGGGCCTTGTCGCTGCCGCCGCGGTACAGGTTGTAGCTCATGCTCACGCCGGCACGCCAGTCGGTGTTGTTGTGACCGCGCTCGCCCGACAGGTTGTTGTTGGCGCCGGTGGCGACCTCCGCATCGACCCGTGGGTAGAACGCGGACTTGGCACCTTCATACTGGCTCTCGGCAGCCTGCACATCGGCCTGGGCCGACTTGAGGTATGGGTTGTTTTCCATCATGGACTGGCGCGCGGCATTCAGGTCGCTCGGCAGTTCGCCACGGATCGAAGGCAGGGGTTCCAGCTCGTCGGGCATGCGGCCCACGGCGCTGAAGAACGCAGCTTCGGCATCTGCCAGGTTGACCTGGGCGGTGTTGTAGTTGTTTTCGGCCAGGGCGCGACGGGCACGCGACTGATCGACGTCCGCCGTGCTGCCGACGCCGCGCTCGCTGCGCAGGCCGATCTGGTCGTTGACGCGCAAGTGCGCCTGCAGGTTGTTCTTGGCCAGGGTGACCAATTCACGGTTGCGCAGTACATCCAGGTACACCTGAACAGCGCGCAGGGCCAGGTCCTGGGCAGTGGCCTGGACGTAGTAGGCACGGGACGTGGCGGTGGAGCGGGTGCGGCTGATTTCGCTGGAAGCGCTGGAGCCGTCGAACAGCATCTGGCGCAGACGCAGTTCCGATTGGGTGTAGTTCAGCGTTTCCTTGTTGTGGTCACCACGGGCGCGGGTGTTCAGGTTGTCCGAACGCTCGCGACCATAGCCGGCGACGAAATCGACGCTGGGACGGTAGGCGCCCTGGGCGATTTTCGTGTCCTCATCCGCGGCCAGGCGACTGTTGATGTTGGATGCCAGCTCAGGATGGTTATCCACGGTGCTCTGGATCGCCTCGGTGAGCGACATGGCTTGCGCGTGAGAGCACGCCATGGCCAACAAAATCGCGCTGCAGATGGGGGTGAAAACGCGCATTCGGGTGCTTCTCCGTTATGTGTGAAGTCAGGCATACGCCAGAATGTTGGCGAACAACTCGGTTAAAAGTCCGTTTAAGGTTTGTAATGGGCGCAATCGAGGCGCCGAGAGCAGCGCTTGCAACGGAATTTTCACATGATATAGAGCAAAAAACACTTATGCCATCATTCCTTTCAATGATGGCAAATAGATTTCACTGCGGCTGAGGAGCAAGCGGGGAGCGGGGTTGCGCGAGGTATAAGGCTCAGGGCCAGCGTTTCGGGGGGTAGCAGGGCGCGCCAAAGCTAAGGCGGAAGGTAAAGGTCAAAATAGTGACGGAAAATTGTCGCTTTCGCAGGTGTGTATCACCGTTGATCCAGACCTGCATTAAAGATTAGCTAATTGATTTAATTAGGGTTTTATCCAGCAGTGACCGTTCGTCGACAGCCTGGACTCAGGCCCGTGTTTTCTGCCGGGCAATATAAATGCTGACCGCCAGCGCGATCACGATCAGCAGCACGCGCACCCATGGCCATGGCACCAGCCAGCACGACACGGCGATACTGACCCACATCGAACCGATCGCCAGCACCTTGGCTTTCAAGGGAATGCCTTCGCCGTCCAGATAGGCTTTGAGCAACGGGCCCAGCTGCGGATGGCCAAGCAGCCAGGCGTGGAAGCGCGGCGAGCTTCGTGCGAAACACGCAGCCGCGAGCAGGAGGAAAGGCGTGGTGGGCATGATCGGCAGGAAGATACCAATGACGCCCAGACAGACGCTTGCGCAACCAATGCCCAGCAGCAGGTAGCGTAGCCAGGCTGGCCGGGCTTGAGCCACGGCCGTTGCTTAGTGATGGCGCGGCTTGAGAATCGCCGGTTTTTCATCCGGGGCGTTGCACAGCAGGTAGAGGGCCGTCAGCGCCTCGGGGATCTGCACGATCATGTCGTCCATGAGGTTGGCATCGGCGGCAATGTCGGAAAACTCCGGCTGCTCGTCGAACAGGCCGGAACCGACCATGATCGGCAAGAGCATTTCGCTGACTTCGTCCTCGGCGGTTTCGAACCAGGCGGCTTCGCGCAGGAATACGCCTTCCATGAAACCGATGCACCAGCCGCGCAGGTCGGAATCGTCCGGCTCATCGCCCAGATCGAGATCGCACGGCAGTTCGAATTCTTCGTCGCTGGCCAGCTGGCGAGCGATATGCGCCTTGAGCTGGATGAGGGTGCCTTCGATCTCTTCACGCTGGGCGTCGTCGCTGTAGTGAGGCGGCTCGGCGAAGAGGGCATCGATCCATTCACGCTCGGGGACGTCTTCGGAGCAGATCGACAGGGCGGTCAGGTAGCCATGGGCGGCGACGTAGTCCAGCGCCTCGTCATGCAGCTCATCGGCGTCGAGGAAGGCTTGCAGGCGGGTCAGTTGCTCGGCGAAGGACATTAACAGGTTACCTTGGAAGACTATGCGGATAGTGAATTCTAGGCCTTGTTAGGCCTTGTGCGCCACCCAACGGGTGAAATGGCAGGATGTCCGGCTGCCGCGCGACGCTGCAGGCACTGGGGTATACTGCCGCGGTCTTTCGCTCAGGCCCCGGGTTCACGGGGCGGTAATCCGCGCTTACGCAATGGCGGATGCAGCGAAAGCGGTTTTCATCCAGCCTGTGCGGCCCGGGTGGTTTTACGATTTCTGGAGTGACCCATGCTCGAACAGGCTCAACGCGTTCTTAAGGACATCTTCGGCTACGACAGCTTCCGCGGTCGCCAGGGTGCCATTATCGAGCGTGTGGCCCGCGGTGGCGATGCGTTGGTATTGATGCCCACCGGCGGCGGCAAATCGCTGTGCTTTCAGGTGCCGGCGCTGTTGCGCGACGGCCTGGCGGTGGTGGTCTCGCCGCTGATCGCCCTGATGGACGACCAGGTCGCCACCCTCGAGGAGCTCGGGGTGGCCGCCGCCGCGCTCAATTCCACGCTCAGTACCGACGAGCAGCGCGAGCTGGCCGCGCGCATTCGTCGCGGCGAAATCAAGATGCTGTACCTGGCGCCCGAGCGTCTGGTGCAGCCGCGCATGCTGGATTTTCTCCGTGGCCTGGACATTGCCCTGTTCGCCATCGACGAGGCCCACTGCGTTTCCCAATGGGGCCACGATTTCCGTCCCGAATACCTGCAACTGGGCCAGTTGGCCGAACAGTTCCCCCACGTGCCGCGGATCGCCCTGACCGCCACCGCCGACAAGCGCACCCGTGAAGAGATCGTCACCCGTCTGCACCTGCAGGATGCCGAGCGTTTTCTTTCCAGCTTCGACCGGCCCAACATCTTCTACCGCATCGTGCCCAAGGAAAGCCCGCGCAAACAGTTGCTGGCATTCCTCGCCGAACGGCGCAGCGACGCCGGCATCGTCTATTGCCTGTCACGCAAGAAAGTCGACGAGGTCGCCGCCTTCCTGTGCGAGAACAACTTTCCAGCGCTGCCGTACCACGCCGGCCTGCCGGCGGCAACGCGCGCTGCCAACCAGAAGCGCTTCCTCAACGAGGAAGGCTTGATCATGGTCGCCACCATCGCCTTCGGCATGGGCATCGACAAGCCCAACGTGCGTTTCGTGGCGCACATGGATTTGCCCAAGTCGCTGGAAGCCTACTACCAGGAAACCGGTCGCGCCGGCCGCGATGGCCTGCCGGCCGATGCCTGGATGGCCTACGGGCTGCAGGATGTGCTGATGCTCAAGCAGATGCTGCAGAATTCCGAAGGCGACGAGCGGCACAAGCGCCTGGAGCATCACAAGCTCGATGCCATGCTGGCGTTGTGCGAAGAAACCCGCTGCCGTCGGCAGGCGCTGCTGGCCTATTTCGACGAAGACATGCCCCAGCCCTGCGGTCACTGCGACAACTGTGTCGACGGCGTGCAGACCTGGGACGCCACCGAGCCGGCCCGTCAGGCGCTGTCGGCGATCTACCGCACCGGGCAGCGCTATGGCGTCGGCCATCTGGTGGACGTGCTGCTGGGCAAGGACACCGAGAAGGTGCGCAGTTTCGGCCACGACAAACTGGCGGTGTTCGGTGTCGGCAAGGGCCGCTCGGAAGGAGAGTGGCGTTCGCTGTATCGCCAGGTGGTCGCGCGCGGTCTGGCCGATATCGACCTGGAAGGCTATGGCGGTCTGCGCCTGAGCGACAGCTGCCGCCCGCTGCTGCGTGGCGAGGTGACGCTTGCGCTGCGCAAGGAGCTCAAGCCGCAGACGTCCTCCACCCGTGGCAGCGGCTCGGCCAGCCCGGCCAGCCAGCTGGTGCGCGGCGAAGAGCGCGAGCAGTGGGAAGCGCTGCGTACCTTGCGCCGCAACCTGGCCCAGGAGCATGCCGTACCACCCTATGTCATCTTCCCTGACTCGACCTTGCTGGAAATGCTCCGCAGCCAGCCGACCAGCATGGCCGAAATGGGCCGGGTCAGCGGCGTCGGCGCACGCAAGCTGGAGCGCTATGGCGAAGCCTTCCTGCAGGTTCTGGCCGGTTCCAGCGGCGGAGAAGCGCCACGCGAGGTGGCCGATATCCGCCACGAGCTCATCAGCCTGGCCCGTGCGGGCATGACGCCGCTGCAGATCGCCGGCCAGTTACAGTGCAGTGAGAAGAATGTCTACAGCCTGCTCGCCGAAGCGATTGGCCAACAGCAACTGTCGCTGGAGCAGGCGCTGGACCTTCCCGAAGAATTGATGAGCGAAGTACAGGACGCCTTTCTCGACGGCGAAGGGGAATTGCCCGCTGTCGCCGAGATTGCAGGGCAATTCGCCGGTCGTGTGCCCGAGGGCGTGCTGTATTGCGTACGCGCAGCGTTGCAGTCCGAATTCGAAGTGTGAACGAGGCTGCCACTGGGCATGAGTCTTGCCTGTGGGCTAAGGTCATGATTAGCTGACTAATCATCAGCTCCGGCCTTCACGCAGGCGCTGCTTGTGCGAGGCTGTTTTTTCAAGAGAGATCTATGCCGTTAACTGATCAACATCGCTTCGGAATGCAGCTGGCGCACATGTCCCGTGGGTGGCGGGCCGAACTGGACCGCCGGCTGGCCGGATTGGGATTGTCGCAGGCCCGTTGGCTGGTGCTGCTGCACCTGGCGCGGTTCGACGAACCTCCGACCCAGCGCGAGTTGGCCCAGAGCGTGGGTGTCGAGGGGCCGACCCTGGCCCGGCTGCTGGACAGCCTCGAAGCCCAGGGCCTGGTCGAGCGCCAGGCCGTGGTCGAAGACCGCCGCGCCAAGAAGCTGATGCTCTGCCCGCCGGCACGGCCACTCATCGAGCAGATCGAAACCATCGCCAACGCCTTGCGTGTCGAACTGTTCATGGGCGTCGACGAAGAAGAACTGAGCACCGCCATGCGGGTACACAGCCGCATCCTGGCGAATCTGGAAAAGAAATCCTGAAGTCAACGGGCCGTCATCCGCTTGGAGCAAGCGGGTTGCACAGGCTATAAAGTTATTGGATGTCGGTCTTCAAGGGATTCCCATGCAAGTGCGTATACCGTCGCGTTCAAGGTTCGCCTCACTTCGTCTGCTGGCGCCGGTATGGGCCTTGGCACTGTGCTATTCCACGTCCGCATCGGCCCTGGGCCTGGGTGAGCTGACCCTGCGCTCGTCGCTCAACCAGCCGTTTCGCGCCGACATCGCCCTGCTCGACACGGCCGGGTTGGAACAGGACGACATCAGTGCCAGCCTGGCGACGGCCGAAGAGTTCGCCAGGGCGGGGGTGGAACGCAGCTTCTTCCTCAACGACCTGAAGTTCACGCCCGATTTCAGCGGTGGCCGCAAGGTCATTCACGTCAGTTCCAGCAAAGTGGTCACCGAGCCGTTCATGAGCTTCGTGATACAAGTCGGTCGGCCGAACGGGCAACTGTTGCGGGCCTTCACGGTCTTGCTCGATCCGCCGGGCATGGGCCCGGGCCTGGCCGACCGCGCGCCGCAGCGTACGCCGGTGGCACAAGCGAACACCCAACGGCCCGCTGAAGCGCCGGCCAAGCCCCGCACCTCGAGTCAGCCTGCGAACGAGCCGGCCAGGCAGGCATCTGCCAAGGCCGCTGCGCCGGCGCCTTCGCAGGATGCTGCGCAACTGGCAGCGGCTGCGCTGGAAAACCAGCAACTGCAAAAGAATTTCGACGACGTGCAGGCGCGCTTGCAGAGCCTTGAGGCGCAGGTTGCCGACAAGGACAAGGAGGTCGCCCAGTTGCAGGCGCGGTTGGCTGAAACGCCGGCCGCATCGCCCCCCGCTGTCGTACCCGGGACTGCAACCGCGACCCCTGCGCCCGTAGCGTCGCCAGCACCCGCTGCACCGGTCTCTGCGCCTGCGCCGGTCGCCACGCCAGCGCCCACGGTCGCGCAAGACAGTAGCGGTTGGTTGAATATCCTGGCGCTGGTGGCTGCCTTGCTGCTGATCATCGCGCTGTTGCTGCTGTTGCGTCGCCAGCGGCAACGCAAGTCGGCGGCATCGCTTGCGGCTTTCGAACCGGTAGTGACCCAGCCGGTTCAGCCTGCGCCACCGGCCACTGCCGCAGCACCCACGGTAGTGGAAGCCGCGCCGCCCAAGCGCGCCGAGCCTGCACCAGTGCCACGCCGGGAAGCCCCGACGGCCACCGACGCCCTGGACGGGGCAAGTATCTATATCGC
Organism: Pseudomonas sp. PvP001; assembly: GCF_040546375.1. Taxonomy (NCBI): domain Bacteria; kingdom Pseudomonadati; phylum Pseudomonadota; class Gammaproteobacteria; order Pseudomonadales; family Pseudomonadaceae; genus Pseudomonas; species Pseudomonas sp. PvP001. The sequence continues at coordinate 1,030,888 of NZ_JBEPNQ010000001.1, read as the reverse complement.
CTATGGGCGCTTCAATGAGGCCTTGGGTATTCTGCGCGACGGCCTGGCCAGGCAGCCCGAGCGTACCGACCTGCGCGTGCGCATGCTCGAGGTGCTCGGTCAGCAGGGCAATGCCAAGGGCTTTGCCGAACAGGAGGCCCTGCTCCTGTCGGCTGGTTTCAACCCACAGACGCTGAGCGAGATACGCGGGCGCTTCCCCAATCTTCAGCCAGCTCCGGCACCTTCGTCGCCAGCCGCCACGGCCCCTGCCAGTCTGGCGCCGACAGCCACGGCGGCAGTGCTGGCCGCCAGTGCCGCCGCTGCGGCGGCTGCCGCGCCTGTGCACTCCGAGCCCCAGCCCGCGCCTGCGCCCGAATCTGCCCCGGAAGCCGACTTCGATTTGTCCGATTTCGATCTGGATGCACTCGACACCCCGGCCGAAGCCGCGTCAACGACGCAGCAGGACGATGAATTCCAGCTCAACCTGGATGACCTGTCCATGGATGCCGACTGGGCGCTGGTCAGCCCCTTCGGTGACACGCCGGCACCCAAAAGCAAGCCGGCTGCCGTGCCCATGGCCGAAGAGGCAATGGACCCGGAGTTCACCAGCAACCTCAAGGAGCTGCCGGAAGTCTTCGAGATGCCCGAGGAGCAGTTTCTCAGCGATTTCGCCGAAGTCGAAGAGCTCCCGCCGATCGAAGAGCCCCAGACCGAGGACGTCCCGGCCGGCAAGAGTCAGGAAGACATCGACAACGAATTCCTCGACAGCTTCATCGCCGACAGCGATCTGCCTGAGCTGGATGGCCTGACCGTCGATTTCGATGACCTGGAACAGCAGCACGCGTCGGCGCAGAAACTCGATCAGGCCCAGCAGTTGTTCGACGAGGGCGATGCAGACGAAGCCAGCGCCTTGCTCCACGAACTGCTGGAGGACGGCGACGAGTCCAGCAAACAGGCGGCACGGCAGTTGCTGGCGCGGATGGGTGAGGCATGAGCGAGGCCGCCGTCGCCAAGCCCCAGGTGGTGATCACCTACTGCACCCAGTGCCAGTGGTTGCTGCGTGCCGCGTGGCTGGCTCAGGAACTGCTCAGCACCTTCGGCGAGGACTTGGGCCAGGTCGCCCTGGCGCCGGCCAGTGGGGGCACCTTTCACATCACCTGTGACGGCGTGCAGGTCTGGGAGCGCAAGGCCGACGGTGGTTTTCCCGAAGCCAAGGTGCTCAAGCAGCGCATTCGCGACCTGATCGATCCGGCCCGTGACCTTGGCCACAACGAGCCTGCGCGCCCAGCTTCCTAGAACCTGCCGGGCCGGCCTCGATCAGTGCCGCCAGAACGCCGGCATGCACAGGATCAGCACGGTGATGATTTCCAGTCGGCCCAGCAGCATGCCCACGGCCAGTATCCACTTCGCCGCGTCGGGGAGGGTGGCGAAGTTGCCAGCCGGGCCGATCACCTCGCCCAGGCCGGGACCCACGCCGGAGACCGTGCTGGCGGCCCCGGTAAGCGCAGTCATCCAGTCCAGGCCCAGCAGCGAGAGCGCCAGCGCGATGATGCCGACGGTGAAGCCGAAGAAGAACGAGAAGGTCAGGATCGACCGCACGATCTCTTCGTCCAGGCGATGGCCGTTGTACTTCTGCTTGATCACCGCGCGCGGATGGATCAACTGATTGAGGTTGGACTTGAGCAGGATGTAGGCGACCTGGAAGCGGAAGATCTTGATCCCGCCTGCCGTGGAGCCCGAGCAGCCACCGATGAAGCCCAGGTAGAAGAACAGCATCAGGGAAAAGTTGCCCCACAGGCTGTAGTCGCCCAGGGCGAAGCCCGTGGTGGTGACCACCGAGGTGACGTTCAGCGCCACGTGGCGGAAGGCCGTCCACCACGGCAGCTCGGTGGTGGCCCAGTACCAGGTGCCCAGCACCAGCCAGGTGACCAGCAACAGGATCAGCATGCCTTGCACCTGTTGGTCGCGCAGCAGGGCCTGGCGGTTGCCGCGCAGGGTCGAGACGTAGAGGGCGAAGGGCAAGCTGCCCAGGATCATCACCACGATGGCCACCCAGTGCACGGCCGGTTGCTGCCATTTGCCCAGGGACAGGTCGGAGGTCGAGAAACCGCCGGTGGAGATCGCCGACATCGCATGGTTGACCGCATCGAACGGGCTCATCCCCGCCAGCCAGAAGCCCAGGGTGCCCAGCGCGGTGAAGCCGACATACACCAGCACGATGAACTTGGCGACCATGTGCGAGCGCGGCATGACCTTTTCCGAGCGATCGCTGGATTCGGTCTGGAACAGGCGCATCCCACCGATGCGCAACAGCGGCAGGATCGCCACGGCCATGCCGATGAAGCCGATGCCGCCGAGCCAGTGCAGCATCGAGCGCCACATGAGGATGCCGGGGGACATTTCGTCCAGGTGGCTGAGCACCGTCGAGCCGGTGGCGGTGATCCCCGACATGCTTTCGAAGAAGGCGTCGGTGTAGCTGATGTGGTTGGTCAGCAAAAAGGGCAGGGCGGCGAACACGCAGACCACCACCCAGCTGCTGACCGTCAACAGGTACATGTCGCGCGGCCGCAGGTTGACGTTGTCGGGGCGTCCCGGCAGTACCAGCATCAGGCCGGCGACGAAGGTGATCAGGCTGGCCCATAGAAACGACTGGATGTCTTCGGTGCGCTCGAACACCACCAGCGTGCCCATGGGCACGACCATGCTCACGGCCAGGGTGATCAGGAAGATGCCGATAATGAAACCGATGATGCGCAGGGTCGGCAACGCCATGGGGTCAGCTCTGGCCATGAAGGAAAGGGCCGCCATTCTACCTGCGGGCCACAGCATGTAAACCCGGCAGGCGGAGGCCGCTTGGGTCTAGAATAGCGGCTTATCGTTCCACAGGAGGTTGCCCATGGAGGCGCTCGAGGTTTTGCTCAATCGTGTTTCCGCTCCCCGGCTCATGGAGCCTGCACCAACCGCTGCGCAGCGCGAAGTGCTGTTCCAGGCCGCGCTGCGCGCGCCAGACCACGGCCAGCTGCGGCCGTGGCGCTTTCTCACCGTCGAGGGGGAGGGCCTGCAGCGGCTCGGCGACGTGCTGGCCGAGGCCACCGCGCTCAACCCCGAGGCCGGCGAGGCAGCATTGGAGAAAGCCCGCAACATGCCCTTGCGCGCGCCGCTGGTCGTGGTGGTGATCGCTCGCCTGCAGGAGCATCGCAAGGTGCCACAGAGCGAGCAACTGCTGGCGGCCGGCTGCGCCGCTCACGGTATTCTGCTTGCGGCCAACGCTCAGGGGCTGGGTGGCGTCTGGCGTACCGGCGAGCTGTCCTACGCGCCTTATGTCGCGGACAAGCTGGGCCTGAGCGAAGGCGAGCAGATCATCGGCTTCCTGTACCTGGGCACGCCTGCGCGCGAACTGCGCGAAGCGCCTGCACTGGCCACCGCCGACTTCGTGCAGGCGTGGGGCGCCTGATCGTACTCGGCTAGGCCACCACCACCGGCACCGGTGGCAAGTCCAGGGTTGCGATCAGGCCGCCCTGGGCATGGTTTTCCAGGTGCAGACTGCCGCCATGCCGTTCGGCGGCGCGGCGGGCAATGGCCAGCCCGAGTCCATGGCCCGCAGCGCTTTGCCCTGGCGCACGAAAGAATGGCTCGCTCAGGCGTGCCAGATGTTCCTCCGCCACGCCCGGGCCGTGATCGCGGACGCTGATGCGCACCCGCCCATCCACTTGTTGCGCCGACAGCACGACCGGCGACGGCCCGGGGTTGAAGCGCAGGGCGTTACGCAGCAGGTTGTCCACGGCCCGTTCGATCATGGTCGGCCAGCCCTGCAACGCCAGGTGCGGGGCAATGTCCAGTTCGATGGATTGCTCCGGCACGGCCACCAGCGCGTCCTTGCGTACGGCGTGCAGCAGTGCTGGCAAATCCACGTCTTCGGCCGTGGCCTGTTCCGCATCGACCCGCGCCAGCACGAGAATCTCGCTGATCAACGCTTCCAGACGATCGCACTCGCGGGTCAGGCGTGGCCACAGCAGGTCGCGCTGAGCGGGCTCGGCGCGTTCCGCCAGGGCCAGGGCGATGCGCAGCCGAGCCAGGGGTGAGCGCAGTTCATGGGACACGTCGCGCAACAGCTGGCGCTGGCTGCCGATCAGGCTCTGCAGGCGTGAGCCCATGCGGTTGAAATCGCGCGCCAGCACACCGAATTCGTCACGACGGCTAGCCAGCTGCGCCAGGCTGTTCTGCTGGTAGGTGGTCTGCCCCAGTTCGTGCACGGCGCCGCGCAGCCGGCTCAGAGGGCGGGTGATCGACAAGGTCACCATCAGACTGAACAGCGTCAGCACGACCAGTGCGATCACCAGTGCGCTGATGGGCATGAGCAGGGAATCGCGATGCCAGGAATCGAGCTCGGGGTGAGGGATGCGGTAGATCAGCAGGTAGGTGTCGCCGGTGCTGGGGCTGGTGTATTCCGCTGTCAGGCGGCGCCATGGCAGGTCGCGGTCGTTGTCGTTGTGGCGCGCCTCGAACGCTTCGGCGCGACGGGGGAAGGTTCCCGGCACGACCGCTTCGCCAGCCTCGTTGAGCACCTGGGTGTCGATGCGATAGCGCCGCTTGCGTTGTTCGAGCAGTTCCTGGGCAGCTTCGCCACCCTTGCTCTCATAGCGCTCCACCCAGTCCTGGGCGAAATGCTTGACCGCCGGGTGGCGACTGAGGATCCAGGTGTCCTGGTTCAACATGTGGCCCAGCAGCACCGAAAGGCCGGCTACCAGGGCGATGGCCAGCCAGAAGCTGGCCAGGATGCGCCAGAACAGTGAACGCAAGGCAAATTCCTCAATGGACGAAGCCCGGTACGCGTGAGCGTACCGGGCTGGGGGCGTGCGCCGATATTACTGGGTTTTCTTGCCTTGCTGGGCTTTCCAGGCCTGGAATTCGGCCCACTCGGCGCGGCGCTGGTCCTCTTTCTTCTTCATCTCGTCGAACTGCTTCTGCTGCTCGGGCTTGAGCACGGCACGTACGTCGGCCTGGGCCTTGTCGCGGTTGGCCTTGATTTCATCTTCCATGGCCTTGCGATCGGCCGCTGGCAGCTTGTCCAGGTACTTCTTGGTGATCTCGCGCTGTTGATGGCGTTCTTCGCCCATCAGCTTGCCGACCTGGGTGCGTTGCTCGTGGGTCAGGTCGAGCTGGGCGAACGGCTCACCGCCACGAGGGCCTGGGCCGCCTTTGCCTGGGCCTGGGCCGAAACCCTCGGGGCCGCCCTGGGGCATGGCCATGGCCAGGGTCGGCAGGGTAGCGGCGAACAGCATTGCGAGGGTGGTCTTGCGCATGGTGAATCTCCTGTCTGGTTCCCGGTGGTTACCGGATGTGGCCAGTTTAGGGAGATCAAGGTCAGGCGCGGTCAAGGCCGCGTAAAGCTTGTGTAAAGGGATGACGCGGTCGTTGCTGACAAATCCCTGCGCGTTCAGGCGCCGAAGTGGACGGCGCGATCGGTGCGATGCGCCGACCGGCTACTGCGCATAGAAATAGCCACGGCTGCGCAGGGCCATGATCCGCGGCCGGCCGTCGGCGTGGGGGCCGATCTTCTTGCGCAGATTGCTTACGTGCATGTCCAGGCTTCGATCATAGAGGGTGAGCTTGCGGCCCAGGGCGATCTGCGCAAGCTCCTGCTTGTCCAGCGGCTCGCCTGGCTGGCGCATGAGCGCTTCGAGCAGGCGGCTTTCGGAAACGGTCAGGTTGATATCGTGCTGATCGATACTGACCACGCCGCGAGCCGGGCTGAAGCACAGGTCGCCCAGCTCCATCTGCCCCGCCACCGCCACCGGGTGGCTGCGGCGCAGGACCGCACGCAGGCGAGCCGTCAGCTCGCGCGGATCGCAGGGTTTGGCCAGGTAATCGTCGGCGCCCAGCTCCAGGCCCAGGATGCGATCCAGCGGTTCGCCCCGCGCCGAGAGCATCAGCACCGGCAGGTCAGGGTGTTCGCTGCGCAGCTGCTTGAGCAGCTCCAGGCCGCTGCCGTCGGGCAGCATCACGTCGAGCACCACGGCCGCCGGTGCCAGCTCGGCGAGGGCCTTGCGTGCGCTGCTGCCATCGTGGCAGGCCCTGACCTGGAAACCTTCCTGGCTCAACCAGCTGTTCAGCAGCTCGCACAGCTCGACGTCGTCGTCGATCAGTAACAGGTCGCTCATCTAAACCTTCATTCAGGCGCAGGCAGGGTCTGCTTGAAAGGTTTGACCAGCACGTCCTTATAGACCCCGGCCGCGACGAACGGGTCGGCGCCAGCCCAGGCCTGGGCTTCGTCCAGGGACTCGAAGTGGGCAACGATGAGGCTGCCGCTGAACCCGCTTTCGCCGGGATCATTGCTGTCGATGGCTGGGTGGGGACCGGCCAGGACCAGACGGCCGGCGGTTTCCAGCTGCTTCAGGCGCTCAAGGTGCTCGGGCCGTGCGGCCAGGCGTTTTTCCAGAGAGTTGGGCGTGTCGGTGGCAATGATGGCGTAGAGCATGTCAATCCTCGGTTTTCGGTGTTGTACGATCGGAATCATGCAGGTGACGGGACAGGTAGATGCCCTGGCCCACCAGGAACAGCAAGGTCATGGCCAGGCTGCCGAACACTTTGAAGTCGACCCAGAACTGCTCGAAGGTAAATGCCACGAACAGGTTGGCAGCGCCGCAGAACAGGAAGAAGACCACCCACGCCACGTTGAGTTTCGCCCAGATCGGGTCGGGCAGGGTCAGGGCGTGGCCCATCATGCGCTTGATCAGCAGTTGCTTGCCGATGAAATGACTGCCGGCGAACGCCAGGGCGAACAGCCAGTTGACCACCGGTGCCTTCCATTTGAGGAAGGTTTCACTATGGAAGGCCAGGGTCAGGGTGCCGAACACCAGGCAGGCGATCAGGGTCAACCACTGGCCTTTCTCCAGCTTGCGCTGCTTGATGAACAACAGACCGTAGACCACCACCGAGCTGGCGATCAGCACTTTGGTGGCGCTGAAGATGCCGCCCAGTTCAAAGCTGTAACCGGCCAGGTCGACCATGTGCGGGTCGGTCTTGTAGACGATGAGGAACAGGAGCAGCGGGATGAAATCGATCAATTGTTTCACAATGGCAGCCAGAAGCAGGATGTGGCGGCATAATAACAAACATCAATGACTGCGAAAGCGCCACTATGAATGTTGACCTGCACTGCCACAGCACCGCTTCCGACGGCGCCCTTGCGCCTGCTGTCCTGGTGCAGCGAGCCTTCGATCACGGCGTGCAGACCCTGGCCTTGACCGACCATGACACCCTGGAGGGCCAGCCAGAGGCCCGTGCGGCCGCGACAGCACTGAACATGCAGTGGGTCAGTGGTGTCGAAATGTCATGCACCTGGGGCGGTGCGACCATCCACGTGCTCGGTTACAATTTCGCTCTGGATGCGCCGCCTCTGGTCGCCGCGCTCGACAGCCTGCACCACGGTCGCTGGCTGCGTGCCGAAGAAATCGACCGGCGCCTGGCGCTCAAGGGCATGCCCGGCGCCCTGGAAGGCGCCCGCGCCATCCAGCAGGGCCTGGGCGACAGCGGCAATGCGCCGGCCCGCCCGCATTTCGCCGATTTCCTCGTGCAGCAAGGCTACGTCAAGGATCGCCAGGAGGCGTTCCGCAAATGGCTGGGCGCGGGCAAGCTGGGTGACGTCAAGCAGCACTGGCCTACGCTGGAGGACACCGTGCGCACGTTGCGCGAAGCCCGGGCCTGGATCAGCCTGGCGCACCCGTTGCACTACGATTTCACCCGCAGCAAGCGGCGCAAGCTGATCGGCGACTATATTCAGGCCGGAGGTCATGCGATCGAGGTGGTCAACGGCATGCAGGCGGCCGAGCAGGTCGGCACGCTGTCCATTCTGGCTCGCGAGTTCGGCCTGATGGTCAGCGCCGGCAGTGATTTCCATGGTCCGGGCGCCTGGGGTGAAATCGGTGTCTATCGACCCTTGCCGGTGGACCTGCCGCCGCTGTCCGCGCGGTTCAAGCACGATCCGTCAATCTCCGCCTGAACAGGATGCCAACGTGAGTCAATTCTTTCAGATCCACCCAGAGAATCCGCAGCCGCGGCTGATCAAGCAAGCGGTCGAGATCATTCGCAAGGGCGGCATCGTGATCTACCCCACTGATTCTTCATACGCCATCGGTTGTCAGATTGGCGACAAGAGCGCAGTGGAGCGGGTGCGCCGCCTGCGCCAGCTGGACGACAAACACAACTTTGCGATCATCTGCTGCGACCTGTCGCAGCTGGGGCTGTTCGCCAAGGTCGATACCGCGGCGTTCCGCCTGCTCAAGGCGCATACGCCAGGGCCGTATACCTTCATCCTCAGCGCCACCCGCGAAGTGCCGCGCCTGCTCTTGCACCCCAAGCGCCGCACCATCGGCCTGCGCGTGCCCAGTCATCCGATCGCCCTGGCCCTGCTGGAAGAACTGGGCGAACCGCTGATGAGTGTGAGTTTGATCATGCCCGGTGACAGCGAGCCGCTTAGTGATCCTTACGAGATGCGTCAGTTGCTGGAAAAACATGTCGACCTGATCATCGATGGTGGTTTCGGCGGGACCGAAGCGTCCACCGTGATCAACCTGGCTGACGGCGATCCGCAGGTGATACGCGTGGGTTGCGGCGACCCGGCTCCGTTTGCGGCCATGGCGTGAGTGACCTGAGCGCGGTCGAAGAGCCGTCGTCCAGCCTTGCCCAAGGCTCGCCCGAGCAGCTGCAACTGGCGCTGGTCTATGGCCAGGCGTTCACCCAGATGCCGCAGGACCTGTACATCCCGCCGGATGCGCTGGAAGTGTTTCTGGAGGCGTTCGAAGGTCCGCTCGACCTGCTGCTGTACCTGATCCGCAAGCAGAACATCGATATCCTCGACATTCCCGTGGCGGAGATCACCCGTCAGTACATGGGCTACGTCGAGCTGATGAAGAGCGTACGCCTGGAGCTTGCCGCCGAGTATCTGGTGATGGCCGCCATGCTCGCCGAGATCAAGTCGCGCATGTTGCTGCCGCGCAGCGCCGTGGTCGAGGACGAAGAGCACGATCCGCGTGCCGAGCTGATTCGCCGCCTGCAGGAATACGAGCGCTTCAAGGCGGCCGCCGAAGGGATCGACACCCTCAAGCGGGTAGGTCGTGATCTCTACGTGCCCAAGCTCGATGCGCCCCAGGCCAAGGTGCGCAAGCTGCTGCCCGAGGTCAGCCTGGAAGAGCTACTGATGTCCATGGCCGACGTGTTGCGGCGCAGTGACATGTTCGAAAGCCATCAGGTCAGCCGTGAGGCGCTGTCGACCCGCGAGCGCATGAGCCAGGTACTCGAACGCTTGCGCGGTGGCGGTTTCGTGCCTTTCGTCGAACTGTTCGGTGCCGAGGAAGGCAAGCTCGGCGTGGTGGTGACCTTCATGGCCATCCTCGAACTGGTGAAGGAGCAACTGATCGAACTGGTGCAGAATGACGCCTTTGCCGCTATCCATGTGCGTGCCCGAGCCGAACAATGAACTTGACTGACCCGCGCGATCTGGCGCCGCTGCTTGAAGCCTTTCTGTTGGCCTCCGGAAAACCCCAGTCCCTGGAACGCCTCCATGAGCTGTTCGAGGAGGCCGAGCGGCCGGAGCCGGCAGTGTTCAAGAAGGCCCTTGAAGTCCTGAGCAAATCCTGCGAAAAGCGCGCGTTCGAACTGGTCGAGGTGGCGTCCGGCTACCGTCTGCAGATCCGCGAGAAGTACGCGCCCTGGGTCGGCCGGCTCTGGGAAGAACGGCCGCAGCGCTATTCCCGTGCCCTGCTGGAAACCATGGCCCTGATCGCCTATCGCCAACCCATCACCCGCGGCGAGATCGAAGACGTGCGCGGCGTGGCGGTGAACAGCAATATCGTCAAGACCCTGGTGGAGCGTGAGTGGATCCGTGTGGTGGGTTATCGCGACGTGCCGGGCCGGCCGGCGATGTTCGCCACCGCTAAGGCGTTTCTCGATCACTTCAACCTCAAGAGCCTCGATGAATTGCCGCCGCTGGCGGTTCTGCGCGAGATGGAACCCGAGTCGGTCTTGGACGACCACGACGAAGACGCGCCGGTGCCCGCCCATCTGCAGGCGTTGGCCGATGCCAGTGCCGAGGGTGAGGGCGAGGCACCGCCCAAGGACGAGACCAGCTTCCGCTCGTTGCTGGTGGAACTCGATTCGATGGAGCAGGGGCTCAAGATCGACTTCGATGATCTGCTCGAAGATCCTGCGCAGACGAACGACTCGACGCAGACCGACGACGAGCGTTGAATCTGCGGTGAGCCCTCTGCCCCGAATGGATCTACGCCACACCCGCTACAGACAAACACAATGCATAACACGCCACCCCGATCATCAGAGCAAGTCCTGCACTTTTACTCAGCCTGAGTACAGCCAGCGTTGCCAGCAAACTGACCAGATAACTTGCAAACGGCTGTACGCCATCGACTGCGGCATCTCGCAGGTCCGGCATGATCGCGACGACAGCGATCGCAGCCAGCAAAGAGGGTCCCAGGGCGTTGAGCGGCGTTTGTTTTCCGGGGCTTTTGCCTTCCACGAAGTTGCGCTTGAAGACAAATGGCAGTGCGCGGGTGGCGAAGGTCACTGCGCCCATGGCGATGATGGCTACCCATGCTTCATTCAGATGCAAGCTCATTGTCCTTTCCTCCCCACAGCGTCGAGACGCACCCGACAAATGCACCCAGTAGAAGCGCGAGCCCTGACAGTCCTGCAGCCCACAAGGCGCAGGCTGTCAGTGCAGAGGCAATGATTGCCGTACGATGCCCAGGTTTGAAGGTTTCATGCACCAATATGAGAAACAGCGCCGGAAGCGCAAAAGGCATCGCCTTGGCCAGAAGGGGAATGCTTTCGGACAGCTGCAAACCCAGATAAGCGCCGAGGGCGGTACCCATCACCCAGGCCAGGTAACTGCAGCCTCCCATCCACATCATCCAGATGCCGCGGTCCGCCGCATTGACGGCTGACAGTCTGATCAAGGCGGTTGCGAACACTTCGTCGGTCAGAAAAAAAGCGATGCCCAGTCTGCGTGGGGTTGCGGTATTGCCCAGCGTCGCTTTCAACAGCGAGCCGTACAGCAGATGCCGGATGTCCATCAGCGCGCACAGGCCTATCACCCACAACCAGGGCGTGCTGGCGGATATGGCAGCCAGCAGGACGAATTGGCTGGCTCCAGCAAAAATGATGGCCGACATGGCGATCGTCATTTCAGGCGACACGCCGTGAGTGACACCGGTCATGCCGAAAGCGAAGGCGATCGGCAAATAGCCTATGACCACAGGCATGGAGGACGACATAGCCTGTGTGCGCACACCGATGTGACGACTCATAGCGCTTTCAATACGAACAAGTGAGTGCCTGCATCCCACTCGCTTCGGCCGGCGGTCGCATAAAGCCTGGAGTGGCGCAGCACCTCGAAGCCAGCGGTATTTGCCAGGTCTTGAAAGCACCTCGGATAGGTCTTTTGTTCCACTTCATAATCCAGGCCTGCGACCAGCGCCTCGAGCTCGAGAAAATGAAGACGGTAGAAAGCGATCAATGGATCGCTCAAGGCCGAAGGCAAGTCCAGCGCTCTGATCTCTTCGAGCAGTTTTCGAGTCCTGTTTTCCGCCTCGGCGTATGCACTGTGGCTTGCATCGAATAGGGCCAGTGGCACGTGCTGACGGATCAACGTTACCAACGCCGCTTCAGCGGCCTCCAGCGTATGGGGCGAAATGGGTATGAACGTATCGGCGATGTATTGAAGATGATGTGTGATCAGGTTGCGACTTCGGGTGCTCGCGTTTTCGAACTCGGCGATCATTTCATCTGCAACGATGAACAGACCTCCGGGGGCCAGTTGAGCCCGTGTCGACTGTAAAAACTCAAGGGTGTCGAGATGGTGCGATGCGCCCACCGAAATGGCGGCAGTGTAGGGCGTATGAGGCTTGTCGAGTTCGGTGATGCTGGCGTGAATCGGCGTTACGTTGGCGTAGTCCGCGAAAAGCTTTTTGAGGTGGTGAAAAGCTGCACCGCTGGGATCCACGGCCGTGACATTGAGCTCCGGCAGCAGCTCGAGCAGCATTTTCAGTGGAAGCCCCGGGCCGGTGCCGACGTCGATGATCGAGGCAGTGGCGCTTCCCAAATGGCCCTGCAACTCGTTTGCTATAGCGACTGCTTGTTTTGCATAGGCCGGGTGGACCAGTTCATAGGCCGCGTAGGCGTCGACATTGATACGGTCTTCAAAACTCGCTTTTTCCGAGCGTGCGTCCATCCTTGTCGATTTCTCATACCGGGGAGCTGCCTGGGCAGGCACACAGGGATATCCGTGTCGGGTCAGCGCCTCGGCGGCCAGGGTTGCCAAGCATACCGAGTCGCTCTGAGCGATATCTTCAAGCCCATTCTTTTGGTGCTGGCTCAGCGAGCGCCAGGGTGAGAAGCCTAGATTGCAGATATCCAGCGCCTGCCTCAGCGCATCACTCGCGCCGGGTGCGGTCGACTGGATCAGCGCATGGGTGCCTTGCCGGGACAGGCTGACAATCATGGGTCTGGCTTCGTAGACCAGATGAAGTTGAGATCTTTCGACTTTGACGCGTGCCGACCTGAGGTTATCGCTCAGCGCCGAGAGTGCCATCTGCGCCTCAAGGTGACATTTTTCGAAAGTCAGTTTGCGGGCGACGATGCCCTGCCTGGCTTCGAGCGCCATGCGATCGACCTGCACATTCAGGCCTTCCCAATCGTCGATGGTCACGGGCCAGTCACGAATCTTGTCGTCTGCGCATGAAGGCCGATTGTCGGGTTCGGGGTAGATCACCGAAATCTGGACGGTGCACGGTTCGTCCAGACTTTGATAAAGATGCTGCACATCGCCTTTGAATCGTACCGATTGCCCGGAGCTGATCAATTGAGGTTCGCTGGAGGTGCCAATGAGCATCCGGCCTTGCAGCATCAGAACGTGTTCGATGACACCTGCCATGTGTGGCTCGGCCAACCGCTTGGTATGCGGGGCCAACTCCATCACAAAGGTCTCGATGACCCTGGGCGTCGTTTCTCTGTTGATCAGTTTGGCGCTGATTCCGGCAGCGGTGTAGACGGTTGCCTCTTCGCGTTCCGAGGCGATCAGTTGGCCGAAAGGTACATTCAGACTCCTGGCAAGATTCCAGAGTGTTTCGATGGTCGGATTGCCTTCGCCTTTTTCGATGCCCGACAGGGTGGCCTTTCCGATGCCACTGATTTCTGCCAACCCGGACAGGGAGATGCCACGCACGGATCGTGCTGACTTCAGGTTGGACGAGACGGCTTCGCGAATGGCGGTAGGCAGTGTGTTCATCGAGCACATTCACATCGTTCCTTTTAGTGAATATTAATGATCAATATACCGAACGATTAGGTTCTGTCAATTTGGCCCACGCTGGACGTTTTCATTGGTTTATCAGTCGAGAAGCGTGATTGACCGCCTGCAGGGCGGATGGAATAGGGGTTCGCTTGGACGAACGGACTCTGTTGTCAGATGCTGACTTGCACTTTTGATCGTTCAGGGGCGCGCGTGAGCCGGACTGCCAGGCGGGTATGGCGTTGTGGAGTCTTCGCGGTGGTTCAGGTGCATCCGGGGTGAGGCCTTCGCGGCCACGGACCGCTCCTACGAGGGATGTCGCCAGCGCCTGGTCCGTGCTCCGCTTGAGTGCACTTGAGGCGTGAATTACCTGGCCGATGCTCGGCGTGCCGCTCGTTTTCTGACTTTGTGGCCTGCACCAATGCGGGCATTGATCGCCCTTTCATGGAGCATTTAATTCAATAAAATTAAACCTTGAATTATTTGATTCCTGCTCCTAGTCTCGTTCTCGACAGGCCTGCGCAAGTACCCAGGCCGCCATTGGCACTGACGTGAATTGGGGAGCTGGACATGAGCGTGAAAGTACTTTTGAGCATGGCTGTGGCCACTGCGTTTTCAGCCTCGGCACTGGCTGCCGATTGGACCGTCGGTGCCAACGTCGGCAACGTCCCTTGGGAGTTTCAGGACGCCAAGGGCGACATCGTCGGTTTCGAAGTCGATGTGGTGAAGGAAGTGGCCAAGCGCGCCGGCAAGACCGTAGAGTTCGTCAACATTCCTTTCAACGGTCTGTTCAGCGCCGTGCAGTCCAAGCGCGCGGACATCGCCATTTCTTCGATCACCATCACCCCCAAACGCCTGGAATCGGTCGGGTTCGCCCAGCCGTACTACGATAGCGACCAGTCGCTCTCGGTGCTGACCAAGTCCGGCATCAAGGGCCTGGCCGACATGAGCGGCAAGGTGGTGGGCGTGGACACCGGTTCGACCGGCGACATGTGGGCCGCCCAGCATCAAGGCGAGTACAAGTTCAAGGACATCTCGCGCTACGAAGGGTTGTCGCCGGCCATGCTCGACCTGGCGTCCGGGCGCATGGACGGCTACATCAGCGACATTCCCGCCGTGCTCTATTACATCAAGGACAAGCCGCAGTATGCCGTGGTCGCACGCATTCCCACCGGCGAGAAGTACTCGCTGATGCACGCCAAGGGCTGGGCCGAAGGCGAACGCGTGAACACCATCATCAGCGAGATGAAAAAAGACGGCGTGATCGCCGACCTGCACAAGAAGTGGTTCGGTGCAGCCGCCGCAGACGATTCCAGCACCGTGAAGGTCGTCGACGTACCCAAGTAAGTTCAGCCTTTCGCCCCGCCCGCTACCGGCTCACGACCAAGGGATCCGTTCATGGAGTTGCTACACACTTTCTTCAACTGGGACGTGTTCGTCGATGCGCTGCCGTTGATGCTGCGCGGCCTTGGCGTGACCATCCTGCTGGGCGTGGTGAGTATCGTGCTGGGTCTGGTCGGCGGGTTGCTGCTGGCCATGCTCAGGCTGTATGGCTACACCCCCGTGCGCTGGCTGGCGCGGGTCTACATCGACGTGCTGCGCTCAATCCCGCTGCTGGTGCTGCTGGTGCTGATCTACTACGCCTTGCCCTTCGTCGGCATTCGGCTGTCGTCCTTCGCCGCTGCGGCGGCCGCGCTGTCGCTGGTGTCGTGTGCCTACTCGGCGGAGATATTCCGCTCCGGCATCGAGGCCATTCCCAAGGGGCAGTTCGAAGCGGCGGCCTCCCAGGGCATGAGTTTCTTCAACACCATGCGCGACGTGATCCTGCCCCAGGCCATGCGCATCGTTCTGCCGCCGATGACCAGCAACTGCATCAACGTCATGAAGGACACCGCCCTGGCGTCGGTGGTGGCCATGCCCGACCTGCTCAAGCAGGCCACCCAGGCCCAGGCGCTGTCGGCCAACCCTACACCGCTGGTGGGAGCGGCGATCATGTACCTGTTGTTGCTGCTGCCCCTGGTGCAACTGGTCAGCTGGGTCGAGCGGCGCAACGGCAACGGAGGCAAGCGCGCATGAGCAACGTCATCGAGATCGAACGGCTGGACAAGTTCTACGGACCTTTCCAGGCCCTCACCGATATCAACCTGACCGTCGCCCAGGGCGAGGTGGTGGTGATCCTCGGTCCGTCGGGGTCGGGCAAGTCCACCCTGATTCGCTGCATCAACCTGCTCGAACCCTATCAGAGCGGTGACATCCGGGTGTCCGGGCAGCGCGTGGAAAACGGCGCCAAGCTCGCCGGCATCCGCTGCGAAGTGGGCATGGTGTTTCAGAACTTCAACCTCTATCCCCACCTCACGGTGCTGGCCAACGTGGCGCTGGCACCGGTGCGGGTACGCGGCATGAACCGACGCGATGCCCAGGCCCGCGCGCGGCTGTTGCTGGAAAAGGTCGGCATGGCCAGCCACGCCGACAAGTACCCCAGTCAACTGTCCGGAGGCCAGCAGCAACGGGTCGCGATCGCCCGGACCATGGCCATGGAACCGCGTGTGATCCTGTTCGACGAACCCACCTCGGCACTGGACCCGGAAATGGTCGGCGAAGTGCTCGACGTGATGCAGAACCTGGCTCGGTCCGGGGTGACCATGATCGTGGTGACCCACGAGATGGGTTTCGCGCGCAAGGTCGCCGACCGGGTGATCTTCATGGAAACCGGCCGCATCATCGAACAGAACGCTCCGCAGGCATTCTTCACCGCGCCGCAGGAACCGCGAACCCAGGCGTTCCTGCAGGCCATCCTGCATCACTGACAGGCTTGACCCCTGACAAGCAACCGGGAGACTCACTTTGACTGCCCTTGATATCGACTACGTTCGTCGCCAATTCCCTGCACTCGCCGACGGCTACGGCTACCTGGACAATGCTGGCGGTTCGGCAGTGCTCAAGCCAGTGGCCGAGCGCATCAGCCACTATTTGCTCAACCATGCCGTGCAGTTGGGCGCCTCCTACGCGCCGTCGGTGCAGGCCGGTGAGAAGGTGCTCGAAGCCCGTGCCTCGGTGGCCCAGCTGATCAATGCTCGTCACTCGGAAGAGTGCGTGATGGCCGGCTCGACCACGCTGCTGCTGCAATTGCTGGCACGAGCCATTGCACCCTCGATCGGGGCGGGCGACGAGATCATCGTCACCCACAGCGATCACGAAGCCAACATCGGCCCTTGGCAGCGCCTGTGCGAAGAACGCGGGGCCACGTTGCGCGTGTGGTCAGTGGACCCGTCCAGCCTGGAGCTGGAACTGCACGACCTCCAAGCACTGCTGGGACCGCGCACCCGTTACGTGGCGATGACCCATGCGTCGAACATTCTGGGCAGCGTCAACCCGGTCGCGCAGGTCGCCGAGCACGTGCATGCCTGCGGTGCGAAGCTGGTGGTGGACGCGGTGGCGTACGCGCCGCACCGTCTGGTGGACGTGCAGGCCAGTGGCGCCGACTACTATGTCTTCAGTTTCTACAAGGTCTTCGGTCCCCATTTCGCCGTGCTGTGGGGCAAGCGCGAGCTGTTGCTGGAGCTGCCCAGCCTCAACCACTTCTTCATCGGCCAGGACGTGCTGCCGTACAAACTGCAGCCGGGCAACGTCAACTACGAGCTGTCCTATGGCTGCATCGGCATCAGCGACTACCTGCAGGACATCGGCCGCCGCCTGGGCGGCGAAGGCAGCGAGCGGCAGATCATGCAGGCGGCCTTCGATGCGTTCGAAGTGCAGGAGAACGTGCTAGCCGAGATTCTGCTGGGCTATCTGCGCGAGGCCGACGGCGTGCGCATCATCGGCAAGCCGCGCGTCACCGCAGGTGACCGGGTGCCGACCATCAGTTTCGTGGTCGAGGGCGTGCAGTCCGAGGCGATCGTGCGCCGCGTCGATGCAGCGCGAATCGGCATCCGTTTTGGTGACTTCTACGCCCGTCACTTGATCGAAGCACTGGGCCTGGCGCCTCAGGGCGGGGTGGTGCGTGTTTCCATCGCGCACTACAACACCGTCGACGAAATGACCCGGCTGGTGGACTGCCTGGCCCACGCCATCGCAGATTTGCGTCCCCGCTGACCGTCATCGAGCCAACGAGCTATCGAGCCACAGAACCATGCCATTACCGCACACCCTTGAAGAGCTGCGCAGCGCCATCGCCGTCGGCCAGGACAAACTCACCGCGCGCATGCGCGATGCCGCGCAGTACGTGATCGAGCACCCCCATGACGTGGCGCTCAACACGGTCGCCGCCCTGGCCGCGCGTTCGCAGATTCCCGCTTCGGCGTTCATTCGCCTGGCTCAGGCCTTGGGCTATGGTGGCTTCAGCGATCTGCAGCGCGTGTGCAAGGCGCCGTTGGAGAAGGCCGGGCAGGGCAGCTTCAAGGAGCGTATCCGTCACTACCGCGGCGAACAGCTGCTGGACGATCCGACCGACGTGGGCGCCATGCTGGGCGCCTTTAGCCGGGCCAATATCGTCTCCCTCGAACACCTCGCCGAAGGGCAGCAGGTGCAGGCGCTGGAACAGGCCATTGCCTTGCTGCAACAGGCGCGAACCACCTTCGTGGTCGGCATGCGCCGTTCGTTTCCCATGGCCGCGTACCTCAGCTATGCCTTGAGCCGGGTTGGCCGCCGCGCCGTACACATCAGCGGCCTGGGCGGCAGCCTGCGCGAGCAGGTGGGGGCGCTGCATGGCGATGACGTGCTGGTGGCCGTCAGCTTTCCGCCCTATGCCCAGGAAACCATCGACGCCTGCAATCAGGCGGTCGCGGCCGGCACGCCGATCGTGGCCATCACCGACAGCCTGCTGAGCCCGATCGGCCAGTGCGCTGCGGTGATGATCGAAGTCGACGACGCCGAGCTGCTCGGTTTCCGCTCGCTGACCGCGGCGTTCTGCGTCGCCCAGACTCTGGCCATGGGCCTGGCCTTCGGCGATGGCCGCGACCATGAAGCCCTGAAAGACATCGACTGCTGAGGCCCCAGGCCCGGCTTTTTGCCCAACCTGCTGGAGAGCCGTACCGTGACATTCCCCCTCAGAGATCTGGTCGGTTATGGCCAGCAACGTCCCCAAGGTACCTGGCCCAATGGTGCCCGGCTGGCAATCAGTCTGGTCATCAACTACGAGGAAGGCTCCGAGCGCTCCCTGGCCATGGGTGATCCCGATCAGGAAAGCATGACCGAATGGGGCAGTTATCAGTTTCCCGATGGCGTACGCAACCTGGCCATGGAATCGATGTACGAATACGGCTCGCGGGTCGGCATCTGGCGGATTCTGGGGATCTTGCAGAAAGCCAACGTGCCGTCCACCTTCCATGCCTGCGCGGTGGCGTTCGAACAGAATCCAGACGTGGCCCGCGCGGCGGTCGAGCTGGGCCATGAGGTGTGCAGCCATGGCTATCGCTGGGAGGAAGTGTTCCGCCTCACCGAGGCGCAGGAGCGCGAGCACATCCGCCTGGCCATCGAATCCTTCCAGCGCACCTGCGGCAAGCGCCCGGTGGGCTGGTACTGCCGCTATGGCGCCAGCGTGCGAACCCGTCGCCTGGTGGCCGAGGAGGGCGGGTTTCTCTACGACTCGGACGCCTACAACGATGACGTGCCGTACTTCGTCGACGTGGAAGGCAAACGCCACCTGGTGGTGCCGTACACCAGTGACGTCAACGATTTCCGTTACTGGAACTCACCTGGCCTCTCCCAGGCTTCGGATTTTCTCGAGTACATGAAGGAAAGCTTCGAGGTGCTGCACGAGGAGTCCGCGAATGGCTTGCGCATGATGTCCGTCGGCCTGCACCCGCGCATGGTCGGCCGCCCAGGCCGGGTGCGCGCCCTGCAGAAGTTCATCGAATATGCCCAGGGCCACGAAGGCGTCTGGTTCGCCACTCGCGAACAGATCGCCCAGGCCTGGCTGGAACGCGATGCCGCTGGGGTGTGCACCCCCCTGTAGCAGCGGCGCGAGCCGCGTCGGCGGTGGACGCGGTTCGCCTGACACACTGCGGTGAACCCGGACGCGGCTTGCACCGCTGCTACACGGATTGCGGTGTCTGCGGGGTAGATGCTGGGACATGTTGACCATGCCGGTTGGGGCCGGCTACTGCTTGAAGAGGCTTGATATGCAACCTTTCGATACGGTTATTCGCAACGCCCGCGTGGTCACTGCTGCAGACACCTTTACCAGCGACATCGGCATTCGTCACGGGCGCATCGCCGCCCTGGCGCTGGACCTGCCCCCAGGCCTCAAGGAAATCGATGCCGCAGGCCGGCATGTGACCCCGGGGGGCATCGACAGCCATGTGCACCTGGATCAGCCCACCGGCGACGGCTCGGTCATGGCCGATGACTTCTTCAGCGGCACGGTGTCGGCTGCCTGCGGCGGAACCACCACGGTGATTCCGTTCGCTTGCCAGCAGAAGGGCGAAACCCTGCGCGCGGCGGTGGACGACTACCATCGCCGTGCCGGCGACAAGCCGGTGATCGACTACGCCTTCCACCTGATCGTCACCGACCCCACGCCCGAAGTGTTGCGTAAAGAACTGCCCGTGCTGATTGCCGAAGGCTACACCTCGTTCAAGATCTACATGACCTACGACGCGCTGAAACTGGGTGATCGGGAGATTCTCGAAACCCTCTCCGTGGCGCGCCGCGAAGGCGCCATGGTCATGCTGCATGCCGAGAACAGCGACTGCATCGCCTGGCTCACCGAGCGCCTGCTGGCGGCCGGGCTCAGTGCGCCGCGCTACCATGCCAGCTCGCGGCCGATGCTGGTGGAGCGTGAAGCCACCCATCGCGCCATTGCCCTGGCCGAACTGGTGGACGTGCCCATCCTCATCGTCCACGTGTCGGGTCGCGAGGCCGTGGAGCAGATTCGCTGGGCGCAGAGCCATGGCCTGAAGGTGTACGCCGAAACCTGCCCGCAGTACCTGTTCCTGACCGCCGATTCGCTGGGCTGCGACGACAGTTTCGAAGGCGCCAAATGCATCTGCAGTCCACCGCCGCGCGACGCCGCCAACCAGCAAGTGATCTGGGATGGACTGGAAAACGGCTCGTTCGAGATCTTCTCGTCCGACCATGCGCCGTTTCGCTATGGCGGCCCAGATGGCAAGCGCGCCCACGGCGAGGACGCCTCGTTCGACAAGATCGCCAACGGCATTCCCGGCGTCGAGACGCGCTTGGCATTGTTGTGGTCCGAAGGCGTGCGTACCGGCCGCATCACCCCGCAGAGCTTCGTCGCGCTGACGTCGACCAACGCGGCGAAGATGTACGGTCTGTACCCGCGCAAGGGCAGTATCGCCATCGGCGCGGATGCCGATCTGGTGATCTGGGATGAAGGACAGTCGGTGTCGATCAGCAACGAGATGCTGCACCACAACGTCGACTACACCCCCTACGCCGGCATGCAGCTGAGCGCCTGGCCAGCCATCACGCTGTCACGCGGCGACGTAGTGTGGGACGGCAAGCCTCGCGGCGAAGCGGGCCGTGGCCGGTTTCTGCCGTGCGAGCGTCCGGCCCCGGCGCAGGCCCGCCGGCGCAAAACCGAGTTGCCGCTGTGAACGCCGTGCAGCAGGTGGCAGCCAGCCGCTCGTCGAAGCATTGAACTCCCTGCCCTGGCTGGCACGGCATGCCGCCGCAGTGGGCAATTCACTGCGCGCTGGCGATCTGATCGCGACCGGGAGCTGGACCGGGGTTCGGTGGCTGGGTATGGGTGCCAGGGTAGAAGTGGAGTTTGCCGAGCACGGTCGGGCAGGGCTGTTGGGTTGAAATACGCGCGCATGGATACCGACACAGATCTTGCCAGTGTAATTCGTTTGAATTACATTCGGGTTTAAATCCATTGAGGAGGTTCCCATGGCTGCCACAGCTTTGGTGCAAGCCCGTATCGACCCTGAACTGCGTGATCGTGCCGCCCACGTGCTGGGAAAAATGGGCATGACGCTATCAGATGCTGTTCGAATTCTGCTTACCCGGGTGGCGAATGAAGGTGGCTTGCCCGTTGGGCTCACCACGGATCCTCAAGCCCACGACGCCTGGTTCAAATCCAAGGTCATGGAAGCCCTGGCCGAGCACACGCCTGCCATTCCAGCCGAAGATGTCGAAGCGCATTTCGCCAGACGCCGAGCCATCGCCTTGCAGAAATCGAAAGAGGTAAGCGAGTGAGGCTTGAATGGACAGCAGCAGCGCTCAAGGATCGAGACCGAATTTTTGATTACACCGAAGAGTTCAATCCAGCCGCGGCTATCCAGGTGGATCAACGTATAAGCGATTGCGTAGCCCGCCTGGAACAGCACCCGCTCAGCGGTCGTATCGGTAGGGTCGAAGGCACGTACGAAGTGGTTATTGTCGACACCTCTTTCATAGCCGCCTATGTCATTCGAGGGCAAGTCGTGACTGTCTTGCGGATATTGCACTGTGCCCGCAACTGGCCGGAAACATTGTCCGACTAGCCGATAGGGAGAAGTCCTTACCGGTAGCCATAGGCGTTTCAGCCCTGCGGCCACTAGTCACCCTCCCGCGCATTCGCCGAAAAAAAAGAGTAAGGTGGCGCGCTTTTCCGATCTGCCCAAAGTTTTTCATGAAAAGTTCAGCTCCCGCTGCACCCAAGCGTTTCACTCTCAAGGTCGCCCTCTGGCTGCTCGACAGCCCCCGCCTGGGCCACAAGGCCAACGTCAAACACCTCGCCGGGCGCATGCTCAAGCAGCCCGCGCGCGAAGGGATAGTGGTCGCGCAAAGCCGGCTTGGCCAATTGATGTGCCGTGACTGCGGCAACGCCCGCGACCAGCGCATCGGCCAGGAACTTCTGCGCCAGGCGGCTCGCGCCGGTGATCCGGCCGCCCAGACCGCGTTGAGCCATCTGCGCCGCAGCTGACACCCGGTTTGCCCCGAAAGGCCAATGGCCTCAGACTGCCGCTCATCGACCCTGCATGAGAGCAAACCATGGCCCTGGACGTGACCAGCCTGTTGATCGGCCTGCTGGCGGCCGCCCTGCCGTGCCTGGCACTGGCCTGGCAGCTGCAGCGCAAAAGCACTGCCGCCCTGGCCCAGGTCGCCTTGCTCGACGAGCGCCTGAGCAACGCGCAGTTGGCTCAGGACGGCCTGAGCGCGCAGCTCGATGCCTGCCGCGACGAGGTCAGCGACCTGAGCCAGGCCAACTCGGCCAAGCAGGCCGAACTGGCCGGTCTGCGCCGCGAGGTCGAGCTGCTGCAGAACGAGCGCGACAATGCCCGCGATGCCGCCCACGCCTGGAGCATCGAACGCAGCACCCGTGAAACCGAATTGCGCCGTCTGGATGCGCAATGTGCCGGCCTGTCGGCTGAACTGCGCGAACAGCAGGACAGCCACCAGCAGCGCCTGAACGACCTGCAGGGTTCACGGGACGAACTGCGCGCGCAGTTCGCCGAGCTGGCCGGCAAGATCTTCGACGAGCGCGAACAACGCTTCGCCGAAAACAGCCAGCAACGCCTGGGGCAACTGCTCGATCCGCTCAAGGAGCGCATCCAGTCGTTCGAAAAACGTGTGGAAGAGAGCTACCAGAACGAGGCACGCGAGCGCTTCTCCCTGGGCAAGGAGCTGGAGCGTCTGCAACAGCTGAACCAGCGCCTGAGCACCGAAGCGACCAACCTGACCCAGGCCCTCAAGGGCCAGAAGACCCAGGGTAACTGGGGCGAGCTGATCCTGGAGCGGGTGCTGGAGCATGCCGGGCTGGAAAAGGGTCGCGAGTACCAGACCCAGGTCAGCCTCAAGGGACCGGACGGCGAGCGTTTTCAGCCGGACGTGTTGATCATGCTGCCCGGCGACAAACAGGTGGTGGTCGATTCCAAGGTCAGCCTCACCGCCTACCAGCAGTACATCGCCGCCGAAGACGGTGCCATCGCCCAGGCCGCGCTCAAGCAGCACGTGCTGTCGTTGCGCAACCACGTCAAGGGGCTGTCCGGCAAGGACTACAGTCGCCTGGACGGGCTGCACAGCCTGGATTTCGTCCTGCTCTTCGTGCCCATCGAAGCGGCCTTCTCCGCTGCGCTGCAGGCCGAGCCCAACCTGTTCCAGGAAGCCTTCGACCGGCAGATCGTCATCGTCAGCCCCACCACCTTGCTGGCAACGCTGCGGGTCATCGACAGCCTCTGGAAGCAGGAACGGCAAAGCCAGAATGCCCGCGAAATCGCCGAGCGCGCCGGGTGGCTGTACGACAAGTTCGTCTTGTTTATCCAGGATCTCGATGAAGTCGGCAACCGCCTGCAGCAGCTGGACAAGGCCTACGGCGCGGCGCGCAACAAGCTCACCGAAGGGCGCGGCAACCTGGTCAGCCGCAGCGAGCAGCTCAAGTTGCTTGGCGCCCGTGCCAGCAAGAGCCTGCCGCCCGACCTGCTCGAACGCGCCATGACCGAAGCGCGTCAGGACGCCAGCGCCGAGGCCGATGCCGACGGCGTGTCAGTGCCGGCTCAGGTACCGGTTGAGTAGCGCCCGCAAGGCCGCCGGTTTGACCGGCTTGGCCAGATAGTCCAAGCCCGCGGCGTGCACCTGGGCGACGGTTTCGGGGCGCACGTCGGCGCTGATCACCACGCCCGGCACCGGCTCGGCCAGCGCAGTGCGCAGCCAGGCCATCAGGTGCGTCCCGGTCTCGCCTTCGTCCAGGTGGTAGTCGACCAAGGCCAGTTGCGGACGCTTGCCTTCGGCCAGCAGCGCCGCACACTCCTGGCGATTGCGCGCGGTCCACACCTCGCACCCCCAGCGGCTGAGCAGGCTGTGCATGCCCAGCAGGATGCTGTCTTCGTTGTCGACGCACAGCACTCGCGCCCCGCCTAGCGGCTGGCTCACGGGCGCCGGAGCGGGCAGGGCGTTCTGGGTGTCGACGCCGGCCAGCGGGACCGTCACGCTGAACACGCTGCCATGACCCGGCCAGGAGCGCACCTGCAGCGGATGGCCGAGCACTCGGCACAGCCCGTCGGCAATCGCCAGGCCCAGGCCCAGGCCCTTTTCGGCCCGGGTCTGGTGGCTGTCCAGGCGCTTGAATTCCTCGAAGATCGTTTCCAATTTGTCGCGGGCGATGCCCGGGCCGCGGTCCCACACCTCGAGGCTCAAGGCGCCGGGCTTGCGCCGCACCCCCAGCAGGATCGGCCCGCGCCCGTAGCGGAACGCGTTGGTGAGGAAATTCTGCAGCACGCGGCGCAACAGCTTGATATCGCTGTCCACCCGCAAGCGGCTGCCGCGCACGCGGAAATCCAGGTCCTGTTCGCGGGCCTGGGCCTTGAATTCCGGCCCCAGCCCATCGAACAGTTCGCTGAGGGCGAAGCCCTTGCGATCCGGGCTGATCTTGCCGTTCTCCAGGCGGGAGATATCCAGCAGATCGCTGATCAGGTCTTCGGCCGAGCGCAGTGAATGGTCCATGTGCTGCACCAGTTGGCTGGCCTCGGTCGATAAACCGGGCTGGTGCGACAGCGCGGCGGAGAACAGCCGTGCGGCATTGAGCGGCTGCATCAGGTCGTGACTGACCGCGGCCAGGAAACGGGTCTTGGACTGGTTCGCCGATTCGGCATGACCCTTGGCTTCGGTCAGCGCCTGGTTCAATTGCGACAGTTCATGGGTGCGCTCGGCGACCCGCTGCTCCAGGCCTTCGTTGGCATCCTTGAGCGCCTGCGCGGCCTCGCGGTAGGCGGTGATGTCGGTGAAGCTCATGACGAAGCCGCCGCCCGGCATCGGGTTGCCGATCAACTCGATGACCCGGCCATTGGGAAACAGCCGCTCGGAAGTGTGCGCGCGACCCTGGCGCATCCAGTGCAGACGCCGGGCCACATGGACCTGTGCCTCGCCCGGTCCGCACAGGCCGCGCTCGGCGTTGTAGCGGATGATGTCGGCAATCGGCCGACCCACGCTGATCAAGCCGTCCGGGTAATTGAACAGCTCCAGATAGCGGTGGTTCCAGGCCACCAGGCGCAGCGACTGATCGATCACGCTGATGCCCTGGGTGATGTTTTCGATCGCGCCCTGCAACAGCGCGCGGTTGAATTGCAGCACCTCGCTGGCTTCGTCGGCGATGCGCACCACGTCTTCGAGTTGCATGTCACGACCTTCGATGGCCGCCTTCACCACCGCGCGGGTCGACGAACTGCCCAGCACGCCCGCCAGCAGCCGTTCGGTATGGGCGATCCACTGGCCGTCGGCATTCTGGTTGGGATTGAAGCCCTTGCCTTGACGATAGGCGTAGCGAAGAAAGCTCTGCCGTGCACGCTCTTCACCCACGAAGCGCGCGGCCAGGTTGAGCAGGTCGTTGATCTGCACCGCCAGCAGCGAGCGCCCATGGGGCCCGGCGTTGATCTCCTGACCGATGAAACGCCCGGCCTGCCAGTGCTCGCTGACACGGGTGCGCGACAGCACCGAAACCCAGGCGAAGAGGATGAAGTTACCGGCCAGCGACAACACCACACCTTGGGTCAACGGGGTGATCGGCAAACCGAAGGGGTTGCCGTGGATCCAGGCCAGACCGGGAAAGAGGTTCAGCGGCAGGTTCAGGCTGTGCGCCGCGACTGGCAGCACCAGGGTATAGAACCAGAGGAAGATACCCACCGCCAGCCCGGCGAAAACCCCGCGCCGGTTGGCCTGCTTCCAGTACAGCGCACCGAGCATCGCCGGCGTCAGCTGGGTCACGGCGGCGAAGGCAATCTGGCCGATGGTGGCCAGGCTGGCGGTGGAGCCGAGCAGGCGATAGCTGACGTAGGCCAGCAAGAGGATCACCACGATGCTCAGCCGGCGCACGCTGAGCATCCACTGGCGAAACACTTCGAAAGGCCGCTCCGCACTCTGCCGACGCAACAGCCACGGCAGCAGCATGTCGTTGGAGACCATGGTCGACAGCGCCACGCTGGCGACGATGACCATGCCGGTGGCCGCCGATGCGCCGCCGATGAAGGCCAGCAGGGCCAGGGCCGGATGGGCTTCGGCCAGGGGCAGGCTGATGACGAACGAATCCGGAATCACCGAGCTGGGCAGCAGCATCTGCCCGGCCAGCGCGATCGGCACCACGAACAGCCCGGCCAGGATCAGATAGGCGGGAAACACCCAGCGCGCCAGGCGCAGGTCCTGTGGGTCGGTGTTCTCCACCACGGTGACGTGGAACTGCCGTGGCAGGCAGAGGATGGCCATCATGGCCACGCCGGTCTGCACCACCATCGAGGGCCAGTTGATGGTTTCCTTCCAGTACGCTTCCAGGCGTGGCGCCAGCATGGCTTGATCGAGCAGATCATCGAAACCGTCGTACAGACCATAGGTGACGAAGATGCCCACGGCCAGGAACGCGAACAGCTTGACCAGCGCTTCGAAGGCGATCGCCAGGACCATGCCGCGGTGGTGCTCGGTGACGTCCAGCGTGCGCGTGCCGAAGAGAATGGTGAACAGCGCCAGCACCAGGGTCACCACCATGGCGGTGTCCTGCACGCGGGTGCCGGTGGCGTCGGCACCGGCACCGATCAGCAGGTTCACGCCCAGCACGATGCCCTTGAGCTGCAAGGCGATGTAGGGCAGCACGCCGATCAGGCAGATCAGCGCGACGACCACCGCCAGGCTCTGCGACTTGCCGTAGCGCGCCGCGATGAAGTCGGCAATGGAGGTGATGTTTTCCTGCTTGCTGATCATCACCATCTTCTGCTGCACCCAGGGCGCCAGCAGCATCAGCAGTACCGGCCCCAGGTAGATCGGCAGGAACGCCCAGAGCTGCTCGGCCGCCTGGCCCACCGCGCCGAAGAACGTCCAGCTGGTGCAGTACACCGCCAGCGACAGGCTGTAGACCCAGGCGCGCACCCGTGGCGGCAGCGGCGCGCTGCGGCGGTCGCCATAGAAGGCGATGGCGAACATCACGGCCATGTAGGCCAGGGCAACGGTGGCGATCAATCCGCTGGACAACGACATCGATGACTCCGGAACGGGGCGGGCAGGCGCCCATCGCAACGGGCACCCGCCAGTCTCGCACGGCAGGCGCTGCGCCGTCAGTGCCGACCATGGTCGCAACCGCTGTCATCCAGTTGGGCGATGGACGGTATAGGGTTATGCTGTGCGCCGACGATGCCGCCGGCCAAGTGCAGGTCATGATTGCCATACAGGGCATCGTTGCCACGCCACACTACCCCCATGCCCAGCCCACCCGGCATCATTCAGGGACAGGATCGATGAGTCAGCAGTCGCAGTTCGCCTTGCTCGGCAAGCGCCGTTTCCTGCCGTTTTTCGTGACCCAGGCCCTGGGTGCCTTCAACGACAACATCTTCAAGCAATCGCTGATCCTGACGATCCTCTACAAGCTCGCCATCGAAGGCGACCGCAGCGTCTGGGTCAATCTCTGCGCGCTGCTGTTCATCCTGCCGTTCTTTCTGTTCTCGGCGCTGGCCGGGCAGTTCGGCGAAAAATTTCCCAAACACCGCTTGATCCGCGCCATCAAGCTGGCCGAGATCGTCATCATGGCGGTGGGCGCGGTGGGGTTCGCATTCGACCACCTGTGGCTGATGCTCGCCGCGCTGTTCGCCATGGGCACCCACTCGGCGCTGTTCGGTCCGGTCAAGTACTCGATCATGCCCCAGGCACTGCGCCCCGAAGAACTGGTCGGGGGCAACGGTCTGGTGGAAATGGGCACATTCCTGGCGATCCTGGCGGGCACCATCGGTGCCGGGGTGATGATGTCGGCCGCCAATCACGCCGGTGTCGTGGCCAGCGCCGTGCTCCTGGTGGCGCTGGCGGGCTATCTCGCCAGCCGTGCCATACCGCCGGTGAGCGCCGCCAATCCGGGGCTGGTCCTGGACTGGAATATCGCCCGGCAGACCTGGGTCACCTTGCGCCTGGGTCTGGGCCAGACCCGGGCGGTCTCACGCTCGCTGATCGGCAATTCATGGTTCTGGTTCGTCGGCGCCATCTACCTGACCCAGATTCCGGCCTACGCCCAGCAGTGGCTGGACGGTGACGAAACCGTGGTCACCCTGATCCTGACCGTGTTCTCCGTGGGCATCGCCCTGGGCTCGATGCTGTGCGAACGGCTGTCCCGGCACAGGGTCGAGATGGGCCTGGTGCCGCTGGGCGCGCTTGGCCTGACACTGTTCGGGCTGCTGCTGTGGTGGCATTCGAGCGGCCACGTGCCAGCGGTGGCGCCTCAGACCTGGATCGGGGCGCTGGGACAGGGTCAGACCTGGTGGGTCTTGCTCGACATTCTCGGCTTGGGCGTCTTCGGCGGCTTCTACATCGTGCCGCTGTACGCGTTGATCCAGTCGCGCACCGCCGCAGACCAGCGCGCCCGAGTGATCGCCGCCAACAACATCCTCAACGCGCTGTTCATGGTGGTGTCGGCGATCCTGTCCATCGTCCTGCTCAGCATGGCCAAACTGACCATCCCCCAGCTGTTTCTGGTGGTGTCGCTGGCCAACCTGGGCGTCAATGCCTACCTCTTCAGCGCTGTGCCCGAGTTCATCTCGCGTTTTCGGCTGTGGCTGCGCGGTCGGTGATCGCCCGGCGCGGGCCGCTGTCGTGGGGTCGATTGGCGGGCTGCCTGCTCGGTGTGTGCCTGATCGTCTCGCAGGGCCTACAGCCGGTGTGCGCCGCAGACGACTATGCCATTGCATCGAGCCGCGCCGCACACGGCCTGATGCTCGACGTCGTCCAGGCCGGTCGGCGGTTGGTTGCCGTAGGTGAGCGTGGGCACATTCTGCATTCGGCAGACCAGGGCCTGACCTGGCAGCAAGCTCGCGTGCCGACCCGACAGCTGCTCACCGCGCTGTACTTCGTCGACGGCCAGCATGGCTGGGCAGTGGGTCATGACGCGGTGATCCTGGCCACCTCCGACGGCGGACTGAGCTGGCGTAAACAGCACGAGGATCCGGACCGTGAAGCACCTCTGCTGGATGTGTGGTTCCAGGATGTCGACGACGGCTTCTCCATCGGTGCCTATGGCCTGGTTCTGCAGACCCGCGATGGCGGGCAGACCTGGAAAGAGGTCAGCGAGCGCCTGCCCAACGACGATCAGTACCACCTCAACGGCATCGCCATGATTCCAGGCGGCGGCCTGTTCGTGGTCGGCGAGCAGGGCAGTCTGTACCGCTCCGCCGATGCTGGCGCGAGCTGGACCGCGGTGCCCAGTCCCTACACCGGCTCCTGGTTCGGCGTGATCGACACCGGACAGCCGCGAACCCTGTTGATCTACGGCCTGCGCGGCAGCCTGTATCGCTCCGAGGATTTCGGCGACAGCTGGCAACCGGTGGAGGTGAGCGACGCCCAGGGCGCGCTGGCGTCCGGCCTGGCCGGGGCGGCGCGGCTGGACAGTGGCGAAATCCTGCTGGTGGGTAACGCTGGCAGCGTCCTGCGCAGTCGTGACCAGGGCCACCGTTTCAGCCTCTACCGCCGAGCCGACCGTCGCGCCTTGGCAGGCGTGACAGCGGCCGGACCGGATCGCTGGGTACTGGCCGGGCAGGGCGGGTTGGAACGCGTCGACGGCGACGGCGCGCCGGTGGCACCGTGACGGGCTCCCAAGGTGATGTGCTTCAGCCTCGGCCGGCGCTCGCCGAGCAGCAGGGGTCGTGGCTCGAACGGCTGATCTTCGATCACCGTCCCGCCGTCATTGCCCTGTGCCTGCTGATCAGTCTCGTGCTGTGCTGGCAGGCCATATTGATCCGCCCGGCCACCAGCTTCGAAAAGATGATCCCGCTCCAGCACCCGTTCATCGAGAACATGCTTGCCCACCGCGACGATCTCGCCCACCTGGGCAACAGCGTGCGCATCGCTGTGCAGGCCACCGACGGGGATATTTTCAGCGCAGCCTACATGGAAACCCTGCGCCAGCTCCACGACGAGGTGTTCTACCTGCCAGGTGTGGACCGTGCCGGCTTGAAGTCGCTCTGGAGCCCCAGCGTGCGATGGACCGAGGTCACCGAGGAGGGCTTCGCCGGCGGCGAGGTGATCCCGCAACGCTACGATGGCACGGCGGCGAGTCTGGAGGCGCTGCGCAGCAACGTGCTGCGCTCGGGGCAGGTCGGCCGCCTGGTGGCCAACGATTTTCGTTCGAGCATCATCGAGGTGCCGCTGCTTGAACGCTATCCTGATCCGCAACGTCCCGGCAGGTTGCTGGCACTCGATTACCAGCAGTTTTCCCATCAGCTAGAAGATCGCATTCGCGAGCAGTTCCAGGCGCGCAATCCGCAGGTCAAGGTGCACATCGTCGGCTTTGCCAAGAAGGTGGGTGATCTGATCGATGGCCTGATGAAAGTGGTCGCGTTCTTCGCCGTGGCCGTGCTCATCACGACGCTTCTGCTCTACGCATTCACCCGCTGCGTGCGCAGCACCGTGGCCGTGTTGACCGCGACCCTGGTGGCCGTGGTCTGGCAATTGGGCCTGATGCACGCGATCGGTTTCGGGATCGATCCGTATTCAATGCTGGTGCCGTTTCTGATCTTCGCCATCGGCATCTCCCACGGGGTGCAGAAGATCAACGGCATCGCCCTGCACGCGAGCACTGCCGATGACGCGCTGACGGCCGCGCGACGGACCTTTCGGCAGCTGTTCCTGCCCGGCATGGTCGCCATCCTGGCCGACGCCGTGGGTTTCATCGCCTTGCTGGTCATCGACATCGGCGTCATCCGCGAGCTGGCAATCGGTGCCTCGATAGGCGTTGCGGTAATCGTCTTCACCAACCTGATCCTGCTGCCCGTGGTGATTTCCTACATCGGCATTCGGCCACGCGCAGTGGCCGACAGTGCGCGCGAGCAGACTTTCTGGCGCGCCTTTTCACGCGTGGCCAGCCCGCGCGTGGCAGCGGTCTCGATCGCCGTGGCATTGCTGGCCGGCGCCGCAGGCCTGTGGTACGGCCAGAACCTGCAGATCGGCGATCTCGATCAGGGCGCGCCCGAACTGCGTCCCGATTCACGCTACAACAGCGACAACCGGTTCATCATCGATCACTACGCGACCCGCGCCGACGTGCTGGTGGTGATGGTCAAGACGCCCGTCGAAGGCTGCTCGACCTACCCGACGATGGCGGCCATCGACGACCTGATGTGGAGCCTGGACAACACCCCCGGGGTGCAGTCGACGGTTTCCCTGGTCAGTGTGGCGCGGCAGACGATCAAGGGCATGAACGAGGGCAACCTCAAGTGGGAAACGCTGAGCCGCAACGCGGCCGTGCTCAACAGTGCCGTCGCACGGGCAGAAGGTCTGTACAACGCCGACTGTTCGCTGGCGCCGATCCTGATCTATCTCGACGATCACAAGGCCCTCACCCTGGAGCGCGTGGTAGACACGGTCGAGGGGTTCGCCGCGGAACATGATCGCGACGACCTGCAGTTCCTGCTGGGCGCCGGCAATGCCGGAGTCGAGGCGGCGACCAATCAGGTGATCCAGGCCCGTGAGCCGCAGGTCCTGATGCTGGTCTATCTGTGCGTCGCGGTCA
Organism: Pseudomonas sp. PvP001; assembly: GCF_040546375.1. Lineage (NCBI taxonomy): Bacteria > Pseudomonadati > Pseudomonadota > Gammaproteobacteria > Pseudomonadales > Pseudomonadaceae > Pseudomonas > Pseudomonas sp. PvP001. The sequence goes on along the minus strand of NZ_JBEPNQ010000001.1, from coordinate 999,197 downwards.
TGTGCCTGCTGATCTTTCGTTCCCTTGCCGCGACCCTTTGCATCGTCCTGCCGCTGATGCTGACGTCGGTGCTGGGCAACGCGTTGATGGCGTTCATGGGGATCGGCGTGAAAGTCGCCACCTTGCCGGTGATCGCTCTGGGAGTGGGTATCGGCGTGGACTACGGCATCTACCTCTACAGTCGTCTGGCCAGCCACCTGCGCGCCGGACTGCCGTTGCAGCAGGCCTACTACCAGACGTTGCGATCCACCGGGCGAGCGGTCCTGTTCACCGGCCTGTGCCTGGCTTGCGGGGTGGTGACCTGGGTGTTCTCGGACATCAAGTTCCAGGCCGACATGGGCCTGATGCTGACCTTCATGCTGCTGTGGAACATGCTTGGCGCCTTGTGGTTGTTACCGGCACTGGCCTGGCTGCTGGTCCGGCCTACAGCGATTCGGCCCGCCCCAGCACCACACTGAGGGCATTGCGCGCGTCGTCCAGCTGGACCAGCGTGGCATGCCGGGCCCCCAAAGCGTCGCGGTTCTCGATGGCGGTGAGGATCGCCTTGTGCCGCGGCAGGGCCAGCTCGTGCAGGTTGGGCCGTTGGTTGGAATGACGCAGGGCCTCGCGCAGCGCCAGCGACAGCATGTTGCACAGGTGTGCGAGCAGGTCGTTGTGGGTGGCGTCGGCGATGCGGCTGTGGAAATCCAGATCGGGCTGCAGCACGTCATCGACCGATCCGGCCGCTTCCATGCGCTGGTAGGCCTCGCCGATCGATGCGACCTCGGCGTCGGTGGCATGCTGGGCGGCCAGCGCCGCTGCTGCCGGTTCGATGATGGTGCGCACGCTGGTCAGCAGGGCGAAGAATTCGTTCTGCGGCGTGCTTTGCATGACCCAATGCAGGACGTCCGGGTCGAGCATGTGCCATTCACGGCGCGGCTTGACCACCGAGCCCACCCGCGGCTTGGAATACACCAGACCCTTGGCCACCAGGACCCGGGTGGCTTCGCGCAGCACCGGGCGGCTGACCGCATACTCTTCACACAGCAGGGCTTCGGCGGGCAGGCGGTCGTCGGGCTTGAAGCGACCGGAGACGATTTGCATCCCCAGTTCCTGGACGATCCGCGAGTGCATGCTTTTGCGATCTGAAGGCTTGCGATAATCCATGGGGCGCTTTCGGTCCTTGGGGCAGGTAATGCGCGATGATAGCACCTGCGCGCCAAGTATTCGGGCGGGGTGTCAGAGCCCTTGTTGCAGGTTCTTGCGCAACGACAGCAGGCTGGCCTGCAAGGCGCGCAACTCCGCGCTGCTGTGGCAACTGGCCTTGACGATGTTCAGCGGCACGGACTCGGCCTGGTCGCGCAGGGCCCGGCCCTGGGGCGTCAGCTCGACGATGACTACGCGTTCGTCATCCTTGCTGCGGGTACGGCTGAGCAGACCTTCGGCTTCCAGGCGTTTGAGCAGGGGCGTCAGCGAGCCGGGGTCGGTCAGCAACCGGGTGCTGATTTCACCCACGGTCATGCCGTCTCGTTCCCACAACACCATCATGGTCAGGTATTGCGGGTAGGTCAGGCCCAGCGCTTGCAGCAGGGGTTTGTACACCTTGGTCATCAACAGCGATGTCGAGTACAACGAGAAGCACAGCTGATTATCCAGCAGCAGGCTGTCGTCCGCGGTGACTGCCCTGTCATGAGTGGATTCGGTGTTCATGCTGATCCTTTTTCCAATGGTGCGAGAGCATTGCGCGAGTCGCCGATGGCAGGGCTGGCGGCTCGCTCGTTCCGTGATGAGGCTGCTGTTGATTTCGAGCTACAAACATCGCCCATAGTTCGTTCGAGGTTGTGCCCGACGTGCATGCCCATCGACGACGGTCACACTGGTAGGATGCACGGCTTGAGGGTGCACCCCGGATAGAGAGAGGCGGTATGTTCGAAACATTGCTCTACATTGCACTGGGTGCGGCGATGGGCACGCTGGGCGGCGTGTTCGGCATCGGCGGCGGCCTGATCGCGATTCCGGCCCTGGGCCTGCTGTTCGGCGTGGACCAGCAACTGGCGCAGGGCACGTCGCTGGTGATGGTGGTGCCCAACGTGCTCCTGGCAATGTGGCGCTATCACCAGCGTCGTCCCATTCCCTGGCGGCACGCCTTGCCCCTGGCCGTGGGTGGTCTGGTCTGCGCCTGGCTCGCCTCCATGCTCGCGTCCGGACTGGACCCGGCATCGATGCGGGTGGGCTTCGTGGCGTTCCTGTTGGCGCTGGTGGTCTACAACATCGCGCAGATGTTCCTGCGGCCGGTCAGTGGCACGGGCGAGATGCGTCATGCCTGGCCATGGCTGGGGGTGCTGGGCGGCTTTTCCGGGGTGATCGGCGGCTTCTTCGGCGTCGGTGGCGCCGTGCTGGCCACGCCGGTGCTGACCAGCGTCTTCGGCACCACCCAGATCATGGCCCAGGGCCTGTCGCTGGCCCTGGCTGCGCCGAGTACCAGCGTGACCCTGCTGACCTACGCGGTGCACGATCACGTCGACTGGGCCATGGGCATACCGATGGCCGTAGGCGGCCTGCTGAGCATCAGCTGGGGCGTGAAGATCGCCTACAGCCTGTCGGAAAAAGTCCTGCGTGGCAGCTTTTGCGTGTTTCTGCTGCTCTGCGCGGTTCTGCTGCTGTTCAAGGTTTAGTGTTCAGGGTCTAGCTCGAATCGACCGCACGGGGTGCCCGGTTTCGGTGGATTAATGCCACAATCGGCGCTTCAATTCGCCGCGACGAGCCCTCAGGTGGAAGATCAAGACACCCTGCAACCCCGCGAACGCACCGAGCACGTACTGGCCGAGGTGCACGATGCCTGGGGCATGATCCGCGTGCTGGAAGTGGCGGACTACCGTTTCCTGGAGTTCGGCGACGCCATCGAGCAGAGCTGCACCTTCACTGCCGACCCCAGCTGGCTGGAGTACGACTACACGCGGGCCATGCTGGTGGGCGCGCTGTGCCATGCGGAACCCGAAAGCGCCCTGTTCCTGGGCCTCGGCGCAGGCACGTTGACCCAGGCCTGCCTCAAGTTCCTGCCACTCGAAGACGTCGAATGCATCGAACTGCGCCCCGACGTGCCCCGGCTGGCCATCGAATACATGGGCCTGGAAGACGATCCCAGGCTGTACATCCGGGTCGGCGACGCGCTGGAATTGCTGCCCAGCGCCGAAACCGCCGACCTGATCTTCGTCGACCTGTATACCGATCACGGTCCGGCGCCCGCGCACTTGGCCTGGCGCTTTCTCGAACAGTGCCAGCAACGCCTGAACCCGCACGGTTGGCTGATCATCAACCAGTGGGCCGGCAACGACGGCAAGCCGCTCGGCGCTGCGTTGCTGCGCGGGCTCTACCAGCGCCACTACTGGGAGTTGCCGGTGAAGGAGGGCAACGTGATCGTGATGGTACCGGCCGATATCGAGCAGCAGCTGGACCTGCCCGGTCTGCGCCAGCGTGCCGAAGCCCTGGCGCCGCAGTTGGGCTATTCCCTGCAGAGCCTGATCGACCTGATCCGCCCGGCGACCTGACACGCCGCGTCGACTCGATGCCCCCTGCTACTGGCCGACGAACACGGCAGGGCGCTGCTGCTGCATCGCCGCCAGGCCCTCGTGGGCGTCCTCGCTGGCGAACAGCCGTCCCGTGGTCGCTGCCAATTGGCGGCTGGCGGCCACTTCGCCGTCGCTGATCGCCAGGCGCGCCGACGCCAGGGTCGCCTGCACGCCCAGCGGCGCCTGCCGGGCAATCCGCTGGGCCAGGGCGAGCGCGTTGGGCAGCAGGTCCTCACTGGCCATGACTTCCTGCACCAGGCCCAGGCGCAGCGCCTCGTGAGCATCGAACTCATCGCCGGTGAGCAGCCAGCGCATCGCATTGCCCCAGCCGGCAATCTGTTGCAGGCGCAAGGTGGCGCCGCCGAACGGGAACAGCCCGCGCTGCACCTCCATCTGGGCAAAGCGGGTATTGCTGGCGCACAGGTTGATGTCGGCTGCGAGCATCAGCTCGATGCCCACGGTGAGGCAGTACCCCTGCGCCGCGACGATGACCGGTTTGCTGACCACCGGCCCGCCGGACACCCGCCAGGGATCGCAGCCGCCGGGCGGCACCTGCCAACCCTGGCTCAGACGCGTGCTCACCGCCGTCAGATCGAGCCCTGCGGTGAAATGCTCACCGTGGCAATACACCAGCGCCACCCGCGCCATCGGCTCGCGCTCGAACGCGCCGTAGGCCAGGCTCAGGGCATCGAGCATGGGCAGGTCGAACGCATTGCGTTTGGCAGGGCGGTCAAGGCCGATGAGCATGACGTGCTCGCGCAGCTCGCAGCTGACCTTGCCGGGGCAGGGGGTGGGCATGACGGCATTCTCCGAAGGTTTTGGATGAAAGGTTTCAGCCGCCGCACCTGCGCAGGCGCCTTCGCTAAAATAGACCGTGATGCCGATTCGCGCAAAGCCCGCGTGGCTCGGCCGTGCATGCGGCACCAAGGTACAAAAAAGTCTCACCTTGCGGCCGTTTTCAGGTATAGTGCGCGCCGGTCTTTAACCAGGCCACGTTTAGGTAGCGCAATCCCCCGAAGACAGCTTCGGCTGCATGTCCGTTCCGCGGACTCTCCCTAACGATTCTTTCATTCAATCGTTTTCGCAAATCCCCGCCGACAAAGCTGCCAGGGTGACTCTCGAGTCTTACAAGGCATGCGCAGCTTTGGAGCATGGGTCTTTGCGGATGCACTTAGAGGCAGACCCATGACCCAGGAAACCGGCGGCTTCGCCGCTCTCGAACTTCATCCGAACATTGTTGCTGCTGTAGTCGCTACCGGCTACGAAGAGCCTTCGGCTATCCAGCAACAATCGATCCCGATCATTCTCGCCGGTCATGACATGATCGGCCAGGCGCAGACAGGCACCGGTAAAACCGCCGCCTTCGCTCTGCCGATCCTGCATCGTATCGACCCGAGCAAGCGCGAGCCGCAAGCCCTGATCCTGGCGCCAACCCGTGAGTTGGCGCTACAAGTAGCCACTGCATTCGAAACCTACGCCAAGCAGATGCCTGGCGTTACCGTAGTGGCCGTGTACGGCGGTGCCCCGATGGGCCCGCAATTGAAAGCCATCCGCAACGGCGCGCAAATCGTCGTCGCTACCCCCGGCCGTCTCTGCGACCACCTGCGTCGCGACGAGAAAGTCCTCGCCACGGTGAACCACCTGGTGCTCGACGAAGCCGACGAAATGCTCAAGCTGGGCTTCATGGATGACCTGGAAGTCATCTTCAAGGCCATGCCCGAGACTCGCCAGACCGTACTGTTCTCGGCAACTTTGCCGCAGTCGATCCGCGCCATCGCCGAGCGTCATCTCAAAGACCCCAAGCACGTCAAGATCCAGACCAAGACTCAGACCGTCACCGCGATCGAGCAGGCTCACCTGCTGGTTCACGCCGACCAGAAGACCTCGGCTGTCCTGCGCCTGCTGGAAGTCGAAGAGTTCGATGCGCTGATCGCATTCGTGCGCACCAAGCAAGCCACCCTCGACCTGGCCAGCGCCCTTGAAGCCAAAGGCTACAAGGCTGCGGCACTCAACGGTGACATCGCCCAGAACCAGCGCGAGCGCGTCATCGACTCGCTCAAGGATGGTCGCCTGGACATCGTCGTCGCCACCGACGTCGCTGCCCGTGGCCTGGACGTACCGCGCATCACTCACGTGTTCAACGTCGACATGCCGTACGACCCCGAGTCCTACGTGCACCGTATCGGCCGTACCGGCCGTGCCGGTCGCGAAGGCCGTGCGCTGCTGCTGGTGACTCCACGTGAGCGCCGCATGCTGCAGGTCATCGAGCGTGTCACCGGCCAGAAGGTCGCTGAAGTTCGCCTGCCAGATGGCCAGGCCGTGCTGGATGCGCGCATTCGCAAGCTGACCAACAGCCTCGCGCCGCTGGTAGGCGATGCCGAAAGCACTCACGGCGAGTTGCTGGACCGCTTGACCGCCGACATCGGTTGCAGCCCGCGTGCCCTGGCCGCGGCCCTGCTGCGCAAGGCCACCAATGGCCAGGCGCTGACCCTGGATGCCGTCAACAAAGAGCAGCCACTGGTTCCGACCAGCGCTCCACGCGAACGCACCAGCGGTGATCGTCCTGACCGTGGTGACCGCGAGCGTCGCGCCCCCATGCCACTGGGTGAAGGCCGCGCACGCTGCCGTACTGCCCTGGGTGCTCGTGACGGCATCGCTGCGAAGAACCTGCTGGGCGCCATCCTCAACGAAGGCGGCCTGGCCCGCGAGGCTATCGGTCGCATTCAGGTGCGTGACAGCTTCAGCCTGGTCGAGCTGCCTGAAGAAGGTCTGGAAGGTCTGCTGAGCAAGTTGAAAGACACCCGCGTCGCTGGCAAGCAGCTGAAGCTGCGTCGCTATCGCGAAGACTGATTGTCTATAGTCTTCAGGCATAAAAAAATCCCCGACTGGTTCGGGGATTTTTTTTGTCTTGATCGCGGCGCGTTCATCGCCAGGTCGAGCGCGCTCCTGTGGGAGCGGGCTCTGCCCGCGAAGCAGGCACCGCCGATCAATCAGTTCTTGGCAGGCGGCACTTGGGTAGCAGGGGTGGTGCCTGGGGCTACGGGCATGCTCGAGTCGGACTTGGTCGCTTCCTGAGCTGCAGCCTTGTTCGATTCAGCAGCCGCTTCGTTGGCCTTGGCGTTTTCCTTGGCGGCATCGTTCATTTTCTCTTGAGCCGAGTCCATTTTTTCCTGCGCTTCCTGACGATGCTCTGCAGCGTCCTGAGCCTTGTCTTCGGATTTCTTGTCGCAAGCAGCCAGACCAAGGGTGGCAGCCAGCATCAGGGAGTAAGCGAGTGTCTTGCGCATGGTGTTTCTCCTTATTGGGTATCTACGAGGCTAAGAGGGTGTGCCCCGGATATAAGTTCCGTCATTGCGGTTATATATAAGTATCGGATCGCAATGAGGTTTTTCCGCAGCCGTGCTGTACCGTTCAAGCACTCGTCCGGTTTTCACGCAGGCCCTGGGTGAAAGAAGCCGTTCACGGGTGCTGGCTCACTCGTCTGCCGACGCCACCCTTGAAATACCGATCGGTGGCCCCATCTCCTTGTCATCCCGCCGCTCATCGGCGGCACCTGCCATCTGATTGGAGTTTGATGACCATGAGTGTGGAAACTCAAAAGGAAACCCTGGGCTTCCAGACCGAGGTGAAGCAGCTGCTGCACCTCATGATCCATTCGCTGTATTCCAACAAGGAAATCTTCCTTCGCGAATTGATCTCGAACGCCTCCGACGCCGTCGACAAGCTGCGTTTCGAAGCACTGGCCAAGCCCGAGCTGCTCGAAGGCGGCGGTGAGCTCAAGATCCGCGTCAGCTTCGACAAGGACGCCAAGACCGTCACCCTCGAAGACAACGGTATCGGCATGAACCGTGACGATGTCGTGACCCACCTGGGCACCATCGCCAAGTCCGGCACTGCTGATTTCATGAAGAACCTCACCGGCGATCAGAAGAAGGACTCGCACCTGATCGGTCAGTTCGGCGTGGGCTTCTACTCGGCCTTCATCGTCGCCGATCAGGTCGACGTCTACAGCCGTCGTGCCGGCACTCCGGCCAGCGAAGGTGTGCACTGGTCGTCCAAGGGTGAAGGCGAGTTCGAAGTCGCCAACGTCGAGAAGACCGAGCGCGGTACTCGTATCGTCCTGCACCTGAAAAGCGCCGAAGACGAATTCGCCGACGGCTACCGTCTGCGCAACATCATCAAGAAGTACTCCGACCACATCGCCCTGCCGATCGAGCTGCCCAAGGAAAGCGCGCCGGCCGAAGGCGAAGAGGCTCCGGCGCAGGAGTGGGAAACCGTCAACCGCGCCAGCGCCCTGTGGACCCGTCCGCGTACCGAGATCAAGGACGAGGAATACCAGGAGTTCTACAAGCACGTCGGTCACGACTACGAAAACCCGCTGAGCTGGAGCCACAACAAGGTCGAAGGCAAGCTGGAATACACCTCGCTGCTGTACGTACCGGCCCGTGCACCGTTCGACCTGTACCAGCGCGAAGCCCCGCGTGGCCTCAAGCTGTACGTACAGCGCGTGTTCGTGATGGATCAGGCCGAGTCCTTCCTGCCGTTGTACCTGCGCTTCATCAAGGGTGTGGTCGACTCCAACGACCTGTCCCTGAACGTGTCGCGTGAGATCCTGCAGAAAGACCCGATCATCGACTCGATGAAAACGGCCCTGACCAAGCGTGTTCTCGACATGCTGGAGAAACTGGCCAAGAACGAGCCCGAGCAATACAAGGGGTTCTGGAAGAACTTTGGCCAGGTCCTCAAGGAAGGCCCTGCCGAAGACTTCGCCAACAAGGAAAAGATCGCCGGCCTGCTGCGCTTCGCTTCCACCAGCGACGACAGCGGCGAGCAGAGCGTCGGCCTGGCCGACTACCTGGCACGGGTCAAGGAAGGTCAGGACAAGATCTACTACCTGTCCGGCGAGTCCTATGCGCAGGTCAAGAACAGTCCGCACTTGGAAGTCTTCCGCAAGAAAGGCATCGAAGTGCTGCTGCTGACCGATCGCATCGACGAGTGGCTGATGAGCTACCTGACCGAATTCGATGGCAAGGGCTTCGTCGACGTTGCCCGTGGCGACCTCGACCTGGGCAAGCTGGACTCCGAGGAGGACAAGAAAGCCCAGGAAGAAATCGCCAAGGACAAGGAAGGCCTGGTCGAGCGCCCTTAAAGCGGCTCTGGGTGATTCCGTCAGCGAAGTGCGGGTTTCCCACCGTCTGACCGATTCGCCCGCAATCCTGGCCATCGGTGAGCAGGACCTGGGCCTGCAGATGCGTCAGATCCTGGAAGCCAGCGGCCAGAAGGTGCCGGATTCCAAGCCGATCTTCGAGTTCAACCCCAACCACCCGCTGATCGCCAAGCTGGACGTGGAGCAGAGCGAAGATCGTTTCGCCGACTTCTCTCACATCCTGTTCGATCAGGCGGCGCTGGCGGCCGGTGACAGCTTGAAAGATCCTGCCGGATACGTGCGGCGGCTGAACAAGCTGCTGGTCGAGTTGTCCGTTTAAGCAGTCCAGGTAAAAGCCCGCTTCGGCGGGCTTTTTCGTTTTCAGTCACGACCTTTTGGGGGTACAAGCATGAGCACATTGACCGTTCAATCCGTGGTCTACCAGATCGACGGGCAGGCGTACGAAAGCCGTCTGGTGTACGACGCCGATATCGTTTCTCCACGTCCGGGGCTGGTGATGGCGCCCAACTGGATGGGTGTCAGCGAGGGTGCCGAGCGCATCGCCCATGCCGTGGCTTCCAAGGGCTATGTGGTGCTGCTGGTGGACTTGTATGGGCAGGGCGTGCGCCCGAGCAACAACGACGAAGCCGCAGCGGCCATGACTCCGCTGAAGAACGACCGTGCCCTGCTGCGCAAGCGCATGCAGGTAGCGTTGCAGCAATTGCACGAGCAGACCCATGCTGCCGTCGATCCCGCTCAGTCCGCAGCCTTCGGTTTCTGCTTCGGCGGTTGCTGTGCTCTGGAGCTGGCACGTACCGGCGCAGCGCTCAAGGCCACCGTGTCGTTCCACGGCACGCTGGACACACCCAATCCGGCCGATGCTCATGACATCAAGGGTTCGGTCCTGGTGCTGCATGGCGACGCCGACCCACTGGTGCCGGCCGAGCAACTGCCTGCGTTCCGTTCCGAAATGAACTCGGCAGGTGTGGACTGGCAGTTGACCAGCTACGGGGGTGCCTACCATTCGTTCACCGACACCGAGGCCAACAACCCAGGTGTGCAGATGTACGATGCCAAGGTCTCGGCGCGGGCTTTCCAGGCCATGCACAACCTGCTCGACGAAGTGTTCCAGGCCTGAGTCAGCAGGTGACCAGGAATGCCTGTTCGCGGCCACTGGCCGCTCCTACGGAAATTGCGTAGGAGCGGTCAGCGGCCGCGAACAACCCCCACCTAAGCCTCCGCCAGATACGTCTCGATATCGATCACCGCGCTGGTCATCAGTTTGTGCACCGGACAGTGATCGGCGACCCGGTCCAGGTCATGGCGCTGTGCTTCCGTCAGATTGCCCAGTAGCGTCAGTTTGACCCGCAGGCTGTACTTGCCGGTCGGCTCCTGACTGTTGTCGCGCTTGACCTCGATGTTCACCCCGGTCAATGGGATGTTTTTGCGCTGCGCATAAAGCTTCAGGGTCAAGGCCTTGCAGGCGCCCAGTGCGGCGTCGAAATAGTCGTGGGGGGAGGGGGCCGAATCTGCGCCACCCAAGGCTTCGAGCAGGTCGGTATGGAATGAGTGGCGGCCATCGATGTCGATGCGGTGGCGAAATCCGTCGCCGGGTTCGGTAGTCACGATGATAGACATGGAGATCCCTTCGTTAGAGTGCACAAACCACACTCTATAGAGGCTTGTGCCGCCAAAGGGGTTCAACTGTCGTCAGCCGACCGACTGCAGGCAAAAAAAACGGCGCCCGCAGGCGCCGTCTTCAAGCAAGGCTATGAGCCTTACTGGCCGGTCCAGCGCTTGAGCACCAAGGTAGCGTTGGTGCCGCCGAAGCCGAAGCTGTTGCTCATCACGGTGTTGATCTCGACGTTTTCCTGAGTAACGGTCTGCACAGGCAGATCGGCCACGGCAGGGTCCAGTTCGTCGATGTTGGCGGAGCCGGCGATGAAATTGCCTTCCATCATCAGCATGCAGTAGATCGCTTCGTGCACGCCAGCGGCGCGCCAGGGAGTGACCGGACAGGCTCTTGGTCGAGCTGATGGCCGGATACTTGCCAGCGAAGACTTCACGCACACCTTTCATCTCGGCTACGTCGCCCACTGGCGTGGAAGTGCCGTGGGTGTTCAGGTAGTCGATCGGGGTGTCGACGGTGGACAGGGCCTGCTGCATGCAGCGGATGGCGCCTTCGCCGCTTGGCGCAACCATGTCGTAGCCATCGGAGGTTGCGCCGTAGCCGACGATCTCGGCGTAGATGTGCGCGCCGCGGGCCAGGGCGTGTTCCAGTTCCTCGACCACCACCATGCCACCGCCACCGGCGATGACGAAGCCGTCACGGTCGCTGTCATAGGCACGCGAAGCTTTCTCGGGCGTGTCGTTGCGCTTGCTGGACAGGGCGCCCATGGCATCGAACAGGAACGACTGGCTCCAGTGCTCCTCTTCACCGCCACCGGCGAACACCACGTCCTGCTTGCCCATCTGGATCTGTTCCATGGCCGTACCGATGCAGTGCGCGCTGGTGGCGCACGCCGAGGCGATGGAGTAGTTCAGGCCCTTGATCTTGAACGGGGTGGCCAGGCAGGCCGACACGGTGCTGCTCATGGTCCGGGTGACACGGTACGGGCCGACGCGCTTCACGCCTTTTTCGCGCAGGATGTCGAGTGCTTCCATCTGGTTCAAGGTGGAGGCGCCGCCCGAACCTGCGATCAGGCCGGTACGAGGATTGGAGACCTGCTCTTCGGTCAGGCCGGAATCCTTGATGGCATCCTGCATGGCCAGGTAGGCGTACGCGGCGGCATGGCCGACGAAGCGGTACACCTTGCGGTCGATCAATTCTTCCAGATTGAGGTCGATGGAGCCGGAAACCTGGCTACGCAGACCCATTTCGGCATATTCCGGGTTGAAGCGGATGCCAGGGCGGCTTGCCCGCAGGTTTGCGGAGACGGTGTCTTTGTCATTGCCCAGGCACGAAACGATGCCCAGACCAGTGATAACAACGCGGCGCATGCGGATAACCCTTAGAAATTTTCGGTGGATGTAAAGACGCCAACCCGAAGGCCGTCGGCGGTGTAGATCTCGCGACCGTCGACACTGACCGAGCCATCGGCGATGGCCATGTTCAGCTTGCCCTTGAGCACGCGCTTGATATGAATGTTGTAGGTGACCTTCTTGGCGGTCGGCAGAACCTGGCCGAAGAACTTCACTTCGCCCGAACCCAGCGCACGGCCGCGGCCCGGCAGGCCTTGCCAGCCCAGGAAGAAACCGACCAGCTGCCACATGGCATCCAGGCCCAGGCAGCCCGGCATCACCGGATCGCCTTCGAAGTGGCAGGCGAAGAACCACAGGTCCGGGGTGATATCCAGCTCGGCGACCAATTCACCCTTGCCGTACTTGCCACCTTCGGCGCTGATATGGGTGATGCGGTCCACCATCAGCATGTTGGGGGCGGGCAATTGCGCGTTACCTGGGCCGAACAGCTCGCCACGACTGCAGCGCAGCAGATCTTCCCGAGTAAAGGCGTTTTGTTTGGTCATGCGAGCTCCTCAATAGTCCCTGGTGGCAGGGGGCAGATCTTCCCGACCGACCAGAAGGATCAAAGCCTGGGTCGGCAGCCTACACATAGACTATTGCGTTGTAGTGAAAGTCACAGCGCAAGCGATACGGAAGTACACTTGTTCACTGAAATTATAATGCCAGACGGCGGGCTTTGTCCGAATGGATGTACAAGACTGCCGCACTTTAACATTTCTTGCCAGCAACGGGCGCTATCTGGAAGGCATCGGGTCGTTATTCACCGGTGCATTTTCAGCTCGTCCAGCGCAGCAGAACCTGTTGCAGGTCTGCACGTTTGAACGGTTTGGCCAGGTAATCGTTCATTCCCGCGTCCAGGCAGGTATCGCGGTCGCCCAGCAAGGCGTTAGCGGTCAGGGCTATGATCGGCAGCTCGGTGCGACCGGGAATCTGGCGGATCTGCCGTGAGGCGCCGTAGCCGTCCAGAACCGGCAGGCGGCAGTCCATCAGCACCGCCGAATAGAGCCGTTCACGCACCTGGCTGACCGCCTCGGCCCCGTCACTCACCACATCGACGTCATAACCCAGGCTGCGCAGCATCGCTTCGATCACGGTCTGGTTGACCGGGTTGTCTTCCACCAGCAGCACGCGGTGACCGGCACCGTCGTCCTGGGCGCAGGTGCTGGGCACCGGTGCCGGACGCGCCAGGCTTTGTTGGCTCAGGGCCAAGGGCATTTCCAGGGTGAACAGCGAACCTTGACCCTCCTGGCTCTGAGCCCGCAACGTACCGCCCATGCGTTCAGCCAGGGTCCGCGCGATCGGCAGGCCCAGACCGGTACCGCCGTAGCGCCGTGAGATCGAACTGTCGGCCTGGGCGAAGGCGACGAACATGCTTTCCAGGCGATCTTCGCCAATGCCGATGCCCGTGTCGCGCACGGTGCAGGTCAGCCAGATCAACTGGTGATCGAGCACCTGCCACTGCACGCCGACGTGTACCCCGCCGTCATCGGTGAACTTCAGCGCATTGCCGATCAGATTGACCAGAATCTGCCGGATGCGGGTCGGATCACCCTCGACCTGCAAGCCCTCGATGCCCTCGGGCAGCGCAAGTTCGAGCACCAGTTTGCGCTGCCGGGCGGTGTGCTGGAAGGCCTGCACGCAACTGGTGATCAGTTCGTGCAGGCCGAAACCGATGTGCTCCAGTTCCATGGCTGCCCGTTCGATGCGGGAGAAATCCAGAATGTCGTTGATGACCTTGAGCAGGTGCTCGGTGGACTCGGTCGCCACTTGGGCGTAATCGCGTTGCTCATCGTTCAGTGCAGTGGTTTCGAGCAACTGCAGCATGCCCAGCACACCGTTCATGGGCGTACGAAGTTCATGGCTCATCATCGCCAGGAAGTCCGACTTGGCGCTGTTGGCGCGCTCGGCTTCTTCACGGGTCTGGATCAGTTGCTGCATGGCCTGATGCTGTTCGTCGCTGGCTTTGGCCAAGGCCCTGGCCAGGTTGTTGATGTGCCCGGCCAGGTGGCCCAGTTCGCTGTCGTCGACGATCGGCAGCGGCGTGTCGAAGCGGCCCTGGCCGATGGCCTTGACCACCCGGCTCATTTCGCTGATCGGCTGGGCCAGGCTGCGTGCCAGGCGCCGGGCCAGCAGATAGGTGAACAGCAGGGCGAACAGCGCCAGCACGCCCGCCTTGAGCACGATCTCCTGCTGGCGCTGACTGAAGGCATCGTCGGACATGCCAACGATGACCCGCCCCAGGTAGTCGCCACTGCTGGCGCTCACCAGGTGCTGCTGCACCTGTGCCCGATGGTCCTCGAGGAACGCGCCGCGGATCTGGATCGGCGCCTGGAACACTTCGACGTGGGCCGAGCGATGCTCATCGCCGACACGCCGTTCGACGTAGGCCAGGCGCTGGTCGGTCTGGTCCTGGATCTCCAGAAAGCGTACATGTGGAGTGGCCAGAGTGGCGCCGAGCAAGCCTTCGAGCACTGCGGCATTGTCGGTGACCACACCGTACTCGGACGCGGGGGCGAGCTGGTTGGCGATCAACTGGCCCGTGTGGTTGAGTTCCTGACGAAGGTCCTGCAGGCGTACGAAGGTGAAGAAGCCGATCAGCAGCAGCGTCAACAGCAGCGCCGGCCCGACGCTGATGATCTGCGTACGCGTATGAATGTCGCGGTTCAGGCGCAACTTCATGTCAGGGCGTGAGGCAATGGGAATATGGCGAGCACGACAGGGCCTGAATCGAGTTGAACAGTCAGGCATGTTAACCGGTCAGAGCGACAATTCCAGTCGTAATGTTGCCGGGGCATGGGCCGGGACTGGTCGTGTCAGGGCGGCTCCGTATAATGTCCCTCATCGCCTTCAACTCGACCAAATGGATGGGATATGACTCAAGAGCAGCCGATAGCCGTGCTGGGAGGAGGTAGTTTCGGCACCGCCGTGGCCAACCTGCTGGCCGAGAACGGTCATTCGGTCCGGCAATGGATGCGCGACCCCGAACAGGCCGAAGCCATGCGGGTGAACCGGGAAAACCCGCGCTACCTCAAAGGTATAAAGATCCTGCCAGGGGTGACGCCGGTCACCGACCTGCCTGCGACCATCGCCGGCAGCGAACTGATCTTCGTCGCGCTGCCTTCCAGTGCCCTGCGCAGCGTGCTGGCCGTGCACGCCGGACAGCTGACGGGCAAGATGCTGGTCAGCCTGACCAAGGGTATCGAGGCGCAGACCTTCAAGCTGATGAGCGAGATCCTCGAAGACGTCGCGCCGGGCGCACGCATCGGCGTGCTGTCCGGGCCCAACCTGGCCCGCGAGATCGCCGAGCATGCCTTGACCGCCACCGTGGTGGCGAGCGCCGACGAAGCCCTCTGCGAACGCGTCCAGGCCGTTCTTCACGGCCGCACGTTCCGGGTCTATGCCAGCAGTGACCGCTTCGGCGTCGAACTGGGCGGCGCCTTGAAGAACGTCTACGCGATCATCGCCGGCATGGCCGTGGCATTGGGCATGGGCGAGAACACCAAGAGCATGCTGATCACCCGCGCGCTCGCCGAGATGACCCGCTTCGCCGTCAGCCAGGGCGCCAACCCCATGACGTTCCTTGGCCTGGCCGGGGTCGGTGACCTCATCGTCACCTGTTCCTCGCCCAAGAGCCGCAACTATCAGGTAGGGTTCGCGCTGGGCGAAGGCCTGAGCCTGGAAGACGCCGTGTCGCGCCTGGGCGAAGTGGCCGAAGGGGTCAACACCCTGAAGGTGCTCAAGGCCAAGGCGCAGGAGCTGCAGGTGTACATGCCTCTGGTGGCGGGCCTGCATGCAATCCTCTTCGAAGGGCGTACCCTGAACCAGGTCATCGACCTGCTGATGCGGGCCGAACCCAAGACCGACGTCGACTTCATCTCCACCAGCGGCTTCAACTGAGGAGCAATTCATGAACCGTTCTTTCAACGATCCGGACCGCGAGGCCATCGTACTGCGTGTGCTCTGGATGCTGGTGTTCGTGCTGGTCTGGCAGGTCGCCCAGTTTCTGCTCGGCGCACTGGTGCTGGTGCAACTGATCTACCGTCTGGTCTATGGCGCGCCGAACGCCGGCATGATGGTCTTCGGCGACAGCCTGAGCCAATACCTGGCCCAGATCGGCCGCTTCGGCAGCTTTCACACCGAACACAAACCCTGGCCGTTTTCCGACTGGCCCACGGCGCGCCCGGCCGACGGCGAAGCGGCCCACCCGGCAGGCGCGGGTCGCCCGCTGGCCGATGACGAGCCCAAACCATGAAGCTCTGGGTCCTGCGTCATGGTGAGGCCGTCAGCCATGCCCGCAGCGATGCCGAGCGTGCCCTGACTTCGTTCGGCCAGCAGCAGGCACTGATCAGCGCTGCGCACCTGCACGATCAACCGCTGGACGCCATCCTTGCCAGCCCCTATGTGCGCGCACAACAGACCGCAGCCCTGGTCCATGGCGCCCTGCAGGCGGCTCCACCGATACAGACCGTGCCCTGGCTGACGCCCGACAGCGATCCTCTGGCAGTCATCGGCCATTTGGAGGCGCTGGGTCTGGACAACGTCCTGCTGGTCAGCCACCAGCCGCTGGTCGGCAACCTGCTGAGCCTGCTCGTGCACGGTAACCTGCGTCATCCCGAGCCCATGCAGACGGCCAGCCTGGCCGAGTTGCACGGCGACTGGCCGCTGGCGGGGCTGATGTCCCTGCAAGTAGTTCGTCATCCCTAACCTGTCAGGAATACACCCATGAGCCTGTGGCGCACCGAACCGGATCTGGAACGCTTGAATGCCGCGCAGAAAAACACCATCGGCGAGTTGCTCGACATCCGCTTCGAAAGCTTCGATGGCCAGTCCCTGACCGCCAGCATGGCGGTCGACGCACGTACCCACCAACCGTTCGGCCTGCTCCATGGCGGCGCCTCGGTGGTGCTGGCCGAAAGCCTGGGGTCGATGGCCAGTTTTCTGTGCATCGATACCGAGCGTTTCTATTGTGTGGGCCTGGAAGTCAATGCCAACCATCTGCGTGGGTTGCGCAGCGGCCGCGTGACGGGTGTGGCTCGTGCCGTGCACATAGGCCGTACCACCCACGTATGGGACATCCGCCTGCAAGGCGACGACGGCAAGCCCAGCTGCATTTCACGGCTGACGGTGGCCGTCGTGCCGCTGGGGCAGAACCCTCCGGCCCGCTGAGTCGTGTCTGCGCCGGCCCGCGACATCCGTCTGTCGCTGCCCCATATCGAGCTGGCCGCCCAGGTCTACGGACCCGAAGACGGCAAGCCGGTGCTGGCGCTGCACGGCTGGCTGGACAACGCCAACAGCTTTGCCCGCCTGGCGCCGAAGCTGACTGGGCTGCGCATCGTCGCCCTCGATCTGGCCGGGCACGGATATTCCGGGCATCGCCCGATCGGCGCTGGTTATGCCCTGTGGGATTACGCCCACGACGTGCTGCAGGTAGCCGACCACCTTGGGTGGCGGCGCTTTTCCCTGCTGGGGCACTCGCTGGGCGGGATTGTCGCCACCTTGCTCGCGAGCGCCATGCCCGAGCGAATAGAGCGCCTGGCGCTGATCGACGGTGTGGTGCCGCCGCTCGGCGCTGCCGAGGAGGGGCCACAGCGCCTCGGCGAAGCCCTGCAGGCGCAACAGGCGTTGGCTCATAAGCGCAAATCGGTGTATCCCGATATCGACCGGGCAGTGTCTGCGCGCAGGCATGGGCGTATCGCCGTCAGCCATGAGGCGGCCGAGTTGTTGGCGGCGCGTGGGCTTGAAGCCGTGGCCGGTGGATTCAGCTGGCGCAGCGACAGTCGCCTGACCCTGCCGTCGCCGGTCCGCCTGAGCGAAGAGCAGGCACTGGCGTACGTGCAGGCGATTCGCTGTCCCAGCCTGTTGATCCTCGCGCAGGAGGGCCTGCTGGTGAACGATACCGCGCTGCTGGCCCGGTTGGGGCTCCCTGTGCAGCAGTTGCCCGGAGGCCATCACCTGCACCTGAATGACGACACCGGGGCCGAGCTTGTCGCAGACTGTTTCAATCGCTTTTTTGCGATACCTTGACTTGCAGCGGTCAACTGCCGAGGCTTGTCAGGTTGAAACAGGAGAAGACCCCCGATGGAACTCGCTGCTACGCTCGTCTACGGCCCTTTGGCCCTCCACGCCCTGCTGCCCTCATGAACGCCTCCAAGCGGCTGCTGCCGGTACTCGCCGGTTTGCTGTGCACCGCAGCGCTGAGTACCGCCGCGTTCGCGGCCCAGGCGCCGGGGCCGATCGACGCCAAGGTCGTCGACCAGCGCTCTGCGGTCGACAAGGACCGCATCTATCCGTTGGGGTCGCTGCGCAAGATCAGCGGCAAGCTGCGCATGGACGGCCAGGTCAACGCCAAGGGCCAGGTCAGTTCCACCACCTACGAGCTTCCCGAAACTCAGACGGCGGGCCAGGCGTTCAACGACGCGCGCGAAGCCTTGCAGCAGGGTGGGGCGCATACGCTGTACTGGTGTCAGGCGCGCGACTGTGGTGAAAGCAGCTTGTGGGTCAACGATGTCTTCGACGGCGCACGGCTGTCGGGGGCCGACGATCAGCAGGCGTTCGTGCTGCTGCGCCAGGCCGCCCCGGACGACAACACCCTGACCGCCCTCTACGCCATCACCCGCGGCAACCGTCGCGCCTATCTGCACGTCGAAACCTTCGTCGCCGATGCGCCGCTGGGTACCTTGCTGCCCACGCCGGCCACGGTGCTGCATGAACTGCGCAGCACCGGCGATCTCGACTATCCCGCCCTTGGCGAAACCCCCGACGACACCTGGGTGGCCTTGCTGGCCCGCAGTCTGCAACTCGACAGCTCGATTCGCGCAAGCGTCTCCGGCGTCTCGCCTGCCTCGGCGGCCGCCTGGCGCGATGCCCTGGTAGCCAAGGGCGTGCGCGCGGCCCGTCTGGAAACCGGAAGCGAGAGCGTCAAGGGGCTGCACCTGGAAATCATTCGTTGAGCCTGTTTCGGCCTTTGGAGCCTGAATGCTGAGTAACGACCGCCTCCTGGTCCAGATCGTCTTGCTGGCCTTGCTCGGTGCCTGCCTTTGGGTATTGGCGCCGTTCTGCTCGGCGTTGCTATGGGGGGCGATCCTGGCCTATGCCAGCTGGCCGCTGATGCGTCTGCTGACCCGCTGGCTCAACGGCCGCGAGTCGCTGGCCGCGGGCATTCTCACCGGCTGCTGGATGTTGCTGGTGGTCTTGCCGCTGGTGTGGCTGGGTTTCAACCTGGCCGACCATGTGCGCGATGCGACGGCCTTCATCCGTGATGTCCAGGTCGATGGGCTACCTGATGCGCCCGATTGGCTGGCGGGCATTCCTCTGGTCGGTGGCAGCCTGGTCGGCCTGTGGAACACCCTCGACGAGCAGGGCGCGGCGCTTCTGGCCAGTGTGCGGCCGTACCTGGGGCAGGTCGGCAACTTTCTGCTGGCCCGCAGCGCGCAGATCGGTGGCGGGATTCTCGAACTTACCCTGAGTCTGGTCTTCGTGTTCTTTTTCTATCGCGACGGGCCGCGGATGGCGGCCTTCGTGCTCAGGCTGCTGGAACGGCTGATCGGCGAACGTGCCGGGTACTACATCGACCTGGTGGCCGCCACGGTGCAACGGGTGGTCAACGGGGTGATCGGCACCGCCGCCGCCCAGGCGATCCTGGCCTTGATCGGCTTTCTCATTGCCGGTGTGCCGGGGGCCCTGGTGCTGGGCATCGTCACCTTCCTGCTCAGCCTGATTCCCATGGGACCGCCACTGGCCTGGATCCCGGCCACGGCCTGGCTGGTGTGGCATGGCGACTACGGTTATGCGATTTTCCTCGGCATCTGGGGGACCTTCGTCATCAGTGGCGTGGACAACGTGCTCAAGCCCTACCTGATCAGTCGCGGCGGCAACCTGCCTCTGGTGATCGTGCTGCTGGGGGTGTTCGGCGGGCTGCTGGCGTTCGGCTTCATCGGCCTGTTCATCGGCCCCACCTTGCTGGCAGTGGCCTACAGCCTGTTGCATGACTGGACCCACACCGAACACAAACCGCTCTAGGCTCTGTGCGAAAAGCCTTGATACTCGGTGATGCTGCGTTGAAAACAGCCTCGGAATGCTCATTTACAGCCCGTAAACTCCGCTTCCTCGGCTGTTTTCGCCTTGCCTGACCTTCGTCTCAAGACTTTTCACACAGACCCTAGATTCCCACCCGGTGGGGATCATTTTGGATACAGCGGCGGCAACCCGGCGTTGTCAGCGGCCGGATCCAGGGCCGGGCCGCTGCGCAGGATACTGCCGATCGCGCGCCACAGTTCCTCGCCTTGCCAATACTGGCCACTTTCACTGTAAAGCGCTCCATTGAGTCCATCCAGGGCGTCTGACAACGGCACGAAGCGCGCCGCCATGTCGGCCAGTGTCTCCGGTTGCTGGCGCGCCCAGGCGTCCAGGGCCTGACGAGTGGCCTGGGGGTCATTGGCCTGGCACGCGCGCTTGAGGTCATCGAGCAAGGTGCGCGGGCTCGGTCCGCTTTGCGCTGTGCGCAGCACCGCCGGCTGGCCCCGGGCCCGCCACCACAGCGCAAAGCCGATCATCGTGGTGAACAGCAGCATCACGCTGGCCAGTTTCCAGGGCCACGCCACGTCCGGCTCGGCATCGCCGTTGCCGACCGGCGCATCGACCATCAGGCCGGCGTTGCCGGCGACCTCCAGGCTGCGCGCTGGCAGAGCGGTACGCTCCAGATGGTCTTCGTGGGTATTCCACCAGACCACCTCGACGCTCGGTAATTGCAGGGTGCCGCTGCGTGCGGGTACCAACGCTTCACGCTCCTGGCGGCTGCCGGTCAGGCCTCGCTCATCGGTCTGATTGCTCAGCTGGGGCTGATCCGGGTAGCGGCGCAGGCCTTCCACCTGGGTATCCGGCAGGTCCGGCAGTTGCGCGCTGGAAAGGCCTTCGGCCTTGACCTCCAACGTACGGGTCAGGGAGTCGCCGACCTGGCTGCTGGGCGGATCGGGGTTCCAGCTTTCAGTCAGGCTCAAGCTGCGTGCCGGCAACCAGGGCACATCGGCAGGGTAGGCCCCAGGGACGCCGTTCACGGTCAACGATATCGGTGCGGACGTCACCCGGATCTGCTTGCCTGGCTGCGGCGCGTTGTTGCCGCTCTCGCCCGGTGCGGCCGGTTCGACGGTGGTGGCGGTGAACACCAGCGCCGGAATCGACACCTCGCCACTGCGTTGCGGATAAATGGCATAGCGCGTCTCGATCACGCCGTGGCGGACACCGTTGATGATCTTCTCGAACGTTCGCGACCCACCCAGCGGCTCGACGCGTGCATCGGCCAACTGCAGCGGTGTCAGGTTGCTGTCGTCGTACAGCGGCACCGAGTGATAGATGCGCACGGTCAACACCGCCTGTGCCTGCACATAGACACTGTCGCCATCCAGGGTGGCATCGATGAACACCGGCGCGATGTTCGCCCGCGGCGGCTGGTCACTGTGCAGCACCTGCAAGAGAATCGGCTGGCTGCGCAGCTCGCCCAGTTGCAGGGGGGCGATAGTCACGCTTCCGGTCTGGCGCGGAAGCAGGGTGATGATCCAGCGGGTCGTGGCCTGGTGGTCGCCATCCAGACTGGTGAGGCGGTTGACCTGACGCGTGTCGCGCACCTCGAACGGGCCTTCGAGCGGTGTCAGATCGGGCTTGCCGAACTGCGTGACATCGTTGGTTTCCAGGGTCAGCTCGACCGTTTCCCCCGAGTTGAGCCGCGAGCGATCGACGCTGGCCACCAAGGTGGCGGCCTGCGTCCATTGGGCCAGCACGGCCAGGGTTGCACTGATGCAGAGGGCACTGAGGCGACTCATCGAATCTTGTCCTGATGCTGTTGCTGTTCGTACCAGAATTTACGCCGCAACAGCTCGGCCGGATCGTCCGGAATCTGCCGCAACCATTGCTCCAGAGCTTGGCGTTGCTCGGCATCCAGGCTGGTCTGGGGCGGGCGTTGCGGTGGTCGGGTCGTGGAATCGTCGCCTGGCGGTTGGGTCGGTGGCGAGGATTGTGCCTGATTCTGATCCCCCCCGGCTTGCCCGGCAGGGCTTTCCTGACCGCTCTGGGCCTCGGTGTCCTGGGCGTGCTCGTCGGCCGTGGCGGACGAATTCGGCTCCTGCCCGTCTGGCGCCGTGGCGCCCGGTGCCTGCGGTTTGTCGGGGGGATTGGCGGAAGTTGCGGGAGGTTCGGCCGGCGCCTGGCGCAGCAACTGTTCCACCAGGGCACGGTTTTCCAGCGCTGGCCGCAGGTCCGCTTGGCGCTCCAGGGCCTGGTCGTAGGCGTCCAGCGCCGCTTCCAGCTCGCCGCTGCGGGCCAGGGCGTTGCCGCGGTTGTAGTGGTCACGGGCGCTGTCGCCCTGGGCGAAACGCTCGGCGGCCGCCTCGTAGTCGCCGGCCTCGTACAGCGCCATGCCTTGCCACTGCGCATCGCTAAACCGCCGCGCGGCCTGGGCCGGACGCTGCTGTTCGAGCAAGGCCTGCCCTTGCTGATCACGGCGTAGCCAAAGGTCCTGGAATTCGAAGGCGTAGCCGGGCTGCGGCGCCATCATCAAGCACAGCGGCAGGCAGAACAGCCAGCCGCGACGGCCGGCGAGGGCGGCCAGCAACAGCAGGGGCAGCAGCAACCAGTGGCCTTGATCGGCCCAGCTGTCCAGCTGTTGCGTGGTGCCATTGCTGCGCAACACTGCAGGGCGATCGAACAGTCCGAGGTTGCGCAGATCCAGGTCATCCATACGTGCCTGGCGGTACAGGCCGCCGACGTCGGCGGCGAAGCTGCGCAGCCCGGCCCCGTCGAGGCGGGACAGGCGGATCGCACCTTGTTCGTCCTTGAGGAAATCGCCGTTTTCCTGCTTCACCGGCGCACCGTCGCGGGTGCCGATACCCAGGATCAACAACTGTGGCGAGTGGTTGTCCAGACGCTGGGCAATACCCCTGCGCTCTGCTTCGGACAATTGCGACGTCAGCAGCAGGATGCGTCCCTGGCCCTGTTCGGCCTGGTCGAGCAGTTCGAGGGCCCGTTGTACGCCGAGGTCGGCGCGCTGACCTTCGACCGGCATGATCGAGGGCTTGATCGCCTCCAGCAGGTTGCGGCTGGTGCCCAGGTCGTCGGACAGCGGCACCAGCACGTGGGCGCTACCGGCGTAGACGATCAAGGCGGTCTGCGCATCGCGACGTGCGTTGAGCAGGTCCAGCAGCTTGCGCCGGGCTTGTTCCAGGCGATTGGGCGCCACGTCGGTGGCGAGCATGTCAGGGCTCAGCGCCAGCACTACCACCAGCGGGTCGACGACCGTTCGGCCGGGCTGCTCGATGCGCTGCCAGCTGGGGCCCAACAGGGCTATGCCGGTCAGCAGCCAGGCCAGGCCCAGCACGATCCATGGCGCCTTGCTCTGGCGGCCGCTGCCACCGCCCAGCAATACCGCGTGAAAGTGGCGCGGGAGCAGCAACTGCCAGCGCCCGGCGCGTTTCTGCCGGTGCCACAGTTGCCAGAGTAGCCAGGCCAGCGCAGGCCAGGCCAGTAGCCACCAGGGCCGGAACCAATGCGGCCACGCCTCGATCATTTGCGCCTCCGCAACTGCAGCCGCTCCAGGCGCTCGCGCCACTGCGGTGCGGTCGGCAGAAACCGGCGCTGGCGCAGAAACCGTTGCAGCGGATTGTTCGGCCAGTTCTCGCGCACCACCAGCAATACGCTGAGCAGCAACGCCGCGCTCAACGGCCAGATGTACAGGGCCTGCGCCGGACGCGCTTGGGTGGGCTGCTGGTCGACCGGTTCCAGCGTATCCAGGCTGGCGCCGATGGCCTGCAGCTGGTCGCCGTCGCGGGCACGGAAATACTGACCGCCGGTGATCTGTGCGATCTCTCGCAGGCTCGGCTCGTCCAGATCCAGGCTGGGGTTGAGGCCGAGCATGCTCAGCGCGCCATCGGCGCTGGGGTCGGCGCCGATGCCGATGGTATGGATGCGCACATGCTCCTGAGCCGCCAGACGCGCCGCCGTGATGGGGTGGATCTGACCGCCGTTGTTGGCGCCGTCGGTGACCAGAATCAATACCCGGCTCTGCGCCGGGCGCTGGCGCAGACGCTTGAGCGCCAGGCCGATCGCATCGCCGATCGCGGTGTTTTTGCCGGCGATGCCGATGCGCGCTTCGTCCAGCCATCTACGCACCGTGCGTCGGTCGAAGGTCAGCGGCGCCTGCACATAGGCCTTGCTGCCGAAGAGGATCAAGCCCACCCGATCGCCCTGGCGATGTTCGAGAAAGTCGCCCAGCAGGCGCTGGACCAGCTCCAGCCGGCTGACGTCGTCGTTCTGCCAGCGCATGTCGGGGTAATCCATGGATCCGGACACATCCACCGCCACCAGCAGGTCGCGACCGCTGGCCGCGATGGGCAGTGGATCGCCCAGCCACTGCGGGCGTGCCGCGGCGATCAGCAGCAACAGCCACAGCAATACGTAGGGCGCCTGTTGCGGCCAGGTCGGCAGGCTGATCCGTGCACGGCGCCCGGCCAGCCCTTCGAGTTCATCGAGAAAGCTGACCTTGAGCGCCGCTTCGCCGCTGTCGGCTGGTGGCAACAGCACGCGCAGCAGCCAAGGCAGCGGCAGCAGGGCGAAGACCCACAGCCAGGCGAACTCAAACATGCTTGCGTATCCAGGTTTCGACCGACTGCTGCAGCCCGGCGATGGCCTTGTCGTCGAGCTTGCATTCGGGTTTGTAGACCCCTTCCACCAGCACCATCCAGCGTGTGAGGCCGGCGGCCGGGCAGCGGTTGTCGAGAAATGCCAGCCACTGGCGGCCATTGAGCACATGGCTGTTGGCGTTCGGGTAATGGTTGCGGCACAGGCGCTTGAGCAAACCGTTGATCTGCTGCAACCAGGCGCCTGCCGGGGCGCCGTCGTAGGGCCTGGGCAGGCGTGCCAGCTCTTCCAGCGCGCCCTGGCGCACAGGATCCAGGGGTTGCTCGGCTGCAACAGGCAGCACGGCCTTGCGCCGCCAGCGGTGACGCCAGTGCCAGGCGGCCCATCCCAGCGTCGGCAGTAGCACCGCGAGCAGCCACCAGCCAGGCGCCGGTGGCCAGAGGCCGATCGGTGGCGGCGCGATCAGGGGCTGCAGTTGCTCGAGCGTGCTCATTTGAGTTTGCCCGGCCGTTGCGGATTGAGGTACTCACGCAGTTGCTCGATCATTTCGCTTTGAGTGCTCAGAGGCATCAGCAGCACGCGCAGTTTCTGCGCCAGGCGTTCCCACCGAGCGATGCGCGCCTCGCTCAGGGCGCGATAGGCCAGGCGTATGTCCGGATTCAGCGTATCGATGTCCATCTGCCTGCCGCGCTGGGCGAAGCGCAACAGCCCGGCGGCGGGCAGCGCATGGTCGAGCGGGTCGGAGACCGGCAGCAACAGCAGGTCGCAATGACGCGACAGCAAGCTGAGCTGCTGCTCGGCGCCATCGGTAAGCGCCCGTTCGTCACAGATGACGATGGCCAGGCTGCCGGGGCGCAAGACCTCCCGTGCCCGGCGCAGGGCCATGCCCAGCGAATCTTTCTCCGGCAACGCTTCGGTGTGCAGTGATTGATTCACATGGACCAGGCGGTTGAGCAGCTGCAGCAGGCTCTGCTTGCTGCGCCGGGGCTTGATTTCATAGTGCTCGCCATCGCCGAACACCAGCCCGCCGACCCGGTCGTTATGCCCCAGCGCCGCCCAGCCGATCAGTGCGGCCGCCTGGGCCGCAAGTACCGACTTGAACATCTGCCCGGAGCCGAAGAACAACCGTCGGCTCTGTTCGACAAGAATGAAGATCGGCCGCTCGCGCTCCTCATGGAACAGCTTGGTGTGCGGCTCCTGGGTGCGTGCGGTGACGCGCCAGTCAATGCTGCGCACATCGTCGCCGGCCTGATACACACGCACCTGGTCGAAATCCACACCGCGTCCGCGCAGCTTGGAATGATGCAGACCGATCAACGGACTGCGCTGGGCCGGGGTGGAGAACAACTGCACCTCGCGCACCCGGTGGCGCATTTCGATCAGCTCGGCCAGGCTGATGCGAATGCCAGGCTCTGGCCTCGGCTCCTGGCTCATGGGGTCAGGCGACGGCCACGACGTCGAGGATGCGCTGGATCACGCGATCCTGGTCGACACCGGCGGCCTCTGCCTCGAACGACAGGATGATGCGGTGGCGCAGGACGTCGAAGAGCACGGCCTGGATGTCTTCCGGGCTGACGAAGTCACGTCCCGCCAGCCAGGCGTGGGCCCGCGCGCAACGATCCAGCGAGATGGACCCGCGCGGGCTGGCACCGTAGGCCAGCCACTCGCCGAGTTCGGCGTCGAACTTGCTCGGGGTGCGCGTCGCCATGACCAGTTGCACCAGGTATTCCTCCACCGCGTCGGCCATGTACAGCCCGAGGATCTCCTTGCGCGCGGCGAAAATCGCCTGCTGACTGACCCGCCGCTCCGGCTTGGTTTCGCCATTGAGCGCCTCGCCCCGGGCCTGCTGCAGAATGCGCCGTTCCACGGCTGCATCCGGAAAGCCGATCTTGACGTGCATCAGGAACCGGTCGAGCTGTGCCTCGGGCAGGGGATAGGTGCCTTCCTGCTCGATCGGGTTCTGCGTGGCCATCACCAGGAACAACGGCGACAGGTCGTAGGTGCTGCGCCCGACACTGACCTGACGCTCGGCCATGGCTTCGAGCAGCGCCGACTGGACCTTGGCCGGCGCCCGGTTGATCTCGTCGGCGAGCACCAGGTTATGGAAGATCGGACCCTGCTGGAACACGAAGCTGCCGGTTTCAGGTCGATAGATCTCGGTGCCGGTAATGTCGGCGGGCAGCAGGTCCGGAGTGAACTGGATGCGATGGAATTGCGCTTCGACGCCTTCGGCCAGTTCCTTGATCGCTTTGGTCTTGGCCAGCCCCGGCGCGCCCTCGACCAGCATGTGACCGTCTGCCAGCAGCACGATCAGCAGGCGCTCGACCAGTTTCTCCTGGCCAAGGATCTGCGTGGAAAGAAAGGTTCGCAGCGCGATCAGCGCTTCACGATGTTCCATCGTTGACGGTTCCTGAAGAAGGGACCGAGTACGCGGGTGAGGGCGTCTTGGCCGGGGGCAGCTACTTTAATGCATTGAAGGGTGGGAGAGGAATCGGCGTGTTCGACCGGGCACCCTTGAGTCCCGTAGGAGCGGCCAGTGGCCGCGAACAAGCTTGCACGGCCAAAGAGATCGGTTGGGTCGGCCGGCCATTTCGCGGCCACTGGCCGCTCCTACACGTATGCAGATATACAGGGCGGCGGAGAGCGAGGTCAGTTGATTTCCAATGTCCCGACACCCGCCAGCAAAATCCTCAACGTCTCCCCGATCTCCGCCAGTTCCGCCGCATCGCTGGCATGCTCGATTTCCAGCACATCATCGCCACCGAACACATCGGCATCTGCAGCGGCCACTTCTACCAACAGGCGGCTGGCGCTCAGGGTCACCTTGAGGTCACGCAGCAGGTAAGGGTCTTCGCCGAGGGTGATTTCCAGCTCTTCTTCGTCCGGAAAACGCGTCATCAGAAACATTTCCCCTTCGCTGCCATGGCAGCAGAGCAGGGCCATGTCGTCTTCTTCTTCGTCGCGAGGGTTGGCCATCAGCAGGGAGGCAGTCATGCGCATACGGGAGGTCCCATTGTAGGAAAGTGGCGCGATTATAGCGGTAAAGCTGCAAGGTGGCTGGAACGCCCGTGCCAGCGGGCTCGTACGATAACTCCTGCATGACCGAATATGTCGCCGCACCGCAAGAGTGCATGCCGGGCTCTGGGTAAGCTAGGTCGTTGGACCTCTTGAATGTCGCCCTGCAGCGCCGGATTGGCTATGGTTGATCCGAACCGGGGTGACCTGCGACGCTTCACCCAATAACAAAGCCCAAGCGGAGTACCACAGATGGCGTTCTTCACCGCAGCCAGCAAAGCCGACTTCCAGCATCAACTGCAATCGGCCCTGGCTCAGCACATCAGCGAGCAGCAACTGCCACAAGTGGCGCTGTTCGCCGATCAGTTCTTCGGCATCATCTCGTTGGACGAACTCACCCAGCGTCGCCTCAGCGACCTGGCCGGCTGCACCCTGTCGGCGTGGCGCCTGCTGCAGCGTTTCGATCATGCCAAGCCGCAGGTGCGGGTCTACAACCCCGACTACGAACGTCACGGCTGGCAGTCCACCCACACCGCCGTCGAGGTGCTGCATCACGACCTGCCGTTCCTGGTGGACTCGGTGCGTACCGAGCTCAACCGCCGCGGCTACAGCATTCATACCCTGCAGACCACCGTGCTCAGCGTGCGCCGCGGCAGCCAGGGCGAGCTGCTCGAAGTGCTGGCCAAGGGTGCCCAGGGCGAAGACGTCCTGCATGAATCGCTGATGTACCTGGAAATCGACCGCTGCGCCAACGCCGCCGAACTCAACGTGCTCGCTCGCGAGCTGGAGCAGGTGCTGGGCGAGGTGCGCATCGCGGTGCAGGACTTCGAGCCGATGAAGGCCAAGGTCCGCGAAATGATCACCTTGGTGGAGCAGACCGCGTTCGCCAGCGACGAGCAGGAAAAGGCCGAGATCAAGGCCTTCCTCGAATGGCTGACCGACAACCACTTCACCTTTCTGGGCTACGAGGAATTCGTGGTCGATGCCGACGCCCAGGGCGGTCAGCTCAGCTACGACCCCGCGTCCTTCCTCGGCCTGACCCGGCTGCTGCGCGCCGGCCTGAGCAGCGAAGAACTGCACATCGAAGACTACGCCGTGCAATACCTGCACGAGCCGATGCTGCTGTCCTTCGCCAAGGCGGCCCATCCCAGCCGCGTGCATCGTCCGGCCTATCCGGACTACGTGTCGATCCGCCAGATCGATGCCGACGGCAAGGTGCTCAAGGAATGCCGCTTCATGGGCCTGTACACCTCGTCGGTGTATGGCGAGAGCGTACGCGAGATCCCCTACATTCGCCGCAAGGTCGCCGAGATCGAACGCCGCTCCGGTTTCCATGCCAAGGCGCACCTGGGCAAGGAACTGGCCCAGGTGGTCGAAGTGCTGCCGCGTGACGACCTGTTCCAGACGCCGATCGACGAGCTGTTCAGCACCGTCATGTCGATCGTGCAGATCCAGGAGCGCAACAAGATCCGCGTGTTCCTGCGCAAGGACCCCTACGGCCGTTTCTGCTACTGCCTGGCCTATGTGCCGCGCGACGTCTATTCCACCGAAGTGCGGCAGAAGATCCAGCAGGTGCTGATGGAGCGCCTCAAGGCCACGGACTGCGAGTTCTGGACGTTCTTCTCCGAGTCGGTGCTGGCGCGTGTGCAGCTGATCCTGCGTGTGGATCCGAAGAACCGCATCGACATCGACCCGCAGCAGCTGGAAAACGAAGTGATCCAGGCCTGCCGCTCGTGGCAGGACGACTACGCCAGCCTGACCATCGAAAGCTTCGGCGAGGCCGCCGGCACCAACGTGCTGGCCGATTTCCCGAAAGGCTTCCCGGCCGGTTTCCGCGAGCGCTTCGCGGCGCACTCGGCGGTGGTGGACATGCAGCACCTGCTGGCCCTGTCCGAAGCCCGCCCGCTGGTGATGAGTTTCTATCAGCCACTGGCGCAGAGCGGTGAACGCCAGCTGCACTGCAAGCTGTACCACGCCGACACGCCGCTGGCGCTGTCGGACGTGCTGCCGATCCTGGAGAACCTGGGTCTGCGCGTGCTCGGCGAGTTCCCGTACCGCCTGCGTCATCGCAGCGGCCGCGAGTACTGGATCCACGACTTCGCCTTCACCTACAGCGAAGGCTTGAACCTGGACATTCAGCAACTCAACGACACCCTGCAGGACGCCTTCGTCCATATCGTGCGCGGCGACGCCGAGAACGATGCGTTCAACCGGCTGGTGCTGACCGCGGGCCTGCCGTGGCGCGACGTCGCCCTGCTGCGTGCCTACGCGCGCTACCTCAAGCAGATTCGCCTGGGCTTCGATCTGGGCTACATCGCCAGCACCCTGAACAACCACACCGACATCGCCCGCGAACTGACGCGGTTGTTCAAGACCCGCTTCTACCTGGCACGCAAGCTGGCCGGCGACGACCTGGACGACAAGCAGCAGCGTCTGGAACAGGCGATTCTCACCGCCCTGGACGACGTTCAGGTGCTCAACGAAGACCGCATCCTGCGTCGCTACCTGGACCTGATCAAGGCCACCCTGCGCACCAACTTCTACCAGCCGGACAGCAATGGCCAGGTGAAGTCGTACTTCAGCTTCAAGTTCAACCCCAAGCTGATTCCCGAGCTGCCCAAGCCAGTACCCAAGTTCGAGATCTTCGTCTACTCGCCACGGGTCGAGGGTGTTCACCTGCGTTTCGGCAATGTCGCCCGTGGTGGCCTGCGCTGGTCGGACCGCGAGGAAGACTTCCGCACCGAAGTGCTGGGCCTGGTGAAGGCGCAGCATGTGAAGAACTCGGTGATCGTGCCGGTGGGCGCAAAAGGCGGGTTCGTCCCGCGCCGCCTGCCTCTGGGCGGCAGCCGCGACGAGGTGCAGAACGAGGCGGTGGCCTGCTACCGTATCTTCATCTCCGGGCTGCTCGACATCACCGACAACCTCAAGGATGGCAGCGTCGTGCCGCCGGCCAACGTCGTGCGTCACGACGATGATGACCCGTACCTGGTGGTGGCTGCGGACAAGGGCACCGCGACCTTCTCCGACATCGCCAACGGCATCGCCATCGACTACGGTTTCTGGCTCGGCGATGCGTTCGCCTCGGGCGGTTCGGCAGGCTACGACCACAAGAAGATGGGCATCACCGCCAAGGGTGCCTGGGTCGGCGTGCAGCGGCATTTTCGCGAGCGCGGCATCAATGTGCAGAAAGACAGCATCACCGTCATCGGCATCGGCGACATGGCTGGCGACGTGTTCGGCAATGGCCTGTTGATGTCCGACAAGCTGCAACTGGTGGCGGCGTTCAACCACCTACATATCTTCATCGACCCCAACCCGGAACCGGCCAGCAGCTTCGCCGAACGTCAGCGCCTGTACGACCTGCCGCGCTCGGCGTGGAGCGACTACGACACCTCGATCATGTCCGCTGGCGGCGGGATCTTCTCGCGCAGTGCCAAGAGCATCGCCATCAGCGCGCAGATGAAAGAGCGTTTCGACATCAAGGCCGACAAGCTCACCCCGACCGAACTGCTCAATGCGCTGCTCAAGGCACCGGTCGACCTGCTGTGGAACGGCGGTATCGGTACCTACGTCAAATCCAGCGACGAAAGCCATGCGGATGTGGGCGACAAGGCCAACGATGCGCTGCGCGTCAACGGCAACGAGCTGCGCTGCAAGGTGGTGGGCGAGGGCGGCAACCTGGGCATGACCCAACTGGGGCGTGTCGAGTTCGGCCTCAACGGCGGTGCCACCAACACCGACTTCATCGACAACGCGGCCGGGGTGGATTGCTCCGACCACGAGGTCAACATCAAGATCCTGCTCAACGAAGCCGTGCAGGCCGGCGACATGACCGAGAAGCAGCGCAACCTGCTGCTGGGCAGCATGACCGAGGAAGTCGGCCATCTGGTGCTGGGCAACAACTATAAGCAGACCCAGGCGTTGTCGCTGGCGGCGCGCAAGGCCTATGAGCGCCTGGCTGAGTACCGTCGTCTGATGGCCGACCTCGAGGCGCGTGGCAAGCTCGACCGGGCCATCGAATTCCTGCCGACCGAGGAGCAGCTCAACGAGCGCGTCGCGAACAAGCAGGGCCTGACCCGGGCCGAGCTGTCGGTGCTGATCTCCTACAGCAAGATCGACCTCAACGAGGCGCTGCTGGCCTCGCCGGTGCCCGACGACGTCTACCTGACCCGCGACATGGAAACGGCGTTCCCACCGTCGCTGGTCAGCAAATACGCCGAGGCCATGCGCAGCCACCGCCTCAAGCGCGAGATCGTCAGCACCCAGATCGCCAACGACCTGGTCAACAACATGGGCATCACCTTCGTGCAGCGTTTGAAGGAGTCCACTGGCATGACGCCGGCCAGCGTGGTCGGCGCCTACGCCATCGTGCGCGATATCTTCCACCTGCCGCACTGGTTCCGCCAGATCGAGGCGCTGGACTATCAGGTCTCCGCCGATGTGCAGTTGGCGTTGATGGGCGAGCTGATGCGCCTGGGCCGTCGCGCCACCCGCTGGTTCCTGCGCAGCCGCCGCAACGAGCTGGACGCCGGTCGCGACGTGGCGCACTTCGGTCCGCACATCGCGGCGCTGGGCCTCAAGCTCGACGAACTGCTCGAGGGGCCGACCCGCGAGCGCTGGCAGGCCCGCTACCAGGGCTACGTCGAGTCAGGCGTGCCGGAATTGCTGGCGCGCATGGTCGCCGGCACCAGCCACCTGTACACGCTGCTGCCGATCATCGAGGCGTCGGATGTGACCGGTCAGAATGCCGCCGAAGTGGCCAAGGCGTTCTTCGCCGTGGGCAGCAAGCTGGATCTGACCTGGTACCTGCAGCAGATCAGCAGCCTGCCGGTGGAGAACAACTGGCAGGCGCTGGCCCGCGAGGCTTTCCGCGACGACATCGACCTGCAGCAACGGGCGATCACCATCTCCGTGCTGAAGATGCAGGACGCGCCTGGAGACGTCGAGGAACGCCTGGATCTGTGGCTGGAACAGCATGAGGTGATGGTCAAGCGCTGGCGCGCCATGCTCGACGAGATCAAGGCGGCAACAGGGACCGATTACGCCATGTATGCGGTAGCGAATCGCGAGTTGATGGACCTGGCGTTGAGCGGGGGTGTGCAGGTCAGTTGAGGCCAGCGTTGATTTCTGCAGGTCCTTGTGGGAGCGGGCTTTGCCCGCGAAAGCGTCGGACCTGCTGACTACGACATTTACCTCCACCCACAAAAAAACCCGTCAAATGACGGGTTTTTTTGTGCAGCTCATTTCAGCGTGGCATCAAGCCTGAACCACCGGAATGTTCGCGTTGGCCGCGGCATCGCGGAACTCGGCGATCTGGTCGAAGCTCAGGTAGCGGTACACATCGGCAGCCATGCTGTCGATGCTGGCCGCGTACTCCATGTACTCCTCGACGGTCGGCAGCTTGCCCAGGATGGAGGCAACGGCAGCCAGCTCGGCGGACGCCAGGTACACGTTGGCACCATCGCCCAGGCGGTTCGGGAAGTTACGGGTCGAGGTCGACACCACGGTGGAGTTGGGTTCCACGCGTGCCTGGTTACCCATGCACAGCGAGCAGCCCGGCATCTCCATGCGCGCGCCAGCCTTGCCGTAGATGCCGTAGTAGCCTTCTTCGGTCAGCTGATGGGCATCCATCTTGGTCGGCGGCGACAGCCACAGACGGGTCGGCAGTTGGCCCTTGACCTTGTCGAGCAACTTGCCGGCAGCGCGGAAGTGGCCGATGTTGGTCATGCACGAACCGATGAACACTTCGTCGATCTTCTCGCCCTGAACGGTGGACAGCAGACGTGCATCGTCCGGGTCGTTCGGTGCGCACAGGACCGGCTCTTTCAAGTCGCTCAAGTCGATTTCGATGATCTCGGCGTATTCGGCGTCGGCATCGGCACTCAGCAGTTCCGGGTTGGCCAGCCAGGCTTCCATGGCCTGGGCACGACGTTCCATGGTCCGTGCATCGCCGTAGCCTTCGCTGATCATCCAGCGCAGCAGGGTGATGTTCGACTGCAGGTACTCGGCGATGGCCTTTTCCGGCAGCTTGATGGTGCAACCGGCGGCGGAGCGCTCGGCCGAGGCGTCGGAAAGTTCGAATGCCTGCTCGACGGTCAGGTCGTTCAAGCCTTCGATTTCCAGGATGCGACCCGAGAAGGCGTTGATCTTGCCTTTCTTCTCGACGGTCAGCAGGCCTTTCTGGATGGCGTAGTACGGAATCGCGTGGACCAGGTCGCGCAGGGTGATGCCTGGCTGCATGGTGCCCTTGAAGCGCACCAGCACCGACTCGGGCATGTCCAGCGGCATGACGCCGGTGGCGGCTGCGAAAGCCACCAGGCCGGAACCGGCCGGGAACGAGATGCCGATCGGGAAGCGGGTGTGCGAGTCACCACCGGTGCCGACGGTGTCCGGCAGCAGCATGCGGTTCAGCCAGCTGTGGATGATGCCGTCGCCTGGACGCAGGGACACGCCACCACGGGTGCGGATGAAATCCGGCAGGGTGTGGTGGGTGGTCACGTCGATCGGCTTTGGATAGGCCGCGGTGTGGCAGAAGGACTGCATGACCAGATCGGCCGAGAAACCCAGGCAGGCCAGGTCTTTGAGTTCGTCGCGGGTCATCGGGCCAGTGGTGTCCTGGGAGCCGACGGTGGTCATCTTCGGTTCGCAGTAGGTGCCGGGACGTACGCCCTTGCCTTCGGGCAAACCACAGGCCTTGCCGACCATCTTCTGCGCCAGGGTGTAGCCCTTGCCGGTGTCGACCGGGGCTTCGGGCAGCTTGAACAGATCGGTCGGGCCCAGGCCCAGCTCGGCGCGTGCCTTGTCGGTCAGACCGCGGCCGACGATCAGCGGGATATCGGCCGCCAGCGCGGACTTCGTCGAGCAGTACGGGTGTCTTGAGTTCGAAGGTGGTGATCACCTCGTCGCTGTCGTGCTTGCAGACTTTACCCTGGTGCGGGTAGAGGTCGATCACGTCGCCCATGTTGATGTTCGACACGTCGAACTCGATCGGCAGGGCGCCGGCGTCTTCCATGGTGTTGTAGAAGATCGGAGCGATCTTGGTGCCGAAGCAGAAACCGCCGGCACGCTTGTTCGGCACGTACGGGATGTCGGTACCGAAGAACCACAGCACCGAGTTGGTCGCCGATTTACGCGACGAACCGGTACCGACCACGTCACCCACGTAGGCGACGGGGTAGCCGTCGGCGTACATCTGGGCAATCTGCTTCATCGGACCGATCGAACCCTGGACGTCGGGCACGATGCCTTCGCGGGCCATTTTCAGCATGGCCAGGGCGTGCAGCGGGATGTCCGGGCGCGACCAGGCGTCAGGCGCCGGGGAGAGGTCGTCGGTGTTGGTTTCGCCGGTGACCTTGAAGACCCGCAGGCTGATCTTGTCGGCCAGGGTCGGACGCTTCTTGAACCACTCGCCGTCGGCCCAGGA
Organism: Pseudomonas sp. PvP001; assembly: GCF_040546375.1. Classification (NCBI taxonomy): domain Bacteria; kingdom Pseudomonadati; phylum Pseudomonadota; class Gammaproteobacteria; order Pseudomonadales; family Pseudomonadaceae; genus Pseudomonas; species Pseudomonas sp. PvP001. The sequence continues at coordinate 964,417 of NZ_JBEPNQ010000001.1, read as the reverse complement.
CTGCAGCACGCCTTGAGCGTGGGTGTTGCCGTTCTTGGCTTTTTCCGCGACGTCGTGGAAGGCATCGAACATCAGCAGGGTGAACTTGAGCTGTTCGGCAGCCACCGGCGCCAGGGTGGCGTCGTCGAGCAGTTCGACCATGGTGGCGATGTTGTAGCCGCCTTGCATGGTGCCGAGCAGTTCAACGGCGCGCTTGCTGTCGATCAGCGGGGAGGTGGCTTCGCCCTTGGCCACGGCGGAAAGGAAACCGGCCTTGACGTAGGCGGCTTCGTCCACCCCTGGTGGTACGCGGTTGGTGATCAGGTCGACCAGGAAGGCTTCTTCGCCGGCGGGAGGGTTCTTCAGCAGCTCGACCAGGCCTGCGGTTTGTTCGGCGTTAAGCGGCTGGGGCACGATACCCTGGGCGGCACGCTCTTCGATGTGTTTGCGATAGGCTTCAAGCACAGTTATTACCCTCATCAGTGGTCCCGGAAGGGACGCTCATCCAGGGAATGCCTGCATCCATGCGCACGGGCTTTTCGGCCGTTCAGCCAGGAGGGCAGGTATTCCTTACAGAAGCTGTTTTCAAAGTTTTACGCCTGTAGAAGGGAAAACTGATGAGGGCTGGCACCGGATGAACGGTGCCAACACCCTTCTACTGGATCGACTGTGCTCGTGACGCTTTGAAAACAGCTTCCAATGGACATTGGCGCCTAAAAAGGCTGCATGATTCTACGTTAATTCGCGCAGGAAGTTAAGTTAAGCCCCACGATTTCTGGGGTGACCCCTGTTAGACAAAGGACTAACATGCGCCCGGTGTTCCACCGTCCAGTGTGCCGATTCGCCATGTCCAACCATTCCATCAAGACGCCCTGCGTGGGCCTGTGCTCGACCGTCTACGGGGACCTCGTGTGCCGTGGCTGCAAGCGCTACCACCATGAAGTCATCCACTGGAACGGCTACGACGAGGCGCAGAAACGCGCGGTGTGGGTGCGGCTGGAGCAGTTGCTGGTGCAGGTCATGGTGGCCAAGCTGGAAGTGTTCGACCCCTTGAAGCTGCGCCAACAACTGGAACAACGCAAGATACGTTTCGTCGAGCGGCAGTCGGAGTACTGCTGGGCCTATCAGTTGATCGCCCGTGGTGCGCGGGTGATCAACAACCTGGAAGCCTATGGCCTGGTGCTGCTGCCCGAGTTCCGCGACTGGGATCTGCCACAACTGCGTGATGCCATCGATCGGGAATTCTTCATTCTCTCGGAGGCGCATTACCAGCGCTACATCGCGCCATCGTTCGTGCGCGAGCTGACCGAACAGCGCATTATCTGATGCTGACTGCGTGGTGATGCCTTCGCGGGCAGAGACCCGCTCCCACAGGGACCGCGTTCGCTCTAGTGTGGGAGCGGGCCTCTGCCCGCGAACAGGCCACCCTGCTCCCACAGGGACCGCGCTCGCTCTTGTGTGGGAGCGGGTCTCTGCCCGCGAACAGGCCACCCTGCTCCCACAGGGATCGCGCTCGCTCTTGTGTGGGAGCGGGTCTCTGCCCGCGAACAGGCCACCCTGCTCCCACAGGAACCGCGTTCGCTCTAGTGTGGGAGCGGGTCTCTGCCCGCGAATAGACTACCCCGATCACTCTATAATTCTGGATACCCCATGCTCATAGTCGCCGACGAAAACATCCCGCTGCTCGACGCTTTCTTCGAAGGCTTTGGAGAAATCCGCCGCTATCCCGGCCGGTCGATCGATCGCGCGGCGGTTGCCGAGGCCGACGTTCTGCTGGTGCGCTCGGTGACCCAGGTCGACCGTGCCTTGCTTGAAGGCAGCCCGGTGCGCTTCGTCGGCACCTGCACCATCGGCACCGACCATCTGGACCTCGACCACTTCGCCGAGGCCGGCATCCGCTGGGCCAGCGCCCCGGGCTGCAATGCCCGTGGTGTGGTCGACTACGTGCTGGGCAGCCTGCTGACCCTGGCCGAGGTCGAAGGTCTGCCGCTGAGCGGGCGTTGCTACGGCATCGTCGGCGCCGGGCAGGTCGGCGGGCGACTGGTCCAGGTGCTGCGCGGGCTGGGCTGGGACGTGCGGGTGTGTGATCCCTTGCGCGAGGCCGGCGAGGGCGGTGACTTCGTCAGCCTGGAACACATCGTCGACCACTGCGACGTGATCAGCCTGCACACGCCGCTGACCCACAGCGGCCCTCATCCGACCTGGCACCTGTTCGACGATGCGCGTCTGCGCGCCCTCAAGCCGGGCACCTGGCTGATCAATGCCGCGCGCGGCCCGGTGATCGACAACGTCGCACTGCGTCACGTCCTGCTGGCGCGTGAAGACCTGCAAGCGGTACTCGACGTCTGGGAGCGGGAACCTGCGGTCGATCGCGAGCTGGCCGACTGCTGCGTGATCGGCACGCCGCACATCGCCGGCTACAGCCTTGACGGTCGCCGCCGTGGCACGGCGCAGATCTATCAGGCCTTGTGCGAGTTCCTCGGGCGCAATGCCGACGTGCAGTTGCAAGACCTGTTGCCCAAACCTTGGCTGGGAGAGGTGAGCCTGAGCGCCGACACCGATCCGGACTGGGCGCTGGCCATGCTGTGCCGCGGTGTCTACGACCCTCGTCGTGACGACGCCGATTTCCGCCGCAGCCTGGATGCAGATACCGATCGACAGCGACTTGCCTTCGACCAGTTGCGCAAGCATTACCCGCCACGCCGCGAGATCGAAGGCCTGCGCGTGCGTATCGACGGCCCGGCACCTGTGCTCGAACGCATCGCCGCCGCCCTGGGTGCGGTCCTGGTCTAGCCGAGCCCAAGAAACACGAATCCGGCCGTCTGTCATTTCTGTCAGGGCCGGGTTTGGAAGGCAGTGAGGCGGGTGGTTCGATCAGACGTTGCCAGCAGGTTTGACGACGTGCTCTTCCAGTTCGCGACAGGCTTCCTGCACCATGTCTTCGGTGATGGGCACTTCACGGCCCTGCTCATCGATGATCGAGCCACCGACGGGCTCGTGGGGGTGCACCCGTACCACTTCGATGCTTTTCTGCGTGTCGTCATGCGAGCTCATGGCCTGTCTCCTCTTCAGGTGTTTGCGCCGTTTGCTACGGCCTGCTTTCTAGCTGACTTTGTGCGTTTCATGGAGTTCCACTGTAGTCGATCCCGCGTCTGGGTGTAGGCTTGTGGACCCTCTGAATACGGATCATCCCCCTTGCAGCTATTGTCTTCCAGTCAACGTCGCGGCCTGCGCCTGGCGTGGCGCTTCGTGCGTCCCTATCGATGGCAGGCCATCGGCGCGCTGCTGGCGTTGCTGGTCACCGCCGGTATCACCCTGTCCATGGGGCAGGGCATTCGGATGCTGGTCGACCAAGGCTTCATGACCCAGTCCACGCACCTGCTCAACCGCTCGATCGCGGTGTTCATGGTCTTGGTACTGGCCCTGGCGACGGGGACGTTCGCGCGTTTCTACCTGGTGTCCTGGATCGGCGAGCGCTGCGTCGCCGATATCCGCAAGCAGGTCTTCGACCATCTGGTCCACCTGCACCCGGCGTTCTACGAGAACAACCGCAGCTCCGAAATCCAGTCGCGGCTGACCACTGACACGGCCTTGCTGCAATCGGTCATCGGCTCGTCGCTGTCGATGTTCCTGCGCAACCTGCTGATGGTGATCGGCGGTGTGGTGCTGCTGTTCATCACCAACCCCAAGCTCACCAGCATTGTGGTGGTCGCCTTGCCGCTGGTGCTGGCGCCGATCCTGATGTTCGGTCGCCAGGTGCGGCGTCTGTCGCGACAGAGCCAGGATCGCATCGCCAACGTTGGCAGCTACGTCGCCGAAACCCTGACCCAGATCAAGACGGTGCAGGCCTACAACCACCAGGCCGAGGACCAGCGCCGTTTTGCCGTGACCGTTGAGCAGGCGTTCGATACGGCCAGACGGCGCATCGTCCAGCGTGCCTGGCTGATCGCGTTGGTGATCGTGCTGGTTCTGGGTGCCGTGGCGGTGATGCTGTGGGTGGGTGGCATGGACGTGATCGGCGGGCGCATTTCGGCCGGCGAGCTGGCTGCGTTCGTGTTCTACAGCCTGATCGTCGGCAGCGCCTTCGGCACCCTCAGTGAGGTGGTCGGTGAACTGCAACGGGCCGCTGGCGCTGCGCAACGGATCGCCGAACTGTTGCAGGCGCGCAGCGCGATTCAGCCGCCCACCGAGGGCTTGCAGCAGTTGCCGTCTCGGGTGGCCGGCGCGTTGGCTCTCGAGGAGGTGGTCTTTGCCTACCCGACGCGAGAGGACGCACCGGCCATCCAAGGCATGAGCCTGACGGTTCGGCCGGGCGAGACCCTGGCCTTGGTCGGGCCCTCCGGCGCCGGCAAGTCGACGCTGTTCGAACTGTTGCTGCGGTTCTACGATCCGCAGCAGGGCCGCCTGCTCATCGACGGTATCGACCTGCGCCAGCTCGACCCGCAGGACCTGCGTCGACATTTCGCCATCGTTTCGCAGACGCCGGCGCTGTTCTTCGGCAGCGTCGAGGACAATATCCGCTATGGTCGCGCCGACGCCACCGCCGAGCAGGTCGAGACGGCTGCGCGCATCGCCCATGCCCATGACTTCATCGTGCAACTGCCGCAGGGCTATCAGACACCGCTGGGCGATGCCGGCATGGGACTTTCAGGCGGACAGCGCCAACGCCTGGCGATTGCTCGGGCCTTGCTGGTCGACGCGCCCATCCTGTTGCTGGACGAAGCCACCAGCGCCCTGGATGCGCAGAGCGAACACCTGATCCAGCAGGCCTTGCCTACGTTGATGCAGGGCCGCACGACGCTGGTCATCGCCCACCGTCTGGCCACGGTGCAGAACGCCGACCGCATTGCAGTGATTGATCAAGGGTGTCTGGTGGCGCTGGGAACCCACGCCGAGCTGGTGGCCAGCAATGCTCTGTACGCGCGCCTTGCGCACCTGCAGTTCGGGCGTTAGAGCGGACGGCCCCCAGGGCTGGGGGCCGGAATCATCAACGGTACTGGCAGAGGTAGGCGGTTTCCACTTCCACGGTCAGCTGAAACTTGCTGTTGGCCGGTACATCGAACTGGCTGCCGGCGGCGAAGGTCTGCCAGTCGCTGGCATCGGGCAGCTTGACCGTCAGGGCGCCGGATACCACGTGCATGACTTCGCTCTGGGCCGTACCGAATTCATACTCGCCCGGCGCCATGACGCCAATGGTGGCGGGGCCGTCAGCTTCGGTGAAAGCGATGGACTTGACGGTGCCGTCGAAGTATTCGTTGACCTTGAACATGAGTCGGTTCCTTGCGAAGGGGGTGGAAAGGGCTGGCCAGTATGCCCAAGCCCTGGCAGGTCGTCATCCGCTTTACGGCGCCAGTACCATGGGCAGCAGGCGCGCGGTATTGCGCGCGTCTTCCAGGGCCCGGTGCTGCTGACCGGTGAATTGCAAGCCGGCCAGTTGCAAGGCGCTGGTCAGGCCTAGCGGGCGCGGCAATTGCCGAGACTTGGCGAAGCGCTGCTTGAGATTGATGTGCGGCACCCGCGCCAGCACGCTTTCCAGGTTGTGCCGCTGCCAGTCCTGCAGCAGCTGCAGGCGGTCATAGTCGCCCCAGCTGACCCAACCCTGCAGTTGCCCCCGATGAGGCGCCAGCCACTGCTCGAAGCTTCTCCAGACCTGGGTCAGGACCGCTGCAGTGTCCACGTCCGCCTGGCCGATGTGCGTCAGCTCACGGCAGAACGGCGTCAGACTGGGGCGGCGCACCGGTTTGACGAAGCGCTGGAAATGGTCGACCTCGTGCCCGTCGCGATTGACCAGGCTCGCACCGATCTCGATGATTTCCATTTCAGTGACCGGCCAACCACCTTCGTCGGTGGTGGCTTCCAGGTCGATGACCAGCCAATGCGGCATACCAGGCTCCCAGGCACATGCGCTTAGAGGCTAGAGCCCAACTTGATGCAAAGAGTTCCGAGATCCGGGAACAGGAGAGCGGGGCAGGCCGCCGCAGGCGGGGTCGAGGGTGTCAGGCGCATATACAGGGTTTAGCAGTTGTCAGCCCGACATAAAACCCCTAGCGTACGTGCTTCGCGAAACGGCTGGTGAGGGTTCTCTGTCTTGAAGTACGGTTATGTTAAGGCGGCCCTGCCACGTCTGTTGCTGGCCGGGTTGGCCCTTTGCGGGCTGGGCGCGCACGCGGCCCAGGAAGTGCGTGTGGGCGCTGCGCACTTTCCGCCCTATGTGGTGCATCCCGAACAAGGCAGCAACGAAGGCCTGCTGCCCCTGCTCATCGATCAGCTCAATCAGGTGCAGACCAACTGGCACTTCGTTCTGGTGCCCACCTCGATCGCTCGACGTTATCAGGACTTCGAGAAGGGCAGGGTCGACATGGCGATGTTCGAGAACCCGGCGTGGGGCTGGCAGCGCATCAAGCACAGCGCGGTCGACCTGGGGCTGGAGGATGCCGAGGTCTTCGTGGCGCTCAAGCAAGGCAACGATCAGGAGTTCTTCGACGATCTGGATGGCAAGCGCATGGCGTTGTTCTACGGCTATCACTACGCGTTCGCGGATTTCGACGCCAACCCGCAGTACCTGCTGCGCCGCTTCAGCGCCGTGCTGACCTACTCACATGAAAGCAACCTGATGATGATCGTCCGCAAACGTGCCGACGTTGCGCTGGTGACGCGCTCGTTCCTGGCGGATTTCATCACCCGCAATCCGGAAGTCGGCTCGCAACTGCTGGTGTCGCAGCGGGTGGATCAAATCTATCGGCACTATGCGCTGGTGCGTCCGGGCGCACCGATCAGCGCCGAGGAGTTCACCACGCTGATGCAGCAGATGCACGCCAGCGGCAGGTTGCAGCCCATCTTCACACCCGCCAAGGTAGCGGTGCTGGAGCAACCCGCCCCTCGAGTCGCCGTGCGCCACCCGGCAGCCAAGCGCTGAAGGGGGGCTAGCGGTAGGATTGACGCCCTGATACGCGAATGACGTAAGCTCGGCTCTCGCGTTCGGCCTCTTCGCGAGTCGCGAACGGACCCTCGAGGGTGTTCTCACGCGTGCTGAAAAAGTAGAAGCCGTTGACCGTGCTGAACCGTTCGGCACGAAAATGCGTGGTTGCAACGGGGTCCTGCTCACGCTTGCCGAACATGATGGGCATCCTGTTTGAAAATCGATCTTGGACGTGGATCGGGTGTGTCCACCGCCGGCGCCATCGTGGGGTTACGATGACGGCGGCGGCAAGAGCTTAAAGCATTTCTTCGGGTCGTACCCACTGATCGAACTCGGCTTCGCTCAGGTAGCCCAGCGACAGTGCCGATTCGCGCAGGGTCAGGCCTTCAGCGTAGGCCTTCTTGGCGATCTCGGCGGCTTTATCGTAGCCAATGTGCGGATTTAGCGCCGTGACCAGCATCAGCCCACGTTCCAGGTGCTCGCCCATCTGCTGCGCATCAGGCGCCAGGCCGGCCACGCAATGTTCCTGGAAGTTGCGGCAGCCATCGGCAAGCAGTTTGATCGACTGCAGCAGGTTATGAATGATCACCGGCTTGTACACGTTGAGCTGCAGGTGACCCTGGCTCGCGGCGATGCCGATCACCACGTCATTGCCCATGACCTGGCAGGCGAGCATGGACAGTGCTTCGCACTGGGTCGGATTGACCTTGCCGGGCATGATGGAACTGCCCGGCTCATTGGCGGGCAGTTTGATCTCGGCCAGGCCGGCACGGGGTCCGGAACCCAGCAGGCGGAAGTCATTGGCCAGTTTCATCAAGGCCACGGCCAGGGTCTTGAGGGCGCCCGACAGGCTGGTCAGCGCCTCGTGGCCGGCCAGTGCCGCGAATTTGTTCGGCGCGGTGACGAAGGGCAGCCCGGAGAGCGCCGCCAACTCGGCAGCGATCGCTTCACCGAACCCTTTGGGTGCGTTGAGCCCGGTACCCACCGCCGTACCGCCCTGGGCCAACTCGCATACCGCGGGCAGAGCGTTGCGGATGGCTTTCTGTGCGTACTCCAGCTGTGCCACGTAGGCCGAGACTTCCTGGCCGAAGGTGATCGGCGTGGCGTCCATCATGTGCGTGCGACCGGTCTTGACCAGTTGCATATGTCGCCCGGCCAGTTCGGCCAGGCCCTCACCCAGCACGGCGATGGCCGGCAACAGATCGGCGTTCACGGCCTGGGCGGCAGCGATGTGCATGGCAGTGGGGAAGCAGTCGTTGGAGCTCTGCGAGCGGTTGACGTGGTCGTTGGGATGCACTGGCGACTTGCCGCCACGCCCCTTGCCGGCCAGTTCGTTGGCCCGCCCGGCGATCACTTCGTTGACGTTCATGTTGCTCTGGGTGCCGCTGCCCGTCTGCCAGACCACCAGAGGGAACTGATCGTCATGCTCGCCGGCGAGCACTTCGTTGGCGGCCTGCTCGATCAATCGAGCGATATCGGCCGGCAGGTCGCCGTTGCGATCGTTGACCCGCGCGGCGGCCTTCTTGACCAGCGCCAGGGCGTGCGAAACCGGCAGCGGCATGCGTTCCTCGCCGATGGCGAAATTCACCAGCGAACGCTGGGTCTGGGCGCCCCAGTAGGCCTCTTCAGGAACTTCGACCTGTCCCAGGCTGTCTGTTTCGATACGACTCATGCTGTTCATGCTCCTTGTTGTCGATCTCGCGTCACACCCCGAAGATGCACGGGCGGGTCTCGCTGCGGTTCACCGGCAGCCTTGGCTGTTAGGGTACGCACCCTGCTTCAGGTTCCATGAAACTGTACTTGCCGTTCGTAGCCCGGGGTTGAGTGACGCACGAACATGAGCGCAGAATGATCGTTTCTGGGGTTCTACCTCGCCTGCTAGATAAGGAAACTCGATGACTCGTTTTCGCGCCATCTGCACCGCGGCTGTTCTCGTCTGTGCCAGTGGCCAGGTCCTTGCCGACACCGCCAGCCACAACGCCAGCGCCGAAGCCTTCCTGATGATGGCTCATGCGGACAAGCTGGGTACACCGGTGTACATGCAAGTACAGCAAATGTTCGCCCAGCGCTTCGAGCAGACCAAGGCACCGGCCAGCAAGCAGGCCACCCTGGAAACCTACCAGGCCAAGGCCAACGCCGCGCTGGATCAAGCCATCGGCTGGCCGAAGCTCAAGCCCGACATGGTCAAGCTGTACACCAGCAACTTCTCCGAGCAGGAGCTCAAGGACCTGGTCAAGTTCTACCAGTCGCCACTGGGCAAGAAAGTCCTGGAAAAAATGCCGGCCGTGACTCAGCAGTCCGCGCAGCTGACCCAGCAGAAGCTGGAAAGCGCGGTACCCGTGGTCAACAACCTGCTGGCTGACATGACCAAGGAACTGGACCCGCAGGGCGCCGCCAAGGCGGCTGCCGGTCCTGCCAAGCCTGCGAAGCCATAACGGAGTCGCTGTCGATGTCGATGAAGGAACGCATCGTATCCACGCTGCAGATGCTGCAACCCGAGCATCTTGAGGTGCTGGACGAGAGCCACATGCACAGCCGTGGCACCGAAACCCATTACAAGGCGGTTCTGGTCAGCGAGCGTTTCGCTGGTCTGAACAGTGTCAAGCGCCACCAGTTGGTGTATGGCACGCTCGGCGAGCTGATGGGCGAGTTCCATGCCCTGGCTCTGCACACCTACACGCCGCAGGAATGGGCGCAGGTCGGTGCTGCACCGGCATCGCCCACCTGCGCTGGCGGTGGGAACTGAGCCCTGAGCACTGGGCTTCGAAACTTGCTAGAATCCAGAACCCGCCAGTGGCATGCCGCTGGCGGGTTTTTTCATTCAAGCCCCTGGCAAAACCCTGTATCAACCCCTGAAACATACCGGTCCGGCCTTTGCGCGGTCGACCACCTGGAGCGTTTTACCCATGACCCAAGCGATCGTCGTGGCGGCACTGTACAAGTTCGTCACCCTGGAAAATTACGTCGAGATGCGTGAGCCACTGCTGCAGGCCATGCTCGACAACGGCATCAAGGGCACCCTGTTGATTGCCGAAGAAGGCATCAACGGCACGGTGTCCGGCACACGTGAAGGCATCGATGGGCTGCTGGCCTGGCTCAAGCTGGACCCACGCATGGACGACATCGACCACAAGGAATCGTACTGCGACGAACAGCCCTTCTATCGCACCAAGGTCAAGCTGAAGAAGGAAATCGTCACCCTTGGCGTTGCCGGCGTGGACCCCAACCGTACGGTCGGTACCTACGTCGAGCCACAGGACTGGAATGCGTTGCTCGACGACCCTGAAGTCCTGCTGATCGATACCCGCAACGACTACGAGGTCGCCATCGGCACCTTTCAGGGCGCCGTGGACCCCAAGACAGCCTCGTTCCGCGAGTTTCCCGACTACATCAAGGCCCACTACGACCCTGCCGTGCACAAGAAAGTCGCGATGTTCTGCACCGGCGGTATCCGCTGCGAAAAAGCCTCCAGCTACATGCTGGGAGAAGGCTTCGAAGAGGTCTATCACCTCAAGGGCGGCATTCTCAAATACCTGGAAGAGGTGCCCCAGCAGGAAAGCAAGTGGGAAGGCGACTGCTTCGTCTTCGACAATCGCGTCACCGTGCGTCATGACCTCAGCGAAGGCGACTACGACCAATGCCACGCCTGCCGCACACCGATCAGTGTCGAAGACCGTGCCAGCGAGCACTACGTACCTGGCGTCAGCTGCCCGCATTGCTGGAACAGCCTGAGCGAGAAGACCCGCAAGAGCGCCATCGATCGCCAGAAACAGATCGAACTGGCTCGCGAACGCAATCTGCCGCACCCTATCGGGCACAATTACCGCAAAGCCGCTCAGGACTGAGTTCATGTCGCGCAACCGCCTGATCTACGTGATGGACCCGATGTGTTCCTGGTGCTGGGGCTTTGCGCCGGTGGCCAGGAGCCTCATCGAGCAAGCCGAGGCGGCAGGGGTCCAGACCCACATCGTGGTCGGCGGGTTGCGCCGCGGTGGCGCGGCGTTGGAGCCTGCTACCCGTGATTACATCCTCGAGCACTGGCGCGCGGTGCACGAAGCTACCGGTCAACCCTTCGCGTTCGATGGGGCCTTGCCGGCTGGCTTCGTCTACGACACGGAGCCGGCATGTCGGGCGATCGTGGCAGTCCGGGAGCTGGCGCCCGACCTGGCCTGGCCGCTGGTCCAACTGATCCAGCAGGCGTTCTACACCGAGCGCCTGGACGTGACCCAGCCAGCGCAACTGGCCGGCCTGGCCGAGCGGGCAGGGGTGCCGCGCATCGAATTCGTCGAGGCATTCGACAGCGATCAGCGGGTGCGGACCACTCAGGCGGATTTCGCCTGGGCACAGGGGTTGGGCATCGCGGGTTTCCCGACGCTGCTGGCCGAGCGGGAGGGGCAGCTGGCCTTGCTGACCAATGGCTATCGACCGCTGGCCGAGCTGGCGCCGCTGTTGGCCCGCTGGCTGGAACGTGCTGCCCATGCATGAGCGCCCCGACCCCGTCGGGGAAACAGCTGCGCATGGAACGGCAGACCGCCTGAGCTGGGGTGAAATTCGCCGCCTGGCCCTGCAGCACAAGCGGGCGCTGTGGACCGCCAATGGGGTCGCCGTGCTGGCCACCCTGTGCAGCGTACCGATTCCGCTGCTGTTGCCGCTGCTGGTCGATGAAGTGCTACTCGGCCATACCGGCAGTGCCACGCGATGGATGAGCCAGGTGCTGCCCAGCGACTGGCAGATCCCCGTCGGCTTCATCGGCCTCATGCTGGTGGTCAGCTTTACCCTGCGCTGTGGCGCGTTGCTGTTCAACGTCGTGCAGGCGCGGCTGTTCGCCGGATTGGCCAAGGACGTGGTCTATCGCTTGCGCCTGCGCCTGATCGAGCGGCTCAAGCGCATCTCGCTCAGCGAATACGAAAGCCTGGGCAGCGGCACCGTCACCACGCACCTGGTCACCGACCTGGACACCCTCGACAAATTCGTCGGCGAGACCTTGAGCCGCTTCCTGGTCGCCATGCTGACCCTGGCAGGCACTGCGGGCATCCTGATGTGGATGCATTGGAAACTGGCCCTGCTGATCCTGCTGTTCAACCCCTTGGTGGTGTACGCCACGGTGGTGCTGGGCAAGCGTGTCAAACACCTGAAAAAACTCGAGAACGACAGTACGGCACGCTTCACCCAGGCGCTCAGCGAAACCCTGGACGCCATTCAGGAAGTGCGCGCCAGCAATCGTCAGGGTTATTTCCTGGGGCGCCTGGGCCTGCGGGCTCGCGAAGTTCGCGACTTCGCCGTCGCCTCCATGTGGAAAAGCGACGCATCGGGCCGTTCCAGCGCACTGCTGTTCCAGTTCGGCATCGACATCTTTCGCGCCGCTGCAATGCTCACGGTGCTGTTCTCCGACCTCAGCATCGGCCAGATGCTGGCAGTGTTCAGCTACCTCTGGTTCATGATCACCCCGGTCGAGCAGTTGCTCAATCTGCAATATGCCTACTACGCAGCAGGCGGGGCACTGAACCGGATTAATGAATTGCTCGCCCGTGCCGATGAACCCAGGTATCAGGGCGGCAGCGATCCGTTCCGCGACCGCGAGACGGTGGGTATCGATATTCGTGGCCTGAGCTTCGCCTACGCCGAAGACAAGGTGCTGGACCGCCTGGACCTGTCCATCGCGGCCGGGGAAAAGGTCGCCATCGTCGGCGCCAGCGGAGGCGGCAAGAGCACCCTGGTGCAGTTGCTGCTCGGGCTTTACACGCCGCAGGCAGGAGAAGTGCGTTTCGGTGGCGCGCTGCAGCAGGCCATTGGCCTTGAGACCCTGCGCGATAACGTCGCGGTGGTGCTGCAGCATCCGGCACTGTTCAACGATACCATTCGCGCCAACCTGACCATGGGGCGCGATGTCGGCGACCACGCATGTTGGGACGCCTTGCGGATCGCCCAGTTGGACGGCACCGTACGGGAAATGCCGCAGGGGCTGGACAGCATCGTCGGCCGCTCGGGGGTGCGCCTTTCCGGAGGCCAGCGTCAGCGCCTGGCGATTGCCCGGATGGTGCTCGCCGAGCCCAAGGTGGTCATCCTCGACGAGGCCACTTCGGCACTCGATGCGGCCACCGAGTACAACCTGCATCAGGCCCTCGGGCGCTTCCTGAGAGGACGCACTACATTGATCATTGCCCACCGGCTGTCTGCGGTGAAACAGGCCGACCGCGTACTCGTATTCGACGGCGGCCGGATCGCCGAAGATGGCGACCACCAGCAACTCATCGCGGAGGGCGGTTTGTATGCGCGTCTGTACGGTTATCTGCAACAGGTTTAGTTCGCCCCTGGCGTCACGACGAGCTATGGAAAAAACATTCGGCACCGAAGAAAACGGTGCCGGTCCTTTCCTAAACTAGCCTAAAGTGTGCCAGCCGTGATTGAAGTTCTGACTTGGACGTTGCCTGGATTGCTGAAGCAAGGAACCTCATGAAGCACACGCAGACTCTCGATACGCCGAGATTACTGGGGATCGTCTGGCCATTCATCGCCGTTGTAGGGTTGATGGCAATGCTGGGTTGCATCAGCCTTTACGCACTGTCCGCCGTGCGTAGCTATGTCGCGGGCGAAAGTTTCTGGTCCAAAGGTCAGAAAGACGCAATCTACTATCTCAACCTGTATGCCGACAGCCGTGACGAGGACGTATTCCAGAAATACCTGCGCGCCATCGCCATTCCCCAGGGCGGTCATCAGCTGCGCCTGGCCCTCGACCAGCCCGAGCCCGATCTGGCCGCGGCGCGTGCCGGCATTCTGAAGGGCAACAACCACCCTGACGACATGCAGAACATCATTTGGCTGTACCGCCATTTCAGCGATGTCAGCTACATGTCCAGGGCCATCGCGCTCTGGAAGACCGGTGATACCTACCTGGTCCAGCTCGACGAGCTGGCGCAGCGTATGCACGCCGCACAGCAGGCCGGCACCGCAACCGAAGCGGACATGGCGCGCTGGAAACACCAGATCATGACCATCAACGACGCGGTCACCCCTGCTGCCATGGCCTTCAGTGCGGCCTTGGGCGAAGGCTCGCGTGCGGTGCAATACCTCCTGGTGGTGAGCAATCTGCTGGTTGCCTTGCTGCTGATCGTGCTGGCCCTGTGGCGCACGCACAAGCTGCTCAATCAGCGCCATGCTTTCGCCTATGCGCTTCAGCTGGAAAAGGACCGTGCCCAGGTGACCTTGGCGTCCATCGGCGATGGCGTGATCACCACCGATGTCGAAGGCGCGATTCTCTACATGAACCCGGCCGCCGAGCGCCTCACCCACTGGAGCGCCGACCAGGCGATGGGTCTGCCGCTGGCAGCGCTGTTCAACCTGCTCGACGAGAACGCCGAGAAGGACAGCTTCACCCTCATCGACCACATCGTCAGCGGCGACCTGCGCGGCGGCAGCGAGCACGCCAAGCTGATCCAGCGCCTGGACGGCAGTACGGTCTCGGTGACGCTGGTGGGCGCTCCTATCCAGACCGACCAGCACATCAGCGGTACGGTACTGGTCCTGCACGACATGACCCAGGAACGTCAGTACATCGCCAACCTGTCCTGGCAGGCCACCCACGACGCACTGACCGGACTGGCCAACCGTCGCGAATTCGAGTTCCGCCTCGAGCAGGCCCTCACCGCGCTGCAGCGCTATCCGGCTTGCCATTCGCTGATGTTCCTGGATCTGGACCAGTTCAAGCTGGTCAACGACACCTGCGGCCATGCTGCCGGCGACGAACTGCTTCGCCACATCTGTGCGCTGCTGCAATCCGGGCTGCGCGAAGGCGACACCCTGGCGCGTCTGGGCGGGGACGAATTCGGCATTCTCATCGAGAACTGTACGGCGACCGAGTCGGAAAAGCTCGCGGAAACTTTGCGCCAGACCGTGCAGAATCTGCATTTCGTGTGGAAGGGGCGGCCCTTCGTGACCACGGTAAGCGTCGGCATGGTGCACCTGACCCAGGCCCCGATCACCCTCGAAGCCTCCATGCGCGCCGCCGACATGGCCTGCTACCTGGCCAAGGAGCGCGGTCGCAACCGGGTCCAGGTCTACCATGCCGCGGACAGCGAGCTGACCGTGCGAGTCGATGAAATGGCCTGGGTCCAGCGGCTGCACATGGCGCTGGAAGAAAACCGCTTCTGCCTCTACGCCCAGGAAATCGCCGCACTGGGCATTCAGGACGGCCCGCCCGGTGGCCACGTTGAAATCCTCTTGCGCCTGAGCGATGAAACCGGCCGCATCATCATGCCCGACGTGTTCATTCCCGCCGCCGAGCGCTACGGTCTGATGACCGCGCTGGACCGTTGGGTGGTACAGAACGTATTCAAGGTAGTGCGCCAGACCCTCGACCAGCCCGACCAGGGACCGCTGGCGGTCTGTGCGATCAATCTGTCCGGCATCAGCATAGGCGACGATGAGTTCCTCGAGTTCCTGCGCGAACAGTTTCGTCTGTACGCCATTCCGGCCGAGTTGATATGTTTCGAGATCACCGAAACCAGCGCCATCGCAAATCTGGGCAGCGCGATCCGCTTTATCAATGAATTGAAAGGCTTAGGGTGTCATTTCGCCCTTGATGACTTCTGTGCCGGTATGTCCTCTTTTGCTTATCTGAAACATTTACCTGTCGATTATTTGAAAATTGATGGCAGCTTCGTTAAAGATATGTTGGACGACCCGATCAATCGGGCGATGGTGGAAGTGATCAATCATATTGGCCACGTCATGGGCAAACGCACCATTGCCGAGTTTGTCGAGACGCCTTTGATAGAACAGGCCTTGCTGGAAATTGGTGTGGACTACGCACAGGGATACTTGATCGAGCGACCGCAGGTATTCACCTGTGACAGTTTGCGCCGGCATCTGGGCAGACTCCGGCCGTTGCGATTCGGCGTTCCCGACACTTTTCGGTAAGGGCAAATTTGCCGCTGTTCTTCACTTAATTAAATGGAGGTTTGCCAGTGAACGATCCTTTTATTCGACTGGGTCCGCTGATGGACGCAAAGAGTTATCCCGAGTGGGCGCAGAAACTGATCGAAGACTGTGCGCCGAACAAGCGTCGGGTCGTCGAGCATGAGCTCTATGCACGAATGCGCGACAACCAGCTGAGCTCGCGCACCATGCGCCACTACCTGATCGGCGGGTGGCCGGTGGTGGAGCAATTCTCGCTGTACATGGCGCAGAACCTGACCAAGACCCGCTTCGCCCGGCATCCGGGCGAGGACATGGCGCGGCGCTGGCTGATGCGCAATATTCGTGTCGAGCTCAACCATGCCGATTACTGGGTGCACTGGAGCCAGGCCCATGGCGTCAGCCTGCAGGACCTCATTGCCCAGGACGTACCGGCCGAGCTGCATGCGCTCAGCCATTGGTGCTGGCAGAGCTGCGCCACCGATTCGCTGGCGGTTGCCATGGCGGCGACCAACTATGCCATCGAGGGTGCAACCGGCGAGTGGTCGGCCGTGGTCTGCGCCGACGATACCTACGCCCAGGCGTTCCCCGAGCAGAACCGCAAGCGCGCCATGCGCTGGTTGAGCCTGCACGCCCAGTACGACGATGAGCATCCATGGGAAGCCCTGGAAATCATCTGCACGCTGATCGGCAACCACGCCACCGAGGCGCAGCAGACCGAGCTGCGCAACGCCATCTGCAAGAGCTACGACTTCATGTTTCTGTTCCTGGAGCGCTGCATGGCGCTGGAGCAGCAGCGCACCACGACGCTGGACAACAGGGTCGTGGCGTGAAGGCCGTAGTGGCTTGATGAAGGTCTAGCAGGATCACCTCAGGCGGCGCCATGGTTGCGCGACAGGCTGGCTGGCCGGTCGCACGGGATGGCGCCCGTCCTGAGGACACTTTTCACTGGGCGTTGAACGCCTGCCCGTTGATCCCGGCACTGTCGGGTCCCATCAGATACAGGTACACCGGCATGATCTGTTCGGGTAGCGGATTGCGGCCCGGATCCTCGGCCGGGTAGGCCTGCGCGCGCATGGCCGTGCGTGTTCCACCCGGGTTGATGCTGTTGGAGCGTGCGGCGCTGACTCCTTCCAGTTCGTCGGCCAGGGTCTGCATCAGGCCCTCGGTGGCGAACTTCGACACACCATAGGCCCCCCAGTGCGCACGTCCCTTGCGACCGACGCTGCTGGAGGTGAACACCACCGAACCATCTTCGGCCTGCTTGAGCAGGGGCAGCAGCGCGCGAGTGAGCATGAAGGTCGCATTCACGTTGACCTGCATCACCTGAATGAACTCGTCGTCGGGCAGCACGTCGAGGGGCGTTCGCGGACCGATGATCGAGGCGTTGTGCAGCAGTCCGTCCAGGCGGCCGAATGTTTTCTCGATCATCTGCGCCAGTTCGGCGTACTGCGCGGTGTGTGCGCTGTGCAGATCGAACGGGATAACCACCGGCTGGGGATGCCCGGCCGCTTCGATCTCGTCATACACGGCCGTCAGGTTGGACTCGGTCTTGCCCAGCAACAGCACGGTGGCGCCGTGGGCAGCATAGGTTTTCGCGGCGGCGGCGCCGATGCCGCGGCCGGCACCGGTGACCAGTATGACGCGCCCGGCCAGCAGGTCGGGGCGGGCTGAGTAATCGAACATGGGATCTCCTGGAAAAAGGTGGCTCAGCAGCCGCAGAGGGCCTGGTCCAGCACGCGGCGCAGATCGGACGGGTGGTCCACCACCACATCGGCGCCCCAGTGATCGGGGTTGTCGTTGGGGTGGATGTAGCCGTAGCGCACCGCTGCGGTCCTGGTCCCGGCATCGCGGCCTGATTTGATATCGCGCAGATCGTCACCGACGAACAGCACGCTGGCCGGGTCCAGCTCGAGCTTGCTGCAGGCCAGCAGCAGCGGTTCGGGGTCCGGCTTGCTGCGGGTCACATGGTCGGGGCAGATGAGGATGGCCGAGCGTTGTGCCAGGCCCAGTTGCTGCATGATGGGTTCGGCGAAGCGCAGCGGCTTGTTGGTCACTACACCCCAGATCAGCCTGGCCTGCTCGATGTCCGCCAGCAATTGCGCCATGCCGTCGTACAGGTGGCTGTGCACGGCGCAGCCGTCCTGATAGCGTTCGAGGAATTCCAGGCGCAACGCTTCGAACTCCGGCGCCTGCGGCGACAGGTCGAACGCGGCCTGGACCATGGCCTTGGCGCCGCCGGATATCACGTCGCGTACCCGTTGCTCGTCGATGGGCGGCAGCTGGCGCGCAGCGCGCATGGCCTGGCAGATGGCGATGAAGTCCGGCGCGGTGTCGAGCAACGTGCCGTCCATGTCGAAGAGTACCGCTCGAAGGCGCATGCTCATTCCTCGCGAAGGGTCTGGATCATGTAGTTGACGTCGACGTCCGCGGCCAGCTTGTAATGCTTGGTCAGCGGGTTGTAGGTCAGGCCGATGATGTCCTTGACGGTCAGTCCGGCCTCGCGGCTCCAGGCACCGAGCTCGGAAGGGCGGATGAATTTCTTGAAGTCATGGGTGCCGCGTGGCAGCAGCTTCATGATGTATTCGGCGCCGATGATCGCGAACAGGTACGCCTTGGGGTTGCGGTTGATGGTCGAGAAAAACACCTGGCCACCGGGTTTGACCATGCGGAAACAGGCGCGGATGACCGACGAAGGGTCCGGCACGTGCTCGAGCATTTCCAGGCAGGTGACCACGTCGAATTTTTGCGGGCATTCGGCTGACAGGGCTTCGGCAGTGATCTGGCGGTATTCCACTTCCACGCCGGATTCGAGCTGGTGCAGGCGAGCGACCGCCAGCGGCGCCTCGCCCATGTCGATGCCGGTCACCTTGGCGCCGCGCAGGGCCATGGCCTCGCTGAGGATGCCGCCGCCGCAACCGACGTCCAGCACCTGCTTGCCCGCCAGGTTGACACGCTCGTCGATCCAGTTGACGCGCAACGGATTGATGTCGTGCAGCGGCTTGAACTCGCTGTTGCGATCCCACCAGCGGTGCGCCAGGGCTTCGAACTTGGCGATTTCAGCGTGGTCGACGTTGCTCATTGGGTGTCCTCTAAACGTTGTGATTCCAGAATTCGAGAGTGCAGGGGGCTTCAGCCTTCATTGCCCTGCGGCAATGCGCTCGCCCCAGGCGCCGGCCATGTCGCGCAGCCTGTTTTCGTCCAGGCGCGTCAGACGGCCTTCTTCAAGCAGGTGCTTGCCCGCCACCCACACATGGCGGACGCAATTGCGGCCGCTGGCATAGATCAGTTGCGACACCGGGTCGTACACCGGTTGCTGGGCCAGTCCGGACAGGTCGAAGGACGTCAGGTCCGCCGCCTTGCCCACTTCCAGCGAACCGATGTTCGCTTCCATGCCCAACGCACGGGCACCGTTGAGGGTGGCCATGCGCAGCGCGCGATGGGCATCCAGCGCAGTCGCCGAACCCGCCACGGCCTTGGCCAGCAGCGCTGCGGTACGTGTGTCGCCGAGCAGGTCGAGGCTGTTGTTGCTGGCTGCACCGTCGGTGCCAACCGCCACATTGACCCCGGCCTGCCAGAGTTTTTCCACGGGGCAGAAGCCACTGGCCAGCTTGAGGTTGGACAGCGGGCAATGCACGACGTTGCTGTTGCTTTCCACCAGCAGGGCGAGGTCGTCGTCATCCACCTGGGTCATGTGCACCGCCTGGAACCGCGGGCCGAGCAAGCCGAGCCGGGCCAGTCTGGCCAGCGGACGCTCGCCGGTCTGCTGTAGGGCATCGTGCACTTCGCCGGCGGTTTCGTGGACGTGCATCTGGATGGCGGCGTCCAGCTCATCGGCCAGCACGCGGACCTTCTCCAGGTTCTCGTCGCTCACCGTGTAGGGCGCATGGGGGCCGAGGGCAATGCTCACGCGGGGATGGTGCTTGAGGTCATTGAACAGCTCGACGCCTTTGTGCAGCGCCTCGTCCGCATCCCGCGCGCCGGGGATGGGGAAATTCAGCACCGGCACGCTGATCTGGGCGCGCATGCCGCTGGCGTGCACACGCTCGGCGGCCACTTCGGGAAAGAAGTACATGTCCGAAAAACAGGTGATGCCACCCTTGCAGCTGCTCGGCGATGGCCAGGTCGGTGCCGTCGCGCACGAATGCCTCGCTGACCCAGCGGGCCTCGGCGGGCCAGATGTGGCGTTCGAGCCAGGTCATCAGTGGCAGGTCGTCGGCCAGGCCGCGGAACAGGGTCATGGCGGCGTGACCATGGGCATTGACCAGCCCCGGCGCGAGCAACTGTCCGGGCAATTCGCGGATTTCCCGTGCCTGCAGCCGGGCAGCCGCGCTGCGCGGGCCAATGAAGACGATCTGCCCATCACGGATGCCCAAGGCATGCTCCTGAAGCACGACACCGGCGGGCTCGACCGGCACCAGCCAGGTCGGCAGCAGCAGCAGGTCCAGGGCGGTATCGACGTCGGGCATGGCAAGTTCCGGGGGCTTGTGCAGGTGGTGGCGAAGTATACCCGAGCGTCTTGGACGGGGGCTCGCTATAATCGAGCGCTTTTGGCGTCTGAGTACGGAGTTGGGTCATGCGTGATCGATTGTTGGCGGCGGAACGGGTCAAAGCCGTTGATTGGCGAGGTGACGCGTTGCACCTGATCGACCAGCGTGCGCTTCCGGGTCAGGAAGTCTGGCGTGCTTTCGTCGATGTGCCCGGCGTCGCTGGCGCGATCCGCTCAGGCGTGGTGTCCGGGGCTTCGGCGGTCGCCATCTGCGCTGCCTATGCCGTGGTGCTCGCCGCGCGTCTGCATCGCACCGCCGCAGCCGACTGGCGTGCCGCGCTGGACCAGGACCTGCGCCTGCTGGCGGCGATCCGCCCGGCCACGGCCCATCTGTTCTGGGCGCTGGAGCGCATGCGCGAACGTCTGGGCCGAGTGCGCACCGACGAAGACCCGGTGCCGGCCCTGGAAGCCGAAGCCCTGGCCATTCATCAGAGCGATCGCGAAGCCAACCTGACCATGGCCCAGCTGGGCGTCGACGTGATCCGCCGGCACCAGGGCAATCTGCAGACCGTGCTGACCCACGCCAGTGCCGGCGCGCTGGCCAGCGGCGGCTTCGGCACGGCCCTCGGAGTGGTGCGCGGGGC
This sequence comes from Pseudomonas sp. PvP001, assembly GCF_040546375.1. Lineage (NCBI taxonomy): Bacteria > Pseudomonadati > Pseudomonadota > Gammaproteobacteria > Pseudomonadales > Pseudomonadaceae > Pseudomonas > Pseudomonas sp. PvP001. The sequence goes on along the minus strand of NZ_JBEPNQ010000001.1, from coordinate 943,473 downwards.
GTTCCATGAAGGCATGCTCGAACGCGTCTATGCCGATGAAACCCGGCCGGGTCTGCAGGGTTCGCGCCTGTCGGCCTGGGAGTTGTCCAGCGAGGGGATTCCAGTGACCGTAAGCGCGGACGCGGCGGCGGCGCACCTGATGAAGAGCAAGGGCATCACTTGGGTGATCGTTGGCGCCGAGCGGATTGCCGCCAATGGCGATATCGCCGGCCCGATCGGCACCTATCAGTTGGCGGTCTGCGCCATGCATCACGGCGTTCGTTTCATGGTCGTGGCCAGCAGCGCGGCGATCGACCTGGCCCTGGAAAGCGGCGAGGACATTCCCTTGCTCGAACGCGATGGTCGCGAGTTGCTGGAAGTGGCCGGAACACGCATCGGCGCCGACGTCGATGCATTCAATCCGATCCACGACGTGACACCGGCCGATCTGATCGACGTGATCGTCACCGAAAAAGGCATCGTCGAGCGACCCGATGCGGCGAAGCTGGCGCAATTGATGTGCCGTCGACGCCTGCATTGAATTCGCCGCAGTGGCAAAACGCTCACTTTTTTCCTCAAGAAAGGTCTGCAAGCGCCGCAGCGCCATGCCAGAGGCTCGATACGACTCGATCAAGGGTCCTGTCAGGGTTTAAGGGGATAGGTGTCTGACGGCGATTGTGCTAACATCCGGCGGTTTTCGGGGGTGCATCGAGGTGCTCCCCCAGCGCCGTCGGTCCAAGGCGTAACTCGTTGATTTGTCGTAAGTCGCCGTTGGCATCGGCCAGCGGTGGCAAGCTTCGTTCTTCTCACAGGGAGGCAACGGAGTTTCACCAGAAAAAGGAATCAGGCTTCTCATGGGCGAACTGGCCAAAGAAATCCTCCCGGTCAATATCGAAGACGAGCTGAGACAGTCCTACCTCGACTACGCCATGAGCGTGATCGTGGGTCGTGCACTGCCTGATGCACGTGATGGCTTGAAGCCCGTGCATCGCCGCGTTCTGTTTGCGATGAGTGAACTGGGCAACGATTGGAACAAACCCTACAAGAAGTCGGCCCGTGTGGTCGGTGACGTGATCGGTAAGTACCACCCGCACGGTGATACCGCGGTCTACGACACCATCGTGCGCATGGCCCAGCCATTCTCCCTGCGCTATCTTCTGGTCGACGGCCAGGGCAACTTCGGTTCCGTGGACGGCGACAACGCCGCGGCCATGCGATACACCGAAGTGCGCATGACCAAGCTGGCCCACGAGCTGCTGGCCGACCTGCACAAGGAAACCGTCGACTGGGTGCCCAACTACGACGGCACCGAGCTGATCCCGGCGGTCATGCCGACGCGTATCCCCAACCTGCTGGTCAACGGCTCCAGCGGTATCGCCGTGGGCATGGCGACCAACATTCCGCCGCACAACCTGGGCGAAGTGCTCGACGGCTGCCTGGCGGTCATCGACAACCCGGACGTCACCATCGATGAGCTGATGCAGTTCATCCCCGGCCCCGACTTCCCGACCGCCGCCATCATCAACGGTCGCCAGGGCATCATCGAGGCCTACCGCACCGGCCGCGGCCGCATCTACATGCGCGCCCGCTCGCACGTCGAGGACATCGACAAGGTCGGTGGTCGCCAGCAGATCGTCGTCACCGAGCTGCCGTACCAGCTGAACAAGGCCCGCCTGATCGAGAAGATCGCCGAGCTGGTGAAAGAGAAGAAGCTCGAAGGCATCTCCGAGCTGCGCGACGAGTCCGACAAGGACGGCATGCGTATCGTCATCGAACTGCGCCGCGGTGAAGTGCCGGAGGTGATCCTCAACAACCTCTATGCACAGACCCAGCTGCAGGCCGTGTTCGGTATCAACATCGTCGCCCTGATCGACAACCGTCCGCGCATCCTCAACCTGAAAGACCTGCTCGAAGCCTTCGTGCGCCACCGTCGCGAAGTCGTCACCCGTCGCACCGTGTTCGAGCTGCGCAAGGCGCGCGAGCGTGGGCACATTCTCGAAGGCCAGGCGGTCGCGCTGTCCAACATCGATCCGGTCATCGCCCTGATCAAGGCCTCGCCGACCCCGTCCGAAGCCAAGGAAGCGCTGGTCAGCACGCCGTGGGAATCCAGCGCCGTGGTGGCGATGGTCGAGCGTGCCGGCGCCGAGTCCTCGCGTCCGGAAAACCTCGATCCGCAGTACGGTCTGCGCGACGGCAAGTATTTCCTCTCGCCGGAACAGGCCCAGGCCATCCTCGAGCTGCGCCTGCATCGGCTGACCGGTCTGGAGCACGAGAAGCTGCTGGCCGAGTACCAGGAGATCCTCAACCAGATCGCCGAGCTGATCCGCATCCTCAACAGCGCCGAGCGCCTGATGGAAGTGATCCGCGAGGAGCTGGAACTGATCCGCGCCGAATACGGCGACGTGCGCCGTACCGAGATCCTCGACTCGCGTCTGGACCTGACCCTGGGTGACATGATCCCGGAAGAAGAGCGCGTGGTGACCATTTCCCACAGCGGCTACGCCAAGACCCAGCCACTGTCCGCCTACCAGGCCCAGCGCCGTGGCGGCAAGGGCAAGTCGGCCACCGGCGTCAAGGACGAGGACTACATCTCGCACCTGCTGGTCGCCAACAGCCACGCCACGCTGCTGCTGTTCTCCAGCAAGGGTAAGGTGTACTGGCTCAAGACCTACGAAATTCCCGAGGCCTCCCGTGCCGCCCGCGGCCGTCCGCTGGTCAACCTGCTGCCGCTGGATGATGGCGAGTACATCACCACCATGCTGCAGATCGATCTGGAGGCCCTGCAGGCCACCGCCGGTGCCGACGAAGAGCTGGACGATGCCGACGACACCGTGCTCGAAGGCGAGATCGTCGAGCCGGAGGAGGTCGCCGAGGCCGCCGAAGGCGAAGACGGCGACACGCCCGAGCTGGTGGCCGAGCCGACCGGTGCCTACATCTTCATGGCGACCGCATTCGGTACCGTCAAGAAGACCCCATTGGCCCAGTTCGCCCGTCCGCGCTCCAGCGGCCTGATCGCGCTCAAGCTCAAGGAAGGCGACACCCTGATCGCCGCTGCCATCACCGACGGCGCCAAGGAAGTCATGCTGTTCTCCGATGCCGGCAAGGTGATCCGCTTCGCCGAAGGCGTCGTGCGTCAGATGGGCCGTGGCGCTCGCGGTATTCGTGGCATGCGTCTGGGCAAGGGTCAGCAGCTGATCTCCATGCTGATCCCCGAATCCGGTGCACAGATCCTCACCGCTTCGGAGCGCGGCTTCGGCAAGCGTACGCCGCTGAGCAAGTTCCCTCGTCGCGGTCGCGGCGGTCAGGGCGTGATCGCCATGGTCACCAAGGAGCGCAACGGCAAGCTGATCGGCGCGATCCAGTCCCAGGAAGGCGAAGAGATCATGCTCATTTCCGACCAGGGCACGCTGGTGCGTACCCGCGTCGGTGAAGTGTCGAGCCTCGGCCGAAACACCCAGGGCGTGACCCTGATCAAGCTGATCACCGACGAGAAGCTGGTGGGCCTGGAGCGGGTTCAGGAGCCATCGGAAGTCGAGGAAGACGAGCTGGAAGAAGGTGTCGAAGGCGTTGAAGGTGTCGAAGCTCTAGAGCCGGACGATTCCGAATTGGCTCAGGGTGACGTCGAGCCCGATGCCGCGGACGAAACGCCCGAGGAGTAAGCTGTAGGGCAGTAGATCGGCGGTGCGGCCTTCGCGGGCAGAGCCCGCTCCCACACATGATTTCCACAGGTATTCACGGATCCTGTGGGAGCGGGGCTCTGCCTGCGAAGGGCGCACCGCCGATCTTCCGACAGACACACCCGGGTCAGCCCCGAATTCAAGCAGAGCGAGAGTGGATGTGAGCAATCGAGCCTTTAACTTCTGCGCAGGCCCCGCTGCGCTTCCCGAAGCCGTACTGCAGCGCGCCCAGGCTGAGATGCTGAACTGGCGTGGCAAGGGTCTCTCGGTGATGGAGATGAGCCATCGCAGCGAGGACTACACCGCCATCGCCGAAAAGGCCGAACAGGACCTGCGCGATCTGCTTGGCGTCCCGTCCAACTACAAGGTGCTGTTCCTGCAGGGCGGCGCCAGCCAGCAGTTCGCCGAGATCCCCCTGAACCTGCTCCCCGAAGGCGGCACGGCGGACTACGTCGAAACCGGTATCTGGTCGAAGAAGGCCATCGAGGAAGCCCGTCGCTACGGCCACATCAACGTCGCGGCCAGTGCCAAACCCTACGACTACCAGGCCATTCCCGGCCAGAACGAGTGGACACTGACGCCCAATGCGGCCTACGTGCACTACGCGTCGAACGAAACCATCGGCGGCCTGCAGTTCGACTGGATTCCGCAGACCGGCGACACCCCGCTGGTGGTCGACATGTCCTCGGACATTCTCTCGCGGCCCGTCGACGTCTCCCAGTTCGGCCTGATCTACGCCGGTGCGCAGAAGAACATCGGTCCCAGCGGCCTGGTCGTGGTCATCGTGCGCGACGACCTGCTGGGCAAGGCCCGCAGCGCCTGTCCGACCATGCTCGACTACAAGATCGCGGCCGACAACGGCTCGATGTACAACACGCCGGCGACCTACTCCTGGTACCTCTCGGGCCTGGTGTTCGATTGGCTCAAGGAGCAGGGCGGGGTTGCCGCCATGGAAGCGCGCAACCGGGCCAAGAAAGACCGCCTGTACGGCTTCATCGACGCCAGCGCGTTCTACAGCAACCCGATCTCGGTCAACGCCCGGTCGTGGATGAACGTACCGTTCCGCCTCGCCGACGAGCGCCTGGACAAGGCGTTCCTGGCCGGCGCCGATGCGCGCGGCCTGCTCAACCTCAAGGGTCACCGTTCGGTCGGTGGCATGCGCGCCTCCATCTACAACGCCCTGGGCCTTGACGCCATCGAAGCGCTGGTCGACTACATGGCGGAGTTCGAAAAGGAAAACGGCTGATGTCCGAACATGAACTCAAGGCCCTGCGGGTCCGCATCGACAGCCTCGACGAAAAGATCCTCGAGCTGATCAGCGATCGCGCCCGCTGTGCCGAAGAAGTCGCACGGGTCAAGATGGCGGCGCTGGCAGAAGGCGAGGTGCCGGTGTTCTACCGGCCCGAGCGCGAGGCGCAGGTACTCAAGCGTGTGATGGAGCGCAACAAGGGGCCGCTGAGCAACGAGGAAATGGCGCGTCTGTTCCGCGAAGTCATGTCCTCCTGCCTGGCCTTGGAAAACCCGTTGAAGGTGGCCTACCTGGGTCCGGAGGGCACCTTCACCCAGGCCGCTGCGATGAAGCATTTCGGCCATGCGGTGATCAGCAAGCCGATGGCTGCGATCGACGAGGTGTTCCGCGAAGTGGTCGCCGGCGCGGTGAATTTCGGCGTGGTGCCGGTGGAGAATTCCACCGAAGGCGCGGTGAACCACACCCTCGACAGCTTCCTCGAGCACGACATGGTGATCTGCGGCGAGGTCGAGTTGCGCATCCACCATCATCTGCTGATCGGCGACAACACCAAGACCGACAGCATCACTCGCATCTACTCCCATGCACAGTCCCTGGCGCAATGCCGCAAATGGCTGGACGCACACTACCCGAATGTGGAACGGATCGCGGTGGCCAGCAACGCCGAGGCGGCCAAGCGGGTCAAGGGCGAATGGAATTCGGCGGCCATCGCCGGCGACATGGCGGCCGGCCTGTATGGCCTGGAGCGCTTGGCCGAAAAGATCGAGGACCGCCCGGACAACGCCACGCGGTTCCTGATCATCGGCAACCAGGAAGTACCGCCGACCGGCGACGACAAGACCTCGGTCATCGTGTCCATGAGCAACCGCCCCGGTGCCCTGCACGAGCTGCTGGTGCCGTTCCATGACAACGGCATCGACCTGACACGCATCGAGACGCGTCCGTCGCGCAGCGGCAAGTGGACCTACGTGTTCTTCATCGACTTCATTGGCCACCATCGCGACCCGTTGATCAAGGGCGTGCTGGAACAGATCAGTCAGGAAGCCGTGGCACTCAAGGTGCTCGGCTCGTACCCCAAAGCGGTTCTCTAACAGAAGGGTTAGCACGCATGACCGATTTCCTTGCCCTGGCCCAGACCGGTGTTCAGCAGCTGTCCCCGTACGTTCCCGGCAAACCGGTGGACGAACTGGCGCGAGAGCTGAACATGGACCCGGCCAGCATCATCAAGCTGGCCAGCAACGAGAACCCGTTGGGCGCAAGCCCCAAGACCCGTGCCGCGATCGAGCGCGAGCTGGCCGAACTCACGCGCTACCCCGATGGCAACGGTTTCGACCTCAAGACCCTGCTGGCTCGGCAGTGCCGCGTGCAGATCGACCAAGTGACCCTGGGCAACGGCTCCAACGACATTCTCGAACTGGTTGCCCGCGCCTACCTGGCGCCCGGCCTGAACGCCGTGTTCAGCGAGCACGCCTTCGCCGTCTATCCGCTGGTCGTGCAGGCCGTGAACGCCGGCGCGCGGGTCGTCCCGGCCAAGCAGTTCGGCCATGACCTGCCCGCGATGCTGGCAGCGATCGACGACAAGACCCGCATCGTGTTTCTGGCCAACCCGAACAACCCGACCGGGACCTGGTTCGGGCCGCAGGCGCTGGAAGACTTCCTGGCGGCGGTTCCGCCCGGCGTGCTGGTGGTGCTCGACGAGGCCTATATCGAATACGCCGTGGGCGGCGACCTGCCCGACGGCCTGGATTACCTGGCGCGCTATCCCAACCTGCTAGTGTCGCGCACGTTCTCCAAGGCCTATGGCCTGGCTGCGCTGCGGGTGGGCTACGGTCTGTCGTCGCCGACCATCGCCGACGTGCTCAATCGCGTGCGTCAGCCATTCAACGTGAACAGCCTGGCGCTGGCCGCCGCGTGCGCCGCGCTGACCGACACCGAATATCTGCAGCGCAGCCGCGAACTCAACAGCGCCGGCATGCAGCAGTTGGAAGCCGGTTTCACCGAGCTGGGTCTGCAGTGGATTCCGTCCAAGGGCAACTTCATTGCCGTGGACGTGGGGCGCGACGCCGGTCCGGTGTTTCAGGGGCTGCTGCGCGAGGGCGTGATCGTGCGCCCGGTGGCCGGTTATGGCATGCCCAATCACCTGCGCGTGACCATCGGCCTGGCCGAAGAAAACAGCCGCTTCCTGGAGGCACTGCGCCAGGTGCTGGCTCGTGTCTGATTTCACGCAATTGCAACTGGGCGCTGCCAGAATAGGCCGCCTGGTGGTAGTGGGATTGGGGTTGATCGGCGGCTCCTTCGCCAAAGGCATCAAGCAGAGCGGCTTGGCCGACGAAGTGGTCGGGGTCGATCTCGATCCACGCTCCTGCCAGCGCGCCGTCGAGCTGGGTGTGGTGGACCGCTGCGAAGTTGAGCTCGCCAGCGCCTGTGTCGGTGCCGATGTGATCCAGCTGGCGGTGCCGATCCTGGGCATGGAGAAACTGCTGGCGGCGCTGGCTCGACTCGATCTGGGTCGGGCGGTGATCACCGATGTCGGCAGTGCCAAGGGCAACGTGGTTCGGGCCTATCGCGACGCCTTTGGCGGCGATCTGTCACGCTTCGTGCCTGGCCATCCGATCGCTGGTTCCGAGCAGAGCGGGGTGGAGGCAGCCAATGCCGAGCTGTTCAAGCGGCACAAGGTGATCCTCACCCCGCTGGCCGAAACCTCGCCTCAGGCGCTGGCCCGGGTCGACGGCCTGTGGCGCGCCCTGGGGGCGGACGTGGAGCACATGCAGGTCGAGCGCCACGACGAGGTGCTTGCCGCCACCAGTCACCTGCCGCACCTGCTGGCGTTCGGTCTGGTCGATTCGTTGGCCAAGCGCAGTGAAAACCTGGAAATCTTCCGCTACGCTGCGGGCGGTTTCCGTGATTTCACCCGAATCGCCGGCAGCGATCCGGTCATGTGGCACGACATCTTCCTCGCCAACCGCGAGGCGGTGCTGCGCACACTCGATACATTTCGCAGCGATCTCGACGCCTTGCGCGACGCGGTCGATGCAGGGGATGGGCATCACCTGCTGGGCGTGTTCACACGCGCCAGGGTGGCCCGCGAGCATTTCAGTAAAATCCTGGCCCGTCGGGCCTATGTGGACGCTATGAACTCCAATGACGACCTGATCTTCCTGGGCAAACCCGGCGGCAGCCTCAATGGCCGCATCCGCGTACCGGGCGACAAATCCATCTCGCACCGTTCGATCATGCTCGGCTCGCTGGCCGAAGGCACTACCGAAGTCGAAGGCTTCCTGGAAGGCGAGGACGCTCTGGCGACCTTGCAGGCCTTCCGCGACATGGGCGTGGTCATCGAAGGCCCGAACCAGGGCCGCGTGACCATCCACGGCGTCGGTCTGCACGGGTTGCAGGCTCCACCGGGGCCGATCTACCTGGGCAACTCCGGGACCTCGATGCGCCTGCTCGCCGGCATCCTGGCAGCGCAGAGCTTCGACACCACGCTGACCGGCGATGCCTCGCTGTCCAAGCGCCCCATGAACCGCGTGGCCAACCCCCTGCGGGAAATGGGCGCGGTCATCGAGACCGCTGCCGAGGGTCGTCCGCCGATGGTCATTCGCGGCGGACAGCGCCTCAAGGCGCTGGACTACACCCTGCCGATGGCCTCTGCCCAGGTCAAATCCTGCCTGTTGCTGGCTGGATTGTGGGCCGAAGGCAAGACCACCACCACCGAGCCTGCACCGACCCGCGACCACACCGAGCGCATGCTGCGTGGTTTCGGCTACCCCGTGCACGTCGACGGCCCCCAGGCATCGGTCGAGTCCGGGCACACGTTGACCGCGACCCATATCGAAGTGCCGGGCGACATCTCCTCGTCCGCCTTCTTCCTGGTGGCCGCTTCGATCGCCGAAGGTTCGGACCTGACCCTGGAGCATGTCGGCATAAACCCCACGCGTACGGGCGTCATCGATATCCTGCGCCTGATGGGCGCCGACATCACCCTGGAAAACCAGCGTGAAGTCGGTGGCGAGCCGGTTGCCGACCTGCGCGTGCGGGCTGCCCGGCTCAAGGGCATCGAGATTCCCGAAGCGCTGGTGCCGCTGGCGATCGACGAATTCCCCGTGCTGTTCGTGGCAGCCGCCTGCGCCGAGGGGCGCACCGTGTTGCGCGGCGCCGAAGAGCTGCGGGTCAAGGAATCCGACCGTATCCAGGTCATGGCCGACGGCTTGCAAGCCCTGGGAGTCAGATGCGAGCCGACGGCGGACGGCATCATCATCGACGGCGTCGGTCACGGGGTGCCAGCCATGGGCGGTGGCGAAGTTCACGGCCACGGTGATCACCGCATCGCCATGGCCTTCAGCGTCGCCTCCCTGCGCGCCAGCGCGCCGATCCGCATCCACGACTGTGCCAACGTCGCCACGTCGTTCCCCAACTTCCTCGGTCTGTGCGCCCAAGTGGGTATCAACGTAGCCGAAGAGGGCAAGTCGTGAACGTGGCGCCAGTCATCACCATCGACGGGCCCAGCGGTTCGGGCAAGGGTACCGTCGCCGGTATCCTGGCCAAGCGTCTGGGCTGGAAGCTGCTCGATTCGGGCGCTTTGTATCGGCTGTTGGCCTACGCCGCACGCAACCACGGCGTGGATTTGAGCAACGAAGATTCACTGAAGGTCATGGCTGCGCACCTGGACGTGCAGTTCATTGCCGCCGCCGATGGCCAGCCACAGCGCATCGTCCTGGAAGGCGACAATGTCACCCGGGACATTCGTAACGAGCAGATCGGCGCCTGCGCTTCCCAGGTCGCTGCCCTGCCAGCGGTACGCGATGCCTTGCTGCAGCGCCAGCGGGCGTTTCAGGAACTGCCTGGCCTGGTCGCCGATGGTCGCGACATGGGCACGGTGGTGTTCCCCGATGCGCCGCTCAAGGTGTTCCTGACCGCGAGCGCCGAGGAACGTGCGCGCAGACGTTACTTGCAGTTGAAGACAGCCGGCAACGATGTTAGTCTGTCGAGTCTGCTAGATGAGATACGTGCACGCGATGAGCGTGACACCCAGCGCGCAGTGGCCCCGCTCAAGCCGGCGGCCGATGCCATACAGCTGGATTCCACGGAGTTGTCCATCGAGCAGGTGTTGGAACGCATCATGAGCGAGATCGCACTTCGCGATATCGCCGGGTGACGAAGAAGCCATACGGGAACCCAGTCAACATCCCGGTGGCTTTCTTTTACTTGAACGAAACCCACGTTGTCTGGAGCGTGGCTGATGGGCGTATGTTTCGCCCAAATCTACAGGAATTAAAATGAGCGAAAGCTTTGCAGAACTCTTTGAAGAAAGCCTAAAAACTCTCAATCTTCAGCCAGGCGCAATCATCACCGGTATCGTCGTCGATATCGACGGTGACTGGGTTACTGTCCACGCCGGCCTGAAGTCCGAGGGTGTCATCCCGCTCGAGCAGTTCTACAACGACGCTGGCGAACTGACCATCAAGGTCGGTGACGAAGTCCACGTTGCGCTGGACGCGGTAGAAGACGGCTTTGGCGAAACCAAGCTGTCCCGCGAAAAAGCCAAGCGCGCCGAGTGCTGGATCGTTCTGGAAGCAGCTTTCGCCGCCGAGGAAGTGGTCAAGGGCGTTATCAACGGTAAGGTTAAAGGCGGCTTCACTGTCGACGTTAACGGCATCCGTGCGTTCCTGCCTGGTTCCCTGGTCGATGTCCGCCCTGTGCGCGACACCACCCACCTGGAAGGTAAAGAGCTCGAATTCAAGGTCATCAAGCTGGACCAGAAGCGCAACAACGTTGTCGTTTCCCGTCGCAGTGTCCTGGAAGCCGAGAACTCCGCCGAGCGCGAAGCTCTGCTGGAATCCCTGCAGGAAGGTCAGCAAGTCAAGGGTATCGTCAAGAACCTCACCGATTACGGCGCATTCGTCGATCTGGGTGGCGTCGATGGCCTGCTGCACATCACCGACATGGCCTGGAAGCGTATCAAGCACCCATCGGAAATCGTCAACGTTGGCGACGAGATCGATGTCAAGGTTCTGAAGTACGATCGCGAGCGTAACCGCGTATCCCTGGGCCTGAAGCAACTGGGCGAAGACCCGTGGGTTGCCATCAAGGCACGTTACCCAGAAAGCACTCGCGTCATGGCGCGCGTGACCAACCTGACCGACTACGGCTGCTTCGCAGAGCTGGAAGAAGGCGTGGAAGGCCTGGTACACGTTTCCGAAATGGACTGGACCAACAAGAACATCCACCCTTCGAAAGTCGTACAAGTCGGCGACGAAGTGGAAGTCATGGTTCTGGACATCGACGAAGAGCGTCGTCGTATCTCCCTGGGCATCAAGCAGTGCAAGTCGAACCCGTGGGAAGACTTCTCTGGCCAGTTCAACAAGGGCGACAAGATCTCCGGCACCATCAAGTCGATCACCGATTTCGGTATCTTCATTGGTCTGGACGGCGGCATCGACGGCCTGGTTCACCTGTCCGACATCTCCTGGAACGAAGTGGGCGAAGAAGCCGTACGTCGTTTCAAGAAGGGCGACGAGCTTGACACCGTCATCCTGTCGGTAGATCCAGAGCGCGAGCGCATCTCCCTGGGCATCAAGCAGCTGGAAGACGATCCGTTCTCCAACTACGTTGCTGTCAACGACAAAGGCGCCATCGTTCGCGGTACCGTTAAGGAAGTTGACGCCAAGGGCGCTGTGATCACCCTGGCCGACGACATCGAAGCCACTTTGAAAGCTTCCGAAATCAGCCGTGACCGCGTTGAAGACGCGCGCAACGTCCTGAAGGAAGGCGAAGAAGTCGAAGCCAAGATCATCAGCGTCGACCGCAAGTCCCGCGTCATCCAACTGTCGATCAAATCGAAAGACGTTGAAGACGAGAAAGAAGCTATCCAGAGCCTGCGCGACAAGCCAGCCACTTCGGATATCGCTGCCGGTCCGACCACTCTGGGCGACCTGCTGCGTGCACAGATGGAAAAGCAGAACTAAGTTCTGTTTGACCTGTAGAAAAAGGGCGACCTCGGTCGCCCTTTTTTGTGCCTGCGATTTGTGTTTCGTACCGTTCAGCAGAAACGGATGCCGAACTTAAAAGTGCCTGGGAGGCTCAAAGGCATAAGTGAATACCCAAGGACTTCCAGGGATGAAAACCGTAGTAACCGCGATGCTGTTCGTAGTAGTTGGCCTGACGTCCGGGTGCTCCACCACATCGGTGGTCAAACGAGATTATCGGGGCATGCAGGCGTTGCAAATCAACTGCAGTGGCTTGGGTTCGTCATGGGGCAAGTGCTATGACAAGGCCCATCAATCGTGCCGCTCGGCAGGCTACAAGGTCTTGGCAAAGACATCGGATATCAAGGAGGACCCGGAGGATGGCTTCCTGGGCTGGAATCCCGGCATGGCCAGTCGGACCATGTTCGTGCGCTGCAACAGCCAGGGATGACAGGTCAGGGCGGTGTTGTACGAATAGTTACAATCTTCCGAGTCATCGCACTGAAACCCGCCTGAAGTAAATTAGCAATCGGCCAGCTACTTGGATAGGGTAGATGGCCTGTGGTTGTTGATCGATTTCGCCGTTACTCCTGAACCCGTGTCCATCCTGAAGTAGACAAGGCCCGAGTCATGAAATTTACCTTGCTCATCGCAGCATTGCTGCTGGTGACCGCCTGCGCCGCCACCTCCACCTCCCACGGCAAGCGTGGCAACCGCGGGTTGCACATCAACTGTTCCGGGCTCACTTCGTCCTGGGCACAGTGCGAGAAAGAGGCGGAGTCCGCCTGCGGGCCTGCGGGCTACCGCACCCTGGCCAAGTCCAGTGACGCCAAGGAAGACCCTGATGACTACGTCTTCGGTCTCAACCCTGCCGGTTATTCCACGCGCAGCATGATCGTCAAATGCCGCAAGAGCAGTGCGTTCAAATAGTGCACCGACAACTGATTGCGAAGAAGTCAAGAGTCGGGCTGTTCAAATCTGTCAAGCCATGCTAAAACCTTCTAAGCGCTGATCTAGCTGCTTGATAAAGAAGGGAAAAATATGACGAAGTCGGAATTGATCGAACGTATTGTCACCCATCAAGGTCTACTTTCATCCAAGGATGTGGAACTGGCCATCAAGACCATGCTTGAACAAATGTCCCAGTGCCTTGCCACGGGCGACAGGATCGAGATACGCGGTTTCGGCAGCTTTTCCCTGCATTATCGCGCGCCGCGTGTCGGGCGTAACCCGAAGACAGGTCAGTCGGTGAGCCTGGACGGCAAGTTCGTTCCGCATTTCAAGCCCGGCAAGGAATTGCGCGACCGGGTGAACGAGGATGAAGAACTCGTTTGATCGACGTTGAAGGAGAAGGCTTTGCGTAATCTCAAGAAGTTGCTGCTGGTGCTGATCTTCCTGGCAGTCGCCGCCGCTGTGCTGATATTCGTGCTCGAGAACCAGCAGGCCGTGGCGTTGAGCGTTCTTGGGTGGTCCAGCCCGTCGTTGCCGGTTTCGGTCTTCATACTGGCAGGTGTGCTGGCCGGCATGTTGTTGGGTCCGTTGTTCGGTTGGTACATTGCCGCCAGCAGCAAGCGGCGCTGGCGCAAGCAGTTGCGTGCCAAGGCTCGCGCCGAGCAACGCGCCGCACTCGCGACCGCGCCCCTCGATTCTGCAACTGCTACCGACACGCCTGCGCAGCCTGTGACTCAGCCGCCCGCAGTCAAGTAAGCACGCAGTCCATGGAAACCGCCCATGGAAACATCGCGTATCACCGCACGTCCTGATTGAACGGTATTTCATGCGCCTGATGCGCATGTTCTGTTGCACAATAGCCGCAGAACGTTTTTCCAGGACTCCAAATGTCACTCCCATTTCCTTTCGGACGTCGCCTCCCAGGCGCATTGCTGGCAATTGCATGGCTTGGCCTGGCAGGGTGTTCCTCACCCAAGACCGCCATCTACGAACACGAAAACTTTGCCGACTCGGGCACCTTCTCGCGCAACTACCCCGTCAGTGACGTGGCCTCCTGCGAGGCTGCGCGCCGCGGTTTGCTGAGTCAGGGCTACATCATCACCAGCAATGATCCGCGCCAGGTCAGCGGCCACAAGAGCTTCCAGCAAACCGGCGAGAGTCATCTGGAAATCAGCTTCAATGTGGTGTGCGTAGCCGATGCCAGCAGTGATCACAGTTCCACCGTGTTCGCCAACGCCCTGCAGGATCGCTACGCGCTGAAGAAGGTCAACAACTCCGCAAGTGTGGGCGTGGGGGTGCTGGGTTCGGTGTCGATGCCGATCGGGTCCACCGACGACTCCATGGTCAAGGTGGCCAGTGAAACGGTGGCGTCGGATACGTTCTACGACCGCTATTTCGCCTTGGTCGAGAGCTTCATGCCGGTCAAAGCCAAGAAAGCGGCAGCGCCGCAGCCAGCCCAGGATGAGCTGGGTGTGCCCGACACCGCACCCGCCGCTTCCCTGGCGCCTGCAGTAGCGGCGCCATCGGCTGCGCAAACGCCGTTGGCGCAGCCGACGCCGGCGGTCATCCAGGCGCCTGGGGTAGACGCGGTGCCTGAACAGGAGGCCTCGCAGCCGGTGGCACCACCGGCGCAACCGGCGCCGATCGAAATCATGACACAGCCCGAAACGCCGCAGGCAGCCCCCGATGCCGCCCCTGAAACGCCTGCCGCCGACACGCCGGTCCCGCAGCATTGAAGCCAATGCGCGTACGGATCATTGACGGTTCGTGCGGCGGTACTCTCCGGGCGTGACTGCGCACCAGCGCTTGAACGCACGCTGGAAGGCTTCGGCCGAAGTGAATCCCAGTAGATAGGCAATTTCGCCGAAGGCCAGCTCGGTGTCACGGATGTAGGTCTGTGCCAGGTCCCGACGAGTGTCGTTGAGAATCGAGCGAAATTGCGTGCCTTCCTGGGTCAGCTTGCGGCGCAGGGTCCAGGCCGGCATTTTCAGGCAAGCGGCGACTTCGTCCAGCGTGGGCTCGCGCCCGCCATTGAGCAAGGGGCCGAGCAACTGGCTGACCCGTTCGGCTAAAGTCCGGATACGGGTCAGCCGTTCCAGTTCCTGCTCGCACAACTGCAACAGATGCTGCCAGGTGCTGGGACAGTGCTCGGGGTTGCGCAGGCTGAGGCTGGCGTGGGTGAGACGCAGTTGATTGTGCTCGCAGCCGAAGCTGGTGTTGGCAGGGTAGTGGTCAGCGTACTCCGGCGCGGCGAACTCGATCTCCAGCCGCTGCGCACGCACGTCTTGCCCCGCCAGGACGCTCAGTTGCCGCAGCCAGCCGGTCAGCAGCGAATCCACCACGAACCGGTTATAGGCGTTGTAGGGGCTGATCGAATAGAAACGTAGCCAGGCGCCTTCGCGGTCTTCATGAAAGCTCGACTGCCCGCGGTAGTTGGCTGCATACAGAGCTTCGAAGCGAATCAGCGTACGGGCGGCTTCGCGCACCGTTGGCGCCTGTGCGGCCGTGATACCCGCCAACCCCGCCTGGCTCAAGCGACTGGCCTGACCGATGCGCAGGCCCAGGGCAGGGTCGCCGGTGAGTGCGATGGCCGCATGCCCCAGGCGCATATAGCGGGCGATGGTCAACCGTGCACCGGCCACGTTGAGCCGACTGGGCTCCAGTCCATATTGGGTCAACAGGGGCGAGGGGTCATGACCGTGGCTACGTACTGCCTCGGCCAGGCTTTGAGTGAAGCCGACCGACAGGTCGCCGAGTTTGATGCGCTGGCCCGTCACTCGCCTAGAGCCACAGGTTGATCAGGCGCGCGCCGCGCCCATCGCCGACTTGCCCGAACCGTTCGCGCTGACGCGCGAAACTTTGCCCTTCGTAGAACTGATTCCAGAAATGCCCGCCCATGAACACGGTCATGCTGGCCAAGGGCGCGCTGGCTTCGTTCAGACGTTGCCAGGCGTGTGCCTCGCTGACTTCGCGAGGTGACAAGGCAACATCGGTGGGCGCCGGGCTGATGCGGAAGCCACGCCACGGGCTGGACCAGCGGCCCCGGCCCAGCACCGATGCCGGCACCGCCAGCAGTTGCACGTCCTGCTGGCGTAGTTGGGCGTGACTGGCCGGGTGCCAGCTGTCGGTGCCGATCAGTACGGCGAGTTTTCCCGCCGGGGTGTCGAAAACGTTGAATGGCGCATCGCCCAGGGATTGCACATAGCGCCGGGTAGGGTGACTGGTGAAATGCTGGAGCTGTGGCTGACCGAGGATGGAGCCATCGGTGGCGAACACGACACTGGCGTTGTACAACGGCCCGCTGTCGGTCCGCAGCCGACCGTCGGCAACCGAAGGCTTGGGCAGAATGATGGAGCCTGCGACCAGCGTCACACCGAACTGCCTGGCGAGGCCGCCGAACAGTTGCTGGTATTGATCGGCCATGCGCGCCGCCTTCATGCGCAGGTAGGCGTCGGCGAAGCGGTCGTCGCCATGGGCTTGGACCAATCCGGCGAGCAGGTCCAGCGGGTTGCTGGCGGCGAGCCATTGTTCGGCATCGCGGCGTTGCGCGGCCTGGTAGAACTCGTTCTTCTCGCCCACGGCCCACAACCAGGTGCCGATGTGCTCGGGCAGCACGACGATGGTCTTGCCGTTGAGCAGGCCGGCGTCCTGGGCGTGTTGCAGATAACCGGCCAGTTTCAGGCGCAGGCGTTCGACACTCTGGTAGTCCGCCGGGAACAGTTCGGGCTGAACGCCCAGTAGATTGCCCCGCCCGGCCGGCACGCCGTCGACCCCCTCGAACGTGACGCGCAGGTCCGACAGGTAGTGGCCCACGGGCCGCTGGGTCGTCCACAGCGCATAGGTGGTCAACGCCGCCAGGCAAAGCAGGGCGACCACGGACATCAGGATTTTACGCATGAGGGACAACAATCAGCTCCTGTTGGTGAATCCGCACTAGGGTAGACGTCGCGTGCGGCATGATCAATGACTTGTTATTTCTGGTCATTGAGGCAGGCGGCTCGGGTCTTTACTGTCAGACACTCGTCGTGACCGAGCCCGCTGAAAGAGGCTCTGCACCTATCCGTGATCCTGCCTGTGGAGATCCCGTGGCCGCTGCTCCCTATCCTCATCTGCTGGCACCTCTGGACCTGGGGTTCACCACCTTGCGCAACCGGAGTCTGATGGGTTCCATGCACACCGGCCTCGAGGAAAAACCTGGTGGGTTCGAACGCATGGCGGCGTATTTCGCCGAACGTGCGCGGGGTGGTGTGGGCCTGATCGTCACCGGCGGCATTGCTCCGAACGAAGAAGGTGGGGTGTATGCCGGGGCGGCCAAGCTGAGCACGCCCGAGGAGGCGCTAAAGCATCGGATCGTGACCCAGGCGGTGCATGAGGCCGGCGGCAAGATCTGCCTGCAGATCCTGCATGCCGGGCGCTATGCGTACAGCCCCAAGCTGGTGGCGCCAAGTGCCATTCAGGCGCCGATCAACCCGTTCAAGCCACACGAGCTGGATGAAGAAGGCATTCAGAAGCAGATCGCCGACTTCGTCGCCTGTGCTCGGTTGGCCCAGTCGGCGGGCTATGACGGTGTCGAGATCATGGGCTCGGAAGGCTACTTCATCAATCAGTTCCTGGCGGCCCACAGCAACCAGCGCACCGATCGCTGGGGCGGCAGCTACGCCAATCGGATGCGCCTGGCGGTCGAGATCGTCAGTCAGGTAAGGCAAGCGGTCGGTCGCGAGTTCATCATCATCTTCCGCCTGTCCATGCTCGACCTGATCGAAGGCGGCAGCATCTGGGAGGAAGTGGTCGAGTTGGCCCAGGCCATCGAGGCGGCGGGAGCCACGCTGATCAACACCGGTATCGGCTGGCACGAAGCACGTATTCCGACCATCGCCACCAAGGTGCCCCGCGCGGCGTTCAGCAAGGTCACGGCCAAGTTGCGCACGGCGGTGCGGCTGCCGCTGATCACCACCAACCGGATCAACACCCCGGAGGTGGCCGAGCGCATCCTGGCCGATGGCGACGCGGACATGGTATCGATGGCGCGGCCATTCCTGGCCGACCCTGAATTCATCAACAAGGCCGCTGCCGACCGGGGCGACGAGATCAACACCTGCATCGCCTGTAACCAGGCCTGCCTGGATCACACTTTCGCCGGCAAGTTGACCAGTTGCCTGGTCAACCCGCGCGCCTGCCATGAAACCGAACTCAACTATCTGCCCGTGACCCAGGTACGCAGGATTGCCATCGTAGGGGCCGGGCCGGCCGGGTTGGCGGCGGCCACCGTGGCGGCCGAGCGCGGCCATGCGGTGACGCTGTTCGACTCGCGCGACGAGATCGGTGGTCAGTTCAACGTGGCCAAGCGCATTCCGGGCAAGGAAGAATTCAACGAAACCTTGCGCTATTTCGATCGCAGGCTGACGCGGCTCGGCGTGGACGTGCGCCTGGGCGTGCGGGTCGACGTAGCCGCGCTGACAGCCGGAGGTTTCGACGAGATCGTGCTGGCCACCGGCATCGCCCCGCGGCTGCCGGACATCGAGGGTATCGACCATCCCATGGTGCTGAGTTATCTGGACGTGTTGCTGGCACGGCGCCTGGTGGGGCAACGTGTGGCGGTGATCGGCGCCGGTGGCATCGGCTTCGACGTCAGCGAGTTCCTGGTGCATCAAGGCCCGTTCACCAGCCTTGATCGTGAGGCATTCTGGAAGGAGTGGGGCATCGACCTGACGCTGCACGCCCGCGGCGGTGTGGCTGGGGTTGCGGCGCAGACCCACGCGCCGGCGCGCGAGGTCTACCTGCTGCAGCGCAAGGCGGGCAAGGTGGGTGAAGGCCTGGGCAAGACCACCGGCTGGATCCATCGCGCCGGACTGAAGAGCAAGGGCGTGCGCATGGTCAACGGCGTCGAGTACCTGAAGATCGATGACGCCGGTCTGCATGTACGCGTGGGCGGGGGCGAGCCGCGGGTGCTGGCGGTGGACAACGTGGTGATCTGTGCCGGGCAGGATCCGTTGCGCGAGCTGGAACAGGGGCTGATCGAGGCCGGGCAGCGAGTGCACCTGATCGGCGGTGCGGACGTGGCCGCTGAACTGGACGCCAAACGCGCCATCGACCAGGGCTCGCGCCTGGCAGCCGTGCTGTAGAATGAGCAGCGCGCCGGGTCGGTCCCGGCGCCGCTGCATTCCCACGTCCAGCTTGTCAGGCCCCCATGCTTCTTGATCTACCACGCGCCCCGTTGCAACCCTTGCGATTGTCCTGGCTCGCCGAGGCCGGCATCGAGGCGGCCATACTCCGGCTGGACCTCATCGATCCGCTGATCAGCGGCAACAAGTCGTTCAAGCTGCAGCATCACCTGCTGGCCGCTCGGGCCGCTGGCTGCAGGGGGGTCATCAGTCTGGGCGGTGCCCATTCCAATCACCTGCATGCCCTGGCGGCGGCCGGTGAGCGCCTGGGTCTGCGCACGGTCGGCTTGCTTCGCGGCCACGCCCAGGTTACGCCGACCGTGATTGACCTGCAGCGGTGGGGAATGGAGCTGAACTGGTTGGGTTACGAGGGGTATCGACAGCGCCACCGGGAGGATTTCTGGGCACCCTGGCAGGCACGCTACCCCGATCTGCTGCCGGTGCCCGAGGGTGGCGGAGGGTTGCTGGGGGCCAAGGGGTGTGCAGCTCTGAGGGTTCAAGTGCAGGCGCAACTGGCAGATATCGGCTGGGACGATTTCGAGGCATGGTGGCTGGCGGTAGGGACTGGTACGACGCTGGCTGGCCTGGTCCTGGCCGAAGACGGGCAGCGCCGGGTTTACGGAGCGCTGGCGGTCGGGCCGGGGCATGGCGTGCAGGAGCAGGTGAATGCGCTGTGCGGCGAACAGGGTCATACCCTGCTCGATGCCAGCCGTGGCGGCTTTGCCAAAACGGACAGCGCGCTGCTGGCGTTCATGCGCGACTGTGAAGCCGAGGCCGGTATTCCCCTGGAGCCGGTGTACACGGCCAAGGCGTTGTGGGCCTTGCGCGAGGCGGCAACGGCGGGCGTGCTCGCTGCAGGCAACCGCGTGGTGTTCGTGCACACCGGTGGCCTGCAGGGTTGGCGGGCCGCACCGTGATGTTTCAGTCGCGCTGCGGCAGCATGCGGCGCAGGGTATTGTCGCCGCGCAGATAATGATGGCCCAGGCCCAGCAGGCCGTGCAGGCCGATCAGCCAATAGCCCCAGCCGGCGATGCGCATGTGCCATTCCTGCAGGCGCCCACCGAGGTCACGGTCCTCGCCGATCAGGTGAGGCAACTCGATGCCCCAGAACGAGACGGGCCGGTTCTGCGCGCTGAGGATCAGCCAGCCGAGCAACGGCAGGCCGATCATCAAGGCGTAGAGTGCAAGGTGCATCAGGCTGGCCAGGCGGGTCTGCCAGGCGGGGAGAGGCGGAACGATGCTCGGGGTGACGCCCAGGCTTCGTGCCAGCAGACGCAGCCACACCAGCAAACCCACGCTCAGGCCCAGCATGAAGTGAAACTGCACGATCAGTACGCGCGCGCCGCTGCCTCGTGCGAATTGTCCGCGCAACTCGATACACGCATAGGTGGCGGCCAGCAGGACCAGCATCGACCAGTGAAGGGCGATGGACAGGCTGCCGTAACGCGCGTGGGTGTTTCTCCAGGTCATCGGGCGACTACTCGAGCGGTCATGCACAGGGTATCGGGCCGGCCGTGGACATCTTTAGCCAGCCCCGTGCTTTATACGCCCGGCAGGGCTGGCCAGGGGTCGGCGACCAGGAAGACCCGCTCGGCTTCCTGCCAGTCACCATGAGCGTCGTGGGTCAGCCGCACGAGCATCTGCGCGGCGGCGAGTGGGTCCAGTTGCTGCAGCCAGGCGTGGAGCTGATCGGGTGCCCAGGCGTCGGCGGCAGCGAGGCGAGCCGGTGCCAGCCAGGCATCGCGCGGCAGCGGCTGCCAGCGCCCGTCCGGGCGTTGCTCGACGAAGATCGGCCAATCGCGCTGATGCACCCAGCGTCCGCGCAAGTGGTCGGGGTGGGCATGTTCGGGTGCGCTCGCCGCACCTGGCCAGGGGTAGAACAGGTAGCCGGCCAGCCACAGGTGGGCGTCGAACTGCTCTATGCCCAGCTCGTGCAAGGCTTCGCGGCCCTGACTGGACGTGGAAATGGGCAACTGGTGCTCGGCCAGGTGGTTGAGCTTGCGGCCCAGCCGATCCTGGGTGTTGGGGCCCAGCCACTGGAAGGCGTCGTGGCCGTCGGCGGCCACCGGGCCCAGGTACAGCTTGATGGCCAGTTCCAGGTGATGCACACCGTCACGGTCGCGAATCACTATGTCGAGCTCGCCCAACGTGTGTCCACCCTTGCGGATCGGCAGGTTGGCGGCCAGCAGCTCGATACCGGGCGCCTGCTGCAGGGCGAATTGCCACAGGCGTTCGTAGTACAGGCCAAGGCGTCTCGTGGGTGCCTGGGCCAGCCAGTCGACCAGGGGTTGGCTGGCATCGTCCAGGGCCTGCAGCCACGCCTGCAGGTCTTCGGGCCGTTCGGCCCAGCGGCTGCCGGCCAGGGGATGGCGTTGCGTCCAGGGCGCTGTGTGCAGCAGCGGCGGGGCGAGGATGACCCACGCCAGATCGCGCACCTGGGGCTGGCGCAGGTGGCGCGGGAAGTCGGCGAGGGCGGCAAATGGATTCATGGGACGATCCCGGTCAATGGCGCGGTGGCTGAAAGGGTTTTGTGCGGCAACGGCTTTACTCCATAATCCAGATCCGTATTTGTGTCCGCAACCGCTGGTTGCGCGACAGCGTTGTGGAATGTGCCTGGCGCATCCCGATAGCCAGAACAGACCCGAGCAGGAGCCTCATGGAGCAATTTCGCAATATCGGTATCATCGGCCGCCTCGGCAGCTCGCAGGTGCTCGATACCATTCGCCGCCTCAAGCGCTTCCTGCTGGACAGGCACATGCATGTCATCCTCGAGGACACCATCGCCGAAGTACTGCCCGGCCACAACCTGCAGACCTCGTCGCGCAAGATGCTCGGCGAAGTCTGCGATCTGGTGATCGTGGTCGGCGGCGACGGCAGCCTGCTGGGTGCGGCACGGGCGCTGGCGCGGCACAACACCCCGGTGCTGGGGATCAACCGCGGCAGCCTGGGCTTTCTCACCGACATCCGCCCCGACGAGCTCGAAGTGAAAGTCGCCGAGGTGCTGGACGGGCACTATCTGGTCGAGAACCGTTTCCTGCTCGAGGCCGAAGTGCGCCGGCATGGCGAGGCCATCGGCCAGGGCGATGCGCTCAACGACGTCGTGCTGCACCCGGGCAAGTCGACTCGCATGATCGAGTTCGAGATCTACATCGACGGGCAGTTCGTCTGTAGCCAGAAGGCCGACGGCCTGATCCTCGCCACGCCGACCGGCTCGACCGCCTACGCACTGTCGGCGGGCGGGCCGATCATGCACCCCAAGCTCGATGCGATCGTGATCGTGCCCATGTACCCGCACACGCTTTCGGGTCGGCCGATCGTCGTCGATGGCAACAGCGAGATGAAAATCGTTGTCTCAAAGAACATGCAGATCTATCCGCAAGTCTCATGTGATGGCCAGAACCACTTTACCTGTGCCCCGGGCGATACCCTCACGGTGCGCAAGAAATCGCAGAAACTGCGCCTGATCCACCCGCTGGACCACAACTATTACGAAGTGTGCCGGACCAAACTCGGCTGGGGCAGCCGGCTCGGCAACACCGGAGGCGATTGATGCTCGACCCGGCGCGAAGTTACGACCTGATCGGCGATGTGCACGGTTGCGCACACACCCTCGAACATCTGCTCGACAGGCTGGGCTATCGCAAGCAGGGCGGCGTCTGGCGCCATGGTTCGCGCCAGGCGCTGTTTCTCGGCGACATCATCGACCGCGGGCCACGGATCCGCGAGTCCCTGCACATCGTCCATGACATGGTCGTGGCCGATCAGGCGCGCTGCATCATGGGCAATCACGAGTTCAACGCCCTGGGCTGGAGTACGCCGGCCCTGCCGGGTAGCGGCAAGCAGTACGTGCGCGAACATGTGCCGCGGCACGAACGCCTGATCCAGGCGACCCTCGACCAGTTCGCTCAGCACCCTGGCGACTGGCATGATTTTCTTGGCTGGTTCTACGAGTTGCCGTTGTTTCTGGATGCCGAGCGCTTCCGGCTGGTGCACGCGTGCTGGGACGCAGGCCTCATCGAGCCGCTGCGCCGACAGCACCCGGATGGCTGCATCGACGCGCATTTTCTTCAGGCATCGGCGGTCAAGGGCAGCTTTGCCAGCCAGGTGTTCGACCGCCTGCTGCGCGGCACCGACATGCGTCTGCCCGGTGGTCTCACCCTGACCGGGGCCGACGGCCTGAGTCGGGCCTTCTTTCGGACCAAGTTCTGGGAAGACGATCCGCAAACCTACGGTGATGTGGTGTTTCAGCCCGATGCCCTGCCAGACGAGGTGGCCTGCGCGCCGTTGAGCGAGGAGCAGAAGAACGCCTTGCTGCGCTATGGAGTCGACGAGCCGTTGCTGTTCGTCGGCCATTACTGGCGCAGTGGGCGACCGGCGGCGATACGGCCCAACCTGGCTTGCCTGGATTACAGCGCGGTGCTGTACGGCAAGCTGGTGGCGTACCGTCTGGACCAGGAAACCCGAATCGACCCACGCAAGTTCGTGTGGGTCGAAGTCGAACGCCCGGAGGCGTTTTCATGAGTGCAATCGCCGTATTGCGTCTGCCGCTGAGCACTGACCTGAGTGGTTTCGTAGGTTTGCTGAGACGTCTGAAGGTACCCCATCGGGTCAGCGAGGAGCAGGGTAGCCAAGTGCTTTGGGTGCCCGACGAACGCCTGGCGCAGGATATTCGCGACCTGTACCAGCGCTATCCGGAAGGCAACGCCGAAGTCGATCCGCAATTGATGGCCCGGCATGCGCCGGTGCAGAGGCCGGGTTTCGTGCAGCAGCTCAAGGCCAGCCCGGCCACGGCTGCGGTACTGCTGGCGTGCCTGGTGGTGGCGGCAGTGACCCTGCTGGGAGACAACCTGGGCAGTCTGCGCTGGCTGACCTTTCTCGACTTTCAGGTGCAGGGCGAGTACCTCTACTTCACGCCGCTGGCCGATACCCTGGCGAGCGGGCAGTGGTGGCGTCTGTTCAGCCCCATGCTGATCCATTTCGGTTTGCTGCACCTGGCGATGAACGCGCTGTGGTACTGGGAGCTGGGGCGGCGTATCGAGGCGTTGCAGGGGCGGATCAATCTGCTCGGGCTGACCCTGTCGTTCAGCCTGGTCTCGAACGTGGTCCAGTACCTGGTCAGTGGGCCAAGTTTGTTCGGCGGGTTGTCGGGGGTGCTGTATGGCTTGCTCGGGCACTGCTGGTTGTACCAGTGGCTGGCGCCCAACCCGATCTACCGTTTGCCGCGTGGTGTGCTGGTGATGATGCTGATATGGCTCGGGCTGTGTCTGAGCGGGCTGGTGAGCGTGCTGGGCTTCGGCGAAATTGCCAATGGTGCGCACGTTGGCGGTCTGTTGATCGGCTGCGCCACGGGCCTCATGGGCGGCCTGCTGGCCCGGCGCAAGTCCCGGTAAGCGTGTCGGCGGTGTGCCTGATGCTGTGCGGTGGGGCCGGACGCGGCTCGCGCCGCTGCTACAGGGGCGCGGGAGCCGCGTTGGTGGTGTAGGGGTGTGCCTGATGCTGTGTGGTGAGGCCGGACGCGGCTCGCGCCGCTGCTACAGGGGCGCGGGAGCCGCGTTGGTGGTGTAGGGGTGTGCCTGATGCTGTGCGGTGAGGCCGGACGCGGCTTGCGCCGCTGCTACAGGGGGAAGCAAGCCGCGGGGTATGAGGTGTGCCTGATGCGCGTCGGTGGTGGGTGCGGTGTGTCCGGTGGTGCGGTCGGTGGGGTGGTATCGCGTGGAAATCGGGCGGTCGCTCTTTCGGTCCGGGGTAACTGAGGGCACAATGCGGGTCCTTTTTTTGGCTGGCCATGCCGGGGGCCTCGAAATGATCAATACGCCGTACTACCTCATCGACAAACAGAAGCTCCTGGGCAACCTGGAAAAGATCGCCTACGTGCGCGAACAGTCCGGGGCCAAGGCTTTGCTGGCGCTCAAGTGCTTCGCCACCTGGTCGGTGTTCGACCTGATGGAGCAGTACATGGACGGCACCACCTCGTCGTCGCTGTACGAGCTCAAGCTGGGTCGGCAGAAGTTCGCCGGTGAAACCCACGCCTACAGCGTGGCCTGGGCCGACGACGAAATCGAGGAGATGCTCGCCAACTGCGACAAGATCATCTTCAACTCGATCGGCCAACTGCAGCGTTTTGCCCAGGCTTCGCAAGGCAAGACCCGCGGCCTGCGGGTCAACCCGCAGGTCAGCAGTTCCGACTACCTGCTGGCCGATCCGGCGCGACCCTTCAGCCGTCTGGGCGAATGGGACCCGGTCAAGGTCGAGGAAGTGATCGAGCAGATCTCCGGCTTCATGTTCCACAACAACTGCGAGAACGGCGACTTCGCCCTGTTCGACAAGATGCTGGGGACCATCGAGGAGCGCTTCGGTCATCTGTTGCACAAGGTGCAATGGGTCAGCCTCGGCGGCGGTATTCATTTCACGGGTGAAGGTTACGCACTGGACGACTTCTGCGCCCGGCTCAAGGCCTTTTCGCAGAAGTACGGCGTGCAGGTGTACCTGGAACCTGGCGAAGCGGCGATCACCAACAGCGCATCGCTGGAAGTCACTGTGCTCGACACTCTCTACAACGGCAAGCACCTGGCCGTGGTCGACAGCTCGATCGAAGCGCACATGCTCGACCTGCTGATCTACCGGCTCAATGCCAAGCTGGCCCCCAGCAGTGGCGAACACACCTACATGGTGTGCGGCAAATCCTGCCTGGCCGGCGATATCTTCGGCGAATACCCGTTCGAGCGTCCATTGGCCATCGGTGATCGCCTGTCGTTCGTCGATGCCGCCGGTTACACCATGGTCAAGAAGAACTGGTTCAACGGCCTGAAGATGCCGTCCATCGTAGTGAAACAACTCGACGGTACAGTCGAGGTGGTTCGTGAGTTTGGTTTCGAAGACTACCTGTCCAGCCTTTCGTAAGCGGACAGCCGAGGAGAAGTGAATAAATTGAAGAAGAACGTTCTTATCATTGGTGCAGGAGGTGTCGCCAAGGTGGTGGCCCACAAGTGCGCGCAGCACAACGATGAATTTGGTCGTATTGCCATCGCGTCGCGCAACATCTCCAAATGCCAGGCCATCATCGACAGCGTCAAGGCCAAGGGCAGCCTCAAGCAGCCCGCCGACATCCAGGCGTTCGCGCTCGATGCGCTGGACGTCGAGGCGACCAAGGCACTCATCGTGCAGACCGAGTCGCAGATCGTCATCAACGTCGGTTCCGCGTTTTTGAACATGTCGGTGCTGCGCGCCTGCATCGACACCGGCGTGGCCTACCTGGACACCGCCATCCACGAAGAGCCGGGCAAGGTCTGCGAAACGCCGCCCTGGTACGGCAACTACGAGTGGAAGCACCTGGAAGAGTGCCAACAGAAGAACGTCACCGCCATCCTGGGTGTGGGCTTCGATCCGGGCGTGGTCAATGCCTATGCCGCGCTGGCGCAGCAACAGCATTTCGATCGTATCGATTCGATCGATATCCTCGACGTCAACGCCGGTTCCCACGGCAAGTATTTCGCCACCAATTTCGATCCGGAAATCAATTTCCGGGAATTCACCGGGCAGGTCTGGAGCTGGCAGAACAGCCAGTGGACCAGCAACACCATGTTCGAAGTCAAGCGCACCGACGATCTGCCGGTGGTGGGTTCGCAGAACCTGTACCTGACCGGGCATGACGAAGTGCACTCGCTGTCGAAGAATCTCGATGTGCCCAACGTGCGCTTCTGGATGAGTTTCGGTGAGCACTACATCAATGTGTTCACGGTGCTGAAGAATCTCGGTCTGCTGTCGGAGCAGCCGGTGAAGACCGCCGAAGGTCTGGAAGTGGTCCCGCTCAAGGTGGTCAAGGCGGTATTGCCGGATCCCTCGTCTCTGGCGCCGGGCTACACCGGCAAGACCTGCATCGGCGATCTGGTCAAGGGCAGCCGCAATGGGCAGCCCCACGAGATGTTCATCTATAACGTCGCGGACCACGAAGAAGCCTACGCCGAAACCGACAGCCAGGGCATTTCCTACACAGCCGGTGTGCCGCCCGTGGCTGCCGCCCTGCTGGTTGCCCGTGGCGAATGGGACGTGCAGCGCATGGCCAACGTCGAAGAGCTGCCCGCAGAGCCGTTCCTCAAGGCGCTCGACGCCATGGGTCTGCCGACGCGCATCAAGGACGCCTCCGGCGACCGCGCCTGGGACGCCACTGCGTAAGCCCCGCCAACCGCGACCCCTGTAGCAGCGGCGCAAGCCGCGTCAGGGGTCGCCAAGTTTTTCCAGACACACCTCTGTGGCCGATGACGCGGTTTGCGCCGCTGCTACAGGGGTCGTGGTATTTGGAGGACTACCGTCGGTCTGGGTACAGGTGGGAATTTTGGAACATCAAGTTGCTATCAGCGGCCTGATATTTCGTAACGTTCCCACTCTCGTGCGAGGCAAAAAACAATGATCAAGACTGGCCGTAAGTTGATGGTAGCGCTGTGCGCTGCTGGCGTGGCAATGGCTTTGAGCGGCTGCGCTCGAGATCCGGAAAAACGCTCGGTTTCCGAACTCGCTGTGAGCGGTACCAAGAGCATGTTCCGCACCGATTCGGACATGCAGACCGTCCTGAACAAATTCGCCAGTTTCGACGCCAAGGCCGTGGAGAAAATCACGGCCGTCGAGGCTCGGCAGCAACCCACCATCGCCGATGCCGTCAAAGGCGTGCTCGCCGATGAGAAACGTGACAGCACTCCGACCGCCCTGGTCCCTGGTGTGACCACTCGTGATATCACCGTACCGGGCGCAGCAGGCGCACTGCCGGCTACCGTCTACACCCCCGAAGGCAAAGGACCGTTCCCGGTGGTCCTGTACTTCCACGGTGGCGGCTGGGTATTCGCCGATCGCAAGGTGTATGACGGCGGTGCACGCGGCATCTCTAAACAAGCCAACGCCGTGGTCGTGTCCGTCGACTACCGCCGCGCCCCTGAAAACAAGTTCCCCGCTGCTCACGATGATGCGTTGGCAGCCTATCGCTGGTTGAGCAAGAACGCTTCCGCGGTCAATGGCGATGCGAAACGTTTGGCACTGGCTGGCGAAAGCGCTGGCGGCAACCTGGCCGTGGCCACCGCAGTCGCAGCCCACAAGGCCGGTCTGACCGAGCCCAAGCATGTGCTGTCGGTTTACCCGGTGGCTCAGTCCAATACCGAGACCGAGTCCTATCGCAAGTACGCCGATGCCATGCCGCTCAACCGTCCGATGATGCTGTGGTTCATCGACAACGTGACCAGGGGTCCGGCTGACGTGAAAGACACACGCATCGATCTGGTCCACGCCGACCTGAAGGGCTTGCCGCCGGTGACAGTCATCAACGCCGAAATCGACCCGCTGCGCGACGATGGCGCCGAGCTGGAAAAGGCGCTGCGTACTGCGGGTGTCAGTGTCGAGCGCAAGGTCTATCCCGGCGTGACCCACGAATTCTTCGGCACCGCTGCAGTGGTGAAAAAAGCCGAGGAAGCCCAGATGTATGCAGGCGAGCGTCTGAAAGCCGACCTGGCCAAATAATAAAGATCCAGCGTGATAACCGTACGACCTGAGTAGAGGCATGCATATGAACCATTCTTCGGATAACCCATTGGCGGACCGTCCACTGTCGGAAGGTGGATTGACCGTCACTCCGCTGGTGTTTGAGCCTTCATTCGAGCAAGTGCCCGATGACGAGGCTGAAACCAGCCAAGAGCTAAACCAGGTGATGCGCAGCATCCTGGATACGACGTTCGAAGACGGCGGCCACGCGTTGCGTGGCGTGCATGCCAAGGCTCACGGGCTGGTACGGGGTCATATCACGGTACTCGACGGTCTTCCTGCGCCTCTGGCGCAGGGCGCTTTTGCCGTCCCTGGCACACTGCCGGTGGTGATGCGCTTTTCCACCAACCCGGGTGATATTCTGGACGACAAGGTTTCCACACCTCGCGGCTTGGGGCTGAAGATCGTTGGCGTTCAGGGCGAGCGTTTGCCGGGCAGTGAAGGCGATGTGACTCAGGATTTCGTGATGCAGAACGCCAAGGCGTTCACCGCTGCCACGCCGAAGGCGTTTTTGAAGAGTCTCAAGCTCCTGGCCAAGACCACCGACAAAGGCCCTGGCTTGAAGAAAGCGTTTTCGGCGCTGCTTCGTGGCGTGGAGTCGGTGATCGAAACCATGGGCGGTGAAAGCGGTACGCTCAAGAGCATGGGCGGGCATCCGCTGACCCATGTGCTGGGCGAAACCTTCAATACGGTTGTGCCGTTTCTGTACGGTAACCACTACGCCAAGCTGGAAGTGGTGCCAGTGGCCCAATCGCTGACCGATTTGACCGATCAACCCGTCGATCTGGACGGCAAGCCGGACGGACTGCGTGAAGCGGTCACCGAATATTTCGCAACCCAGGGGGGTACGTGGGAAGTGCGTATCCAGCTGGCAACCGACCTTGAGGAAATGCCGATCGAGGATGCCTCAAAGCAATGGTCGGAAGAACTGAGCCCCTTCGTGACCGTCGCCCGCATCGAAGTCCCGGCCCAGGCCGCATGGTCGGAGGAAAGCATTCAGACGATCAACGAGCGGATGTCGTTCAGCCCTTGGCATGGTCTGGCGGCGCACCGTCCGCTGGGGGGTGTGATGCGTGTGCGCAAACCCGCCTACGAGATGTCATCCGGCTTCCGCGCCACCCACAATGGTTGCCCGATGCACGAGCCACGCTGAGGTTCTGGCAGCCAGTCTGCCGATGGCGGTCAGTGACCGCCTGAGGCATACGCCGGAAAACGCACGGCAAAGGTGGTCCCTGCCTGTGCGGTAGAAACGACCTCGACTACACCCCCGTGGGCCTTGGCGATCTCGCTGACGATGAACAGGCCCAACCCGACACTGCGTACTTCGCGACCCGCTTCTGCCCCTCGTGTCATGGGAGAAAAAATCGTGCTCAACTGGGCTTCGTCGATCGGGTTGCCGACATTGTGCACGGCAATTTCCACTGTTCCCTGTGCTGCCGACACTCGCACGTCGATAGGGCTGGCGCCATCGCCATAGGTCACCGCATTCGACACCAGATTGCCGAGCAATTGCGCCAGACGGTCCGCGTCGGCCTGGCAGAACAAGGCTTCGTCGCTGGCGCTGAAAGCGATTTCGCGGTGTGGGTGAAGCAGGCGCAACGAGGCGACGGCGGCAGCGATGACACGGTCCAGTTGTATGGGCGCGCGGCTCACCGCCAAACCCTGGCCGATTCGCGCCTGGGTGAAGTCCAACAGGTCGTTGATCAGGCGTTGCGAACGTGTCGTGGCCTCCCTGATGTGGCCGAGCATGGTGTCCTGCCGTTCGGTCATGTCCTGTGAACGCAGGTACTGCGCTGCCATGGACACGACCTGCAACGGGTTGCGCAGATCGTGGCTGACGATGCCGATCATCTGCTCGGCGAACAGTGCGCGATCCACGGCGAGCTCGCGCTGTCGATTCAGTTCGTGTTCCAGCACCACATGCCGCTGCAGGGCGTCCTCGGCCTGACGCTTGGCCTGCAGCAATTCCTGTTCGAAACGCATGCGGTCAGCCACGATGAACGCCGATACGGCGTTGAGCACCTGGCCTTCATGCTCGCGTCTTCCGGCATTGAGCACCATCGGCGCGACGGTGCCTTGCGCGGTCAAGAAGTCCAGTTTGACCTCGGTGATGAAACCTTGCATCGCCAGCAATGGCATCCAGTGCGTCTGGTAGAACATGCGACCACCCACGGTCAGCAGTTCCTGCAGCTTGCGTGTGCCGATCAGTTGCTCGCGGGTATGGCCCAGCCACTGGCAGAACGTCTGGTTGACCTCGAGGATCAAGCCCTTTTCGTTGATGAGCAGCAGGGCGCAGGGGGCCTGTTGATAGAGCGCCTCGGCATTCGGGATGCCCGTGGCCTCGACGCTCATGCGGGCAGATGGCCGCAGGTCTGGTCGAGGAAGGTCTGGATGGCTTCGATGCAGGCGGCAGGCTGGCTCAGGTGCGGGCAGTGGCCTTCGTTCTCGACCAGCACCATGCGGCAATCGTCGATCACTTGAGTCAGGTATTCGCCAACGGCCCTGGGCGCGATGAAGTCGTCGGAAGACTGGATGACCAGTACCGGCTCGCGTAACTGGCGTACGTCTTCGCGGCTGTCGGTGAGGAAGGTCACACGCGCGAAACGCTTGGCGATGTTCGGGTCGGTCTGGCAGAAACTGTTGGTCAGTTCGGCGCCCAGTTCCGGCGTTTCCGAGTTGCCCATGATGCGTGGCGCCATCGCACTGGACCAGCCCAGGTAGTTGCTTTCAAGGGTCGAGAGCAGGGCGTCGATGTCGTCGCGGGTGAAGCCGCCGGGATAGTCCTCGTCGGTGATGTAGGACGGCGAGGGGCCGACCATGGCGTGGGCACTGATCAGCCCGGGGCTCAGGTTGGCGGCCATGACGCCGGCCATCGCGCCGACCGAATGGCCGATGAACACCACCGGACCCTGTTTGAATTCCTGGATGATTTCGACGATGTCCTCGGCATAGCCCGCCAGCGTTGAGTACTTGTCGATGTCATAGGCGCCGACATCGGACTTGCCGCATCCGACCATGTCGAACAACACGGTGCGGTAGCGCTTGGCAAAGGTGGGTTCGACCATGCGCCACATGTTCTGGTCGCAGCCAAACCCATGGGCGAACACCAGCGTCAGAGGCCCCTGGCCCTTGACTACCACATTGTTGCGAGCCTGGACGGACATCCGAGAAATTCCTGTGTGCGCAAGCGAGCATGCGGGGTCGATTAGCCGACTAGTCTACCCGAGCATAGTCACCGACGTCAGGCTCGCCAGCGTTTTCAAACGGTGTTTTTTCTCACGTGCTCCAGCAAGGCCTGTAGCGGGTGACGGACCGTATGACCTTCTTCGCGTTTGACCTGACTGCGGCAGGAATAGCCGTCGGCAAGCAGATTGCCCGAGCTATGGTAGCGGGCCAGCAACGGCTGCCAGGATTGCCCATAGATGACCTTGGAGGTGGCGACGTTGCGCGCTTCATGGCCATAGGTGCCGGACATGCCGCAGCAGCCGCTGGCCAATACCTGCAGGGTCGCGCCCAGACGGCTGAACACCTGTTGCCAATGGGTGATGCTGTTCGGCTCGTTGGTCTTCTCGGTGCAATGCGGCAACAGCTGGTAGACGCCGCCGGTGCCGGGCTCGCCGGTCTGCGGCAGTACCTGGGCCAGCCATTCCTGTGGCAGCAGAACGGTCGGTGCCTGGTCGTGGCCCAGGGTTTTCGCGTACTCCTGGCGGTACACCAGGGTCATGGCTGGATCCAGGCCGACCAGGGCGATGCCGCTGGCCTGCAATTGCCGCAGCGACTGGGCGTTGTGCCGGGCGGCCTTGTCGAACGCACCGAGGAAACCCTGTACCTGCAACGGCTTGCCGTTGGCAGCGAAGGGGGCCAGGTAGATGTCGAAACCCAAGCGCGAAATCAGCTCGAGCCAGTCGGCCATTACCGGCGTGTCGAAGTAGCGGGTGAAAGCATCCTGCACCAGGATCACGCTGCGCTGACGCTGCTCGGGGGTCAGTCGGGCGAGACGATCGGCAGTCGCCGCGCGCACGTTCCAGTCGCGACAGTGAGCCTGGAAATCGACCAGGCTCAGCAGGGGGCTGTCGACCATGCCGGCCACGCGTTGCAGCGCCTGTTGCACCGGCGCGAAGGACATGACCGCGTTGTAGGCGCGGGGGAAGCGCGCCAGGTACGGGATGCTGAATTCCAGCGAGCCGATCAGGTAATCCTTCAACGGTCGCAGATAGCGCCCGTGGTAGAGCTGCAGAAAGCGCGCACGGAATTCCGGCACGTTGACCTTGACCGGGCACTGCCCCGCGCACGACTTGCAGGCCAGGCAGCCGGCCATGGCGTCGTACACCTCGTGGGAAAAGTCGTCGCGGCCCATGCGCCGGGCCAGGCTGTTGCGCGCACGCTGGAACAGGTTGCCGCTCGCGCTCTGCAGTACGTTGGCGCCGTGCAGGCCCTGCAGGCGCAGCCATTCGCGGATCAGCGAGGCACGGCCCTTGGGCGAATGAATACGGTTGCGTGTGGCTTTCCACGACGGGCACATGGCGTCGTTCGGGTCGAAGTTGTAGCACGCACCGTTGCCGTTGCAGTGCACGGCGCTGTCGTAGCTCTGCCAGACCCGCTCGTCGATGCTGCGGTCCAGTTCGCCACGCAGGGTCACTTCGTCGACCTGGGTCAGTCGCGCATCGGCGACACTGGCCGGTGTGGCGATCTTGCCCGGGTTGAGCTGGTTGAACGGATCGAAGGCGGCCTTGAGTGCCTGCAGGGCCGGATACAGCTCGCCGAAGTACTCGGGCACGTATTGCGAGCGCAGGCCCTTGCCGTGCTCGCCCCAGAGCAGGCCGCCGTGCCGCTGGGTGAGCGCCGCGACCTCGTCGGAAATGGGGCGGATCAGGGCGGCCTGGCGCGGGTCCTTCATGTCCAGGATCGGTCGCACGTGCAGCACGCCGGCATCGACATGGCCGAACATGCCGTACTGCAGGCCGTGACCGTCGAGCAAGGCGCGGAACTCGCCGATGTAGGCCGCCAGGTTCTGCGGCGGCACGGCGGTGTCCTCGACGAACGGCTGCGGCCGCGCTTCGCCCTGAACGTTGCCGAGCAGGCCTACCGCGCGCTTGCGCATCGCGTAGACCCGGCTCACCGCCAGGGCGCCGACCGCCAGCGTGTGGCCCAGGCGCGGCACCGTGGTGTCCTGCTGCAGGTGGGCAATGAACTGTTCGACACGCTGCTCGACCACGGCCAGGTCGTCACCGCTGAATTCCACCAGATTGATGCCCAGGGTCGGCGCCTGTGTGTCGGTGGGAAAGTATTCGGCCACGCCATGCCAGACGATGTCGTTCATGGCCAGCAGGAGGACCTTGGAATCCACGGTTTCGATCGACAGCGGCTGGTGCGCCATCAAGGCATTGGCGTCGTTGAGCGCGTCCATGAAGCCGGCATAGCGCACATTGACCAGAATGGAATGCCTGGGGATCGGCAGCACGTTGAGCTTGGCTTCGACGATGAAGCCCAGCGAGCCTTCCGAGCCGCAGAGTACGCTGTTGAGGTTGAAGCGCCCGTCGGCCTCGCGCAGGTGGGCCAGGTCATAGCCGGTGAGGCAGCGGTTGAGCTTGGGGAAGACCGCGTCGATCAGTTCGGCCTGCTCGTCGGCGATGGTCGCTGCGCACTGATAGACCTCGGCGATGCGGCCGTCGCCCGCGCGGTTGGCTTGTAACTGCGACGCGTCGAGGCTGTGGCTGTGCAGGCGCTCGCCGCCCAGCAGCAGGGTGGTCAGCTCCAGCACGTGGTCGCGGGTCTTGCCGTAGGTGCAGCTGCCCTGGCCGCTGGCGTCGGTGTTGATCATGCCGCCGATGGTCGCGCGGTTGGAGGTCGACAGTTCGGGGGCGAAGAACAGTCCATGGGGCTTCAGGGCTGCGTTGAGCTGATCCTTGACCACGCCGCTCTGGACTCGCACCCAACGCTCTTCGACGTTGATCTCCAGCACCTGGTTCATGTGCCGGGACAGGTCCACCACCAGGCCATCGGTCAGCGACTGGCCGTTGGTGCCGGTGCCGCCGCCGCGTGGGGTCAGCACTACACTGCGATGTTCCGGCTGGCTGGCCAGGCGGGTCAGGAGTTGCACGTCAGCCTCGTGCCGAGGGAATACGGCGGCCTGGGGCTGGCGCTGATAGATCGAGTTGTCCGTGGCCAGCACCGTGCGCATGGCGTAGTCGTCGACGATCTCGCCCTGGAAACCTGCACGTTCGAGCTGACGCAGCAGCGCCTGATAGGGCGCGAGGGGAGCTTTCTGGCGGGACAGTTCGGCGATCATGGCAGTCGGAATCCGGCGGGGCAGTGGATTTGCATTCGAAACAGGCATGCGTGCAATGGGCCGAGGCGCGCGGTGATCGAGTTCGAAAAGCCGATCGTATCTAGCGCAGGGGCCTTGCATCATGACGTGCGTGACCGTATTTTCGCCGACACGGGCCCACCGGGCAAACGTATATCCTTCGCTTTTTGCATGAGCTCAATGAATGAATCCTCGACGGCTCACACCTTCCATGTCGTTGCTGCTGGCGTTCGAAGCTGCGGGTCGCCACGGCAGTTTCACCCGGGCGGCGGCCGAACTGGCCTTGACCCAGAGCGCGGTGAGTCGACAGGTGCAGGCCCTCGAAGCGCTGCTGGAGGTGGCGTTGTTCAAACGTGAAGGCAGGCACATCGAGTTGACCGCAGCAGGCGCGCTGTACCAGCACGAGCTGGCCGGCGCCCTGGCGCGGATTCGCGGCGCCACCCTGCAGACCATTTCCCATCGCATCGAGGCCGATACCCTGCACCTGGCGGTGCTGCCGACCTTCGCGTCCAAATGGCTGATGCCGCGGATGGGGGACTTCTATGGGCGCCACCCCGGCAGTCTGGTGCATCTTCATTCGCGCATCGTGCGCGGTGACCTGTCCGAAGGCGCGCAGGACATGAGCGCCATCATCTGCGCGGGGTCGGGGCAGTGGCCGGGCTATGTGGCGCATCGATTGCTCTCGGAGAAGCTGGTGGTGGTGGCCAGCCCCAAGGCTTTGCCCGCTCATGAGCAGATGTCCGTGCAGGATGCAGGGCGGCAGTTGCTGCTGGGCGTGGTGTCGCGGCCACACGCGTGGTCGGACTGGTTTGCCAGCGTCGGGTTGACCGGCTCGTCGACCCCGCGCCTGGGGCCGAGCTTCGAACACACGGCGCACCTGATCCAGGCGGTCATCGCCGGGATCGGCATCGGGCTGGTGCCGCGCATTCTGGTACAGGACGAAATCGCCCAGGGTGAGTTGGTGACCCTCTTCGAGCCCATGGAAAGCGGCCGCGGGTATTACCTGGCGTATCCCACCCACAATCAGCAACTGCCGTCGCTGGTGGCCTTTCGCGAGTGGTTGCTGTCCATTCCGTTTCCGGACAGTTGAGGTTGCAGGCCCGCAGACACCCCGATCCCCTGTAGCAGCGGCGTAAGCCGCGTCCGGCCTTACCGCAATTCGCCTGACACTCCGCGTGGATCGCCGACGCGGCTTGCGCCGCTGCTACAGGGGGGGCGCAGCGCATCAGGTGGGTCGAGGGGTTGCACACGTTCTGTAGCAACTCGCTGACAAACCATCGAAGGGGCCGGCTGTCAGAGTGCCACTGACCATGAGGAATAGCCGTGTTCCACATCTATGCGACTGTCGCGTTTCTGTATGTTGCGCTGCGTTTCATCTACCCATTGCCCCTGGCCACCGGCTGGCGTTTGCTGATCGGTCTGGTGCTGCTGGCCGCGTCCAAATACCACATGCTGATTCTGGCGTTCACCGGGACCATGTACTCGCCTGAAGTCCCCTATTGGGTGGCGTACAGCGCTGGCTGGGCCTTTACCGGGTTTGCCCTGCTGTTCGCTTTCGTGCTGGTGCTGGATCTGGGCATCCTGCTGACCCGCCTGGTCCGTCGCCGCGCTTTGTCACGCAGCGCCCTGGCCAAATGGCGCTATGGCGTGGGAGCGCTTGCGGTGGTGGTCTCCGGCTTCGGCGTGGCCCAGGCCACTCGCGTGCCGGACGTGCGTCAGGTGGACATCCAGATACCCGGGCTGGCGCCGGCGCTGGATGGGTTCCGGCTGGTGCAGCTGTCCGACCTGCACATCAGCGTGCTGTTTCCCGAGCCCTGGGTGGAAGAAGTCGTCACGCGCACCAACGCGCTGGCCCCGGATCTGGTGGTGATCACCGGGGATCTCATCGACGGCACCCTGCAGGCACGGGCCACCGACGTGCGACCGCTGGCGAAGCTGCGCGCCCGCGATGGCGTGATCGCGATTCCCGGCAACCACGAGTATTACTTCGGCAACGAAGGCTGGATGGCCAAGTTTCGCGAGGCGGGCATGCACAGCCTGATCAACCAGCATGAGGTGGTCGGCGATACACGCGGGCAACTGGTCATCGCCGGTATCACCGACAAGGTCGCCACCCGGTACGGAGGTAGCGCACCGGACCTGGATCTGGCCCTGCGCGGTGCACCGGCCGATGCGCCGATCGTGCTGCTCAACCATCGACCCGCCGCGATCGACCAGGCGATCGCCGCCGGGGTCGATCTGCAACTGTCCGGGCACACCCATGGCGGGATGATTCGCGGTTTCGATCAGGTGGTGGCCAAGGCCAACGAGGGGTTCGTGTCCGGGTTGTACCGCCGCGCCGGCCTGCAGTTGTATGTCAGCAATGGCAGCGGGTTGTGGAACGGCTTCCCGATTCGTTTGGGGGTGCCGTCGGAAATCACCGAGTTCACCTTGCGCGCAGTGCCGTCCGGACGTTGAGTCGCTATGTGGAGTGAATCAATGGAGTGCGTTGCACTCCTTTTCTTGAAGGGTTTTTCATCACATGAGGAGCAAGACCATGAGCCATGCATTCAAGGTGGGCGATGCGGTGCGCTGGAATTCCGAGGCGGGGGAGATCCACGGCAAGGTGACCAAGGTTCATGTCAAGGACGTGGAGTTCATGGGCAAACATCGGCCGGCGTCCAAGGATGAGCCGCAGTACGAGGTCAAGAGCGACAAGACCGGGCATTCCGCCCTTCACCATGGTGATGCCTTGCATAAATCATGAACCCCTTCTGCGCCTCCTGTAGCAGCGGCGCAAGCCGCGTCCGCGTTATACGTGGAGTGTCAGGCGTATTGCGGCGAGGCCGGACGCGGCTTGCGCCGCTGCTACAGGGGATAAGCAAGCCGCGTCGGCGTCGTATGCGCAGTGTCAGATGTATTGCGGTGGGGCCGGACGCGGCTTGCGCCGCTGCTACAGGGGCGGTGCAAGCCGGGACGGGGTTATTTGAAGTCGGCGGCGCTATGGCGTTCGGGGACTCGGGTCGCTTCATCGCCCCAGGTGCGATTGACGCGTTGACCGCGCTGCACGGCGGGACGTTGGGCGATCTCTTCAGCCCAGCGCTGCAGGTGAGGATACTCGTCAACCGCCAGGAATTGCGCTGCTTCGTACAGATTGCCGCGCACCAGCTGCCCATACCACGGCCAGATCGCAATGTCGGCCACGGTGTATTCGTCGCCGGCTATGAAACGTGTCTCGGCCAGTCGCTTGTCCAGTACATCCAGCTGACGCTTGGCTTCCATGGTGAAACGGTTGATCGGGTACTCCAGCTTCTCCGGCGCATAGGCATAGAAGTGCCCGAAGCCGCCACCCAGATAGGGGGCTGCGCCCATCTGCCAGAACAGCCAGTTCATGGCTTCAGTGCGTGCTGCCACATCGGTGGGCAGGAACTCGCCGAACCTCTGCGCCAGGTAGATCAGGATGGAGCCTGACTCGAACACCCGCACGCCGGCACCTTCACTGTGATCCACCAGCGCCGGGATCTTCGAGTTCGGATTGATCTCGACGAACCCGCTGGAGAATTGATCGCCTTCGCCGATGCGAATCGGCCAGGCGTCGTATTCGGCATCGGCGTGGCCCAGTTCCAGCAGCTCTTCGAGCATGATGCTCACCTTGACGCCGTTGGGGGTCGCCAGGGAATACAGCTGGAACGGGTGCTTGCCCACGGGCAGGGTCTGCTCATGGGTAGCGCCAGCGGTCGGGCGGTTGGTCTTGGAAAACTGGCCGCCTGATTCCGCGTCGTTTTTCCAGACCTTGGGTGGAACGTAGGGGGTAGGGCTCATGAAGTATGCCTCCTGATAGGGTTGAAGATGCACGCCGGGCGTGGCAAGTGGGCGATGAAGATAGGACTTGGCACAGGCGCGTACAGTTCATCCCTGCACCGTTTGAAGCCGGGTACAGTGACGCCGGAAAGCAACCGGCTGTTTTTGAAGAATATTTATTGCAATTGGGGTTTCCTGCGCGAAAGAAACCTGATAAATTCCCGCTCGTTCATGCAGAGGCCAGCAACTGGCTTTCTCGCACCGGATACAGGGGCGTCGCCAAGCGGTAAGGCAGCAGGTTTTGATCCTGCCATGCGTTGGTTCGAATCCAGCCGCCCCTGCCATTATCCACGTCATATCGACACTGCACATGAACCCGGCACATGACGTGCACCTTCTGCTTCACCTTCCTGTTCGCACATGATTTCTCCACCCGCTGTACACGCTCGTCTCGCTTTCAGGATACGTGGCCTGTTCAAGGTGTGGCGCTGTCTGCAAGTCGTTTCACGTGAACCACCGGACACCCTTGACGCCGCGCGCGTTCGGGAACCCCGCTGCCAGGTCACTGCCTAACACACACACGTAGCAATGCATTGGGTCAATGGCACCTTTATAAGGTAGTTGGAGTATAAGGTAGTTGGAGGCGTTCTGAACGACACGACAGTTGCAGCTCGCGCATTCCAGGTCGAGCGCCTGCGCAAAGTAATGGAAGAAGCCGGTTTCGACCTGCACGATCCACACACTCATGTTGTGCTGAGCCAGTTGCAGGCCTTGGCCCGATCGCCTGCGCCCGAGGCCGCCCTCGATAAGCCCAGCCGTTCCCCGCATGTGACCGACGAGGCTCGCCAGCGCGCCGTATTCGACAGCTCCATCGATTTTGCGATGGTGGTGATCGATACCCAAGGCATCGTGACCGACTGGAACATGGGGGCGACCCACGTCATGGGTTGGACCTCGGATGAGATGTGCGGCCGCAGCGCCGAACCGTTTTTCACGCCCGAAGACCGCGAGCAGGGCCGGCTGGCCCTGGAAATGCGCCTGGCGCTGCGTGACGGGCGTGCCAATGACGAGCGCTGGCATCTGCGCAAGGATGGCCAGCGCTTCTGGGCATCTGGCGAGATGATGCCGCTGTATGACGACGGCCTGCACCTGGGCTTCGTCAAGATTCTGCGCGACCGTACCAACGAGCACCTGGCCGGCCTGGCCATAAAGGAAACCCAGGAACGCTACCGCCTGGCCGTCAAGGCCACCAACGATGCCATCTGGGACTGGGACCTGAGCGGCAACCAAGTGGTGTGGAACGAGGCGCTCGAGCAGGCCTACGGCCATCCTCT
Organism: Pseudomonas sp. PvP001; assembly: GCF_040546375.1. Lineage (NCBI taxonomy): Bacteria > Pseudomonadati > Pseudomonadota > Gammaproteobacteria > Pseudomonadales > Pseudomonadaceae > Pseudomonas > Pseudomonas sp. PvP001. The sequence goes on along the minus strand of NZ_JBEPNQ010000001.1, from coordinate 903,548 downwards.
GGCGTCGGTCGAACCGACCGGTGACTGGTGGATCGGGCATATTCACCCTGACGATCGCGTGGGCGTCTACGAGTCCATTCATGCCGTGATCGACGGCAGCCAATCGGCCTGGTCCGGCGAATATCGGTTTCAGCGTCACGACGGCTCGTTCGCCGAAGTGCTCGACCGTGGGCACGTCATTCGCAATGCCGAAGGGCGGGCGGTGCGGATGATCGGCGCGATGCTCGACCTGACCCGCGTGCGCAACGCCGAGAGCGCGCTGCGGCAGAGCGAGGAACGTTTTCGCAAGATCCTGGAGAACATCGAATCGGCGTTCGCCATCGTCGAGGTTAAGTTCGACGCCGAAGATCGGCCCATCGACTACTGCTTCATCGAAGCCAACCCGGCCTTCGAACGCCAGGCCGGTGTCAACCTGCGCGGGCGTTGGGTGACCGAGTTCGCCCCGGACCTGGAGCAGTTCTGGTTCGACACCTATGGCCATGTGGCCAAGACCGGCGAGCCGGCTACTTTCGAGAACTATGCCGAAGCGTTCAAACGCTGGTTCGATGTGCGAGCCGTGAAAGTCGGCCTTCCCGAAGAACGCAAGATCGCGGTGATCTTCAGCGACGTCACCGCCCGACGCAATGCCGAGGATCGTCTGCGCACCAGTGAAGCCGTGGCGCGGGAAAACATCGAACGGGTGCAACTGGCCCTGGCTGCAGGGGCCATCATCGGCACCTGGCATTGGCACCTGCCGACCGATCGCTTCGCGGTCGACGAAGGCTTTGCCCTGGCGTTCGGGCTGGATCCGGCGCTGGGCCGTGAAGGCTTGAGCCTGGAAACGATCGTGGCGACCGTGCATCCCGACGATCGCGAAGGCCTGAGTGCCGCGATCAGCGAAGTGATCCAGCGTGGCGGCAGTTATTCCCATCAGTATCGCGTTCGCCGGGCCGACGGCCACTATTACTGGATCGAGGCCAACGGCCGTGTCGAGAACGACGCCGAAGGCAAACCGCTGCGTTTTCCAGGGGTGCTCATCGACGTCGAGGCGCGGCGCTCGGTCGAGGCCGAGCGCGATCGCGCCCTGTCTGCGCTGCGTGCTCTCAACGATACCCTGGAACAGCGCGTGACCGAGCGCACGGTCAAGCTGATTCAGGCCGAAGAGAAACTGCGCCAGTCGCAGAAGATGGAAGCGGTCGGGCAGCTCACCGGCGGCCTGGCCCATGACTTCAACAACCTGCTGGCCGGCATTTCCGGTGCGCTCGAGCTGATGAGCACGCGCATCGCCCAGGGCCGCTGGATGGAAACCGACAAGTACATCAGCACCGCACAGGGCGCGGCCAAGCGCGCTGCGGCGCTGACGCACCGGTTGCTGGCGTTTTCCCGACGCCAGACCCTCGATCCACGGCCCACCGATGTCAATGCGCTGATGGAAGGCATGACCGAGCTGATTCAGCGCACGGTAGGCCCCAGCATTCGCGTGGAAACGGTCGGCGCGACCAATCTGTGGCCCACGCTGGTGGATGTCAGCCAGCTGGAAAACGCCTTGCTCAACCTGTGCATCAATGCCCGCGATGCCATGCCCAACGGCGGGCGCATCACCATCGAGACCGCCAACCGCTGGATGGATCGCGAGGCCGCGCGCAGTTACGACATACCCGAAGGTCAGTACCTGTCGGTCAGTGTCACCGACACCGGCACCGGTATGGCGCCGGACGTCATTGCCAAGGCATTCGACCCGTTCTTCACCACCAAGCCCATCGGTCAGGGCACCGGACTAGGCTTGTCGATGATCTACGGCTTCGCCAAGCAGTCGGGCGGCCAGGTGCGGATCTATTCGGAGGTGGGCGAGGGCACCACCTTGCGCATCTACCTGCCGCGCTATTACGGCGAAGTCGATGACGAGATACCGGAAACCCGCGAATCCCTGGCCGCCGCAGCACATGCCGGGGAGACCATCCTGATCGTCGACGACGAACCGACCGTGCGCATGCTCTTGACCGACGTGCTGGGCGATCTGGGCTACACCTTGATCGAGGCGGCCGACAGCCTGGCAGGCCTCAAGCTGCTGCAATCGGACGTACGCATCGATCTGCTCATCACCGACGTCGGGTTGCCCGGCGGCATGAACGGTCGGCAGATGGCCGACGCCGGGCGTGAGGTGCGGCCTGAGCTCAAGGTGCTGTTCATCACCGGCTATGCGGAAAACGCAGCGATCGGCAATGGTTACCTGGGGCCCGACATGCAGGTGTTGACCAAGCCGTTCGCCATGGACACGCTGGCGTCCAGGGTCCGCGAGCTGATGAGTCCCTGAGCCCTGCGGTGCTGCCCGACTCACAGGAGTAGCCGATGAACGATGTCACCTCTAACAGCTTTGGACTTGTGCCGGGCTGGCGCTCCCAACGCCGACTCGGCTCGGTCGAGGTGCCGGTGCATTACATGCGCGGCGGTACCTCAACCGGTGTAGTCCTTTGGGAGCCGTTGCTGCCGACCGAGACGGTTCTGCGTGAGCAACTGCTGCGCCAGTTGATGGGAGTGCCCACGGCAGGCAGCCATCCCGGCAACCGGCAGATCACCGGTCTGGGCCGCGGTCCGGCGACCAGTAACAAGGTGTTCGTGATGAGCACCGAACGCGTGGACGGCCAGCTGCGTCTGGTCAGCACCCTGGCGCAACTGGCCAGTGACCATGCCGAGATCGACTGGAGCGTGAATTGCGGCAACATGTCCAGCGCGCTGCTGTTGTGGGCGCTGGATGTCGGTCTGCTCCAGGCTCCGGTCGGCGGCTTGTGCGAAGTCGATATCCGCAACACCAACACAGGCGTGGTCACGACGGCGCGCATGCAGTGCGACGAGCAGGGGCATTTCGTCAAGGCGCAGATTCCTGGCGTGATGGGTGACTACCCCGCCGTGGACCTGTTTCTCCAGGCGCCGGTCGGCAACAAGACCGGTGCCTTGCTGCCGACCGGCGCGGTCATCGACCACGTGGCTGGCATCGAGGTGTCCTGCGTCGATGTGGCGGTGCCGATGGTCATCGTCGATGCGCGCAGCCTGGGCAAGACCGGGCACGAACCCGTCGCATCGCTCGTGGCGGATGCGGCCTTCATGGCTACCTTGCGCACACTGTGGACCGAGGCCGGATTGAAAATGGGGCTGCGCCGCAAGGACGGTGTGCCCATGACCCGCGACGAGCTGGCGCGCAGCGAAACCATCCCCAAGATCTGCATCGTCGGCGCGCCGCGCGAGGGCGGTCATATCGCCGTACGCTACTTCACCCCGCAGACCGGTCATGCCTCCATGGCGGTGTCCGGCGGCTGCTGCCTGGCAGCAGCATGCCTGATCCCAGGCACCACCGCGCACCAGGTAGCCCGTGACATCGCCGCTCCCGGAGCGACATTCGCGGACATCCACGTCAGCATCGAAAACCCCGCCGGGCGCCTGGACACCACGGTGGTCGCGGCGCTGACCGATGGGCAACTGCAGATCCGCAGTGCGGCCTACCGCCGCAGTACGCAGATTCTGATGCGTGGTCATGTGCCGCTTTATGCTGCTTCCAGCGAATTGCGGAGCGCACTGCTCGGTTCCTGATCCTGGCCCACCGAACTCCAGAGCGGCTCGGTGGGCCCGGGCCGTTACGGCATGCCCAGCCAGTTGGGCAAAGCCAGGGAAAGAAACGGCACGTAGGTGACCAGCAGCAGAAACATCAGCAGGATCGACAGCCACGGCAGGGCCGCGCGGATGGTCTGACCCAGGGTCAGGCCGGTGACCGCGGAGGTGACGAACAGGTTCAGGCCCACTGGCGGGTGCACCAGGCCAATCTCCATGTTGACCACCATGACGATGCCCAGGTGAATCGGGTCGATACCCAGCTCCATGGCGATCGGGAAGAAGATCGGTGCCAGGATCAGGATGATCGCCGAGGGCTCCATGAAGCTGCCGGCCACCAGCAGCACGATGTTGACCATGATCAAGAAGCCCAGCGGCGTCAGTCCTTCCGACAGCACCCAGTTGGTGATCTGCTGGGGAATCTGTTCGGTGGTCAGCACGTGGGCGAAGAGCATGGCGTTGGCGATGATGAACAGCAGCATGATGGTCAGGCGGCCGGATTCGAGCAGCACTTTCGGGCACTCGGCCAGACGCATGTCCTTGTACACGAACAGGGCGATGAACGCCGAATAGACCGCCGCCACGGCGGCCGCTTCGGTGGGGGTGAACATGCCGCTGTAGATGCCGCCCAGAATGATCACCAGCAACAGCAGGCCCCAGAAGGCGCGGCGTGCGGTGGTCAGCCATTCACGGAAGGTAGCGCGTGGCTGGGCTGGGAGTTTCTTGATCCGGGCGACGATGTAGATCACCACCATCAGGATCACGCCCAGCAGGATGCCCGGAATCACACCGGCCATGAACAGCTTGCCGACTGAGGTTTCGGTCGCCGCCGAATACACTACCATCACGATCGAGGGCGGGATGAGAATGCCCAGGGTACCGGCGTTGCAGATGATGCCGGCGCCGAATTCGCGGGGGTAGCCGGAGCGCACCATGCCGGCCACGGCAATCGAGCCGACTGCTGCGACGGTGGCTGGCGAGGAGCCGGACAGGGCGGCGAACAGCATGCACGCCAGCACCGCGGCAATCGCCAGGCCCCCGCGAATGTGGCCGACGCAGGCGTTGGCGAAATCGATCAGCCGTTGCGCGACGCCCCCGGTGGTCATGAAGGCGCCGGACAAGAGGAAGAACGGAATCGCCAGAAAGGTGTAGCTGTCCGAGGTCTCGAACAACTTGATCGCCAGCGAACTCAGCGAGTCCTGACTGAACAGCAGAATGGATACCGCGCCGGAGAGGCCCAGGGAGATAGCGATGGGCACGCCCAGAAACATGAACACGAACAGCAGCAGGAACAGACAGATAACGGTCATCAGCGGTGCTCCTCGCCAGGGTTGGCCAGTTTGCTGGCTTCTGCCGCTTCGTCGGCCAGGCCCAGTCCGGTCTGCCGATGGGTATAGATGCGGTACATGATTTCCAGGTAGCGGGCGATGATCAGGGCGAAGCCGATCGGCACGATGAGTGCGATATGGCCGATCTGGATGCCGTAGCGATCCAGGTCCTCGGCGCCGATGCCGGCGACCAGCACCGCCGACACCCACTTGATGCTGGCGATCAGAAACAGGCCGGCGTACACCAGGCAGCAGCCGCAGGCGATCATCGCCAGAGTGCGCTGCGCAGGCTTGCTGGTTTTCTTCACCAGCACGTCGACTCCCAAGTGGCCTGCGGTACGCACGCCGTAGGCGATACCGAAGAAGATCAACCAGCCGAACAGCGCCTTGGTCAAGGCGATGCTCCAGGTCATTTCCTGGGCATAGCCCATCAGGTGGTCGCCGATGCCGGCGAACAGGTCGCTGCTCCACGCCCATTTGTCGCTGAGGGTGTAGAACATCGTGTAGAGGTTGTTCAGCGCGACGTAGACGAACGTCACCAGCGTCATGGCAGCCAGCAGGAAGGCGATCATGCCTTCCTCGAAGTGCTCCCAGACTTGCCTGAGCGATTGCATAGGAATTCTCCGAGCGTCGAGAAAGCGGCCGCCGGCGAGCGGGCAGCCGCGCATGCTTCACTGGCGGCCGTAGCCAAGCCAGTGCAGGGGACGGGTCAGCCCCTCACGAGGCTTTGTTGGAGGCTTCGGCGGCCTTGATCAGGTCGGGGCCGATCTGCTCGGAGAACTTGTCCCACACCGGGCGCATCGCTTCGCGCCATTGCTGGCGTTGCTCGGCAGTGAGTGGGTCGATCTCGCTGGTCTTGGCGTCGATGATCTTCTGCCGCGCGGTCTGGTTCAGCGCTTCGGCTTGCTTGTTGACCTCGACGGTGACCTGGTCCATCAGCGTTTGCAGCTCGCCACGGACATCGTCGGGCAGGCCGTTCCAGAACTTGGAATTGGTGATGACCATGTAGTCGATCAGGCCGTGGTTGGTCTCGGTGAAAAAGGGCTGCACTTCGTGGACCTTCTGGCTCTCGTAGTTGGACCAGGTGTTCTCGGTGCCATTCACCGTGCCCGTCTGCAGGCCCTGATAGACCTCGGCGAAGCTCATCTTGCGGGGGTTGGCACGTATCGCCTTGAATTGCTCTTCGAGTACGCTCGACGCCTGGACGCGGAATTTCAGGCCACGGGCATCCTTGGGCAGGATGACCTTCTTGTTCGCCGACAGCTGCTTGAGGCCGTTGTGCCAGTAGGCCAGACCGTGGATGCCCTTGTCGTCCATGGAGGTCAGCAGCGCCTTGCCCTGGGGCCCTTGCTGGAAACGGTCGACTGCGGCAAGGTCATCGAACAGGAATGGCAGGTCGAAGATCTGCACCTGCTTGGTGTAATGCTCGAACTTGGCCAGTGATGGCGCAAGCATCTGCACGTCGCCCAACAGCAGCGCCTCCATCTCCTTGCCATCGCCGAACAGCGAGGAGTTGGGATAGACCTCCACCTTCACCTTGTCCTTGAGCTTGGGATCGGCGGCCACCAGTTTCTGGAACATCAGCGCGCCCTGGCCTTTGGGCGTGTTCTCCGCCACCACATGGGCGAACTTGATGACGACGGGATCGGCGGCCTGGGCCAGGGTTGCCATCGAAACGGCGGCGGCGCACAGCAGCGCCTGGGTCAGCTTGAACATGGAGATCACCTTGTTATTGTTGTAGGACAATCCATTCAGGGCGGTTTTACCGAACCAACCGGCCCTTTGCAGCGTAGGCGTTTTTCAGTTTGAGGATGGCTCAATCGACGCCGTGCCGAAAATCTGTATTTGCGTAAGCCGGCGTTCGGCATTACCGAACGCTTCAGTACAGGCCTAGCCCTGCGGGGCGTCGAGCAAACGCCTGGCGCGCTGCAACACCGGCGCATCGACCATCTGGCCGTCGAACCGGAAAGCGCCCGCACCCCCGGCGGCGGTGCTGGCCGCCAGTACGGCACGGGCCCATTCCAGATCCTGGACGCTGGGCGCCAGGGCCGCATGAATCACCGCCACCTGACGCGGATGGATGCACAGTGCGCCGCCGTAGCCCAGGTTGCGCGCGTGCTCGATGGCGCGCTGCAACCCCGGCGTGTCATCAAGGACGGCAAACACCCCGTCCAGTGGCGGCAGCAGGTTGGCAGCGCGCGAATGCAGCTGCACGCTCATGCGGCTTTGGTCGAGAAAGGCTTCTGCCGATGGCGTGCCATTGTTCAGGCCCAGGTCCAGGGCCAGGTCCAGGCTGCCGAAACACAGCCGCTCGACGCCGGGGCCGTTGGCGATGGACTCCAGCGCCAGCACACCCCGGGCGCTTTCGATGATCGGCCACAGCGGCTTGCCGGCCTGGCTCGCCGTGGTCAGCTGGGCGCAGGTTTCGGCCTTGGGCAACACGACCCCGACGACACCTGGGTGGCTGGCGCAGAAAGCCAGGTCGCTGGCGTGTTCGGCATGCCCGGGGGCGTTCACCCGAACCCATACGCGGGCCGTGTCGGTCTGCTGCAGAAACTGGGCAAGATGTTCCCGCGCCTGGCGCTTGAGGACCTCTTCGACGGCGTCTTCGAAATCGACGATCACCGCATCGGCGCCTGCGGCCAAGGCTTTGGCGAACCGTTCGGGGCGGCTGCCCGGCACGAACAGAGCCGAGCGAAGGGTAGGTATCGGCATGGTTCATGGTTCCCGGTGGAGGCGGTGGCAGACGGATCAGATCACGCCGGCCGCCGCCATGTGCGTCTGCTGTTCGGCTGAATAACCCAGCTCGTCAAGAATGCCTGCGGTGTGCTGGCCCAGGTCGGGGACCGCATCCATGCGCGGTGCGAACGCCGCGTTGCTGGCCGGCGGCAGCAGGGCAGGGAGCTTGCCGGACGGGCTGTCCACCTGGCGCCAACGGTCGCGCGCGGCCAGTTGCGGATGCGCCCAGACGCCAGCCATGTCGTTGACCCGGGCGTTGGCGATCTGCGCGGTGTCCAGGCGCTCCAGCACCTGCTCGACCGACAGCGTCGCAAAGCTGTCGACGATGATCTGCCGCAGTTGATCGCGGTGACGTGAGCGCTCGAAGTTGCTGGAAAAACGCGGGTCGGCGGCCAGCGCCGGATCGAGCAGTACCTTCTCGCAGAACAGCGCCCATTCGCGCTCGTTCTGCAGGCCGAGCATCACCGTGCCACCTTCGCCGGTGGGGAAGGGGCCGTAGGGGTAGATGGTCGAGTGCGCCGCGCCGGCGCGGGCCGGTGGTGGCGCGCCGTTGTAGGCGTAGTACAGCGGGTAGCCCATCCATTCCACCAGGCTTTCCAGCATCGACACGTCGATGCGGCTGCCGACGCCGGTCTTGTCGCGCAGCATCAGTGCCGAGAGCACCCCGGTGTAGGCGTACATGCCGGCGGCAATGTCGGCGATCGAGCAGCCGGCCTTGGCCCGCTCCTCTTCGCCGGGTCCGCCGGTTACGGAGAGGAAACCGCCTTCGCTCTGGATCAGCAGGTCGTAGGCTTTTTTCTTCTCGTAAGGACCGCCTTCTCCGTATCCGGAGATGTCGCAGACGATCAGGCGCGGGTAACGCGCGTGCAGCGCTTCGAACGACAGTCCCATGCGCGCCGCTGCACCCGGCGCCAGGTTCTGTACCAGCACGTCGGCCTTGGCCAGCAGTCCGTGCAGCACGGCATCGGCGGCCGCTTGTTTCAGATCCAGTGTCAGGCTCTCCTTGGAGCGATTGGTCCAGACGAAGTGCGAGGCCAGGCCGTCGACTCGCTGGTCGTAACCACGGGCGAAGTCGCCGCTGCCGGGGCGTTCGACTTTCACCACACGGGCCCCCAGATCGGCCAATTGACGGGTGCAGAAGGGTGCAGCGATGGCGTGTTCCAGGCTGATGACGGTGATGCCGTCCAGCGGACGCGGATTGAGCTCGGTCATGGGGTCACCTGTGGGTCAGATCAAATCGGTCATGGTCTGGGCGTCGCGCAATTGCCAGATGCGGTCGATCAGCGCCTGTCCTTCGGCCGGTGTGCGTGCACCGGAAAAGGCCAGCAGGCGCAGGAACTTGGCTTCCAGTTCGGGCCGCGACAGGGTATTGCCGGGGTCGCCCTTGGGCTCGTCGATGGCGGCGCTCAGGGTACGGCCGTCAGTGGTGGTGACGATGACTCGCCCCAGCCAGCGCGCGGGGTAGGCCGCATCGACCTCGGGGTCCAGCTCCATGCTGACTTTCTGGCGGAAGCCGTCGACTGCCGCATCCGTCAGCGCCAGGTCACGGAATTCGATCAGCTGTGCGCTGCCATGAACGGCGATCAGGCCCAGCACCGCGCCCATGGAGAATTTGGCCTGGTGTACCGTGCTGGGCTTGACCACTCGGCCCAGGACATCGATGGCGCCCTGATGCACGCGGGTGACCACCTTGGCGATCTGCTCGTGGTGCAGCCCTTCACGCTGCATCAAGTGCAGGAGGGCATCGGCGGCCGGATGGGTATGGCGGCACGAGGCGTGAAACTTGAACGAGGTTTCCGCCAGTGCCCAGCGGCTGCCCAGGCGATCGTCCAGACGGCTGGCGTCGGCGTCGCTGGACATGCCGGCAGCCAGACCCTGCTCGCCTTCCAGGATGTTGCGTGCTCCGGTCAGGCCCTCTTCGGTCATGTAGGCGGCGAGCAAGCCATCGGCGGCGGCCTTGGCGGTGTGCAACTGCTTGGAGTCGGCGGCGTCGCGCAGGAATTCCCAGAGCCCAGCCGCCTGGGTGCCGGCATTGCCCAGCAGGTTGATGAACTGCTCGCGATCGAACCCCAGCAGTTTGCCCACGGCGACTGCGGCGGCCAGGGTGCCCACCGTGGCGGTGGTGTGGAAGATTCGATAATGGGAGCGGCCCATGAACTCGCCGATGCGGATGCCCGCTTCGTAGCCGGCCACCGACGCCAAGAGCAACTCCCGCCCCGATTTGCCACGCTCCTGCGCCGCGGCCAGCACGGCGGAAAACACCACCGTGGCGGGATGCAGCACCGAGCTGTTGTGCAGGTCGTCCTGCTCCACCAGGTGCGACGCGGCGCCGTTGACCAAGGCGGCGAAGTAGGGCGAAGTACCGCGACCGTTGACCAGCATTCTCGCCGGGCCATCGCCGGGCCCCATGCGCTGCGCGTAGCGTTCGAACAAGGGGATGGGATGGGCACCCTGGCTGGCCAGTGCCGAGCCGACCCAGTCCAGGAACAGGTCTTCGCAGCGGGCCAGAACGGGCTCTGGAATGTCGGCGTATTGCAGGTCGGCGAGAAACCGGGCCAAGCGCTGTGTGGCATTCATGGACAGGCCCTCAGAAACTGCGTGGCAGTTCGAGCAGATGCTCGGCCACGTAGGACAGGATCAGGTTGGTGGAAATCGGCGCCACTTGGTACAGGCGGGTTTCGCGAAACTTGCGCTCGACGTCGTATTCGCAGGCAAAACCGAAGCCGCCATGGGTCTGCAGGCAGGCATTGGCGGCCTCCCACGACGCTTTCGCAGCCAGGTACTTGGCCATGTTGGCGCTGGCGCCGGCATTCTTGCCGCTGTCGTATTCCTCACAGGCGCGCCAGCGCATCAGGTCGGCCGCTTCGATTTCGATGTGCGCCTCGGCAATGGGGAACTGCACGCCCTGGTTCTGGCCGATCGGCCGGCCGAATACGACCCGGTCGCGGGCGTAGGCGCTGGCCTTTTCGATGAACCAGCGACCATCACCGATACACTCGGCAGCGATCAGCGTGCGCTCGGCGTTGAGGCCGTCGAGGATGTAGCGGAAACCCTTGCCTTCCTCGCCGATCAGGCTGTCGGCAGGCAGTTCGAGGTTGTCGAAGAACAGTTCGTTGGTCTCGTGGTTGACCATGTTGGCGATCGGCTGAACGGTCAGGCCCTTGCCGATGGCTTCGCGCAGATCGACCAGAAAGATCGACATGCCTTCGGATTTGCGCGTGACTTCGGCCAACGGCGTGGTGCGTGCCAGGAGAATCATCAGGTCCGAATGCTGCACCCGCGAGATCCACACCTTCTGGCCATTGATGACGTACTTGTCGCCCTGGCGCACGGCGGTGGTCTTGATCTTGGTGGTGTCGGTACCGGTGGTCGGCTCCGTGACGGCCATCGATTGCAGGCGCAGTTCCCCGCTGGCCAGTTTGGGCAGGTAGTGGCGCTTCTGCGCCTCGCTGCCGTGACGCAACAGGGTGAACATGTTGTACATCTGGCCGTGTACGGTCCCCGAGTTGCCGCCGCAGGCGTTGACTTCCTCGAGGATCACCGAGGCTTCGGCCAGGCCCAGGCCCGAGCCGCCGTATTCGCTGGGGATCATCGCCGAGAGCCAGCCGGCATCGGTCAGGGCCTTGACGAAGCTTTCGGGAAAACCCTTTTCTTCATCGATCTTGCGCCAGTAGGCGGCGTCGAATTCGGCGCACAGGGCACGAACGCCTTCGCGGATGGCATTGAGGTCTTCTTCGTCATAGGCAGGCATGTGCGGATCTCGGAGTCGGTGTTGAGTGAGCGGTTACTGGCCAGGTTGTGGCGAGCCGGTAGTGACAGTGTCGAAAGCGACATCGGCGCTCTGGGCGACACCGGCCTCGTTGCCGGCCCACAGGCGCGCCTTGCCCTGTTCGAGCAGGCAGCCGCCGAGCTGGAACGGGGTGGGTACGGTAAGGGGACGCACGCCTCGATAGGCGAAATGCCGCACCCGCGCCTGGGGGTTGGCGCGAATGAAACTGCGCAGCAGCAGTGTGGCGATCAGCGGCCCATGCACCACCAGACCGGCGTAGCCTTCGGTGCCGGTCACGTAGGGGTGGTCGTAATGGATCCGGTGACCATTGAAGGTGACGGCCGAGTAGCGAAACAGCAGGGTCGGGGTCGGCGTCACGCTTTCACTCCACTGCGCGGCAACCGGCGCTGGGTCACTGGTCAGCTTGGGCGGGTTCGGCTCGCGGTAGACGATGTCCTGCTCTTCGCGCAGGCAAAGGCGACCGTTCTGGCTGTAGTCGTGGCGTACGGTGACGAACAGCAACGCGCCGGTGTGGCCGTGTTTTTCTTCGATGCGCAGGATGGTGGAGACACGCTCGGCAGCAGAGCCGACCGTCAATGGTTCGATGAACTCGAGACGGCCACCGGCCCACATGCGGTTGCGGTCATCCGCAGCGGGCAGAAAGCCGCCGCGCAGCGGATGCCCATCCGGGCCCAATCGACTTTCCGCGACCGGCGCCTGGAAGAAGCACCACTGCCACAAGGGCGGCAGGGGCTCGCCGTCTTTCGGCGCAGGCTCGCCGAACGTCGCGGCAATGCGTTCGACGATGTTCTGGCTCAGTACATCGCGCGCCTGCTCGGTGCGGCCCGTCCAGGCACTGTAGTCGATGGCTGAATCTGGAGCGCTCATGGTCGGCCTCTGCGTTGTTGTTGTGCAGCGATGATGCGAGGCCCGACGCATTCTGTGAATTTGCATTTGCGTAAGGCGGCGTTCATATTTGCCGAACGCCCGACGGTAGGATCCCACCATGCATTTCGACCTGGCTGACCTGCGCCTTTTCATCCACATCGGCGAATCGCCGAGCCTGACCCAGGGCGCACGCCGGGCGTTCCTGTCGCCGGCTGCTGCCAGCGCGCGGATCAAGGCGCTGGAGCAACAGCTCGAGACGCGTTTGCTGTACCGCGACAGCCGTGGCGTGGAACTGACGCCCGCGGGCCAGAAGCTGCTGGTGCATGCGCGGTTGATCATGCGTCAGGTCGAATACCTGAAAGCTGATTTCACCCACCTGGGGGGCGACTCGGCAGGGCACATCCGTATTTTTGCCAACACCACGGCGGTCACGGAATTTCTGCCTGAAGTGCTGGCCGGTTTTCTTGCACAACGGCCTGGTGTCAGTGTCGACCTGCAGGAGCGACTGTCGCGCGACATCGTGCGTGGCGTGCTCGACGGCAGCACCGACATGGGCATCATCGCCGGGCCGGTGGAGGCGGCGGGGTTGCAGGTGATGCACTTCAGCACCGACCGGCTGGTACTCACTGTGCCCTTAGGGCACGAGCTGGCCCGGTGCAAGCGCATCGGTTTCAAGCAGACGTTGGCGTTCCAGCACATTGGCCTGCACGAGGGCAGCACCTTGCTCAGCTTTCTGCGCGAACAGGTCGAGCGGAGCGGTCAGGGGCTGTCGCTGCGCATTCAGGTTTCGAGCTTCGAAGCGATCTGCCGGATGGTCGAGGCGGGCGTGGGCATCGGCATCATTCCCGAATCGGCTGCCCTGCGGCACAGCCGCACCATGCGCCTGGTGACCATCGAACTGGACGAGCCCTGGGCAGTGCGCGAACGCAGCATTCTGGTGCGTGAACTCGAGGCGCTGCCGGGCACGGTCCGCGCGCTGATCGCCACCCTGATGCCGCCCCCACCGCCGGATTGAGATGACGCATTGCAACTTGGCCCCAGGCTTTCTATCATCGCCGCGGGTGCGCCGCTGCATAGGGTACGGCGCAGGTTAAAGTTCAGCGTTGGTCGGGCCGCCAACGGAGACTCCCCGTGTCCGAAACCAAACCGGCCGTGCCTGTCATTCCCCGCCCGCAACAGCTCACCGAGCGCGCCCTGGCGGCGCTTGAACGCTTCTCCCACATCGAGGCCGTCAGCGGCATCGTGTTATTGCTTGCCGCCATCGCTGCGCTGGTCTGGGCCAACAGCCCGGCAGCCGAGTCCTACGAGCATTTCTGGCACACCCAGGTCACTCTGGGGCTGGGCGATTTCAGCGTGTCGCGCTCACTGCACTTTCTGGTCAACGATGGCCTGATGACCATCTTCTTTCTGGTGGTGGGCGCGGAGATACGCCAGGAAATCAAGGACGGCGCCCTGGCCAACCTGCAACTGGCGACCTTGCCCCTGGGCGCGGCGCTGGGCGGCGTGCTGATGCCGGCCTTGCTCTACACCATGCTCAACCATGGCACCGCCGCCAGCGCCGGCTGGGCGGTGCCGACCGCAACCGATATCGCCTTTGCGGTGGGCGTGCTGGCGTTGCTGGGCAAGTCGATCCCGGCCAGCGTGCGGATTCTGCTGCTGGCCTTGGCGATCATCGACGACATCGTGGCCATTCTGATCATCGCGGTGTTCTACACCGCCAGCCTCGACTACCTCGGCCTGCTGGTGGCCGTGGCCGGTGTGCTGCTGGTGCTGGTGTTCCAGCGCATGGGCATCAGCAAGGCATCTGCCTACGTGCTGCCTGGGGCGATCGTCTGGTTCGGCCTGCTCAAGACGGGCGTTCATCCCACCCTTGCCGGGGTGATTCTGGGCTTGTTGACGCCGGTCTACTCCAAGCCGATGGCCGAGCGGCCGGTGGACGTCATCCGCCGCAACTTCAACGAGTTGATGGAGCGCTTCACTCCGGGCAGCGACAATCGAGAAGCGGTGGTCGAGCCGCTCAGGCAGCTGCGCGATGCGCAACGCGAAGTGCTGCCACCGGTGCAGCGGATTCAGGTCGGTCTGCACCTGTGGGTCGCTTTCGGGGTCATGCCGCTGTTCGCCCTGGCCAACGCCGGGGTGAGCTTCGGTGGGGCGAACCTGAGCGATGCGATGTCGCAGCACGTGTTTGCCGGGGTGATGATCGCCCTGGTGCTGGGCAAGCCGCTGGGCGTGCTGCTGGCCAGTCTGCTGCTGGTCAAACTGAACATCTGCAGGCTGCCCGAGGGCGTGACCTGGGGTGGGGTGGGGCTGGTCGGCCTGCTCGCCGGGATCGGTTTCACCATGTCGATCTTCATCGCCGCGCTGGCCTTCACCGACCCGACCCTGCTGGCTTCGGCCAAGCTCAGCGTACTGGCGGCTTCCACGGTGGCGGCGGTGCTGGGGCTGGTCTGGGGCAAGCTGGTGTTCGGCAGGGGGCGGGTGGGGTAGGGCTCTTTGTGGGATAGGCCTCTTTCTGTGGGGGCAGGCTCTTTGTGGGGCAGGCCTCTTTCTGTGGGAGTGGGCTCTTTGTGGGAGCGGGCTCTTTGTGGGAGCGGGCTCTGCCCGCGAAGGATTCAGCGGCGAACCCTTCGCGGGCAGAGCCCGCTCCCACAGAAAAGCTGCTCCCACAGAAAAGCTGCTCCCACAGAAAAGCTGCTCCCACAGAAAAGCTGCTCCCACAGAAAAGCTGCTCCCACAGAAAAGCTGCTCCCACAGAAAAGCTGCTCCCACAGGAAGGCTGAGTCCACAGGAAGGCTGCTCCCACAGGAAGGCTGAGTCCACAGGAAGGCTGCTCCCACAGGAAGGCTGAGTCCACAGAAAGGCTGAGCCTACAATGAGCAGGTTCACAGAAAGCGCTTGTCCTGAAGCGCCCGTGTGTTCATGGAAGCTCGAGGGCGGCCGATACACCCCGTATCAGCTGCGCAGTACTCTTCTTCAGGCCCTTCATGCTCAAGTCCAGCTTCATCTCTCCCGCATCCAGCGCACAGCCAGCGAGCAGTACCTCCTTGGCACAGGCGTCGTTGGTCACGTTCTGCGCCAGCCTTGCCGTGGTCTTCGCACTGGCGGTCTCGCTGTCACTGTATTTCGCCCACGGCCTGGATCGTACAGAGCAGGCCCAAGGGCAGTCACTGATACAGAAAAGCATCGAGGCCGAACGTCGACTCCTGCAACTGACCATCAAGGATTACTCGTTCTGGGGTGAGGCGTATCGGCATCTGCACCTGAAGGTCGACATGGAGTGGGCCTTCGTGCGGGAGAACTTCGGCCCGGCGCTGTACGATGATTTTGGCTATGAAGCGGCTTTTGTCATCGGCCCGAGCGGCCGCTCCGTCTATGCGGTGATCGAAGGCCGCTACGAGACCGTGGCAGCGGCGCAGTGGCTGGGGCGCTCCGTCGACGAATGGGTGGCCGAAGCCCGCGCGCTCGCCGATGACGAAAAGGTCTTCACAACGCTGACCAGCCTGGCCGGCACGCCGGCGCTGGTCGTGGCAGCAGCCATCACGCCCAGTACCGACCCTACCGTGCAGGCCGACGACCGGCCGCCATCGGTCATGCTCGTGGTCAACCGACTCGATCCGCGGCGCCTCGAAGAGCTGGGCGCCAACATGGGATTGCGCGGAGTACGCCTGGGCCGGGCCGATGACCCTGCGTTCGCTCACGCCGAACTGACGGGCGAGCACGGGACGCACTTCGATCTGCAGTGGGATGCCACCCGGCCCGGGCGGCAGATGATCATTGTGGTGCTGCCGCTGATCATTCTGGCGACGCTCATCATTTTCGGCATGACCTGGGTCATGTTGCGCCGCAATACCCGCGCGGCCCGTGCCTTGGACAGCAGTCACGAACTGCTGCGCACCAGCCAGGCGGCGCTGACGCTGAGCGAGTCACGCTTTCGCGATGTCGCCGAGGCCAGCTCCGACTGGATCTGGGAGGCCGACTGCGAGGGGCGCCTCACCTACTTGTCCGACCGTTTCGAAGCCGTCACCGGGCTGGACAAGGCGCAGTGGTTGGGAACTTCGCTGGACCAACTCGTGGACCTGCCCGACGGCACCTTGCTGGACCGGCTGCGCAGCAATGTCGGGCAGAGCAACCTGGTCACCGAATGCAGCTATGTCGACAAGCACCTGCAGCAACGCACAGCCAGGATCGCCGCACGCACCAGCGGTACCCAAGGGTTTCGCGGCACCGCCACCGACGTTACCGAGGAGATCGAGGCCCGGCGACGGGTCGAGTACCTCTCGCGCCACGACGTGCTCACCGGCCTGCCCAATCGAAGTCAGTTGCGCGACTATCTGGAAAGCCGCCTCGAAAATGCCCTGGCCGCCAGCCAGCCCCTGGTGATGCTGACCATCGACCTGGATCGCTTCAAGCCCGTCAACGATCTGCTCGGACACGCCACCGGCGACCTGGTGCTGCACGAAATCGGTGCCCGCATCAGGCAGTGTGTGCGCAGCCAGGACATCGTCGCCCGGGTCGGCGGTGACGAATTCGTCATGGTCGTGTCGGGCATGGTCGGGCATCAGGAGATCGAAGCCTTGTGTCGACGGCTGATCGACTTGATCGAGCAAGTGATCGATGTCGACGAGCAGGAAATTCATGTCAGCGCCAGCATTGGCATCGCCGTGTCTCCGGGGGATGCTGCACATGCGCCCGAGCTGTTGCGCTATTCCGACATCGCGCTGTACGAGGCCAAGGCCAGCGGGCGCGGTACCTGGCGTTTCTATGACTGTGACATGAACGCGCGAATCGTCGAGCGTCGCCGCCTGGAAGGCGATCTGCGCTATGCGGTCAAACATGGCGAATTGCGTCTGGAATACCAGCCGCGCTTTCGCATCGCCGACGGGCGCATGGTCGGCGCCGAGGCCCTGGTACGCTGGCAACACCCTCAGCGCGGACTGCTGGCCCCCGATGCGTTCATACCCATCGCCGAGGAGGTGGGATTGATCACTGCCGTAGGCGAATGGGTGATGGACGCCGCGTGCAGGCAGGCCAGCCAATGGCCCGAAACGCTGTTCGTGTCGGTTAACGTATCGTCCAGGGAGTTTCAGAGCGGGCAGTTGGTCGAGCGGGTCAAGGCGGCATTGCAGCGCTCTGGGCTGGCCGCGAACAGGCTCGAGCTGGAGGTCACCGAAAGCGTCATGCTGGAAGATGCCGACAATGCCCTGATACTGATGCGCAGCCTCAAGGCACTGGGCGTGCGCCTGACCATGGATGATTTCGGTACCGGCTACTCATCGTTGAGCTATCTGCGCTCCTTTCCCTTCGATGGGCTCAAGATCGATCGCAGCTTCGTCAGCCGACTCGGCGAGAGCCAGACGGACCTGGCCATCATCGAGGCCGTGATCGGCCTGGGCCGGGCCTTGTCGCTGACGGTAACCGCCGAAGGTGTGGAAACCCTGGAACATCTCAAGTTGCTCGACTCCGTGGCCTGCGACGAAGGCCAGGGCTACTACCTGAGCCGCCCGCTCGAGGGTGCCAGCTTCGATGCGCTGCTGCTTTCCATCAGTTTGCCAACGGGCTGAGCGGGTCATTCAAGAAGCACAGAGGCGAGCCGATAGCACGGCGGTATCCGTTGACGCTGCTTCTTCTCTCCTGCCGGTATTCGACCCTTGATCAAACACCTGAAATTCAGCCATAAAATACTGCTGGCCGCCGCTCTGGTCGTGACGGCGGCCCTGGCCGCCTTCGCCGGTTTCAATGCCTACCTGCAACGCCAGGCCATCGACCAGAGCCTGCGTGCGTCGCTGACCGAAACCGGTCGCGTCACGGCCGGCAACGTTGCCTATTGGCTCGACGCGCGCATCAAGCTGATCGACAGCCAGGCTCAGGTCCTGGCCCGCGATCGCAGCGCAGAAGGCCTGACCGGTCTGCTCGAGCAGAAGCTGTACACCGACAACTTCGACCTCACCTACCTGGGTGAGGTCGATGGCACCTACACCAAGCGTCCCCACGGCCCGTTGCCGGCCGGTTACGATCCGCGCCAGCGGCCGTGGTATGCGGCGGCGGCCAAGGCCGGTGGCATGATCGTGACCGAACCCTATATGTCGGCCTCGTCGAAAAAGCTGGGCATCACCATCGCCACGCCGTTGATGCGTGATGGCCGCATGGCCGGTGTGGTCGGCGGCGATCTGGACCTGTCGACGCTGGTCACCATCATCAGCTCGCTCAACGCCGGCGGCCTGGGCGAAGCTTTCCTGGTGGATGCGGAAGGCAAGATACTGGTCAGCAGTCATCCCGAACAGGTGCTCAAGCGCCTGCCCGAAGTGTTCACCGAAGGCACGCCGAACCTGGCGCCGGGTTTCAGTTCGGTGCCGCAGAATGGCACGCAGCGGCTGGTCAGCTTCACCCCTGTGGAAGGGCTGCCGTCGGTGAAATGGTACCTGGGGCTGTCGATCGACGAGGCCAAGGCCTATGCGCCGGTGACCCGGGCGCGCAATCTGGCGATCATCGCCACGGTGGTGGCAGTGGTTGCGATCATCGCCTTGCTCGGATTGCTGATCCAGATCCTGCTGCGACCGCTGCGCGAGCTCACTCGCGCGATGGACGACATTGCCGAGGGCGAAGGGGATCTGACCCGGCGTCTGCCGGTGGAGGCGCGCGACGAATTCGGCGCGCTGGCCACGGCCTTCAACTCGTTCGTGGCACGTGTCCATGGCTCGATTCGCGATGTCGCGCACAGCACTCAGCAGTTGACCCAAGGCACGCGTCGGGTGCTGGAGTCTTCACAGTCGTCGATGCAGCAGTCCGACGTGCAGGCGCAGCGCACCCAGAGCGTGGCGGCGGCGATCAACCAGTTGGGCGCGGCCGCCGAAGAGATCGCGCGCAACGCCGCGCATGCGTCGGGGCAGGCCAGCGATGCGCGTGTGCAGAGCCAGGAAGGTCGCACCGTGCTGGGTGAGGCCCTGCAGGCGATGCAGGCGCTGTCGCAGAAGATCGGCAGCAGCTGCGAGCACATCGATGCGCTGGACGGCAAGGCGGCCAATATCGGCCAGATCCTCGACGTGATTCGGGGGATTTCCGAACAGACCAATCTGCTGGCGCTCAATGCCGCCATCGAAGCGGCGCGCGCCGGTGAAGCCGGGCGCGGGTTTGCCGTGGTGGCCGACGAGGTGCGCTCACTGGCCAGCCGTACGCAGAGCTCGGCGCAGCAGATTCAGCAGATGATCGAGGAGCTGCAGGGCGGGTCGCGCGATGCCGTGGCGTTGATGCAGGAAAGCCAGCGGCAGAGTGCCCACAGCATGGTGGTCGCCGAGCAGGCCGGCGTGCGCCTGACCACCGTGACCGAGCGCATCGGTGAAATCGATGGCCAGAACCAGTCCGTGGCCACGGCGACCGAAGAGCAGACAGCGGTGGTCGAGACGTTGAACCTGGACATCAGCGAGATCAACCTGCTCAACCAGCAGGGTGTCAGTAACCTGGAGGCCACCCTGAGCGCCTGTACGGCGCTGGAACAGGAAGCCGCACGATTGCAGCAGCTGGTGGGTGGGTTCCGCATCTGATCCGGCAGGTATTGCGCGGTGCGGCCGGACGCGGCTTGCGCCGCTGCTACAGGGGTTGTGCGTGCCTTGGGGGCGGCATGCGTTCAGGCAGGTATTGCGCGGTGCGGCCGGACGCGGCTCGGGGGCGGCATGCGCGTTCCGCACATCCGCGTGACGCGTCTGGGACGGCATACGAAATTTCTGTAGCAGCGGCGCGAGCCGCGTCCGGGGGCGCTGCGAATTTGTGGGTGGGATGCGGTGGGTTATGGGCGGCGACCGTGCAGGCGCTCCAGCGTTTGCAATTGCACCCGCAACGGATGATAGGGCGCCCGTGAGCCTTCACCGTCGGCTGCGCCGTACACACCCGCGGGGCAGTAGCGGCCATCGTCCCAACCGGGATAGTCCAGGAACGGATACCAGCACAGCCCTTGCACATCGACGCCACGCGCAATCGCCAGCGCCAGTTGTTCACCCACGTATTCCAGCCACGGCCCTCGCGCATCCGCTTCGGCACCGGTTTCGGCCAAGAGGATGGGTCGGCCATAGCGCCGATTCAGTTCAGCCAGCAACCCCGCCAGCGGGCGGAACTCGGGATGCCCCAGCAGGATCCGTTCGCCGTTCTGTCGCCACTGGTTCTGCGGGTAGAAATTGGCGCCGATGATGTCCAGGTACGCCTCGCAGCCGCCCAACCCCGGCCACTGGCGCCCGGCGAGCATGTCCCAGGCCTGGAACTGCGCCAGCCGATGACCTTCGGCGCGCTCCTGGTCCACGGCGCGCGGTGAATCGGGCACGATGTGAATCAATGGATCGCACTGCACGAAGCGCGCCTGGGGCGCGTGCGTGCGGATCGCCTCGATGGCCTCGATGCTGGCCCGCACCAACTGGTGCTTGAGCTCCAGCCCGCGACCGTGGGCGCCGGGGTTGAAGTAGCCGACGTCGCCGCCGGCCCAGCTCCAGAACGACATCTCGTTGACCGGGGAGCAAAAGGGCACCTCGAAACCCTCATCGACCATCAGCCGCGCTGCGGCACCGGCAAAGCGGGCAAAGCGCTCGACGAATTCCGGCCGCCAGATGTCCAGTCCGTCGGGGTAGCCGTAATGACAGAAATCCCACACCACTTGCAGATTGCACTCACGCGCCGCGCGCAGCAGGGGTAGAAAACTGCTCCAGTCGTAGTGCCCGCAACGCCGTTCGATCTCGTGCCAGCGCAGGCCATCCCGGGCGCTGCCGATACCATCGGCCCGCAACTGTCGATAATCTTCAGCCGCCCAGCGTTGATGCCCGGTGCTGACCTGGACATCGACTCGCTCGCCATCGCGCCGCCGCTGAGCGGCGCATTCGTAACCGGCCATGATGAACGTGTCGAACAGGCCACACGCGCTCAAGCGCCGCGCTCGTCGAGCAGTTCCACGGCAGCCGTCGCACCGGGGACGGGCGCACCCGCCTGCTCGATTCGCTGATACAGCGCCAGCGCCTGACCGACTACCTGATCCATGTTGTAGTACTTGTAGGTGCCCAGTCGCCCGAGAAAGGTGACCCCCGGCGTTTCGTCCGCCAGCGCCTTGTAGCGTTGATACAGCGCGGCGTTTTCGGCCCGTGGGATGGGGTAGTAGGGGTCGCCTTCGGCGCACGGGTACTCGTAGGTGATGCTGGTCTGCGGGTGTTGCTGCCCGGTCAGGTGCTTGTATTCGGTGATGCGCGTGTAGGGCACCGCTTCGTCCGGGTAATTGACCACGGCCACCGCTTGCAGCTGGGGTTGCTGCAACGTCTTGTGCTCGAAGCGCAGCGAACGGTAGGGCAGGCGGCCCAGACGGAAGCCGAAATACTCATCCACCGGGCCGCAGTAGATCAGCTGGGCGTAGGACAACTGTTCGCGAACCTGGGCGAAATCGGTGTCCAGCAGCACGTTGATACGCGGGTGGTCGAGCATGTTCTCGAACATGCGTGTGTACCCTTCCAGCGGCATGGCCTGGAAGCTGTCGGTGAAGTAGCGGTCATCCTCGGTGGTGCGCGTGGGGATGCGCGAGGTCACCGACTTGTCCAGCTGCGACGGGTCCAGGCCCCATTGCTTGCGGGTGTAGCCCTGGAAGAACTTCTGGTAGAGCTCCTGGCCGATCTGATTGATCACCACGTCCTCGGAGGTACGGATGCACTCCACCGGCTGTGCGCGCTCGGCCAGAAAGCGTTCGGCCTGAGCCTCATCCATCTGCAGGCCGAACAGCGTGTTGAGGGTCGTGAGGTTGATCGGAATCGGCACCAGATGATCGTCGACCTGGGCGAGCACTCGGTGCTCGTAGGGGCGCCACTGGGTGAAGCGCGACAGGTAGTCGACGATGCGCTGGGCATTGGTGTGGAAGATATGCGGGCCATAGCGGTGGACCATCACGCCGGCTGCATCCAGATGGTCGTAGGCATTGCCGCCGATGTGTTCGCGGCGGTCGATCACCAGCACGTTCAGGCCAAGCCCTTCGGCCAGGCGCTCGGCAATGACGCTGCCGGCAAAGCCGGCGCCCACGACTACATAGTCGTAGGGACGGCCGTCGCCATGGGCGGATGGGCCGCGACTGGCGCTTTCGAGGTTTACCTGAGGCATTCGATCTGCTCCTTCATGGCCGCGCAGGTTTTGTCCCACGACATGCCGTTCAATGCTGCATCGGCCTGGGCCAGCACACTGTCACGTGCCTCGGCACCCAGGGCATGTTCTACCGCGGCGATGAAGGCAGCCGGTGTGTCGGCAATGCTCACGACCCCGCTGTCACCGTAATCGTTGATCACGTCGGTGATCGGCGTGGACACCACCGGGCGTCCACCGGCGAGATATTCGGGGGTCTTGGTCGGACTGATGAAGCTTGTGGAGGCATTGATGGCGAAGGGCATCAAAGCGACTTCCCAGCCAGCCAGATACCGCGGCAACTCGCTGTACGGCTTGCCGCCCAGGTAGTGAATGTTGGCGCGTCGCGGCAGGGTCTGCGGGTCGATCTTGACCACCGGGCCGATCAGCACGATCTGCCACTGCGGCCGCTGGCGGGCCAGTTCATCGACCAGCTGGATGTCGAAGCGCTCGTCGATCACCCCGAAAAAGCCCAGGCGCGGGTGGCCGATCGCCGCCTGATCGGTCGGATCGGGGAGCAGCTCTCGGGCCTGGGCGAAATGGGCGATATCGACGCTGCTGGGCATGGCGTGGGCGTTGGCGTGTTGGTGGCGCTTGGCCTCCCACAGGCTGTGCCCGCCGGTGAACACCACGTCGGCGCGCGCCAGCAGTTGACGTTCCCTTTCGATGAGCTCCGGTGGCGCACCCATGAACGCCGACAGCTCGTCCATGCAATCGAAGATCGTCACCCGAGCCTGCAGGTGGTCGGTGAACGCCAGGCTCATCGGCGTCAGGTACCACAGCAGCAGTTCATCGTGGCGATGCTCGGCCAGGTAGGCATCGAGCAGTTCACGTTGCAGGGCGATGACCCGCTCATGGGGCACGCCCGCAGGCAACTGCGGCACCAGCACGGTCACCCCCTGGGTGGGCTGGCTGGTCAGCAACTGCGGCTCGACGTGGTCGGCGAACAGCGGTTCTTCGAAGAACAGCACGTCATAGCTCTGCGCCAGGCGTGACATGACGTGCTGCGGGCGCTGGTAGACGAAGCCCCAGCGCAGATGGGACAGACACAGCATGAGCGGCCGACGGGTCGGCGCAGGATCGCGCAGGGCGCGGGAATGAGCAGCGGGGGTAGAGCCGTTCGGCGCCACATCGTTCATGGGGGTGTCCTTGTTTCAGAGCCTGAATCGGGACTGAAGTCAGCGGGGACTGAGCTTCGACGCCACCCGTATGGATTGTGCGCGGCAATGAACAGACCCGGTGGGGAAGGTCATGATCTGTGCGTTGCCAAGGTTTGGACGCTGCCGAAGCTGCGCTCGTTCAACTTTCCCCGAGCGACCGTCCGGCACTGCATGGGAACTCCATGGAGGGCCTGAGGGCATAGCTTCATAGGCCTGATCCCGTCGTCGTATCACGCAGGTGCTATCCCTTGATCTTGACCAGTGTGCCTGCGGGCGCCGGGAGCGACGACGATGATTCTGGTCACAGGCGGTACGGGTTATATCGGCGCGCAGGTCGTTTTGCAGTTGTTGGGCCACGGGCAGACGGTGGTCATTCTCGACAACCTGTGCAACAGCTCGCGCACCAGCCTGGAACGCATCGCCAGGCTGGGCGGACGGCGGGCCCGCTTCGTCTTGGGCGACGTGCGTAATCGGGCGCAGTTGGACGCGCTGTTCGCCGACTTTCCCATTACCGCGGTGATTCACTGTGCGGGGTTGAAGGCGGTCGGCGAAAGCGTCCGCGAGCCGTTGCGCTACTACGACAGCAATGTCGGCGGCAGCATCACGCTGTGTCAGGCCATGGCGGCCGCTGGGGTCTTTACCCTCATTTTCAGTTCGTCGGCGACGGTCTATGGCGACAGTCCGCGGATGCCCATCGACGAACGCTGTGCGACCGGGCTGCCGACCAACCCCTACGGTTTTTCCAAACTGATGGCCGAGAACGTCATGACCAGCCTGGCCGCGTCCGATGCGCGCTGGTCGGTCGGGCTGCTGCGCTATTTCAACCCCATCGGTGCGCACGATTCCGGTGAGTTGGGCGAAGCGCCTGCGCAGGTACCCAACAACCTGCTGCCTTACCTGTTGCAGGTGGCCAGCGGGCAGCGGGACGTGCTCCACGTGTATGGCAACGACTACGCCACGGTGGATGGCACCGGGGTGCGTGACTACGTGCACGTCATGGATTTGGCCGAGGGGCACTGGCTGGCCTTGCAGGCCTTGATGGGGGGCAGCGGGGTGCAGATCTGGAACCTGGGGACGGGGCAGGGCTATTCGGTGTTGCAGGTGGTCGATGCATTCACGCGCACGTGCGGGGTGTCCGTGCCGCTCGTGTTCGAGCCCCGGCGCGCGGGTGACGTTGCCCAGTGCTGGGCCGATCCGGACAAGGCGCGCCGTGAACTGGGCTGGCAGGCCCGACGCACCCTGGAAGACATGTTGCGCGATGCCTGGCGCTGGGAGTGCCGATTGGCAGCCCAACACCGCCCCATCCTTTACACCACGCGCATTATCCCCGTAGCAGCGGCGCAAGCCGCGTCCGAATTAGCCGCGGTGTGACAGCTTGACCGCATGTATCGCCGACGCGGCTTGCGCCGCTGCTACAGGGATTTTGGCGTGACGGACTGCCGCGGTGTGTCGCACACACTGCGGCAATCGGATTTACAACACCACGCTCGGCAGCCACAGCGAGATGGCGGGGATGTAGGTGACCATCATCAACACCAGGAACAGCGCCAGGTAGAACGGCAGCAACGCCTTCACCGTGGCCTCGATGGTCACCTTGCCGATCGCCGCACCGACGAACAGCACCGCGCCCACCGGTGGTGTGATCAAGCCGATACCCAGGTTGACCAGCATGATCATGCCGAAATGCACCGGATCCACGCCCACGCTGACGACCACGGGCAGCAGGATCGGCGTCAGGATCAGAATCAGCGGCGCCATGTCCATGATCGTGCCGAGCATCAGCAGCATCACGTTGATGCACATCAGCACCACGTAGCGGTTGTCCGACAGGGTCAGGAACGCCGTGGTGATCTTCATCGGGATTTCCATCAGCGTCAGGATGTAGCCGAAGCTGGCAGCGAAGCCGATCAGAATCATCACGATGGAAATGGTCCGTGCCGCCCGGTGCATCAGCTTGGGCAGATCGCGCCATTTGTAGTCGCGGTAGATGAACATGGTCACGAAGAACGACCAGAGCACGGCGATGGCCGCCGACTCGGTCGCGGTGAACACGCCCGACAGGATACCGCCGAGAATGATCACCAGCGCCATCAGACCCCACAGCGCTTCACCGGCGATCTTCAGCGCCTGGCGCATCGGGATCACTTCGCCCTTGGGATAGTTGCGCTTGCGCGCAAAGATCATGCACAGGCCCATCATCACCGCGCTGAGCAACAGCCCCGGCATGACCCCGGCCATGAACAGCGAGGCGATCGACACCGAGCCACCCGCGGCCAGCGAGTACAGCACCGAGTTGTGGCTGGGCGGCGTGAGCAGGGCCTGTACCGAGCCGCTGACCGTCACCGCCGTGGAGAAATCGCGCGGATAACCCGCACGCTCCATTTCCGGAATCAGCACCGAACCCACCGAGGCGGTGTCGGCCACGGACGAGCCGGAGATGGCGCCGAAAAAGGTCGAGGCGACGATGTTGACCAGCGACAGTCCACCGCGCACGAACCCCACCAGCACGCCGGCGAAGGCCACCAGCCGTCGCGACATGCCGCCCTCGGCCATGATCGCGCCGGCGAGCACGAAGAACGGAATGGCCAGCAACGAGAACTTGTTGACCCCACCGGCGATCTGGATCATCAGCGCGTCGGCCGGGATCTCGATCCACCAGGCCCCGATCAAGGCCGACAGGCCCAGCGCATAGGCCACCGGCATCCCCACCAGGATCAGGGCGATGAAGCTGCCCAACAGTATGAGAGCATCCATTTACGCAGCACCTTCACTGGCTTCAACGACGTCGAACCGCATTACGGCGCGGTGGCTCTGGTCACCCAGGAAGAGCTTTTCCAGGATGAACACCAGGGTCACGATGCCGCCGAGCGGGATGGGCAAGTAGGAAATACCCACTCGCAGGGAAGGAATCTCACCCAGGTATTGGTTCCAGGTGTTGGCGCACAGCTTGAAGCCCTTGACGATCATGAACAGCGCGACCACCGCCATCAGGATCTGCACGGCCACCGCCGCCACCCGGCGCGCCTGCGCCGGCATGCGTTCCACCGCCATGGCCACGGCCATGTGCGCGCCGGCGCGGTAGCTGGCCGCCGCGCCGAAGAAGGTGAACACCACCATCAGCAGGATCGCCACCGGCTCCGGCCAGCTGGAACCGCTGCCCAGCGCGTAGCGGGTGAAGATGCCCCATGGAATGATCAGGGTCATGGTCAGGACCGACAAGCCGGTGATCCCGATGCAGACCCGGTACAGCAAGTCGTTCAAACGCAGCACAGTGTTTTTCATGAGGCTCACCCAGCGGCGGGGGAGCGGGCGACTGCCGGCTCCCCCTTGGTGTTGACGGACAGGCTTACTTGACGGCTTCGATGCGGGTGATCAGCTCTTTGTACGGCGCGCCGTACTTGTCCCGCACCGGTTGAGTGGCGTCGTAGAAGGCTTTCTTCTGCTCTGGCGTCAAGGTGATGAACTCCACGCCACCGGCCTTGAGCTTGGTTTCCGCCTCGCTGGATTTCTTGTCCCACAGCACGCGCTCTTCCATCTGCGCTTCGCGGGCCAGCTTCTTCACCAGCGCCTGTTGTTCCGGGTTGAGCTTGTTCCAGGTGCCTTTCGCAATCACGATGGGCTCGGGGAGGATCAGGTGCTCGGTCAGCGTGTAGAACTTGGCGTTCTGGTAGTGGTTGTGTTCGAGCAGGGTCGGCGGGTTGTTCTCCGCGCCGTCGATCACGCCGGTCTGCAGGGCGCTGAAGATCTCGCCGGTGGCCATGGCGATGCCATTGCCGCCCATCGCATTGATGGTGTCGATGAACACCGGGTTGCCCTGTACGCGGATCTTCATGCCTTTGAGGTCGCTGATCTGACGTACCGGCTTCTTGCTGTAGAGGTTGCGCGTGCCGCCATCCATCCAGCCCAATGCCACCAGGTTGAATTCGGAATTGGTGATCTTGTCTAGAATCTCCTGGCCGATATCACCGTCGATGATGCTGCGCATGTGCGCCTGGTCACGGAAGATGAACGGCAGGTTGAACACGTTCACGTCCGGCACCACCGGGCCGACGATGCCTAGGCTGACCCGGGTCATCTGTATAGCGTTGCTCTGAACCTGCTCGACCACTTCTTTCTCGGAACCCAGCACACCACCGGCGAACATCTTGAAGGTGATCTCGCCCTTGCTCTGTTCTACGAGTTTCTTGCCCATTTCCTGCTCGGCCACCACCGGCGGATAACCGGCCGGGTGCACTTCGGCGAACTTGATGTTGATCGCGGCCTGCGCCAGCCCGGACAGGCAGAAGGCGAGCGGGAGTGCTGCTACGAGTAACGTGCGTTTGAAATCCATGGATAACTCCAGCGTTGTTGTTGTTTTGGTGTCGCAAAGGATTCAGTTGTCGCCAAACGGTCCGGCAGCGACGAAGGCGCCACCCTGATAGACCATGGCCGGATCGTCGGCGGCGGGCATCGGTTGCGCGTCGATCTTGTCGCGGAACACTTCCGAGCTGTCCTTGGGGGCGAAACCCAGGTGCGCGGCATAGCGGTTGTCCCACCACACATCGCGGTTGGCCGAAGCGCCGTAGACCACGGTGTGGCCGACGTTGGGGGTGAACAGGCTCAGTTCGATGAGGCGGGTCAGGTCGTCGAAGCTGAGCCAGGTGCTCATCATTCGACGGTTGGCTGGCTCGGGGAACGAGGAGCCGATGCGGATGCTGACGGTTTCGATGCCGTAGCGATCGAAGTAGAAGGTCGCCAGGTCCTCGCCGTAGGACTTGGACAGCCCGTAGTAGCTGTCCGGACGCCGCGGCGAATGGGCATCGATGGTTTCATCCTGCTTGTAGAAACCGATCACATGATTGGAGCTGGCGAACACCACGCGCTTGACGCCATGCCGGCGCGCCGCTTCGTAGATGTGAAAGACCCCGCAGATATTAGGGCCGAGGATGTCTTCGAACGCATGCTCCACCGATACGCCGCCGAAATGCACGATGGCGTCCACGCCTTGTACCAGTTCGTGCACGGCCTGCTTGTCGGCGAGATCGCACAACTGGAATTCTTCGGAGGTGTCGGAATGGGTGTCGGTAGCGGCGGGAAGGGGGACGATATCGGAGAGCCGCAGGGTGCGGGCGAAGGGTTTCAGACTTTCTCTAAGCACCTTCCCCAGACCACCGGCGGCGCCGGTCAGGAGAAGGCGATTGAAGGGATTCTGGACGGTGTGAATGCCTGTCATGAGCGAGTCCTTTTGTCGTTATTGTTTTTGTCATCTGTTGTCGTATGACTTGGCTCGGATTATCGACAGCTCTTGACGATCTTGTCAACGCGACTAATGTCGAAAGCCGCGCGTGAGCTCAGCCGTTGCCGACAGGCGGGTGACTGCCAGGGTCTAGAGGCGAATCCAACGCTGGCGCATCCAGCCACTCAGGGCATCCACCCCCAGCACGAGCAGCAGCATGGCCAGAATGAGCGTGCTGGCGCGCGCTTCCTGGAACAGACTGAGGCTGACATAGAGCATCTGTCCCAGCCCGCCGGCACCGACGAAACCAAGGATGCTGGCCATGCGAATGTTGTTTTCCCAGCGGTACAGGGTATAGGCCAGCAGCTGAGGCCAGAGGTTAGGCAAGGTGCCGTAGCAGAACGCCAGCCAGGCGTTGCCGCCCTGCAGGCGGATCGCGTTGGCAGGTTCGGGCGGGGTGTTTTCCAGCGCTTCGGCGAACAGCCGGCCGAGCACCCCGGCCGTGTGCAAGGCCAGCGCCAGGGTGCCGGCGTTGGGCCCGAGCCCGGCAGCCAGCACCATCAGCACCGCCCAGACCAGCTCGGGTACCGCGCGCAGGGCATTGAGCAGCAGCTTGGCCAGGCCCTGCAGGGGCCAGCCCAATCGGCCGGCAGCGGGAATAGCCAGCAGCAAGGCGGCGATTGCGGCCAGCAAGGTGCCCAGGGCCGACATCGCCAGGGTCTCCAGTGAGGCATGGCCCACGGCCCACAGGTGTGCGGCGGTGAAATCCGGAGACAGGAAGCGCGCCGCGTAACGGGCCATGTGACCCAGGCTGTCGGCATCGCCCAGGTTGAATGGGTTCAGGCCCAGATAGGCGAAGGAGGCCACCACCGCCAGGATGATGGCCAGTACCAGTGCCGCATTGCCCAGGCGCCTCATGTGAAACGCCCTCTCAGCACCCGGCTGAGCAGGTCGGCGAACAGCACCAGCACGATGAACGTCAGCAGGATGCTGGCCACTTCGGCCGAAGCGAACATGCGCATCGACAGGTCGATCTGTTGACCCAGCCCACCGGCACCGACGAAGCCCATCACCACCGAGGCGCGCACTGCGCACTCCCAGCGGTACACCGTGTACGACATCAGTTCGGCCGCCGCGGCCGGAAGCGTGCCATAGGCGAACGCGGCCAGGCGCCCGGCGCCGGCACGCATCAGGGCCTGGGCCGGACGTTGATCGACCGACTCGTAGATCTCGGCATACACCTTGCCGAGCATACCCGCGTAAGTGATGGCAATCGCCAGCACACCGGCGGTCGGGCCCAGGCCCACGGCGCGGACGAACAGCAGAGCCCAGACGATCTCCGGCACGCTGCGCAGAAAGATCAGCACGCCACGCACCGGCCAGCGCACGCAGGTGCCCGCCCAGCCAGGGCGAGCGCCGATGCTGGCCGCGGACAGCGACAAGGCGCGGCTGGCCAGCAGGCTGGCGGGCACCGCAAGCACCAGCGCCAGAAACATGCCCGCCGTGGCGATGGCCAAGGTCTGCAAGGTTGCGTCCCACAGCAGCGCCAGAAAGTCCCGGTCATGGGCCGGCGGCCAGAAACCGGCCAGGAAGGCACCGGTGGATCGGCTGACGGCCGGATCGAACAGCACGCCTGGGTTCAGCTCGGCCAGACGGATGCCGGGCCACAGCAACAGTACGGCCAGGGCGGCCAGCAGCAGCCGCGGCAGAGCGGCCGGATCGCGGTGGTGCCGAATCAGCATCGCGGCAGCCAGGGCGTCGCGGTGTCCGCTGTCGTGGGGGCAGGGCTCAGCTGCGCGTTGGCATACAGGTCATCCAGGCGCTGTGGGGTGACTTCGGCAGCGCTCAGGTCGAAGGCGATCCGGCCGTCGCGCACGCCGATGATCCGCGGGAAGCAGGCCAATGCCAGCTCCACCGTGTGCAGGCTGGCCACCAGGGTGACGCGCTGTTCGCTGGCGTGCTGGCAGAGCAGGTCCAGGGTATGCCGGGCCAGCCTGGGGTCCATCGCCGAGACCGGCTCGTCGGCCAGCAACAGCGCTGGCTGTTGGTACAGGGCGCGAGCGATGCCAACGCGCTGCAATTGCCCGCCCGACAGCTGCTGGCATTGGGCGAACAGCTTGTCGTCCAGGTCCAGCCGCGCCAGCAGCGCACGGGCGCCGGCAATGTCCACCGGATGCAGGAGGTTGAGCAGGCTCTTGCCCAGACCCCATTGCCCCAGCTTGCCAGCCAGCACCGCCGTGACCACCCGTTGCCGGGGCGGCAGCGGCGGCGCCTGATGGATCAGACCGATGCGCGCCCGCAGGCGCTGTCGCGCGCGACTGCTCAGCTGCCAGGGCTGCACGCCCAGCACCGCCAGCTCGCCAGCGCTGGGCTGCAGGGCGGTCGCCAGCACATTCAGCAAGCTGGACTTGCCGGCGCCCGACGGGCCGATGATCGCCACGCGCTCCCCGGCGGCGATGTTCAGATGCACGTCGCGCAGGGCCTGTACCCCGTTGCGGTGGCGCAGGTCGACGGCCGTCAGGCGCAGGGTCATTTCAACAGATCGGCAGCGCGGGCGGCGTCCTCGATGCCCTTGTAGTTCTCAGGCTTGGTGGGGATGAAGCGGCTGGCTGCCTGCAGGTCGAGGATCGCCTTGTCTGCGGGCTTGGCCGGATCGAGGGCGAGGAACGCCTGCTTGAGCTTTTCCGCCAGCGCCGGGTTGAGGGTGCCGCGCACGGTCCAGTTGTAATCGAAGTAGGTCGGCGTGGTGGCAAACACCTTGACCTTGTTGGTGTCGACCTTGCCGCTGTCGACCAGCTTCTGCCAGACGCTGGCATTGAGCACGCCGGCATCGACCTTGCCTGCCTGCACCCACGCCGCGGTGGCGTCATGGGCACCGGAGTAGGCGACTCGGCTGAAATAGGTTTCCGGCTTGATGTTGTCCTGCAGCATGAAATAGCGCGGCATCAGGCTGCCGGACGTCGACGAGATCGAGCCGAAGGCGAAGCTCTTGCCCTCGAGGTCGGCCAGCGACTTGACGTTCGGATCGCTGGTGATGAATTTGCTGGTGAACTGGGCATCCTGCTCACGCTGCACCAGGGGAATGGCGTTGCCGGTTTTCTGGTTGACCTGGACGAAGGTGAAGCCACCCAGCCAGGCCATGTCCAGACGATCGGTGGCCAGCGCCTCGACCACCGCCGGGTAGTCGGCCACCGGCACGAACTCGACCTTCATGCCGGTCTGCTGCTCGAGGTACGCACCCAGCGGCTTGAACTTGCGCAGCAGTTCGGTGGGCGCCTCGTCGGGGATGGCGGACACCCGCAGAACGTCGGCGGCGAAGCTGGTGACCGCGCTGGCGCACAGGGCAAGGCCGGCAACCAGTGACAGGGAGCGCTTGAACATGGTGGGTCTCCGAAAGGTGGCGCAAGGCGCGCGGGCCAGGCCCGGTACGCGAGGATAGAAAAGGCGCGATTATAAGAGTCACTGCAGGAAAGGCCAGCTTTGATAGACTTCGCAGCCTGTTTCCCGGACCTCGAGAAGGCTGCCATGAATTCGCCCATCCGTTTGACCCAATACAGCCATGGTGCCGGTTGCGGCTGCAAGATCTCGCCCAAGGTCCTGGAAGTGATCCTGGCCGGCAGCGGCGCGCAGAACCTGGACCCCAGACTGTGGGTCGGCAATGCCTCGCGCGACGATGCTGCGGTGTACGCGATCGACGAGGAACGAGGAGTGGTGTCCACCACCGATTTCTTCATGCCCATCGTCGATGACCCGTTCGATTTCGGGCGCATCGCGGCCACCAACGCGATCAGCGACATCTACGCCATGGGCGGCGATCCGTTGATGGCCATCGCCATTCTCGGCTGGCCGGTCAACCTGCTGCCGCCGGAAGTGGCTCGCGAAGTGATCCGCGGCGGCCGCGCGGTGTGCGACGCCGCCGGCATTCCGCTGGCCGGCGGGCATTCGATCGACGCCCCCGAACCCATCTTCGGCCTTGCGGTGACCGGCCTG
This sequence comes from Pseudomonas sp. PvP001, assembly GCF_040546375.1. NCBI lineage: Bacteria > Pseudomonadati > Pseudomonadota > Gammaproteobacteria > Pseudomonadales > Pseudomonadaceae > Pseudomonas > Pseudomonas sp. PvP001. Next base: position 870,749 of record NZ_JBEPNQ010000001.1, on the reverse strand, counting down.
GTCGACAAGCGCCACATGAAGCGCAACGACACCGCCCAGGTCGGCGACCGCCTGTACCTGACCAAGCCGCTGGGCATCGGCATCCTCACCACCGCCGAGAAGAAATCCAGGCTGCGCGACGAAGACGTCGGCGTGGCCCGCGACTGGATGTGCACCCTGAACAAGCCCGGCAGTCGCTTCGGCAAACTGGCCGGGGTCAGCGCCATGACCGACGTCACCGGTTTCGGCCTGCTCGGGCACCTGGTCGAGATGGCCGATGGCGCGCAGCTCACCGCACGCCTGGACTACGCCGCCGTGCCGCGCCTGCCTGGCATCGATCACTACCTGCGCGAGGGCTGCGTGCCCGGCGGCACCCAACGCAATTTTGAAAGCTACGGCGATCGCATCGCTGCCCTGACCGATGAGCAGCGTGACCTGCTCTGCGACCCGCAGACCAGCGGCGGCCTGCTGGTCGCGGTCAGCGCCGCCGGCGAGGCCGAGTTCGTCGCCCTGGCCGCGGAACTGGGCCTGCAACTGGCACCCATCGGCAGATTGATCGAACGTCTGCCCCATGCGGTCGAGGTGATCTGATGCGTGACAACAGCAGCGACTACCGCGCGTTGTTCCTGGGCGATGTGCCGATGATGGATGCCCGCGCGCCGGTGGAGTTCGACAAGGGCGCCTTCCCCGGTGTGCACAACCTGCCGCTGATGGACGACCTGGAACGGCAGAAGGTCGGTACCTGCTACAAGCAGCACGGCCAGGAGGCGGCCATCGCCCTGGGCCACCGCCTGGTGTCGGGCGACATCAAGGAACGCCGGATCGCGGCCTGGGCGGCATTCGCCAAGGCCAATCCGCACGGCTACCTGTACTGCTTCCGCGGCGGCCTGCGATCGCAGACCGTGCAACGCTGGCTGCAAGAAGCCGGGATCGACTACCCGCGAGTGCTGGGCGGCTACAAGGCCATGCGCAGCTTCCTGCTCGACACCCTCGAACAGGCGGTGGAGCAATGCCGGTTCGTGGTGCTGGGCGGCATGACCGGCACCGGCAAGACCGACGTACTGGCGCAGTTGAGCAATGCCCTGGACCTGGAAGGGCATGCCAACCACCGCGGCTCCAGCTTCGGCAAGCGCGCGACCGGGCAGCCGGCGCAGATTGATTTCGAGAACCGCCTGGCCATCGACGTGCTGAAAAAGCGCGCCGCCGGCATCGAGCAGTTCGTGCTCGAAGACGAAAGCCGTCTGGTCGGCAGCTGCAACGTGCCATTGTCCTTGCATCAGGGTATGCAGGGTTATCCTTTGGTGTGGCTGGAAGACAGCTTCGACAACCGTGTCGAGCGCATTCTGCGTGACTACGTGGTGGACCTGTGCGCGGAGTTCGTCAGCCTGCACGGCGAGGAGGGTCATGAGCTGTTTGCCGAGCGTCTGTTGCAAAGCCTGGATCGGATCTACAAGCGCCTGGGCGGCGAGCGGCATCAGCGTCTGCAGGGCCTGATGCAGGCCGCGCTGGACGAACAGCAGCGCAGTGGTCAGGTCGATCTGCATCGCGGGTGGATCGAGGGGTTGCTGCACGAGTACTACGATCCGATGTACGCCTATCAGCGTGAAAGCAAGGCGTCGCGGATCGAATTCGCCGGCGACCAGGCCGCCGTGGTCGACTACCTGCTCGAGCGCCTGGCCAGAGGCTGAGAACCGCAGTCGCGGTTCGCAGCCAAGCCAGGTCGAGGCTTAGTTGATGCGCGGATGCTGTTCCACCAGGGACTTGCGCTTGGCTTCCAGCTCGGCGATCTGTGTGTCGATGTCTTCGATTTTCTGCTCGATGTTGTCGTGGTGTTCGACCAGCAGCTCACGGGCTTCCTCGATGTCCGACGCCGCCGGTGCCGCACCGCGCAGCGGGCGGTTGGCGGTTTCCTTCATGGTGATGGCGGTGACGAATCCGATCACGGCGAACACCATCAGGTAGTACGCGGGCATGTACAGGTCGTCGGTGCTTTCCACCAGCCAGGCGACCGCTGTCGGCGTCAGGCCGGCGATCAGTACCGAAACGTTGAAGGCGCTGGCCAGGGCGCTGTAGCGAATGTGCGTGGGGAACATCGCCGGCAGCGTCGAGGCCATGACGCCGATGAAGAAGTTCAGGACCACGGCCAGCATCAGCAGGCCGGCGAAGATCAGGCCGATCTTGCCGCTGTTGATCAGCATGAAGGCCGGAATGGCCAGGAAGAAGAGGCCGATACTGCCGAACAGAATGAAGGGCTTGCGGCCGAACTTGTCGCTGGCATAACCGATCGCCGGCTGCGCGAACAGCATGCCGACCATGATCGCGATGATGATCAGCACACCATGGCTTTCGCTGTAGTGCAGGTTGTGCGACAGGTAGCTGGGCATGTAGGTGAGTAGCATGTAGTAGGTGACGTTGGTCACCGCCACGATGCCGATGCAGGTCAGCAGGCTGCGCCAGTGCTTGGTCGCTACCTCTTTGAACGAGACCTTGGGGCCACCGGCCAGGCCTTCGCGGTCACCTTGTTCGAGTTTTTCGACGTGTTGCTGGAACGCCGGGGTTTCTTCCAGCGCGTGACGCAGGTACAGGCCGATCATGCCCAGCGGCAAGGCCAGGAAGAACGGCACGCGCCAGCCCCAGTCGAGGAACTTCTCTTCGCCGATCACAGCAGAAATCCCGACCACTACACCGGCGCCGAGCACGAAACCGGCTATCGAACCGAAGTCCAGCCAGCTGCCGAGGAAGCCGCGCTTGCGGTCCGGGGCGTACTCGGCGACGAAGATCGATGCGCCGGTGTACTCGCCGCCCACCGAGAAGCCCTGGGCCATCTTCGCCAGCAGCAAGAGGATCGGTGCCCAGATTCCGATGGAGTCGTAGGACGGAATCAAGCCGATCGCGAAGGTACTCAGCGACATGATCACGATGGTGGCGGCGAGAACTTTCTGCCGGCCGTATTTGTCGCCCAGTGCGCCGAAGAACAGGCCACCCAGGGGGCGAATCAGGAAAGGCACGGAGAAGGTAGCCAGGGCCGCGATCATCTGCACGCTGGGATCGGCACCCGGGAAGAACACCTTGCCCAGCGCGTAGGCCACGAAGCCGTAGACGCCGAAGTCGAACCATTCCATGGCGTTGCCAAGCGCGGCGGCGGTGATCGCCTTGCGCATCTTGACGTCGTCGACGATGGTGATGTCGTTCAACCCGATCGGGTTGACTTTTTTTCTACGAGATTTCATCGATGTTTCTCTTTGTGTCAAAGCGGCTTGTCCCCATGAGATACAAATTGACACCAAAAAATTCACTGGTGGCGGCGATTTAGTATCGCCGCAGCGGTCCGGTCGCCAGCCCGTCCACCGCTGCCGGTGATCGCCCGAGACGCACAGGTGAAAAAACCGGATAATGCGCGCCATTCGTTTTTGCTTGCATCAGGTGCTCCCCCATGGAAATCAAGGTCAATTTTCTCGACAACCTTCGACTTGAAGCCAAGTTCGACGATTTCACGGTGGTGGCCGACCAACCCATTCGCTACAAGGGCGACGGCTCGGCGCCGGGGCCTTTCGACTATTTCCTGGCGTCGTCGGCGTTGTGCGCGGCGTACTTCGTCAAGCTGTACTGCAACACGCGCAACATTCCCACCGACAACATTCGCCTGTCGCAGAACAACATCGTCGACCCGGAAAACCGCTACAACCAGATCTTCAAGATCCAGGTCGAGCTGCCCGCGGACATGTCAGCCAAGGACCGCCAGGGCATCCTGCGCTCCATCGATCGCTGCACCGTGAAGAAGGTGGTGCAGACCGGGCCGGACTTCATCATCGAAGAAGTCGACAACCTTGACGCCGATGCCCAGGCCCTGTTGATGCCGACCCAGCAGGCGGGCGCCAGCACCTATGTGCTGGGCAAGGACCTGCCGCTGGAGCAGACCATCGCCAACATGTCCGGCATCCTCGCCGGGCTGGGCATGAAGATCGAGATCGCCTCGTGGCGCAACATCGTGCCCAACGTCTGGTCCCTGCACATCCGCGATGCCTACTCGCCGATGTGCTTCACCAACGGCAAGGGGGCGACCAAGGAAAGCGCGCTGGCTTCGGCCCTGGGTGAATTCATCGAGCGCCTGAACTGCAACTTCTTCTACAACGACCAGTTCTGGGGCGAGGACATCGCCCAGGCCGACTTCGTCCATTACCCCGACGAGCGCTGGTTCCAGCCGGGCCGCAAGGATGCCTTGCCCAGCGAGATCCTCGATGCCCACTGCCTGGCCATCTACAACCCCGACGGTGAGCTGCGTGGCTCCCATCTGTACGACACCAACTCGGGCAACATCGAGCGCGGCATCTGCTCGCTGCCCTTCGTGCGTCAGTCGGATGGCGAGACGGTGTATTTCCCGTCCAACCTGATCGAGAACCTGTACCTGAGCAACGGCATGAGTGCCGGCAATACCCTGGCCGAGGCTCAGGTGCAGTGCCTGTCGGAGATTTTCGAACGGGCGGTCAAGCGCGAAATTCTCGAAGGCGAACTGGCGCTGCCCGACGTTCCGGCCGAGGTGCTGGCGCGCTATCCCGGCATCGTGGCAGGCATCCAGGGGCTGGAAGAGCAGGGCTTTCCGGTGCTGGTCAAGGACGCCTCCCTGGGCGGGCGCTTCCCGGTGATGTGCGTGACCTTGATGAACCCGCGAACCGGCGGCGTGTTCGCGTCGTTCGGCGCCCATCCAAGCCTGGAAGTGGCGCTGGAGCGCAGCCTCACCGAGCTGCTCCAGGGCCGCAGTTTCGAGGGGCTCAACGACTTGCCGCAACCGACCTTCGAAAGCCATGCCCTGATGGAGCCGAACAACTTCGTCGAGCACTTCATCGATTCCAGCGGCGTGGTGTCGTGGCGTTTCTTCAGTGCCAAGGCCGACTTCGCCTTTGCCGATTGGGACTTCACCGCTCAGGGCGACAACGCCAATGCCGAGGAAGCGGCGACGCTGTTCGCCATCCTCGACGGGATGGGCAAGCAGGTGTACATGGCGGTCTACGAGCACCTGGGCGCCAAGGCGTGCCGGATTCTGGTGCCGGGGTACTCGGAGATCTATCCGATCGAAGACTTGATCTGGGACAACACCAACAAGGCGCTGTTTTTCCGCGAAGACATTCTCAATCTGCATCGTCTGGATGACGATGCACTGGGCGATCTGTTGCAACGCCTGGAGGAATCGGAGCTGGACGACTACACCGATATCCGCACCTTGATCGGCATCGAGTTCGACGAGAACACGGTGTGGGGGCAGTTGACCATTCTGGAGTTGAAGGTGCTGATCCAACTGGTGCTGGAGCGCTTCGACGACGCCAAGGAGCTGGTCGAGATGTTCCTGCAGTACAACGCCAATACCCTGGACCGTGTGCTGTTTTTCCAGGCCTTGAACGTGGTGCTCGAGGTTGAACTGGACAGCGATCTGGACATGGCCGATTACGAGGTCAATTTCCGCCGCATGTTCGGCGATGCGCGGATGGATGCAGCGCTGGGCTCGGTGGACGGCAGCGTGCGCTTCCATGGCCTGACGCCCACGAGCATGAAGCTCGAAGGCCTGGATCGTCATCTGCGCCTGATCGACAGCTACAAGAAACTCCACAGCGCCCGCGCCCAGTCCTGACCCACCGCGTACACCGCCGACGCGGCTTGCACCGCTGCTACACGGGTGGTGCAAGCCGGATCTGCCCCCTGCCTGCACCGCCGACGCGGCATGCACGGCCCCTGTAGCAGCGGCGCAAGCCGCGTCCGGGAACGCCGCGTTCACCCTGACCGACCGCGTGTACCGCCGACGCGGCTTGCACCGCTGCTACACGGGTGGCGCAAGCCGGATTTGCCCCCTGTCTGCACCGCCAACGCGGCATGCACGGTCTCTGTAGCAGCGGCGCAAGCCGTGTCCGGGAACGCCACGTTCATCCTGATCCACCACGTACACCGCCGACGCGGCTTGCACCGCTGCTACACGGGTGGTGCAAGCCGGAGCTGCCCCCTGTCTGCACCGCCAACGCGGCATGCACGGTCCCTGTAGCAGCGGCGCAAGCCGCGTCCGGGAACGCCGCGTTCACCCTGACCGACCGCGTGTACCGCCGACGCGGCTTGCACCGCTGCTACACGGGTGGCGCAAGCCGGATTTGCCCAGATCCGCTGCCTGCACCGCCGACGCGGCATGCACGGTCCCTGTAGCAGCGGCGCAAGCCGCGTCCGGGAACGCCGCGTTCACCCTGACCGACCGCGTGTACCGCCGACGCGGCTTGCACCGCTGCTACACGGGTGGTGCAAGCCGTATTTGCCCCCTGCCTGCACCGCCGACGCGGCATGCACGGCCCCTGTAGCAGCGGCGCAAGCCGCGTCCCGGCAGCACCACCGTGCTCAAAGCGGAGCGCTCAGGTATCGCTCCACCAACCGCTTTATCGAACCGTCGCGATGCAGGGTCTGCACCGCGTCGCGCAGACTGCGCACCATCTGCGGCGAACAGCTCTTCGAACAGGCCAGATACAAGTCCGTGGTCATCAACGCCGGGCTCATCAGCAACGGCCGCTCGGACACCTGACGCCAGATGTACTGCGACTCCGGCACCCCATTGAACCAGGCATCGACACGTCCCAGCAGCAGCATCTGCGCCGGATTTTCCCCGATGCGCAACGGATAGATCTGCGAAGCGTCGAACCCCTCGTCCTGCAACTTGCGTTCCTGCGCACTGCCCAGGCCCACCGCGATCCGGTGATAGGTGCGACGCGCCTGTTCGAAGCTGTCGACCCGCTTGTCGAGACTGAAAAAGGCTCGGTCCATGCTCATGATCGGCGCAATCCACGTATAGCTGGCCTCCCGGTCGGGGGTACGCGACAGCGGCACGATCAGCATGTCCTGCCCCTGCTGCACCGTCCGTTGTGCCCTGAGCCAAGGCAGTACATGGATATCCACGCGATAGCCTGCCAGCACCATCGCCTGGTGCGCGGCATCACCGACGATGCCCTGCAGGCCTGGTGCGCCGGCCATGCTCAGCGGCGGCGCCTCGGCCGTGTACAGATCGAAGGTGCGCGGCGTCGCGGCCCAGGCGGTCGTGTGGATGGCGCTGCACAGCAGCACGCCGCAGACCGACTTGAACAGCGACCCGCGCAAGCGGTTCAGATGATCCATTGCAACGATCCGACGGTATTCGGTGACGGGCACCAAGAGAGCCAGCATAGTCGCTAATCGCGTTATCTGCTCATGCGGGAACCGCACCACGCGCAGACCCTCCTATCTGACATCTACTCATGTATGAGGACACCCCTGGTGGAGACCAAGCAAAGCTGGTCGTTCGATTCAGCACAGATCGCGCAGGCAGAGCGCTTCAACATGACCCTGAGCCGCCTGCCGCGGTTCCGTATCCGCAATCGCGTCACCCCGATGCTGATTCAGACCCTGCTCCGTGCAGGGCAGTTGGCCAGCTCGCTCAAGCCCGTGCGCCATGGCGTGGCAATCGAAGAGCGCCTGCTGCGCCTGCCCGACGCCCGCCCGGTGAAGGTGCGCATCCTGCGGCCATCCCGGCCGCCCAAGGGTCTGGTGCTGGATTTCCACGGCGGCGGCTGGGTCATCGGCAATGCCCAGATGAACGATGACCTCAACATCGCCCTGGTGCAGGCCTGTGATGTTGCTGTCGTTTCGGTCGACTATCGCCTGGCTGTCTCGACGCCCCTGCAAGGCCTGCTCGACGACTGCCTGGTGGCCGCGCGCTGCGTGTTGGGCGATGGCTTTCCCGAGTTTGCCGACCTGCCGGTGATCGTCGTCGGCGAGTCCGCCGGTGGGCATCTGGCCGCCGCCACTCTGTTGCAGCTCAAACAATGGCCCGCGTTGCTGCAGCGCGTGTGCGGGGCGCTGTTGTATTACGGTGTCTTCGACCTGACCGGCACCCCCAGCGTGCGCAACGCCGGGCCCGACACGCTGGTGCTGGACGGTCCGGGCATGGTCGAGGCGTTGCGTCTGCTGACCCCGGACCTGGACGATCAGCAAAGACAGCAGCCGGTGGTATCCCCCCTGTACGGTGACCTGGACGGCCTGCCGCCCGCGCTGATGTTCGTCGGGGAGCTGGATCCGCTGCGCGACGACACCCTGTTGATGGCCGAACGCTGGGGCAAGGTGGCTCCGGTGGACCTGCGCCTGCTGCCGGTATCGCCCCACGGTTTCATCCACTTCCCCACGCCCATGGCCGACAGGGCTCTGGTCCACAGCCGTGAGTGGATCGTCCGGCTGCTGGCGGCACAGGTTGCGGCGGACCCTGCCGGGTTGAGTTGAAATACACGGGCGCGCTCGCCAGAATGCGCGCCCAATCAAGAGAACCGATCGCTCGTGAATCCGCTCAGCTTGTCCCATCGTCTGGAGCGCGTGGCCGCCCAGGTCCCCGTCGGCGCGCACCTGGCTGACATCGGTTCGGATCATGCCTACCTGCCCGTGGCGCTGGTGCTGCGTGGTGTCATCCCCCAGGCCGTTGCCGGTGAGGTCGCCCAGACGCCGTTTCTGGCGGCCCGGCGCAGCGTCCGCGAGAGCGGGGTGGAGCACTGCATCAGCGTGCGTCAGGCCGACGGGCTGGCGGCGATTCAAGCGTGCGATCGGATCACGGCGGTGAGCCTGTGCGGCATGGGCGGGGAAACCATCCGCGACATTCTGCAGGCGGGCAGGGCGCATTTGACCCGTGGCGAGCGATTGATCCTGCAGCCCAATGGCGGCGAATGCGATCTGCGCCAGTGGCTGATGGACAATGGTTATCGCATCCGGCATGAAGAAGTGCTGCGGGAAAACCGCTTCGACTACGAGATCATCGTGGCCGATCACGGCGAACCGGTGACCTACAGCCCCCAGGAGCTGTTTTTCGGACCCTTGCAGCTGCGCCAGCGTACTCCGGCGTTCCTGGCCAAATGGCAACGCCTGCTGCACCTCAAGCGCCGCACCCTCGAACGCCTGGCCTACGCTCGCCAAAGCGGACTCGACGGCAAACGCCTCGAGCTCGCCCAACACATCCAATGGATCGAATCCCTCAATCCGCTGTAGCAGCGGTGCAAGCCGCGTCACTGCGCACGCGGTGTGTCAGTTGCCCTGCGGCGGTCCCGGACGCGGCTCGCGCCGCTGTTACAGGGAAATGCGTCAGATTCACCACGGTATGGGCTGGCCATCCCAGGCCCAGAAGCTGCCGGATTGCGCCGGTCCGTGCTGGCCGATCAATTCGAGCAGGCAACGGGCGGCGAAATTGGGGTCGAACAATTTGCCCGCCGGGACGTTGGCCTGGAAGGGCTGCGAGAGCCGGGTGTCGGTGGTGCCAGGGTGCAAAGCCAATACCGTGGCCGCGGGGTTCAAACGCTTGAGCTCGATGCTGGCCGTGCGCAACAGCTGGTTGAGCGCCGCCTTGCTGGCGCGATAGCTGTACCAGCCACCCAGGCGGTTGTCGCCGATCGAACCGACTCTGGCCGACAGCGCGGCGAAGGTGGCGGGCTGTTTGCGCAGCAGGGGCAGCAGATGCTTGAGCAGCAGGACCGGGGCAAAGGCATTGGTGGCGAAGCTGGCCTGCAGGCTGCTCAGATCCAGCTGGGCCAGCCCTTTTTCCGGCCGCGCGCCGTCCTGATGCAGAATGCCCAGCGTGCTGATCACCAGATGCAGATGAGCGCAATCGGCCGCCACCGCATCGGCCAGCCGCTGCAGGGCCTGTTCATCTCGGGCATCGCAATCGAGGTTGACCAGACGAGGCCCATGGCGCTCAGCCAACGCCGCCAGCTCGGCGCTGGTCGTGGCCTGCCGGGAAACCGCAAACACCTGGGCGACATCTTCACGCTGCAACAACTGCTCGCACAACGCCAGGCCGATGCCTTGGCTGGCGCCACAGATCAGCGCAGACGCACTGCCGGATAGATCGGGTATCAACGCCATGGTCCACCGCCCTGCCAGAAGATCGTACCGATAGGACCGAGAACTACCCTCAAACGTTCTCCAGCGGCAATTGCCAGCTCTTGCACGGCGTGCCATGGTGCCCACCTTTTTTTAGGAGAGACGCCATGGCCGCCACTATCCATATCGCTGCCGCACTGCTGCTCAACGAGCAAGGGCAAACGTTGCTGGTGCGCAAGCGCAACACGCGCGCCTTCATGCAGCCAGGCGGCAAGATCGAATCCGGCGAGCAGCCTGCCCAGGCATTGGTTCGTGAGTTGGAGGAGGAGTTGGGCATCGCGGTGGATCCCGCCGAAGCCAGATTTCTGGGTACCTACACAGCCGTGGCCGCCAACGAGCCCGGCCATGAAGTGCATTGCGAGCTTTTTCAAGTACGCATCAAGGCCCAGGTCAGCCCCGCTGCGGAAATCGAAGAAGCGCTGTGGGTCGATGCCACAACGGTGGCCAAGCTCGACCTGGCGCCGCTGACGCGCGACCAGATTTTGCCGCTGCATTTCCTCTGAAGCGCAGGCCCGATCCGCTTCAGGCCTGATCGACAGCGGGACTTGCGCTTTCGGCCTCAAGCGCCAGCTTCGCCCGGTCCGCCTTGCTGATGTAACGGTCCTTGCTCTGCGGCGCCAACTTGGCGCTGGCCTTCTTGGCATGTGCTTGCAACAGCTGTTTGATCTTCTTGCGACGATTCATGGCGTGGCCCAGGGGAGAAGTGGGTCGATGATACCAGTACGGCCCATCGACCCGCTCGCGGCTGCCGATCAGAAGGTGTACTTGGCCGTCAGCATCAGGTTGCGCGGGTTGCCGTAGCTGTCGCCGCCATAGCTGGTCGAGGTGGCGATGGCGTTGTAGTACTTGCGGTCGAACACGTTGTTGGCGTTGACCTGCAGGTCCAGGTTGCGGCTCACCTGATAGCCGGCCATCAGGTCGGTGACGGCATAGCTGCCCTGTTCCAGGCGGTAGCTGCCGCCATCGGCCAGGTCGACGTCGTTGTACAGGCGGCTCTGCCAGGACAGGGTACCGCCCACGCGCAGTTTCTCCAGCGGGCCCTGGAAGCGGTAGGTGGTGGTGACCTTGAACAGGTGCTCGGGAATGTCGGTGTCGTAGCGCTGGTTTTCGTTCTGTGGGTTGGCGCTGTCCTTGAGCGTGTGCACCCGCGCGTAGGTGTAGCCACCGCCCACCTGCCAGTTCTCGGTCAGCGCCCCCTGCAGCTCGAAGTCGATGCCCTGGCTGCGCACTTCGCCCGACGCTTCGTAGCAACTGAGCTGCGGGCAGTTCTCGACGAAGATCTGCACCGCGCGGTTTTCCTGATCGACCCGGAACAGCGCCAGGCTGGCATTCAGAGCGCCATCGAAATACTCGCCCTTGATGCCGATCTCGTAGTTCTTGCCCTGAATCGGCCGCACCGGCGTGCCGCTGGTGTCCTGGGCGCTTTGCGGGGTAAAGATGTCGCTGTAGCTGGCATACAGCGAATGGTGGTCGTCCAGATCAAAGATCAGCCCGGCGTAGCGGGTGACATTGCGGGTGACCTTGTAGTCGCCTTCGCCATCGCGGTTGTCATAGTCGTACCAGTCCAGGCGGCCACCGAGAATCAGCTTCAGCGGGTCGGCCAGGCTCAGGCGTGTGGTCATGTACAGGCCATCCTGGGTGGTGACTTCGCGGTCGTTGTCGGTATGGGTGAAGTTCGGCTTGCCGGCGTTGATCGGCCAGTTGGTGTCGTAGGGATCGTAGTTGTGCGTGGTCATGTCGTAGATGCGCCTGCTGGCGCCGACCACCAGTTCGTGAGTGCGTCCGAACGCCTGGAACGGCCCGCTGACGAAGGCATCAAGGCCAGCCTGATTTTCATCGTGTGCCGACTGGTACACGGTACGTGCCAGGGTATTTTCGAACCAGCGCGATTGATAAGAGCCCGAGAACAAGCCGTTCTGCTCGGCATAGTTGGCGTTGACCTGCAGCTTCCAGTCGTTGGCCAGGCGCTGGCGCACTTCAGCGAACACGGTGTTGATTTCCTGGTCCTTGTTCTCCCATTTGGTGCCCGGATTGTACGAGCGGGGCAGGTCCAGATGATGGCCGTTCTGGCCGATCATCGACGAACCCCAGAAATAGTTGGTCTTGTCCTTCTGGTGAGAGAAACCCACGGTCAACAAGGTGTCTTCCCTCAGGTCCGCTTCAGTCACCGCGTAGAACAGGCCGTGATCCTCTTCCACATCATCGATGAAGCTGTTGGCGTCGCGGTAGGATGCCACCACGCGACCGCGCAGCGTGCCCGCCTGATTGAGCGGACTGGAAGCGTCGATTTCGCCACGGTAGTCGTCGTGGCTGCCAGCGGCGCCGGTCAGGGTGACCTTCTGCTCGGCGAGCGGGCGTTTGCGCACCAAGTTGATGGCCGCCGAGGGGTTGCCGGCACCGGTGACCAGGCCCGTCGCACCACGCACGACCTCGACCCGATCGAACATCGCCAGGTTGGGCTGGGCGCCGATGGTGACGCCCGAGTAGCCGCTGGGGATGCCGTCGTACATCAGGTTGTCGATGTCGAAACCGCGTGCCGTATAGGCCTGGCGACCGGGACCGTTGGCATAGCTGAGGAACAGGCCAGGGGTGGCACGCACCGCATCGTTGATGCTGGTCATGGCCTGGTCGTCCATGCGCTGACGGGTGATCACGGTCACCGCCTGGGGCGTTTCACGCAGGCTCAGCGGCAGTTTGGTAGCCGTCGCCATGCTGCCGGTGGTGTAGGACTGGGAACCCTCGGTGTAGCTGCCCAGCTGGAATGCGTTCGAGGTGATCTCGCTGGCACCCAGTTCGATGACTCCAGGCGCCGCCTGCTGCTGGCTTGCGGTGCTGTCGTCGGCCAGGGCCGGCGTAATCGTTGCCATGCAGATGGCCAGGGCCAGCAGGTTTTGCGGAGGGTAGGGGAGCGGCGAACGGGATATGCGAGACATGCAAAGCTTCCTGGCTAGACAAGATAATGCGAATCGTTTGCACTATTGTGTCAGAAATTTCCTACGCGCGTCGTCCACCCTGGTAAAAATGTCCTGCAACCGCGTCACTGCGAATGCAGTGCCTCATCCCCTCCTCGTCACGGGGAACGCGATCCGTTGTAGCAGCGGCGCGAGCCGCGTCACGGTGCATACGGTGGATCGGTTTCCTTGCGGCGTCCCCGCACTCGGCCACTACACCGATGGTCGCAGCAAGGGGGAATGGCGGCCGCGCGTCACCCATATGTCACATTTCATGTCTAGCTTCGAGGATCACACCCCGGGCGCGCCGGCCATCCTCCCTACCGCAAAGAGCCGCCATGGAAATCGATATCTTCAAAGACCTGCTGGTCCCTGTCATCGGTGGCCTGGGCATTTTCATGCTCGGGCTGGAATTCATGTCCGACGGCATCAACAACCTGGCGGCCAACCGCATGCGCGCCTGGCTGGCCAAGCTGGCCGGCACGCCCGCCAAGGGCCTGGCCGCCGGAACCGTGATCACCGGCGTGCTGCAATCCAGCACGGCCATGACCGTCATGACGGTCGGGCTGGTCAACGCCGGCGTGGTCGGGCTGCGGCCGGCCATCAGCGTGATCATGGGTGCCAACATCGGCACCACCCTGGGCAACGGCTTGATCGCCATGCCGCTGGGGCCACTGGGACTGATCTTCGCCGGGCTGTTCGCCCTGGTCTATGTCTTCAGCAAGAACGAAAAGACCCGTCATCTCGCCATTGCCATCATCGGTTTCTCGTTGATCTTCTACGGCCTGAACCTGTTGACCGGCGGGCTCAAGCCCCTGCGCGACCTGCCGGAAGTGATGTCGGTCATCTCCGGATTGCGCGCCGACAGCTACACCGGCCTGGCGATCTGCGTGCTGACCGCCGCCGGCATCACTGCCATGATCCATTCCTCGTCGGCCACCATCGGCATCGTCATGGGCCTGGGGGCAGCCGGCATTCTGGATTGGCAGACGGCGGTGGCGTTCTCCCTGGGCGCCGACCTGGGCACCACCGTCACCTCATGGCTGGCCTCGCTCAACCTGTCGAAGAACGCCAAGCGCGCGGCCTATGCCCATATCGCCTTCAACTTCATCGGCGTTGCCGTGATGTTTCCGCTGTTCTTTGTGTCCATGGACATCCTGCAAGGGACCATGGGCCTGTTCGGCATGGACGTGACCCGTACCAGTACGGTCGATGGCAAGGAAAGCTTCCCGATGGTGCCCGTGGCGGTGGGGCTTTACTCCATCGGCTTCAACATCTTCAACACGGCGTTGATGTTTCCCTTCATCGGCGTGTTCGAGCGCGTGCTCTCGCGCATCGGCGCCAGCCGCAGCGACGCGGAGGACTATGCCGTACCGCGTCATCTCGACCGTGCCGCGCTGGCCAACGTCAACACCGGCGTGGCCGCCGTCAGCCAGGAACTGACCCGCTACAGCCAGGCCATGGGCCTGCTGCTGGACGCAGCGCGCGGCCAATCCCAGGCGCTGAAGAACGCCGCGGAACATGAGCATGCGCTGGACACCCTGAGCCAGGAAATTCGCGGTTACACCGCGCAGATGTTCAAGAACGATGTCACGGCGCGGCAAACCAATCTGCTCGCCAGCCTCATCGAGGAAGAAGACTTCAGCGCAAGCCTGACCCGAACCCTGTCGCAGATCGCCCGCCGCATCGAGCGCCAGGTGTTCTGCGCCAATGCGCGGAAAATCGTCGACGCTATTCTCGATATCGTCGAGCCGGCCGTGCGCAAGGGGCCACAGGGCGCCTACCTGCCGAACGCCCACGCCAGGGACCTGCTGGGCCTGCGCGAGCGCTGCCTGCAGCCCGAGCAGAAACTGGGCTGGGACGAACGCGGCGCCATCCTGGCGTTGCTGGGCAGTGCCGAGCGTGCGCTGAATCTGGTTCAGCGCATCGCCGAGGAACGTCTTTCGGTGTCACGAGAACTGGATCAGACCGACCCAGCGTCGGCGGCCGACCATGCCCCCTCCGGCGTATTGGCCAAGCCGCTGTAGGCTAGGTTGGTCTCAGCGTGCTGCGGCGGCGGGCGCGGTGGCGTTGTACCAGGGCCGCAGCAGACTGAGCAGGCCCAGCAGCGCCATTCCGGCGCCCAGCCACAATGGGGCGCGCAGCCCCAGACCGGCATCGATCACCGCACCACCGGCCCAACTGCCCAGGGCCAGCCCGGCGGTGATCACCGAGGTGTGCAGGGTGTTGACCAGCGCGCCGGGCTCGGCGGCCTTCATCACCCGCGCGACCATGGCCGGGTTCAGCGCGACCCCGGTCAGGCCAACGGTGAGGAAGCAGGCCAGGTTCAGCCAGAACACCTGACCGGCGAGGGCGAATCCGCCCAGCGCCAGCACCAGCAAGGCCAAGCCCCAACCCAGGGCGGCGAAGGTATGCCGATCGGCGATCCGGCCCACCACCATGTTGCCCAGCACGTTGGCCACGCCGTACAGCGCCAGCAACGGCGCCACCTGGGCGGGAGCCACGCCGACTTCCTCGATCAGGATCGGCGTGCAATAACTGAACGCAGCGAAGGTCGCGCCGATGATCAGGCCGCTGGTGATGTAGGCACCCCACAGGCTGCGGTTCTTCAGGCTGATCCACTGGCTGCCCAGCGACGGCTCGTCGCCGGCCTCGGCGCGCGGCAGGCGCGTGGCGACCAGCACCGTGCACAGCGAGGCCAGCGCCACCACCAGCCAGGCACTGGCCCGCCAGCCATAGTGATGTTCGACCCAGGCGGTCGCCGGCACGCCGGCCACGGGCGAAAGCATCAGCCCGGCCAGCACCACCGAAATGGCCCGGCCGCGGTCCTGCAGGCTGACCAGCCCGGCGCACAGGGTCATGCACAGGCCGATGCAGGCGGCGCTGGACACGCCCATGACGATGCGTGCCACGGCCAGCACCGTATAGGTCGGCGCCGCGGCGGCCAGCGCGCCGGCCAGCACGTACACCGCCAGCAGCCCGACCAGCGCGCGCTGGTTGCTGATGCCGCGCGACAGCAACAGCACCGTGACCGGTGGTCCGCCCAGGGCCATGCCCAGCGCATACAGGGCAATCAGGTTGCCGACCTGGGCCAGGCTCACGGAAAACGCAGCGGCCAGCGCCGGCATCATCCCGGCCACCATGAACTCGGCGGTCACCAGCGAGAAAATCGTCAACCCCAACAGGTAGACGGTCGGCGGAAGCTTGGAACGGGTGGTCATGAGCATCTCGGACAAAAATGAAGCTGGCTACCCTAGGGATTGTTGAACGAATGGTCAAATAACCAAGGGCGCTCTGTTCATGTCGGCGACGACCGGCCTTGCCCCTTGCATCCCACGTCCGGCGAAGCGATGCTCGGTGTCTTCCCCTCAAGAGCGTGCTGTCATGCCCTGCGTAACGCAAAGCCCCGCCGAATTGGCCATGGATGAAACCTTCTGGACGGACGTTGCTGCACGCTACCCACGCGACGACGGACCGATCAACCTCGACGGCGGCTATTTCGGTCGCATGAGCGAAGGCGTGGTGAGCGCCTATGAAGACGCGATCCGTCATGTCAACCGCAGCAACTCGGTGCACGTGCGCCAGCACTTCGACAAGCATGAGGCCGACGCCATCCGCCAGCAGCTCGCCGAGCTGATGGGCGTGCCCGCAGGTGAGCTGGCCTTCGCCCGCAGCGCATCCGAAGCCCTGTATTCGCTGATACGCAACTACACGCGTCTGCAGCCGGGCGATCAGGTGTTGATCAGCGACCTGGACTACGGCTCGGTGCAGGGTGCCTTCGACTGGCTGCAGCAGGCCCGCGGTGTCGAGCTGGTACGTCTGGTCCACGAGCACCCCGCCAGCTACGAGGCTTTGCTCCAGACCTACCGCCAGGCCTTCGCCACCCATCCGCGGCTCAAGCTCATGGCGTTGACCCACGTCACCCACCGTACCGGGCTGGTCATGCCGGTCAAGGCCATTGCCGCCGAGGCCCGTACCCACGGCATCGACGTGATTCTGGACGGCGCCCATTCGCTCGGTCAGATGGAGGTCGATCTGCACGACCTGGGCATCGAGCTGGCGGGCTTCAACCTGCAGAAATGGATCGGCGCGCCGCTCAGCCTGGGGGTCATTCACGTTCGCCGCGAACGCCTGGCCGATTTCTCGCCGGACATGGGCAACCCCAGCTATCCAGCCGACGACATTCGCTGCCTGAGCCCCTACGGCACCCCCAACGTCCCCGCGTTGATGAGCCTGCCCACGGTGTTTGCCGAACACCAGGCGTTGGGCGGCTGGCCAGTGAAGGGCGCGCGCCTGCGTTACCTGCGTGACCTGTGGCTGGCGCCTGCGCGAAGGCTGCCGGGCATCGAAGTGCTCACGCCCGAAGACCCGCGCCTGTCCTGCTGCATCGCCTCGTTCCGTTTCCGCGACGTGCAGGACCAGCAGAGCAAGATCGACCAGCTCCTCGCCCAGTTCGATATCTTCACCGTCGCCCGTGACGGCTCGGCCTGCGGGCCCTGCATTCGGGTGACACCGGGGATCAACACGACGCCCGCCGACATGCACGCCCTGGTCGATGCCTTGACGGTGATGAGTCGCTGATCGGGAAGCAGGGGGGCAACAAACAACCGGCGCGCTGAACGCGCGCCGGTGGACAACACCTCGGGGCAGGGCGCCCCGAAGCCAGCCTCAACGGCTGGGCGTGACGCGCCAGATGGTGTTGGCCAGATCGTCGGCGATGATCAGCGCGCCGCGCGGATCGACCGTTACACCGACCGGACGGCCACGGGTCTTGCCATCGTCACCACGGAAGCCCGTGGCGAAATCGATGGGCTCGCCGGCGGGTTTGTTGCCGGCGAACGGCACGAAGATCACCTTGTAGCCCACGGGGTTGTCGCGGTTCCAGCTACCGTGCTCGCCAACGAAGGCGCCCTGGGCAAACTTCTCGCCCATGGCCGGGATCGAGAAGTCCACACCCAGTGCGGCGACGTGCGAGCCAAGGCTGTAATCGGGCTTGACCGCCGCCGCGACTTTTTCCGGATTCTGTGGCTGCGCACGGGGGTCGACGTTCTGGCCCCAATAGCTGTACGGCCAGCCATAGAACTGCCCTTCACGGACCGAGCTCAGGTAATCCGGCACCAAGTCCGGACCCAGCTCGTCACGTTCGTTGACCACGGCCCACAGCTGGCCGGTGCCCGGCTGGATGGTCAGCGCCGTCGGGTTGCGGATACCCGTTGCATAGGGCTTGTGCGCGCCGGTCTGGGCATCGATCTGCCAGACCATGGCGCGGTCGATTTCGACCTCCATGCCACGTTCGGTCACGTTGCTGTTGGAACCGATGCCCACGTATAGGTAGCGGCCGTCGTCACTGATGGCCAGCGACTTGGTCCAGTGGTGGTTGATCGCCGAGGGCAGGTCGGCCAGCTTGGTCGGTGCCGCGCTGGCCTTGGTCTGGCCGTCGGTGTAGTCGAAGCGCACCAGGGCATCCTGGTTGGCGACGTACAACTTGCCGTCGGCATAGGCCAGGCCGTAGGGCGCGTTGAGGTTTTCCGCGAACACGGTCTTCAGCTCGTAGGTGCCATCGCCGTCGGCGTCGCGCAGCAGAGTCAGGCGGTTGCCGCCCTTGACCTGGGTATTGCCCTTGGCCTTGATGTAGCTGGCGATCACGTCCTTGGGCTTGAGCTTGGCAGCGCTGCCGCCACGGCCTTCGGCCACCAGGATGTCACCGTTGGGCAGGACCAGGGTCTGGCGCGGAATCGCCAGGTCGGTGGCAATCGCGCTGATGGTATAGCCCTGTGGCACGGTCGGTTTGCTGTCGCCCCAGGCCACCGGCTCGGCGATCTTCATGCTCGGCAGCAGGCCGCGCTGCGCTTCCGGCAATTTGGGATCGGGCCCGCGGGCCTGGGTGCTGTCGGCTTCGCTGCCGCAACCGGCGAGTAGCAAGGCCACGCTGATGGCCGTCAAGGCGCCTGAATAGTTCATCGAACACCTCCGGAACGCAGATTGGTCAAGCCGACCCAGGCCGCGATCAGCGCCAGTGCCGTCACGATCACCGACAGGATCAGCCCCGAAGGCATGACTGCCCAGGCGTCCTTGGCATGTTCGAAGGCGTTGACCAGCCCCAGTACCCACGTCACCAGCAACAGCAGGAAGTACACGACTGGACGACCGCCCTTATGTTCCGCGCGGACCAGGTTGATGAGGGCGCACAGCAGCGCCAGGCCACAGAACACCAAGGCACCGGCGATCAGCCAGGCGGCGAAGTTGCTCCACTGGATCTGGTAGCTCTGGTAATAGGCGATATCGCTCAGCAGCCCGCCCAGAAAGAGCGGAACGGTACCGGCCAGGAAGATCGCATGCAGCGGACCTGGCCTGTGTCGATAGGCAAGTTGGGTAGTAGTGGTCACGACAATCCCTCATCAAAGGACAACATCGGCACGGATGCACCGGCGGGTCAGACGCGCTTATTGCGCATAGAGAGGATCGCCGCCGCCAACCGTTAGTTCACAAGCGTTCGTGTCGAAATATTATCGGGCGCCCCGAGACTCGCCACCGGACGTCGCCCCGTCGCCGGCGCGCTCAAGCAACGCCCGAGCCCTGCCGATATAGCGATTGCCCACGCGTTCGCAAGGGCTTCCAATCATGAGGTTCGTCATGTTCAAAACGTCTCTGCGCGCCCAGGTGCTGGCCTTGCTGGCCGGTGGGTTGCTCATCCTGCTGCTGATTGCTCTGGGCAGCTTCAAATTCCTCGCAGGAAGCCTGGATGACTACACACACCTGGTGGCCGGACCGCTGCGGGCCACTGAACTGGTCGATCGTGCCAACGTTCAGTTCAAGACCCAGGTGCAGGAATGGAAGAATGTGCTGCTGCGTGGCAAGGACCCCAAGGCCGCGGACAAGTACTGGGCCCAGTTCGAGGAGCAGGAGCGGGCGGTGGCGGCCACCTTGCAGGCCCTGAGCGAATTGCCCGGCGTACCCGCCAGCGTCAGCCAGAACGCCCAGCGCCTGCGTGATGAACACGCTACGTTGGGCAAGGCCTATCGTCAGGGTCGCGAAGCCTTCCTGGCCAGCGGGGCCGAAGCCGCCAGCGGCGACCGCGCCGTGGCCGGCGTCGACCGTGCCACCAGCGAGCAGATGAACGCCCTGGTGACCGAGCTGCGCGGGCTGGCCGATGAGCAGTCGCGGTTGATCAACGAGCAGGGCCACCAGGCGATCGTCTGGGGCATCGGCATCATGCTGTTGTCCGGTCTGCTGATCACCGCCCTGAGCCTGTGGCTGGTCAACCGCAACCTGGTCACGCCGGTGCGCGACCTGATCGACTACGTGGCGCGCCTGAGCCAGGGCCATCTGGCCGAGCGCGTGGTCAGCCAGCGGCGTGACGAGTTGGGCAATCTCGCCGTAGCAGCGAACACCCTGCGCGACTTTCTCGCCGATACCTTCACCCGCCTGCAACGCAGCACGGCCGATCTGGACCAGGCCAGCGGCGAGTTGAACACCATCGCTGCGGTGATGCTGCAGGGCACCAACGAGCAGTTCGAGCGCACCGATCAGGTGGCCACGGCGATGCAGGAAATGTCCGCCACCGCGCAGGAAGTCGCCCGCCATGCCGCCGGCGCGGCCACCGCCGCCGCCGATGCCGACCGCGAGGCGCAAAGCGGTGAGCAGTCCATGCAGGCCACCATCCATACCATCACCCGCATGCGCGGCGAGATCGCCCTGACCGGCGACGTGATTCGTCAGCTGCGCGACGACAGCGGGCGGATCGGCAAGGTCCTGGAGGTGATCCGTGGCATCGCCGACCAGACCAACCTGCTGGCGCTCAACGCCGCCATCGAGGCGGCGCGCGCCGGGGATGCCGGTCGCGGTTTCGCCGTGGTCGCCGACGAGGTGCGCACCCTGGCGCAGCGTACCGCGGCCTCGACCCTGGAAATCCATCAGATCATCGACACGGTGCAGACCGGCGCAGTGAACGCGGTGCAAGCCATCGAAAATGGCCAGCAACGCAGCGATCAGGGTGTCGAGCAGGTGGTGGAAGCAGGGCAGACACTGACCCGCATCACCCAGTCGATCGAGGCGATCAGGGACATGAACCGGCAGATCGCAACGGCCGCCGAAGAGCAGAACGCGGTGGTCGACGACATCGCCCAGAACCTGGTCGAAATCACCGCCATCGCCACCACCAACCAGGCCAACGTCGACCGCACCCAGAGCGCCAGCGGCCACCTGCATCAACTGTCGACGGAACTGGGGCAGGTCACGGCGCGCATCAAGGCGGCGTGACCGGCGCGCCGTCCGGCCACCGCGTGGCTGCCCTCAGCGCTTGCTGCGCTTGGGCAGCAGACGCGCCAGGGTGTCGAGCTCGGCCTCGGCTCGCTCGAGTTGGGCGGCCGAGTCTTCGGCCCAGACCTGCGCCAGCGGTTGCAGATCGGCTTCGACCCTGGCCTTGAGGCACCATTGATGGTGGTCATGCCACGAGCCCAGCGCCGACTGCACGGCCTTGAGCGATTTTTCCGCCTTGGATGACAGCGGAGAAAGGTCGGCGAAGGCCTGGGTCAGGTAGCGCGTGCGTTTGACCAGGATGCGCAGCTCGTGCCGATCGAACTGGGCATCCTTGAGCGCGCGGCGCAGCTTGTCGACGTGCTTGTTCAGGGTCTTCACCACCCCCTTTTCGAAGTGTCTGGAATCCTGGCCCGGCTCACTGGCGCGGAATGCGGCGGGCCATCCGTCCAGCGCCGTGAACAAGGCCTGCAGGGTGGCATGCTCGGCGATCAGTTGGTGCTCCAGTTCCAGGCGTGCCCGGCGGCTGGCGGCGGCACCGTCCATGCCACGTTTCTCCAGTTCCTGGGCCATCACTTCCAGGTCGCGGGTAGGGGTCGTGAGTTGCCCCACGGCCTTGGCCGCCGCCAGCAGCGGGCCCATGGCCGGTTCCGCACGCACCGGGATCAACAGGCTGCGGATGCGCCGCACGGCGATACGCAGGTCGTGCAGTGCTTCGGCATCCGCCGCGCTTTCCAGACGAGCCCGCGCATGAAAGAGCGCCACCTCCAGCGCGATGATCTCTTTCACATAAGTGTCGACGAATGCCATGGATCCTCCGGTTGATGGTCGAGCGGTTGATGATCGAAGAACAGGTTGCAGCGTCACTGATAGACAGAGCGCCACCGGTAATCGTGCCGGCCCCGCCGCGCGAATATGTGAGCAAATACATCCAGACACATAATCGTTCCATCAAAGGCGGACTGGACGAAGCGTGTCGGTAAACCCCAGCCGCGCAGTGCGGTCACAGCTAGCCACACACCCACTGCTGCACCGTCCCATCAGGAGCTTTTCAATGACTGTGAAGTCAGACCCCGTCGAGGCCTCGACACTCAATCCGCCGGTCTTCTGGATATCGGCCATCCTGCTGCTCTTGCTGGTGCTGTTCGCCAGCCTGATGCCCCAACAGGCGCAAACCCTGTTCGCCCATGTGCAGGATTGGATCTTCACCAACGTCAGCTGGTTCTACATTCTCGCCGTGGCGGTGATCCTGGGCACCGTGGTGTTCCTGGGCGTCAGCCGCTACGGTGACATCAAGCTGGGCCCGGACCACAGCACGCCCGACTACAGCAGCATGACCTGGTTTGCCATGCTGTTCTCGGCGGGCATGGGCATCGGTCTGATGTTCTTCGGCGTCGCCGAGCCGGTCATGCACTTCCTCAATCCGCCCTACGGCGAGGGCGACACCGTTGCCGCCGCGGGTGAGGCGATGCGGATCACCTTCTTCCATTGGGGCCTGCACGCCTGGGCCATCTACGCCATCGTCGCCTTGATCCTGGCCTATTTCAGCTTTCGCCACGGCCTGCCGCTGACCCTGCGTTCGGCCCTCTATCCGCTGATCGGCGAGCGCATCTACGGCCCCATCGGGCATGCCGTGGACATTTTCGCCATCATCGGCACGGTACTCGGGGTGGCCACTTCGCTGGGCTTTGGTGTGGCGCAGATCAACACCGGTCTCAACGCGCTGTTCGGCATTCCGGTATCGATCCCGATCCAGATCGCCCTGATCATCGGCACCACCGCGTTGGCCACGCTGTCGGTGGTGTCCGGGCTGGACAAGGGCATCCGTCGGCTGTCCGAGCTCAACCTGGGCCTGGCCGTCCTGCTCATGGCGATGGTCATGATCCTCGGCCCCACCGTGTTGATCCTGCAGACGTTCGTGCAGAACACCGGTGGCTACCTCAGCGAGATCGTCAGCCGCACCCTCAACCTCAACGCCTACCAGCCCACCGACTGGATCGGCGGCTGGACCCTGTTCTACTGGGGCTGGTGGCTGGCCTGGTCACCGTTCGTGGGGCTGTTCATCGCGCGCATCTCGCGCGGTCGTACCATCCGCGAATTCGTCACCGGGGTGCTGCTGGTGCCCACCGCGTTCACCCTGCTGTGGATGACCGTGTTCGGCAACACCGCGATCCACATGATTCTCGAACAGGGCATGACCGACCTGGGCATGGCCGTGGACAAGGACACCTCGCTGGCGCTGTTCGCGTTTCTCCAGCACTTTCCGTTCTCCGGCGTGATCAGCGCCCTGGCGATCATCATGGTGGTGGTGTTCTTCGTCACCTCGGCCGACTCCGGCGCGATGGTGGTGGACATGCTCGCCTCCGGTGGCTCGGAAAACACCCCGGTGCGCCAGCGCATCTTCTGGGCCTCGAGCATGGGCCTGGTGGCCATCGCGC
Source organism: Pseudomonas sp. PvP001 (assembly GCF_040546375.1). NCBI lineage: Bacteria > Pseudomonadati > Pseudomonadota > Gammaproteobacteria > Pseudomonadales > Pseudomonadaceae > Pseudomonas > Pseudomonas sp. PvP001. The sequence goes on along the minus strand of NZ_JBEPNQ010000001.1, from coordinate 847,210 downwards.
TATTGCTGGCCGACGGCCTCAAGGCGTTGCAAACGGCGACCATCGCCAGTGCGCTGCCGTTCACCCTGGCGCTGTTGCTGAGCATGCGCGGCCTGCTCAAGGCGCTCAAGCTGGACGCCACCAAGCGCGGTCTGCGCCATCAGGCCCTGGCCATTTCCCCAAGCACGCCACGGGCTGGCGGTAACTGGCAGCGTCGTCTGCGCACCCTGGCCATGTTCCCGCGCCGCGCCCACGTGGTGCGCTTCATCGAGGAAGTGGCCCGTCCGGCCTGCCTCAGCGTCGCCGAGGAATGGCGCCTGCAGGGTTACGATTGCACGGTGGAAGACGGCGAGGAGGGCGGTGTGCGCCTGAGTGTCGGCCCGACCGACGATGCCTTCATCTATGAAATCCGGCCCCATGCCTACGCCACCCCAAGCTTCGTCATGAGCGGACCCACCGGCGAGGAGCGCAAGTATTTCCGCGCTGAAGTGCACCTGCGCGAGGGTGGCCAGGACCACGATGTCATGGGCTGGTCGCGCGACGAGGTGATCGGCGACATCCTCGATCACTACGAGCGGCACATGCACTTCCTGCACCTGGTGGGCTGAGCCCTCTGGCGTTTCAATTTGCAATGGCTGGGCTGTAACATGCCCGCCATTGCCCATCATTGACCTCAGGAGATTCCCATGGCCCATTCAGACATCACCTTTGTGCCGGACCCTGACCCGGAGTCGATTTCCTCGGACGTCGCAGGCTTCGGCGGCCTGCTGGTGACCACCCAGATTCCGACCCATGCCGACGGCAGCCTGGAACTGGGCAGCATCACCGCCCAGAGCGAATGCACGCTGCAGGCGCTCAAAGTGGCGCTGGAAGCGGCGGGCAGCTCGCTGGATCGCGTCCTGCACCTGACCATCTACCTGACCGACATGGCTGACCGCCCGGCCTTCAACGAGGTCTACCAGCGCTTCTTCGCCAAGCCCTGGCCGGTGCGTGCCGCCGTAGGTATCACTGCGCTGGCCGCCCCCGGCATGCGTGTCGAAGTCACCGCCATGGCCGCCAAGGGCTGATCGTGCAGGAGAGCAGCATGATCGAAGTCACCGAGGTTTCCATCGCCCAACTGCGCGCGGCTCTGGAGAGCGGGCAGACCACGGCGGTCGAACTGGTCCGGGCCTACCTGGAACGCATCGCGGCCTATGACGGCGCCGACACGGCCACCGCGCTGAACGCCGTGGTGGTGCCCAATCCCTCGGCCCTGGCCGAAGCCGAGGCGGCCGATGCACGGCGCGCGAGCGGCCAGACCCTGGGCCCGCTCGATGGCATTCCCTACACGGCCAAGGACAGCTACCTGGTCAAGGGCCTGACCGCGGCTTCCGGCAGTCCGGCCTTTGCCGGGCTGGTCGCCCAGCGCGACGCGTTCACCGTCGAGCGCCTGCGCGCTGCCGGAGCGATCTGCCTGGGCAAGACCAACATGCCGCCCATGGCCAACGGCGGCATGCAGCGCGGCGTCTACGGCCGTGCCGAAAGCCCGTACAACGCCAAGTTCCTCACCGCGCCCTTTGCTTCCGGCTCGTCCAATGGTGCTGGCACGGCGACCGCAGCCAGCTTCGCCGCGTTCGGCCTGGCCGAAGAAACCTGGTCGAGCGGACGCGGCCCGGCGTCCAACAACGGCCTGTGTGCCTATACGCCCTCGCGCGGGATCATCTCGGTGCGCGGCAACTGGCCGCTGACGCCGACCATGGACGTGGTCGTGCCCTTTGCGCGGACCATGGCCGATCTGCTGGAAATCCTCGATGTGGTGGTCGCCGACGACCCCGACACCCGTGGCGACCTGTGGCGTCTGCAACCCTGGGTGCCGATACCCAAGGTGGCCAGTGTGCGCCCGGCGTCCTATGTGCAACTGGCCGGGTCCCCTGCGGCGCTGGCGGGCAAGCGTTTCGGAGTGCCGCGCATGTACATCAATGCCGACCCGCTGGCCGGCACGGCCGAGCAGCCGGGCATAGGCGGCCCGACCGGGCAGCGCATTCACACCCGTGCTTCGGTGATCGACCTCTGGCAGCAGGCCCGCCGCGCTCTCGAAGCGGCAGGTGCCGAGGTGGTCGAAGTGGACTTCCCGCTGGTCTCCAACTGCGAAGGCGATCGACCGGGTGCGCCGACCGTGTTCAATCGCGGCATCGTCGACCCGGCGTTCCTGCATCATGAGTTGTGGGACCTGACCGCCTGGGCCTTCGACGACTTTCTGCGCGCCAACGGCGATCCAGCCCTGAATCGGCTGGTGGATGTCGACGGCCCGCTGATCTTCCCCCATGACCCCGGCACGCTGCCCAACCGCGAGGGCGACCTGGCCGCCGGCATGGACGAATACGTGAAGATGGCGCAGCGTGGCATTACGCCCTGGGACCAGATCGACACCCTGGCCGACGGTCTGCGCGCGTTGGAGCACACCCGCAAGATCGACCTGGAAGACTGGATGCAGGCCCTGAAGCTGGATGCAGTGGTGTTTCCCACCGTCGCCGACGTGGCTCCGGCCAAGGCTGATGTCGATCCGGCAGCAGCGGACATCGCCTGGAGCAATGGCGTTTGGGTGGCCAACGGCAATCTGGCAATCCGTCACCTGGGCGTGCCGACTGTGACCGTGCCGATGGGCTTGATGGCCGACATCGGCATGCCGGTGGGGCTGACCTTTGCTGGCCGTGCCTACGACGACACCCAACTGCTGCGCTTGGCCGCGGCCTTCGAGGCCACCGGTCAGCGCCGGGTGATCCCGCCGCGCACGCCACCGCTGCAGCGCTGAGCGTCTGGCTGAAAACGTGGCGTCTGTGGCGCCCACGCTTTCAGCCACCGCGCTGGCCGTCGGTGCGGTCCATGAGCTCGTTCCAGATGTACATGACGGCGTAGGCGCGCCACGGCCGCCAGTCCTCGCTGCGCAACCGTTGGTGCCCCAGTTTCAGCAGCTCCGGATGCTCGCGGGTGATCTCCTGCATGATCACCAGGTCGCTGCCTGGCCAGGCGTCGCGGTCGCGCCAGGCCCGCATGGCCACGTATTCGACCGTCCACGGGCCGATCCCCGGCAGCGCCAGCAGGCCCTTGCGCAGGGGTGTCAGGTCGGCACGGGTGTGTTCATCGACAAAGGCTTCGATCTGCAGTTGATCGTTGGCCACCACCGCCGCAAAGTTCTGCAACGCCGCCACCCGCTTGCTGGGCATGCCGATCCGCTCGAGATTGACGTCGGCCAGGGCGGCCGGGGTCGGAAATTGCCACGCCACCTGTGCGTGTTGGGGATGCGCCACGGCCCGCCCGGCGCGCTCGGCCAGGCGCCCGGCAATGGTTGTCGCCGCCTTGACGCTGACCTGCTGGCCGACGATGGTTCGCACGATGAGCTCGAAGGTCGACCAGGTCCCTGGCACGCGCAAGCCCGGCGTCTGCAGCAGCAGACGGCCCAGCCAGGGGTCGCCGTCGAGTGCGGCATGCAGCTGCTGCGGGTCCAGATCCAGATCGAACATTCGCTGCAGACGCGGCACCAGGGCAGGCAGGTGAACGCTGGCCGGCCCATCGACTCGCGCGATCAGGCAGTTACGGCTCGCGTCCTGCCGGACACTGAGCAAGCCTTCGTCGCCCTGCCATTCGACGGTGCGTAGATACACACCGTCGATGACCGTCTCGACCAACGCACTGGAGCGACCGCCGTAAAACCTGAGCAGACGCTGCCAGTCGAAGGGCGGCTTATAGAACAATTCGATGTCGGTATGGCGTGAGGGCATGGCAAAAAACTCCTTGCGGGTTCAGACCATGCATCCCCTCACTTTGCTGCATCCACCGCCAACGCGGCTCGCGCCGCTGCTACAGGGGATCGAGGTGTTCCTGTAGCAGCGGCGCGAGCCGCGTCGGCGGTCCACGCGGTGCGCCTGGAAAACCACGTCAAGGTCGGACGCGGCTTGCACCGCTGCTACAGGGGATCGGGGTGTTCCTGTGGTGCACGCGGTGTATCTGGAAGACCGCGTCAACGCCGGACGCGGTTTGCACCGCTGCTACAGGGTGTACTTACTTGGCGGTGGCCGGGCGCTTGATCATCAGCAGTGCCACGATCAACGCCAGGACTGCCATGCCGGTGGCCAGCAGGCCCAGGGAGTCCAGGCCGAACTGACGGATGCCCAGGCCACCGAGAATGGCGCCCAGACCGATACCCGCATTGGCCGCCGAAATGTTCAGCGAAGCCGCCAGGGCCTGAGCCTTGGCACCGGCCTGCATGACCCGCACCTGGCAGATCGGAAACAGCGCGGTGTACGCGATGCCCCAGGCGATCAGCGCAGCGATCAACCAGGCACGCTGCTCGGCGAACGCCACGGCCGCCGTCATGCCCGCACCCAGCACCACCAGGAACACCACCATGGCGCCCAGCGGACGCTTGTCCACCATGCTGCCGCCCAGGTGGTTACCCAGCATGCCCACCGCACCGAAGCCCATCAGCCACCAGCCCACCTGACCCGCTGGCACACCGCCCAGGCGTTCCAGGATATCCGCCAGATAGGTGTAAGCCGTAAACATGGCGGTAAAGGTAAGCACCGACAGCAGCACATGGGCCAGAAAGCGCGGCTGACGCAAGATCGCCGTCTGCTTCTCGCCGGCCGCAGCGACCGGCGAGCCTGGCAACTTCGGCATCACCAGGTGCATCAGCACGCCGATCAGCAACGATACCCCGGCCAGTACCCAGAAGCTGCCGCGCCAGCCGATCAGGTCGGCGGCCACGGTGCCCAGCGGCACGCCGAACACCAGGGCTGCGGAAATGCCCAGATAGACCTTGGCTACCGCCTTGCCCGATTGCCCCGGCGCAGCCAGTTGCCCTGCGGTTTCACTGGCGGTGCCCCAGAACACTGGCAGCGCCAGGGCCGGGATGAAGCGCGCGATGGCCAGTACCCAGATATTGGTGGACACTGCCGCCAACACGTTGGACGCAGCGAAGACCAGCAAAATCAGGGTGAACAGCTTCTTGCGCTCGACGTGCGCCAGCCTCGCCGTCAGGTAAGGCCCGAACAGCATCACGGTAAAGGCGAACAGGGTCACCACCTGGCCTGCCAGGGCAATGGAAATGTCCAGGTCGCGCGCCAGGCTCGGTAGCAGACCGACGATGAGAAACTCCGTGGTCACGATAATGAACGCCGCCACGGCCATGATCAGGATCTGTATGCCCGAGGCGGTGTTGACCGAAGCCGAGGGCACGGCTCCGGCGATAGGGGAAGAAGGCATCGAACTTAACTCCGGAAGGATTTTGCAATAGTCTATTGAAGAATCTCCGGCATATTCCGGTCATCTGGTACCTTGTGAATTGAACTGAATTCACCAATCGGAGCGGCTATGTTTTCTTCGGAGCGCCTCAAGGGTATCGATGTCTTCGTCAGCGTCGCGGACCTGGGCAGTTTCACCGCCGCCGCCGAACGCCTGAACCTCAGCAACTCGGCGGTCAGCAAAGGCGTGGCGCGCCTGGAAGCGCGGCTCGGCGTGCGGCTGTTCCAGCGCACCACACGGCGGCTGGCGTTGACCGAAGCGGGGCAGACCTTCTACCGCACCTGCACCGGCGTGCTCGCCGACCTGGAAGAAGTCGAGCTGGCGATGAGCGCCGAACAGCATGAGCCCCATGGTCGGCTGCGCATCGACCTGCCGGCGTCTTACGGTCGGCTGCACGTGCTGCCGCTGATCCTCGAGTTCGCCGCCCAGCACCCCCGGCTGCAGCCGCACATATCCTTCTCGGACCGTTTCGTCGACCCCGCTCAGGAAGGCATCGACATCGTCGTGCGCATCGGCGGTTCGGATGCCTGGCCGAGCAACGTCGGGCGGCGCTTCTTCGGTCGCCAGCGCCTGGTGTTCTGCGCCGCACCCGCCTACCTGCGCGAACACGGCACGCCCCAGGGCGAGCGTGAGCTGGAACAGCACCGCTGCGTCGGCTACGGGCAGACCGATGGCTCGGTCTATCCCTGGTACTTCAAGGGCCGCCAGGCCGGCGACATGGAGCGGCGGATCATTCATCCCCACGTGGCGGTCGGCGATGGCGAAGGGCAGGTCATGGCGGTGCTGGCCGGGCAGGGCATCGCCCAACTGCCGACCTGGCTGGTACAGCGCCATCTGGACAGCGGCGCCCTGGTCGAGGTCTTGGCGCCCCTGGCCACCGATGGCCTGGCGATGAACCTGGTGTGGCTGAAAAGCCGCGAAAGCCTGCCCAAGGTGCATGCCCTGCTGGAGTTCCTCACCGCCCGGCTGACCCCGGCAGGCACGGTTGGGTGAAGGGCCGCCGGGATTTCCCTTTACGCACCCGGCACAGCGTTTAAAATGCCAGCATCCATTGGAGGCTTCCGCATGTCGTCATTCGCCCACATGATCGAAAACATCACCCCTGATATCTACGAAAGCCTGAAGCTGGCGGTCGAGATCGGCAAATGGTCCGACGGCCGCAAGCTGACCGCCGAGCAAAAGGAACTGACCCTGCAGGCGATCATCGCCTGGGAAGCGAAGAACCTGCCCGAAGACCAGCGCACCGGCTACATGGGCCCGCAGGAATGCGCCTCGAAGTCCGCGCCGATCGAGAACATCCTGTTCAAGTCGGACTCGATCCATTGACCAGCGATCTCTTCACGCAAGACACCCTGCAAGAGCTTGGCCGTGGTTCGGCCAGCAAGATGTCCGCGCGCCTCGAAGCGCCGGTGGTGCAATACCAGCTGCGTCTGGGCGAAACCCAGATAGCCGCCAACCCCCTGATCGGCACCCGCATACGCCTGGAATTTCTCGGCGCCATCCACTGCGTCAATTGCGGTCGCAAGACCAAGACCAGTTTCAGCCAGGGCTACTGCTACCCGTGCATGACCAAGCTGGCGCAGTGCGACGTGTGCATCATGGCCCCGGAAAAATGCCACTACGACGCCGGCACCTGCCGCGATCCGGCTTGGGGCGAGCAGTTCTGCATGACCGATCATGTGGTCTATCTGGCCAACTCTTCGGGGGTGAAGGTCGGTATCACCCGGGCCAGCCAGCTGCCCACCCGCTGGCTCGACCAGGGCGCCAGCCAGGCGCTGCCGATCATGCGCGTGGCGACCCGACAGCAGTCGGGCCTGGTCGAAGACCTGTTCCGCTCCCAGGTGGCGGACCGCACCAACTGGCGCGCGCTGCTCAAGGGCGACGCCCCGGCGGTGGATCTGGTGGCGATCCGCGAACAGCTGTTCGACAGCTGCGCGGCCGGCATTCATATGCTCCAGGACCGCTTCGGTCTGCAGGCGATCCAGGCACTGAACGATGTCGAGCCGATCGAGATCCGCTATCCGGTGCACACTTACCCAAGCAAGATCGCCAGCTTCAACCTGGACAAGAACCCCGTCGCCGAAGGCACGTTGCTGGGCATCAAGGGTCAATACCTGATATTCGATTCCGGCGTCATCAATATTCGCAAATACACGGCTTACCAACTGGCCGTGCATCAGTAGAAGGGTTTTGGCATGCGTACCGAACAACCGAAAATGATCTACCTGAAAGACTATCAGGGGCCCGATTATCTGATCGACGAGACCCACCTGACCTTCGAGTTGTTCGACGATCACAGCCTGGTCCATGCGCAACTGGTCATGCGCCGCAACCCGGAACGCGGGGCCGGCCTGCCGCCGCTGGTGCTCGACGGCGAGTTGATGGAGCTGCTCGGCGTCAAGCTCGACGACACCGACCTGACGGCCGATCAGTACCAGTTGGCGGCGGACAGTCTGACCCTGCAACCGCGCAGCGATGCCTTCACCGTCGACACCAGCGTGCGCATTCACCCCGAAACCAACACCGCGCTGGAGGGCCTGTACAAGTCCACCGGCATGTTCTGCACCCAGTGCGAAGCCGAAGGCTTTCGCAAGATCACCTATTACCTCGACCGCCCCGACGTGATGAGCCGCTTCACCACCACGTTGATCGCCGACCAGCAGCAGTACCCGATCCTGCTCTCCAACGGCAATCCGGTCGGCAACGGCCCCCAGGAAGACGGACGGCATTGGGCGACCTGGGAAGACCCGTTCAAGAAACCGGCCTACCTGTTCGCCCTGGTGGCGGGCGACCTGTGGTGCGTCGAAGACAGCTTCACCACTATGAGCGGTCGCGATGTGGCGCTGCGCATCTATGTCGAGCCGGAAAACATCGACAAGTGCGCCCACGCCATGACTAGCCTGAAGAAATCCATGCGTTGGGACGAAGAGGCCTACGGCCGCGAGTACGACCTGGACATCTTCATGATCGTCGCGGTCAACGACTTCAACATGGGCGCCATGGAAAACAAGGGCCTGAACATCTTCAACTCCAGCGCCGTGCTGGCTCGCGCCGAAACCGCCACCGATGCCGCCCACCAGCGCGTCGAGGCGATCGTCGCCCACGAGTATTTCCACAACTGGTCGGGCAACCGCGTGACCTGCCGCGACTGGTTCCAGCTGTCGCTCAAGGAAGGCTTCACCGTCTACCGCGATGCAGGCTTCAGCGCCGACATGCATTCGCCGACGGTCAAGCGCATCCAGGACGTCGCCTACCTGCGCACCCACCAGTTCGCCGAAGATGCAGGCCCCATGGCCCACGCCGTGCGCCCGGACAGCTTCATCGAGATCTCCAACTTCTACACCCTGACCGTGTACGAAAAGGGCTCGGAAGTGGTCGGCATGCTGCACACCCTGCTGGGCGCCGAAGGCTTCCGCAAGGGCAGCGACCTGTACTTCGAGCGTCATGACGGCCAAGCCGTGACCTGCGATGATTTCATCCGCGCCATGGAAGACGCCAACGGTGTCGAGCTGAGCCAGTTCAAGCGCTGGTACAGCCAGGCCGGCACGCCGCGCCTGCAGGTCAGCGAGCATTTCGATGCCCAGGCCCACACCTACAGCCTGACCCTGCGCCAGAGCTGTCCAGCAACCCCGGACAAGGTCGAGAAGCTGCCGTTCGTGATCCCGGTTGCGCTGGGCCTGCTCGGCGCCAGCGGTCAGGAGCTGCCCCTGCGTCTGGCCGACGAAGCCACGGCGGTCGGCACCAGCCGGGTATTGGCGGTGACCGATGCCGAGCAGACCTTCACCTTCGTCGACATCGCCGAGCAACCGCTGCCGTCGCTGCTGCGCGGCTTCAGCGCGCCGGTCAAGCTGAGCTTCCCCTACAGCCGTGACCAGCTGATGTTCCTCATGCAGCACGACACTGACGGCTTCAACCGTTGGGATGCGGGCCAGCAACTGTCTGTGCAGGTGCTGCAGGAAATGATCGGCCAGTACCAGCGCGGCGAGTCGCTGGCGATGGATTCGCGTCTGTTGACGGCCCTGGCCAGCGTGCTGGACAACACCGATCTGGACGCGGCGATGGTGGCCGAGATGCTCTCGCTGCCCAGCGAGGCGTACCTGGCCGAAATCAGCGAGGTCGCCGACGTCGATGCGATCCACGCGGCCCGCGAGTTCGCCCGCAAGCAGTTGGCCGATGGCCTGTTCGATGGGTTGTGGGCGCGCTATCAGGCCAACCGCGAGGTGTCCCGGAGCACGGCGTACGTGGCCGAGAAGGAACATTTCGCCCGCCGTGCGCTGCAGAACATCGCGTTGTCGTACCTGATGCTCAGTGAGCGCCCGGAAGTACTGGCCGCTACCCTCGAACAATACGATGCCTGCGACAACATGACCGAACGCCTGACGGCATTGGCGGTATTGGTCAACTCGCCGTTCGAAGCGGAAAAGGCCCGCGCGTTGCAAGCGTTCGCCGAGCACTTCAAGGACAACCCGCTGGTCATGGACCAATGGTTCAGCGTCCAGGCGGCCAGTGGTTTGCCGGGCGGGCTGGCGCGGGTCAAGGCGCTGATGCAGCACCCTGCGTTCACCCTGAAGAACCCGAACAAGGTGCGTGCGCTGATCGGCGCGTTCGCTGGCCAGAATCTGATCAACTTCCACGCCGCCGATGGCTCGGGCTACCGTTTCCTCGCCGATCTGGTGATCGAACTCAACGCCCTCAACCCGCAGATCGCCTCGCGCCAGCTGTCGCCGCTGACCCGCTGGAGAAAGTACGACGGCAAGCGTCAGGCCTTGATGAAAGCCGAGCTGGAGCGAATCCTGGCCTCAGGCCCGCTGTCCAGCGACGTCTACGAAGTGGTCAGCAAAAGCCTGGCTTGATGGGTTGATCCGTAGGGCCTCTTCGCGGGCAGAGGGCTCGCCGCCCGCCCCGCTCCCACAATGAAGCGGTGTACATGCATTCATGGTGGGGGAGGACCTTGTGGGGGGCTTTGTAATAGCAGGCCCTGTGGAAGCAGATCCTGTGGAAGCAGATCCTGTGGGAGCGGGCTCTGCCCGCGAAGAGGCCTCGGCGACTTCCAACGCAGCTCGCGCCGCTGCTACAGGGTCAGGTGCTGACCTTCAAACCCACCAGTCCCAGGATGATCAGACCCACACTGATCATCCGCATCAACGCCATCGACTCGCCAAACAGCACGATTCCGGCGATCACCGTACCCACCGCACCGACACCGGTCCAGATCGCATAGGCCGTGCCCAGCGGCAGCTCGCGCATGGCCAGGCCGAGCAGGCCCAAGCTTGCCGCCATGGCGGCCACGGTCAACACAGTGGGAAGGGGACGGCTGAAGCCATCGGTGTACTTGAGGCCAATGGCCCAGCACACTTCGAAAAGACCGGCGAGAAACAACAGAAACCAGGACATGGAAAAACCCTCATCGAAGATGGGGTCGTCCCCGTTTGCAGGAAAGAGAGCGCCGGGTCGTCCCGGCGCCGAACACTATGTTGCCCATCCTTGGGCGATGGATCAAGTGCAGCGGATCAAGGGTCGGTCTTCAATCCACCGGGCTCGGTCCCTTCCATGCGGCGGAAATAGGTCGAGAGCAACGCCCCGGAAATGTTGTGCCAGACACTGAACAACGCGCTGGGCACCGCTGCCAGCGGCGAGAAGTGCGCGCTGGCCAGCGCAGCGCCCAGGCCCGAGTTCTGCATGCCCACTTCCAGTGCCAGCGACTTGCGCTGCGCCAGTGGCAACTTGAACACCTTGCCGGTGAAGTAACCCAGCACAAAGCCGAAGCTGTTGTGCAGAATCACCACCGCCATGATCAGCAATCCCGACTCGGCGATGCGTGCCTGGCTGGCCGCGACCACGGCGCAGACAATCAGCACGATGCTGACCACCGACACCAGCGGCAGCACATCGACGGCCACCTGTACCCGTGCGCCCAGCAGTTTCTGCGCGAGCACGCCAAGCACGATCGGCAGCATCACCAGTTGCAGGATCGACCAGAACATCTCCATGAACGAGACCGGCAACCATGCCGAAGCCAGCAGCCAGATCAGCGCCGGGGTGAGCAATGGAGCGAGCAGGGTGGTCACCGCTGCAATCGCCACCGACAGGGCCAGGTCGCCCTTGGCAAGCCAGGTCATCACATTGGAAGAGGTGCCGCTCGGGCAGCAGCCGACCAGAATCACCCCGACGGCGATTTCCGGCGGCAGGTGAAACGCCTGACACAGCAGCCAGGCGACCCCCGGCATGATCACGAAATGCGCCACCACACCCAGGGCCACGCGCCATGGATGACGACCGACCTCGGCAAAATCGTCGAGCTTGAGGGTCAGGCCCATGCCGAACATGACCAGGCCCAACAGCGGCACGATCAACGGCTTGAGACCGATGAACCATTCAGGCGCCACAAACGCCAGGACGGCGAACAACAACACCCAATAGGCAAAGGTATTGCCGACAAAGCGACTCAAAGCGGCGAGCGCGCGCATGGGGTAGTTCCTTCTTATATAGATTGATCATGTCGACATCCACAGGATCCCAACGAACCCTGTGGGAGACCCCTGTGCCAAAACCCTGTTGCATGCAGCCCCGCTTGTGGGAGCGGGCTCTGCCCGCGAAAGCCGCACCGCGGTATACCTGATACACCGCAAACCCCGGTTCGCGACCCTACACCACTCCCACGAAAGAAATGCAAAACAGGTGTAACCGATCAAATCCCCTGCGGCAACTCTTCGCCACCCAAGGCCTCGAACAAGGCCGGCAGGAATTCGCCAAAGGTCAGCATCATCAGGGTGAAGCTGGCATCCAACTGCCCCAACGCTTCCTCGCCGCCGTCTTCCTCGGCCTGGTCCTGCAGCAGTTCCTCGAACTTCAGACGCTTGACCACCATCTTGTCGTCCAGCACGAACGACAACTTGTCCTGCCAGGCCAACGACAGCTGGGTGACCTGCTTGCCAGTGCTCAGGTGCAGCTGGATTTCCTCGCTGGTCAGGTCCTGACGCTTGCAGCGCACGATGCCGCCGTCTTCATGGGTATCGCGCAGCTCGCATTCATCCAGCACATAGAAGTCGTCGGCGGCTTTCTGGGTCTTGACCCACTCGGTCATGGTCGCGGTCGGCGCGATCTTCACGGTCAGCGGACGCACCGGCAGGGTACCGATCACTTCGCGCAGGGTCGACAGCAGGTCTTCGGCGCGCTTGGGGCTGGCCGAGTTGACCAGGATCAACCCTTGCTTGGGCGCGATGGCGGCGAAGGTCGACGAGCGGCGGATGAAGGCGCGGGGCAGGAAGGCTTGGATGATCTCGTCCTTGATCTGGTCGCGTTCCTTCTTGTAGACCTTGCGCATCTGCTCGGCCTCGATCTCCTCGACCTTTTCCTTGACCGCGTCGCGCACCACGCTACCCGGCAGGATGCGCTCTTCCTTGCGTGCGGCGATCAGCATGAAGTCCTGGCTGACATGAACGAACGGCGCATCCTCACCCTTGCCGAACGGCGCGACGAAACCGTAGGTGGTCAGTTCCTGGCTGGCGCAGGGGCGTGCCGGTTTGCTGGCCAGTGCGGTTTCCAAAGCCTCGGCGTCGAAAGGGATATCCTGGGTAAGACGGTAGACAAGCAGGTTTTTGAACCACATGGGGTGAAGCACTCCTCAACATTAGGGGGGCATTATTCTCCGTGTGCGGAGCTGACGCCATCCCTGTGCTAAGTGTTTGGAAGCGCTCGAAAATTTTTTTGAAAAAGTGCTTGCCAGAGTTTGGGTCGCTCCGTAGAATGCGCGCCACACCGAGAGACAAAGGGTGATTAGCTCAGCCGGGAGAGCATCTGCCTTACAAGCAGAGGGTCGGCGGTTCGATCCCGTCATCACCCACCAATCTCTCTCAGTGTTACGCGCAGCGGTAGTTCAGTCGGTTAGAATACCGGCCTGTCACGCCGGGGGTCGCGGGTTCGAGTCCCGTCCGCTGCGCCATTAATTCCGCTTCAGAGCCCTTGAACTCTCTGAAGCACAAGAGAAGCGACCTTCGGGTCGCTTTTTTTGTGCCTGCAATTTCTGTCGCGTCCAGCTGCACCACATTTATCCCGATACACCGCAAGCATCGATGCCCGCCACCCCCAGCGACACCGCGCCCCTGTAGCAGCGGCGCAAGCCGCGTCCGGCCGCACCGCGTTCATCCAGATACACCGCAAGCACCGATGACGCGGCTCGCGCCGCTGCTACAGACACCCCGCCACACCCGCCGACACCGCGCCCCCTGTAGCAGCGGCGCAAGCCGCGTCCGGCCGCACCGCATTCATCCAGATACACCGCAAGCACCGATGACGCGGCTCGCGCCGCTGCTACAGACACCCCGCCACACCCGCCGACACCGCGCCCCCTGTAGCAGCGGCGCAAGCCGCGTCCGGCCGCACCGCATTCATCCGGATACACCGCAAGCACCGATGACGCGGCTCGCGCCGCTGCTACAGGGTATGCGCAAGCCGCGTCCGGCCGCACCGCAATCGATCAAGTACAGCGCAATCCGGATCCAGGTCCGTCGCGTTGAATCAGGCAAACACCATCAACTCGCTCAAGCCACCTTGCACTGACGGCACAGGTGCTTGCCGTTGGCGGTGCTCCAGCCCAGCTCGGCAATGCGGGCTTCCGCCGCCGGTTTGTGCGCCTTGGTGCCGAGCTTGGCATCCACCGCGAACTCGAAGTCGAGCACCTTGCCGCAGCTGTCGCAGTTGACCTTCCATTGATGGATCGCCAGCTCGCCGAACACCGGGCCGGTGGCCACTGCCACCCATTGGCCAGGCGGGTTGATCAGGTGACGGACCTTTTCCACCACCAAGCGCATGGACAGGTCCTTGCTGCCCTTGAGGGTCACCAGCAGGGTGTCGCCGTTGTGGATCGAGCCGCCGTTGCCGGTGACCTGGTAGCGGCCGGGCATCAGCGCGCGGCACTCGATCAGGGTGTGCTGGGGGTTGAGCAAGCTGAAGCGGAAATCGTGTTCGACCATGGGTCCTCCAAATAGACGCGACATGCTAGCACGCCGGTCATGGCGCGGCCTCAGGCCATCGCCCGGGCCTGCTCCTCGAGCCGCACGATGGCCTCGTCCAGCTCGTCGAGCGCAGACAGGGCCGCCGGATCGTTCTGCTTGAGCAGCGTCTCACTGCGCAGGCACGCCGCGCGCAACTGCGGTACGCCGCAATAGCGGGTCGCACCGTGCAGCCGATGCACGCGCTCGATCATGGCATTCTGATCGGCGTTGATTCGCGCCAACTGGATGGCTTCGCGATCGGCCTGCAGCGAGGCCAGCAGCATCGCCAGCATGTCGGCAGCCAGGTCGGCCTTGCCGGCCGCCAACCGCAGGCCCTCGGCGGCATCGAGCACCTGCAGGGTATTGGTATCCAATGGCTGCTCAGCCGTTTTGTCCAACGCCTGCGGGTTCAACGCCATCCCCGTCCATTTCAGCACGACCTGCGCCAACTGCCGTTCGCTGATGGGTTTGGTCAGGTAGTCGTCCATGCCGCTCTGCAGCAAGGCGCGCTTCTCATTGGCCATGGCGTGGGCAGTCAGCGCCACGATGGGCAATGCAGCGCCGAGCTGGGCGCTCTCCCACACGCGAATACGCTCGGTGGTTTCGCGGCCGTCCATTTCCGGCATCTGCACGTCCATCAGCACCAGGTCGAGCCCGCCTTCCTGTACCGCCTTGATCGCCGCTGCGCCGTTGTCCACCGCGCGCACTTCGGCACCCAGGTCTTCGAGCAGGGTCTGCACCAGCAGCAGGTTGGCCGGATTGTCATCCACGCACAGTACGCGCGGCGCACGTTCGCCGCTGTTCTCGGGACTTTCGTAGCGCAGCTGCTTGGGGTTGATCAGGTCGGCCAGCGCGCGACGCAACCTGCGCGTGCAGCTGGGCTTGGCCTGCAGCTGGCGGTCGGCGTTGGGGACCGCGGCGTGGAACAGGGCCTGCTCGGTGGTGGGGCACAGCACCAGCACCTGGCAGCCACTCTGTTCGATCTCGCGGATCTGCACGGCCAGGCGTTCCGGCGAAATCTCGTGGGCGGTGATGCCCAGCACCGCGAGGTCCAGCGGCTGGCCCGCCTGCCGTGCGGCATGGGTGGCCAGCACCAGCTTGTCCAGCGACTTGAAGTCGGTCACGTCCAGACCGCAGTCTTCGAGCTGGTGTTGCAAGGCCTGCCGCGCCAGTTCATGGCCATCGACGATGGCGATGCGACGGCCGAGCAGGGGCGCAGACGGCAAGTCCTCGGCGTCGTCGCGAGCCTTGGGCAGGTTGAGGCTGATCCAGAACTCCGAACCCTCGCCCGGAGCACTGTCGACCCCGATCTCGCCACCCATCTGTTCGACCAGCCGCTTGGAGATCACCAGCCCCAGGCCCGTGCCGCCAGGCTGCCGCGACAGTGAGTTGTCGGCCTGGCTGAATGCCTGGAACAACGCCCGCACGTCCTGGCCGGACAGGCCGATGCCGGTGTCCTGCACACTGATGCGCAACTGCACACCGTCTTCGCTCTCGTCTTCCATCATGGCACGGGCGACGATCGTGCCCTCGCGGGTGAACTTGATGGCGTTGCTCACCAGATTGGTCAGGATCTGCTTGAGCCGCAACGGATCGCCGATCAGTGACAACGGCGTATCGCGATAGACCAGGCTGACCAGTTCGAGCTGCTTGGCATGGGCGGCCGGCGCCAGGATGGTCAGGGTGTCCTGAAGCAGATCGCGCAGGTTGAAGGGAATGTTGTCGAGCACCAGCTTGCCGGCCTCGATCTTCGAGAAGTCGAGGATCTCGTTGATGATGCCCAGCAAACTGTCTGCGGATTTTTCGATGGTGCCCAGGTAATCCAGCTGGCGCGGGGTCAGCTCGCTTTTCTGCAGCAGGTGAGTGAAGCCCAGAATGCCGTTCAGTGGCGTCCTGATCTCATGGCTCATGTTGGCGAGGAATTCGGACTTGATCCGGCTCGCTTCCAGCGCTTCCTTGCGCGCCAGGTCCAGCTCGATGTTCTGGATTTCGATGGTTTCCAGGTTTTGCCGGACGTCTTCGGTGGCCTGGTCGATGCTGTGCTGCAGTTCTTCCTGGGCGTCCTGCAGGGTTTCGGCCATGCGGTTGATGCCGGCCGCGAGGGCGTCCATCTCGTGGCTGCCCATGGCCGGTACGCGACTTTCCAGGTTACCGTCCTTGATCTGGGTCACGGTGTCCTTGATCTGCCGAATCGGTGCACTGATGCTGCGGCTCATGTGTGCCGCCAGCAACGCGGTGATGCTCAGACCGGTCAGAATCAGCAGCAGGCTGGCGAACAGGCTGCGGTAACCACGCAGCAGGGTGCCATCGTGGGAAAGCTCCAGCTCGACCCAGCCCAGCAGGTGGTCGACCTCGGCAGGCACCTCGTCACTGGCCAGGTCGCGGTGGCGGCCGAACACCGGCATCAGGTAGCGCGTCGCATCGAAGCCACTGCGTTGCAGCGAGTGGGTGCTGTTACCGATGGGCACGGCGTTGAGCATCATGGGCCCGGCGTGGGCGAGCAGGGTCCGGTCTGCGCCCAGGAAGGTCACCGAGCGCACGTCGGTCAGCTCCAGGGATTGCGCAGCGATGCGTTCCAGCCGCTCGCGATCCTTGGCCACCAGCGCCGGTGCCGCCAGCGGCGCCAGCTGTTCGGAGATCATGTCGCCGCGCTGCAGCAACTGGCGCTGCAGGTCGGACTGCTGCATCCAGGTGAAATAGCCGCCCAGAATCAGCGCCATGCAAGTGGCCGGCGTGAGCGCAAGTAACAGCACGCGGCTTTTGATACCGAGTTTCTTCAACACGCCGCAGGCGCCTTTCTGACTGAGCAATAGGGGGAAAATACAGGGGGGAGGGACGATGCGCCAGTCACGCGCACCGACGGCGGACCCAAGAGGGCAGTGCAACGCGGTCAGTGGGCGAACAGCGATCAGCTGAGGTTGCCTGCCGCGGCGCGATCTCCAATAATCCGCACTTGAGAATGACACCCACTAGCAGGCGAAAATGAATCCCGTCCAAGCAGGCGCCCATACCATCCTGGCCATTGAAGACGACCAGGTATTGGGCAGCTACGTTCATGAGCAGCTCGGGCGCTGCGGCTTTCAAGTGACCTGGTGCCAGAACGGCCGCGAAGGGCTGGCGCTGGCCGAGCGAAACCAGTTCGACGTGGTGCTGATGGACATCCTGCTGCCGGGCATGAACGGTCTGGATGTGCTGTACGCCCTGCGCCGCAGCTCGGCCACCCCGGTGATTCTGATGTCGGCGCTGGGCGCCGAAGCCGATCGCATCAGCGGCTTTCGTCGCGGTGCCGACGACTATCTGCCCAAGCCCTTCAGCATGGCCGAGCTGCAGGTGCGTGTGGAAGCCATCCTGCGCCGGGTGGCCATGGAGCGTCTGCGCGTGCAGCCGCGAGAGGACGTGGTGCAACAGGGCGAGCTGCAGTTCTGCGAGCGCAGTGCCGATGTGTCGGTCAACGGCCAGCCGGCGGGGCTGACGCCCAGCGAATACCGTCTGCTCGATACCCTGCACCGTCAGCGCGAGGAAGTGCTGAGCAAACCCTTCCTTTATCAGCATGTGCTGCAGCGCGGCTATTCGCAGCACGATCGCAGCCTGGACATGCATGTCAGCCAGATACGCCGCAAGCTCAAGGCGCTGGGCTACCAGCGCCAGCAACTGCGCACGGTGTGGGGCAAGGGCTACCTGTTCGGCGGCGGCGAGGCATGAAGCTGCCCCATCGCCATTCGGTGTTCTGGAAGCTGTCGATACTGCTGGTCGCATTCTGCCTGCTGATGATCTGGCTGAGCTGGTACTGGGGCCAGTACCTGCAGGAACGCAATGCCTACCTGAGCGCCGACGCACGCCATGCCTTGCGCCAGTACGCGGCAGCCGCCGAGCAGGCCCACGGGCAAGGTGGACGAGCCGGGGTCGATGCCTGGCTTGCACATATGTCGGCACGCGAGCCTGGTTTCATCGCCGTGGTAGGGCCTGATCTCACTTCCTTGAGCAGTCGACCGCTGGAAGCCGCACAGCAGCAGCGCCTGACGTTTCTGCGCCATCTGGAGATGCCCATGAGTCGCCGCTCGCGGGGCGCGCCCTGGATGCAGATCCCTTTCATCGAACATCCGGAGCAGGGCAGCTTGGTACTGGCCCTGCCCGAGCGCTTCACACCCGGTCGGCACGCCTGGTTGTGGGCGTTGCTCACCAACGCGCTGGTTCCCGGCGTGTTCACCTTGGTGTTGTGCATCGGGCTGTACCGCATGCTCATCGTGCCGCTGAACCAGTTGCGCGAGCAGGCCAACGCCTGGCGTGCCGATCAGCTCAACGCCCGCCTGAGCGCGAATACCACTGCGCGCAGCGATGAGCTGGGTGAGCTGGGGCGCGCCTTCGACCACATGGCCGAGCGCCTGCAAGGCACCGTCGCCCTGCAGCAGCAGATCCTGCGGGACCTGTCCCACGAGCTGCGCACACCCTTGAGCCGCCTGCGCGTGGCCTGCGAAGGTGAACTCGACGAGCAGCGCCTGCGCGAACGGTTGAGTCGCGAGATCGACGGCATGCAGCGGCTGGTCGAAGATACCCTGCAACTGGCTTGGATGGATGCCGAGCGTGCGCCGCTGGCCAGCGAAGCGATTCAGGTGCAGGCGCTGTGGGACATACTGGCGGAGAATGCCTGCTTCGAAAGCCAGTGGCCGGCCCGCCAACTGCACTGCGAAGTCGACGCCGATTGCTGGGTGCAGGGCAATCTCGACAGCCTGGCCCAGGCGCTGGAAAACCTCTTGCGCAATGCCATTCGTCACTCGCCCAGCGCCGGTCGCGTGACCTTGAGTGGTCAGCGTGATGGCGATCACTGGCTGTTGTGGCTGGAAGACGAGGGCGGTGGTGTCGCCGAGGCCGACCTGCAGAGAATCTTCGATCCCTTCACGCGCCTCGACGGATCGCGGCCTGGCGACGGGGGGTTCGGCCTCGGGCTGAGCATTGCGCGCAATGCCCTGACCCGCCAGGGCGGTGCATTGTGGGCGCAGAATACCGCGCGTGGCCTGCGGCTGAACATGCGCTTGCCGGCTGCTTATGCTTTCACGCTATAAGGTGCGCACTTTGCGTGATATGGGTATCCGGCGTTTGCCGGTATGATAGGCGACCCCCGCAGTCCGGATTGCGAATACGCCATGACCCCGCAGTACCTAACGATCGCCGACTGCGTCGGCAACACGCCGCTGGTGCGCCTGCAGCGCCTGGCCGGTGAGACCAGCAACACCTTGCTGCTCAAGCTGGAAGGCAACAACCCGGCCGGTTCTGTGAAGGACCGCCCGGCGCTGTCGATGATCAGCCGCGCCGAAGAACGTGGGCAGATCCAGCCCGGCGACACCCTGATCGAAGCGACCTCCGGCAATACCGGCATCGCCCTGGCCATGGCCGCGGCGATCAAGGGCTACAAGATGATCCTGATCATGCCCGACAACTCGACGGCCGAACGCAAGGCGGCGATGACCGCCTATGGCGCCGAGCTGATCCTGGTCACCCGCGAGCAGGGCATGGAAGGCGCGCGCGATCTGGCCGAACGCATGCAGAGCGAAGGGCGCGGCAAGCTCCTCGACCAGTTCGCCAACGGCGACAACCCCGAGGCCCACTACCGCAGCACCGGCCCCGAGATCTGGCAGCAGACCGCAGGTACCGTGACCCATTTCGTCAGTTCCATGGGCACCACCGGCACCATCATGGGCACCTCGCGCTATCTCAAGGAGCAGAACCCTGCGGTGCAGATCGTCGGCCTGCAACCCATGGAAGGCGCTGCCATTCCAGGTATCCGCCGCTGGCCGGAACAGTACCTGCCGCGCATCTATCAGGCCGACCGGGTCGACCGGATCATCGACATGGCGCAACAGGAAGCCGAGGACATGACCCGCCGCCTGGCCCGTGAAGAAGGCATCTTCTGCGGCGTGTCGTCCGGTGGCGCCGTGGCCGGCATGCTGCGCCTGTCGCGGGAAGTGAGCAATGCGGTCATCGTCGCGATCATCTGCGATCGCGGTGATCGCTACCTGTCCAGCGGCATCTTCGACGCACCCAACTGATGGCCAGAACCAAACCTGGCCTGCGCTTCCAGCCGACAGGCGGAACCCGTGCGCCGCAAGTGCCGACCGGCAAGAAACAGCGCCTGCCGATCGAACGCCTGGCCAGCGACGGACGCGGCATCGCCTTTTTCGAGGGGCGCACCTGGTTCGTCAGCGGCGCCCTGGCCGGTGAGCAGGTCGAAGCCCGGGTGCTCAACGCCCACGGCAAGATCGTCGAAGCGCGCTGCGAGCGCGTGCTGGTCGCCAGCGAGCTGCGCCGCCCGGCGCCGTGTCCGCATTTTGGCACCTGTGGTGGCTGCAGCCTTCAGCACCTGCCCCATGATCAGCAGTTGGCCCTCAAGCAGCGCCTGCTCGCAGAACAGCTGTCGCGCGTGGCCGGCATCGAGCCGCAGGAGTGGGCGGCGCCGCTGAGCGGGCCCGAGCTGGGCTATCGCCGGCGTGCTCGGCTGGCCGTGCGCTGGGACCCCAAGGCCCGTCACCTGGCGGTGGGATTTCGCGCGGCGGCGAGCCAGGACATCGTCGACATCACCCAATGCCAGGTGCTGGTGCCTGCCCTGCAACCGGTCGTCGAACAGCTGCCGACGCTGCTGCGCAGCTTTGCCAAACCCCAGGTGCTCGGCCACGTCGAGCTGTACGCAGGGACTTCACTGGCGCTGCTGCTTCGCCACACCGCCGCGCTGGCCGATACTGACCTGCAAGCGCTGCAGGCTTTCTGCGCTGCCGCGAGCCTGCAACTGTGGCTGCAGGGCGAAGGCGAGCCAGCGCCCGTGCAGGCGGACGCCTCGCTGGGTTTCGCCCTGGCGCCCTGGAACCTTGAGCTGGCCTACCGGCCGGGCGACTTCGTCCAGGTCAATGCGGCGGTCAACGACGCAATGATCGCGCAGGCGCTGGACTGGCTGGCGCCCACCCCCCCAGGAGCGGGTCCTTGACCTGTTCTGCGGGCTGGGCAACTTCGCCCTGCCGCTGGCCCAGCGCTCGCGCGAGGTGGTGGCAGTCGAAGGGGTCGCGGCCATGGTGCAGCGGGCTGCCGACAACGCCGCCAGCAACAATTTGCATAACACTGACTTTTACCAGAGCGACCTGTCGCAGCCTCTGGACGCCGCCGAGTGGGCCCGCGAGGGTTTTTCTGCGGTACTCTTGGATCCACCCCGAGATGGCGCGTTCGAGGTGGTGCGCACGATCCGTGCACTGGGTGCGCAACGCTTGGTGTATGTCTCCTGTAACCCGGCAACTTTGGCCCGCGACACGGTCGAATTGTTGAGGCAGGGCTACAGGCTAAAACGAGCCGGGATCCTCGACATGTTTCCGCAGACCGCGCATGTCGAGGCCATGGCGTTATTTGAAGCGGGCCAGGACGGCCCGTCCAATCCGACTGGCGCGCGAAACGCCTGATCGATGCCGGCCCAGCATCGGTCATAGCCAGCGACTGTTGATGCGCTTCGGCGTGTTGTAGGGAAAGGTAAGCAACATGGTACAGGTGAGAGCACACCAGCCGATCAATACGGACGGCAGTATCAATCTCGATGCATGGCTGGATCATATCGTCAGCGTCGATCTGGTGCTGGATCGCGAAGCCCTGAAGCAGGCCTGTGAATTTGCCCAGGCCGCCGAGCTGCAGGGCAACCCGGCCCAGCACTCCTGGGCCGACGGCACCTCCTGTTTCCAGGCGGGCCTGGAGATCGCCGAGATCCTCGCCGATCTCAAGCTCGACCAGGATTCATTGATGGCCGCGGTGATCTACCGGGCCGTCCGCGAGGGCAAGGCCAGCCTTGAAGACGTCGGCCGACGCTTCGGCAGCACCGTGTCCAAGCTCATCGACGGCGTGCTGCGCATGGCCGCCATCAGCGCCAGCCTCAGCCCGCGCCAGTCCATGGTGCTGGGCTCGCAGGTGCAGGTCGAGAACCTGCGCAAGATGCTCGTGGCCATGGTCGACGATGTCCGCGTCGCATTGATCAAGCTCGCCGAGCGCACCTGCGCGATCCGCGCGGTGAAAGGCGCCGACGATGAAAAACGCAACCGGGTCGCGCGCGAGGTGTTCGACATCTACGCGCCACTGGCGCATCGCTTGGGCATCGGCCACATCAAGTGGGAGCTCGAAGACCTCTCGTTTCGCTACCTTGAGCCCGATCAGTACAAGCAGATCGCCAAGCTGCTGCACGAACGCAGGCTGGATCGCGAGCGGTTCATCACCGAGGTGATGAGCCAGTTGCACAACGAGCTGCTCGAGACCGGGGTCAAGGCCGACATCAGCGGTCGGGCGAAACACATCTATTCCATCTGGCGCAAGATGCAGCGCAAGGGCCTGGAGTTCAGCCAGATCTACGACGTGCGCGCGGTGCGCGTGCTGGTCCCGGAAATGCGCGACTGCTATACCGCGCTGGGGATCGTCCACACGCTGTGGCGGCACATTCCCAAGGAGTTCGACGACTACATCGCCAACCCCAAGGAAAACGGCTATCGCTCGCTGCACACGGCGGTGATCGGTCCCGAGGGCAAGGTGCTGGAAGTGCAGATCCGTACCCACGCCATGCACGAGGAAGCCGAGCTGGGCGTCTGCGCGCACTGGCGCTACAAGGGCACCGACGTCAAGTCCACCTCCAACCAGTACGAAGAAAAGATCTCCTGGTTGCGCCAGGTGCTGGAATGGCACGAGGAACTGGGCGATATCGGCGGCCTGGCCGACCAGTTGCGGGTCGACATCGAGCCTGACCGGGTCTACGTGTTCACCCCCGACGGCCACGCCATCGACCTGCCCAAGGGCGCGACCCCGCTGGACTTCGCCTACCGCGTGCACACCGAGATCGGCCACAACTGCCGTGGCGCCAAGATCAACGGCCGCATCGTCCCGCTCAACTACAGCCTGAACACCGGCGAGCAGGTCGAGATCATCACCAGCAAGCACGGCACGCCCAGCCGCGACTGGCTCAACTCCAACCTCGGCTACGTCACCACGTCCCGGGCGCGGGCCAAGATCGTCCACTGGTTCAAGCTGCAGGCACGCGACCAGAACGTCGCCGCCGGCAAGTCGCTGCTGGAGCGCGAACTCAGCCGCCTGGGCCTGCCCCAGGTCGACTTCGACCAGCTTGCCGAAAAAGCCAACCACAAAGGCGCCGAAGACATGTTCGCCGCCCTGGGTGCAGGCGATCTGCGCCTGGCCCATCTGGTCAATTCGGCGCAGCAACTGGTCGAGCCCGAGCGCGGCAACGAGCCGGTGGAACTGATCACGCGCAAGGCCACCGGCTACAAGCCCGGCAAGCGCGGCGATATCCAGATCCAGGGCGTGGGCAACCTGATGACGCAGATGGCCGGCTGCTGCCAGCCGCTGCCCGGCGATGCCATCGTCGGCTACATCACTCAGGGGCGCGGTGTGAGCATCCACCGCCAGGATTGCGCCTCGGTGCTGCAGCATTGGCGGTCGCGAGCCGGAACGCATCATCCAGGTCAGTTGGGGGCCGGTGCCGGTGCTGACCTATCCGGTCGACATCATCATCCGCGCCTACGACCGCTCGGGCCTGCTGCGCGACGTCTCGCAGATCCTGCTCAACGAGCGGATCAACGTGCTGGCGGTCAACACCCGCTCGAACAAGGAAGACAACACCGCGCTGATGTCGCTGACCATCGAGATCCCTGGCCTGGACGCCCTCGGGCGTCTGCTCGGCAGGATCTCGCAGCTGCCGAACATCATCGAGACACGGCGTAACCGCACGCCGTGAATTCGCGGATCCCGACACCTCTGCAACGAGTCCGAGCATGTACACACTGCAAGACCTGCTCAACCTCATGGCCCGGCTGCGTGACCCGCAGCACGGTTGCCCGTGGGATGTGAAGCAAACCTACGCCAGCATCGTCCCGTTCACCCTGGAAGAAGCCTACGAAGTGGCCGATGCCATCGAGCGCGAAGACTTCGAGCACCTCAAGGGCGAGCTCGGCGATCTATTGTTCCAGGTGGTCTATTACAGCCAGCTGGCGCGCGAGGAGGGCCGCTTCGAATTCGACGGCGTGGTCGACGGTATCACCCGCAAGCTGATTCGACGCCACCCCCACGTGTTCCCCACCGGCGATCTGTACGCCGCGCTGGACACGCCGCGCCTGGACGAACACCAGGTCAAGCAGCGCTGGGAAGAGATCAAGGCCCAGGAACGCGCGGAAAAAGGCGGGGTGGGTGAGCAGTTGTCCCTGCTCGATGACGTACCTGCCGCGCTGCCCGCTCTTGCGCGCGCAGCCAAGTTGCAGAAGCGCGCGGCGATGGTCGGCTTCGACTGGCCAGGGCCGTTGCCGGTGCTGGACAAGGTCCGCGAAGAGTTGGACGAAGTGCTTCAGGCCATGGCCGCAGACGATGCACCGGCAGTCGCCGAGGAAATCGGTGACCTGTTGTTCAGCGTGGTCAATCTGGCTCGCCACCTCAAGGTGGATCCGGAGAGCGCCCTGCGCGGCGCCAACGTCAAGTTCGACCGGCGCTTCCGTTTCATCGAGCAGGCATTGCGCGACACCCACCGCAACATCGAAGATTGCACCCTGGAAGACATGGACGCCCTGTGGGGCGAGGCCAAACGTCAGGAACAGAATCTGCCCAGCTGTGGCTGAGCCGTTTTATAAGTGAGCAGAACACCATGAGCCTTTCCCTCCGCGACCAATTGTTGAAAGCTGGACTGGTCAACCAGAAGCAGGTCAAGCAAGTCAGCAAGGACAAGCAGAAACAGAAGCGCCTTGAGAACAAGGGCCAGGTCGAAATCGACGACACGCAGAAGCGCATCGCCCAGGAAGCCATGGCCGAGAAGGCGCGCCGCGACCAGGAGCTCAATCGCCAGCAGCATGAGAAGGTCGAGGAGAAGGCACGCGCTGCCCAGGTCAAGCAACTGATCGAAGCGACCCGCCTGCCCAAGCTGACCACCGAGGACTACTACAACTTCGTCGACGACAAGAAGGTCAAGCGCCTGTCGGTCAACAACCTGATGCGCAGCAAGCTGAGCAACGGTTCGCTGGCCATCGTCCAGCATGGAGGTGGCTACGAGGTCATCCCGCGCGAGGCTGCGCTCAAGGTGCAGGAACGCGCGCCGCAGCGCATCGTGATGCTCAACGTGGCGACCGAAGAAGTCGACTCGGCGGAAGATCCGTACGCCGCCTACAAGATTCCGGACGACTTGATGTGGTAACCCACTGAAACGACAAACCCCGCCTGAGCGGGGTTTTTCTTGCGCGGCGAACGGTCAATTCGAAGCGCGTTGGCTTTCGAGTGTTTCCAGTTCGTTCTTGTAGCTCTGAGCGTCGTTCTCGTTATGGAACATCCCCACCAACAGGTCCTGTTGATAGACATCCCAGATCTGGATGCCTGCCGCCACGCCTTCGTGGGACATGTGGGCTTCGTCGCGTTCGGTCACTTTTACTGTCATGGGAAAGCTCCTGTCTCGAATAGCTGCCTCGAATATCTGCACGTGGCGTGTGCAGGTCTTTGTTATAGATTTGAGTAGCTTGCTAAGTAAACAGACGTTTTCTGCAACAGTTTTTTACCGAACTAGAGACAATCCGCAAACGCCCGCACCACGCGCCCTGCGGCGGATTGTCGCAGCGAGTTCACGGCGGTGAAACAAATTTCATCCAATAAAAAACCCATCCGAAGATGGGTTTTTTCAGTTCGACAGCCGATCAGCGCAGGGTAGTGCCCTGAGTCGTGGTGTCCTGAACCGGATCGCGGCCTTCGGCCACGCCCAGATCATCTTCCGGACGACCATCGACTATGCCACGGCCACCGGAAGCCAGTTCGGTCTGCAGGACTTTCTCGTCCAGCTCGCCTACCCACTTGGCAACCACCAGGGTGGCGACAGCGTTACCGACCAGGTTGGTCAGTGCACGTGCTTCGGACATGAAGCGGTCGATACCCAGGATCAGCGCCAAGCCAGCCACCGGCAGTTGGCCTACGGCCGACAGGGTGGCGGCCAGCACGATGAAGCCCGAACCGGTGACGCCGGCGGCGCCTTTGGAGGACAGCAGCAGTACCAGCAGCAGGGTGATCTGATGGGTGATGTCCATGGTGGTGTCGGTCGCCTGAGCGATGAACACAGCGGCCATGGTCAGGTAGATCGAGGTGCCGTCCAGGTTGAACGAGTAGCCGGTCGGAATGACCAGACCCACCACCGACTTCTGAGCGCCCAGGCGTTCCATCTTGATCAGCATGCGTGGCAGTGCCGATTCCGAGGAGGAAGTGCCCAGAACGATCATCAGCTCTTCACGGATGTAGCGGATCACCTTGATCACGCTGAAGCCGTGTGCGCGGCAGATGGCGCCCAGCACCAGCAGCACGAACAGTACGCAGGTGACGTAGAAGCAGATCATCAACTGGCCCAGCTGCACCAGCGAACCCACGCCGTAGGCACCGATGGTGAAGGCCATGGCACCGAACGCACCGAGCGGGGCCAGCTTCATGATCATGTTGATGATGTTGAACATGGCGTGCGCGAAGCGATCGATCAGGTCCAGCAGTGGCTTGCCGTAGGCACCCAGGCGATGCAGGGCGAAGCCGAAGATCACCGAGAACATCAGCACCTGAAGGATATCGCCGTTGGCGAAGGCGCCGACGATGGTGTTCGGGATCACGTTGAGGATGAAGCCGACGATGCTCTGGTCAGCGCCTGCCGAGACATAGCTGGCGATCTTGCTGGCGTCCAGGGTCGATACGTCGACGTGCATGCCGGCACCCGGCTTGACCACGTTGACCACGACCAGGCCGATGATCAGTGCCAGGGTCGAGACGATTTCGAAGTACAGAAGGGCGTAGCCACCGGTCTTGCCGACCGACTTCATGCTCTGCATACCGGCGATACCACTGACCACGGTGCAGAAGATGATAGGGGCGATGACCATCTTGATCAGCTTGATGAAGCCGTCGCCGAAAGGCTTGAGCTTGACCGCGAACTGAGGGTAGAAGTGGCCGATCAGGATACCGATGATGATCGCGACGATCACCTGGAAATACAGCGATTTGTACAGTGGCTGACGAGTCGTCATTTGCAAGTTCCTCAAGTGTATCGCCTGGCACCCGTTCCGGAGTGGTCGCGACACCTAAAGCACGAACCCTCCTGTCTGGAGGGATTTGTTGTGGGCGAGTTGCGCATTGGCAGGCCTCTGCCGACTGTATTGCAGGTGCCGTGCCATAGTTGCGTACTGATGGCCATAGCGCGAGTGGCTGCGGCCTAGGCAGGGGTATGGTTGTCGTCACATAGCTGTACAAGTGGCGGGAATCCGCCCTAGTCGCCCCTGAGGGGGCTGTGCATGGCGGATATCCGCCCACGAAAAAGGGCCCCGCAGGGCCCTTTCGGCTTCAGTACGGTGCAGCCGCTCAGCTGCCTTTCACCGATTTGCCGTCCACCGTGCCGTCCAGCAGCATGATGTTGTATTCCTTGCCATCGGTTTCCACCTGTTGCAGGCGCACCAGCAGGTAGTCCCAGTCCTTGGCGAACCAGAGCACGGTGATGCGCTTGCTCTGCGTGGGGTCACGCACACGCTCGACCTTGATCGCATCGACCTGGCCAGCCTTGGTCTCGACCTTTTCGGTGCCCAGCACGCGGAAATCATAGGTGTCGATCTCGTCGCCATCGACCACCTGATAGCTCATGCTCTTCTTGCCGGCGGCCACGTCGTGTTGCAGGGCCAGCTGATAAGTCGACTTGTCCAGCACGCCATTGTTGAGCGGCAGGTTGATCGGATCGCCACGGTCGGTACCGGTGACTTTCTTGGCTGCCCAGTCGAAGTCCAGGTCGACCTTGCGGGCCTTGCCCAGGCCGCCACGTTCGAAGGTGTAGGTTTCCGGCAGCATGGCCTCTTTATCGACGCGCAGGGTGCTGACTTCGGTCAGGCTGGCGATCATCATCGAGGCCTTGAAAGCCAGGGTCCAGTCGCCACTGGCGTTCTTGCTCAGGCTGCGCTCGGCAGTGCCGCTCATGGGCAACTGCTTCCAGTCGGCGGTGTAGCTGGCGGAAAAAGGCTTGAGCTCTGTGGCATGGACCGGAAGGGCCAGCAGGGCAGCGGCGAAGAGCAGGGCGCGACGCATATAAACTCCTAGGGTCGAATCAAATGGCCACAAGCCGGCAGGGGCTGGCCATCGAGCAATGCGCCGCGTCCGTCGAAGCGCACACGGCCTTCGGCGAACCAGCGCACTGCCAGCGGGTAGATCTGGTGTTCCTGGGCATGCACCCGGTGCGCCAGGGTCTCTGGCGTGTCGGTCGACTGTACCGGAATCACTGCCTGTACGACCAGTGGTCCGCCATCGAGTTCCTCGGTGACGAAGTGCACGCTGCAGCCGTGCTCGGTATCACCTGCCTCGAGGGCGCGACGGTGGGTATGCAGGCCTTTGTAGCGCGGCAGCAGGGAGGGATGGATGTTGAGCAGACGGCCGTGATAGTGGCGCACGAAGGACGGGCTGAGAATGCGCATGAAGCCGGCCAGCACCACCAGGTGCGGCTGGTACTGATCAATGAGATCGATCAGGGCCGCATCGAAGGCTTCGCGGTCGGCGAAACCCTGATGCTCCAGCACCCGTGCCTCGATGCCTGCATCGCGGGCGCGCTGCAGGCCGAGCGCATCGGCGCGATTGGAAATCACCGCGGCGATGCGGGCGGGGTGGCCCGCCTGCATGCTGTCCAGCAACGCCTGCAGATTACTGCCGGTGCCTGACAGCAGCACCACTACGTTACAGGTCGAAGGCATCAGTGAGCCTTGATGTTCTTCAGTTCGACCTGAGCGGCGCCTTCGGCGGCCTGGGCGATTTCACCGATGACCCATGGCTGCTCACCGGCACTGCGCAGGGAGGCCAGGGTCTTCTCGACGTCGGCCTGAGCCACGCAGATGACCATGCCGACACCGCAGTTCAGCACGCGATGCATTTCGTGCTCATCGACATTACCCTGCTGCTGCAGCCAGTCGAACACCGCAGGACGCTGCCAGCTGGCGACGTCGACCACGGCCTGGGCACCTTTTGGCAGAACGCGCGGGATGTTGTCGAGCAGGCCGCCACCGGTGATGTGGGCCATGGCCTTGACGGCGCCGGTGTCCTTGATCAGTTGCAGCAGCGGCTTGACGTAGATGCGGGTGGGCGCCATCAGCAGGTCGGTCAGCGGCTTGCCGTCGAGCTGGACGTTCTCGATGTCGGCACCGGCGACTTCGATGATCTTGCGGATCAGCGAATAGCCATTGGAGTGCGGGCCCGAGGAGGGCAGGGCGATCAGCGCGTCGCCGTTGGCGACCTTGCTGCCGTCGATGATCTCGGCTTTCTCGACCACGCCTACGCAGAAGCCGGCCAGGTCGTAGTCTTCGCCTTCGTACATGCCCGGCATTTCGGCCGTCTCGCCGCCCACCAGGGAGCAGCCGGCCAGTTCGCAACCGGCGCCGATACCGGTGACCACGGTGGCAGCGGTGTCGACGTTGAGCTTGCCGGTGGCGTAGTAGTCGAGGAAGAACAACGGCTCGGCGCCGCACACCACCAGGTCGTTGACGCACATGGCGACCAGGTCGATGCCGATGCTTTCATGGCGGTCGAGGTTCAGCGCCAGACGCAGCTTGGTGCCCACACCGTCGGTGCCCGACACCAGTACGGGCTGCTTGTAGCCGGCCGGGATTTCGCACAAGGCACCAAAACCGCCCAGGCCGCCCATGACCTCCGGGCGCGCGGTGCGCTTGGCGACGCCTTTGATGCGTTCGACCAATGCTTCACCGGCGTCGATGTCTACACCGGCGTCCTTGTAGCTCACGGAGGGTTTATTGCTCATGATCCAGGCCTTTAAAGGAGGGAGTCGGGGGAGTCGACCGTCGTCGATCCACGAAGGCGCGCGATTTTATCAGGCTTGCCCGAACGTCACCAGCGCGGTTCGCCGGTTGTGCCCTTGCCGGCCCCGGGTCGGCCGCAGCCAAGGGGCGCGCGGGCATGCTACATTGTGTTCCCAGATATTGTGTGCCGAGATATTGTGCGTCGAGATCGACCACTGAGCTTTTTGCCGATTGCACGGTCACAGCCACAATCCGCTATTACCGTCGGGAAACGTCCATGCGTCTGCGCCACTGCCTGCTAGCCACCTGCATCACCCTGTCGAGCGTTCAGCTTCACGCCGAAACCATCAGCAACCTGTATCAGGTGCGCGAGCCTGTGGCCAGCCAGACGCCCGAGGAGCGTACCCAGGCCACCCAGCGGGCGCTGGAGACCCTGGTGCTGCGCCTGACCGGTGATGCCAAGGCGATTGCCAACCCCGGCCTGGCCAGCGTGCGCCAGGATCCGCAGCAGATCATCAGCCAGTATGGCTACGACGCCGGCCCGCCTGAGTCGCTGCAGGTCGATTTCGACATTGCCAGTACCGATAATGCCTTGCGCTCGGCCGGCCTGCCGACATGGGGCAGCAACCGCCCTTCGATCCTGGGCTGGTGGTTGAGCGACAGCGTCGAGGGCAGCAGCCTGGTCGGCGACGGGCAATCGGCCGCCGAGCCGCTGCGCCGTGCGGCTCAGCACCGCGGCCTGCCGTTGCGCCTGCCCCTGGCCGATCTCGGCGAGCAGGGCGTCGGCACCGCGCAGAACATCGAGGCCAGCGATCCAGCTGCGTTGCGCAGCGCTTCCGAGCGCTACGGCGCCGATGCTCTACTGGCCGTACATGCCCGTGAAGAAGAGGGCAAATGGTCGGGCACCTGGCGCCTGTGGCTGGGCAACCAGCGTGAGCAGGGCAAGGCCGAGGGCGCGGATCAAGCGGCCCTTGCCGATGCCGTGCTCCTGGCCGTCAGCCAGAGGTTGGCCACGCGCTTCGTCGCCAAACCCGGCGCCAGCACCGAAATGATCCTGGCGGTGGAAGGCATGAACCTGGAGCGTTACGCGCAGATGGGCCGCCTGCTTGAATCCTACGGTGCGCGAGTGCGTACTGTGGACGGCGACAAGGTGGTCTATCGCGTGACCGGCAGCGCCGAACAACTGCGCGCCCAGCTGGGTCTGGCCAAACTGCAGGAAGTGCCGTACCAGGCGCCGGTCGTACCGGTCGATGCCCAGGCCGTCCCCGGCGCACCGGCACCGGCGGCGCAACCCGCACCGGACCTGAACTTCCGCTGGTAAGTGGTCGAGAAGATGCGCCGCCGCTCGTGTGGCGCATTCGTTTCTCGCTGACTGAATCCGCTTTTCATCTCTTCTATATATAGCTGAGCTGCCTGATGACTGATATGCGCCGTTGGTTCTGGCTGGGGGCAGTGTTGCTGCTCTGCGTCTTCCTCTATGTACTGCACCCGATTCTCTCGCCGTTCCTGGTGGGTATCCTGCTGGCCTATCTGGCCGATCCATTGGTCGACAAGCTGGAGAAATGGAAGCTGTCGCGGACCTGGGGTGTGGTGGTGGTGTTCGCTCTGTTCACGCTGCTGTTGGTGCTGGCGCTGCTGGTGGTGATCCCCATGCTCGCCAAGCAGCTCGTCAGCCTGTACCAGATGGCTCCGCAGATGCTCGACTGGCTGCAGCACACAGCCCTGCCGTGGGTACAAACCCGATTGGGTCTGGCCGAAGGCTTCTGGAAATTCGACCAGATCAAGGCTGCCATCAGCAGCCACATGGGGCAGACCACCGACGTGGTCGGGGTGATCCTGTCCCAGGCCACTGCCTCGGGGCTGGCGCTGATGGCCTGGCTGGCCAACTTCGTGCTGATCCCGGTGGTGGCGTTCTACCTGCTGCGCGACTGGGACCTGATGATGGCTAAGATCCGCAGCCTGCTCCCGCGCCAGCGTGAAGGGCAGATCGTACGCCTGGCGGGCGAGTGTCACGAGGTGCTCGGTGCGTTCGTTCGCGGTCAGTTGCTGGTGATGTTGGCCCTGGGCGTGATCTATGCCACCGGGTTGATGCTGGTAGGCCTGCAACTGGGCCTGTTGATCGGCGTCGTGGCGGGGCTCGCGGCCATCGTGCCGTACATGGGCTTCGTCATCGGCATCGGTTCGGCGATCATCGCCGGTCTGTTCCAGTTCGGTCTGGATCCTTTCCACCTGATTGCCATCGTCGCCGTGTTCATGATTGGCCAGGCGCTCGAAGGCATGGTGCTGACACCCCTGCTGGTGGGCGATCGCATCGGCCTGCATCCGGTGGCGGTGATCTTCGCCATCCTGGCCGGCGGCGAGCTGTTCGGTTTCACCGGTGTGCTGCTGGCCTTGCCGGTGGCGGCGGTGATCATGGTGTTGGTACGGCACATGCACGACCTGTACAAGGAATCGGACATCTATGCCGGGTCCGAGGATCCAGACCTCTGAACCCGACCGGCCGCCTGGGCCTTCGCAGGCCCAGGTAAACCGTTGATTTATCAAGCAGTGTTGCGCATTGTGCGGCTGCTCGGGCAGGTATAGACTTTGCACACTTCACATTGAGGCCCGTTGCAGCTCGATCCCAGGGCTGTTCAGCCAGCATGAAACCGATTCAGCTGCCCTTAGGTGTGCGTCTGCGGGATGACGCGACCTTCATCAATTACTATCCAGGCGCCAATGCTGCGGCACTCGGCTACGTCGAGCGCCTGTGCGAAGCCGAGGCCGGCTGGACCGAAAGCCTGATCTACCTGTGGGGCAAGCATGGGGTAGGGCGCACCCATTTGTTGCACGCTGCCTGCCTGCGCTTCGAGCAGTTGGGCGAACCGGCGGTCTACCTGCCCCTGGCCGAGTTGCTCGATCGCGGCGTGGGCATTCTCGATGACCTTGCCCAGTACGAGCTGGTCTGCCTGGATGACCTGCAAGTGGTGGCCGGCAAGCCGGAATGGGAAGAGGCCTTGTTCCACCTGTTCAACCGCCTGCGCGACAGCGGCCGCCGTTTGCTGATCGCCGCCTCTCACTCGCCTCGCGAACTGCCGGTGAAGCTCGCCGACCTCAAGTCCCGCCTGACCCTGGCTTTGATATTCCAGATGCGTCCGCTGTCCGACGAGGACAAGCTGCGCGCCCTGCAATTGCGTGCGTCGCGTCGCGGTTTGCACCTGACCGACGAGGTCGGGCATTTCATTCTCACCCGTGGCACGCGCAGCATGAGCGCCCTGTTCGACCTCCTGGAGCGTCTCGACCAGGCCTCGCTGCAGGCGCAGCGCAAGCTGACCATCCCCTTCCTCAAGGAAACGCTGGGCTGGTAGTTGGGCGACTCGATTCAACCGCTCTATGACCTGTTTCATGGATGTTCCATTCGGTTCTAACGGAACTTGCACACCCGGTTTATCTGTATACCTGTCCAGTTCCAGTGATGGCTATGTGCGACCATTTATCGCCCAATGATTCCGGGGATTTTGGGCCATTACCGTGCAAAGGCCCATCCGCAGGGCTGCAAAACGGGGCGTTAGATGTCAGCATAATTCTCCGGAGTCACATTTCGTTCGATTGAATTTGCAAATAATCGCCAGACGGGTATAGTCGCCACTTCTCAACTATTCCTCGTCACGGTCGTGCCCATGCTCAATCGCTTAGCACCCCTCGTGCCCATCGCACTGTTGACCCTTCTGGTCGGTTGCGCGGCGCAAGCCCCGGTCTCCCAGCAGCAGGTTCTGGACCCGGTCACCGCCGTCCAGCCGCATCAATCCCCCTCGAAAGCCTCGCTGGTTTTCGAAGACGAAATCGCCACCGAAGACGAACTGGCCCAGTTCGACGGCAGCAAGGCCTACAGCCTGCCGATCCTGGCCGACAGCATTCTGGAACGTGGCAAATCCCTGATCGGCACCCGTTACCGTTTCGGTGGCACCGACAAGGCGTCGGGTTTCGATTGCAGCGGTTTCATCGGTTATCTGTTTCGCGAAGAGGCGGGCATGAACCTGCCGCGATCGACTCGCGAAATGATCAACGTCAAGGCGCCTCTGGTCGCACGCAACAAGCTCAAGCCGGGTGATCTGCTGTTCTTCAGCACCAATGGCCGCGGTCGTGTCAGCCATGCCGGTATCTACCTGGGCGATGACCAGTTCATTCACTCCAGCAGCCGCCGCAGCGGTGGTGTACGAGTCGACAGCCTGGGCGACAGCTACTGGAGCAAGACCTTCATCGAGGCCAAGCGGGCCTTGGCCATGGCGCCTGCCACGATGATCTCCAGCAAATAACAGACGCAGCGCAACAAAGCGGCGGTGAGGTGAAAACCTCAGCGCCGTTTGTGTTTTCGGGTAATGAATCTAGTCTATTACGGCAGTTGGCTCAGGATGGTTCGGTACATGTCTACCCAGGCACGCGTGTTCGCTTCAATCGCAATGGCCGCCATCCTCGCCGGGTGCGCCAGCGCGCCTCCGGCCAAAGTGGTGAGGCCCAAGGTCATCAACCCGATCGTCAAGAACCCGAACAACGACATGGTCGGCGCTGCCGACGACGTGCTGTTTCGGGCCTTGGGTCTGGTGGGCACGCCGTATCGCTGGGGGGGTAATACACCCGACTCGGGCTTCGACTGCAGCGGCCTGATCAGCTTCGTCTACCGCGACGCCGCCGGTATCGCTTTGCCGCGCTCGACTCGGGAAATGATCGTCATGCGCTCCCCCGATGTCGACCAGTCCCACCTGCAGTCCGGTGATCTGGTGTTCTTCGCCACCAGCGGCGGCTCGCAGGTCAGCCACGCGGGGATCTATGTGGGTGAGGGACGCTTCGTGCACGCACCGTCGAGTGGCGGTACGGTCAAGCTCGATTACCTGAACAAGCCCTATTGGCAGAAAGCCTACCTCAACGCCAAGCGGGTGCTGCAACCCGGCCAGTTGGCCCGTAACCCGTGACGGCAACAGGGCGAGTTTCCTCGCCCTGTTCAAGCCATGTCACTTGGCGGCAGTGACTCGCCAGATCTTGTTGCCCACATCGTCTGCAACCAGCACTCCACCCTTGTGATCGGGCAATACCGCGACCGGGCGACCCATGGCCTTCTCGTCTGAATTGAGAAAGCCGCTCAGCAGATCGATCGGCTGACCGCTCGGCTTGCCGTCCACGAACGGTACGAACACCACCTTGTAACCACTGTGCGGCTTGCGGTTCCAGGAACCATGTTGGCCGATCAGGGCGCCGGTGGTGAAAGGTGCGGGCAAGCCACTGCCGTCGGCGAAACTCAGGCCCAGCGAAGCGGTGTGCGGGCCGACTGCGTAATCGGGAGCAATGGCCTTGGCCACCAGTTCAGGATTCTGCGGTTCGACACGCACGTCTACGTGCTGACCGTAGTAACTGTAGGGCCAGCCATAGAAGCCACCGTCCTTGACCGAAGTGATGTAGTCGGGTACCAGGTCGCTGCCGATTTCGTCACGTTCATTCACGGCTGTCCACAGCTTGCCGGTCTTCGGTTCCCAGGCCATGCCGTTGGGGTTGCGCAAACCCGAGGCGAAGATGCGGTGCTGGCCGGTGGCAGCGTCCACTTCCCAGATCGCTGCACGGCCTTGTTCCTGGTCCATACCGTTTTCGCCGACGTTGCTGTTCGAGCCAACGGTGACATACAGCTTCTTGCCGTCGGGGCTGGCAATGACATTCTTGGTCCAATGGTGGTTGAGCGTGCCGCCCGGCAGGTCGACGACTTTCTCGCCCGCGCCGCTGATCGAGGTGG
Source organism: Pseudomonas sp. PvP001 (assembly GCF_040546375.1). Lineage (NCBI taxonomy): Bacteria > Pseudomonadati > Pseudomonadota > Gammaproteobacteria > Pseudomonadales > Pseudomonadaceae > Pseudomonas > Pseudomonas sp. PvP001. Next base: position 811,400 of record NZ_JBEPNQ010000001.1, on the reverse strand, counting down.
CGCCGTCGGTGTACTTGAAGCGCAGCAGCTTGTCGGTGTCCGCCACATAGAAGTCGTTGCCGACCAGGGTCATGCCGAAGGGCGAGTTGAGGTTGGCGATGAAGACCGTGCGGGTCTCGGCCACACCGTCACCGTCCTTGTCGCGCAACAGGGAAATCCGGTTGGCGCTGGGCACGCCCGCGCCGGCGCGGCTCATCACCTTCTCCATGACGAAGCCACGTATGCCTTTGCTGTCGTCCGGCTTGGCCGGGGAGTTGGTTTCAGCCACCAGCACGTCCCCGTTGGGCAGCACGTACAGCCAGCGTGGGTGGTCCAGGTCCGCGGCGAAGGCGGCCACCTGAGTACCGGGCGCCGCCGTGGGCTTGCCCCCTTCGGCCCAGCCTACGGCCGGTGCGATATTGACGGTGGGGATCAGGGTCTTGTTGGGTTCGGGCAGTTTGGGCGAGGGCCCGGTCCCGTCGCTGACCTGCAACGATGATGTTTCACCACAGGCGGCGAGGCCGGCTGCCAGCAGGATCAATGTAGCGAGGCGGGTCTTGTGCATGGTCGAGCTCTCTGAGGTTTTGTTCACACAGGGTAGAGGCACCGGGCCTGGGCAAGGTTCAACCGCGTTGTCCGTCAGCAGCGGTGGTGGATCAATTGACGCTCCGGGCGCAACCCTCTAACCTGCGCGGCTGTTCCAGGTGCTCGGCGATCAGGCGATCGACCCGAGTGAAACAGGGAAGCCGGTGCGCAGCGTTTACGCGCCATGCCGGCGCTGCCCCCGCAACGGTAGACGAGTCAAGGCTGCACACGATGCCACTGAAGCGATTCGGGAAGGCGTGTCGCCTGGGTGTACAGACCCCGCTCGTGAGCCCGGAGACCGGCCTGGTGCACTTTTTACGGCTCGTTGCAGAACCTGCGCTCATCCCACGGTGGCGTGGGCCTGGGGCGTGCCCTGATTCATCTTCTGTCGCGCGGGGAGAGCGGCATTGACGTTCACTGTCCGGCCAGTCGGCCACGGTGTCGCGTCGATGCCGCCTGCGCGCAGGTGTAGCGGAGAGCCACCATGAACGAAACAGCCGAGCGCGACGCCCGTCACCTGGCGCGCATGCTGCGCAAGAAAGCCGTGATCGACGAACGCATCGCCAACTCCCCCAACCAATGTGGCTTGCTGCTGGTGCTCAGCGGCAACGGCAAGGGCAAGAGCAGCTCGGCTTTCGGCATGCTCGCGCGGGCCATGGGCCACGACCTGCAGTGCGGCGTGGTGCAATTCATCAAGGGGCGCAACAGCACCGGCGAGGAGCTGTTCTTCCGGCGCTTTCCCGAACAGGTGCGCTACCACGTGATGGGCGAAGGCTTCACCTGGGAAACCCAGGACCGCCAGCGTGACATCGCGGCGGCCGAAGCGGCCTGGGAAGTCTCCAGGCAACTGCTGCGCGATCCAGCCATTGGCCTGGTGGTACTCGACGAACTCAATATCGCGCTCAAGCACGGGTATCTCGACCTGGACACCGTGCTGAGCGATCTGCAGGCGCGTCCACCCATGCAGCATGTGATCGTCACCGGCCGTGGCGCCAAGCCCGAGCTGATCGAGCTGGCCGACACGGTGACCGAAATGGGCATGATCAAGCATGCTTTCCAGGCTGGCATCCGTGCCCAGAAGGGCATCGAGCTATGACCGAACCGCGCCAGTGCCCGGCGGTGCTGATCGCCGCGCCGGCCTCCGGGCAGGGCAAGACCACCGTCACCGCCGCTCTGACGCGCCTGCATCGCAATCAGGGCCGCCGCGTGCGGGTGTTCAAGTGTGGCCCGGATTTTCTCGATCCGATGATCCTGGCCAGGGCCAGCGGTGCTCCGGTATATCAATTGGACATGTGGATGGTCGGCGAGCAGGACAGCCGGCGGTTGCTATGGGAAGCGGCCGAGGAAGCCGACATTATCCTCATCGAGGGGGTCATGGGCCTGTTCGACGGTACACCCTCGAGCGCTGACCTGGCGCGCCATTTCGGTGTTCCTGTGCTGGCGGTGATCGACGGCACGGCCATGGCGCAGACTTTCGGCGCCCTGGCGCTGGGTCTGGCCTGTTACCAGCCTGACCTGCCGTTTGCCGGGGTCCTGGCCAACCGTGTCGGCACCGTGCGCCATGCGCAGTTGCTCGAAGGCAGCCTGACCCAGGGGCTGCGCTGGTACGGCGCCTTGTCCCGGGAAACCGGGATCGAATTGCCCAGCCGCCATCTGGGGTTGGTGCAGGCCAGCGAGCTCAACGATCTGGACACCCGTCTGGATGCCGCGGCCGCAGCCCTTGCGCAGACGTGCCAGGTGGCCTTGCCACCCGCGGTCACGTTCGCCGTCCCGGTCGAGCACCGAGTCGCGCGGCTGCTCGACGGCGTGCGCATCGCCGTGGCCCGCGATGCCGCTTTCGCCTTCGTCTATGACGCCAGCCTTGATGTACTACGCGACATGGGCGCCGAGCTGGTGTTCTTCTCGCCGCTGCACGATGCACACCTGCCAGCGTGCGACAGCCTTTACCTGCCCGGTGGCTATCCGGAGCTGCATCACCTGGTGCTCGCCGCGAATACTTCGATGCTGGCCGACATTCGTGCTCATCACGCAGCGGACAAACCGCTGTTGGCCGAATGCGGCGGCATGCTTTACCTGCTCGACGCGCTGACCGATGTCGACGGCGCCCGCGCCGAGCTGCTGGGGTTGCTGCCGGGCGAGGCGGTCATGCAGAAACGCCTGGCCGCCCTCGCGTTGCAGGCGGTCGAGCTGCCTGAGGGCGTGTTGCGCGGGCACACCTACCACCATTCGCTGACCAGTACCGAACTGCAGCCGATCGCGCGTGGCGTGAGCCCCAATGGCGGGCGTGGCGCCGAGGCGGTTTACCGCCAGGGGCGGATGACGGCCTCCTACGTGCATTTCTATTTCCCGTCCAATCCGGCGGCGGTGGCCGGGCTGTTCGCCCCCGCTGATTGCGCGCGTGCTACCGAGCATCGGGACGCGTCATGAACCAGCCCTACAGCGACAGCGAGCGCGCCGCCATCTACCGCGTCATCGCCGAACGCCGCGACATGCGCCACTTCATCGGCGGCAGCGTGCCTCCCGCGCTGCTCGCCCGGTTACTGGCGGCTGCCCATCAAGGGCCCAGTGTCGGCCTGATGCAACCGTGGCGCTTCGTCCGCATCAGCGACCGGGCCTTGCGCAGCCGCATCCAGGCCCTGGTCGAGGAGGAGCGGCTGCGCACCGCGCAGGCCATGGGCGAGCGCTCCGACCAGTTCATGCAGCTCAAGGTCGAGGGCATCAATGACTGCGCCGAGGTGCTGGTGGCTGCGCTGATGGACGATCGCGAGCGCCATGTGTTCGGCCGCCGGACCTTGCCGGAAATGGACCTGGCCTCGGTCTCCTGCGCCATCCAGAACCTGTGGCTGGCCGCACGCGCCGAAGGCCTGGGCATGGGCTGGGTATCGCTGTTCGATCCCCAGGCCCTGGCCGAGGTGCTGGGCATGCCTGCCGGGGCCAAGCCGGTGGCGGTGCTGTGCCTGGGGCCGGTCGAGCAATTCTACGAAGCGCCCATGCTGGAACTGCAGGGCTGGGCGGCAGGCCAGCCACTCGAACAGATGCTGTACGAAAACCAGTGGGGAACATCGTTGTGAGTATCGCGTTGATGACGGTCGCCGGGGTGGCGCTCGATGCCCTCTTGGGCGAGCCGCGCAAGCACCATCCGCTGGTGGCTTTCGGCCGTCTGGCCAATCGCATCGAAACACGCTTCAACCGCGCCGGGCGTGGCTGGCGCAGCCACGGCGTCACCGCCTGGTTCCTGGCCGTGGTGCCCTTGACCCTGCTGGCCACGGTGCTGTCCTGGCTGCCGCTGGTGGGCTGGCTGGTCGAGATTTTCGCGCTGTACCTGGCGCTGGGCATGCGCAGCCTGGGTGAGCACGTGATGCCCGTGGCCCAGGCGCTGCGCAGCGACGACCTGGACGCTGCGCGTCAGCGGGTCGGCTACCTGGTCAGCCGCCAGACCGAAGCGCTCGACGCCGAAGCGGTGGCCCGCGCCGGTACCGAATCGGTGCTGGAAAACGGCAGTGACGCCGTGTTCGCGGCCATCTTCTGGTTCGTCGTGGCCGGCGCCCCTGGTGTCGTTCTCTACCGGCTGAGCAATACGCTGGACGCCATGTGGGGCTATCGCAACGAACGTTTCGAACGCTTTGGCTGGGCCGCGGCGCGAATCGACGACGTGCTCAACTACATTCCGGCGCGCCTGGTCGCGCTCACCTACGCAGTCCTGGGCAAGACCCGCCTGGCCCTGCGTTGCTGGCGGCAACAGGCGCCGCAATGGGACAGCCCCAACGCCGGCCCGGTGATGGCTGCAGGCGCCGGCGCGCTCGGTGTGCAACTGGGTGGCCCGGCGATCTACCACGGTGAACTGCATGAGCGCGCCGTGCTGGGCGAGGGCGTGCCGGCCGATGCCGACGCAATCGAGCGCGGCTGGAACCTGGTTCGGCACGGCGTCTGGCTATGGCTGCTGGTACTGTGCCTGGGAGGCTTGATCGATGCTTGAACACGGAGGGCGCTTGCGCCAGGCAGTGCTCGATTACGGCATTGCCGAAGCGGACTGGGTCGACCTGTCCACCGGTATCGCCCCCTGGGCGTTCCCCATTCCCGACATCGCGCCCCGCGCCTGGGCCCGGCTGCCGGAAAACGACGACGGCCTGGAAGACGCTGCACGCGGCTATTACGGCTTCCAGCACGTGCTGCCGGTGCCGGGTTCGCAGGCGGCGATCCAGACACTGCCACGCCTGCGTCGCAGCGGTCGGGTAGGGGTGCTGTCGCCGTGTTACGCCGAACACGCCGAAGGCTGGCGCCAGGCTGGGCATGTGGTGCGGGAAATCAACGAGGAGGAAGTCGAGCACTTCATCGACAGCCTCGACGTGCTGGTCGTGGTCAACCCGAACAACCCGACCGGGCGGTTGCTGTCCACCGAGCGGCTGCTGGCCTGGAACGCCCGGTTGAACTGTCGCGGCGGCTGGCTGGTGGTCGACGAGGCCTTCATGGACAACACGCCGCAGGGCAGTCTGGCCCGGCACGGTGTGCAGCCCGGACTGATCGTGCTGCGCTCGTTCGGCAAGTTCTTCGGCCTGGCAGGCGTGCGCCTGGGCTTTGTCCTGGGCGAGCCGCGCCTGCTGCGGTCGCTGGCCGACCTGATCGGGCCCTGGGCCGTCAGCGGCCCGACACGACGATTGGGCCAGGCGTGCCTGCTCGACCAGGCGGCGCAGCGTGCCCAGATTGCCCGCTGCGCGCAGGCCAGTGAGCGCCTCGCGCGGTGCCTGCAACATCACGGCCTGGCGCCTCAGGGCGGCTGCGCGCTGTTCCAGTCGGTATCGTGCGCGCAGGCCGAGCACCTGCAGGGGTTTCTGGCTCAGCGTGGCATTCTGGTGCGGCTGTTCAAACAGGACAGCCGCCTGCGCTTCGGCCTGCCCGCCGACGAGGGTGACTGGGCGCGACTCGAAGCTGCCCTGAGCGACTATCGGGAGCACCTGGCATGAGCACATTGATGGTCCAGGGCACGACGTCCGATGCCGGCAAAAGCACCCTGGTCACCGCGCTGTGCCGCTGGCTGACCCGCCAGGGTGTCGCCGTGGTGCCGTTCAAGCCGCAGAACATGGCCCTCAACAGCGCGGTGACCGCCGACGGCGGCGAGATCGGTCGCGCCCAGGCCGTGCAGGCCCAGGCCGCGTACCTTGAGCCGCACACCGACATGAACCCGGTGTTGCTCAAGCCCAACAGCGACACCGGTGCCCAGGTGATCATTCACGGCCGTGCCGTGACCACCATGAACGCGGTCGCCTATCACGACTACAAGGCCATCGCGATGCAGGCGGTACTGGCATCGCACCAGCGTTTGAACGACACGTACGATGTGGTGATGGTCGAAGGCGCCGGGTCGCCGGCCGAGATCAACCTGCGCGCCGGCGACATCGCCAACATGGGCTTTGCCGAAGCGGTCGACTGCCCGGTGCTGCTGATCGCCGACATCAATCGTGGCGGCGTCTTCGCCCATCTGGTCGGCACCCTGGAATTGCTGTCGCCCAGTGAGCAGGCCCGAGTGCAGGGCTTCATCATCAATCGCTTTCGTGGCGACATCGCCTTGCTCCAACCTGGCCTGGATTGGCTGGAGGCCCGCACCGGCAAGCCGGTGATCGGTGTGCTGCCCTACGTCATGGACCTGCACCTGGAAGCCGAAGACGGCCTGGATCGGCGTCAGTCGGGCAAGGCCGACACCGTGCTCAAGGTGATCGTGCCGGTGCTGCCACGCATCAGCAACCACACCGATTTCGATCCGCTGCGCCTGCACCCGCAGGTCGACCTGCAGTTCATCGGCGCAGGCGACGATATCCCCCCGGCTGACCTGATCATCCTGCCCGGCTCCAAGAGCGTGCGCGCCGATCTGGCCCACCTCAGGGCCCAGGGCTGGGAAGAAGCGATCAACCGCCACCTGCGTTACGGCGGCAAGGTGCTGGGGATCTGCGGCGGACTGCAGATGCTCGGCACGCGCATCGATGACCCCTTGGGACTCGAAGGCGCCGCCGGTTCCAGTGCAGGCCTGGGCCTGCTGGAGTTCACCACCCAATTGCATGCGGAAAAACAGTTGCGCAACGTCACTGGCCAACTGAGCCTCGAACAGGCTGCCGTCAGCGGCTACGAGATTCACGCCGGCGTCACCGTCGGCGCGGCACTTGAGCGTCCGGCCGTGCAGCTCAGTGATGGTCGGTGCGACGGCGCGATCAGCGCGGATGGGCAGATTCTGGGTACGTACCTGCATGGACTGTTCGAAGCGCCGCAGTCGTCCGTGGCACTGCTGCGCTGGGCGGGGCTCGCCGACGTGCAATCGGTGGACTACCACGCGCTGCGCGAAGCGGACATCGAGCGCCTGGCCGATCTGGTCGAGCGGCATCTGGACACCGCTCGCCTGCGTGAACTGTGTAGCCTCCCCGGCGGGAGTGACTGACATGCTGCAACTGATTCTGGGTGGCGCCCGCTCGGGCAAGAGCCGCCTGGCCGAACGCCTGGCTGCCGACAGCCAGCTCGAGGTGATCTACATCGCGACCAGCCAACCGCTGGACGGCGAGCTCGACCAACGTGTGGCTTTGCACCGTGCACGTCGTCCCGATCACTGGGGGCTGGTGGAAGAGCCCTTGGCCCTGGCGCAGGTGCTGCGCACCCAGGCGCGGGCGGATCGCTGTCTGCTGGTCGATTGCCTGACCCTGTGGTTGACCAACCTGCTCATGCTCGACGATGCACAGCGTCTGAACGCAGAGCGCGAGGCGCTGCTTGAAACCTTATCCAGCCTGCCGGGTGAGATCCTCTTCGTGAGCAACGAAACCGGCCTGGGCGTGGTGCCCTTGGGCGAGCTGACCCGGCGCTTCGTCGACGAGGCCGGCCTGCTGCACCAGGCGTTGGCCGAACGTTGCGAGCGAGTGGTGTTCACGGTGGCCGGCCTCCCCATGATACTGAAAGGACCTGCGTTATGAACTCAGCCTGGTGGCTGCAAACTGCCCGTGCACCCGATGCGAACGTTCATCGCCAGGCACTGGAGCGTCAGCAGCAGTTGACCAAGCCAGCCGGCTCGCTGGGCGCGCTCGAGCAGGCCGCCGTGCAACTGGCGGCGCTGCAAGGTCGACTCAAACCTTCGGTCGAACAGGTCTGGATCACGGTGTTCGCTGCCGATCACGGCATCGTCGCCGAGGGTGTCTCACCCTATCCGCAGGAAGTCACCGCGCAGATGGTGCACAACTTCGTCAATGGTGGGGCGGCCATCAGCGTATTGGCCCGTCGCCTGGCGGCGCGCCTGGAAGTCGTGGACCTGGGGACCGCCACGCCACTCAACGATCGGCCCGGCGTGCAGCATGTGCGCATCGCCGCCGGTACGCGCAATTTCATCGAGGCTCCAGCGATGAGCTTCGAGCAAGGCCTGCAGGCACTGCAGGCCGGTCGCGACAGCGTGTTGCGAGCCAAGGCCGGCGGCAGCGAACTGTTCATCGGCGGTGAAATGGGCATCGGCAACACGACGTCCGCCACCGCCCTGGCCTGTGCGTCCCTGGGGTGCGCGGTGGCCGACCTGGCAGGGCCGGGCACGGGCCTGGACGCTGCCGGTGTGGCGCACAAGGTGCAGGTCATCGAGCGGGCCTTGCAGGTTCACGCCGACCTGCCCGACGAGCCCCTGCAACGCTTGTTCTGCTTCGGCGGCTTCGAAGTCGCCGCGCTGGTCGGCGCCTACCTGGCCTGTGCTCAGGAGGGCATTGCGGTCCTGGTCGACGGCTTCATCTGCAGCGTCGCTGCGCTGGTGGCGGTGCAGTTGAATCCGTCCATTCGGCCTTGGCTGCTGTTCGCGCACAACGGCGCCGAACCGGGTCATCGTCATGTGCTCGCGGCGCTCGACGGGCAACCGTTGTTGCAGCTTGGCTTGCGTCTGGGCGAGGGCAGCGGTGCGGCACTGGCGGTGCCGCTGTTGCGCCTGGCGTGCGACCTGCACGGACAGATGGCGACCTTCGCCGAAGCGGCCGTAGCGGACCGTCCGGCATGATGCTGCACCTGGACCTGCTGCGCCATGGCGAAACCGAGATCGGCGGCTTTCGCGGCAGCCTCGACGATGCCCTGACCGAACGCGGCTGGGCGCAGTTGCACGCGGCAGTCGCCGAGCGCTCCGGCTGGGACCGGATCGTCAGCTCGCCACTGCAGCGCTGTGCACGCTTTGCCCAGGTGCTGGCCGAGCAACGCGGGCTGCCGATGAGCGTCGACGCCGGTTTGCAAGAGCTGCACTTCGGGGCCTGGGAAGGGCTGAGCGCCGCGCAGTTGATGCAGACCGATGAGGCCGGCCTGGGCCTGTTCTGGAACGATCCCTATGCGTTCACGCCGCCCGACGGCGAGCCCATGCTGGATTTCTCCGCGCGCATCCATGCTGCGTTGAGCAGGCTGCACCTGCAGTATCCGGGCGAGCGGTTGCTGCTGGTGGTGCACGGTGGGGTCATGCGCCTGCTGCTGGCCGAAGCGCGCGGCCTGCCACGTGAACAGCTGCTCCAGGTCGAGGTCGGCCACGGTGCCTTGGTCAGCGTGACGATGGCGGCCGACGGCCGCTTGAGCGAGCGGTCCTGAGCATGCTGCCCTTCTGGATCGCCCTGCAGTTTCTCAGCAGTCTGCCAGTGCGCTTGCCTGGCATGCCCAGCGCCCAGGCGTCGGGCCGTTCGCTGTTGTTCTATCCGGCCGTAGGGCTGCTGTTCGGTGCACTTCTGTGGGTCGCCAACGCTCTGCTCGCTGGAACGCCGATGCTTCTGCATGCGGCATTGTTGCTGACGCTGTGGGTGGTGCTCAGCGGCGGCCTGCACCTGGACGGGCTGGCGGACAGCGCCGATGCCTGGCTGGGTGGATTCGGCGACCGCGAACGCACCTTGCTGATCATGAAGGACCCGCGCAGCGGACCCATGGCCGTGGTCACCCTGGTGCTGGTGCTGCTGCTCAAGTTCTGCGCGCTGCTGGCCTTGCTCGAACAGGGCCAGCAGGCCGCGCTGATCCTGGCTCCGGTGCTGGCGCGAGCCGCCATGCTCGGCCTGTTCATGAGCACGCCGTACGTGCGTGCCGGTGGGTTGGGCCAGGCGTTGGCCGACCACTTGCCACGCCGTGCCGGGCGTTGGGTATTGGGCGCTGTCGCGCTCGCCAGTCTGGGGTTCTGTGGGGTCTGGATCAGCCTGTGGGTGCTGGTGGGCTTTTGGGCATTGCGGCGCCAGATGATCCGGCGCCTGGGTGGCGCCACGGGTGACACCGCCGGTGCCATGCTCGAATTGCTTGAACTGCTGGTGCTGCTCGGCGCCGCGCTGTAGACCTCCCCCTTGATGGCCGTGCACGGGATGCTGCCTGTCGGCGCTGAACAGGCATACAATCGGGCAGCCTGTCCCTTCCTGCCCGGAGCACACAATAATGACATCGGTATGGCGTACCAGCGGCTGGGTGCTGCTCGGTGCAGCCTTGATCCTCGCCCTGTCCCTGGGCATCCGTCACGGCTTCGGCCTGTTCCTCGCGCCCATGAGCGCAGAGTTCGGCTGGGGGCGAGGCGTGTTCGCCCTGGCCATTGCCCTGCAGAACCTGATCTGGGGGCTGGCCCAGCCCTTCGCCGGCGCCTTGGCTGACCGCTTCGGCGCCGGGCGAGTGGTGTCGCTGGGTGGCGTGCTCTATGCGGTCGGCCTGGGCTGCATGGGCCTGGCCGATTCCGAGCTGAGCCTGACCCTCAGCGCAGGTCTGCTGATCGGTCTGGGGCTTTCCGGCACGTCCTTCTCGGTAATCCTGGGGGTGGTCGGGCGAGCCCTGCCAGCCGAGCATCGCAGCATGGGCATGGGGATCGCCAGCGCGGCCGGCTCGTTTGGCCAGTTCGCGATGCTGCCGGGCACCCTCGGCCTCATCAGTTGGCTGGGCTGGTCCGCGGCCTTGCTGGTGATGGGGGTGCTGGTAGCGTTCATCGTGCCGCTGGTGCGCCTGCTCAAGGACCGACCACTGCCGAGCCAGGGTCCTGAGCAGAGCCTGAGCCAGGCGCTGCGCGAAGCCTGCACTCACTCGGGCTTCTGGCTGTTGGCGCTGGGCTTTTTCGTCTGTGGTTTCCAGGTGGTGTTCATCGGCATGCACCTGCCTTCCTATCTGGTCGATCAGCACCTTCCCGCGAGCGTGGGCACCACCGTGCTAGCGCTCATCGGCCTGTTCAACATTGTCGGCACCTACACCGCCGGCTGGCTGGGCGGTCGCATGTCCAAGCCGCGCTTGCTCACCGCGTTGTACCTGCTGCGTGCCGTGGTGATCGTGCTGTTTCTGTGGTTCCCGGTGACCACCTTCAGCGCCTGTCTGTTCGGCATGGCGATGGGCTTGCTCTGGCTGTCCACGGTTCCCTTGACCAATGGCACGGTGGCGACCCTGTTCGGCGTGCGCAACCTGTCGATGCTCGGTGGCATCGTGTTTCTCTTTCACCAGTTGGGAGCGTTTCTCGGCGGCTGGCTGGGCGGCCTGGTATACGACCAGACCGGCAGCTATGACCTGGTCTGGCAGTTGTCGATTGCCCTGAGCCTGCTTGCAGGAGCGCTCAATTGGCCGGTGCGCGAGCGGCCTGTTGCACGGCTGCAAGCGCAGGGTGCGACGGCATGAACAGGTTGCGCAGTCTGCAACTGGCTGTGGCGGCCGTCCTGCTGGGGCTGGTTGGGTTGGCGTGGTGGGGCTGGCAGCAGGGCGGTCTGGCCTTGCTGCAGTTGAACATGAGCCTGTGCTGAGCCTGAACATGAAAAAGCCCCGAACCTGTCGGGGCTTTTGCGGTGAGCCGATCGATCAGAAGCGATAGGTCACGGAAGTACCGAAGCCATGTGCGCTGTTCTCGTACTTGGCCTGGTAGGCACCCTTGGTAGCGCTGACCAGATTGATCTTCGTGTCTTCTTCCTTCAGGTAGGAATAGGCGAAGTCGAAGGTCAGGTCGTCGGTCGGGCTCCAGCCAGCACCAAAGCTGAGAATGGCGCGGTCACCCGTCGGGATGCGTGGCGAGCGGTTGGTGTTGTTGGTCGGCGACTGGTCGACCGAGAACCCTGTGCGCAACGTCCACTGCTTGTTCAGCTTGTAGGCGGCGCCCACGGCATGGGACCAGGTGTCATGCCAGTTCTGCTCTTCGGTGATGGTGCCGATCGAGGGACGCAGCAGTGCAGGCACGCCGTCGTTCTCGACCGAAATTTCCTTCAGGCGACTCCAGCGGGTCCAGGTGCTGCCTGCGTACAGGGTCCAGTCCTGGTTGAGCTCGTGGGTGACCGAGAAGTCCACCGACTCAGGCGTGTCGATGTCGAGCGAGGCGTCGTACTTGCTGCCGTTGAACGGCCCGAAACCCGAACCTTCGACCTTGGTATGGCCATCGAGCTTGTACTTGACCTTGGAGTGGTAGGTCAGGCCCAGGCGGGTGTCGTCAGTGGCCTGCACGAGCACGCCGACGTTGAAGCCCACGGCGGTGTCGTCGCCCTTGATCTTGACTTCGCCGTCGTTGCGGCCGGGTGTGGCGCGGTTCAGCGTGGCCGACGTCAGCTCGCCTTCGAGGCGATTGATGGTCGGGCCGAAGCCGATCGAGACGCGGTCGTTGAAGGCATAGCTGATGGTGGGCTGCAGGGTGACGACGGCCACATGGCTCTTGTCAGCCCAGTAGCGGCCAGCGAAGCCGCTTTCATAGTCGGTGACCAGGCCGAACGGGGCGTAGAGGCCCAGACCGACGGTCCAGTTGTCATCCAGCGGCTTGACGTAGTAGCCCATCGGAACGCCAACGAACGGCACCATGTCGCCGTCGTTGCTGCCGCCGAAGGTCCCGCGTCCGCTCAGGTCGGTCTTGGCGACGATGGCTGCGGCGCCGACGCTGACCTGCTCACGCTTGATACGCGACATGCCGGCCGGGTTGCCATAGACGGTGCTGGCGTCTTCGGCGGATGACGAGCGCCCGGCGAAGCCGGTGCCCATGCCGCTGATGCTTTGTTCGTTGAGGGCGAAGCCGGCAGCGAAGAGTTGGCCGGATGCCAGAGTGACAGCGAGGCCGAGAGTGGTCTTGAGCATTAGTCTTTTCATTGTTTTAACTCTAGGGGGGCACTGAGGCGCAAGCTACCAACATTTTGATCGCAACGCTATAGCCTGAAACACTCCGGCTAGAGCGGTTTTGTAGGACAATCCGACCAGATTTCGCGAGCGTTCAAATCAGTTCTGCATGCTGCCTGTGCCTGTGGTGCCCGTGCTGCGGGCACGAACGGGCATCTGGCAGGTCAGGTCGAGCCGTCTAGACCGGTCACTTGGGGTTGTACTCAGGAAAAAAGAAATGACGTCAGAATTACGCCGGACCTGGCCTTCGGTTCCACAAAGGGTTCAACCCAAGACAGGTGTGCGGTAACTTGCGTTTACAGTTGGTCGTCACAAATGGCCGCAATGCCATGCGCCGAAGGTCAAATCCCGGGCAAGAAAAAGCCCCGGATGTCGGGGCTTTTCGTGCGTCGCCGCGGCGATCAGGCAACCAGTGCCTGACGCGTGCGTTCGATCACGGCCTGCAGCGGTTCTGCGCTGGAATACTGTTCCGGGTACAGACGCTCGCTGTGACGGGCAATGCCGTGTTCGTTGACGATGGTGAAGCTGAAGCAGCCTTTGCGCGCTGCCATGATCAGGCAGTTCATCGGAGCGAAGGCGTGGGTGAGGGTGCGGATAGCATCCTGGGTCTGGATATGAGTCATGTTGTTGTGTGTTCCTGCAATGGTCACGACTTGGAGCCGTGATCGATAAAAACGTTCCAGTGACGCGGGCCTTTTGGCCGGGCGAAGAACCTGTCTGGAACAAGACAGCCAGTGAACAGCGCCGCTTTGATATGGCTGTTGGACTGACTGGTAGGTACTTAGGAGGGCAGGCAACATTCCGGGCTGAGGTTCATGGCCCTGGAAGCAGATCCTGATCAATCGTAGGTTGGTCGGGGCAGAGTAATTCGCTTGATGCCGGACTTGTTCGCAAGTCGGGGGGCGTTACCTGGAGACCATCATGTTGGCCGATCCCGTGTGAACAGGGTGGTCGACCTGAATTGACTTTCAGCTTGGTACTAACGGGTCGAAGACTATCGCAGCCGGCGCAGGATACGCAAGCTCTTTTGCAAAAAAATGCACTATGGCACCGATGCAGATGCAAACGAAGCGTTGAGGGCCGTCTGTGTACGAAGATGTGTCTGCAGGGCCTGCCAAGCGCTCCTGGATCATGGCTACTCGTTATCAGTCGCTTAAGTCAATGAAAAAAAACGTCTTTTCGAGTTGGTGAAAAAATCGACAGTTTGACTTCAGGCCCCATTCCATACGGGTTTGCGAGGGGCGGGGGGGTGTTGTCCACTGACTTATCCACAGCTTCTGTGGATTGTCCCGACGGCCCGCTCTAGCACGGGATCAGCTCGGCTGGCAGCAAGAACATTTACCGTGAACGCCTAAACCCTGGCGAGATACCGCCGATAACGTGCACATGACCCTGATGCCGGTGCCCTATGTTCAACAATAAACTCAAACAGCAACTCAGCGCCCAGGCCGACGAACTGGTGGAGCTGCGCCAACTGGTCGCCGGCATGACGAATGAAATGCTCAGCCTCGACATCGATACGTCGCTGCGCATCATCGCCTGCAATGAATTGTTCGCCACCACCCTGGGCTATACCGAGGCGCAGCTGGTGGGCCGGTTGATGACCGAGCTGGTTCCCAGCTACGTGACCAAGCTGCCTTGCTACAACAACTTCCGCTCGGCGGTGGCAGCGGGTACGTCGGTGTCCGACAACTATCGCTACCTCAAGGCCGATGGCAGCCTGGTCTGGGTCAACGCCCACTGGAAACCCATCAGAAACGCGGCGGGGTGTGCTCATGCACATCAAGTGCTTTGCAACCGATGTCACCCAGAGCATGGAGAAGGCCGCGGAAAACGCCTCGTTCATCGACGCCTTGCTGCGGTCCACGGCGGTCATCGAATTCGATCTGAAAGGCAACGTGCTGTCGGCCAACGATCAGTTCATGCGCGGCATGGGCTATAACCTGGCGCAGGTGCAAGGCAAGCACCATCGCATGTTCTGTCACAGCGAGGATACCAGCGCTCCGAGCTACGGCGAGTTCTGGGCGAGCCTCAACCGCGGCGAGTTCATGGCCGGACGCTTCAAGCGCCTGGACAGCATGGGTCGCACCATCTGGCTGGAAGCGACCTACAACCCGGTCTACGACACCGAAGGTAAACTCTACAAGGTGGTCAAGTTTGCCACCGTGGTCACCGATCAGGTCGAGCGCGAGGCCGAAGTCAACCAGGCGGCGCAGACCGCCTACGATATCTCGCGCAGTACCGACACCAGCGCCCAACGGGGCGCGGTGGTGGTGACCGATACGGTGCAGACCATGCGCAAGATCGCCGACGACATGCAGTCGGCGGCAAGCGGTGTGGAGGCGCTGGGCAAGCAGTCGCTGCTGATCAGTTCGATCATCCAGACCATCAGCAGCATCGCGCAGCAGACCAACCTGCTGGCCTTGAACGCTGCCATCGAAGCGGCCCGTGCCGGCGAGCAGGGGCGCGGGTTCGCCGTGGTGGCCGATGAAGTCCGGCAGTTGGCGGGGCGCACCAGCACCGCGACCGACGAGATCGCCGCGGTGGTTCAGCAGAACCAGGCGCTGGTCGATGGCACGGTACGCGACATGGCCAACAGCAGGCTGCAGGCCGAGCAGGGCGTTCAACTGGCCGGGCAGGCCGGTGACGTGATCGTCGAAATCCAGGATGGGGCAAAAAAGGTGGTGGAGGCGGTCGCTCGTTTCACCAACCTCTGACGGCCTGTACGGCGCCTTCGCGACGGTTGTATTAGAATGGGCGACGTTCATTCAGCGAAGGTAATCGATATGACAGTCCAGACCGAAACCGCTCTGCTGGCGGGTGGCTGCTTCTGGGGCATGCAGGACCTGATTCGTCGTTATCCAGGCGTCCTGAAAACGCGGGTCGGGTACAGCGGGGGCGATGTGCCCAACGCCACCTACCGCAACCATGGCACTCACGCTGAAGCCATCGAGATCGTTTTCGATCCCAGCGTGATCAGCTACCGTCAGATCCTCGAATTTTTCTTCCAGATCCATGACCCGTCCACTGCCAACCGCCAAGGTAACGACGTGGGCCTGAGCTACCGTTCGGCAATCTTCTACACCAGTGAAGAACAGCAGCGTGTGGCGCTGGAGACCATCGCCGATGTCGACGCATCGGATCTGTGGCCCGGCAAGGTCGTGACCGAACTGGCCCCGGCGGGTGATTTCTGGGAAGCCGAGCCTGAGCATCAGGACTACCTGGAGCGTATTCCCAACGGCTACACCTGTCATTTCATACGGCCGAACTGGAAGCTTCCTGCGCGCGGCTGAGCGTTACACCTCCAAAGTTAGACACATCCAGACATAATTCCCCGACCTTGGTGCGCGCCAGGGCGGGGCGTTTGCTGTCGCAGGCCTCTTCGATGTTCTCCCTCCCCATGCAGACCGCAGCCGCTGTGCTCTCCAGGCCTTGTACCAGGTATCTCTTCGTTGGTTCCCAACCCTGTTTCCGTTACCAGTAGCGAGCCTCGGCTGCAAACGCGTGCGTATGGCATGCGCGAATTCATGTCAGGTGACATGAATTAGCATTTACATTTTTTTCACATTTGCATAGCCTTGCCGCGCTTCCGCATTCAACGCGGTTTCGCACACAAGTTTGCGAGGTCTCCTACAGCCCGCATTCGAGTCTTCGCCCGGGGGGGGCAGACCGCCTTGTGTGGGTTCCTGAGGTCATGCCATGAATCAATTTCCGTTGCGCCCGATTGCGCTCTGCATTTCTTTGTCCATCGCCGGCCTGGCCCAGGCAGCACCCATCGCGGCGAATTCGCCTGCACAGCCGTTGGCTGAAGCACCGACGGACACTGCTGCAAGCGGTGCGGCGATCGAGCTGGGTGCGACGGCCGTATCGGCCACCAGCAGTTCCATTGCCGGCGCGAGCACCACTGAACATTCCGGTTCCTACACCACCGGCAGCATGAGCACCGCGACCAAGCTGCCGCTGTCGATCCGTGAAACGCCACAGTCGGTCAGCGTCATCACTCGCCAGCGCATCGAAGATCAAGGGCTGAACGACGTCAACGACGTGGTCAAGTACGCACCTGGCGTCACCCTTCGAAAGTTCGGCGGTGACCGTCAGCAGTTCCTGGCGCGTGGTTTCACCATCGACAACCTCATGTACGACGGCTTGCCGACCATTCTCAGCACGTTCACTCAGGACACGTTGGCTGAGGCTGACCTGGCGATATATGACCACGTCGAGGTTGTACGGGGAGCGACCGGCTTGATGACCGGCTCCGGCAGTCCCTCGGCCACGCTGAACTTGGTGCGCAAGCGCCCGACAGCCACTCCGCAGGTGAGCATCACCACCAGCGCCGGCAGTTGGGATCGTTATCGCACAGAGGTGGATGCATCGAACAAGCTGAATGACTCCGGTACCGTTCGCGGTCGGGTGGTGGCGGCCTATCAGGATGACAAGAGCTTTATCGATGAGCGCGACAAGCAGCGCCAGACCTTCTACGGTGTCCTTGAAGCTGATCTGAGCGACTCGACCACGTGGACCATCGGCGCGTCGAAACAGCGCGACGATGCCACCTCGGACTGGGGCAGCCTGCCGTCCGGCTACAATGGTGAATACCTCGGCCTGCCGCGCTCGACCTTTCTCAGCGGCGACTGGGCCTACTGGGATCGCGACAACGTCAGCGTTTTCACCGACCTGACCCATCGTTTCGACAATGGTTGGAACGCCCGTCTGGCCGGTTCGAAGATCTGGGCCGAGTCCAACACGTTCTCCAATTACCTGAGCTTTCCCTTTCCTTACCTGGGTTCGGGCTACGAGCAAGGCGCCGGTCAGTACGACACCACCGATACCCAGACCAACCTGGACGGCTCGCTGTCCGGCCCGTTCCAGCTGTTTGGTCGCGAGCACGAGTTGAGTGTCGGGGTGAGCCATCGCCAGGAGAAGTTCGACCAGACTGGCGGCTACTGGGCTGGGTATCCAGTGGATCCCTACAACATTCGTCCCGAACTGGTGCCGAAACCTTCAAGGGCCGATCGGTCGCCCTATGCCAGCAAGAATACGGCCACCGAAGACGCTGCCTACGCCGTTGCGCGCTTCAATCCGATCGATCCCCTGCACATCATCGTCGGCAGTCGGTTGAGCTGGTATGACTACGATAACCGGACCGGTCCAGGCGACTACAAGGTGACTCAGGAAGTCACGCCATACGCGGGCGTGATCTACGACCTCAATGACACCTACTCGGTGTATGCGAGTTACACCGAAATCTTCAAACCACAGACCGAGCAGGACAGTGGCGGCTCGGTACTGGATCCGATGACCGGCAAGAGCTATGAGATCGGACTCAAGGGCGAGTACTTCGACGGAGCCTTGAACGCTTCCTTTGCATTGTTCGACATGACTCAGGAGAAGCGGGCCTACCTGCTGACCAACCAGAACGCATCCAATTGCGCGACGTTCCCTGCGACCAGTTGCTACGGTTCGGCCGGCGAAGTACGCAGCCGCGGCATCGACACGGAAATCACCGGCGCGCTTACGCCGAACTGGCAATTCTCGGCTGCCTATACGCTCATCCTCAGTCAATACGTCAAGGATGCTGTCGAAAGGAACGAGGGTCGCAAGTTCGCGCCCGATCAGCCCAAGCATCTGTTCAAGGCAGCCACCAGTTACAACTTCGAGGGTAACCTGAACAAATTGCGTATTGGTGCGGATGTCATCGCCCAGAGCGATACCTTCAATCGGGTCGGCAGTGGCTATGCCACTCAGGATTCGTATGCTGTGGTTGGTTTGATGGCGGGCTATCAGTTCGACGAGCACTGGGACGGTCGCGTCAATTTCAACAACGTTTTCGATGAGAAGTACTGGCAGGGCATACCGACAGGCTCGGGGAGCGGTACCTATGGCGATCCGCGCAACGTGATGTTCTCGTTGAAGTGGTCCCTGTAGAGACGATTGCCCCCATGGGCCTGAAATAGGCCCATGGTTTGGATGCCGGTGCTTCAAGCGCAATCCGGGACATTCGTGAAGACACTCCTCATCATCGGCATCGGTGCCGGTCATCCCGAACACATCACCGTCCAGGCCGCCCGTGCGCTGGGGCGGGTGGATGTGTTCTTCCTGTTGGACAAGGGCGAGCACAAGGGCAAGCTCAATGCCCTGCGTCGCGACATTCTGGAACGTCACACAACGCCTGGCGCGTATCGAGTGGTCGAGGTGCTTCAGCCCGAGCGCCCGGCCGGGTCGGATTATCGGGCGTCGGTGGATGTTCTGAACACGCGCAAGCGCGCGGTCTTCGAGCAACTGCTGGACGACGAAGTGGCCGATGGCGAGTGCGCCGGGGTGCTGGTGTGGGGCGATCCGTCGCTGTATGACAGTACGTTGCGCATCGTCGAGGCGATTGCTGCCGACGGGGTGCGGGCGCTGGACTATGAAGTGTTCCCCGGCGTGACCAGCGTTCAGGCGCTGACGGCGGCGCATCGGATCACCCTCAACAGCATTGCCGGCGCGGTGCAGATCACCACGGGGCGCCGTCTGGCGACGGGGATGCCCGATGGGGTCGATACGGTGGTGGTGATGCTCGATGCGCAGGACGGCTTCCTGGCCTTGCTCGGGGAGAACCTGGACATCTATTGGGGCGCGTATGTGGGAACCGTGGATGAAGTGCTGCTGAGCGGACGGCTCGATGACGTGGCCGAGGCGATCGTTCAGGCGCGGCAGGCGGCGCGGCGTCGGCATGGGTGGATCATGGACAGCTATCTGCTCAGGCGGCGTACCTGACACTCCGCGGCGCAGCTGGACGCGGCTCGCGCCGCTGCTACAGGGGTTGTGTGGTGTGAGGGGTCTGTAGCAGCGGTGCAAGCCGCGTCGGCGGACGAGGTGATCTGTCTGACACTCCGCGGCGCAGCCGGACGCGGCTCGCGCCGCTGCTACAGGGGTTGTGTGGTGTGACGGGCTGTAGCAGCGGCGCAAGCCGCGTCGGCGGACGAGGTGATCTGTCTGACACTCCGCGGCGCAGCCGGACGCGGCTCGCGCCGCTGCTACGGGGGTTGTGTGGTGTGAGGGGCCTGTAGCAGCGGCGCAAGCCGCGTCGGCGGACGAGGTGATCTGTCTGACACTCCGCGGCGCAGCCGGACGCGGCTCGCGCCGCTGCTACGGGGGTTGTGTGGTGTGACGGGCCTGTAGCAGCGGCGCAAGCCGCGTCGGCGGACAAGGTGGTCTCTCTGATACCACGCAGTGCAGCCGGACGCGGCTCGCGCCGCTGCTACGGGGATTTTGCGTTGCTCAGGCTTGTATTACCCCTACGTCAAGGTCACCATCAGCGCACCCTGCGTTCCGCTGTGAGCCGATATGCCGACCCAGCCTCCCGAACACCCTCGCGATCCCTGCGCGCCTGACGAGCCGAACGCTCCCGATACGGCCGAGCGCTTGCAGCTGGCCCTCAACACCGGGGCGATCGTGGGCACCTGGGTGTGGGATGTCGCAGCCGACCACTTCAGTGCTGACGACCGCTTCGCCCGCACCTTCGGCCTGTCCGCCAAGGTCTGCGCACAAGGCCTGCCGCTGGAAGAGGCCATGGCCGGCGTTCACCCGCAGGATCGGCCCCGGGTCGAGGCGGCCGTGTTCGAGACGCTCGGCAACGGCGGTCATTACCGCTGCGAGTATCGAGTGCTGCAAAGCGATGGCAGCTATCGCTGGATCGAAGCCAACGGCCATGTGGAATTCGACGCAGCCGGCCGGCCCCAGCGCTTTCCCGGTGTCCTGCTGGACATTCAGAAGCGCCGCGCCGCCGAGGCCGAACGCGATCGCATGACCCACCTGCTGCGCACCTTCACCGCCGCCGTGCCGGGTGTGGTCTACGCCAAGGATCGCCAGGGGCGGATGCTGGTGGCCAACCGCGGCACCAGCGAACTCATCGGCAAACCGCCCGAGCAGTACATCGGCCGCACCGACCTGGAGTTTCTGGAAGACAAGGTCCAGGCCAGGGTGATCATGGAGACCGACCGGCGCATCATGGAAGGCCGCCACACCCAGGAAGTGGAAGAAGAAGTCCGCCTTCCCGACGGCACGGCGGCGACCTGGCTGTCGCTCAAGACGCCTCTCGTGGACGAGGACGGCGAAGTCATCGGCCTGATCGGCTCGTCCATCGACGTCACGGCACGCAAGAAGGCCGAGGCTGCCGTCATGGAGCTGAACCAGACCCTCGAAGAGCGCGTGCGCATCGCCATCGCCGAACGGGAAAAGGCCGAGGCGGCGCTGCATCAGGCGCAGAAGATGGAGGCCGTGGGCCAACTGACCGGCGGCATCGCCCACGACTTCAACAACCTGCTGGCGGGCCTGTCCGGAAGCCTGGAGTTGATGCACATGCGCCTCAAGCAGGGGCGTATCGATGATCTGGAGCGCTATCTGGACGTGGCCCAGGGCGCGGTCAAGCGTGCCGCGTCGCTGACCCATCGCCTGCTGGCGTTCTCCCGTCGCCAGACCCTGGCGCCGGTGCCGACCGACGTCAACGCGCTGATTCGTGGCCTGGAAGAATTGGTGCGGCGTTCGGTCGGACCGGCCATCGAAGTGAGTGTGCGCGATACCCCTGCGTTATGGACCGCCCTGATCGATCCGACGCAGCTGGAAAACGCGTTGCTCAACCTGTGCATCAACGCTCGCGACGCCATGCCTGCGGGTGGCCGCATCACCATCGAAACCGCGAACCAGTGGTTGCCCTACAGTGACGAGTACAACCACGAGGTGCAGGCAGGGGAGTACCTGGCGCTACATGTTACCGACAACGGCTCTGGGGATGACCGACGAGGTGATGGCCAAGGTGTTCGAGCCGTTCTTCACCACCAAACCGGTCGGGGAGGGCACCGGCCTTGGCTTGTCCATGATCTACGGATTCGCCCGGCAATCCGGCGGACTGGTGAAGATCCAGTCGAAGCCAGGCCACGGCACTACGGTCAGCCTGTACCTGCCCAGGCATTGTGCCGGCATGGATGTCGCGCCCGTCGATGCCGGTCATGCACCGATCGACACGGGCGGTGCCGGCGAGACGGTGCTGGTGGTCGACGACGAGGCGTCGGTGCGCGACGCCGTGGCCGAGTTGCTGGAAAGTCTGGGCTATGTGGTCCTGCAGGCCGCAGACAGCGCTCAGGGGCGCGAGCTGCTGCAGTCGACGGTGCGCATCGATCTGCTGGTGACGGACGTGGGCCTGCCGGGCGGCCTGAATGGCCGGCAGATGGCAGAGATGGGGCGGGTGACTCGACCTGGACTGCCTGTGCTGTACATCACCGGCTATGCGCAGAACCTGACCCTGGACCAATGCCATCTGCAACCGTGCACCGAGGTGCTGACCAAGCCGTTCGCGCTGGAAGCGTTGAGCGAGCGGGTGCGCACCCTGATCACCCAGCGTCAGCCCTGAAACCGGTTCTGCAGACATTAAAAAGCCCCGCCATGGCGGGGCTGCACACTACCAGCAGGCTCATCGGGTCAATCTGGCATTCAGGATCGCGTCGCGCACCAGCGGACGGCAGGCTTCGACAAAAGCGATCAACTGACTGGCCGGGATCGAACCCAATGCACTGACAGGGGTGTGGCGGATGGTGTTATATTCCTGCGCTGACATGGCGGATACCTCTCAAGGGTTTCATTCGATGTGTCACCCGAGCCGCCGGGACTCTCACCTCCCGGTGGCTCTCTTTTACTTGGTTCGCCAGGCACGCAAAAGCGTTCAATATTTAAGATGGTCAGTCGCCGTACGGTATGTTAGGCCCCCTCTGATCCTCCCTTCGCCATACCCATTCAACCCTGCACGAACACCAGCGCCTTGAGGCCACTGGCCGGATCGATGTCGGCAAATTCCGGCGGATTGTCCAGGCGTCGCTCCAGATGCAGGCCCGGCGCCTCGCGACGCAATTCCTCGACGAGAAACTCCGGGCCCAGCGCCGGATCGTTCATGCAGGCCAGTACCACACCCGATTCGCTGAGCAGTTCCGGCAGGCGACGCAGCACCCGCTGGTAATCCTTGGTCAGCAGAAAGCTGCCTTTCTGGAACGACGGCGGGTCGATGATGACCATGTCGTATGGGCCGTCCCTGCTGACTCGCGCCCAGGACTTGAACAGATCGTGCCCCAGGAAACTGACCTTGCCCAGGTCGTGACCATTGAGGTGATGGTTCTCACGTCCCCGGCTCAGGGCGGCGCGCGACATGTCCAGGTTCACCACATGGGCAGCGCCACCGGCGATCGCGGCCACGGAGAACCCACAGGTGTAGGCGAACAGGTTGAGCACCCGTCGGCCCTGGGCGTTCTCCCGTACCCAGTCGCGGCCGTAGCGCATGTCCAGAAACAGCCCGTTGTTCTGCTTGCGCCCCAGGTCGATACGGTAGTGCAGACCGTTTTCGGTCAGGATCGCCTGCTCTTGCGCCTCGCCGACCAGCCATTGCACATCGCTGGTGGGTAGATAGCGGTGTTGCAGGGCAAGGCTGCGCGCGCCGCTGCTGGCCCACTCCGGCGACTCGCCGAGTTGGGTCAACAGATGTTGCAAGGCGGTCAGTTGCTCGGGCGGCGGCTCCTTGAACAGCGACACCAGCACGATGCCCTGCATCCAATCGACCGTCAGTTGCTCAAGCCCTGGCCAGCGCCGCCCGCGGCCGTGAAACAGCCGGCGGGTTTCCACGGGTGGCTGGGCGAGGGCCTGGAGCAGGTGTGGGTGCAAGGTGGCGAGGGCGTCGGCGTTCATGGTTCAAATCACGGCTGCAAAGGGCCGGCATTCTACGTCAGCTCAGGTACTTTTCGAACCAGCCCAGAGTACGCTCCCAGGCCAGGTCGGCTGCGACCTTGTCGTAGCGAGGGGTGGAATCGTTGTGAAAGCCATGGTTGGCGCCGGGGTAGATGTATGCCTCGTAGGTCTTGCCCGCAGCCTTGAGCGCCGCTTCGTAGGCCGGCCAGCCCTCGTTGATGCGTGTGTCCAGCTCGCCGAAATGCAGCAGCAGGGGTGCCTTGATCTTCGGCACATCCTTGGCATCGGCCTGTCGGCCATAGAAGGGCACCGCGCAGGCCAGCTCCGGATAGGCCACCGCCGCGGCATTGGACACGCCACCGCCATAGCAGAAGCCGGTCATGCCGACCTTGCCGGTGCTGCCCTCATGCTGCATCAGCCACGGAATCGCGGCGAAGAAGTCGTTCATCAACTTGGTCGGGTCGACTTTCTCCTGCAAGGCTCGGCCCTTGTCGTCGTTGCCGGGGTAGCCGCCGACCGAGGTCAGCCCATCGGGCGCCAGCGCCATGTAGCCAGCCTTGGCGACCCGTCGCGCGACGTCTTCGATATAGGGGTTCAGGCCACGGTTTTCGTGCACCACCACCACGCCAGGGACCTTGCCGGTCGCCTGGGCCGGCCGCACCAGATAGCCGCGCACCTGACCGTGACCGTTCGGCGACGGGTAGGTGACGTACTCGGCAATGATCTGCGGGTCGGTGAATTCCACCTGCTGGGCCAGCGCGTAGTTGGGGCTCAGGCTGGCCAGCAATGCGCCCGCGGTCAGCCCACCGAAAGTGAACAACGCGGCACGGTCGAGAAACTCGCGGCGGTTGATCTTGCCGTGAGCGTAGAAGTCGTACAGCTCGAGCAGCTCGGGGGAGAAGTCTTTGGCACTGAGGCGATCCATCGGGTACTCCTGTCGCAGGACACTGGGCGGTGAGGGTTGCACTCATTAAAGCAGCGTTTTGCCACCCGGCCACCGCTTCATGCGTCAGCGCCGATGCATCAGCTTCCAGTGATCTGCGACCTGGCCCATGGTCTTGGCCTCGCCGCTCTTGAGCCAGGCCATGAAGGCGCGGTCGAAATGAAAGCTGGGGCCGCAGGCCTCGGTGAGGAAGCGCCGCACGTTTTGCGTGTTGCGATAGCCTCGGTCCAACGGGGTGTAACGAGTGATGGGCGCGCTGTGCCAGTCGAAGTTCATGAATCGCTATCCTTGGCGAAAAGAGTTGGGGAGAGGCGTGGCTGGATCATGGCACTGCACATGACGGCTCAGTGTAGCGCCATCCTGCATCGGGCACTGTTCCTGCGCCGCGTTTTGCCTCAGAGTCCGTAAATCGCCAATAGTGCCAAACGTCGATGGAAAGATCATGAGCGAAGACCAGTGGACCCAACGCATGCAAGACAACGGCTGGCTGTGGAATCCCGCCCAGACCGGCGCCCAGGCGCCTTGCCTGATCCTGGCGCACGGTGCCGGAGCGCCCATGGACAGCCCGTTCATGAACGCCATGGCCGAGCGTCTGGCGGCCACCGGTGTCAGCGTAGTGCGCTTCGAGTTTCCCTACATGGCCCAGCGCCGCAGTGGCGGCAGCAAACGTCCGCCCAGCCCGCAGGCGAGCTTGCTGGAGAGCTGGCGACAGGCCTACGCCCTGGTGCGTCCCCTGGTGACCGGAACCCTGGCGGTGGGCGGCAAGTCCATGGGCGGACGCATGGCCAGCCTGCTGGCCGACGAATTGGGCGCCGATGCGCTGGTGTGCCTGGGGTATCCGTTCTACCCGGCGGGCAAACCGGAGAAACCGCGCGTCGAGCACTTGGCCAAGCTGCGCACGCCGACCCTGATCATTCAGGGCGAACGCGATGCACTGGGCAACTGCGAGACGGTGGCGGGCTATGAACTGTCGGAAGAGATCGAAATGTACTGGTTGAGCGCGGCTGACCACGATCTGAAGCCGTTGAAGGCCTCGGGGTTCAGCCACGACCAGCATCTGCAGACCGCTGCCGACCGGATCGTGGCTTTTCTGTCCTGATCTGCAGGCTGGACGCGCGGGCTGCCGTGGAGGCGGCGCCGCTAATCCAGAGGCCGATCAGCGGTTGAAGCGCTCCACCAGCGAGTACTGGCTGTTGGCGGTCTTGGTCAGCTCTTCGCTGAGCAAGGCCGAGTTCTGCGCCTGCTCGCTGGTTTCATCGGCCAAGTGCGAGATGGTGGTGATGTTGCGGCTGATCTCCTCGGCCACCGCGCTTTGCTCTTCGGTGGCTGCGGCGATCTGGGTGGTCATGTCGGTGATGTTGGCCACCGCCTCGCTGATGCCGATCAATGCGCGGTCGGCCTCCAGCACCCGGGCCACGCCATCTTCGGCCTGGCGGTGACCGGCATCCATGGTTTGCACCGCGTTGTTCGCGGTCTGCTGCAACTTGGCGATGAGCCCGTGGATCTGCCCGGTCGATTCGCTGGTGCGTTGCGCCAGTTGGCGGACTTCATCGGCGACCACGGCAAAGCCGCGACCCATTTCGCCAGCCCGCGCCGCTTCGATGGCCGCGTTGAGCGCCAACAGGTTGGTCTGGTCGGCGATGCCCTTGATCACATCCACCACACCGCCGATCTCGTCGCTGTCCTTGGCCAGCTGCGTCACGGTCTGCCCCGTTTCGCCCACCACCACCGACAATCGCTGGATCGCCTCGCGGGTTTCACCAGCGATGTCGCGGCCGCGACTGGTCAGGCGATTGGCTTCCTGAGTGGCGTCGGCGGTGCGCTGTACATGGCTGGCGACCTCTTGGGTGGTGGCCGCCATCTGGTTCACCGCCGCGGCGACCTGTTCGGTTTCCAGGCGCTGACGGTCCAGGCCTTGGGAGCTCTGGTGAGCCAGGGCGTCCGACTGCCGGGCCTGGCCGGTCAGGTGTTCGGCGGTGTCCTGCAGACGGGTCAGGCAGGTCTTGAGGCGCGCTTCCTGACTGAGGATGGCCATTTCCAGACGCGCCTGGGCGCCGCGGCTGTCGGTGTACATCTGCGCGATGAGCGGGTCGGACGTGGTCTGATCCGCCAGCTTGAGCAGGCGCTTGATGCCGCGCTGCTGCCAGCTCAGGCCGATCAGGCCCAAGGGAATCGACAGGCCTGCCGCCAGGGCGAAGCCCCACGACGTATTGAGCCAGGCGCCGATCATGAAGCTGATCTGGCTGACCAGAATGAACGGCAGCCAATCCTGTACCACCGGCATCCAGCGATCGCTGCCGGGTACTGCGGATCTGCCTTTGTTCAGGCGCTCGTAGAGCGCCTGGGCGCGGCGTACCTGCTCGGCGGTCGGCTTGACTCGCACCGATTCGTAACCCACCACCTGCTTGTTTTCCAGCACCGGGGTGACGTAGGCATTGACCCAGTAGTAGTCGCCGTTCTCGCAGCGGTTCTTGACGATACCCATCCACGGCAGACCCTGGCGCAGGGTCGCCCACATGTGCTCGAACACCGCCGGCGGGACGTCCGGATGGCGCACGGTGTTGTGCGGCGCGCGAATCAGCTGGTCCCGGGTGAACCCGCTGATCTCCACGAACGCATCGTTGCAGTAGGTGATCATTCCTTGAGTGTCGGTCGTAGAAATCAGGCGCTGTTGAGCAGGGAAAGTCCGTTCGCGCTGGGTGATAGGCTGATTGTTACGCATGAGTGTCCATTCATTCCGTGGGGCTTTGACAGGTTCTCGGCCGAGTCGGAAAAAGGTTGAATCGAATTTCGGCAGGAGCGGGGGCGGGGGGGCGTGCGCCGTCAGGCCAAGGGCGAAGCATGCGCATCGCCCTTGGCCAGGAAGGGGTTAGAGGGCCTGGATGATGGCGTTCATGTGCGCCTGCAGGTCGGCGACCGGGTCATCGCTTTCCTCGGCCAATACCAGCAGTTTGCTACCTGCGGCGGTGATGGCCGCCTTGACCGCTTCGGGGGGTTGCCGATGGTCGATGACCAGGGCGACGTCGTTGTCCTTGAGCGTCGTGCTCAGGTTCTCCAGTTGCGCGGCATCCCATTGCTCGTCTGTGAGCGCCTGGGTGGCGACCGTGTCCAGGTTGAGCCCGGCGGTCAGGTAGGCGAAGCGGTCGCTGAGGCTGATCACGCTGACATTCTCGACCTTGGCCAGGCGGGCTTCGCTGTCGGCGCTGAGCTTGAGCAACTGCTGCTTGAGCGCGGCCAGATTGGCATCGATCCGCGGTTTGGCGGCGGGTGCCAGACGCACCAGATCGGCAGCCATGACATCGGCCATGCGCCCCATGTTGTTGCTCGACAACCAAGGCTGGCTGTTCAGGCCACTGACGCCGGGCTGGACGGCGATACCAGGCAGTACCCCGTCCACCGGGCGCGCCGCGTCGATCTCGACGATGCGAATGTTACTGCGACGCGCCAGCGGGTACAGCGAATCATCGGACCACAGCGAGCGCAGTCCGATCACCGCATCGGCGGAGCTGGCCAGGCCGGCCAGGGCTTCTGCACCGCGGCCGGTGAAATAGGCATTCTGCCGGGAGCCGGGCAGGTTGGCCGCGGCTGCACGCTGCAGCTGCACACCGCTGTCCTTGAGCAGCAACTGGCCCAGGCCGTAGGTGATCGGCAGGCTGGCGAGGACTTTCACGGGCTCGGCGGCGAAGGCGGCGGGGGCGAGCACCGCACACAGGGTCAGGGCCGCTGTCAGTTTGCGCAGAATAGACATTTATCCGATGTTCCCTCTGAGGCTGGGCAAGGTGCCGCGGGCGATGGCGGCGAGGGCGAAGGCCACGCCTGCGACCAGGATGATGGCGGCACCGGAGGGTACCGGCAGATCGAAGAGGATCGGCAGCAGGATCCCGCACAGCGTGCTCAGCGTGGCGATGATCACCGAGATCCAGAAGAACCCCTTCAGCGACTGGCTCAAGAGCCGCGCCGCCGCTGCCGGTATCACCAGCAGCGCACCGACCAGGATCGCGCCGATGACCTTGACCGCCGCCACGGTGATCAGCGTCACCAGAATCACGAACAGGTAATCCAGCGCTTTTACCGCCACGCCGCGTACGGCGGCCAGTTGCGGGTTGAAGCTGGCCAGCATGATGCGGTTGTACAGCGGCAGGCTCAGGCTCAGCACCAGCGCGCCGACCACGGCCAGTACCAGCAGGTCGTTGCCGTTCACCGTCAGCACCGAACCGAACAGCACGTTCTCGAGAATGTGCACGTTGATCTTGCCGGCCAGGGTCAGCAGCAGGCTGGCTCCCAGGGCCAGGGATACCGAGAGGAATACGCCGATCAGGGTATCCGGCGCCAGGCCGGTGCGGTTGCGCAGGTAATTGAGCACGATGCCGAACAACAGGCAGTAGCCGAACAGGCTGCCGTAGGGTCCGGTGTAGGGTTCGCCGAGCAGGATGCCGATGGCCACGCCGGTCAGTGCGGCATGGCCCACCGCTTCGGAGAAGAACGCGAAGCGCTTGACCACCACCAGGGTGCCCAGGCCGCCCAGGACCGGACCGATCAGCAGGCCGGCGATCAAGGCGTTGACCACGAATCCGTAGGCCAGCGCAGCGGGCAGATAACCGTCCGAGGCCAGGCCCTGGATGGCCAGACGAAACTGTTCGTAGTCCATCAGGCGAGGCCTCCGGCGCGGGGATGGGTGGAGAACAGCGTCAGCAGTCGCTCCGGCGTGAGCGCCTCGGCAGGCGTGGCGTCGAACAGCACGCGGCGGTTGAGCCCGGTGACCCGGTCGGCCAGACGCTTGACGGCTTCCAGGTCATGCTCGATCCACATTACGGTAATGCCAGCCTGCTGCCAGGCCAGCAGCAGACGCTCGAACACCTGGATACCGGCCTCGTCGAGGGCAGACATGGGCTCGTCGAGAATCAGCAACTGCGGTGCCGGAATCAGGCCCTGTGCCAGCAGCACGCGCTGGCGTTCACCGCCGGACAGCGCGCCCATGCGCCGTTTGCGCTTGTCCTGCATGCCCACGCGTTCGAGCGCTTCGCCAATGGCGCCGGCATAGTGCCTGGACAGGCCGAGAAAAGCAGGACGCCGCTGGCACATGGCGGCCATGAAGTCGTCGACCGTCATCGGCAGGCCACGGTCGAACTCCAGCGCCTGCGGCACGTAGCCGATCACGCCGGGACTGCCCGGCCATTGCAGGCTCAGTTGCCCGCGGTGGGGCATCTGCCCCAGCAGGGTCTTGATCAGCGAGCTCTTGCCACCGCCGTTGGGCCCGACCAGCGCATGCACGCTGCCGCTGGCCACGCGGAAGCTGACATCGTCGAGAATCTGCGTACGGCCCAGCACCAGGCCGACCTGATCGAAGTCGATGGCAGGCCCGCAGCGAGCCAGGGTGAGGGGTTCGGCCGCGGTCATGCGCCGGCCTCCTGAATCGCCCGTACCACGGTGTCGAGATTGCCGCCCATTTCCTTCTCGTACTTGTCGGCGCTGTATTGGCCATAGGAAATGTGCGAGAGCGGGTACATCTTGACGCCCGATTCGCGCTGGATGGTTTCGACATAGGTCGAGGGGAAATCCATCTCCGAGAAGATCACCTTGACGTCCAGTGCCCGCAACTGGTCGATGGTCTTCTTCAACTGGCTGGGGCTGGGTTCGATGCCATGGGCCGGCTCGACCACGGCAGTGACTTCCAGGCCGAACTCGCGCAGCAGGTAGTCATAGGCCGCGTGCACCGTGGCGACCCGCAGCTCGGCGTTGGGTGCCTGGGTCAGCTTGGCCAGGGCATCGGCGCGCAGCGTGCGCAGGCGCTTGCCGTAGGCCCGGGCATTGGCGGTGTAGAACCTGGCGTTGTCCGGATCGAGCTTGCCCAGTTCGCGGGCAATGTTGTTGACCTGAGCAATGGAAGCGCTGATGGACAGAAAGGTGTGCGGGTTGACCACCTTGCCGGCGCCGCGGGCCATGGTCCCGGTGGCGGCCAGCAGTGGCACGTCGGCATTGGCCTCGATCACGGCGATGTCAGGCTTTTCGCTGGCTTCGATCATGCGGTCGGCGAAGTCGTCATGGCCGACGCCATTGAGCACCACCACGTCCAGGCTGCCGATGCGCTTGATGTCCTCGGCCCGAGGCTCGTACGCATGGGGGTTGAACCCGGCCGGGATCAACGGCACCACCTCGGCCTTGTCGCCGACGATGTTCGCCACATAACTGTAGTAGGGGTGCAGGGTGATGCCGATGCGCAGCGGTTTGCCGTCGGCGGCCCAGGCGGTGCTGTTGAGCAGGGTACCCAGGACTGCGACGGACAGGAGTCGCAGCAACGGACGGCGGGCGATAGATCGGGGCATGGAAAATCCTGGGGAAGAGGGCGTATTCAATGGCGGTGCTGGCGGGTGACACCGGTGTCGAACTGGGCGATCACCTGTTGCCAGCCGGCGGCGGCGAGCGTCTTGTCATCCATCTGCGAGGGTGTGCTGGCTGAAGAAGCGCGATTGATCCAGACATCCGCGTCGGGCCCGTTCACCCGCAGCAGGAACGAACCGGCAACCTCGGGCGCCTGGCTCAGGCCCACATAGGAGCTCTGAACCATTTCCCAGGTGTGACCACCGCGGCTGACCGAGCTGGCGTCCTGGGCGAAGGGTGCGAAGCCTTCGCTGGCCAACTGCGTAGGCGTCACCGGTTCGGGCTGTTCCTCGGCGAGCAGGCGCACCTCGTCCAAGGTCACCCGCAAGTCGGCGTAGATGCCCTGTTCGGCAGGCGTCAGGTCGCGCCGTGCGTCGAGCTGATGGGCCGGCACCGCCACGGGCTCGTGGCTGACACCGTGCCAGGCCACCACGCCGGCTGCGGCCAGCAGGATGAACAGGCAGAGCAGGCCGACGTAGAGGGTTTCATGACCCGCCCCGGCAGGGCGGACGATCTGGGTGACTGGCGTACTCATGGGGCTTGGATGTCGGCTTGGTCGATTTCCACGACATGGCCGGGGCCGGCATCGAACAGCACATAGAATTCGGCATCGGGACGCTTGAAGGTCACCGTCGAATCGCTGCCCAGCTTGCCGGGCACCAGAATGCTTTCGTCATAGCCGACCACGTCCAGGGTCACCCCCGGCGCGCCGCTGCCATCGGAGAACCCCCCTGTGCAGCGAATCTGCTGGTCGTCGATCTGTTTGCATTCGCACATGGGGTTGTGGGCCAGGGCAACGCTGCTGCAGGCGGCGGCGAGCAGCCCGAGCATGAGGGCGGGCCAGCGGGGGAATGAAACGCGGATCATGGTTGGGTTCCTTGGCGGTTCTTCAGCCAGGCCACCGTTGCTGGCGACGCCTGGCTCAAGGGAATGGAGGTCTGATGCATGGAGCCGTCCCAGCCTTCCATGGTGATCCACAGCTGTGCATCGGTCTCGGTTTTGCTCGGCACCGGCAGGCCGGCGAACATGCGATAGCCGCTGCCGAAGAAGATCACGCCCGCAGCCCTCAGGCTGCGCGGCTTGCCGATGCGCAGGTAGGTGGCCTTGACCTGATCGATGCAGGACTTGCACAGGGCAGCGGTGAAGTACTTGATGTCCTGACCGCTTTCGGCGGTCGGGCCTTCGATGCGGCGCTCGGCCAGGGTCAGGCTCCAGGGCCCGACGGCGATGTCGCCGACGGTGCGTTCGCCCAACCCGCTGTCACCGCGATCCATGGCGTTTTCGGCAAAGTAGTGCGGCATGAAGCCAAGTGGAATCAGCACCAGCAACACGTTGATGTGGAAGCGCCACTTGCGCCACAAACGCGATAGCGGCGAGGGCGAAGGGGCAGTGACGACTCGGCTCACAGGCTGCGCTCCGCGGTGGTATGGGCCATCGGACGCAGGTCGCCGACGGGCATCTGCGCGGCTTCCTGGCGATTGCTGCGCTTGAACGCCTGGGCCGTCGCCAGGGCCGTGCGCTTGCTCCAGATCATCAGGCCGCTGAGCACCATCATGCTCAGCAGCAGGCCGAAGAAGGCCCAGATGAGTTTGATCCACAGGCCCCCGAAGTCACCGGTGTGCAGCGGGCGCATGGATTCGGTGACGAACTCCAGCGCGTTGCGGTCGCCGAGCAAATGCGAGCTGATCAGTTGCCCCGTGTAGGGGTTGATGCTGGCGGTCTGGAACATCAGCGGGTACCAGCTGCGACCGCCGACTTCCATCGGGCTGTAGGCATTGAGCGGCAGGGACACGTAGCTGGCATCCAGGTCGGGCACCTGCTGCTTGACCACGGCAATCGCCTGTTCGACCGGAATCATCGGTGCCGGGGTGCCATTGGCCACCAGCGGTACGTCGGCCCGCGCGATCACCGAAGTCACCGGTGAATAGCTGGAGATGCTGATCTGGTTGTCGTAGAGGATGGCGCGAATCAGGAACCACACGCCGGTGATCGCGATCACGGCGATGAACCAGATCGACCAGATGCCGCTGAGACGGTGGAAATCGCCCCAGAACACGCGGGCGCCCTGGTTCAGGCGCAGGGTGGGCTTGAGGAAGCCCTTCCAGAACTTCTTGTAGACCACCAGCCCGGTGATCAGCGACACCAGCAACGGCAGCCCGAGGAACGACACCAGGTACCAGCCCCAGGAGAAACCGTTGGTGAAGGGCACCAGCCACCAGCCATGCAGGGCGCGGGTGAAGGCCGGGAAATCGAATGCCGGACTGACGCCTTGCAGCGCGCCGGTGTAGGGGTTCACGTAGACCGTGGGTGAACGGCCGTCCGGGTAGGTCACGCTGGCGTTGACCGCGAAGTAGTCGCCATCCGGGTGGGTGAGGTTGCTGACGCGCAGTTCGGGATGATCGCGCTGGATGGCGCTCATCAACTGGTCGTAGTTCAACGGCTGGGCGTCATCGGACGGCTTGTTGGCGCGCATTTCCGGGTTGATCAGCCACATGATTTCGGTGCTGACCACCGCCAGCGTGCCGGTGACGCAAACGATCAGCACGAAGAACCAGATCGGCAGGGCCAACCAGCTGTGCACCAGAAACCAGATTTTCGAGCGGGATTTCTTGGACATGGGAAAACGTTCTCGATTCACGACACCGACAGCTAGGCAGGCTGCGGCTCCAGCGAACAGGTGGCCACCGATTTGGAAGGCCGCTATTGCACTGGATAAACAAGAATGAGAACAAGAACCAAATGAATATGAGGCGCGTTTATTTGAAACCGAATGTTTCAATCAAGCAGTAGTACCCGGACGCGGCTTGCGCCGCTGCTACAGAAACCTGAGATCCCTGTAGCAGCAGCGCAAGCCGCTTCAGCGTCAGACACGGTGTCGCAGATTCACCACGTACAAGCCAGGCGTGGCTCAATCACACCACCGGATTACCAATCAACTGACGCAACACATAATGCAGGATCCCCCCGGAGCGGAAATACTCCACCTCATTGAGGGTGTCGATCCGGCACAGCAGCTCCACGGTTTCCTCCTCGCCGCCTTCGCGACGGATGATCAGGTCCAGGCGCATGTGCGGCTGCAGATGCGCACCCGTCAAACCAACGATGTCCAGCGTCTCTTGCCCGGTCAGCCCCAGGCTCTTGCGGCTCTGGCCGTTGGTGAATTGCAGCGGCAGCACACCCATGCCGACCAGGTTGGAGCGGTGAATGCGCTCGAAGCTCTCGGCCACCACGGCCTTGACGCCGAGCAGGTTGGTCCCCTTGGCCGCCCAGTCGCGGCTGGAGCCGGTCCCGTACTCCTGACCGGCAATGACTACCAGCGGTGTTCCTGCTGCCTGGTAGCGCATGGCTGCGTCGTAGATCGGCAGTTTTTCACCCGTCGGAATGAACAGGGTATTGCCGCCTTCTTCGCCCCCGAGCATTTCGTTGCGGATACGGATGTTGGCGAACGTGCCGCGCATCATCACTTCGTGGTTGCCACGGCGCGAGCCATAGGAGTTGAAGTCTCGCGGTTCCACGCCCTTGCCGCGCAGGTAACGTCCAGCGGGACTGTCGGCCTTGATGTTGCCGGCAGGGGAGATGTGGTCAGTGGTCACCGAATCCCCCAGCAATGCCAGAATGCGGGCGTCCTTCACGTCGGCGATGACCGGGGCCGGACCGGCAATGTCCTCGAAGAAAGGCGGATGCTGGATGTAGGTCGAATCCGCCTGCCAGACATAGGTGGGCTCCTTCGACACCTCGATGGCCTGCCACTGTGCATCGCCGGCGAAGACTTCGGCGTACTCCTTGTGGAACATGGCCGTATCGACCTTGGCCACGGCGTCGGCGATCTCCTGCTGAGTCGGCCAGATGTCGCGCAGATAGACCGGCTGGCCATCGGTGCCGGTGCCCAACGGTTCGCTGCTGATGTCGGTGCGCACACTGCCAGCCAGGGCATAGGCCACCACCAGTGGCGGCGAAGCCAGCCAGTTGGTCTTCACCAGCGGATGCACCCGGCCCTCGAAGTTGCGGTTGCCCGAGAGCACCGAAGCGACGGTCAGATCGGCGCTCTGGATGGCCTGCTCGATGGGTTCGTCCAGCGGCCCCGAGTTGCCGATGCAGGTGGTGCAGCCGTAACCCACCAGGTCGAAGCCCAAGGTGTCCAGGTATTGGGTCAGGCCAGCTGCCTTGTAGTAGTCGGTCACCACCTTGGAGCCCGGAGCCAGCGACGTCTTGACCCAAGGCTTGGTGGTCAGGCCTTTTTCGACCGCTTTCTTGGCCACCAGCCCGGCAGCCATCATCACGCTGGGGTTGGAGGTGTTGGTGCACGAGGTAATGGCGGCGATGACTACCGCTCCGTGTTGCAGATTGTGCGTCTGGCCACGCCAGGTGTAGGGCGTGCCCTCGGTCTGGTCGGCATTGCCCACGGCCACGCCACCGCCACCTTCGCTTTCCAGGCGACCTTCTTCCTTGCTGGTCGGCTTGAGCTGCAGACCGATGAAGTCGTTGAACGCTGCGCTGACCTTGGGCAGTGCCACGCGGTCCTGGGGACGCTTGGGGCCCGCCAGGCTGGCCTCGACCTCGCCCATGTCCAGCGCCAGGGTGTCGCTGAACACTGGCTCCTGGCCGGGCAGGCGCCACATGCCTTGCGCCTTGCAGTAGGCCTCGACCAACTGCACCGTCGCTTCCGGCCGACCGGACAGGCGCAGATAGCCCAGGGTCACGTCGTCCACCGGGAAGAAGCCGCAGGTCGCACCGTACTCCGGCGCCATGTTGGCAATGGTCGCCCGGTCCGCCAGGGGCAGATCGGCCAGGCCGTCACCGTAGAATTCGACGAACTTGCCGACCACGCCTTTCTTGCGCAGCATCTGCGTCACGGTCAGCACCAGGTCGGTGGCGGTGATGCCTTCCTTGAGCTTGCCAGTGAGCTTGAAGCCGATGACTTCGGGGATCAGCATCGAAACCGGCTGGCCGAGCATGGCCGCTTCGGCTTCGATGCCGCCGACGCCCCAGCCCAGCACGCCCAGGCCGTTGATCATGGTGGTGTGCGAGTCGGTTCCCACCAGGGTGTCGGGGAAGGCGTAGGTGCGGCCGTCCTCTTCCTTGGTCCAGACCGTGCGGCCCAGGTACTCCAGGTTGACCTGGTGGCAGATGCCGGTGCCCGGTGGCACCACGCTGAAATTGTCGAACGCGCTCTGGCCCCAGCGCAGGAACGCATAGCGCTCACCGTTGCGCTGCATTTCGATGTCGACGTTTTCCTCGAACGCCTGTTCGCTGGCATAGCGGTCGACCATCACCGAGTGGTCGATCACCAGATCCACCGGCGACAGCGGATTGATTCGCTGTGGGTCGCCACCGGCCTTGGCCACTGCGGCGCGCATTGCAGCCAGGTCGACCACGGCCGGCACCCCGGTGAAGTCCTGCATCAGTACGCGCGCCGGGCGGTACTGGATCTCGCGGTCGGAGCGGCGCTCATGCAGCCAGTCGGCAAGGGCCCGCAAGTCTTCGCCGGTGACGGTCTTGCCGTCTTCCCAGCGCAGCAGGTTTTCCAGCAGCACCTTGAGCGACATCGGCAGTCGTTGCAGATCGCCCAGGCTCTTGGCGGCTTCGGGCAGGCTGAAGTAGTGATAGGACGTGCCGGCAACGTCCAGGGTGTTGAGGGTTTTCAGGCTATCGAGGGAAGGCATCTGTCAGCTCCTTTTCGGGCCCGCACGGCACGGGCTGAATAATCAGGTTCTTTCAGTGAGGGACTTCCGGTACATGCCGGGGGTTCCGATTTCCTTTATCATGCGCCGATTTCGGCCCCAGGCAGTGAAAGTCTCTTTATGAATACGTTGTTTATGCATTGCCGCCCCGGCTTCGAAGGCGAGGTCTGCTCGGAGATCGCTGAACACGCCGCACGGCTGGGGGTTGCCGGCTATGCCAAGGCCAAGCCGCAGACCGCCTGCGCCGAATTCATCTGCCACGAACCGGCCGGTCCGGCACGGCTGATGAGCGAGTTGCGGTTTAGTGACTTGATATTTCCCCGGCAGTGGGCGCGTGGCGACTTCGTGCAGTTGCCCGAAACCGATCGCATCAGCGTGCTGCTCGAACAGCTGTCGTCCTACCCAGTCTGCGGCAGCCTGTGGCTGGAAGTGCTCGACACCAACGATGGCAAGGAGCTGTCGAACTTCTGCAAGAAGTTCGAGGCCCCGCTGCGCAAGGCCTTGCTCGGTGCCGGCCGTCTGGTGGAGGATCCCCGCCTGCCGCGCCTGCTGCTCACCTTCAAGAGTGGCCGCGAAGTCTTTCTCGGGGTAGCCGAGGCGGGCAATTTCGCCATGTGGCCGATGGGCATCCCGCGGCTGAAATTCCCACGCGAGGCGCCCAGTCGCTCGACCCTGAAGCTGGAGGAGGCGTGGCACCACTTCATTCCCCGCGAGCAGTGGGACGAGCGCCTGCACGGCGACATGACCGGCGTGGACCTGGGCGCCGCGCCCGGTGGCTGGACCTATCAACTGGTCCGCCGCGGCATGCTGGTCACCGCCATCGACAACGGGCCGATGGCGCAGAGCCTGATGGACACCGGCCTGGTCACTCATCTGATGGCCGACGGCTTCACCTACAAGCCCAAGCAGACCGTGGACTGGATGGTCTGCGACATCGTCGAGAAGCCCGCGCGCAACGCTGCCCTGCTGGAAACCTGGCTGGGCGAGAACCTCTGCCGCGAAGCGGTGGTCAATCTGAAGTTGCCGATGAAACAGCGCTATGCCGAGGTGCGCCGGTTGCTCGACCGTATCGAGGATGGCTTCAAGGCCCGTGGTATCAAGGTCCAGATCGGCTGCAAGCAGCTTTACCATGATCGCGAGGAAGTCACCTGCCACCTGCGCCGACTCGACAGCGTCCGACGCTGACCCCCGATGTGCCGCGGCCTGGGGTCGCACTGTGCGCCGGGCCTGCGCTGCGCCGCTACACTGTCCGTCTCGACCGTCTGCCTGAATGCCCGCTTGATCTGGAGTTTTTCATGACCCAAACCCTGTCTGCCGACCGTACCCTGGATGCGACTGGCCTGAGCTGTCCGGAGCCGGTGATGATGCTGCACCAGCACGTGCGCGACCTGCCTGCCGGTGGCCTGCTCAAAGTCATCGCCACCGACCCCTCGACCCGCCGCGACATTCCCAAGTTCTGCGTCTTCCTGGGCCACGAGCTGGTGCAGCAAGAGGAGGAGGGCGGTACCTACCTCTATTGGATCCGCAAGAAAAGCGACTGATCGCCCCAGCCCGGCCCGTGTGCGGCGCACATACCCAGTTGCAGGCGAGCTGGGTATAATCGCCCCCTTTTTTCCAGGTGCCTGGCCATGTTGTCTGAAATTCATGCCTTTCTCGGCTGCCCCACGCCCGACGCCTGGGTCCAGGCCGCGCTGGCCGACCAGAACACCTTGCTGATCGACCACAAGAACTGCGAATTCAAGGCAGCGTCCACGGCCCTGAGCCTGATCGCCAAGTACTGCACCCACGTTGACCTGATCAACATGATGTCGCGCCTGGCGCGCGAAGAGCTGGTCCATCACGAGCAGGTTCTGCGCCTGATGAAACGCCGCAAGATCGAGCTGCAACCGCTGTCGGCAGGCCGCTATGCTTCTGCGCTGCGCAAGCAGGTACGCAATCACGAGCCGGTCAAGCTGGTCGACACCCTGGTGGTCGGCGCCTTCATCGAGGCGCGCAGCTGCGAGCGCTTCGCGGCGCTGGTTCCGCATCTGGACGAAGAACTGGGCACCTTCTACAACGGCCTGCTGATGAGCGAGGCGCGGCACTACCAGGGCTATCTGAAACTGGCCCATCAATACGGCGATGCCGCCGACATTGCCCGCACCGTCGACAAGGTCCGCGTGGCCGAAGCCGAATTGATCGAAAGCCCCGATCCGGAATTCCGTTTCCACAGCGGCGTTCCTGCCTTCGCCTGACCGCGCCCGTGCGGCGCATTCGTTGCGCCGCTTCTGACTATCCCTCCTTCAATACACACATGACCTACGCTTCATGCCAGTCCGCGTGTTGACACACTGCATCTTGACGTTTACGTTAACGTAAAGCATCGGGAACAGATCCACGTGAGCACTCTCTACAGCATCTCCGAAATATCCCAACTGCTGGACGTCACACCCAGAACGCTGCGCTTCTACGAGGAGCAGGGCATGGTGGCGCCCACCCGTCGGGGGCAGGAACGGGTCTACTCGGCGCGCGATCTGGTGGCGATGAAGTTGATCCTGCGGGGCAAGCGCATCGGGTTCTCCCTGGCCGAATGCAAGGAGCTCATCGACATGTACGACCCCTCGGGCAACCGCAAGCAGCTCGATCGGTTCCTGGAGAAAATCGCCGAGCGCAGGGCGCAGCTGCAGCAGCAGATGCTCGACATCGAACAGATGCAGGTGGAACTCGACACCGCCGAGGAGCGGTGCCGCGTGGCCTTGCAAACCTGATCGCGGCTGGGCATTCCCTGCGATCTTCTCGACCTTCTTGATCTCCTTGATAAATACAAAAAAAGCGAGTGATGAACATGATTTCAGTACCGGGACTGGATTTCTTCCTTGGCGAAGACATCGACATGCTGCGCGATTCGGTGGCGGCCTTCGTGGCGCGCGAGATCACCCCGCGCGCCGCCGAAGCCGATCGCAGCGACCAGTTTCCAGCCGACCTGTGGCGCAAGTTCGGCGACATGGGCTTGCTGGGCTTGACCGTGCCTGAGGAGTGGGGCGGGACGGGCATGGGCTACCTGGCGCACATGGTTGCCATGGAGGAAATCTCCCGCGGCTCGGGCGCCATCGGTCTGTCCTACGCGGCCCATTCCAATCTGTGCATCAACCAGATCAACCGCAACGGCAGCGCCGAGCAGAAGGCGCGTTTCCTGCCCAGGCTGATCAGTGGCGAGCACATAGGTGCCCTCGCCATGAGCGAGCCGAACGCCGGTTCCGATGTCGTCTCCATGCGCCTGCGTGCCGACCTCAGGGGCGACCGCTACGTGCTCAACGGCACCAAGATGTGGATCACCAACGGCCCGGACTGCGACGTGCTGGTGGTCTACGCCAAGACTGACATGGCGGCCGGCGCCAAGGGCATCACCGCGTTCATCGTGGAGAAAGGCGCGCCGGGCTTCAGCGTCGCGCAGAAGCTCGACAAGCTGGGCATGCGCGGTTCGCACACCGGTGAACTGGTGTTTCAGGACGTCGAGGTGCCGGTGGAGAACGTGCTCGGCCAGCCGGGGCAGGGGGTAGGTGTGCTCATGAGTGGTCTGGACTACGAGCGCGCCGTGCTCAGTGCCGGCCCGCTGGGCTTGATGCAGGCGGCCATGGACCTGGTGCTGCCCTATGTTCACGACCGGCAGCAGTTCGGCCAGAGCATCGGCGAATTCCAGCTCATCCAGGGCAAGCTCGCCGACATGTACACCACCCAGCAGGCGTGCCGCGCCTATCTCTATGCGGTCGGCCGACACCTGGATGGGCTGGGCCAGGCACCGATCCGTCAGGTCCGCAAGGACTGCGCCGGGGTCATCCTGTATGCCGCTGAAAAAGCCACCTGGCTGGCCGGCGAGGCCATTCAGATCCTCGGCGGCAACGGCTACATCAACGAGTTTCCTGCCGGGCGTCTGTGGCGCGACGCCAAGCTCTACGAGATCGGTGCAGGCACCAGCGAGATACGCCGCATGCTGATCGGTCGTGAACTGTTCGAGCAGACGCGCTGACGTTTTCTCGCTGCCCCTCCCATCGGTGCCGTACCCGCACAGGAAATGCCCATGGCCATTCTCCACAGTCAGGTCAACACACGTTCAGCCGACTTCGTCGCCAACCGCGAGGCGATGCTGCTGCAACTCGGTACGCTGCAGCGGTGCGCAGCGCAGATCCACCAGGGCGGTGGCGAAGCCGCCCAGGCGCGCCATGTCGCCCGCGGCAAACTCCTGCCGCGCCAGCGCATCGATGTGCTGCTCGATCCCGGCTCGGCGTTCCTCGAAGTCGGGCTGCTGGCCGCCCATGAGGTGTACGGCGAACAGGTCGCGGCCGCCGGACTGATCACCGGCATCGGCCGGGTGTCCGGCGTCGAATGCATGATCATCGCCAACGACGCCACGGTCAAAGGCGGCAGCTATTACCCGCTGACCGTGAAGAAGCACCTGCGCGCCCAGGAAATCGCCCAGCACAACCGCTTGCCCTGCCTGTACCTGGTCGATTCCGGCGGCGCCAACCTGCCGCGCCAGGACGAAGTGTTCCCGGATCGCGAGCATTTCGGGCGGATCTTCTTCAATCAGGCCACCCTCAGCGCCCAGGGCATCGCCCAGATCGCCGTGGTCATGGGCTCGTGCACGGCCGGGGGCGCCTATGTGCCGGCCATGAGCGACGAAACCATCATGGTCCGCGATCAGGCAACCATCTTTCTCGCCGGTCCCCCCCTGGTCAAGGCGGCCACCGGGGAGGTGGTCAGCGCTCAGGCGCTGGGCGGCGCCGACCTGCACTGCCGGCAGTCGGGGGTCGCCGATCACTACGCGGAAAACGATCAGCATGCGCTGGCCATCGCCCGTCGCTGTGTTGCCCGCTTGAACTGGCGCAAGCAAGGGTGGCTGGCCTGCGTCGAACCCTTGCCGCCACGCCATGCGGCGGATGAGCTCTACGGCCTGGTGCCCACCGATCCCAAGCAGCCCTTGCCGATCTACGAGATCATCGCGCGCATCGTCGACGACTCGGCCTTCGACGAGTTCAAGGCGCTGTTCGGGCCGACCCTGGTCTGTGGTTTCGCCCACATCCACGGCTACCCCGTGGCGATTCTGGCGAACAATGGCGTGCTGTTCGCCGAAGCTGCGCAGAAGGGCGCGCATTTCATCGAACTGGCCTGCCAGCGCGGCATTCCCCTGGTGTTCCTGCAGAACATCACCGGGTTCATGGTCGGCCAGAAATACGAGGCCGGCGGCATTGCCAAGCACGGCGCCAAGCTGGTCGCCGCAGTGGCCTGCGCGCAGGTGCCCAAGTTCACCGTGATCATTGGCGCCAGCTACGGCGCGGGCAATTACGGCATGTGCGGGCGCGCCTACGATCCGCGTTTCCTGTGGATGTGGCCGAACGCGAAGATCGGCGTGATGGGCGCTCAGCAAGCGGCTGGCGTGTTGGTGCAGGTCAAGCAGGAGCAGGCGCAGCGCCAGGGACAGGCGTTCAGCGACGAACAGGCGCGGCAATTGGCCGAACCCCTGGTGGCACAGTACGAGGAGCAGGCCCACGCGTTCTATTCCTCGGCGCGGCTGTGGGATGACGGGGTGATTGATCCGGCGCAGACCCGAACAGTGCTGGCACTCGGGCTTTCGGCGGCGTTGAACGCGTCGGTGGCCGAAACCCGCTTCGGCGTCTTCCGCATGTAGCCCATGCACTCATCAGGAATCGGGGATCAGGGTATGCACGAATTTTCCACGGTACAGCTGCACATCAGCGCCGACCAGGTCGCCAGCGTCTGGCTCGATCGGCCGGACAAGAACAATGCTTTCAACGCGCTCATGCTGGAGGAACTGCATGAAGCCTTCGAGTGGGTCAGCCAACAGCCGGCATTGCGCTTCATGTTCCTGCGCGGCCATGGCCGCCACTTCAGCGCGGGCGCCGATCTGGCCTGGATGCAGGCCAGCGCTCGCCTGAGCTACGCGGAAAACCTCGCTGAAGCTGCGCGTTTGGGCCAGCTCATGGAGCAACTGCAGCGCCTGCCACTGCCTACGATCGCGGTGGTGCAAGGGGCTGCATTCGCCGGGGCGATGGGCTTGGTCAGTTGTTGCGACATGGCCATCGCCGCCGACGATGCGCTGTTCAGCCTGAGCGAGGTGCGCCTGGGTCTGGCTCCGGCGGTGATCAGTCCCTACGTGGTCCAGGCCATGGGCCCGCGCGCCGCGCGCCGCTACGCCCTGACCGCCGAGCGTTTCGGTGCCCTGCGGGCCAGGGAGTTGGGGCTGCTCGATGAAGTGTATCCACGTGCCGAGCTGGAACAGGCGGTGCAGGACTGGACGTGTCGCCTGCTCGGCAACGGTCCCGAAGCCATGCGTGCCTGCAAGGCGCTGCTGCTGGAGATCGGCGATGGCCAGGCCACGGCGCCACGGCAGGCCTGTGCGCAAGCCCTGATCGCCCGCCTGCGTACCAGCGCCGAGGGTCAGGAAGGCATGCAGGCCTTTTTCGAAAAACGCGCGCCCGCCTGGGCCGAGGTGTTGCCATGAAACCTTCCACCCAGACCCTCGGAACCCTGCTGATCGCCAACCGCGGCGAGATCGCCTGTCGCATCATCCGCACTGCCAGAGCCATGGGTATCCGCAGCGTAGCCATCTACAGCGAAGCCGACGCCGAGGCTCGCCACGTACACGAGGCCGACCTGGCCATCCCCCTGGGCGGCAGCAAGCCTGCCGACAGCTACCTGCAGATCGACAAAGTGGTCGCTGCGGCGCTGGCCTGTGGGGCGGATGCGGTCCATCCCGGCTACGGTTTTCTTTCTGAAAACGCCGCCTTCGCCCGGCGCCTGGCGCACGAGGGCATCCTGTTTCTTGGCCCGCCCGCCGAGGCGATCGAAGCCATGGGCAGCAAGTCCGCAGCCAAGGCCTTGATGGAACAGGCCGGGGTGCCGCTGGTGCCGGGCTATCACGACCAGGCCCAGGATCTGCAGACGTTCGTCGACGCTGCCCAGCGCATTGGTTACCCGGTGCTGCTGAAGGCCGCGGCGGGCGGCGGTGGCAAGGGCATGAAGGTGGCCGAATCGGCCGCCCAGCTGGGGCCTGCCCTGGACTCCGCACGGCGCGAGGCGCTGGCCGCCTTCGGCGACGGGCACATGCTGGTGGAAAAATACCTTGCGGCCCCGCGGCACGTCGAGATCCAGGTCTTTGCCGATGGTCACGGGCACTGTCTCTACCTGCATGAACGCGATTGCTCCATCCAGCGCCGGCATCAGAAAGTGCTGGAGGAGGCACCGGCGCCGGGGCTCGATGCGTCCTTGCGCCGAGCCATGGGCGAAGCCGCCGTGCGCGCCGCCCAGGCCATTGGCTACGTCGGCGCGGGCACCGTCGAATTCCTGCTCGATGGCGACGCTCGTTTCTACTTCATGGAGATGAATACCCGCTTGCAGGTCGAGCATCCGGTGACCGAAGCCATCACCGGGCTGGACCTGGTGGCCTGGCAGATCCGTGTTGCCCGCGGCGAAGCCTTGCCGCTGACTCAGGAACAGGTGCCCTTGCTCGGCCATGCCATCGAGGTACGTCTGTACGCCGAGGACCCTGCGGGCGGCTTCCTGCCTGCCAGCGGGCAACTGGCGCTGTACCGCGAGCCGGCAGCCGGGCCCGGCCGGCGGGTAGACAGCGCGGTGCGGGAAGGAGATACCATTTCGCCGTTCTATGACCCGATGATCGCCAAACTGATTGCCTGGGGCGAAACCCGCGAAGAGGCCCGCCTGCGTCTGCTGGCCATGCTGGGCGAAACCGCGGTCGGCGGAATCAAGAGCAATCTGGCGCTGCTGCAACGCATCCTTGCCACGCCGGCCTTCGCTCAGGGCGAAGTCGACACGGGTTTCATCGAACGGCATGCCGCAGCGCTGTTGCCTACCCCCCCGACGTTAACCCAGGCCTTCTGGCAAAGCGCCGCGCAGGCGTACCTGCGCTCGACCCCGAACAGTGTGTGCGAGCAGGATCGGCATTCACCCTGGAGCGCACCGACGGGCTGGCGCCTGCTGGCACCTGCGAAAGCCACGCTGGATCTACGCTGTGGCGCGCAGACCCAATTGTGCACGGTTAGCCTGGCAGCGCCATCGGGCCTGGATGAAACCCGGCTGATCGACCGTCGCGGCGACGTTGTTTACCTGTACTGGCAGGGCGATCCCTACGAGGTCAGCCAGGTTGACGCCCTGTCCGCAGGTACCGCGGGTGCGGTGCTGGAGGGTTCGCTGGCGGCGCCCATGAACG
The DNA here is from genome assembly GCF_040546375.1 of Pseudomonas sp. PvP001. Taxonomy (NCBI): domain Bacteria; kingdom Pseudomonadati; phylum Pseudomonadota; class Gammaproteobacteria; order Pseudomonadales; family Pseudomonadaceae; genus Pseudomonas; species Pseudomonas sp. PvP001. The sequence continues at coordinate 766,840 of NZ_JBEPNQ010000001.1, read as the reverse complement.
GCAGCATTGTCCGCCTGCTGGTCAGCCCAGGTCAGGCGGTCGAGCAGGGCGATGGTCTGGTGGTGCTGGAGGCCATGAAAATGGAACACACCGTGCGCGCCAGCCGGGCGGGCGTGATCCGGGCGTTGTGCTGCGAAGAAGGCCAGATGGTCAGCGAAGGCACTGTGTTGATCGAGATGCAGGAGGCCGATCATGCTGCCTGAGCGGGTGCGGATCGTCGAAGTCGGCCCACGTGACGGCTTGCAGAACGAACAAGGCCAGGTGCGTGCCGAGGACAAGGTGGCGCTGGTCGAGGCCTTGGTCGCGGCGGGCCTCGAGCATGTGGAGGTCGGCAGCTTCGTATCGCCGCGTTGGGTGCCGCAGATGGCCGACAGCGCGGCGGTCTTCGCCGCCACCGCGCGCGCGCCAGGCGTGACCTACGCTGCGCTGACGCCCAACCTGCAAGGCTTCGAAGCGGCCATCGCCGCAGGCGCGTCCGAGGTGGCGGTGTTCGCCGCCGCGTCCGAATCCTTCTCCCAGCGCAACATCAACTGTTCCATCGCGCAGAGCCTGCAACGCTTCGAGCCGGTGCTCGCCGCCGCCGTAGCCCACGGCATCAAGGTGCGCGGCTACGTGTCCTGCGTGCTGGGCTGCCCGTACGAGGGCGACATCGCGCCGGAGCGGGTGCGCAACGTGGCCGATGCCATGCTGCAGATGGGCTGCTACGAACTGTCGTTGGGCGACACCCTGGGCATCGGTACGCCTGGAGCGGCGAGGCGATTGATCGACACCGTCGCGCAGCGGGTGCCACGTGGGCAGCTGGCCGGGCACTTTCACGACACCTATGGCCAGGCGGTGGCCAATATCTACGCCTGCCTGCTGGAAGGCGTCCAGGTGTTCGACAGTTCCGTGGCAGGGCTGGGCGGTTGTCCCTATGCCCCCGGCGCCAGCGGCAATGTGGCGACCGAGGATGTCCTCTACCTGCTGCACGGGTTGGGCATCTCGACCGGTGTGGATCTGGATCGGGTCGTCCAGGCCGGCCAGGCGATCATGCTCGCGCTGGGCCGGCAGAGCGCGTCTCGCGTGGCACGCGCCCGGAGCGGCGCGGCCGGGGCGCGGTAGCAAATCGCGCCCACAAAAAAGGCCATCCGCAGATGGCCTTTTTCAGGGGTACATCAAGCAGCCGGGTTGATCGGCTTCTCTGGGTACCAGGCGTCCAGCAATTCGCTGACTTCGACGCGGGTCAGTTCGTCGCGGCCCTTGAGCCACGCTTCGACGGTGCTGCGCTGCTCTTCGGTGACCGAACCACGCTTGGCCGAGCACACCAGACCGAAGTCGTCGCCGCCAACATAGTCCAGGCCGTTGGCATCCATCGCCTCGGTCAGGAATGCGTCGAGGAATGCGTCGATTGCCTCGTCACCCAAATCCTCCTTGAAGTCCAGGTTCAATTCGAAACCCAATTCCTGGAATTCGTCGACGCACAGTTTTTTGCGCAGACGACGGGAGCGGTTAGTGGCCATGAAACAATCCTCTTAGGTAATATCGCGGCGCAGTCTACCAGTTAAGCCGAGCGCCTGCCCGATTCAGTGACAAAATGAACCACTGCCGGCCTGACCCTGGCAATCACGGGTCCAGCTCGGCCAAGGTCTGCCCCAGTTCGGCCTGCAATTGCATCAGGGCCGTGTGCAGGGCTTCGCGCAAGGGCCGCAGGTCGTCCTGTGCCGCGCTCGCTTCCAGTGCCTCGCACGCTTGATACACGGCACGTGCCTGCACGATCCGGGCGGCGCCATGGATCTTGTGGGCAATGTCCACCATCCGTGGATGATCATCGTGGGCAATGGCGAGCAATTGCTGACCGTCGTCCGTGCAACTGCGCAGTACTTCTTCGAGCAGTCGCCGAGTCAATGCCCTGTTGCCCCCGGTCAGGGCTTGAAGTTGGTCGATCGTGTTCATGCGCTCAATCACACCAATGCATTGCGCTTGGCCATTTCGATAAGTTCCACCAGCGAATTGGCCTGAAGTTTCTGCATGAGGCGCTTCTTGTAGGTGCTCACCGTTTTGTTGCTCAGAAACATGCCAGTGGCTATTTCCTTGTTGCTGCGGCCTTGGGCAAACAATTGCAGAACCATCAACTCACGGTCATTGATGGCCTTGAACAATTCAAGTTCCTGAAGTTGCCCATCGTCTTCGCGTGAGGGGATCAACGCCTGGCTGGGAAAATAGTTATAACCGGAAAACACCGCGCGCACGGCGCTGATCAACTCGCTGAGTGCCTCCTGCTTGCAGACGAAACCGGCGGCGCCCGACTGCATGCAGCGTATGGCGAACAAGGCCGGAGCCTGCGCGGTCAATACCAGGATCTTGAACGGCACGTTCATGCCGTGGAACCGGGTCAGGACTTCCAGCCCGTCGAGCTTGGGAATACTGATATCGAGAATCAGGAGATCGGGTTGGCACTCGCGCACCATCTGCATCGCATCCACCCCGTTGTCGCTTTCGCCGACAACGCAGTAGCCTTCGTTTTCCAGAATCATTCTGACGGCCAGCCGAATGACAGGGTGATCATCGATGATGAATACATTACGCATGCAGCCTCTCCTGAACGATCCAGTAAAAGCGCGCACCTTAGCCCAGTTGCTCAAAAGGGCATACGAACGGACCCAGCAAAGTATGATTCTAGGAAACTTCCTACAGAATTAAGCGTAACGGAATACAAAGATAGTTTGATTCGAAAGAGTCAACTATCGTTTGTATTCGTTTATTTCAATACGCTCTGCTAGAACGAGCTGGAACGCCCGGTCATTTCTCCGGCCATCTCCGCGGCATAGCTGTCGGTCATGCCCGCGATGAAGTCGATCATGCGCAGAAACGACTTGTGCAGCGGCCAATCCGGTTGCGGTGCGTTGTGACCCAGCAGATCGAGGATGCGTTGGTGCTTGAACGACAGCTTACCGGTGGTGTGCTGCTCCAGCGCCGCGCCACAGAAGGCGTTGAGCAGCACTTCGAGCGTGGTGTAGGCGCCAATCTCGTGCAGGGTCTTGCGCTTGTCCTGGAAGATCTTCTTGCGCGCCATGTCCTTGGCATCGAGCACGCAGCGCTTGGCCGGGCCATGCATGTGCTCGACCAGATCGCCACTCAGCTGGCCGGCCAACAGCGCCTCTTGCTGTTCGACGAACGCGCGTGCGGCCGCATTGGTCAGGTGCTCGATGGCCTTGCCCCGCAGGATCGCCAGCTTGCGTCGGCGCGAGTCCAGCGGCCCCAGTTGGCGGTAGGTGTCGGGGATGTCGTCGCCCACCAGATCGAGCAGCAGGGCTTCGACCTCGGCATAGTCGAGCAACTCCATTTCCAGGCCGAGTCTTCCAGGTCGATCAGGCCGTAGCAGATGTCATCCGCTGCCTCCATCAGGTACACCAGCGGGTGCCTGGCCCAGCGCTGCTCTTCGAGCAGCGGCAGGCCCAGCTTGCCGGCAATCTGCTCCAGCAGCGGCAGCTCGCTCTGATAGCAACCGAACTTGTGCTTCTTGTAGCCCAGGGCGTCGGCATGGCGCGCGGTCCAGGGATACTTGAGGTAGGTACCCAAGGTGGCATAGGTCAGCCGGGTGCCGCCGTCGAACTGGTGATACTCCAGCTGGGTGAGTACACGAAAGCCTTGGGCATTGCCCTCGAAGTTGAGGAAGTCGTCGCGCTCCACTTCGCTCATCGCATCGAGCCAGCCGCGTCCTGCCGCCTGGCGGAACCAGTGGCGAATGGCGTCTTCCCCGGAATGGCCGAAGGGCGGGTTGCCGATGTCATGGGCCAGGCAGGCCGACTGCACCACCATGCCCAGGTCGCTGGGCTCGCACCATTGCGGCAATTGATCGCGCAGGGTTTCGCCCACGCGCATGCCCAGAGAGCGGCCCACACAACTGACTTCCAGCGAATGGGTCAGGCGCGTGTGGATGTGGTCGTTGCTGGAAACGGGATGCACCTGAGTCTTGCGCCCCAGTCGGCGGAAGGCACCGGAAAAGATGATGCGGTCGTGATCCTTGTGGAACGGGCTACGGCCCAGTTCTTCAGGGCTATGCAGGGGCTTGCCCAAGCGTTCACGTGTAAGCAGTGTGTGCCAATCCAAGGCGATTCCTCCGGGAGCCGATCGAGCCTGCAGTGTCGGCCTGCGCAGGCCGGCTGGCAAGGCTGGCAGCGGGCCGTGAACGTATCGAAAAGTGCACTGCGGGCCTGAACGTCGAGCAAAAAAAAGCAACCCGGACGCAGTGAAGACCGCATCCGGGTTGCCTTGTGCTGCAGTGCTAGCGTCTGCGCGCGGTGCCCTGCATGGCGAGCTTGATCAGCGGCAACAGGGTTGCGCCGACTTTCGCCAGTCGAGACAGGCGACCGGGAGCACGCACCGGAGCCACCACCGGGGCACGGACGCTGTTGCCAGCCCCGCGTCCGGTCAGGAAGCCCATCAGCGTGACCCCGGCAATACCCCAGAGCGAGGCATGCTTGATGCCCATGCCGGTCTGCACCGACTGACCCAGACCGCGCAGGCGGTTGAGCGGGTTGACCAGTTGCCGCGACTCATGCCGCAGCTCCTGACGATGCATTTCCATGCGCAGGCGAATCAACGATTTGCGCATGTCGCGCCGCGATTGCGCGCTGGTGGGTTCGGTTCGGCTCATGGCAGCAGTCGCTCCCTGTCGTTGGCCAGTTCTTCCAGTGTTCCACTGAACGGCGAGGACTCATCGAACACCGCCGCCTTGAGGCGGAAGGCGCAGAAGATACCGGCCAGCACGTAGAACACCGCCAGGCCGACCATGCCGGCCATGCGGTAGTTGTCCCACAGCAGAATCAGGATGAGACCGGACAACGCGACCAGTGCCAGCAGCGCGAAGACCAGGGCCAGCCCTGCGAAAAGCAACAGGCTGACGGTTCGTGATTTCTGCTCCTGCAACTCGATGCCGAACAGTTCGACATGACTGCGCAGCAGGCCGAGCATGGCAGCACCCAGGCGCCGGGACGTGGAGCCGGTGCTGTTGTCTGTGGTATCGGAGTCGAGGAGGGACATATCAGTGCCTTGTAGCCAGCAGGCCCAGAAGGAAACCTACACCGGCAGCGATGCCGACGGACTGCCAAGGATTTTCCTGCACGTAGCCTTCAGCCGCGACTACGGCCTCCTGGCTGCGCTCGGCTGCGGTTTCCTTGGTCTGCTGCAGGGATTCGCGAGCCTTGAGCAGGCTTTCGTTGATCTGCGCACGCAGTTCTTCAGCCTGGGTGCCAGCGATGCTCGCGGTGTGCTCGAGCAGTTTTTCGGTGTCACGGACCAGTGCTTGAAAATCCGCTTTGAGAACTTCTTGAGCTGCTTTGGTGGTCGGGGTGGCCATGTTGATCTCCATATGGGTGGCGTCTGGATGTTTCGAGTAGGGGTGATCCCGAAGGTTCAGTGCCATTACGCGGTGCTTTCTCCTGTATAGCCCATAATCGCCAGTGAGGGTGCAATTGACTGGCCATTGGCGGCTCGCTTATGCTGTATAAAGATACAGTATATGGATAACTCGTCACCCATGCTCAACGTCGAACAACTCAAGTACAGCGTCAACCGCATGAGCCCGGATGTGGTTCGGGAGGCGGTGCTCGAGCTGCGTCTCGACGGCCTGGTCACCGAAGGCAAGACGCCCTTCAGCAAGCTTCACTTCAATACCTGCTTTGCCGAAGTAGAAGCACTTTTCCAGCGCGCCGGCTACCACCGTCCGCTGGACGTGGTGGGCTATAACGGCTTGCTGTATGCCTTGTACGATCCCACCCGCTGGGAGGCAGTGGACGTCCTGCGTTGGCTCAAGGAGTTCACCGACGCGGCCCAGGCCGTCTACGCGCGATGACAGCCGTGTCGCCGTGGGCGATAATCGCGGTCTGAAACGATCGTGGAATCAAGGCATGTCTGCACCCAAGTTCGACCCCGCGGCTCACCAGGCCAGTACCCTGTGCCTGCCCCCTGGCAACTGGGCGACCGTGCTGGACTGCCTTTGCGAACATTTCCAGGCCATCGACCGTGCCCAGTGGTTGAGCCGGATGGCCCGAGACCGGGTGCTGGACGCAGAGGGCGTGCCCATCGGTCCCGCGCATGCCTACAAGCAAGGTCTGCGCATCCACTATTTCCGTGAAGTGCCGAACGAGCGACCGATTGCTGCTCAAGAGCAGGTGCTGCATGTCGACGAACACCTGGTGGTTGCCGACAAGCCGCACTTTCTGCCGGTGACCCCGACGGGCGAATATGTCGAGCACACGCTGCTGCGCCGTTTGATCCGTCGTCTAGACAACCCGCATCTGGTGCCGCTGCACCGCATCGATCGACACACCGCCGGCCTGGTGCTGTTCTCGGCCAACCCGCAGACGCGCAGTGCCTATCAGCAACTGTTTCCCACCCGCCAGATCGAAAAGCGCTACGAAGCCATCGCGCCCGCGCTGCCCCAGTTGCAATTTCCCCTCGTGCACCAGAGCCGCCTGGAACATGGCGAACCGTTCTTCCGCATGCGCGAGGCGCCGGGGCAGAGCAACAGCGAAACCCGCATCGAGGTCGCCGAAAAAGGCGAGCACCTGTGGCGCTATGTGCTCAACCCGGTGACGGGCAAGACCCATCAGCTGCGGGTACACATGACCGCACTGGGCGCCAGTATCTGCAACGATCCGTTCTACCCGCAGTTGATCGACACCGAGGTGGACGACTATGCCCGGCCCTTGAAGCTGCTGGCTCGGTCGCTGCAGTTCCAGGATCCGCTCGACGGGCGACTGCGCAGCTTCGATACGCGCCTGAGCCTGGCGTTCTAGAACGAAAAAGCCCGCCGAAAGGCGGGCTTTTTCTTGCACATGGTCGGAGAGGCAGGATTCGAACCTGCGGCCTTCTCGTCCCGAACGAGACGCGCTACCTGGCTGCGCTACACTCCGTGATCTTCAACCGTGCTGCAGGGCGCGCCTGCGGTGATGTCACCGCAAACAGCGCCCGGCCATTACAGCTCCTTGACGGTCCGCACCTGGTCTTTGTTGACCCGAGTGGTCTTGCCGTCCAGCTGCTTGAATTCGTAGAAGCCAGCGTCTTCGTCGTAGGAGGGGGTATCCACTGCCTGGATTTCACGACCGTCATTGAGGGTGATCACGGTAGGCGATGCGCAACCGGCGAGCGATGCCAGGCCCAGCGCGAGCATGAAGGCGGGAAGGATCCGGTGAGTCATTATGTTTCTCCACAAAACAAAAAAGGGTACTGGCGTATACGGGGGTGAGACGGTATTTGTGCCAGCAAAGTTCCGTTGGTCCGACCGTAACAGTCTAGCGCCTGGGAACGCTGTCAGCGAACCAGCAGTTGCGGCGTGTTCAGATTGGCCAGGCGTGGATCATCCTCGGCGCATTGCAGCGCCTGCGCGCCGAGCGCCAACAGCACGCGCCGCGGACTGCGTTCGCCGGCATCCCAGGCCTGACGCATCGCAGTCAGATGGGCCTTTGGCACGATGCACAGCAGCGGCTCCCAGAACTCGCCCTGGCGGACCATCAGTGGCCGGTCCGGATGCGCCTGCTGGGTATGGCGCATGCTAGCGAGCAATACGCTGTCCACGCCCGGTACGTCGCAGGGCAGCACCAGCAGCAGAGGGTGCCGCGCCGCCTCCAGCCCCGCGATCATCCCGGCCATCGGTCCCGGGAAGTCGCTGCTTTCGTCGTGCACCAACTGATCGGCAAAGGCGGCGTAGTGCTCGTGGTTGCGATTGCAGGAGATGATCAGGTCATCGGTCATTGGCCGTACACAGTGCTGCAGATGCTGGATCAACGGCTGGCCACGCCAGTTGATCAGGCCTTTGTCACGGCCCCCCATGCGTTGGCCGCGGCCACCTGCCAGGAGCAGGACAGAGCACAGGGGCAGGGTATCGGCAGCGTTCATTCGGGCGCTCGGACAGTGGCTGGGGGCTGTGATATAACACCGCCCATTCCATCAGACAACCGGACCTCGCCAATGAAAGCCAAGGCAGATGTACCCTTCGTGCCCCTCAATATTGCCGTCTTGACGGTGAGCGACACCCGCACCGTGGAAACCGACACCTCTGGTCAGTTGTTCGTCGATCGCCTCAGTGCAGCCGGTCACGGCCTCTATGCCCGCGCGCTGCTCAAGGACGACCTGTACAAGATCCGCGCCCAGGTGGCGCAGTGGATCGCCGACGATCAATGCCAGGTGGTGCTGATCACTGGCGGCACCGGCTTCACCGGTCGCGACAGCACTCCGGAAGCCGTCGCCTGCCTGTTGGACAAGCAGGTCGATGGCTTCGGCGAGCTGTTCCGGCAGATCTCCGTGGCCGACATCGGCACTTCGACCGTGCAGTCCCGCGCCCTGGCCGGGCTCGCCAACGGCACTTTGGTGTGCTGCCTGCCGGGCTCGACCAATGCCTGCCGTACCGGCTGGGACGGCATTCTCGCCGAGCAGTTGGACGTGCGTCACCGGCCCTGCAACTTCGTCGTGCACCTCAAGCAGGCCGAGCCCTGCGTCAGCCGTGGCTGAGTTGCCGGCGGCGCAGCCGCTGCTACCGGTCGAGCAGGCGCTGGCGCAACTGCTGGCCATGGCCGATGCCGCGCCCATCCGCGAGCGTGAGCAGATCGCCCTGGCCCAGGGCAGCGGTCGGGTGCTCGCCGATGACCTGATCGCCACCCTCGACCTGCCACCCTGGCCCAACAGCGCCATGGACGGCTACGCGCTGCGCCGAGAGGACTGGCAGGGTCAACCCCTGCGCGTCAGCCAGCGTATCTTCGCCGGCGCCGTGCCCGAGGCGCTGGAGCCCGGCACCTGTGCACGCATCTTCACCGGCGCCCCGATGCCGGACGGCGCCGACTGCGTGGAAATGCAGGAAAACGCTCGCATCGAGGATGATCAGCGGGTGAGCTTCAACCAGGCCTTGAGAGTTGGCCAGAACGTCCGTCCGCAAGGGCAGGAAACCCGTATCGGCGACCGCCTGCTGACGGCGGGCAGCCGCCTGGGCGCGATCGAGCTGGGGTTGCTGGCGTCCATGGGGCAGGCCCATATCGACGTGGTTCGCCGACCACGGGTGGCGGTACTGTCGACAGGCGATGAATTGGTCGAACCGGGTCAGCCGCTGGGGCCCGGACAGATCTACAACAGCAATCGTCAGGTGCTGTGCAGTGCCTTGAGCGGGTTGGGCTGCGAAGTGGTGGATGCCGGGATTCTGCCCGACGATCTGCAACAGACACGCCAGCGCCTGGCGGCGTTGGGTGATGTGGACCTGATTCTGTCCACGGGGGGCGTCTCGGTGGGCGAAGCCGATTTTCTCGGCATCGCCCTGCGCGAGGAGGGTCAGTTGGCCCTCTGGAAACTGGCGATCAAACCCGGCAAGCCGCTGACCTTCGGCCACTTTCGTGGCGTGCCGGTCATCGGCCTGCCGGGCAATCCCGCTTCTACACTGGTGACCTTCACCCTTCTGGCACGGCCTTACCTGCTGCGCCGCCTGGGTGTACAGGACGTGGCGCCGCTGCGCTTCCAGCTGCCCGCCGGGTTCGCCTGGCCTCGCGCCGGCACGCGTCGTGAGTACCTGCGCGGGCGTGTCGAACAGGGGCGGGCGGTGATCTACCCCAATCAGAGCTCAGGCGTGCTGCTCAGCGCCGCCTGGGCCCATGGACTGGTCGAGATCGGCGAAGGCTGCACCGTGGCTGAAGGCGATATGGTCACCTTCATCCCGTTCAGCGAGCTGTTCTAGACCTTGCTCTTGTCCGACTCGACGGCTGCCGGTGCGCGGCCGTAGATGTCGGTGAAGCGCACGATGTCGTCTTCGCCCAGGTACTCGCCGCTCTGCACTTCGATCATGACCAGGTCGATCACGCCGGAGTTGACCAGGCGGTGCACGTGGCCCTGCTTGATGAAGGTCGATTCGTTGGTGTCGAGCAGGAATTCGTTGTCACCGTTGGTGACCCGAGCCATGCCGCTGACCACGATCCAGTGCTCACTGCGGTGGTGGTGCATCTGCAACGACAGCGTGCCGCCGGGCTTGACCACGATTCGCTTGATCTTGAAGCGCTTGCCTTCCTCCAGAATGGTGTAGGTGCCCCATGGGCGGGTGACCGTGCGGTGCAGGCGGAAGGCGTCGTGGCCCTGGCGCTTGAGTTGCTGGGCGAGCAGCTTGACGTCCTGGGTGCGGCTGCCGTCGGCGATCAACAGCGCGTCGGGGGTGTCGATCACCACCAGATTGTCCACGCCGACCGCGCCGACCAGGCGACGGGGCGAGTCGATGTAGCAGTTGCTCACGTCGTGCAATACGGTCTCGCCGTTGCATTGGTTGCCTTGTGCGTCGGCCGGAGTCAGCTCGCGCACGGCCTGCCACGAGCCGATGTCGCTCCAGCCCATCTGGCAGGGAATCACTGCGACCTTGTCGGAGCGTTCAAGCAGGGCATAGTCGATCGAGATGTCCGGCGCCAGGGCAAAGGTGCTGCTGTCCAGTTCGACCTGCAGCTCACGGTTGCCCTGCTTGATGTCGCTGACCTGCAGGCAGGTGGTGGCGGCCAGCAGCACGTCCGGTGCGTGCTTTTCCAGCTCGCGCAGGAGTACGTCGACGCGCATGCAGAACATGCCGGCGTTCCACAGGTAGTCACCGCTGTCCAGGTAGGCCTGGGCGGTGACCTGATCCGGCTTCTCGCGGAACTGTGCTACCTGGTAGCTGCCGTCGCCCAGATCGGCGCCGCGCTCGATGTAGCCAAAGCCGGTTTCCGGCGTCTGGGGCACCAGGCCGAAGGTGACCAGCCAACCCTCGTCGGCTTTTTTGCGTGCCGCGCTGACGGCTGCCTGGAACGCGTCGATGTCGCGAATCAGATGGTCGGCCGGCAGCACCAGCAACTGCGCCGAGGCGCCGTAGTGCTTGGCCGCGTGCAGGGCAGCGCTGGCGATGGCCGGCGCAGTATTACGACCGGCAGGCTCGAGAATGAAATCGAGCAAGGCGTTGCGATCGTTCAGTTGGCGGTAGTCGTCCAGCGTGCGGAAGAACACCTCGCGGTTGGTCACGGTCAGTACCCGATCCACGCCCGGCAGTTGCGATGCACGGGTAAAGGTCTTCTGCAACAGGCTTTCGCCGTCCGGCAGGCGCATGAAGGGCTTGGGCATGGCTTCGCGCGATACGGGCCACAGGCGGGTGCCGGAGCCCCCGGCGATGATGCAGGGAATCAGAGTCGTCATAGGTCGAGCCTCGAGTTGGAGAAGGCGGGCGGCACCTGCATGGGCAGGCGTACACGACCAGCCAGGCTGGATGCATGAAAGGGTCGATGGAAAAAGGGCAGAACGCAGGAATCAGCGATTCGACAATGCTACCGCCAGCCGGAGACGGGCCGGACGTGCAGGAATCGGAGGGGTAACGGCCACTTCGATGATGGCCAGTTGCGTGGCAGTAAAGCCTAAACGAGAACCGTTGGCGAGTGGTAAATGCACGAATGGTTAAAAACTTTTCGTCCGGGCTTTTTTTGCTGCGGCTGTGGTCACATCAGGCAGAGTTCAACTCATTGGTCACCGGAGACATGCAACATGAGCGAGCGCAAGGCAATCCTGATATTGCACGGCAAACAGGCTTCCAACGAAGAGGTACGCACTGCGGTCGAGCGCTACCGGGAGCAGGGCAATGACCTGGCCGTGCGTCTGACCTGGGAAGGCGGTGATGCCCAGCGTCTGGTCGAGGAGGCGCTGCAAGCGGGGTATACCCACATCATCGCCGGCGGTGGCGACGGCACCTTGCGCGATGTCGCCGAAGCCATGGCATTGGCCAAGACCGATGCCAGCCTGGTCCTGATGCCCCTGGGCACGGCCAACGATTTCGCCCGTGCCGCCGGGGTGCCTTTGGAACCCGAACCTGCGCTGGCGCTGCTTGCCCGCGAGCCTCAGGCGATCGACCTGGGCGAGGTGGGCGGACAGGTGTTCCTCAACATGGCCACCGGCGGCTTCGGCAGCCAGGTCACGGCCAACACCTCCGAAGACCTGAAGAAGGTACTCGGCGGCGCGGCCTACCTGTTCACCGGTCTGTCGCGGTTCAGCGAATTGCGCGCCGCCTCCGCGTCGCTCAGCGGTCCGGACTTCCACTGGGAAGGCGACCTGTTGGCACTGGGCATCGGCAACGGTCGTCAGGCCGGAGGTGGCCACGAGCTATGCCCCGAAGCCGTGGTCGACGACGGGCTGCTGGAGATCAGCATCCTGCCGGCGCCCACCGAAGTGGTCGGCACCTTGAAAAGCCTGCTCGGCGGCGGAGGGCTGGAAACCCTGTTCGTCCGTGCACGGCTGCCGTGGGTGGAAATCAACAGCAAGGAAAACCTCGACATCAACCTCGATGGCGAACCGCTGCAGGGCGAAAATCTGCGCTTCAGCGCCATGCCCAAGGCGTTGAAGGTCCATTTGCCCGCCGGCTCGCCGCTGCTCAGCCGCCGATTGAGCCAATAAAGATCAGCGACCGCAGTCAAGATATTCCCGTCAGCGCCGATAGCCCGGTACCTCTACTTTCACTTGGGCTTTGGAGCTTCACATGGCCGGCATTCTCGACACGGTTGACCAACGTACGCAGCTGGTGGGCGAAAACCGGCTGGAACTGCTCATGTTCCGCCTGGCTGGCAGGCAACTGTTCGCGATCAACGTGTTCAAGGTCCAGGAAGTCCTGCAGTTGCCCAAGCTGACGCTGATGCCCCAGCGCCACCCTTTCGTCTGCGGCGTGATCAACCTGCGCGGGCAGACGCTGCCGGTGATCGACCTGTCCCAGGCCATCGGCATGCGCCCGTTGGTGCCAGGGCCCACCAGCACCATCATCGTGACCGAATACAACCGCTCGATCCAGGCGTTCCTGGTCGGTGGTGTCGACCGTATCGTCAACATGAACTGGGAATCGATCCTGCCGCCTCCGGCCAGCGCCGGGCGCCAGCACTACCTCACTGCGATCAGCCGAGTCGACGAGCAACTGGTCGAGATCATCGACGTGGAAAAGGTGCTCGCCGAAATCGTCCCCTACAACGCCCGTGTTTCCCGGGACAAGCTCGACGATCCGATCCTGGCGCGCGCTCGTGGCCGTGAAGTGCTGCTGGTGGACGACTCCACGGTGGCTCTGGCGCAGTTGCGCGATACGTTGTCGCAGCTGGACATCAAGATGCATGTGGCCAGCGATGGCCTGAAGGCGCTGAACAAGCTCAAGGCCTGGGCCGACACCGGCGAGCGCATGACCGACAAGCTGCTCATGGTCTTCACTGATGCCGAAATGCCGGAAATGGACGGCTACCGCCTGACCACCGAGATCCGCAACGACCCACGGCTGCGCGAGCTGTACGTGGTGCTGCACACCTCCCTGTCCGGCAGCTTCAACGAATCGATGGTGAAAAAGGTCGGCTGCGACAACTTCCTGTCAAAGTTCCAGCCCGACAAGCTGGTCGACGTGGTCCGCCAGCGTCTGGAAATGGATCGACACTGATCCCGACTCGTCATGGCCTTGGCGGTTCCGCTAGACTCGGTTCTTTTGCTCAAAGGAACTTGGCCATGTCGAGCCTTGCCGCGTTGTATCGTTATCCGCTCAAATCAGCCTTGGGTCAGTCCCTGCAGCAGTCGGCCGTCGACGGTCTGGGGCTGGTGGGTGATCGACGCTGGATGCTGGTCGACGCGGAGCGTGGGCTGTTCCTCTCGCAACGCTCGGTGCCACGCCTGACACAGTTGCACACGCAAGTTACAGCCGAGGGTGACTTGGTATTGAGTGCAACGGATTTCCCCGACCTGCATGTACCGGTGCCCGTTTCAGGTGACTTGCGCCAGGTCAAGGTCTGGTACGACAGCTTCGAAGCGCCTGACGCAGGCGACGCTGCCGCGCAATGGGTCAGCAATTTCCTCGGCAAACCCACGCGGCTTGTCTATATGCCCGCCGAACGCGCCCGTACGGTCGGTGCCGACTATGGCAAGGAAGGCGACAAGGTGGCGTTCGCCGACGGCTTTCCGCTGCTGCTGATCGGCCAGGGTTCGCTGGACGATCTGTGCGCACGGGTCGGCCGCTCGCTGGACATGATCCAGTTTCGCCCCAACCTGGTGGTGCAGGGCAGCCCGGCGTTCGCCGAGGATGGCTGGAAACGCATTCGTATCGGTGACGTGGATTTCCGCGTGCTCAAACCGTGCGCGCGTTGCATTCTCACCACCCTGGATCCGCAGACCGGCGAGCGCAGCGCCGATCGCGAGCCGTTGACCACGCTCAAGGGCTACCGGCTTCAGGACGGCCATGCCATGTTCGGTCAGAACCTGGTCTGCGATGGCGCCGGCGTGCTCGAAGTGGGCATGCCCATCACTGTCCTGGAGTGAGCCGGCGGCAGCCCTGGAGCTGCCGCCATCGACTCACTGGTCGTCGAAGAAGCGCTCGTGCCAATCCACTACTGGCTGTGGCGCATTGAGCTTGTCGCCGTAAATGACAGCGTAGGAGAGCACGTTCTGTACGTACTGGCGTGTTTCGTCGAACGGAATGGACTCCACCCAGACGTCGAAGCTCAGGTGGTTCGCACCTTTGAGCCACTGCCGCACACGGCCAGGGCCTGCGTTGTAGGCGGCCGAGGCCAGCACTCGGTTACCGTTGAACTGGCTGTGCACCTGGCTCAGGTAGGCCGCGCCCAGTTGGATGTTGGTGTCGGGGTCCAGGACTTGCTGCGGTGACGACAGCGGAATGCTGAACTTGCGCGAGGTCTCCTTGGCAGTGCCCGGCATCAGCTGCATCAGCCCCATGGCACCGGCGCCGGAACGGGCGTCGTCCATGAACGCGCTTTCCTGACGGGTAATCGCGAACACCCAGCTGGTGTGCAGGCCGCGCACGTTGGCTTCGCGGATCAAGGTGTCGCGGTGGGCCATCGGGAAACGGATGTCCAGATCGTCCCAGTACTGTGCCTGACTGATTGTGCGAATGGCCGGGAAATACCAGCGCATGTCGTAGGCCAGCTTGGCCTGGGCGACCATTTCATCGCGATCGAAATGACGGCTGACGTGATACCACTCGCGCCGCGCATCGACGATCTGGCCGCGCGCATACAGCTCCAGCGAACGGCGGATACCGGCGGTGTTGCGTACCTTGTTGACTAGCGCCTGGCTCATCACCAGCGGCTTGTTGTTGAGCGAGTAGGGCGCCTGCAGGCGGTCGGCCGCCAGGAAACCGTAGAAGTCACGTTCCTTGGCGACCGCCTTGTACAGCTGCGGCACCTTGGCGCTCTGCGGCTGGGCCAGCTCCAGGCTGCGCGCCTGCCAGTACTGCCAGCGGTTGGTCTGCGCCAGGTCCTTGGGCAGGCGGGTGGTCAAGTCGTAGGCCTCCTGCCAGCGGCCCAGTCGCAGCAGCAGGCGCAGGCGCCACTCCGTGACGGTGTCGTCGCGCAGCTCCGGGTCGTAGCGGGTCATCAGTTCCAGCGCGCGCGGGTCGTAGCGGCGGGCCAGGGTCAAGCCGATCTCACGGGCGATGGCGACTTTTTCCTCGGCCGAAAAGCGCATGCTGCTGGCATAGCTGTCGAGCATGCGCATGGCCTTGTCCGGATCCTGGCGAGCCAGGCGGCGCAGACCCAGCCCGACCACGTCGGACATGGCTTCGTCCACCGGCATGAAGCGCGAAGGCTGGTCGAGCAGTTCGGGCTTCTGCGCGACATCGAGCAACAGGCGACCCTGGCTCGACAGCGTGGTCAGACCCTGCACCAGGCTGGTAGCCAATGGATAGTTGCGCGCCTGGGCGGCAAGCTTGGCGCGCTGCCAGCGCTTGTTCTCGGTGAGCTGGCCTTCACTGGCCCAGCGCTGGAACAGGCCGTCACAGGCCGTGGGCAGCGTTTTGCCGGTCAGCCACAGCTTGTCGGCGTTGGCATAGCCTTCGGCGCGCAGCTGGCTGTTGCTCAACTGGTACTGGCCGTACAGGCAGTCGAGCTCCTTGAAGTTGAGCTTGGGGTCGTAGTATTTGACGAACGGTGCCCACTCGCCGCGCTCGGCCAGTTGCCGCAGCCAGCGCAGTTTCATCCAGTTGGCCTGGGGCAGGTCGCCGTGCTTGGCCAGGAAGCCCTCGATTTCGGCGTTGCTCGCGCTGCGCAGGCGCGGCGTGAGCTCGTCGTAGGCCAGGTAGGCCTCCAGGGGGTAATCCTGCAGCTCGGCGGCGTAGCGCATGTACGGCCCGCTGTCGCCCTTGGCCAGGGCGCGCTTGGCTTCGTCGTAATACTGGCGCTGCGTGGCCAGGTCGGCGGCCTGGATAGTGGCGACGCTGGAAGCAGACAGGATGAGGCAGGAAAACAGGCTGAACAGGCGACTGCGCATGAGACTTCCAGGCAGAGAGGACGTGACAAGTGTCGGCAGTGCCAGCACTAAAGAAGTGAGCCTAGCTTAGCCTCTAGAGCAGGCGCGATGAAAGCGTTCAGGATCATTCATTTTATTGCCGCCTTCGGTCTGCCAGGGCAAAAGTCGGTTAGAATGCGCGCCCGGTTTTTGGAGAAGCTCATGACCCTGCTCAAATTCAGCGATGTGTCCCTTGCATTCGGCGCGATGCCGTTGTTGGACAAGGTGTCCTGGCAGATCGCCCGTGGTGAGCGGGTGTGCATCATCGGCCGCAACGGCACTGGCAAATCCAGCATGCTGAAGCTGGTCAAGGGCGTGCAGAAACCCGATGACGGCGCCGTCTGGCGCGCGCCCGGGCTGAAAATCGGCGAATTGCCCCAGGAACTGCCGGTGGCCGACGAACGGACCGTGTTCGACGTGGTTGCCGAAGGCCTGGACGGCGTGGGCGCATTGCTGGCCGAATACCACCACTTGAGCCAGAACATCGTCACCGACGAAGACCTGAACAAGCTCATGCATGTCCAGCAGGACCTCGAAGCCCGTGACGGCTGGCGCCTGCAGCAGTTGGTCGACAGCACCCTGAGCCGCCTGCAATTGCCGGCCGACAAGACCCTCAAGCAACTCTCCGGTGGCTGGCGCCGTCGGGTGCTGCTGGCCCAGGCGCTGGTGTCCGAGCCGGATCTGCTGCTGCTCGACGAACCGACCAACCACCTGGACATCGGCGCCATCGCCTGGCTCGAAGAAGCCCTCAAGGATTTCCAGGGCGCGGTACTGTTCATCACCCACGACCGCTCCTTCCTGCAGAACCTCGCCACCCGCATTCTCGAACTGGACCGCGGCGGCCTGATTGACTGGAACGGCGACTACGCCAGCTTCCTGGTGCACAAGGAGGCCATGCTGGCCGCCGAGGAAACCGCCAACGCGCTGTTCGACAAGCGCCTGGCCCAGGAAGAGGTGTGGATCCGCCAGGGCATCAAGGCCCGGCGTACCCGCAACGAAGGCCGTGTGCGTGCGCTCAAGGCGCTGCGTGTGGAGCGCGGCGAGCGTCGCGAACGCACCGGCAAGGCCAACATCCAGCTCGACACCGCCGACAAGTCCGGCAAGCAGGTCATGGTGCTCGACAACGTCAGCTTCGCCCATCCGGGTGGGCCGATGCTGATCAAGGATTTCTCCATGGTCCTGCAACGCGAGGACCGTATCGGCCTGCTGGGCGCCAACGGTACCGGCAAGACCACCCTGCTCAAGCTGATGCTCGACAACCTGCAGCCCACCAGCGGTTCGGTCGACGTCGGCACACGCCTGGACGTCGCCTACTTCGACCAGTTGCGCCACCAGCTGGACCTGGAGAAGACCGTCATCGACAACGTCGCCGAAGGCCGCGACTTCATCGACATCGACGGGCAGAGCCGCCACGTATTGAGTTACCTGGGCGACTTCCTGTTCAGCCCCCAGCGTGCCCGCACGCCGGTCAAGGCGCTGTCGGGCGGTGAGCGTGCGCGCCTGCTGCTGGCCAAGCTGTTCAGCAAGCCGGCCAACCTGCTGGTACTGGACGAACCGACCAACGACCTCGACGTTGAGACCCTCGAACTGCTCGAAGAAGTGCTGTCCAGCTTCAAGGGCACTGTGTTGATGGTCAGCCACGACCGGGCATTCCTCGACAACGTGGTCACCAGCACCCTGGTGTTCGAAGGCGAGGGCAAGGTTCGCGAATACGTGGGCGGCTATCAGGACTGGATCCGCCAGGGCGGCTCGCCGAAGCTGCTGGGCGTGACCGAAAACAAGTCGGGCAAGGCCGAGCTCAACAGCGCCGTGGTCAAGGCCCCGGAACCCGCGCCAGTCGAGGCGCCGGCGCCGGCGAAGAAGAAACTCAGCTACAAGCTGCAGCGCGAGCTGGAAGCCCTGCCGGGCCAGATCGACGCCAAGGAGCAGGAAATCGCGGCGCTGGAGGCCGAGATGGCCGATGCCGGGTTCTATCAGCGACCTGCCGAACAGACCGCCGCCGTGATAGCCAAGCTGGAAGCTTCGCAGGCCGAGCTGGAAGCCATGGTCGAGCGTTGGGCCGAGCTCGACGCCTGAGCCCTGACCCTGGAATCCTCAGCGAGGCCGCAGCTGCTGCTCGGCCCCGCTGATGATCCTCATTCGGCGCGCTTGACCAGGCGTACCGCCAGCACGTCGCACGGCGCACCGTGCAGCACGTCGTTGGCCGTGGAGCCCAGCAGCAGCGCCAAACCGTGACGGCCATGGCTGCCGACCACGACCAGATCGCACTCGGACTTCTTCGCCAGGTTGTGAATCTCCTGACGCGGCTGGCCGTAGGTCAGATGGCAGTCGCCCACCACCAGGTCCGGGTACTTGAGCTTAAGCGTTTCCAGGCGCTCCTTGGCCTGGTCGAACTGCTGCTGTTGCAACTGCGAGAGATCCATCGGCACGTCTCCGCCGAATGCCATGGCCATCGGTTCTACAATGTGCACCAGCGAGAGCTTGGCGCGATTACTGACCGCCAGCTCCCTGGCCCGTTTGATGACCGGGTCACACTCTTCGGTGAGGTCGACGGCGACCAGAATGTGTTGGTAGGGCATGAGAAGCACTCCTGACGATTACGATAGCTTGAGTATGAACTGTTTGGGCGAGGTGCGACATGCGCATCCCTCGCCGACCTTTTTGAAGCGCTAAGCGGGTGTACTCTTTATGACGGTGTGGATAGTCGTGTCAATCCTTGCGCTGATTCTCAGCCCCATGGTATGGCTGCGGCCCTCGCGCAGCCAGAGCGGGCGCATGGCCGTGCGCATGCAGGCCCGACGCATGGGCCTGGCGATGCAGCTGGCGCCGCAGCAGTGGCCACACTGGTTGAGGGTCGAGCCACCCGACCCCTGCGCGCAATACCATCGGCCACGCCGCAAGGGCCGGGTCGACAGTTGGAGCTACTGGCAGATCGAGCCGGGCATATGGTGCAACCAATGGCGCGAAACCTGCGTCGATCCGCATCTGCTGCCGCACCTGGCGACCCTGCCGCCCGATGTCTACAAGCTCGAAGCCGGTCCGCAGATGTTGGCCCTGTACTGGGGCGAGAAGGGTGATGAAAAGGTGCTTCAGAATATTGCCAAGGTCCTTCAAGCGCTGGCTTGATCCCGAACTCCAGCTATCGTCATATGCCTGCGGCAGGCTGTCGCAGGTGCGTGTTTTCCCCCATTCCAGAAATGACCGCAAAGTCGCGTTTTCAAAGGCCTTGCGCGGCATTTGACAATCGCCCGCATTTCCGTGAATGTACACGCACCCCAATCAAACGGGCGTATGAATCGAGCGTTTTTCTGTCACGCTCCAGCACTATCCCGACTACCGCGCTGACGGGTATGCCTGGCTACAGAGAGCGGCGGCCATGTACCGCCCCCTTTTTACCCAGCGTCCGGCGTGTACTGTTCAGCTTCCATATCGTGGAGATCAGTGGATGATTTACGAAGGTAAAGCCATCTCGGTGAAGGCTCTTGAAAGCGGCATCGTCGAACTGCGGTTCGATCTCAAGGGCGAGTCCGTCAACAAGTTCAACCGCCTCACGCTCGAAGAGCTGCGCGAAGCGATCGCGGCGATCAAGGCCGACGCTTCGGTCCAGGGCGTGATCGTCACCAGCGGCAAGGACGTCTTCATCGTCGGTGCGGACATCACCGAATTCGTCGAGAATTTCAAATTGCCCGAGGCCGAACTGGTCGCGGGCAACCTGCAGGCCAACCGTATCTTCAGCGACTTCGAAGACCTCGAGGTTCCCACGGTTGCCGCCATCAACGGCATTGCCTTGGGCGGCGGCCTGGAAATGTGCCTGGCCGCCGACTACCGGGTCATGTCCAGCGAAGCCAAGATCGGTCTGCCCGAAGTCAAGCTGGGCATCTACCCGGGTTTCGGTGGCACGGTGCGCCTGCCGCGCATCATCGGCGCCGACAATGCCATCGAGTGGATCGCCTCCGGCAAGGAAAACGGCGCCGATGATGCGCTCAAGGTGGGCGCGGTCGATGCGGTCGTGGCAGCGGACAAGCTCGAAGCTGCGGCGCTCGACCTGATCAAGCGCGCCATCAGCGGCGAGTTCGATTTCAAGGCCAAGCGCCAGCCCAAGCTGGCCAAGCTCAAGCTCAACGCCATCGAGCAGATGATGGCGTTCGAAACCGCCAAGGGTTTCGTTGCCGGCCAGGCCGGGCCCAACTACCCGGCGCCGGTCGAGGCGATCAAGACCATCCAGAAGGCTGCCAGCTTCGGTCGCGAGAAAGCCCTGGAAATCGAAGCCGCCGGTTTCGCCAAGATGGCCAAGACCTCGGCCGCACAAAGCCTCATCGGTCTGTTCCTCAACGATCAGGAACTCAAGCGCAAGGCCCGTGGCTATGACAAGGTGGCACGAGACGTGAGCCAGGCTGCCGTGCTCGGTGCCGGCATCATGGGTGGCGGCATCGCCTATCAGTCGGCGCTCAAGGGCACGCCGATCCTGATGAAGGACATCAACGAGAAGGGCATCGAGCAGGGCTTGGCCGAAGCCTCCAAACTGCTGGGCGGCCGTGTCGAAAAAGGGCGTCTGACCGCAGCGAAGATGGCCGAAGCGCTCAACGACATCCGGCCGACGCTGTCCTATGGCGACTTCGGCCATGTCGACATCGTCGTCGAAGCCGTGGTGGAAAATCCCAAGGTCAAGCAGGCGGTACTGGCCGAGGTCGAAGCGCAGGTGAAGGACGACACCATCCTGGCGTCCAACACCTCGACCATTTCCATCAACCTGCTGGCCCAGGCGCTCAAACGCCCGGAAAACTTCGTCGGCATGCACTTCTTCAACCCGGTGCACATGATGCCGCTGGTCGAAGTGATTCGTGGCGAGAAGTCCAGTGAAGTCGCCGTCGCGACCACCGTCGCCTACGCCCGCAAGATGGGCAAGAACCCGATCGTGGTCAACGACTGCCCCGGCTTCCTGGTCAACCGGGTGCTGTTTCCCTACTTCGGTGGTTTCGCCCGCCTGGTCAGCGCCGGCGTGGATTTCGTGCGCATCGACAAGGTCATGGAAAAGTTCGGCTGGCCCATGGGCCCGGCCTACTTGATGGACGTGGTCGGTATCGACACCGGCCACCATGGCCGTGACGTGATGGCCGAAGGGTTCCCGGACCGCATGAAGGACGAGCGTCGCTCGGCCATCGACGCGCTTTACGAAGCCAATCGCCTGGGGCAGAAGAACGGCAAGGGCTTCTATGCGTACGAGACCGACAAGCGCGGCAAGCCGAAAAAAGTCGCCGATCCTGCCGCTCTCGATGTGCTCAAGCCAGTGATCTACGAGCAGCGCGAAGTCAGTGACGAGGACATTGTCAACTGGATGATGATCCCGCTGTGCCTGGAAACCGTACGCTGCCTGGAAGACGGCATCGTCGAAACCGCCGCCGAGGCCGACATGGGCCTGGTCTACGGCATCGGCTTCCCTCCCTTCCGCGGCGGTGCGCTGCGTTACATCGATTCGCTGGGCGTTGCCGAATTCGTCGCCCTGGCCGACCGCTACGCCGAACTGGGTCCGCTGTACCAGCCTACCCAGAAGCTTCGTGAAATGGCACGTGCCGGGCAGACGTTCTTCGGGCAAGCGGCCAACGTACAGAACAAGGGTGAATGACTTATGAGCTTGAATCCTAGAGACGTGGTGATCGTCGACTTCGGTCGCACCCCCATGGGCCGCTCCAAGGGCGGCATGCACCGCAACACCCGCGCCGAGGACATGTCGGCGCACTTGATCAGCAAGCTGCTGGAACGCAATGCCAAGGTCGACCCGGCCGAAGTCGAGGACGTGATCTGGGGCTGCGTCAACCAGACCCTGGAGCAGGGCTGGAACATCGCGCGCATGGCGTCGCTGATGACGCAGATCCCGCACACGGCAGCCGGCCAGACCGTCAGCCGTCTGTGCGGCTCGTCCATGAGCGCACTGCACACCGCGGCCCAGGCCATCATGACCGGCAACGGCGACGTGTTCGTGGTCGGTGGCGTCGAGCACATGGGCCACGTCGGCATGATGCACGGCGTCGATCCGAACCCGCACATGTCGCTGTACGCCGCCAAGGCATCGGGCATGATGGGCCTTACCGCCGAGATGCTCGGGAAAATGCACGGCATCACCCGTGAACAACAGGACGCCTTCGGTGTGCGCTCGCACCAGTTGGCGCACCAGGCGACGGTGCAGGGCAAGTTCAAGGACGAGATCATCCCGATGCAGGGCTGTGACGAAAACGGCTTCATCAAGGTGTTCGACTACGATGAAACCATTCGTCCCGACACTACCCTGGAAAGCCTCGCTGCGCTCAAGCCTGCGTTCAACCCCAAGGGCGGCACGGTCACGGCCGGTACCTCGTCGCAGATCACCGACGGTGCGTCGTGCATGATCGTGATGTCGGCGCAGCGCGCCCAGGATCTGGGCATCACGCCATTGGCGGTGATCCGTTCGATGGCCGTTGCCGGCGTCGACCCTGCGATCATGGGTTACGGACCGGTGCCGGCGACCCAGAAAGCGCTCAAGCGCGCAGGTCTGGGCATTGCCGACATCGACTTCATCGAGCTCAACGAAGCCTTCGCGGCACAGGCCCTGCCCGTGCTCAAGGATCTGAAAGTGCTCGACAAGATGAACGAGAAGGTTAACCTGCATGGCGGCGCCATCGCCCTGGGGCATCCTTTCGGTTGTTCAGGTGCTCGAATTTCCGGCACGCTGCTCAACGTCATGAAGCAGAACGGTGGTACGTTCGGTCTGTCTACCATGTGCGTAGGCCTGGGGCAGGGCATCACCACGGTTTTCGAACGCGTCTAGTCCAGACGCGTGGAGTCGAGCGAACCGGGGCCCAGTGTCCCGGTTTTGCTTTTTTCCGGTTTACTCAAAAAGTTTTTCAACACGTATTTCAAGCGAGGCGCACCATGCAGTTACAGCCAGGGCTCTATCGTCACTACAAAGGCCCCGAGTATCGTGTCTACGGCGTCGCGCGCAGTTCCGAGGACGAGCAGGAAGTCGTGTTCTATCAGGCGCTTTACGGCGAATACGGCCTCTGGGTTCGACCGCTGAGCATGTTTCTGGAGTCGGTCGAGGTTGACGGCGAGAGCGTCCCGCGCTTTGCTTTGATCGAAGCCGAACCCAGCCTGTTTTCAGTTCCGCAGGCGCCGACCGCTTGAACCCCGGCGCTTGACCTCAGGTTCTCACCACTATATATAGCGGGGCCTCGCAAGGCGCCGCATGCCTTTCATTTCAAGAATTCAGGAATTTTCCGATCCATGGGCAAATCGCTGGTCATTGTGGAATCCCCGGCTAAGGCCAAGACCATCAACAAGTATCTGGGTGACCAGTACGTGGTGAAGTCGAGTATCGGCCATATCCGAGACTTGCCCACTAGCGGTTCGGCGAGCGCCAGCAAGGAGCCGGCCGCCAAGCGCGGCAAGGCTGCCGCCAGCGACGCACCGGCGCTTTCGCCCAAGGAAAAGGCCCGCAAGCAATTGGTGGCGCGCATGGGCGTGGATCCGGACCAGGGCTGGAAGGCCAAGTACGAGATCCTTCCCGGCAAGGAAAAGGTCATCGAAGAGCTGCGCCGGTTGGCCAAGGATGCCGACACCATCTATCTGGCGACGGACTTGGACCGCGAGGGGGAAGCCATTGCCTGGCACCTGCGCGAAGCCATCGGTGGTGACGACAGCCGCTACAAGCGCGTGGTGTTCAACGAGATCACCAAGAAAGCCATCCAGGAGGCGTTCTCGCGTCCTGGCGAGCTGGACATTGACCGCGTCAATGCGCAGCAGGCCCGACGTTTCCTCGACCGCGTGGTCGGCTACATGGTCTCGCCTCTGCTGTGGCAGAAGATCGCCCGTGGGCTGTCGGCAGGCCGCGTGCAGTCGGTGGCGGTGAAGCTGGTGGTCGAGCGCGAACGCGAGATCCGCGCGTTCAACCCTGAAGAGTACTGGGAAGTGCATGCCGACCTGGCGTCGGCCAAGGCCGCCAAGGTGCGTTTCGAAGTGGCCCGCGAGAACGGCGAGGCCTTCAAGCCCTTGAACGAAGCCCAGGCCATGGCCGCGCTGGCCAAGCTCAAGGACGCCAGCTACAGCATCGTCAAGCGCGAGGACAAGCCGACCAGCAGCAAGCCTTCGGCGCCCTTCATCACCTCGACCTTGCAGCAGGCCGCAAGCAACCGCCTGGGCTACGGCGTGAAGAAGACCATGATGATGGCGCAGCGCTTGTACGAGGCAGGCTACATCACCTACATGCGTACCGACTCCACCAACCTGTCGGTGGACGCCGTGCAGATGGCGCGTGCCTACATCGAGAGCGAGTTCGGCAAGAAGTACCTGCCCGAAGCGCCGATGGTCTACGGCAGCAAGGAAGGCGCCCAGGAGGCGCACGAAGCCATTCGCCCCTCGGATGTGAACACCCATCCCAGCAAGCTGGCCGGCATGGAGCGTGACGCCGAACGTCTGTACGAATTGATCTGGCGTCAGTTCCTGGCTTGCCAGATGCCGCCTGCCCAGTACCTGTCCACCACGGTCACCGTGGCGGCCGGCGATTTCGAGCTGCGCGCCAAGGGCCGCATCCTCAAGTTCGACGGTTACACCCGTGTGCTGCCGCAGATGAGCAAGCCGGGCGACGACGACGTGCTGCCGGACATGAACCAGGGCGAACAGCTCAAGCTGTTGCACCTTGACCCGACCCAGCACTTCACCAAGCCGCCTGCGCGCTATTCCGAAGCCAGCCTGGTGAAAGAGATGGAGAAACGCGGCATCGGTCGACCTTCGACCTACGCGGCGATCATCTCCACCATCCAGGACCGCGGCTACGTGGCGCTGCACAACCGTCGCTTCTACTCGGAAAAGATGGGTGACATCGTCACCGAGCGCTTGTCCGAGAGCTTCTCCAACCTGATGGACTACGGCTTCACCGCCGGCATGGAAGAGAATCTCGATGACGTGGCTCACGGTGAGCGCGACTGGAAGAACGTGCTCGACGAGTTCTACGGCGACTTCAAGGGCAAGCTCGATGTTGCGGGTGCTGCCGACAGCGGCATGCGCGCCAACCTGCCGACCC
Source organism: Pseudomonas sp. PvP001 (assembly GCF_040546375.1). Classification (NCBI taxonomy): domain Bacteria; kingdom Pseudomonadati; phylum Pseudomonadota; class Gammaproteobacteria; order Pseudomonadales; family Pseudomonadaceae; genus Pseudomonas; species Pseudomonas sp. PvP001. The sequence continues at coordinate 741,516 of NZ_JBEPNQ010000001.1, read as the reverse complement.
TGACCAACATCGCCTGCCGCGAGTGCGGCCGCCCGATGATGATCCGCACCGCTTCCACTGGGGTGTTCCTGGGCTGTTCGGGCTATGCGTTGCCGCCCAAGGAGCGCTGCAAGTCGACCATCAACCTGATTCCAGGCGATGAGATCGCGGCCGACGATGAAGGTGAGTCCGAGTCGCAGATCCTGCGCGGCAAGCATCGCTGCCCGATCTGTGCAACGGCCATGGATGCCTATCTGGTCGACGAGAAGCGCAAGCTGCACATCTGCGGCAACAACCCCGACTGCCCAGGCTACGAGATCGAAGAGGGCAACTACCGCATCAAGGGCTACGAAGGCCCGAGCCTGGAATGCGACAAGTGCGGCAGCGAGATGCAACTCAAGACCGGCCGTTTCGGCAAGTTCTTCGGTTGCACCAATCCCGAATGCAAGAACACCCGCAAGCTGCTCAAGAGCGGCGAAGCGGCGCCGCCGAAAATGGACGCGGTGAAGATGCCCGAGCTCAAGTGCGAAAAGGTCAACGACACCTACGTGCTGCGCGACGGCGCTTCGGGTCTGTTCCTGGCCGCCAGCCAGTTCCCCAAGAACCGTGAGACCCGCGCACCGCTGGTACTGGAGATCATTCCGCACAAGGACGAGATCGATCCCAAGTACAGCTTCCTGTTCGATGCGCCGATCAAGGACCCGGACGGACGCCCGACCGTGATCCGCTACAGCCGCAAGACCAAGGAGCAGTACGTGCAGAGCGAGGTCGACGGCAAGCCGACCGGTTGGAAGGCTTTCTACGACGGCAAGACCTGGAAGGTCGAAGACAAGCGCTGAGTCGCTGGTTGCAAAGAGGCCGCACCGTCCGCCAGGACTGTGCGGCCTTTTTCATTTGTGGCTTGCACTGGCTCTGCGGGTTCCCGACACTGTAGGCGATCAGTGTTCATTGCGGAGACCGCCACCATGGCCTATGAGCTCTACACCCGTACCAACCAGAAAATCTATTTTGCCGGGCTGGCGCTGGAAGCCATGGGCAAGGCCGAGCAGGGCCAGGCGATCAACGCCCAGGCGCAGTTGCAGGCGCAGCGCGAGTCGGCGTTGTTCCACCTCTACGGTGCCTTGCTGGGGCTCTGCCATGAGATCGCCGGTTACTACCGCCTGCCACAGGCCGGCACGGCCCGCGCCGAAACCCTGCTGACGCCGCAGGCGTTGGATGGCACGTCGATTCCCGAACTTGGTGAACTGGTGGAGCTGGCCCAGCATCCGCATACCTGGCTGGCGCAGTTGCTTGCCGCCCATGGCGCGCTGTTCGTACCGCCCAGGGCGCCCAAGAAGCCCAAGGGGGACGTGACCCAGCCGTTGATACAGGCGGTCAGTCTGGACGAGGTGGAAGAGCCGGAACTGAGTCGCGAGGTGCTCGAAAGCTGGCGTCAGCAGCTCAAGGGCTTGACCGTTCGCTTCAGAGAAGGGTTGAGTGAGTGCTGATTCAGCGTGGCGCTGCTACAATGCTCGCCTTTCGTGGAGAACATGTCCTTATGCCTACGTCCTTTCTTGAGATTGTCGAGCTGCCTGACGGCCGCATCGAGTTGCGTCGTGCCGAGGACGAAGGTTCGCTGGTGACGCTGAATTTTTCCGAAGATGCCAAGGCATTTCTGCAGGGCCAGCATGTGGAAGTGGCCAAGGCCATGCTCAGTGTCGGCGTACAGATGGCCGGCAAGCTGGTGGAAGGTGAAATCGACAAGGACGACGGGCCGCGCGTCCTGCACTGATGCTGCCGCTCAGCGAGCGCCTCGCGCTTGCCTGGGCGGACAGTACCCAGTGTGTTTCTTGGCTATCCCAATCGAATGTTCAAGCTCTGCGCGCCGCCCTGGCGTGCGGCCGTGATCAATTGTTGCCTGGCCACGGCCGGCAACGGATTGAGCCAGCTCACCACAGTGTGACTACGACCCAGACGCAGCGCTTCGCACGCCAGTTGCTGTGCGCTCTGCGTGCCCCGTGGCTGCAATAGCAGTATCCGTTCGCGATTGAGCCCGGCATCGCGCAGCCAGGCCTGGGTCAGGCTCGCCGGTGGCGCGATCAAGGTCATCCAGCGCGCGTCCTGCTCCTCGCTCAGTTCGCGCAGCATGGGGGCCAGCAGGTTCAGGCAGTTCCCCGCAGCACCGCGCAGCGACATCTCGCTGAATACATCCGGCTCGGCAACGGTCCAGGGCGACTCGACGGCCTCCTTGAATCGCGGCGCCACCGGTGCAGACATGAAAGCTTCGAACAGCGACATCTGTGCTTGTTGGGATGAAAGGGGAAACTGCATGACGCCTCCTTATCGACGAATGACGCCGACGCTCAGACCTTCAATGACCAGATCCTGATCCTTGAGGTTGACTTCAATGGGTGCGAAGTCGGGGTTTTCCGCAACCAGGAAAACCTTGTTGCCCTCGCGCTGGAACCGCTTGACCGTCACTTCATCGCCGATACGGGCCACGACGATCTGGCCATTGCGCACTTCACGGCAGGTGTGCACGGCGAGCAGGTCGCCGTCGAGGATGCCGACATCGCGCATGCTCATGCCCTGTACCCGCAACAGATAATCGGCGCGTGGATGAAAGAAGCCCGGGTTGATCTTGCAGGACTCCTCGATGTGTTCCTGCGCCAGAATGGGCGCGCCCGCTGCAACGCGGCCGACCACTGGAAGACTGGAATCGTCGTTGCGCGCCTCGGAGCCGGGAATACGAATGCCGCGTGAGGCGCCCGGGGTCATTTCGATCGCGCCTTTGCGCGCCAGGGCCTTGAGGTGTTCTTCAGCGGCGTTGGGGGATTTGAAGCCCAGTTCCTGGGCGATTTCTGCACGGGTAGGTGGGAAGCCATTGTCGTCAAGGCAGCGCTTGATGAAGGCGAGAATTTCAGCTTGGCGTGGCGTCAATTTCAACATTTGGATGGCTCTGTCTTTTTGTACAGTGACTGGGATTATATACAGTGGATTGCACTTGGCAACATCGTTTTCTGGAGCAGAGGTCGGTGGATGTTCGCATGCTGCGCTAAGGCGATGAATTTGTATGCTTTAATACGTGACCCTATGGCCACGAACAGCCCGCTCGGACTTGACAGTCGGGCGCTTTGAAACGTATGTTTCAAACAAGTGTTTGTCAGGCGGAGTTGCCATGGCCCAGTCGGAAACCGTTGAACGCATCCTCGATGCCGCGGAACAGCTTTTTGCGGAAAAAGGCTTCGCGGAAACGTCGCTGCGCCTGATCACCAGCAAGGCCGGGGTCAATCTGGCGGCGGTGAACTACCATTTCGGCTCTAAGAAGGCGCTCATCCAGGCGGTGTTCTCGCGATTCCTCGGGCCTTTCTGTGCCAGCCTCGACCGCGAGCTGGAGCGGCGTCAGGCCAGTGCGACGCCCAAAGCCAGCCTCGAGGAGCTACTCGAGATTCTCGTCGAGCAGGCCCTGGTGGTGCAACCGCGCAGTGGCAACGACCTTTCCATCTTCATGCGCCTGCTGGGCCTGGCCTTCAGCCAGAGCCAGGGTCACCTGCGTCGTTACCTGGAAGACATGTACGGCAAGGTGTTCCGCCGCTATATGCTGCTGGTCAATGAGGCAGCGCCGCGCATTCCGCCCATCGAGCTGTTCTGGCGCGTGCATTTCATGCTCGGCGCCGCCGCGTTCAGCATGTCCGGGATCAAGGCGTTGCGTGCCATCGCCGAAACCGACTTTGGCGTGGACACCTCGATCGAGCAGGTCATGCGCCTGATGGTGCCGTTCCTCGCGGCGGGCATGCGCGCGCAGAGTGCGGTGACCGACCCGGCCATGGCTGCGGCCCAGCTGCGCCCGCGCAGCAAGAGCACGCCGGCCGCCGTGAAGGCCTGAGGCCTGCACGGCCAACCTCCCGATCCCCCTCTACAAGGAAACCTCATGAGTGCTCGTCTGCAAGGCTCCCTGATGGTCGACGTCGCCGGCACCTGGCTTACTGCCGAGGACCGGCATCTGTTGCGCCAACCCGAAGTCGCCGGACTGATCATCTTCGCGCGCAACATCGAGCATCCACGCCAGGTACGCGAGCTGACCGCGGCCATCCGCGCTGTGCGGCCCGAGCTGATCCTGGCCGTGGATCAGGAGGGGGGACGCGTGCAACGTCTGCGTCAGGGCTTCGTGCGTCTGCCGGCCATGCGTGAGTTGGCGCATCATGCCGATGCGGTCGGCCTGGCCGAGCATTGCGGCTGGTTGATGGCCGCCGAAGTGCTGGCTGTGGGCCTGGACCTGAGCTTCGCGCCGGTGCTGGACCTCGATCATGGCCACAGCGCCGTGGTCGGTACCCGTGCCTTCGAGGGTGATCCCGAGCGCGCGACGGCGCTCGCCGGGGCGTTCATCCGAGGCATGAATGCCGCAGGCATGGCAGCGTGCGGCAAGCATTTTCCCGGCCATGGCTGGGCCGAAGCCGACTCCCACGTGGCGATTCCCACCGACGAGCGTTCCCTGGAGCAGATTCGCGCATGCGATCTGGTGCCCTTCGCGCGGTTGGCCGGCCAGCTGGCGGCGGTCATGCCGGCCCACGTCATCTACCCGCAGGTCGACGGCAACCCGGCAGGCTTCTCGCGTCGCTGGCTGCAGGACATTCTGCGCGACGAACTGGGTTTCGAAGGGGTGATTTTCAGCGATGACCTGTCGATGGCCGGCGCTCACGTCGTGGGTGATGCTGCCAGTCGGATCGAGGCGGCCTTGAGCGCGGGCTGCGACATGGGCCTGGTGTGCAACGACCGCGCTGCGGCCGAACTGGCCTTGAGCGCTGCCCAGCGCATGGGCGTGCAGCCTTCGCCACGCATCGCTGCCATGCGCGGCCAGGCCTTCGCCAATGTCGAGTACCGTCAGCATCCGCGCTGGCAACAAGCGACTGCTGCACTGCGCGCGGCGGCATTGATCGACTGAACGCGGTTACTGGCCGGCCAGCAGGCGCACGGGCTGGCCGGCGTGCCAGGCCAGTATGTCTTCGATCATCTGAGTGAAGAACAGCCGGTAGTTGTTGCCGGTAACGTAGCCGATGTGGGGCGTCGCCAGCACGTTGGGCAGCGTGCGGAACGGATGATCTTGCGGCAGCGGCTCCTCGTCGAACACATCCAGTGCCGCGCCAGCGAGGCGACCCTCGCGCAGGGCTTGGATCAGCGCGGTCTCGTCGATGATCGGGCCGCGTGAAGTGTTCACCAGCCGCGCGCCCGGCTTCATCCACGTCAAAGCCTGTGCATCGACCAGCCCACGGCTGCGCTCGCTGAGCACCAGATGCACGCTGAGCACGTCGGCCTGTTCGAACAACTGCTGTTTGTCGACGTACTCCACGCCCACTTCGGCGGCGCGTTGCGGCGTGAGGTTCTGGCTCCAGGCGATCACGCGCATACCGAACGCCTGGCCGAAGCGCGCCACTTTCTCACCGATGCTACCCAGGCCCAGCAAGCCCAGGGTGCTGCCATGCAGATCGCCACCCAGGCCGATTTGCCAGCCACCGCTGCGCAGCGAATGGGCTTCGCCGAGCAGGTCACGGGTCAAGGCCATCAGGAGGGCCCAGGTCAGCTCCGGCGCCGCATGCTTGTAGCTGTCGGTACCGGCGACCTGAATGCCCAGTCGGGCCGCGGCCTGCAGGTCGATGGCGGCGTTGCGCATACCGCCGGTCACCAGCAGTTTGAGCTGCGGCAGCTGCTGGAGCAGGGCTGCGTCGAAACAGGTGCGTTCACGCATCACGCAGATGACGGTATAGGCCGCCAGACGCTCGGCCAGAACGCTGCCGTCGGCAGGGTAATCGTGGATGAAGTCGAGCTGGCCGACAGCCTGCAGCGGGGTCCAGTCGACCACGTTTTCAGCCACCGATTGCCAATCGTCGATGACGGCTATTCGCATGGGCATTGCCTCTTGTCAGAGCGGTTTCTGGGGAGCATCCAACCAGTCGAGCAGGGCCTTGTGGAAGCGCGTCGGCTCTTCCATCTGCGGTGCGTGGCCCAGGCCTGCGAACTCCACCAGGGTGCTGTGGGGGATCATCTGGCTGGCCTGCTTGCCCAGCACGGCGTACTTGCCCAGCCGTGCCTTGACCTCGGGCGGTGCGATATCGCTGCCGATGGCCGTGGTGTCGGCGTCGCCGATCAGCAGCAGGGTCGGCACCTTCAGGTCCTTGAACTCATAGACCACTGGCTGGGTGAAGATCATGTCGTAGATCAGCGCCGAGTTCCATGCCACCAAGGTATGTCCCGGGCCTTTGTTCAGGCCGGCGAGCATGTTCACCCAGCGATCGTATTCCGGCTTCCAGCGACCGCCATAGTAGGTGGTGCGCTCGTAGTTGCGGATGCCCTCGGCGGTGACCTTGGACTCGCGCTCGAACCACTGATCGACACTGCGATAGGGCACGCCCAGGGCTTTCCAGTCTTCCAGGCCGATCGGGTTGACCATGGCCAGGCGCTCGGTGTCCTCGGGAAACATCAAGGCGTAGCGGGTCGCCAGCATGCCGCCGGTGGAGTGGCCCATGATCACCGCTTCCTTGACCCCGATGCGGGTCAGCAGGTCATGGGTGTTGTTGGCCAGCTGCTGGAAACTGTATTGGTAGTGTTCCGGCTTGCTGGAGGTGCAGAAGCCGATCTGATCCGGTGCGACCACTCGGTAGCCGGCATCGCTGAGCGCCTTGATCGAGCTTTCCCAGGTGGCGGCGCAGAAGTTCTTGCCATGCATCAGCACCACGGTGCGGCCGTTGGCCTTGCCATTGGCGGCAACGTCCAGGTAGCCCATCTGCAGGCTTTTGCCTTGGGACTCGAAGGCGTAATGTTGCAGCGTGTACGGATAGTCAAAGCCCTGCAGTTCGGGACCGTAGGCGGGCGAGGATTCGGCGGCCAGCAGGGGCTGGGCGAAGACACTGGCGAGCGCCAGCAGGGACAGGCGAAGCATGGAGACCTCCTGGAATGGACGGTGGCGCAGGATGGACGTACGGTTGCAGGGTGTTGCCGGCCAGCACCGTAGCACCTATTGGAGGCCGACATGGCCCGGTGGTGCCCAGCTGCGACGAGAAATGTCCCGCATCAGGTTTCAGAATGCTACAAACACGACGCACGATCATGGCCGGGGAGCCGTCCATGGATCGCTACAACAATAACCATCGAGGCAGACAATGCCTCCACCTGGAGATAGGCCATGGCTTTTGAAACCATCCTTTTGGAAACCCGCGGTCGCGTGGGTTTGATCACGCTCAACCGCCCGCAGGCGCTGAACGCTCTCAACGCTCAGTTGATCGACGAGCTGAATCAGGCCTTGGATGCTCTGGAGCGCGATCGCGAGATCGGCTGCATCGTTCTCACCGGCTCGGCCAAGGCGTTCGCCGCCGGTGCCGACATCAAGGAAATGGCCGAACTGCGCTATCCGCAGATCTACCTCGACGATCTGTTTCACGAGAGCGACCGGGTCGCCAACCGACGCAAGCCGATCATCGCTGCCGTGGCCGGTTTCGCCTTGGGCGGTGGGTGCGAACTGGCGTTGATGTGCGACTTCATCCTGGCCGCCGACAACGCCAAGTTCGGCCAGCCGGAGATCAAGCTGGGCGTGCTGCCGGGCATGGGCGGCACGCAGCGCCTGACCCATGCGGTGGGCAAGGCCAAGGCCATGGAACTGTGCCTGACCGGTCGCCTGATGGGCGCCGAAGAGGCCGAACGCGCAGGGCTGGTGGCCCGCATCGTCGCCGCCGACCGGTTGCTGGATGAAGCCATGGAGGTTGCCGCACAGATTGCAGCGAAATCGTTGCCGATCGCGATGATGGTCAAGGAAAGCGTCAATCGCGCGTTCGAGGTGAGCCTGTCCGAAGGGGTTCGTTTCGAGCGTCGGGTGTTCCACGCCGCCTTCGCCAGCGAAGATCAGAAAGAGGGGATGGCGGCGTTCATCGCCAAGCGCGAGCCGCAGTTCAAGGGAAATTGATCGAAACAGGGCTGGTCCATAGCCAGCCCTGTCGCTATGCGGTGATTACAGCGCAGTTACAGTAGATAGTTGCGCAGCTCGCGGGCGATCAGCATGCGCCTGTATTTCACTGGAGCCTTCGTAAATCTGGGTGATGCGCGCATCGCGGTAATACTTCTCCACCGGATAATCTTCCAGATAGCCATAGCCGCCGTGTATCTGCACGGCGCTGGAGCACACCCGCTCGGCCATTTCCGAGGCGAAGAGCTTCGCCTGGGAGGCTTCGGACAGGCAGGGCAGGCCTGCACTGCGCAGGCGTGCGGCATGCAGCACCAGCAGTCGCGCGGCGTTGACCTGCACCTGCATGTCGGCCAGCAGGTTGGCCACGCTTTGGTGCTCGATGATCGGCTTGCCGAACTGCACCCGCTCGCGGGCATAACCCAACGCCGCTTCGAACGCCGCGCGTGCGATGCCCAGTGCTTGGGCGGCGATGCCGATACGGCCGCCTTCCAGGTTGGACAGGGCGATGTTCAGGCCCTTGCCGCGCTCGCCAAGCAGGTTGGCGGCAGGGACGCGACACTGGCTCAGGGTGATGGCGCAGGTGTCGGAGGCGCGGATACCGAGCTTGTGCTCGCTGCGGTCGACGGTGAACCCGGGCGTGTCGGTGGGCACCAGAAAGGCGGACAGGCCCTTCTTGCCCAGTTCCGGGTCGGTCACCGCGAAGACGATGGCGAGCTTGGCCCGACGACCGTTGGTGACGAATTGCTTGGCACCGTCGATGACCCAATGTTCGCCATCGAGCACGGCGCGGGTGCGCAGGTTGTTCGCCTCGGAGCCCGCCTGAGGTTCGGTCAGGCAGAAGCAGCCGATGGCTTCTCCGCTGGCCAGCGCCGCCAGCCAGGTGTCCTGCTGGGCCGGGCTGCCATAGTTGAGCAGGGGGCCGCAGCCCACGGAGTTGTGCACGCTCATCAACGCCCCCAGCGCGCCATCGGCGGCGGAGATTTCTTCCACCGCCAGGGCGTAGGCGACGTAGTCGGTGTAGCTGCCGCCCCATTGCTCGGGCACCACCATGCCCAGCAGCCCGAGGGCGCCCATCTGCGCCACCAGGGCGTCATCGATCCAGCCGGCCTGTTCCCAGGCACGGGAATGGGGGGCAACTTCGGCGCGGGCGAAGTCGCGCGCCATGTCACGGATCATGATCTGTTCTTCGCTCAGTTCCAGGTCTTGCATGGCAGACTCCGGCCTCAGAGGCCTTGGAAGAAGGGCTCGATGCGCGCAGGCGTGAGCCGGTCTAGCGTCGGTGGGTTCCAACGCGGGTTCTTGTCTTTGTCGATCAGTAAAGCACGGACGCCTTCGATCAGGTCACCCTGCTCGAACCACTGGCGGTTGAGGTGCAGCTCCAAGGCGAAGCAGTCGTCCAGGCTGAGGTGGCGACCGCGGCGCAGCAGTTCGAGGGTCACCGCCATCGCCACTGGCGAGCGGGTGCGCATCAGCTGCGCGGTGTTCTGCGCCCACTGCTGACTGCCGGCGACGTTCACGTTTTCCAGTTGCTCGACCAGGCTGGTCAAGTCGTCCTGACTGAAGAAGTGATCGATGGCCGGCCGCAGCCGGTGCAGGGGGGCGTCGGGCAGGCTTTGCACGCCGAGACGGGCGAGGACGCCCTGCAGGTCCTTGAGAGGGTTGTCGCCCCATTGCAGTCTGTCCAGACGTTCATCGAGCAGGGTCAAACGGTCGCTTTCCAGATACCAGTCCGCCAGACCGCAATAGAGTGCATCGGCGGCCTCGATCTGGACCCCGGTGACGCCCAGGTAGGTGCCGATTTCACCGGGGATGCGGCTCAGGAAATAGCTGGCGCCGACATCGGGGAAATAGCCGATGGCCACTTCAGGCATGCCCAGCTTGCTGCGCTCGGTGACCACGCGCAGTTCAGCCGCCTGAGCCAGGCCCATGCCACCGCCCAGGGTGTAGCCGTCGAGCAGGGCCAGCACGGGCTTGCGATACTGATGCAGGCACTGGTCCAGGGCGTATTCTTCGTCGAAGAAGGTTTCGTGCAGGATTTCCTGGCTGCGGTAGCTGAGGTAGAGGTTGCGGATGTCGCCGCCGGCGCAGAAGCCGCGGTCGCCGGCACCGCGCAGCACCACGGCATGGATGTGCGGGTCCAGCGCCCACGCGTCGAGATAGCCGCGTAGGGCGCGGATCATGTCGAGGGTGAGTGCATTCAGACCGGCGGGGCGGTTGAGGGTCAAGTGGCCGATGTGGTTACGGACATCGCCGAGTACCTGGTCATCGAGCCCCAGGGAAGACCGCTGGGGAGGTGGAAAGACCTGAGTTGTCATCGCTGAATCCCTGCTTGTTATTGATTTCCTGAGATAAATAAGCGGACCAGGTGATCGTGACAGGCAAGTTTGCAGCTTTCAATGCAGATTAATGCAGGTAATGCCTGCAAATTTGCACGGGTGATGGACGCTGGCCGGCATCCAGTAGACCCAGCCATCGTAACGGGGTTCGGTGTCGTTTCAGGGCCTGAAGCGATGCGGCCGGACGCGGCTCGCGCCGGCGGTGGTTGCGGTAGGTCTGGGGCACCGCAGTGAGGCCGGACGCGGCTTGCGCCGTTCCTGTAGCAGCGGCGCGAGCCGCGTCGGCGGTGGGTGCGGTGTGTCTGATGCCACGCGGTGAAACCGGACGCGGCTTGCGCCGCTGCTACAGGGGAACGCGGCGCTCGCGTCGGCGGTGGTTGCGGTGGATCAGGGGTACCGCGGTGAGGCCGGACGCGGCTTGCGCCGCTGCTACAGGGGAACGCGGCGCTCGCGTCGGCGGTGGTTGCGGTGGGTCAGGGGTACCGCGGTGAGGCCCGATGCGGCTTGCGCCGTTCCTGTAGCAGCGGCGCGAGCCGCGTCGGCGGTCGATGCGGTGTGTCTGATGCAACGCGGTGAAACCGGACGCGGCTTGCGCCGCTGCTACAGGAACGCGGCGCTTGCGTCGGCGGTGGGTGCGGTGGTTCAGGCGACGGCTTCGACGACTTTTCCCTGTTTCTCATACAGGAAACTGAGCACCGCCAGGCGGTACTGGTTGTAGCGCGGGTCGTCGGCCAGGGCCAGGCGGCTGCGGGGGCGGGGCAGGTCGATGGTGAGGATTTCGCCTATGGTCGCCGCCGGGCCGTTGGTCATCATCACGATGCGATCGGACAGCAGCACCGCCTCGTCGACATCGTGAGTGATCATCATCACCGTGTTGTGCAGCTCGCTCTGGATGCGCATCACCTCATCCTGCAAGTGGGCGCGGGTCAGCGCGTCCAGTGCGCCGAACGGCTCGTCGAGCAACAACACCTTGGGCTGCATCGCCAGCGCGCGGGCGATGCCGACGCGCTGCTTCATGCCGCCGGAAATCTCGCTCGGGCGCTTGTGCAGCGCGTGGGTCATGTTGACCATTTCCAGGTTGTGCAGGGTCCAGGCATGGCGCTCGCTCTTGCTCTTGCTGTGCTTGAAGACCTTGTCCACGCCCAGGGCCACGTTCTCGTAAACGGTCAGCCAGGGCAGCAGCGAATGGTTCTGGAAAACCAGGCTGCGGTCCGGCCCCGGCTGGCGCACTTCCTTGCCGTCGAGAATCACCGCACCGTTGCTCGATTCGATGAGCCCGGCGACGATGTTCAGCACTGTCGACTTGCCGCAGCCCGAGTGGCCGATGATGGAAATGTACTCGCCGCGTGCGACATTCAGGTTGATCCCGCGCAGCACCTGGCTGGTGACACCATCGCGCTCGAAGTGCTTGTCGACGTTTTCGATACTCAGATAATGGCTCATGTTGCCTCCTCAGCTTTGCGAAGTGCCGCGAGTGACCAGGCGTCCGACCATCGCCACCAGGCGATCGAGGCAGAAGCCGACGATGCCCACGTAGGCCAGGGCGAGAATGATGTCGCTGATGCGCGAGGCGTTCCAGGCGTCCCAGATGAAGAACCCGATGCCGACACCGCCAATCAGCATTTCCGCGGCGATGATCGCCAGCCACGACAGGCCGACACCGATGCGCAGGCCGGAAAAGATGTAGGGCGCGGCCGCCGGCAGCATGATCTTGCTGAAGTACTCGACGCCGTTGAGCCGCAGCACCTTGGCCACGTTGCGGTAGTCCTCGGGAATGTTGCGCACGCCCACCGAGGTGTTGATGATGATCGGCCAGATGGCGGTGATGAAGATCACGAAGATCGCCGAAGGGTAGCTGTCCTTGAAACCGGCCAGCGACAGCGGCAGCCAGGCCAGCGGCGGCACCGTACGCAGGATCTGGAACAACGGATCGAGCCCGCGCATGGCCCAGGTCGACTGTCCTACCAGCACGCCCAGGCTGATCCCCACCACCACGGCCAGGGCATAGCCGTAGGCAACCCGCGACAGGCTGGCCAGCAGCTGCCAGGCCATGCCCTTGTCGTTGCCGCCGTTGTCGTAGAACGGATCGACGATCAGCTCCCAGGTATCACTGATCACCTGAGTGGGCGGCGGCAGCGCCGCGCCCTTGCCGCTGCACACCAGTTGCCAGACCAGCAACAGCAGGGCGCCGATCACCACCGGGGGCAGGCACTGCTGCAACACGAAGCGGCGGGCGTTCTTCAGCAGTTTCGCCATCACCGGCGGCTTGACCTGGGCCTTGGCGACGGCCTGGGCGGCGCTGTGCAGCTTCTTCACTTCAGCATTCATGGTGACCTCCGGTGAGTGCGGGAAACATCAGGCCAGGGCCTTGATGGACAGGCTGTCGAGATAGGCCTGCGGGTTCTGAGGATCGAAGGTCTTGCCGTCGAAGAAGGTCTCGACACCGCGCGAGTCGGAATCGGGAATCTGCGCCGCCGGCACGTTCAATTCCGCGGCGGCCAGGCGCCAGAGATCGGAGCGATTGACCTTGGCGATCAACGCCTGGCTGTCGAAATCCTTGGGCAGGTAGCCCCAGCGCTTGTTCTCGGTGAGGAACCACAGGTCGTGGCTCTTGAACGGGTAGGAGGCGAAGTCGTCCCAGTAGCGCATGATGTGCGGGCTGTCCTTGACCACCTTGCCGGTGCCGTAGTCGAAGTTGCCTTTCATGCGCTCGATGATGTCCGCCACCGGCGCGTTGATCCAGCGACGCTTGGCGCAGATCTCCGCCACTTCGTCCTTGTTCTCCGGCCGCTCGCAGAACATCTGCGCTTCCATCACGGCCTTGAGCAGGGCTTTGGTCGCGTTGGGGTGCTTGTCCACGTAGTCGGCGCGCAGGGCCAGGGCCTTCTCCGGATGCTTGTTCCAGATCTCTCCCGTGGTGTTGGCCGTGTAGCCGACTTTCTGATTGATCAACTGGGCGTTCCACGGTTCGCAGACGCAGAAGCTGTCCATGCTGCCGACCTTCATGTTGGCGACCATCTGCGGCGGCGGTACGACGATGGTGGACAGGTCCTTGTTCGGGTCGATGCCACCTGCGGCCAGCCAGTAGCGCAACCACAGGTCGTGAGTGCCGCCGGGGAAGGTCATCGCGGCATTGACGGTCTTGCCGCTGGCACGCTTGCTGGCCAGCGCAGCCTTGAACGGTGCGGAATCCAGGCCCAGCTTGAGGTCGGCGTGTTCGTTGCCCACCGAGATGCACTGGCCGGACAGGTTCAGCCGCGCGAGGATGTACATGGGCACTGGCTGGTTGTTGGGCGTGACCTTGCCAGCAGCGATCAGGTAGGGCATGGGCGTGAGGATGTGTGCGCCGTCGATGCCGTTGGCGGCCGAACCCAGCACCAGATTGTCCCGCGTTGTACCCCAGGAGGACTGTTTGAGCACTTCCACCCCGGTCATGCCGTGCTTGGCGAAGAATCCTTTCTCGTCGGCGACGAACAGCGGCGCGGCATCGGTCAGTGCGATGAAGCCCAGCTTGGCCGTGGTGGTTTCCAGACCGTCGCTGCCCGCTGCCCAGACCGCCGAGGACAGCCCGGGTGGCAGCAGTCCAAGGGCTGCACCGGCACCGGCCACCGTCAACGACTGCTTGAGAAAGTGCCGACGCTTGGCGTCGTGCGGGTGTGCTTTGAAAGGCGTGTCATCCATCGCTGATTCCCCTGCTGCTGGCGGCCAAAAAAATGCAAAAAAAAACGGCGGTCACGCGCTCCGGGCAGTGCTGCCGGAACGCGTGGACGCCGTTGTCCAGGATTCGAATAGTCGACCGCAGTTGGCTGCGGTCCTGTGTGTCTCAAAGCAGATTGCGTGCCAAGGCGTCGAGAGCCGCACGGGACGTAGCAGTCCCCGCGCAATGAAGCGTCCGTGTGCACGGATGCGGAGCATGCCACCGGCAGGGTGCGCAAATAGGGCGCAGTCTGTGCCTCAACCTTTGCCAGCCACGGCCAATACGTTCTGCGCCATGTCGACCATGCGCAGCCCCCGCGACATCGCCGATTGCCGCAGTCGGGTGTACGCCTCGCTTTCGCTGAGGGCATATTCATTCATCAACAATTGCTTGGCCCGTTCCACCAGCTTGCGTTCATTGAGCGCCTGGCGTGCCTCGTCCAGTTGCAGATTGGCATCCTGCAGACGGTGGGTCTGGGCCTGCAGCAGGTCCAGCAGCGAGCGGCCCATCTGCGGTCCGTGGCCGTCGGGCGCGGGGCTGTCGAGATCGCTGGCATGCACGCTGAACAGCCGGGCATCGCCGCAGCCCATGGTTTCCAGACTGGCCAGGCGTTGCAACAGCACGCGGTGGTTGTCGAGGTCGGCATTGGCCAGCTTGATGCTGCTCTGACAACTGGCCAACAGCTGCTCGGCAAGGTGCTTCTCCACCTCGTGCATCTGATCGATGCGCTGGCTGTGCAGTTCGAACCAGAGCTGCGAGAGGCCCGGGTCCACCGGATGTTGCGCCGAGGTGCGCATGCCGACTTCGCGCAGGCGCAACAACTGTGTGGTGAGTTCGCTGCGCTGCAACTCGGCCCAGCGCTGACCGGCCAGCGGGTCGGCGAATTCGCTGAAGGTCTGGAAGCAGCGCTCCTGGCTTTGCGTCAGGTGCAGGATGCGCTCCTGCACACTGGCGTCGAAAAAACCCGCCGAGAAGCCGGCCACGCCGGTGGCCCGCTCCTGACCGGCCAGCTCCTTGCCCTGCATGAAGTTGAACAGCGCCACCAGCACCCGGGTGATGTCCGGGGTCGATGGCCGTGTCGGCCGCTTCGAAGACCACGGCCATGAGTCCACCGATCAGACGGGTCAGGGCCGCCGTGGCCAGGCTGGGTGCGAGCAGGCGTTCGCGAATGCGCCGCCGCAGGCCGGGCAATTCGTCGAAACCATGCAGAACGTAGGCGACGCGGTTGAACAGGCGGGCACGGTCGGCCGCGCTGGCTGCATTGAGGTCCACGGCCTGCAAGCGCTGCAGCACGTCCTGCTCCAGCGCCTGAGCCTGCTCGGTGTGCAGGTCCAATTGCCGACGGTGGGTTTCCACCTGGCTGCCCAGATAGAGGTTGGTGTAACCACGTTCACGCTGCAGGGCATGCACCAGGCGGCTGATCAGCGTTACCAGTTGACAGGTGTCGGCCAGCCCGTGCAGGCCTTCGAGCTCGCTGCGGCGAGCGGCCAGCATGAAACGCAGGGCAGGGGGCATAGGACGATCAGGCAGGGCGCGATCAGGCATGGCGGGCTCGCAACTTCGGTGAGGGACGGCACGGCTGCATGCAAATCCCGGTCCCGACGTTGCGCCCGTCGCCTGCATTGCCACGTATGCCGACGGCTGCGTAACTGCTATAACGCCCAGGCCCAACAATAAAAAGGAGTCAGCGATGTCCCCCATTCGTCTCGGCGTGGTCGGCTACGGCAAGATTGCCCAGGATCAGCACGTCCCCGCCCTGCGCAATGACCCATCCTTCGAGCTGGTCGCCGTGGCCACCCTCGGCGAGCCATGCCCCGGCGTCACGCATTTCGGCAGCCTGCACGAGTTGCTCGAACAGGCTGCGGATATCCAGGCGCTGGCTTTCTGCACACCGCCCCAGGGCCGCTATGCGCAGGTCCGCGAAGCGCTGCTGGCCGGCAAGCACGTGCTGGTGGAAAAACCGCCCTGCGCCAGCCTCGGCGAGGCCATGGCCTTGGTCGAACTGGCCGCCGAGCAGGGTGTGACCTGCCTGTTCGCCTGGCATTCGCGCTTCGCCGCAGGGGTCGAAAGCGCCCGCGCCTGGCTGGCGGGCAAACGCCTGCAATCGGTCAGGGTGCAGTGGAAGGAAGACGTGCGCAAGTGGCACCCGGGCCAGCAGTGGATCTGGCAGGCCGGCGGCCTCGGCGTGTTCGATCCGGGCATCAACGCCCTGTCGATCATCAGCCACGTGCTGCCTGAAGCCCTGTTCGTCACCCAGGCCAGCCTGCGCTTTCCCGGCAATCGCCAGGCGCCGATCGCGGCTGACCTGAGCATGAGCGACGCGAACGGTCTGCAGGTCAGCGCCGCCTTCGACTGGGACCACGGTCATGACGAGCTCTGGCAGATCGAAGTACATTGCGACGAAGGATGCCTGCGCCTGACCCACGGCGGTGCGCAGCTGCTCATCGACGATGTGCCGCAGACGCTCGAAACGGTAGGTGAATACCCGTTGCTCTACCGGCACTTCGCGCGACTGATCGAGGCCGGTAACAGTGACACCGATCTGCAGCCGCTGCGCCTGGTGGCCGACGGGTTTCTGCTCGGGGAGCGCGCAACGGTCGCCGATTTCGTCGACTGAAAACGCCGTTCAGGCAACTATCGGCGTTTGGCCGGTGGGCTCGGCAGCGGCGCGAGCAGGGCGTCGATATCGTTGTCCTGCAGGCGCCAGTCGCCGGTTTCCCGGGCATCGAGGATGCCGGCCGCCAAGGCTGACTTTTCCTGCTGCAGGTGCTGGATCTTCTCTTCCACGGTGCCGCGGGTGATCAGCTTGTAGACGAACACCGGTTTTTCCTGGCCGATGCGGTAGGCGCGGTCGGTAGCCTGGTTTTCCGCGGCCGGGTTCCACCACGGGTCGTAGTGGATCACCGTGTCCGCTGCGGTCAGGTTCAAGCCCACGCCGCCGGCCTTCAGGCTGATCAGGAAGATCTGCAACCTGCCGTCCTGAAAGTCCCTGACCGGTGCCCGGCGATCGCGCGTGGTACCGGTCAGCAATGCGTAGGGGATGCCTCGCTGCTGCAGCTCCTGTTCGATCAGGCCCAGCATGGAGGTGAACTGGGAGAACAGCAGGATGCGCCGACCGCTGCCCAACAGTTCGTCGAGCAATCGCAGCAGGCTGGCCAGCTTGCCCGAACTGTGGCCCGGTGGCGGTGCTGCAACGCTGTTGACCAAGCGCAGGTCACAGCACACCTGACGCAGCTTGAGCAGTGCTTCGAGAATGATGATCTGACTGCGCGCCACGCCCTTGCGGTCGATTTCGGCGCGTACCTTTTTATCCATGGCCAGGCGCACGGTCTCGTACACGTCGCGCTGTGCCTCGTTGAGTTCGACCCAGTGGACGATCTCGCTCTTGGCCGGCAATTCGGTGGCCACCTGCTCCTTGGTGCGGCGCAGCAGGAATGGCTTGATACGCGCGTTCAGGTGCTGCAGGCGCGTCTCGTCGCCCTGTCGCTCGATCGGCAGACGGTAGTCGCGGCTGAACTGCTTGCTGTCGCCCAGCCAGCCCGGCATCAGGAAATGAAACAGCGACCAGAGTTCGCCCAGATGATTTTCCAGGGGCGTGCCGCTCAGGCACAGGCGTTGCCGCGCGTTCAGCTGACGTGCCGCCTGCGCCGCCTTGCTGCCGGGGGTCTTGATGTACTGGGCTTCGTCGAGCACCAGTACGTGCAGCGGCACCTGTTCGAGGACTTCGATGTCCTTGGGCAGCAGGGCATAGGTGGTCAGCAGCACGTCGTACTCGGCCAGATGCGCGAAGTGTTTCTTGCGGGTGGCGCCGTGCAGGGCCAGGACCTTGAGTGCGGGCGCGAAGCGGGCGGCTTCGTCCTGCCAGTTCGGCACCAGGCTGGTGGGCATCACCACCATGGCCGGGCGATCCAGGCGTCCGGCCTGTTTCTCTATCAATAGATGGGCGAGGGTCTGCAGGGTCTTGCCCAGGCCCATGTCGTCGGCGAGGATGCCGCCCACTTCCAGTTGCCGCAGCGCCTGCATCCAGCTCACGCCTTCCAGCTGGTACGGACGCAGCGTGGCGTTCAAGCCGTCGGGCGCGGCCACCGGACAGTGGCGGATGTCGCGCAGGCGTTCGGCAAAGTGACGTACCCGCTCGCCACCTTGCCAGTCCAGAGGCAACGTCCTTAGCCCTTCGAGGCGCGTGGCGTCGGCGGTGGCCAGGCGTATCGAGGTGTCGCCCGGTTCGCGCAGGTAGAAATCCCCCAGCGTTGCCAGCACCGGTTTCAAGCGGCCATAGGGCAGGGCGACCTGCAAGGTTCGCTGAACGCCGTCTTGCGCCGTATGCACGGGCACCAGGATCTGTTCGTCGTCGCGACGTCGCGCCAGGTGGCTCGGGTTGAGCAGTTCCGGGTGGCTGCGCAGCAGGTTGAGCAGGATCGGCAGCAGGCTCAGCGGTTCGCCGTCGACCACGATGCCCAGTTCCAGATCGAACCAGTCGCGCTCGGGACCTTCCTCGATGGTGGCGTACCAGCGCTCGACCGGCGTCAGGTCGAAGGCGAACGCCTCGGCGTATTCGATTTCCCAACCTTGCTCGCGCAACCCCGGGAGCTCGTTGAGGATGAAGCGCAACCAGGCAGCATCGCTGGGCAGCTCGAAGATCTCGCCGGCGCTTTCCGGCAGCGCCTTGCTCTGCCGGGTCGCCAGCTTGAAGCCGATGCCCTGCAACTGCTCGCGCAGCGCTCGCTCGGCGGCCGGCTGGCGCAGGATTCGAGCGTTCTGGTTCTGCCACTGGCGCGCGACGCTGGTGGGGCGCGGCCCGCTGACGTATTCGCCGGCGTAGCCGTAGGCCAGCGCCGCACGATGCTGCACGTAACGCTGCATCTTGCCGTTGCGCGGCTCGAAAGCGCTGAACTCGACGCTGCCCAGCCACAGCCGTGGCCGCGGTTGCAGCGTATCGATCACGCGCTCATCGGGCATATCAACCGGCTTTTGGCGTCAGGCGCTCGAACAGCGCTTCGATGACGTTGAAACGCTCCTCGGCACGCTCCATCGGCACCATGAACTTGAACAGCGTGGCGCCTTCGAACTTGTAGCGCTTGGGCTGGCTCTGGATCAGCTTGATCAGGGTCAGCGGATCGACCGGCGTGCTCGGGCCGAATTCGATGCGCCCACCCTGCGGGCCGCCATCGACCTTGGTGATACCCAGCTGCTCGGCCTGAAGCTTGAGCAGGGTCAGGCGCACCAGATTCTTGGTCGGTTCGGGCAACAGGCCGAAGCGGTCGATCATTTCCACCTGCAGATCCTTGAGACCGTCCTCGTCCACCGCCGAGGCGATGCGCTTGTAGAGGATCAGGCGAGCGTGCACATCGGGCAGATAGTCCTCGGGAATCAGCGCAGGCAGGCGCAGGTTGATCTCCGGCCCGCCGCCCAGGGGCTGGTCGAGGTTGGGTTGCTCGCCCTTGCGGATCGACTTGACCGCGCGTTCGAGCATCTCCATGTACAGGGTGAAACCGACCGCCTGGATCTGCCCGCTCTGGCCTTCGCCTAGCAGCTCGCCAGCACCGCGGATTTCCAGGTCGTTGGTCGCCAGGACGAAACCGGCACCCAGGTCCTGGGTATTGGCGATCGCCTCCAGGCGCTTTTCGGCGTCCGGAGTGATCTGCTGGCGCGGCGGGGTCAACAGGTAGGCGTAGGCCTGGTGGTGGCTGCGGCCGACGCGCCCGCGCAACTGGTGCAACTGCGCCAGACCGAACTTGTCGGCGCGCTCGATGATGATGGTGTTGGCGCTGGGCACGTCGATGCCGGTCTCGATGATGGTCGAGGCGATCAGTACGTTGAAGCGCTTGTGATAGAAGTCGCTCATCACCTGTTCCAGCTCGCGCTCGCGCATCTGCCCATGGCCGATGCCGATGCGCGCCTCGGGAACCAGTTCGGCGAGGTCGGCGGCGCATTTCTCGATGGTTTTCACATCGTTGTGCAGGTAGTACACCTGGCCACCGCGCAGCAGTTCGCGCAGCAGCGCCTCTTTCACGGTGCTCTTGTTCTGCTCCATGACGAAGGTGCGCACCGACAGGCGCCGCGCCGGTGGCGTGGCGATGATCGACAGGTCACGCATGCCGGCCACGGCCATGTTCAGCGTGCGCGGAATCGGCGTGGCCGTCAGGGTGAGGATGTCGACTTCACTGCGCAGGGCCTTGAGCGCCTCTTTCTGACGCACCCCGAAGCGGTGTTCTTCGTCGATGATCACTAGGCCCAGGTTCTTGATCTTGACGTCGTCCTGCAGCAGCTTGTGGGTACCGATGACGATGTCGATCTTGCCTTCGGCCAGTTGCTCGACGGCGGCACCCACTTCCTTGGCCGACTTGAAGCGGCTCATCACTTCGACCGTCACCGGCCAATCGGCGAAACGGTCGCGGAAGCTGTTGTAGTGCTGCTGGGCGAGCAGGGTGGTCGGCACCAGGATGGCCACCTGGCGGCCGCCGTGCACGGCGATGAACGCCGCGCGCATGGCCACTTCGGTCTTGCCGAAGCCGACGTCGCCGCACACCAGGCGGTCCATGGGCTTGGGCGCGAGCATGTCGTGGCGCACGGCCTCGATGGCCGACTGCTGGTCCGGGGTTTCCTCGAAAGCGAAGCCGGCGCTGAACGTGGCGTAGTCCAGGGCCGGGTCGGCGAACGCATAGCCTTCGCGCGCAGCGCGGCGGGCATAGATGTCGAGCAACTCGGCGGCCACGTCGCGCACCTGCTCGGCGGCCTTGCGCTTGGCTTTCTGCCAGGCCTCGGAGCCGAGCCGGTGCAGCGGGGCCAAGGCGTCGTCGCTACCGGTGTAGCGGGCGATCAGGTGCAGGTTGGCCACCGGCACGTAGAGCTTGGCGTTCTCGGCGTATTCCAGGGTGAGGAATTCGGCGACCTGATTGTCGATCTCCAGCGTCGCCAGCCCCAGGTAGCGGCCCACACCGTGGTCGATGTGCACCACCGGCGCGCCTTCGCGCAGCTCGGTGAGGTTCTTGATGACGTTGTCGTTGGCCGCGTCGGCGCGCTTGTCGCGGCGGCGGCGCTGCATCACGCGCTGGCCGAACAGCGGACTCTCGGCGATCAGCGCCAGGGCCGGGTCGAGAATCTGCAGGCCTTCGTCGAGCGGCGCGATGGTGATCGCCAGACGCTCCTTGCCCTCGGCGAACTCGTTCCAGCCGTCCACCGTGCGTGGACGGACCTTGAGCCGCTCCAGCAGCTCCAGCAGCACTTCCCGGCGGCCGGCGGATTCGGCGGTGAACAACACTCGGCCCGGAAACTGGTCGAGGAATCCGGCCAGCGCGGCGAGGGGCTGGGTGGCCTTGGCCTCGATGGCCAGGTCCGGCAGCGCCGCTGCGGCGAAGCGTTCACGGCCCGGCCCCGGCTCCAGGTCATCCTGGCTGACGATGATGCGTGGCCAGGTCTTGAGCTGGGCGAAGCAGTCTTCCACCGGCATGAACAGTTCGGCAGGCGGCAGCAACGGACGCGCAGGATCGACCCGACGCTCCTCGTAACGGTTGCGCACGTCGCTCCAGAAATGCTCGGCGGCCTGTTCGATACCCGGCAGCGAGAACACCTGGGTGTCCTGGGGCAGATAGTCGAACAGGGTCGAGGTTTCTTCGAAGAACAGCGGCAGGTAGTACTCGATACCGGCAGGGGTGATGCCGCTGCTCAGGTCCTGAAAGATCGGGCAGCGACGGAAGTCGACGTCGAAACGTTCGCGAAAGCGTGCCTTGAAGCGGGTCACCGCTTCCTTCTGTAGGGGGAATTCGCGGGCCGGCAGCAGGCGGATCGACTCGACCTTGTCGATGGAGCGCTGGGTCTCCGGATCGAAGGTGCGCAGCGTCTCGATCTCGTCGTCGAACAGGTCGATCCGATAGGGCAGCTTGCTGCCCATGGGGAACAGGTCGATCAGGGCGCCGCGCACGGCAAATTCACCGTGCTCGTACACCGTGTCGACGTAGCGGTAGCCGCTGGCCTCCAGACGCGTGCGCATCTGCTCTACGTCCAGGCGTTGCCCCACGTCCAGCACCAGACTGCTGCCCAGCAGGAACTGGGTCGGCGCCAGCCGATGTAGGGCAGTGGTGATGGGCACTACCAAAACCCCGTGCGCCAGCTCGGGCAGGCGGTAGAGGGCGGCGATACGCTGGGAGATGATGTCCTGGTGCGGCGAGAACAGGTCGTACGGCAGGGTTTCCCAGTCGGGGAAATGCAACACCGGCAACTGCGGGGCGAAGAAACGCAGTTCCTGCTCAAGCCGGTCGGCGCTTTGGCTGTCGGCAGTGAGCAGAAGCGTGAAGCGCTTGGCGGCATTGGCCGCTTCGGCGATCGCCAGGCTCAGGGCGGCCCCGGGCAGGTTGCCCCAGGCGTGTTTGCCTGCCGAGGCAGGGAGTTGCGGAAGGCGCAGAACAGGCACGGGAGGTTCAGCTCCAAGCGTTGCGGCGGAAAACGAGGATTGTACCGGGGCGACGGTGGGCTGTCAGGTGCTGTGATGGGGTTGTGCCATTGCGGCGGCTCGAGCGGGCGGCGAAGGGCGTGCCATGGGGCTTCGCACCGCATCTTGTCATAAAACCGCCGGGGATGATCTACCCCGTTGGCGCACCTCGGTTTTTTTGACGGTCCTATTCGCCAAACTTCACGACGTCGATAAGCGCAGATTGCTCCGGCCGCGCGGCGAAGTCATAATGTAGCCCGTTTTCTCAGCCCCTACATGTGGAAGGTTACCGTGACTCAGAAGCCCGACCAGTGTCTTGGTGAATGGATCGATCGTGAAGCACTCGCTGAAGCGATGATTCCTTTGATCGGCCAGCTCTACCGCAATAACAACGTAGTCACCTCCATCTACGGCCGCAGCCTGATCAACCGTTCGGTGATCGAGCTGCTCAAGGCGCACCGCTTCGCTCGCCACCGCCAGTCCGATTCCTCGGAGCTGTCGGTGCACGAGACGTTCCCGCTGATCAAGGCGATGAGCGAACTCAAGCTGGGCGCCGCTTCCGTGGATCTGGGCAAGCTCGCGGTCAAGTTCAAGGAAAGCGGCAACGGGCGCAGCGCCGAACAGTTCGTGCGTGAAGAGCTGGCGGACGTGGTCGGCAAGCAGAACCAGGGCGAGCGTACCGGTACCGACGTGGTGCTGTACGGTTTCGGCCGCATCGGTCGCCTGCTGGCGCGCATCCTGGTCGAGAAGGCGGGTGCCGGCGACGGCCTGCGTCTGCGTGCGATCGTCGTGCGCAAAGGCGCCGACAACGACCTGGTCAAGCGTGCCAGCCTGCTGCGCCGCGACTCGGTGCACGGGTCCTTCGACGGCATCATCCATGTCGACGAAGCGAACAGCACCCTGACCGTCAATGGCAACCTGATCCAGGTCATTTACGCCAAGAACCCGAGCGAAGTCGACTACACCCAGTACGGCATCAAGAATGCCCTGCTGGTCGACAACACCGGTGTCTGGCGCGACGCCGACGGTCTGGGCCAGCACCTGGCCTGCCCAGGCATCGACCGCGTGGTGCTGACCGCACCGGGCAAGGGCAAACTGAAGAACATCGTTCACGGCATCAACCATGGTCAGATCACCGCAGACGACAAGATCGTGTCGGCGGCGTCCTGCACCACCAACGCCATCGTGCCGGTGCTCAAGGCGGTCAACGACAAGTTCGGCATCGTCAACGGCCACGTCGAAACCGTTCACTCGTACACCAACGACCAGAACCTGATCGACAACTTCCACAAGGGCGACCGTCGCGGCCGCTCTGCTGCGTTGAACATGGTCATCACCGAGACCGGCGCTGCCACCGCTGCCGCCAAGGCGCTGCCCGAACTGGCCGGCAAGCTAACCGGCAACGCCATTCGCGTGCCGACGCCGAACGTCTCCATGGCCATCCTCAACCTGAACCTGGAGAAGGCCAGCACCCGCGAAGAGATGAACGAGTACCTGCGCTACATGGCGCTGCACTCGGACCTGTCCCGGCAGATCGACTTCGTCAACTCCCAGGAAGTGGTATCGACCGACTTCGTCGGCTCGCGCTACGCCGGTGTGGTCGACGCCGAGGCCACCATCTGCAACGACAACCGCGTCGTGTTGTACGTCTGGTACGACAACGAATTCGGCTACAGCTGCCAGGTGGTCCGTGTGATGGAAGACATGGCGGGCGTCAACCCTCCGGCCTTTCCACACTGAGCCTGAGCGCTGAATGAAAAACGCCCCGACTGGTTCGGGGCGTTTTTTTGTGGGGTGTCAGGCCTGGCCTCTTCGCGGGCAGAGCCCGCTCCCACACAAAGTCCGCATCCATGCAAAAAACTCATGTGGATGCAGGCCCTTGTGGGAGCGGGCTTTGCCCGCGAAGGCCGCACCGCGGTATCAGGCCTGCGCCGCCAAAGCCGTACGCTGCGCATGCCGGTCGCCGCGAAACAGTACCAACGTCGCTACCAGCCCCAACACCGCCGCGCCACTGAGCCAGATGCCCGGTGCCGCCTTGTTGTCCAGCGCGTGGATCAGGTAGGTGCACGCCACTGGAGTGAACCCGCCGAATGTCGCCGTGGCCAGGCTATAGGCCAGCGAAAACCCGGTGGTGCGCACGTCCAGGGGCATGATCTCGGTCAGCGCCACGACCATGGCACCGTTGTACGAGCCATACAGGAACGACAGCCACAGCTCGACCGTCAGCAGACGGCCAAAGCTGGGATCCGCCACCAGCCACGACAAGGTCGGGTAGGCCGTCAGAATCGCCAGCACCGTGGCCGCGAGCAACAACGGCTTGCGCCCGATCCGGTCCGACAGTGCGCCCATGATCGGCAGCCAAATGAAGTTGGAAAGGCCCACGGCCATGGTTACCAGCAGCGCATCCATGTCCGACAGGTGCAACTCGTTCTTGCCGAACGTCGGCGTGTAGGCGGTGATCAGGTAGAACGAAACGGTGGTCATCACCACCAGCGCCATGCCGGCCAGGACCAGACGGAAATTCTGCGCCACCGAATGCACGACCTGCTTGAGCGTAGGTCGATGGGTGCGCGCTTCGAACTCGGGAGTCTCTTCCAGCGAACGACGAATGAAGAAGATCACCGGCACGATCATGCAGCCCACCAGGAACGGCACCCGCCAGCCCCATTCACCCATTTGTTGTGCATCGAGGAAGTGGTTGAGCAGCACCCCGAGCAGGCCGGCGAAGACCACGGCGACCTGCTGGCTGGCCGACTGCCAGCTGACGAAGAAGCCCTTGCGCCCTGGCGTGGCGATTTCGGCCAGGTACACCGACACACCGCCCAATTCCACGCCTGCTGAAAAGCCCTGCAACAGTCGCCCGAGCAGCACCAGCAGCGGCGCCGCGACGCCCAAGGTCGCGTAGCCAGGTACGCAGGCAATCAACACGGTACCCAAAGCCATCAAGGCCAGGGTCACGATCAGCCCTTTGCGCCGTCCGTGCCGATCGATGTAAGCACCGAGAAAGATGGCCCCCAAGGGGCGCATGAGAAAGCCGGCACCGAAGGTCGCCAGCGACAGCATCAGCGAAGCGAAGGCACTGTCGGTCGGAAAGAATGTCTTGGCGATGGCCGTGGCGTAGAAGCCATAGACCATGAAATCGAACATTTCCAGGAAATTGCCGCTGACAACGCGAAAGATCGCCTTGCCTTTACCCACCTCAGACGTCATGGCTGTGCTCACTTTACTTGATCTTATAGGTGACCCATGGCGGTAGACGCGTCAAGCTTTTGGGCACAACGGTCCAACGCCGGGAACATATCTTGTAACAATATGTTCCAGATCAACCTCAGGTAAAGTGAATTCGTTCGCCAGCCAAGGAGTGACGCAGGTCTTTGACGCTCAAGCCGGACGCCAGCTCACACCATTGATGCCGAATTTTTCGGCCGATGGCTGACTGGTTTTTTTCACATGCTCACGGCCGAATCGACCGATCCGGCCGACCCCTGCATCGCAGCTTGCCCAATGCCAGGCCTCGCTGCTGTCCATTTTCTCGGCTCGGATGATGAACGATTTGGGGTCGCCGTGCAGGGTGTAATCGATGACGAACAGTTTTGCGTTGTTCATGGGGCCGAAGATCTTCCTTGTGAGGTGCGTCGCAATGAGTTTCGGAGTCCGGCCCGTCTGAAAAATTCAGTCGGATTGGCGCTGCCACGCCAATCCCATGAAGCGTGTGGCGCTCATCCCAGCCCCGACTGGCGCGCCAGCGCGGTTGCCAGGCTGGGCGCCAGTGGCAGGGTTGGCAACAGGGTCGCCTGATAGGCGTGATAGAGGTCGGGTTTGCCTGGCCAGATGGTCTGCGCCGGTTGATTGTCCGTATCGAGTTCGTGGTGCCAGCTGCCATGCTCGCGATCGATCAGGTAGAGGTCGATGTAGTCCCAGAACTCACGGTACCAGCGCTCATGGCTGGCATCGCCGGTACGCTGGTACAGCGCTGCAGCGGCAGCCACCGCTTCTGCCAGCGTCCAGTGCAGGCGCTGCGCAACCACAGGCCGTTGTTGCCAGTCCACCGTGTAGACGATTCCCGGCTGGCCATCCACCGCCCAGCCGATCCGGCAGGCTGCGGCGAACAGATGCTGGGCGTCTTCGGCCAGCCAGCTGGGGTTGGCCAGGCCGATACGGTGCCGTGCGGCTTCCAGGTGCAGGAGCAGCCGCGCCCACTCGAAGGCATGCCCTGGCGTTTGTCCGTAGGGACGGAACTCGTCCCCGGGGCGGTCATGGTTGTAGTCGGGTAGCGCTTGCCAGTGGGCGTCGAAATGTTCGACGGGCAGGTAGCCGGTGGCAGCCGCGTGCTGGTGAATCAGCCGCTCGCTGATCGCCAGCGCGCGATCCAGCCACTTGGCGTCGTTGCAGACGTCGGCCAGGGCCAGGCAGGCCTCCACTCCGTGCATGTTGCTGTTGCCACCCCGGTAGTCTTCCTGGTCGCTCCAGTCCTGAGCGAAGGATTCCACGAATGCCTGCTCGGCTTCGCACCAGAAGTGCCGCTCCAGAACGTCGACCGCGTCGGCCAGCAATGCCGCAGCGCCTGGTCGTCCGGCCGCTACCGCCGAGCTCGCCGCCAGGGCCACGAATGCATGCAGATAGGCTTGCTTGCGCGACGTGGAGGCCGGCCTGGCGCTGGCATGCCAGCCACCGTGCCGTGCATCGCGCAATGGACCCTGCAACGCGCGGATGCCATGGTCGACCATGGCCGCACTGCCTGGGATGCCCTGCAGGCAGGCCAGGGCGAAGCTGTGGGTCATGCGGGCGGTCTGGATGGTCAATGCACCGCTGGCCAGCACCGGTCGGCCCCGGTTGTCGAGGTCGGCAAAGCCGTCTTCGATGCGCGCCGCCTTGGCGAACTCCAGCAATCGCTGGCCTTGCTGGGCCAGCCAGTGCCGGTGGGCGGGAAGGGTCAACCAACTGTTCGCGGCAGGAGTGAGGGTCTCCATCGGTACGAATGCCTCGCTTGGGGATGCAGGAAGCATCCAGCATAGCGGGGCGCAATGGCGCTTGGGCGGCGCCGACCCTCAGAGTCAGGCTTGTGGCCGATTCGGCCTATTGATAGGACTCGTCATCCTCGTCATCTTCATCCTGAAGCGGCACGGTGGCGTCTTCGGTGGTCACCGAGCCTGGGTCCTCGCTGCCTGGATCGTTGATGAAGGGCACACCATTGGGGCCTTTTTCTTCTTTGCCTTCGGTTTCAGGTGTCATGGTCATTCTCCTGTTGGCGACCTGCAGACGGTCGACTCAGGCATTGGACGCTCGGGCGCGCACGATGTTCATGCTGAGCATTGCCAGCACCGCTATCAGTGCCACCACGGCGCTGAAGAACTCGGCAGAATGATGCAGTCCGAACACTGGAATGCTCACGCCCACCGCGATCACCGGCACCGACATGGACAGGTAATAGACAATGAACAGCGCCGAGGTGACCCCGGCCTTCTGGCCGACGGGCGCGGCATTGGCCACCGCGCCCATGCCGGCCCGAAAGGTCAGGCCTTGGCCGATTCCGCTCAGGGCGCCGCCGAGCACCAGCAGCCAGAGCTGGGCGCTGGCGATACTCAGGCCCAGACAGGCGACACCGAGGATCAGCACAGTGCAACCAACGGTCATCTGCGCGGCTTCGCGAATTCGCCTGACCCAGGCCTGGCCGACGATGGAGCCAGCGAACAGCACCAGAATCACTGCACCGATCACCAGGCCTCCCGCGTGCCCCATGACCTGACGCATGATCGCCGGTACCAGCGAGGTGAACAATCCGGTCACGCTGAACCCGGCAAGGCCGGCGATGGCGGCGGGTACGAACGGGCCGCGCACTGCTGCCGGCAGGCTCGGGCGCTGGAATCCCAGACGTGGTTTGGCGGGTCGCTGCACCGTCTCGCCGACCGCCAGGATGGCTGCCGTGGCCGCCAGCAGCAGGACCAGGTGCACGACGAAGGCCAGGTGCACCGGCCAGGGCAGAAACTGTGACGTGAAACCGGCCAGCAGCGGGCCCAGGCCCAGGCCCAGCATGTTGGCCGCCGTGGCGACCAATGTTGCGCTGTTCTGCCAGCGCTTGGGCGCCGCTTCGATCACTGCCACCGTACCGGTACCGGTCATGATCCCGGCCGAAAAGCCCGAGATCAGCCGAGCGATCAGCAATCCGCCAATGGAGTCGGTGCACAGGAAAATCACCGCGCTGATCGCGCCCATGGCCAAGCCTGCAAGCAGCATCGGTCGCCGACCCAATTGATCGGACCAGCTGCCGACGGCCAGCAATGCACTGATCACCCCGGCCGCATAGATGGCGAAAATCAACGTCACCCAGGTCGGACCGAAGCCCAGATGCTGTTGATACAGGGCGTACAGTGGCGTCGGCAGGGTGGTGCCGACCATGGTGATCAGAAAGGCCACGGCGATCAGCCAGAAGCTCGCCGGGTGGGACGGTTGATCAGGTGCGCCGGTGGCAGCGTGGGGAGGAGTACGGGTCATTGATTTCGGCCAGATCGGGGAAGGCGGTCGGGAAACCTAGCAAACTGTGGCCCTCAGGTATACGTCTGCAAACGCACGTCCGCGGATTGACCTCAAGGGTGCTTGAAATGCGCACCCCGGCGCAGTCTGATCGGCCCCTCCGGTTCCTTGTCGGGATTCAGCCGGTCATCGCCCTGGGTCAGGTCGATGATCTCGGCGGCCGCCAGGGCCCGAGCCACCCGGCGAACCTCCGGCATCAGCGCGCGCCACGCGGGCTCGTCCTGCTCCAGCGAGCGCGCCACCTCCGAAGGGCAGATGGACGTGCCCACGGCGCGTTGTTCGAGCAGGTGCAGAACGCGGCTGGCGATGACGTCGTCGGGGTGGGTCATGGGGGCGTTCTTCCTTGCAGGCGACAGGCTGAAGATGAAAACAACTTCAGCCATGTTACCTGCAACACCCCCGACTGGACATATCGAGCCGCGATCGGTATCGCCTCAGGCGCTGGCGGGTTCGTCCGGGGTGAATTCCTTCTCCATGTGCCGTTCGATCTGCTCCAGCGACTTGCCGCGCGTTTCCGGCACGCACATCGCCACGAAGATCAGCGACATGACGTTGATCGCCGCGAACAGCATGAAGGTGTAGGGGCCGAAGCCGGCCAGCGCGATGGGGAACAGGAACGCCACCGACGCATTGCACAGCCATTGGAAGCACACCGCCGTACCGGTCATCATGCCGCGCAGATGGGAGGGAAACAGCTCCGACATCAGCAGCCAGTAGACCGGGGCGATGAAAGTCTGCATGAACAGCAGGAACATCAGGATACAGGCCAGCGCCAGGTAGCTCTGCAGCAGCGAGGAGGGCAGCATGGTCAGCACGCCACACAGCAGCACCTGCGCCAGGACCACGAAGCACAGGCCGGTCATCAACATCGGCCGACGGCCATGGCGACCGACCAGCCAGATGCCGATCAAGGTAGCGATCACCGAGGCGACACCGTTGCCGATGGTCGCGGTAAGCGCCGCGTTGGTGCCCAGTCCCGTGGACTTGAGAATCACCGGGGTGAAGTACATGAACGCGTTGACCCCTGTGAGCTGGGCGACGAAGCCCAGGCCCATGCCCACCAGCAGCAACCGACGCAGCCAGGGTTCGGCCCAGATCGAAGACCAGCTCACCTCGGCACGTTCCTCGTCGTTCTGAGCCTGGATCTCCTTCATTTCCTTGTCGACCTGCTTCTTGCTCGAGCGGATCTTTTCCAGCACCTCGCGGGCTTCTTCCATACGTCCCTTGCTGGCGAGCCAGCGTGGCGAAGTCGGAACGAAGTGCATGCCGATCCACAGCAGGGCCGCCGGGATCACCGCGATGGCGAGCATCCAGCGCCACACGTCGGGGGTGTGGGCAAAATGCGCCAGCAGGGCGTTGGAGATATAGGCCACCAGTTGCCCGGTGACGATCATCAGTTCGTTCTGGCTGACCAGTCGGGCTCGCTTGTTGGGCCCGGCTATCTCGGCAATGAACATCGGCACGATCGCCGATGCACCCCCCACCGCAAGACCCAGCACGAATCGAGTGGCGACCATGATGGCCACGGTCGGGGCAAGGGCCGAGCCCAGGGCGCCGATCATGAACAGGATGGCCAGGCCCTTGAGCGCGGTCAGGCGGCCGTATTTGTCGGCCAGATGACCGGCGAACAACGAGCCAAACGCCGCACCGAGGATCAACGAGGACGCTACCAGGCCCTCGGTGAACGGAGTAAGCCCCAGGCCGCCCTGGTCCGGCCCTTGGGTCATGAAGGGCAGGGCGCCGGAAATCACCCCGGTGTCGTAGCCGAAGGCCAGAGCGCCCATGGTGGCGATGATCGCTACGCGCACCACGATCTGGCCAGGGGAAGTACGGGTGGCGTCATTTTCTTCGCCCGCTGGCGAAGTGTCAGGTGCAGTGGTGTTGGAACTGGACAAGGCTCATTCCTTTCATTGCTCGCAGGCAATAGGTCGTGATGCGTCACGCAGGATCGCGCACGAAAAGAGCAAGGCAAGTGTCAGCGTTCGGTGGTGCGATGCCGGGCATGGAGGGGGACGGTCCCAAGGGCCGTCAGTGCCAGCGGATATTATGATTATGTCGAACTGCTTGGAGCCTGAAGTCTTCGAACCGCGTTCGAAGTCACTGCCTGGTGCGCTTTTCGCGACCATCTGCCGGTGTGGCGCTGGGCTGTGAGTCTTATGAACGAAATGGTTACAAAAAGTTTTGTGGGGTTTGTAATTAAATCAGGTCGATGCGCCACGACGAGGCAATGCACCGGCGCTCTGCTAGCATAGGGGTTCCAATAGCAGGAGAAATCAGTGAGCCGCAAGAATCTGAGCCGCACCCCGGAGCAAATCGCCATGGCCCGCCACGCCGGTGCCCTGGCCGCTGACGTATTGCGCATGATCGCCCCACACGTGCAGGCAGGCGTCACCACGCAATACCTGGACGAGCTGTGCAACGCCTACATCGTGAACGAGCTGAAGGTGGTCCCGGCCAACGTTGGCTACCACGGCTTCACCAAGACGGCGTGCATCTCGGTCAACCAGGTGGTCTGCCACGGGGTGCCCAGCGACAAGGTCGTGCTGGCCGACGGCGACATCGTCAACATCGATGTGGCGGTCATCAAGGACGGTTGGTTCGGCGACACCAGTCGGATGTACTACGTGGGTGAGCCGAGCCCATTGGCCAAGCGTCTGGTGGAAACCACCCATGAAGCGATGCTGGCCGGTATAGAAGTGGTCAAGCCGGGCGCCACCCTGGGCGACATCGGTCACGCAATCCAGAGCGTCGCGCACCGCGAAGGCTTCAGTGTCGTGCGTGAATACTGCGGGCATGGCATCGGCCAGATCTATCACGATGAACCGCAGGTACTGCACTATGGCCGCAAGGGCGAGGGGATGCGGCTGACCCAAGGCATGATCTTCACCATCGAGCCGATGATCAACGCAGGCAAGGCGGGCACCCGCCAATTGGCCGATGGTTGGACGGTGGTCACGCGCGACCAGTCGTTGTCCGCGCAGTGGGAACACATGGTGGCGGTCACGGCTGATGGGTACGAGATCCTGACGCTGTAGCAAGGCAAGCTATCACTCAAAGCGGCTTGAGGGGCTCCAGCGGTACCAGCTCGCGAACCTTCGCCACCACTTTGGTTGATATCGAATGGCTTGTCGTAGACGGCAGCGAACAGATCGGGCGTGGCACGCCCGACGCTGCCTTGCGCGCCACTCATCAACAGGATGGGCACAGTGCAAAACGATTCGTTACCGCGAATTCTTTGCGCCAGCTCAAGGCCGTTCATGCCTGGCATCATGAAGTCGGTAATGACCAGCGCGGGACGCTCGCGATCGAGGATCTCCAATGCACGCTTGCCATTGCCAGCCGTCACGGCCATGTAGCCTTCGTCTTCAAGAGCGTAACCAAGGATGTCGGCGATGAGATACTCATCGTCGACGATCAGGATAGTGGCCATGTCAGTTCGACCCCGGCAACATCACGGATTCGATATCGTGGAGGCGCTACCTGATAACACTGCCTCTGCATTTTTGAACGCCTTTCTCAGGTCGATTCCATGACCATGGATGACCAGCTCCAATAGCGACGGATCATAAAAACTGTCTCTGACCTTAAGAATGGAAATCAACCGTTTTAGTTCAGACTCATGTTCGACAAATCGCGTCAGCAGGATGTTGTCGACGATGCTGGAAAGATCGGGAGCCGGCGAGGTGATCTCCGGGCCGAACAGGCCGCGGATTTCCCAGGTGGCGAATACGGTCACACCACGGGCGCGCAGCTCGCTCATCAGTGTGCTGAAGAACTCGGTCAGGCGCACGGTACTGGTCGCGGTGCGAGCCATCCCGCCCAGGCTGTCGATCAGCACGCGCTTGATGCCGTGAATCTCGACCTGATGCAGCAGGCGCGCGCCCAACCCGTCGAGCAGGCCTTCGGTGGTCGGCTGCCAGCACACGTGCAGGGCGCCGCTGGCCTGCAGGGCCTCGAAGTCGTGGCCCAGTGACCGCGCCTTCACTTGCAGGCGGCGCTCGGATTCGTACATGCCGAACAACAGTCCGGGTTCCTCAGGGGTCGACGCCGCCAGGAAGTTGATGCCCAGGCTGGTCTTGCCGATACCCGAGGGGCCCATGACCAGGGTCACCGAGGAACGCGGCAGCCCGCCACCGATCAGGTTGTCCAGGTCAGGAATACCGCTGGGTACCCGGCTCAGATCGGTGAGGTCAGGGCAGGAAGGGCGGCTGTAGAGGCTTTCCAGGCGCGGATAGACCACCAGCCCGTCGTCGGTGATCTCGCACTCGTGCAGGCCGGACAGCGCGCCACTGCCGCGGGTCTTGCGCAACTGGATGCGGCGCACCGAACGGGTGTTGAACAGTTCTTCACCCAGCTCGATGACGCCATCGACCATGGTGTGTTCGGGGCTGCCGTCGTCCAAGCGCGAACTGGTCAGGAACAGCACGGTGCACCCGGCGAACGCCGCATGGCCTTGCAACTCGGAGATGAATTTCTTGGTGTCGATCTGCGAATCGGCCTTGGAGCGGGCGTTCAGCACACCGTCGACGATCAGGATGGTTGCTTTCTGGCGACTGATTTCGCGGCGCAGCAGCTTGACCACTTCATCCAGGCCTTCGTTTTCCAGCGTGTCGAAAGCGCTGACGAACTGGATTTCATTGCCGATCTTCGAAGCGTCGAAAAAGCTCAGGGTGGACAGGTATTGGAACAGGCGCTCATGGGACTCGGCGAGCAGTGTGGCAACCAGCACGCGGCCGCCCTGACGCACGTGATTGAAGCCCAACTGATTGGCCAGGATCGTCTTGCCTGAGCCGGGACGGCCTTGCACGATGTAGGACGCACCGGCCACCAACCCACCCTTGAGCAACAAATCGAGCCCTTCAATCCCGCTAGCGAGGCGCTTTAGCTGTTCCAATATCCGATCTGCCTGTATGGGTTATGCGCGATCGGTCCCGTCTGGATGACAAGGACCGATCCTTCAAATGCTGGGGATTCTATACCTTTTTGACCGGGCCGGTGCATCCGAACCCATAGACGCGGCTTGCGCCGCTGCTACAGGGATCGCGTAACCCTGTAGCAGCGGCGCAAGCCGCGTCCGGCAACATCGCAAACCTCCAGGCACACCGCACATACCTTTGACGCGGCTCGCGCCGCTGCTACAGGGATCGTCCCAGCCTTGGCATAGTGCATTCACCATTAAGCCAGCTTTCGCCGCCGTTCATAGTGCTCCAGCAGCGGCTGGGTGCTGATGCCGTGCACCAGAATGCTCAACGCCACCACCGACAGTGTCAGGCTGATGCAGACCTGCTCGACCGACTCGGGCAGTTCGTGGGCGAGGGCATAGCATAGGTAATAGATCGACCCGATCCCGCGGATGCCGAACCAGCCCAGCAACGCGCGCTGATGCCCGTCGAGCAACCGCCGGCTCACCAGCAGCCACACACTCAATGGCCGAATCACGCAGAACAGCGCGGCCGCCAGGCCCACCGCTCGCCAATCCCAATAGGCGGACAAGGTCGCCCCCAGAATGGTGATCAGCAGTACCTCCATGGACCGTTCCACCAGATTGCCGAACACCAGGATGTCGCCCATCATCACCCCTGCGGCCAGTTGCCCGTCTTCCAGATCGTTGGGGTGGGTGACGGTCCCTTCTTCGGGAGCCATGTTACGGTGCCCGCTGATCGGCTTGGCCAGGTGCTCCGAAGGCACCTCGGAGTTCGACGTGCGTACCTCTGCCTGCCGCAGCCCCAGCCCTGCGGCGAACACCGCGAGAAAGCCGAAAGCGCCCACCGAAGCGGCCGCGAAGTACGACAGGGCGATCAAGGCCAGCGCCAGAAAATCGTTGGGCGAGTTGGTGCTGTCGGCGTGGCGCACGCGCAGGTAGATCATCAAGTGACCGATCGCCCGGCCCATCCCGTAACCGATCAGCAATCCGACCGGCACGCCCCACACCAGATTTTCCAGGGCCCACTGGCCCAGCCAGTGGCTGTCGAGGCTGCCATGATGCAGCATCAGCAAGCTCAGGATCACAAAAGGAAAGGCCGTGCCGTCGTTGAGCCCGGCCTCGCCCGACAGCCCGAAGCGCACGCGGTCGAAATCCTGCGCGCTGTTCACCTGGACCATGGACGCCAGCACTGGATCGGTCGGCGCCAGCATCGCCCCGAGTAGCATGCTCACCCCCCACGACAAGCCCAGGGCATAGTGCGCCACCAGGCAGACGCCCAGGATCGAAACGATCATCACCGGGCCCGACAGCATATAAGCTGCGCGCCAGGCACTGCGGCCCAATCCGAGTCGCAGTTTGATGCCGGTGCTGAACAGCGAAAACAACACCGCCGCCTCCGCCAGGCGTTCGAGCCAGGAGGCGGTGTCCTTGAAATCGGTGGTGAACAGGCCCAGCCCCATGGGACCGATGGCCACGCCGAACGCCAGGCACACCGCAGAGGTGGTCACTGGCAACCAGCGCAGGTAGGACGCTGTCAGCGCCAGCATCAACAGCAGGACGCCCAGAACGGCCATCCACAAGATAAAGCTCATCCGGCCTCTTCGGGCTCGCACCCCTGAAATGGCTACAAAATGTAACCGATTCAGCTGTGACTGCTGGCGCGGCCATTAGTTGAGCGGCATAACGTCGCGGGCGGATACCGTTTCTCCTGTCACCACGACCTCCTTGTAGGAGCGGTCGTTGGCCGCGAATGATTCACCGCGGTACATCTCCTATACCGCGCCATGGCTTTCGCGGCCGATGACCGCTCCTACGTGATGAATCGTGGTTCCCGGCTAATTGACAAATCCCTGATCGCTGACCATAGTTCCGTTTACGCAAACGTTTGCGGCCCACCCGCGAACCGTTGCTCGAAAACAATCATAAGATCGGAGTAACCCCATGAAGCTGCCCTTTGCTGGACGCCTGCTCGCTGTCTCCCTGATGGCTGCCATCGGCGCCATAGCCCCACTGCAATCCTCCTTCGCCGACACCCAGAAACCCAAGGTCGCGCTGGTCATGAAGTCCCTGGCCAACGAATTCTTCCTGACCATGGAAGACGGCGCCAAGAGCTACCAGAAAGAACACTCCGCCGATTTCGATCTGGTGTCCAACGGCATCAAGGACGAGTCCGACACCGCCAATCAGATTCGCATCGTCGAGCAGATGATCGTGGCCAAGGTCGATGCGCTGGTCATCGCCCCGGCAGACTCCAAGGCCCTGGTGCCGATCATCAAGAAGGCCATGGATGCCGGCATCAAGGTCGTCAACATCGACAACCAGCTGGATGCCGGCGTGCTGAAAAGCAAAGGCATCCAGGTGCCGTTCGTGGGTCCCGACAACCGCAAGGGCGCCAAGCTGGTCGGCGACTACCTGGCCAAGCAACTCACTGCCGGTGACCAGGTCGGCATCATCGAAGGCGTACCGACCACCACCAACGCACAGATGCGCACGGCCGGTTTCAAGGACGCCATGGAAGCGGCGCAGATGAAGATCGTCTCCGTGCAGTCGGGCAACTGGGAAATCGACAAGGGCAATGCCGTCGCTTCCGCCATGCTCAATGAATACCCCGACCTCAAGGCCCTGCTGGCCGGCAACGACAGCATGGCGCTCGGTGCGGTCTCCGCGGTGCGTGCCGCAGGCAAGGCGGGCAAGGTCCAGGTGGTGGGCTACGACAACATCAATGCCATCAAGCCAATGCTCAAGGACGGTCGCGTACTGGCCACGGCCGACCAGTTCGCCGCCCGCCAGGCAGTGTTCGGCATTCAGAGTGCGCTGGGCATGATCAAGGGCGACAAGCTGGACGTCGACGCCAATGGCGTGATCCAGACCCCGGTCGAGCTCGTCACCAAGCCCTGATGCAGAGCGTCTCGCGGCAGGCCTGGGCATTGCCTCGGCCTGCTGTCGGCAGGCGCGTCTGGAGAACCCTATGACATCCAATGTTGTACTGTCGGTCAGTGGCATCGGCAAGACCTATGCCCAGCCCGTGCTGTGGGACATCGACCTTGAACTGCACCGCGGCGAAGTGCTGGCCCTGACCGGCGAGAACGGCGCGGGCAAGAGCACCCTGTCGAAGATAATCGGTGGCCTGGAAGCGCCGACCACCGGCCAGATGCAGTTCCAGGGCCAGGCCTGGCTGCCCGGCAGCCGTACCGCCGCCGAGCGTGGCGGGGTGCGCATGGTCATGCAGGAACTCAACCTGTTGCCGACGCTGACCGTGGCGGAAAACCTGTTTCTTCACGATCTGCCCAGCCGCGGTGGCTGGATCGATCGTCGGCGCCTGCGTGAGCAGGCCCGCCAGGCCATGGCCCAGGTGGGCCTCGACGCCATCGACCCGGACACCCTGGTGAGCGACCTGGGCATCGGTCATCAGCAAATGGTCGAGATCGCCCGCAACCTGATCGGCGACTGCCGGGTGCTGGTCCTCGACGAACCTACCGCGATGCTCACCGCGCGCGAGGTCGACATGCTGTTCGCGCAGATCCTGCGCCTGCGCGAGCGCGGCGTGTCGATCATCTACATTTCCCATCGCCTCGAAGAACTGGCCCAGGTCGCGCAACGCATCGCCGTGCTGCGCGACGGGCGCCTGGTGTGTGTCGAGCCGATGGCGCGCTACGACAGCGAGCAACTGGTCAACCTCATGGTCGGCCGTGAACTGGGCGAACGCATCGACCTGGGTGAGCGTCGCATCGGCGCGCCCATGTTCCAGGTGCAAGGCATGAGCCGCGGCGACAAGGTCAAGGACGTGTCCTTCGAGGTGCGTCAGGGCGAGATCTTCGGCATTTCCGGATTGATCGGGGCAGGGCGCACCGAACTGCTGCGGCTGATCTTCGGCGCCGACGCCAGCGATGCCGGTACCGTTGCGATCGGCCAGCCACCCAGGCCGGTCACCATCCGCAGTCCCGCCGATGCCGTGGCCCATGGCATCGCCTTGATCACCGAAGACCGCAAGGGCGAAGGCCTGCTGCTGTCGCAATCGATCAGCGCCAATATCGCCCTGGGCAACATGCCGGCGATTTCCGCCGCAGGTGTCGTCGACAACCAGGCCGAACGGGCCTTGGCCCAGCGCCAGATCGAGGCCATGCGCATCCGCAGCTCCAGCCCGGCACAAACCGTGGCCGAGCTCTCGGGCGGCAACCAGCAGAAGGTGGTGATCGGCCGCTGGCTGGAGCGCGACTGCAACGTGCTGCTGTTCGACGAGCCGACTCGTGGCATCGACGTCGGCGCCAAGTTCGACATCTATGCCCTGCTGGGCGAACTGACCCGTCAGGGCAAGGCGCTGGTCGTGGTCTCCAGCGACCTGCGCGAGCTGATGCTGATCTGCGACCGCATCGCGGTGCTCTCGGCCGGCCGTCTGATCGACACTTTCGAGCGCGAACACTGGAGCCAGGATGAACTGCTGGCCGCCGCGTTCGCCGGTTATCAAAAACGCGATGCGCTGCTGGCCGAGCCTGCAGCAAGGATCCCTGCATGAAAACTTCAACACTGCCCAAAGCCACGCCTGGCGCCAAACCCAGCGGCACCTACCTGGGCCTGGGGACCTACCTTGGCCTGGCCGGCGCCTTGCTGGCCATGATCGTGCTGTTCTCCGTGCTCAGCAGTCACTTTCTTTCGTACAGCACCTTCAGCACCATCGCCAACCAGATCCCCGACCTGATGGTTCTGGCCGTCGGCATGACCTTCGTGCTGATCATCGGCGGCATCGACCTGTCGGTAGGCTCGGTGCTGGCACTGGCTGCTTCGGCAGTCAGTGTGGCGATCCTCGGCTGGGGCTGGAGTGTATTGCCCGCCGCGCTGTTGGGCATGGGCTGCGCGGCGCTCGCCGGCACCATCACCGGTTCGATCACTGTGGCCTGGCGCATCCCTTCGTTTATCGTCTCCCTGGGCGTGCTGGAAATGGCCCGCGGGGTGGCCTACCAGATGACCGATTCGCGCACCGCCTACATCGGTGACGCCTTCGCCTGGCTGTCCGACCCTGTGGCCTTCGGCATCGCGCCTTCGTTCCTGATCGCGCTGGGGGTGATCGTCATCGCCCACCTGACCCTGACCCGCACGGTCTTCGGCCGCTACCTGATCGGCATCGGCACCAACGAAGAAGCTGTGCGCCTGGCGGGGATCAATCCCAAGCCCTACAAGGTGCTGGTCTTCTCCCTGATGGGTCTGCTGGCGGGCGTGGCGGCGCTGTTCCAGATTTCCCGCCTCGAGGCGGCCGATCCCAACGCCGGGGCCGGTCTGGAACTGCAGGTGATCGCTGCAGTGGTCATTGGTGGGACCAGCCTGATGGGTGGGCGCGGCTCGGTGATCAGCACCTTCTTCGGCGTGCTGATCATTTCCGTGCTCGCTGCCGGTCTGGCGCAGATCGGTGCCAGCGAACCGACCAAGCGCATCATCACCGGTGCCGTGATCGTCATCGCCGTGGTCCTGGACACCTACCGCAGTCAACGCGCGCGCAAGCGGAGCTAGCATGGCGACCATCAAGGATGTGGCGGCGCGGGCGGGGATTTCCTACACCACGGTTTCCCATGTGGTGAACAACAGCCGCCCGGTAAGCGAGCACGTGCGGCGCAAGGTCGAGTCGGCGATCGCCGAACTCAACTATGTACCCAGCGCCGTGGCCCGCTCGTTGAAGGCGCGCAGCACGGCGACCATCGGCTTGTTGGTGCCCAACAGCGTCAACCCCTATTTTGCCGAACTGGCGCGGGGTATCGAGGACTGCTGCGAGCGCAATGGCTACTGCGTGATCCTGTGCAACTCCGACGACGATCCGCAGAAGCAGCGCAACTACCTGCGTGTGTTGCTGGAAAAGCGCGTCGACGGCATCGTGTTCGCTTCGGTCGGTGGCGATGCCGCGCTGACCGATATGCTGGCGGCGGTGCGTACGCCCATGGTCATCGTCGACCGCGGCTTGCACGAGGTGACGGCCGATCTGGTGTGCATCGACCACGAGCAGGGCGGCTACCTGGCCACCCTGCACCTGCTGGAACTGGGCCATCGCGCCATTGCCTGCATCAGCGGGCCTGCG
Organism: Pseudomonas sp. PvP001; assembly: GCF_040546375.1. Taxonomy (NCBI): domain Bacteria; kingdom Pseudomonadati; phylum Pseudomonadota; class Gammaproteobacteria; order Pseudomonadales; family Pseudomonadaceae; genus Pseudomonas; species Pseudomonas sp. PvP001. The sequence goes on along the minus strand of NZ_JBEPNQ010000001.1, from coordinate 701,630 downwards.
CATACCCATGTGGCGCAACTGCGGATGGACGGCTACCATCGCGCGCTCGCCGAGTACGGTATACAGCCCGCGAAAGGTCATGTCCTGCACAGCGACTTCACCAGCCCCGGCGGCTACCGGGCGGCGGTGCAATTGCTGGCGGGCGAGCGGCCCACGGCGATTTTCGCCGCCAACGACATGATCGGTCTGGGCGTACTGCGCGCAGCCGCCGAACAGGGAATCCGCGTGCCCGAGCAGCTGTCGGTCATCGGCTTCGACGACATCCAGCTCAGCCGCTACGTCTACCCGGCCCTGACCACCGTGGGCCAGCGTATCGGCGAGCTGGGCGAGAGCGCCGCCGAGCGGCTCCTGGCCCGGATCGCTGGCGCTGCCGGCACAGCCGCCACGCAACACATCATCGCGCCACAGATCGTGGTGCGCGAGTCCACGGCGCGATACGCCGGTCTTCCCCATGAATTGCGCTGAGAGTGGCACACGATGCAAGCGAACGTATTGGTAATAGGCAGTCTGAACATGGATCTGGTGGCACAGGCCGAACGTTTGCCGCGCGCGGGAGAAACGCTGCTGGGCCAGTCCTTCGCGACGGTTCCGGGCGGCAAGGGCGCCAATCAGGCAGTCGCGGCGGCGCGCCTGGGCGGCCAGGTGGCAATGATCGGCTGTGTGGGCGCCGACGCCTATGGCCACGCGCTGCGACAGGCGCTGGCCGATGAAGGTATCGACTGTCAGGGCGTGCGGGTGGCCGAGGACGTGGCGACCGGGATCGCCATGATCGTGGTCGATGCCAACAGCCAGAATGCGATCGTCATCGTGGCAGGTGGCAATGGCCAACTCGAATCCACCGACATCGAGCGCTTCGATGGTTTTCTGCAGGCCGCCGACGTGGTGGTATGCCAGCTGGAAATTCCCTACCCGGTGGTGGCTTTTGTCCTGCAACGCGCTCACGAGGCGGGAAAAACCGTCATTCTCAACCCCGCGCCGGTGACCGGCCCCTTGCCGTCGCAGTGGCTGGGCTGGATCGACTACCTGATCCCCAACGAAACCGAAGCGCAGGCCCTGACCGGGCTTGCGGTGAACTCGGTTGCCGAGGCGGAGCAGGCCGCCAGCCTTCTGCGCGAGGCCGGTGCAGGCAAGATCATCGTCACCCTGGGCGAGCGCGGCGTCCTGTTTGCCGATGGCGTGCAGTCCCGGCACTCTCCTGGCCGCAAGGTGCAGGCCGTGGATACCACGGCGGCGGGCGACACCTTCGTCGGTGGCTTTGCCGCGGCCCTGGCCCGCGGCCTGGACGAGTCCCAGGCCATTGCCTTCGGTCAGGCCGCTGCGGCGCTGTCGGTCACTCGCGCCGGTGCGCAGCCTTCCATTCCAACCCTGGCGCAGGTCGAGCAGGTGCTATCGTGAAAAAGACTGCATTGCTGAACATTTCCCTGTCACAGTTGGTCGCCTCTCTGGGCCATGGCGACATCGTCGTGATCGGCGATGCGGGCCTGCCGGTGCCACCTGGCGTGCCCTTGATCGACCTGGCCCTCACACCGGGCATCCCCAGCTTCGTCAGCACACTGGAGGTGCTGCTCAGCGAAATGCAGGTGGAAAGCCACGTGATCGCCGAAGAGATGCTCCAGGTACTGCCTCCGGCGTCGACCCGGATCCAGCAGTTGCACGATCAAGGCGCACTGGGCGTGCGCCAGATGGTCAGCCATGCGCGGTTCAAGGAGTTGTCGAAAAGCGCCCGCGCCATCGTGCGGACCGGCGAATGCCAGCCCTACAGCAACATTGCCCTGATGGCAGGCGTTACTTTCTAGATTCATCAATGAGCACAAGGAGTGTGATATGCAACGTTTTTTCCTGACCCTGATCCGAGGATTTTCGCTGATGGCCTTGCTGACCAGCGCCACCGCCATGGCGGCCGACAAGATCGATCTGATCATCGATACCGATCCGGGTGCCGATGACTTCGTCGCCTTGCTGCTGGCCCTGTCCTCACCTGAGCAGATCAACGTTCGCGCGCTCACTACCGTGGCCGGCAACGTGCGCCTGGACAAGACCTCGCGCAACGCCCGCCTGGCTCGTGAATGGGCAGGCCGCGAGGACGTACCGGTGTATGCCGGCGCGCCCAAGCCGCTGGTCCGCGAGCCCATCTATGCCGCCAATGTGCACGGCGAGGAGGGCGTGCCGGGTATCGTCGTCCAAGAGCCGGCCAAGGGCCTGGCCGAAGGCAGTGCGGTGCAATACCTGATCGACACCCTCAGCCATGCCGAACCTCACAGCATCACCCTGGCCATGCTTGGGCCACAGACCAACCTGGCGCTGGCGTTGATCCAGGCCCCTGGCATTACCCAGGGCATCAAGGAAGTGATCGTCATGGGCGGCGCCCACTTCAATGGCGGCAACATCACGCCAGCAGCGGAATTCAACCTGTTCGCCGACCCGCACGCCGCTCAGGTCGTGCTGGCGAGCGGGGTGAAGCTCACCTACGTGCCGCTCGACGTCACCCACAAGATCCTGACCAGTCCGGCACGTCTGCAGCAACTGGCCGCGTTGTCGAACAAGGCGGGTCCTCGGGTGGTGGATATCCTCCAGGCGTACGTCAAGGCCGATATGGAGCACTACGGATTGCCCGGCGGCCCGGTACACGATGCCAGCGTGATTGCCTACCTGTTGGCGCCGGAGCTGTTCAGCGGTCGCCAAGTCAACCTGACCATCGACAGCCGCGAAGGCCCTACCTTCGGTCAGACCGTGGCCGACTGGTACGGCACACTCAAACAGCCCACGAATGTATTCTGGGTAAACGACGGCAACGCGCAGGGGTTCTTCGATCTGCTGACGCAACGGCTGCAGCGTCTGCCTTGATCTGTCGAGCCCATGACGGGCTTCAGCGAGCTACGGTGTGGGTACGTTCTTGAGTGGATGGCCCACGCTGTTGACCGACGCTGTCGCGTGTTCGTGGGCATAGCGCTCGAACACCTGCATGACGAAGCTGCGCGCAGCCTCGGTGCCCAGTGCCTTGACCAGCACGTCGACCCCGATAATCGCCAGTTCTTCGGGCGTGCCGGGACTGAAAGAGCTCTGGCCCTGAGGCCACTGGACCTTGATGTCCGCCTTGATCGATACGTTTGCCATGTTGCTCTCGCCAACGGTCACAAGCGAACGACGTTCGCTCCACGTGATCCAGTAAAGCATTTTCGTCCACGCTTTACACCGGCCCTTGGGCAGATGGCCGGCCTCGTGCCAAACTTGGGGCCTATCTTCTGCATGGAGGCACATGTGCACATCGATCTCAAGCAGCCCGAATCGCTGACCCTCAAGGCAGTCCGCGCCCTGATCGCCTCGGGAAACCCGGCGGTTCATAACCAGCTACGCGTCACCCGCGACGGTATCGCTTTCCTTTCCACTCAGGCGATCGGTGGCATGGACGTGCAGGGACTGTGTTTCCGTCTCGAAACCTGGTCTGCCGGATCGGGCTACGTGGGTCCGGCTGCCGCCGAGGACGCCGAATGGATCCAGCAGATCCATACCGCGTTGCAGACTCACTGGCCTGTGCCTCGATCCGATTACATCGATCTGTACTGAATGCAATGTCACCACACATCCCGTGACGAATTCGCAGGCACTCGTTTACGGTGCCCTGGGGCAGACTGGCCCAGTGTGCAACCAATCCAGTTGCAGGCGGTCGCACAACCTTGACTATTCGAAAACCTACTGGAAAAAGAGGAGGCTGCATGCCTTTCCCGCGCAAGACCCTGTTGATCCTGATGGCCGCCCTGGCCGCCAGCGGCTGCTCTACCTCAGATAAGTCGACCCAGTCGTCTGCCGCTGCTGCACCCGCGTTCGACGGACGCTGCAACGCCGATGGCGCACGCTACACCGTCGGCAAGCCAGCTTCCGCCGACCTGCTCGAAGAGGCCAGGGTCAAGGCAGGCGCCCAGGTTGCCCGGATACTGCGTCCCCACGACATGGTCACCCTAGAGTACCGTTCCGACCGTCTTAATCTGAACGCCGACGACAGCGGTCAGATCACTCGCCTCAACTGCGGCTGAACGCGGCACGAATCGCAGGCGAAAAAAAACCCGTCACATGGACGGGTTTTTTCAGCTGCCGAGATTACTCTGGGCGAACTTGAGCAGCTTGCATGCCCTTTTGGCCTTTCTCAGCCACGAACGAAACGGTCTGGCCTTCTTTCAGGCTTTTGAAACCGTCGGATTCGATAGCTTTGAAGTGTACGAACAGGTCGTCACCGCCACCTTGAGGAGTGATGAAGCCGAAGCCTTTCTCATCGTTGAACCATTTTACGGTGCCGGACTGGCGATTAGACATGGTGAATCTCCAAGAAACATAATATTCAGTAGTGCTGTGCTGCTCAGGCCAACTGGGCACACGGTCCCTATCATAGTCCAAAAGCTGGACTGTGAACCCCCTTTGATTGGGGCAGGAAGCCAAGGTTGTCGCCTTTTGACCTGTCCGAAGCGGCTAAACCCCTTATTTTGTTAGGGTTTGCACCTGAAAATTCTTTTAAAAAAAACCGCATTCCGTCGCAAATAAATCGATCGTCTGCTGTTATCAGGCCTGAAGAACGCCCGAAGTGCTCTTCAGGTGGGCTGTCGAGGTTACTGGTTTTTGCAAACCAGCACTTCCTTCATCAACTTCTGGCGTAGCGCCATCGGTGGTTCGACCTGCTTGTTGGTCAACTGGTCGATCTCGGCTTGGGTGAATTTGTCCTCGATCACTTTTGCACCACAGCTGCAGTGTGCCTGTGCTTTGGCAGCATCGACGCCTTGCTGCACGGCTGCAGCCTGACATTGAGCGGTGTATTCGGCCTTGGCGTCGGCGGACAGCGCGGCAGCCTGGGCCGCGAATGGAAGCATCAGGGCCAGGCAGGCACTCAGGGGAAGAAGTCGTTTGAGACCCATAATGAATAGCTCCTTGTTTTCAGGCGGTTTGGACTCACCACATCTGAGGGGTGGAACGGGCCGCAAGTTCAGCCACCCGCTGAGTTGCCACATCGCACGCATGACGCACCAATTCGACGCACCTTGTGTGCTAGGATGTTCGGCCTTGCGCTCGGCACTGCCTTGTTCGGCAGCGCGAAGCGCGGGATTCACCTTTTTCGATTGCTCCAGTCACTCTGGTTCGTATTCCGGTCGGCCGCAAGGCTCCTGCCAACGTAAGGCGGGCATACCGGGCGAATCGCGTACTGGCTCATCCCAACCCATGTGACCTTTGGTAGGGGTCACCACTAGGAGAGGAGGCGCCATGCCCACCATCACTCTTCCCGACGGCAGTCAGCGTTCGTTCGATCACCCGGTTTCCGTTGCCGAGGTAGCCGCCTCCATCGGCGCCGGCCTGGCCAAGGCCACCGTGGCCGGCAAGGTCAATGGCCAGCTGGTCGACGCCTGTGACCTGATCACCGCCGACGCCACCTTGCAGATCATCACGCCCAAGGACGAAGAGGGGCTGGAAATCATCCGTCACTCCTGCGCCCACTTGGTCGGTCATGCCGTCAAGCAGCTGTATCCCACCGCGCGGATGGTGATCGGCCCGGTCATCGAAGAAGGCTTCTATTACGACATCGCTTACGAGCGGCCTTTCACACCGGACGACATGGCGGCGATCGAGCAGCGCATGCAGCAGTTGATCGACACCGAGTACGACGTGATCAAGAAAGTCACGCCGCGTGCCGAAGTCATCGACGTGTTCACCGCTCGCGGCGAAGACTACAAGCTGCGTCTGGTCGAAGACATGCCGGATGAACAGGCCATGGGCCTGTACTATCACGAAGAATACGTCGACATGTGCCGCGGTCCGCACGTGCCGAACACCCGTTTTCTCAAGTCCTTCAAGCTGACCAAACTGTCCGGTGCCTACTGGCGCGGCGATGCCAAGAACGAGCAGTTGCAGCGCGTGTACGGCACTGCCTGGGCGGACAAGAAGCAGCTGGCCGCCTACGTCAAGCGTATCGAGGAAGCCGAGAAGCGCGATCACCGCAAGATCGGCAAGCGCCTGGGCCTGTTCCATCTTCAGGAAGAAGCGCCGGGCATGGTCTTCTGGCACCCCAACGGCTGGACCGTCTACCAGGTGCTTGAACAGTACATGCGCAAGATCCAGCGCGAGAACGGCTACCTGGAAATCAAGACGCCGCAGGTGGTCGATCGCAGCCTGTGGGAGAAATCCGGGCACTGGGCCAACTACGCCGAGAACATGTTCACCACCGAGTCGGAAAATCGCGACTACGCCATCAAGCCGATGAACTGCCCCTGCCACGTGCAGGTGTTCAACCAGGGCCTGAAAAGCTACCGCGAGCTGCCGCTGCGCCTGGCCGAGTTCGGCGCCTGCCACCGCAACGAACCTTCCGGCGCGCTGCACGGCATCATGCGTGTGCGCGGCTTCGTTCAGGACGACGCGCACATCTTCTGTACCGAAGAGCAGATGCAGTCCGAATCGGCTGCTTTCATCAAGCTGACCATGGACGTCTATGCCGATTTCGGCTTCAAGGACATCCAGCTCAAGCTGTCCACGCGTCCCGAGAAGCGAGTCGGCTCCGACGAACTGTGGGATCGTGCCGAGTCGGCCCTGGCCGCAGCGCTTGATGCCGCTGGCCTGCCTTACGACCTGCAGCCGGGCGAGGGCGCCTTCTACGGTCCCAAGATCGAGTTTTCGCTGAAGGATTGTCTGGGTCGCGTCTGGCAATGCGGTACACTGCAGCTCGATTTCAACCTGCCGATCCGTCTGAGTGCCGAATACGTCACCGAAGACAACGGGCGCAAGCATCCCGTGATGCTGCACCGCGCGATCCTGGGTTCGTTCGAGCGATTCGTCGGTATCCTGATCGAGCACTACGAAGGCGCATTCCCGGCCTGGCTGGCGCCCGTGCAGGCCGTGGTGATGAATATCACTGATAAACAAGCGGATTTCGTGCAGCTCGTCGAAAAAAATCTGACGGAAAGCGGGTTTCGTGCCAAGTCCGACTTGAGAAATGAAAAGATCGGCTTTAAAATCCGTGAGCATACTTTGCTCAAGGTTCCTTATCTCCTGGTCATCGGGGACAAGGAAGTTGAAACGCAAACTGTCGCTGTGCGTACCCGTGAAGGTGCTGACCTGGGCTCCATGCCCATCGCCCAATTCACCGAGTACCTGGCACAAGCGGTATCCCGGCGTGGTCGCCCAGATTCGGAGTAATTATTATTAAGCGTGAAATGAGACAAGATAAACGAGCTGCACCGAAAGCCCCGATCAACGAGAATATCTCGGCACGCGAGGTTCGGTTAATTGGCGCTGACGGCGAGCAGATTGGCATCGTCTCTATCGATGAAGCGCTTCGTATCGCTGAAGAAGCGAAGCTGGACCTGGTGGAAATCTCCGCCGATGCCATCCCGCCCGTATGCCGGGTGATGGACTACGGCAAATCGATCTTCGAGAAGAAGAAGCAGGTTGCCGCGGCGAAGAAGAACCAGAAACAGGTTCAGGTAAAAGAAATCAAGTTTCGTCCAGGGACGGAAGAAGGGGATTACCAGGTAAAACTCCGCAACCTGGTACGTTTCCTGAGTGATGGGGACAGGGCCAAGGTATCCTTGCGATTCCGCGGCCGTGAGATGGCGCATCAGGAGCTGGGCATGGAGCTGTTGAAGCGGGTCGAAGGTGACCTGCTCGAATACGGCTCCGTTGAACAGCATCCGAAGATGGAAGGACGCCAGCTGATCATGGTCATCGCCCCCAAGAAAAAGAAGTAACCACCAGGGCACGGCAGGCCTTGCGGTTATGTTTATCAATTGAATGTGGAGTACCCGAACATGCCAAAGATGAAAACCAAGAGTGGTGCAGCGAAGCGGTTTTTGAAAACCGCCAACGGCATCAAGCACAAGCACGCTTTCAAGAGCCACATCCTGACCAAAATGTCGACCAAGCGTAAGCGTCAATTGCGCGGTAGCAGCTTGCTGCACCCGTCTGACGTGGCAAAAGTCGAGCGCATGCTGCGCCTTCGTTAATTTCGGTCAAAGATAGAGGACTAACTCATGGCTCGTGTTAAGCGTGGCGTCATTGCCCGTAAGCGTCACAAGAAAATTCTGAAACTGGCTAAAGGCTACTACGGCGCTCGTTCGCGCGTATTCCGTGTTGCCAAGCAAGCGGTCATCAAGGCAGGCCAATACGCCTACCGCGACCGTCGTCAGAAAAAACGTCAGTTCCGCGCCCTGTGGATCGCTCGTATCAATGCTGGTGCTCGTGTCAACGGTCTGTCCTACAGCCGTTTCATTGCCGGCCTGAAAAAAGCGTCCATCGAGATCGACCGCAAGGTTCTGGCTGATCTGGCAGTGAACGAAAAAGCGGCGTTTGCTGCGATTGTCGAGAAAGCTAAAGCCTCGCTGGCCTAAGTACCCCGACAATCACCTTGGCCCGCCGTCGGCGGGTCGGGGTGTTAAACGTCATGAATAGGGGAAGAGCCTTCAAGCTCTTCCCCTATTTCGTATCTGGAGTCTGTACATGGAAAACCTGGATGCGCTGGTCTCTCAAGCTTTGGAGGCCGTGCAACACGCTGAAGACATCAATGCCCTGGAGCAGATCCGGGTTCAATTCCTTGGCAAGAAAGGCGAACTGACTCAGGTGATGAAGACCCTGGGCAACCTGCCTGCCGATGAGCGTCCTAAAGTGGGTGCGCTGATCAACGAAGCCAAGGAGCGTGTCACAGATGTCCTCAATGCGCGCAAGGCGGCTTTCGAAGAAGCCGAGCTGAGCGCCAAGCTCGCTGCCGAGCAGATCGACGTGACCTTGCCTGGCCGTGGCCAGACAACTGGCGGCCTGCATCCGGTCACCCGGACGCTGGAGCGGATCGAGCAGTTTTTCACCCATATCGGCTACGGCATTGCCGAAGGTCCCGAGGTGGAAGACGACTATCACAACTTCGAAGCGCTCAACATCCCAGGCCATCACCCGGCCCGTGCGATGCATGACACCTTCTATTTCAATGCCAACATGTTGCTGCGTACCCACACCTCTCCGGTGCAGGCGCGGACCATGGAGTCGCAACAGCCGCCGATTCGGGTCGTCTGCCCGGGCCGGGTCTATCGTTGCGACTCGGATATCACCCACTCGCCGATGTTCCATCAGGTCGAGGGGTTGCTGATCGACCGCGACATCAACTTCGCGGACTTGAAAGGCACCATCGAGGAATTCCTGCGGGTGTTCTTCGAAAAAGAGCTGGCGGTTCGTTTCCGTCCCTCGTTCTTCCCCTTCACCGAACCTTCGGCTGAAGTCGATATTCAATGCGTGATGTGCAGCGGCAAGGGCTGCCGGGTCTGCAAGCAGACCGGTTGGCTGGAAGTGCTGGGCTGCGGCATGGTGCACCCCAACGTGCTGCGCATGTCGGGTATCGACCCCGAAGAGTTCCAGGGTTTTGCTTTCGGCATGGGTGCGGAGCGTCTCGCCATGCTGCGTTACGGCGTCAATGATTTGCGCCTGTTCTTCGACAACGACTTGCGGTTCCTCGCGCAATTTCGCTAGCCGTAACGAATCTTTCAGGAGAGCAGGATGAAATTCAGTGAACAATGGCTGCGTGGCTGGGTAAGCCCGCAGGCTTCGCGAGACGAGCTGGTTGCGCGTCTGTCGATGGCAGGTCTGGAAGTGGACAGCGTAACCCTGGCCGCAGGCGAGTTCAGCGGTGTGGTGGTGGGCGAGGTGCTGGCCACCGAGCAGCACCCGGACGCCGACAAGCTGCGCGTGTGCCAAGTCAGCGATGGCAATGAAACATTTCAGGTGGTCTGTGGTGCGCCGAACGTGCGCCCCGGCCTGAAGATTCCATTCGCCAAGATCGGTGCGCAACTGCCCGGTGACTTCAAGATCAAGAAAGCCAAGCTGCGCGGCGTCGAGTCCAACGGCATGCTGTGCTCGCAGTCCGAGCTGCAGGTTGGCGAAGGTAATGACGGCTTGATGGAGCTGCCAGCCGATGCGCCGACCGGCGAAGACTTTCGGGTGTATCTGGGGCTGGACGATGCCAGCATCGAGGTCGACCTGACCCCCAACCGGGGTGACTGCCTGTCCCTGGCAGGTCTGGCCCGTGAAGTGGGTGCGCTGTATGCCGCGCCGGTCACTCGCCCGGTCATCGCCGCCGTCGCTCCGGTCAACGACGATGTGCGTCCGGTGGAAGTGCTTGCGCCGGCAGCTTGCCCGCGTTTTCTCGGCCGTGTAGTGCGCAATGTCGATCTGTCCAGGGCCACTCCGCTGTGGATGGTCGAGCGTCTGCGTCGCAGCGAAGTGCGCAGCATCGATGCCGCGGTGGACATCACCAACTACGTGATGATCGAGCTGGGCCAGCCGATGCATGCTTACGACCTGGCCGAAATCGACGGCGGCATCCGGGTACGCATGGCCGAGGAGGGCGAGAAGATCACCCTGCTCGACGGTCAGGAAGTCGCTCTGCGCAGCGATACCCTGGTCATTGCCGACCATGCTCGTCTGCTGGGCATCGCTGGCGTCATGGGCGGCGAGAACAGCGGCGTGACCGCCAAGACCCGCGATGTGTTTCTCGAGGCCGCGTTCTTCGAACCGATCTCGGTGGCAGGCAAGGCACGTTCGTATGGGCTGCACACCGACGCTTCCCATCGCTTCGAACGCGGTGTCGATTCGAACCTCGCCCGTGAAGCCATGGAGCGCGCGACCGCGTTGCTGCTGGACATCGCCGGCGGCGAACCGGGCCCGATCATCGAAAGCGTCAGTGCGGAGCACTTGCCGCAGATCGCACCGATCACCTTGCGTGCCGAGCGGGTCAGCCAGATGCTGGGGCTGGAGCTGGGCAGCAGCGAGATCGAAGCGCTGCTGACCGGTTTGGGTCTGGGCGTCGAGGCCAGTGGGGAAGGGCAGTGGTCGGTGGAAGTGCCGAGTCATCGCTTCGACATCAGCCTGGAAGTCGATCTGATCGAGGAGCTGGCTCGGCTCTACGGTTACAACCGTCTGCCGGTACGCTACCCACAGGCGCGTCTGGCGCCGCAGGCCAGCCCTGAAGCTCGCTCCGACCTGCCAGCCCTGCGTCGCCTGCTGGTCGCCCGTGGCTATCAGGAAGCGATCACCTACAGTTTCATCGATCCCAAGCTGTTCGAGCTGTTCAGCCCTGGCGTCGAGCCGCTGTTGCTGGCCAACCCGATCTCGACCGACATGGCGGCGATGCGCTCGTCCTTGTGGCCAGGTCTGGTCAAGGCCCTGCAGCACAACCTCAATCGCCAGCAGGACCGCGTGCGCCTGTTCGAAAGCGGCCTGCGCTTCGTCGGTCAACTGGACGGGTTGAAGCAGGAGCCCATGCTGGCTGGCGTCGTCTGCGGCAGTCGCCTGCCGGAAGGCTGGGCCCAGGGCCGCGAAACCGTGGACTTCTTCGACGTCAAGGCTGATGTGGAAGCCGTGCTGGGCTTCGCCGGTGCGCTGGACGCCTTCACCTTCGTTCCGGGTCAGCACCCGGCGCTGCATCCAGGCCAGACCGCCCGTATCGAACGCGATGGTCAGGAAGTAGGCTACCTGGGTGCCTTGCATCCGGAGCTGGTGAAGTCGTTGGGTCTGGACCGCGCGGTCTTCGTGTTCGAGCTGGTGCTTGCCGAAGTCTCCGAAGGTCGCCTGCCGAAATTCCAGGAGTTGTCGCGCTTCCCTGAAGTGCGTCGTGACCTGGCATTGCTGGCCGATCGTGATGTGGCTGCCAGTGCAGTCATGGAGGTCATTCGCGAGAACGCCGGGGAATGGCTCACCGACCTCAGGTTGTTTGACGTCTACCAGGGTAAAGGCATTGATCCTCATAGAAAAAGCCTCGCTGTTGGCTTGACCTGGCAGCATCCATCGCGCACTCTTAACGACGATGAGGTGAATACCACGACACAAGCCATCCTCACCTCGCTCGAACAAAGGTTGAACGCCACGTTAAGGAAGTAGCGCATGGGGGCTTTGACGAAAGCTGAAATGGCGGAACGTCTTTATGAAGAGTTGGGCCTGAACAAGCGAGAGGCCAAGGAATTGGTCGAGCTGTTCTTCGAAGAAATCAGGCACGCTCTTGAAGACAACGAGCAGGTCAAATTGTCGGGTTTCGGCAATTTCGACCTTCGGGACAAACGCCAGCGGCCTGGCCGCAATCCGAAAACCGGTGAAGAAATCCCGATCACGGCTCGCCGCGTGGTCACCTTTCGTCCAGGGCAGAAACTGAAAGCCCGAGTTGAGGCCTATGCTGGAACCAAGTCATAACGACGAACTTCCGCCCATTCCCGGCAAGCGCTACTTCACCATCGGTGAAGTCAGCGACTTGTGTGCCGTCAAGCCTCACGTGCTGCGGTACTGGGAGCAGGAATTTCCTCAGCTCAACCCCGTGAAGCGTCGCGGAAACCGTCGGTATTACCAGCGCCAGGACGTGCTGATGATCCGCCAGATCCGCGCGCTGCTGTATGACCAGGGTTTCACCATCGGCGGCGCGCGTCTGCGTCTGTCCGGTGACGAAGCCAAGGATGACACCACGCAGTACAAGCAATTGATTCGCCAGACGATCTCCGAGCTCGAAGATGTGTTGAGTGTCCTGAAGAAGTGAATTTTTGGAAAAAAATACTTCCATAATTCAAATGCTTAAGGTATATTTCTCGACGTTCTCAGAGGTTCTGGAACAGCTTTACGCTCGGTCGGGGCGTAGCGCAGCCCGGTAGCGCACTTGCATGGGGTGCAAGGGGTCGAGTGTTCGAATCACTCCGTCCCGACCATTTATTTCAATGACTTAGCCCAATCTTCACAGGTTGGGCTTTTTCATGCGTGGGGACTTTTTCGGGACATCATCCGATTTTCCTCTTCAAGATCGTCAAGACCGGCCCGCGCGAGTCGGTTGTTGATACCATGTTCGCAGCTTCAATCAGCTTTCCTAGTTCCGCCCCGGAGTAGTGGCTGGTGATGCTGCCGTTCTTGTGCCCGAGCAATGACTTTCGATCCTCTTCCGTCACGCCCGCGGCGCGAAGTCTGCGACCGAAGGTGTGCTTGAGATCGTGGATCCTGATCGAGGCATATCCAGGGTGAGCGGGGCGAAGGTTTTCCTCCTGCCAGAGTTTCGCCGCTCTCACCCGAGCTTTTTTCCAAGCTGAGTCGTTCATCCTGTGCATTGCGGTCCCGTTGTAGGGGAATACCCACTCTCGACTGGTGCCGCGCTGCTTTTCAATGATCGACTTGGCCACGCTATTCAACACCACCAGGCGCTCGTCGCCGTTCTTTACGCCCGAGCGGGCGTGCCTCCCGCCGAAGTCAGCAGGTATCAGGAAAACACTGGTACCCAGTTCCGGCACCGCAATCTCCCAATCCCACCTCAGCTTGCACACCTCCTGCTCGCGACATCCCGTGTTCACTTTGAACAGGGCCATGGTCTGCAGGTGTCCAGGCAGCTCCCCAAACAGAATCGACTGCTCCTCCCAGGACATAGGGTAGGGCTTGCGACTCGATTTCTTCTCTTCGAGCTTCTTCAGCATCGGCACGCTATCCAACCACGGCCGGCGGTCGTCGTCCCGCCACCTGCGCGCGCACAGCGTCAGAACCCGTACCGCTCGCTCGATAGCGATATTAATAGTGCGGTTGGTTACAGCTTTCTCGACCTTGCCGCATTCCAGAACCTTCGTCGTCAGCCTGTCCTTGATAAAAGGCTCCAGCGCCTGGTCGTCGATGTGTGTGAGCGGCAAATGCCCCAAGAATGGGTGAAGCTGCTTCATGCACAGCGCCGTCAGATGAATGGAGGGCTGATCCTTGGACTCTATGAGGTAGCGGGTTGCCGCCTCTTCCCAGGTGCGGACCTTCCGCACCCCGTAAACCTTTTCCTGCCTCAACCGCTCCAGCATGTGGATCAAGTATTGCTCTGCCTCTTCCCGGTCACCAGTTCCAGTGCTTTCTCGAATGCGCTCTCCCCGGTAGACCTTGTCGATTTGCCAGACACCACCTTTTTCGTAGAGACCGGTAATCGCTTTTCGCGCCATGTGTTCACTCCTTGGCGCCCGCTGCGGGGCCGATTATTGTCCTGATTGGCGGCTTTTTCAATCGACTTGGCTTGGATGTAGGAATCTGCCCACTCGTCCAGCTCAAGTCGGCAGAAAGCCACGCCTTGTTTGCCGATGGGAAATTCGCGCACGAATGGGCGAACGGTCTTGTTGAATTCGTCCCGGCACATGCCGAGGTAGCCAGGCGCATCGCCAAAGCGGATGAACCTGGGCGCGATGGCCGTAGCCTTCGCCGCAGTGAGGTTTGCCATGTGGTGCTCCGTGCCGCGTTTGGCGGCAGAAGGGGTTATTCGGTGGCTTTGGCGATGGTCGCTTCGAGGCGTTCGCAGCTGGTCATGAGGTCACCCGCTTGAACTCGACTGCCCACACCCACGGGTTGGCATCCCAGGCAGTCGGACCGTTGATTGACGACCACAACAGCTCGAAAGATTTGCGGGGATCAGCGCTGTAGGTCTCCTTTCCTTCGACGTGGTACCAGTCGCCGAGCGCTGCATGATCGGCGTAGAGCCTCACACCTTCGGCTAGGGCCTGCTTATCGCTGATGGCCTGTAGCCGCTCCACGCGCACGTCGGTGATCTCCAGGAGGATGCGGGAGGCGGCGCGCGGCATGTGGATGCTGGGATGCCAGGCCGAGCGAGTATCTCCACCTCCGTCATCATCGCCAGCCCATTCGGCTTCGCCGTCGGCGCGGTAGATAACGTGCCCAGAGTAGTAGCCGCGCCCGAAGGGCAGCTCGCGGATTGCCGTGGCCGGGCGATCTGGCTTCCAGTCGATCATGTTGCCCTGTTCATCGAAGTCATGGCTGATCACGCCCCAAGTCTCGCGCACCCAAAGCCTGTCGCCTGGCTGGCCGAAGGGGCAGAAGTCCGTGTAGTACCCGATGCTGTTCGGATGCAGTGGGCCTTCGCTGGGCAGTTCGTGACACTCTCCAAGCTGAATTCCGTAGCCGATGTTCTTCAACGCTTGCGCATTCAGCGCCCGGCGTGTGACCGTCTTTCTGCCTTCCTGGATGGCGCGCACCATCGGCGCCGAGAACAGGATCGGGCGTTCCTTGATTTGATTTTCCATGGACATAGCTCCGCCACACCGCTACAGCGGCTGACTTTAAGAGAGGGAGTAGAGTTTGTCGTACCGAGTCGGTTACGCTCGGGCAATTGACTTTGCAAGGAAACGCGGATGCTTAATGGAACGGATACTGTTGGACATACATTCAAGCGGGCTTTTTACCGTGTCGACGGTGTGACGATGTACGCCTTCTGGGTGATATGGATCGCGATCTTGATCTGGACTGTATTTGATGTTGAAGCACCTAAGATAGCTGTGCTCGCCACCTTGATGATTGGTTTAAACAGTCCTTTTCTCTATTTGATGTTTGGCTTGATGCGCTTCCCTGGCTTGGTCACTGCGATCGCTATTGCTGTAATAAACATAAAGTTTTTGTCGGCTTATTTCTGAGCGGGCGGGGGCTTATCGAACCTGGGCGTTGGCGTTTTTGATGAAGTGCCCGAGGATCATGCCCAGAGGAAGTTGCAGGCAGAGCCACACGATGATGCATTGAGCGGCTAGTAGGCTCATTTTTTCCTCGCTTGTGCATACCACTGCTGGCGCTTCTTGGAGCAGGAGCGGTGGTTTCCGTGGGCGCGGTATTGGCCGCATTCGTCGCATACCCCGTTCAGTTCGAGGCAGGGCATAGGCATGGCGCGTGTTGTGGTGGTGCGGCGCAGGGCGGTCACGCTGCCACCGCCTCACGCGCCGCGGCGCGCCATGGATCATTCGCGCGGGCCAGCGCCGCCATCGGCGGAGGGCTCACGCTGTTGCCGCACATATGCACCTGTTCGGTCTTCGTGAACTTCCGGCCGTCTGCGCCCTTGTCGATGATGTAGTCAGCCGGGAATCCCTGGGCGCGGTACAGCTCATGCGGCTGCAGCATGCGCAGGCAGATGTCGACGATCACATAAGGGGTGCCTTTGACCATGACGGTCACAAGCGCCAGCCGATCCTTGGTCGTGATCGTTGGCGCCGGGTTGCTGCAGCCGCTGACGTTCTCCGTGCCGTAGTAGCTGATCAGGAACGCCGCAACGCGTAGCGCGCCTTCTTCATGCTCGGGCGACAGCTTCAGCTCCACCAGCGAGCTCTTGCCCCCACCACCGGCCGTGATTGTCGGTGCAGGTTCGTCGATAGCCTGGCCAACGCTGGCGCCGAACTGGCGCTCCATGAAGGCGGTGACCAAGCCGTGGTGGGTGCCGCCGGCGCTGATCGTGTGCAGCGGGGTCGGCGGCGTCTCGCGCATCGCAATTACCGCGCAGGTGCACCAGGTTGGCGGTGACCAGCTGCTGCTGGCTTCCGGTATTGGTGACCGTGGTCATGGGCTCTTCCATGGGCTTGGCGTCGGTGGTGTTGAATCCGCCGTTCATTTGGGCCATGAATGCCGTGCACACGCCCATGGCATGCGCGGCACCGGCCGGGCGCTGGTAGTTGCCGCCGCTGGTGATGGTTGGCAGAGGCTCATCGAGCGCTTTGCCCGCATCATCGAACCGGAACTTCACCAGGTGGGCCGCGGCAATTGCATGGCCACCGGATGCAGTGACGGTACCGAGAGGTTCCGCAGCGTCCTTGGTCCCCTGGCCCCATCGCTGAACGCCGCCCGGCTTGCCTTCACCATGTGCTGCGGTGACCATGACGGGGCTGATCAATGTCAGTTCGCCCCGGTTGGCGCATGTCACAGTTGGCAGCGGCTGGCCTGGATCGTTGACCCGGTCGCTACCCTGATGCGTGGCTGGCGCGATGATCGGGCTGGCCATGGCGAATGATCCGCCACGTGGCCACGACGTCACCGTACGCAGCGGTTCATGAGCAGACTGCGCCAGTTCTCCGGACCAGTTCGCGATCGGCACGATGAAAGGGTCGGCGCTGTCGATCACGAACTTCTTCATGCCCTTGGCAACCCGGCGAAGCGTGGCCGGGGCCAGGTCCTTCTTGCGGCCGAAGATGCTTTTGCTCGGCACCGACCAGTCGATGCAGTCGGCGGCTGTGCGCCACGTCTGTTGGCCCTTGGCGGGCTTGCGAGCGTGCGTTGGCTCTGGCCACACAATGGGCTGGCCATCGCACCGGGCGATCATGAACAGCCGCTCGCGGCTGGTGGGCGCGCCGAAGTCGCAGGCTTTGATCACCCGCCACTCGACCGCATAGCCCATGCCTTCCAGCAGCGCCACGAACCGGCGCCAAGTGGTGCCGCGGCGCTTTGGGTCAGGCACCAGGAACTGCTGGTGCACAGGAACCACTTCGCCCGGCGCGGCGACCTGGCCGCCCAGCTTCATCACCCGTCCGGTGACCTTGTCGTGCTTGGCGATCAGCGGGCCCCACTGCAGGATCTGCTTCACGTTCTCCAAGCTGATGACCCGGGGCCGCTTCTTACCGGCCCATTTCAGGCCAATCCATGACAGGTTGCGGATCTCACGCTTGCGCGGCTGGCCGCCAGCGGCTTGGCTGTGATGCGTGCAATCCGGGCTCATGTGGAACCAGCCGACCGCGCGGCCGCCGCATTCCTCGTCCGGATCGCCCTCGAATACGTCGGTGGTGTAGTGCCTGGCCGCTGGGTGGTTGGCGGTGTGCATGCTGATCGCCGCAGGGTTGTGGTTCTTGGCTACCGTCACTGCTCGACCCAGGCCCATTTCCAGCCCGGTACCGGCGCCGCCGCCACCGCAGAAGAAGTCCACCACGATCTCATCGTCTTGCGGATTGAAGCCAAGGCCATACTGAGTTTTGAAGTTGAGAAGGATGTTCTTTTGACGTGCGGACATTGTGGTGACTCACTGGTATGGTAGTGGGGAGGGCGGCTTGCATACGACAGTTCAGTAGCAATTTTTTTAAAATTCAGTCATTCTCATTCAGGGCATAAATCTTTAAGTTGGTTTAGGAAGGGGAGTAGCCAATGAGCAAGAAAGGTGATGCACAGGAAACCAAAACTGATAGCGGAGTTGAAGATTTAGGACAGCAAAAGAAATGTTTTATCGTGACTCCGATAGGGGCTGACGCATCCTCAACCCGAAGGGCTGCAGACGGGTTGATTAATGCAGTCATGCGGCCTGTATTAGATAAGCTGGGGTTTCAAACCTTCGTGGCTCATGAAATAGCAAGTCCGGGGTCAATAACTCGTCAGGTGGTTGAGCATGTTATTTATGATGAGTTGGTAATCGCAAATCTCAGTGAGTTAAATCCAAATGTAATGTACGAGCTTGCTGTACGACACTGCGTTGGATTACCCATAGTGGTTTTGGCTGAGGTGGGTACTCGTTTACCTTTTGATATATCTGACGAGCGAACGGTCTTTTTTCAAAATGACATGCACGGAGTAGTGGATTTGGCTCCTAGGTTAGAAACCGCAATCAATGCTGCTTTGCTCTTGGGAGAACCAGATAACCCAGTATATCGGGTTACTCAGAGTAGAGTCCTGAGGGAGTCGGTTGAACCAGACGATGCGCAAACATTCCTTATCAAAAAGCTAGATTATATTGAGTCGTTTATTAGTGAGGTGAAGCTCAGAGGCGTTCTTCCACCGCCGCCTCCAGTTGGTGTGAGCATTCGTTCCAGTGGCAATTTATCCTATATAGTTCGCTGTTCTAAAAATATCGAAAACTACAATGAGGTTTCGGACTATCTTGGAACGCTTCCAGGGGTGACTAGTGTCTCGATTATTAAATCTGACAGTGTCGAGCTAGCTTTCAAGGTGGTGTCCAACAAAAGCTTGGAGCTGGCTGATGTTCAGTTTTTAGAAGCGCTGTTTGATTTTGAAGTTAGGTTGCTGACTAACAGAAAGGGCGGTAACTCGTACTTTGAAGTTAAATAGCTTTGGCTGTTGTGATATTTGGTTGAAGTCTGAAACAATAGCAGATAAGGCACTTTGCCACCCATAGGCAAAGAACTTGTTGGATATAATCTTCCATGGGGTCTGCTTTGCAAGCCTAGCTCTCCGATATCTCGGTGAGTGGCAAATAGGGGTCGGTTTGGGGTATAGATGGTGGCCGGCATGAGGCCGGGTCAAGGAGAAAGCAGATGGATAAATCAGATTTTGACTATAACCAGCAAAACTTTGAGCGCGAGATTATTCGAGCTTCGAAAGGGTTCAGCGTAGCCAGAGACCACTTCCTACAAAATGTAAATCATTGGAAAGAGCTTGCGAGCGATGACATCTTGCTTGACCGGGCATCCTTCGACATCATTAATGACAAGCGAACGGTAGTCGGCAATTTCATCGGTCGAAGATTCACTATCCATATCGTTCCTCGCCTTACACTGCGGGAAAATTACGCTGAGGTGATTGTCTTTATAGACCATCTAACCAGCGATGAAAAAACAGAGGTGTCGAGGTTTTTGGTATCGCCAAGCGGGTCGATCCACGATGTTAACGAGGAGCCGCTGCTGAACTGGGATGATTCATATTTTAGCTACCGTCTGGTCATCGCGATTGCACACCGTGTATTGGGGCGTGAAGCTGCGGCGTAAGTACCTCATCCCCCGGATCCTGCTGAATCATGAGCATGCTCTTGCGCTCGAAAGCCAGCGCCACAATCCGCGAAGGTCGGTATTCGTGGCGCGGCACTTCCAGCAGCGGCAGTGCTCGATCAGGCCCTAATTCATGCAGCCGATGAATCATCAGTGTCAGCGCCTCGCCCTGTTCCTCGATGCCTGCCCACTGCATCAGCTCGGCCAGCGCCTGCTTCGTACCGGGCCGGACCTTCAGTCGTAGATCCTCTTCCTGCAGCCTGGCCGCCTTTTCGTGCCGGCGTACATCGCGCTGCTTCTGATCCATCGCCATCACGCCGCCTCCTGCGCTTGTTCCTCGGGCATGTAGTTGTCCAGCGCCTGCCATACGATCTGATGCGGCGCCTTAGACATTGCGGCCATGGCCCCGATCTTCTTCACACCTGCGTCCTTGGCGCGGTTGCCAGAACTGGCCAGCATCTCGCGTAACACGCCGGCGGAAGGGTGGAGGTGCGCGGCCGGCGCCATGTGTACCAGCACGTCCAGACCATCCAGCGGCCGACTTCCAGCGCGCCACCACAAGTGCGGCTTGCCCACGGCGCCGCGCTCGCGGCAGGCCTTGCCCTGGGCTTCAAGATCGGCCAGGTCTGCGCGGGCCTGTTGGATCGTCATGCCGGCCGCATCCGCCAGCTTCTGGGCCGTCATTCCTGCGGCTTGGGTTAGGTAACGCCATAGTGGGGTCATGTTGAATGCCACTCGGTGGGAGGTTGAAGTTGTGGGCGCGGCGCCGGGCGTTGGCCATGGTGCTGATGCGCCTCATGCTGCGCGGGCTCGCTGCCAGACGCCCATGGCGGTGAACACAGCATTGGCCTGGGCCCCGGTGAGGCTTACCTGGTCGGGAACAGCAATCCAGCCGCTCCCGATCACATGCTTCTGGTTCGCCGATGCGCAGACCTCGCCATGCTTCTCGATCATCAGCGGCTCAAGGTTCGCCACCAGGTGCATGCCCGCCGTGGTGAACTCCGTTGCCTTGCTGTACTGGGCGCCGGTGGGGTCCTGGCAGAACACTGCGATGTAAACCGTCCAGCGGTGGGCGATATCGCAAAGGGCATTGGCTACAGGCAGACTGCAGATCTGCTTGCAGGTCTTCCAGTTGACCATGACCTGGATGTCGCCCGGCTCGACGTTGGCTATTGCGGCATGTTTGGTTCGTACCAAGGCGCGGCGGGCGCGGTCGATCTGGACGCGCCGGTTGCAGGCTTTGCGGACCTTGCTCATAGCTGGGCCGCCAGTTGGCGGAGCGCGATGCGATCGCTGCGGGAGGGCGGTGGCTTGCGGCGCTTGAGGACCGTTTGAGGGTCTACCCAGGCCTTGCGGGGTGGCTAGGGCTTGAACTCGTAGGAGGCCAGAACCTGAATCCGGCCGCCCCGAGCGAGGAATGCCACGCGCGCTACGTCGATGCGGGCTTGCTCTTCGGCAAGGGCCGCGATTTTCTCGTTGCTGATCATGCTGCAATCCCCAGTACGCGATTCATGCGCTCATCAAGGATTTCGTAGAAAGTCTTCACCCGCTCCGGCCTCTCCCTTGCCGTTTACCATCAGGCAGTCCAGCTCAGGCGCTGTCGCGATGCCGAGGCGCAAGGCCAGCCACTCAGGTGTACCTTGCTCGATGTCAGTTACGATTTTCATTTGCGGCCTCCGCAGCCTTGAACGCTTTGTTCAATTGGGCGGTGAGGATGTCGTGGCGCGCCTTGGGCACGCATTCAACGGATCCGTACTCACCCACGAACCAGCCGCGCGTTTTTTCGGAGCAGCGAGCGAGAAGAGCGGTTATAGCGCCGGCCTGGACCGCAGTGATATTTGCGGTCGGCACGACGACATGGCCGTAGTCGTCTTCGCCAGGAGTCGTGAGGTTGAGCGTCGGCGGCTTCGCGGGCGATCGCCGCTTCGTGGTAGAGCTTGGCGTGGGCTTCAGCCTCGGCGCTCACTCATCCCTTTCAAGAACTTGGGAGACGTATTCCGCAAAGGCGTACACGATCACCGGCAGCTGCCGCCCGCGCAGCCCTGCCAATATGAGCTTGCCCTTGGGGAAGCCGCTGTCTTCGATATCCCGGCTGAGCAACTGGCCGCCGTCGGTCATGACCCCGATCGCCACTTGGAACGACAAGGCCTGTTCGTAGTACAGGTAGCCGCGAATGAAATCGAAACTGTTGCTATCGATGGCAGGGCGCAGTTTCAGTGATCGGCGCACCAGGAAATCATTGAGCAGTTGCCGCCCGGCCATCTCGTCCGATGGCAACACCAGCGGGTAGTCGGCGCAATCGCGCAGGCGGATCTTGCCGGCCTTTGCGGCCAGCGGATGGTCGCGGTGCATCATCACGCAGAGCGGTTGCTCCTGCTCCGCCAGCACCTGGATATCGTTTTCGGGCGCCAGGTTGAACACGAGCGCCAATTCCGCTTCGAAGCTGCGCAGCGCATTCAGTGCCTGGCGGTGACCACCGACCTGCACGTGAAACTCGACCATCGGGTGCAGCGTGCGGAAGTGGGCAATGTGCCTCGGCAGGAACACCGACGCCACCGCCTGACTGACCACGATGTTGACCGTACCACGGCGCAGGCCCTGCAGGTCTTCGATCCTGGAACGCACCTGGGCCAGGTCGGCCGCGCGGGTGCGGATGTAGCTAACGAACAGCTCGCCCGCCGCAGTCAGACGCATGCCGCGAGGCAGGCGCTCGAAGATCGCCGTGCCCAGTTCTTGTTCCAGATCCTGTATGCGCCGGTTGACCGCAGACGGGGCGACGTGGAGACGCTCGGCCGCCTGGCGGATCGAGCCGACCCGGGCCACTTCATCCAGGTAGTGCAGAAAGCGCAGATGGTTCAAGGGCAGACCCAGTGATGGTGAGCGATAGCCGAGCCTGTCACAGGCATTTGCGCAGCGTCAACCGGCTGCGTGCAAGGGCAGCGCGCGCCATTTGCGCGCACCAATGCACCACTGGGGAGCGGCAGCGCATGCACAGTGGGTGGTCGCCTGGCACAGCTGCTCGCAGGTGACGCCTGCCCTATGTCATCAGAGCAGGCCAGCCAGGCAGCACGCGGCTTTGCCCTCGTTTCCGGCCACCCCCCGTAATCACGAGCGCACACACCCACCGTTGCCGAAACGGCAACGGCAACCACGTGAAAAGGCAGATATCCGAATCGCCACACTGGCATGTGCAGTGCTTTGGTTCTGGCATGGATATCAAATCGATCGACCTCATCCCTGCACCCGTCGACTGCACTGCCGCCGACGTAAGGTTCGGCCCTGCCGAGCACAATGCCTGGTCGGTGAGCGACGCGGCGGTGAGCCTGGTACGCCGTCCATTGGCGCCTCGCCCTCTGCACTTCGCCGCCAGTCCAAAAAACCTTCAAATCGACTTGGCCCGCAGCGCTGTGGTGGTCGTGGATATGCAGAACGACTTCTGCCACAAGCACGGCTGGTTCGCGCAGAAGGGCGTCAGCCTGCGCGCTACCCGCAAGCCCATCCCGCTGCTCAAGAAGTTGTTGCCCTGCTGGCGCGAAGCGGGCGGCCAGGTGGTCTGGCTGAATTGGGGTATTCGCGCCGACCGCATGAACCTGAGCCCCACCATTCACTTCAAGGGCAAGCGCACGGCAGCCGGTGTCGGTTACGCGGAGCGCTCGCCGATCGACCGCGGCCTGTCGGTAGTGACCGGCGAGTGGGGCGCCCAGGTGATCGACGAGCTCAAGGTCGAGGCCGCCGACCTGTCCGTCGACAAGCATCGCCTCAGCGGCTTCTGGGACAACGAGCTGGATTCGGTGCTGCGGATGCGCGGGATAACCACGCTGCTCTTTGTCGGCATCAATACCGACCGCTGTGTGTTCTCCACGCTGCAGGACGCGGCGTTTCTGGGCTACGACTGCATCCTGCTCAAGGACGCCTGCAGCACGCCGTCACCGGCCTACGTCACGCGCTCCATCCTCTTCATCGTCGAGCAATTGCACGGTTTCGTCGCCACGGCGCAATCCCTTATCAACGCACTCGGTACACCTCGTCAGGAGTAACGCCATGACTATGTTCTTTTCCGGGCCCCGGGCCTGGAGGTCGCTCTCGGTCCGAATTCGGACCGCAGGCGCTGTTTTCGGCCTCGGTGCAGCACTGCTGATGGTATCGGGCGCTGCATTGGCGGATACGCCGATCAAGCTGGTCATGTCCTGGAAGTACGAAGGGCCGCAGGCGTTCTACTACATTGCCCAGGACAAAGGCTACTTCAAGGCCGAGGGTCTGGATGTGAGCATCGACCAGGGCGAAGGCTCTTCGGCCTCGGTGCCCAAGGTCGCTGCCGGCGCCTATGACGCCGGAGTGGGCGACACCAGCGCGCTGATCCAGATGGTGGCCCGCGAGCCGGCCCAGGCGCCCAAGGCGGTGTTCATGATGTATAACACCCCGCCCTTCGTGATCGCGGTCAAGGCAGACAGCTCGATCAAGACCCCCAAGGACCTGGAAGGCAAAACGGTTGGCGCCCCGGCAGGGGACGGAGCGCTGAAGTTGTTTCCGGCGCTGGCCAAACAGACCGGCATCGACCCGCTCAAGGTCACGCTCACCAACATGGCGCCCAACCTGCGTGAGCAGTTGTTGATGCGCGGCCAGGTCGACGCCGTGTTCGGCTATCTGACCACCATCACCTTCAGCGCCAAAGCCATGGGCATCGACCCTGCCACCCAGCTGCGCTTCATTCGCTACGGCGATTACGGCATGGACCTGTACTCCAACGCCATCTTCTTCTCGCAGCCGTTCATCAAAGCCCACCCGGATGCGGTGCGCGGCTTCCTGACGGCGCTGGACAAGGCCATCAAGGACGTTGTGGCCGACCCCGAAGCAGGCGTCGATGCGGTGATGAAGCGCGAGCCTTTACTCAAGCGCGACGTCGAACTGGCCAAGCTCAAGACCGCCATCGCCACTGACATGAGCCACCCGGAGATCGCCCGCATCGGCCTGGGCGACGTGGACGAAGAACGCCTCGACAAAAACATCGCCGTGGTCGTCGACACCAATGCCTTGCCGGCCACGCCTTCAGCCGACGCGGTGTTCGACCGCAGCTTCCTCCCGCCGCGCGACACGCGCTTGTCGGCGCTCTAACACCTCTTCAGGAGAATCGCCATGAATCTGCAATTGAATGGAAAAGTCGTCGTCATCACCGGCCCCGCCAAAGGCATGGGCCGCGCTGTCAGCCTGGCGTTCGCCGCCGAGGGCGCCCGTCTGGTGCTGGCCGGCCGCGATACCGCCGCCATCGAACCGGTGGCCGAAGAAGTACGGGCCCTGGGCGCCGAGGCCCTCGTGGTGAAATGCGACATGACCCAGGCGTCCCAGACCCAGGCGCTCGCCGCCGCCGCATTGGCCGAATTCGGCCAAGTGGATGTGCTGGTCAACGTGGCGGGTGGCTCCGGGCCGATTGGCAAGACCGGCTGGGAAACCACCCAGGAAGAATTCGACGAGATAGTGCAGCTCAACATGACCGGCTCGTTCAACACCATGCGCGCCGTGGTGCCGGGAATGATCGAGCGGCGCAGCGGCAAGATCGTCAACGTCGGTGGCACCTTCGGCATGCGCGGACGTGCTGGTCGAATGGCCTATTCGGCCTCCAAGTGGGGCCTGCGCGGCATCACCAAAAGCTTTGCGCTGGAAGTCGGCGAGTTTGGCATCAATGTCAATTGCGTCGCCCCCGGCATGGTCGACGGCCCGCGCTTTCGCGACAAGGTCTGCGCCAACATGGCCAGCAAACTGGGCATCAGCCCTGAAGAAGCCGCCACTCGGCATGCCGCCGACTACGCCCTCAAGCGCGTGTCCCTGGACAGCGATATCGCCAACGCCTGCCTGTTCCTGGCCAGTGACGTTTCCCGGCAAATCACAGGTGTCGATCTGCCGGTAGACGGCGGATGGGCACTGCTTTAAGGAGAATTGAAATGAAAATTGTCGACCTGGTCATTCGTGGTGCAAAAGTGGTTTCCGCCGATCAGATCATTGAGGCCTGCGTGGCCATCGATGGCGAACTGATCGTCGCAGTAGGGCGCGAGAGCCAGATGCCGCCCGCCAAGGAAGTGCTCGATGCCGACGGCATGTACCTACTGCCAGGCGCCATCGATAGCCATGTGCATTTCCGCGATCCGGGCTACCCGAACAAGGAAACCTGGAAGACCGGTTCCGCTGCCGCCGCCTGTGGCGGTGTGACCACCGTGTTCGAGATGCCCAATACCAACCCGCCCACCGCGACCCTCGAAGCCCTGCGCCTCAAGCAGAAGGCCGCCGAGTCGTCCTATGTAGACTTCGGCATTCATGGCCTGCTGGGGGATGACACCGTCGGCCACCTGGAAGAATTGCTGGACGCTGGCGTGACCAGCTTCAAGGCCTTCGTCGGCAACACGTTCGGCAACCTGCCGTCGCCCACCGACGGCGCCTTGCTCGAAGGCTTCGAGAAGCTCGCACCGCTGAGCATCCGCACCGTGGTGCATGCGGAGAACTCGTCGATCCTGGCGCGCCGGCAGAAACGCATGCAGGCCCAAGGGCGGATCGACGCCCATGCCCACCTGGCGGCGCGCCCGGTGGTGGCCGAGATCGAAGCCATCGGCCGGGTGCTGACCTTGGCCGAATGGACAGGCGCACGGGTGCATATCGCGCACCACAGCGCCGCCGACTCGCTGTTCGTGATCCGTGACGCCAAGCGCCGTGGCGTCGACGTGACGGTCGAGACCTGCCCGCAGTACGTGCTGCTCAACACCGACCTGACCGATCACCTGGGTGGCATCCTGCGCCTCAACCCGCCGATCCGCGAGGCGCGGCACAACCAGCCGCTATGGGACGCGCTGCTCGACGGCACCATCGACATGATCGCCACCGATCACGCTCCCCATGCACCGGACGAGAAAACCCGACCGAACATCTGGGAATGCGATTGCGGCTTCCCGGGCGTTGAAACGCAGATGGCGCTGATGCTCACCGAGATCAACCAGGAGCGCGCCAGCCTGATGGACTACGTGCGCTGGAGCGCAGTGGCGCCGGCCAAGGCGTGGGGCATCTACGGCCCCAAGGGCGTGATCGCCGTGGGGGCGCACGCCGACATCGCCATCGTCGACATGAACAAGACCGGCATCCTGTCGCAGAACCAGCTGCAGAGCATCAGCAAGATCTCGCCGTGGCACGGCCGCTCGGTCAAGGGCTACCCGATCCACACCCTGCTGCGCGGCCGCTTCGTGATGCGCGACGGCAAGTTGGTGACCGAGGCCGCCGGCTGGGGGCGTTCGGTGAAGGCCATCCAGACGATGCCGAAAGCCAAGCCGCTGAACACCGAGCACTACATCAGCGCCATTCTCAAGACGCCTGAAGGAGTGCGCCCGACCGCAGAACCCCTGCGCGAGGACTGAGACCGGCCAGCGATACCGCGCCCTGGCCCATGAAGGCCAGGGCGTGCGATCAGACTCCTGAGTGGGGCACTAATATGAACCAAGACATAACGGCTTTTGCGCCTCGACCGCTGATCGAACTGTCTGCCGTGAGCGTGCAGTACGGCGGTGGTACCGTCGCACTGGACCGGACCGATCTGCAGATCGACCAAGGTGAATTCATTGCCTTGGTCGGCCCCAGCGGCTGCGGCAAGTCCACCATTCTCAAGCTGGTGGCCGGCCTGCTCGGCGCCACCCATGGAGGTGTGATCGTGGGTGGACGCGAGGTGGGCGCAGTCGGCACCCAGAAGCGCAAGATCGGCCTGGCCTTCCAGAACCCGACCATGCTGCCGTGGCTGAGCATCCGCGATAACGTCATGATGCCGTTGAAAATCGTCGAGCCTTACCGGCAGTACTATCGCAGCAAGAAAAAAGGCGAATTTCGCGAACGCGCCGAAGCGTTGCTGGAGCAGGTCGGGCTACGCGGTTTCGGCGACAAGCGCCCCTGGCAGCTCTCCGGCGGCATGCTGCAGCGCGCTTCCCTGTGCCGGGCCTTGATCCATGAGCCCGACATTCTGCTGCTGGACGAGCCGTTCGGCGCGCTCGACCAATTCACCCGCGAAGAGCTGTGGGACACAATGCAGGCGCTGTGGATGGCCAAGCGGCCGACCGTGCTGCTGGTGACCCATGACCTGCGCGAATCGGCCTACCTGGCCAGCCGCATCTGCGTGATGAGCTCGCGGCCCGGGCGCATCATCCAGGACACCCCGGTGGACTTCGCCCGCCCGCGCTCGCTGGAGTCGAGCTACGCCCCCGAGTTCGGGGCGCTGGTCCACCAGTTGCGCATGCGCATCGCCGAGGCCCGCGCTGAAAGCGATACCAAGGAACGCAGCAACGCCGCTGCCACCATTGCCGTGCTCGAAGGGGAGACGCCATGAACCCTTCACTGTCGCGGTACCGCCGCAACCTGCTGTCGTTCTTCGCCCTGGTGGGCTTCTTCCTGATCTGGGAACTGGCCTGCCGGGCCCTGCATGTGTCCGACCTGGTGCTGCCCAAGCCGAGCCAGATCGTGGTGGTGCTGGTCGAGAAGATGCCGATCCTCTGGCCGCACACCCTGCAAACCTTGATGACTACCTTGGCCGGGTTCTTTCTGGGGGTGATTGCGGGTCTGTTGCTCGGCATGCTGATCGGCTCGTCCAAGCTTGCCTACGACATCGCTTATCCACTGCTGGTGGGTTTCTCCAGCATCCCGAAAGTGGCGGTGGTGCCAATTTTCGTGGTGTGGTTTGGCTCGGGTACTGTGCCAGCCATCCTAACCTCCATGGTCATCAGCATTTTTCCGGTGGTGGTCAACGTGGCTACCGGTCTGGCGTCCACCGAGCCGGAGCTCGA
The DNA here is from genome assembly GCF_040546375.1 of Pseudomonas sp. PvP001. NCBI lineage: Bacteria > Pseudomonadati > Pseudomonadota > Gammaproteobacteria > Pseudomonadales > Pseudomonadaceae > Pseudomonas > Pseudomonas sp. PvP001. The sequence goes on along the minus strand of NZ_JBEPNQ010000001.1, from coordinate 673,360 downwards.
AGACGTGTTGCGGGTGCTGGGCGCCAGGAAGCGCGACATTCTCTGGAACGTCGGCCTGCCGCGGACCCTGCCGTACCTGTTCGCCTCGCTGAAGATTGCCATCACCCTGGCCTTCGTAGGCACCGTGCTGTCGGAGACCGTGGCGTCCAACAAGGGCATCGGCAACGTGATGATGATCGCCAGCGGCAACTTCGATGTGGCTCTGGTTTTCGCCGGGTTGTTCATCCTGGCTGTTCTCGGTGTGGCGCTCTACGCGATTTCCTCCCTGCTGGAGAGCCGCATGACCGGCTGGACACAGCGCAAGACCCACGCAGACATGTGATGACGACCGACAAACACCTGCACGGTGCAGCGGTATCTTTCCTCGCATTGCCAGGCGGGCTGGGCATCTTGGAAGCGCTTCAAAACCTGTTCACCGGAATCTTCAAGCTGCACAAACCGCTTTCATCCGCAGGCGGAAGATTCCCGGCCCGGATGTTCACCTGTATCGCCGGCAACAACAGCGCTGGAACCGACAGGCTGGCATCACGTGCTGTGCGCATGCGCGCGAACGACGCCAGATCCGAAGCGTCGCTGACGTGGATGTTCTTCTCCCGCTGCTCGGCCACGGTGGTTGTCCAGCACGCCTCTCTGCCAGCGGGAGGGTAGTCGTGGCACATGTACAGTCGGGTTGGTGGAGGCAGGCTCAGCAGGCGTTTGATCGATCCGTACATTTGTTCGGCATCCCCGCCCGGAAAGTCGCATCGGGCGGTGCCCACGTCAGGCATGAACAGCGTATCGCCGACGAAGACATGTGAGTCGTCGACCTGATAGGCGATGTCTGCCGGCGTGTGTCCAGGTACATGCAGAACTTTCACAGGGATTGCGCCGATGTGAAACGCCTCGTCCGCCTCGAACAGTCTGTCGAACTGCGAACCATCGGGCAGGAAGCTGGGTTCGAGGTTGTAGATGTCGCGAAACACTTTCTGCACCGCAGTGATCTGCGCACCGATGCCGATCTGGCCGCCGAGTGCATCCCTGAGGTAGGCACTGGCGGAGAGGTGATCCGCATGCGCGTGGGTTTCCAGCAGCCACTGCACCTGCAGCCGGTGCTCGTTCACGAACGCGATGATACGGTCTGCGTTGTCGGTGTGGATGCGTCCGGCCTTGGCATCGTAATCCAGCACCGGGTCGACAATCGCGCAAGGTCCTCCCGGGGCCTCGAAAACGACATAGCTCACGGTTGCCGTGGCGGTGTCGTAGAAACCTTCGATCTGCGCGGCCATTGGCAGCCTCCTTCAATGCACGTCATTACACTATATTGAAAGATATACTATCCAATCGTAGACTGTCGATCTTCCACCGTCGGGGGCTTGCCATGTCTGCTCAATTGTCTGCCGAGGAAATCGGTCTGCTGCGCGATTCAGCCTCCAAGGCGTGTGCCTTGCTCAAGGCATTGGCCAACGAGGACCGTCTTTTGTTGCTGTGCCAACTGACGCAGGGCGAGCGCAACGTGGGAGAGCTGGAGGCATTGTCCGGGATCAGGCAGCCGACGTTGTCGCAGCAGTTGGGCGTGCTGCGTGACGAGGGCATGGTCAACACGCGCAGGATGGGTAAGTACATCTACTACTCGTTGGCCAGCTTCGAAGTGGTCTCGTTGATGCAGACGCTGTCGGGCCTGTACTGCGGCCAGGCGCTCAAGAAGTAAGCCTCTGCACCCTCATACAGCGTACATGCCTGGAGTTTGCAATGGAGCAAGTGGTAAAGCGTATAGATGCAGGGTTCTCGGTGGCGGGCCAGCTCGAGCCGGGTGATCTGCCGCAGGTGCGGGCGCAAGGCTTCGCCAGCGTGATCTGCAATCGTCCGGATCAAGAGGGTGGGGCGGAGCAGCCCGATCATCTGGCCATGGAGCGCGCGGCCGTCGCCTCAGGGTTGGAATTTCACTATCTGCCTGTGGCCAGTTCTGGTGCCACCGAGGCGCAGGGTCAAGCGCTGAAGGCACTGCTGGAGCGGCTGCCCAAGCCCATTCTTGCCTACTGCCGTACCGGCAATCGATCCGCCAGGCTCTACGAGCTGGCAACCAAGGGCAGCCCCGAAACCCGGCAGTACGAGGTCGTGATCATGGGCGGTGGTTCTGCCGGCATCGCTGCCGCGGCCAGTCTGCTCAAGCGGGATGCGTCGCTACGCGTTGCGATCGTCGAGCCCGCCAGCGAGCATTACTACCAGCCCGCCTGGACGCTCGTGGGCGGGGGCGCCTACAACATTGATGACACCTTGCGTCCAATGGCCAGCGTCATTCCCCAGGGCGCGCACTGGGTCAAGGCGTCGGTATCGGCCTTCGCGCCCGGCCGTCAGCGTGTGTTGCTCAGCGATGGTACCGAGCTGGGTTACCAGCAGCTCATCGTCTGCCCCGGCCTGCAACTGGCCTGGGAGAAAATCGAGGGTCTCGAAGACACCCTTGGCAAGCATGGGGTGACCTCGAACTACCGACACGACCTGGCGCCCTACACCTGGGAACTGGTGCGCGCTCTGCGCAGCGGGAACGTCTTGTTCAGCCAGCCGGCGATGCCGATCAAATGTGCAGGCGCACCGCAGAAGGCGATGTACCTGTCCTGCGATCACTGGCGCAAGGAGGGCGTGCTGAAGTCAATTTCCGTGGAATTCAACCTGGCGGGGCCTGCGTTGTTCGGGGTTGCCACATTCGTCGCCCCGCTGATGAAGTACGTCGAAGCGTACGGCGCAGCATTGGCCTTCCAGTCCAATCTGGTCAAGGTCGACGGTCCCGGCAAGACCGCCTGGTTCGATGTCACGGACGCGCACGGCAATGTGATCCGTGTGCAGAAGCGTTTCGATGTCCTGCACGTCGTGCCACCCCAGCAAGCGCCGGATGTGATTCGTCGCAGCGAACTGGCCGACAAGGCAGGCTGGTTCGAGGTCGACCCGGCGACCTTGCAGCATCCGCGCTATCCGGAAATCTTCGCCGCAGGCGATGTCTGCGGCACCAGCAACGCCAAGACCGCTGCGGCAGCCCGCAAGCAGGTCGTGGTGGTTGCAGAAAACCTCATGGCATTGCGCAAGGGCCTTGAACCGCCTCGTCGTTACGACGGCTACGGTTCGTGTCCGCTTACCGTCGAGAAGGGCAAGGTCATATTGGCCGAGTTCGGCTATGGCGGGAAACTGCTGCCGACGTTTCCCATGGACCCGACCATACCGCGCCGGTCGGCGTGGTTCCTCAAGGCGCGATTGCTGCCATGGTTCTATTGGAACGGCATGCTCAAGGGGCGCGAGTGGTTCACCGACTGCGCCTCGAAGTGAGCGGATGCTGACGTTCCTGCTGGGGGCCTGCGTGGGCCTGGTGCTGGGGCTCACCGGCGCAGGTGGTGGCATTCTGGCGATTCCGGCGCTGACCCTGGGGCTGGGTTGGTCGGTGACCCAGGCCACGCCCGTCGCCTTGCTCGCGGTCGGCAGCGCGGCGCTGATCGGCGCGATGCAGGGGTTGCGCCAAGGGCTGGTGCGCTACAAGGCGGCAGCCACGATGGCTGCGGTAGGCTGGTTGGTTGCGCCGCTGGGACTTTACGTCGCCGCGCGAGTCCCTGGCACAGCGCTGATGATCTTGTTCGCCGCAGTCATGCTGGTGGTGGCTTGTCGGATGTACCTGCAGGCCAGGGCTGACAACGAAGCGCAAGGCACGTTGCAGCGTAACTGCATGCTCGATCCTGCAACGGGCCGACTCGACTGGAATGCCCGCTGCCTGGCCACCCTCGCCTCGATTGGCGCAGCGTCGGGATTTCTGACCGGCCTGATGGGCGTGGGGGGAGGGTTTCTCATCGTCCCCGCCTTTCGAAAGTTCAGCGATGTGCGCATGCACGGTGTGGTCGCCACCTCGTTGATGGTCGTCACGCTGGTCTCGCTGGGCACCTTGGGCCATCTGTTCAGCCAGGGGGTTACGTTTTCATCGGCAGGCGCCTTGTTCACCGTATCGGCACTGGTCGGGATGATTGGTGGTCGCCTTGCGGCGCCGAACCTGCCTGCACGGCTTTTGCAGCAAATGTTTTCTGTGCTCTGCGTCTGCGTGAGCCTGCTGATGCTGGGCAAGGCTTTCTTTGCCATTGGATGAGCGGTCGAGACAGCTAATGCTGCAGTGCTGCCCGAAGGATGCCGCTTGTGCGGGCATGCGCCGGTGCATCATCCGACCCCGGCATGCTTGAAGGAAAAATCCCACAACGCAGGGTTCCCATTTCCCGCAGCCCTCGTTATGCTTCTGCCTACTACTGGATATGCATACAGCTTCAGGGGGCGGTATGGTGGGGCACGTGGAGGCGGCGCACGAGGAGCGCCAAGGATTGACAGGGATGGAGCGCCTGAGCTTGCGCGTGTCCGAAATGATCAATCATCCGATCGCCCAACTTCAGCGATGGGTGACTATTGCCAGGCTGGACAGCGATGGCGACAGGGAGTGGCACGAGGTGCTGGGCATACTGGCGGATACCGACGAACTGGAGTTGTCGCACAATGATGACGGCAGCGTAACGGTCCGGTGGGAGGAGCCCGAGAAGAAAGGCAGGCCGGGCGTGGATGAATGGGAGCAGGATAGCCAGGTGGAAACGGATCCCTGGACCTCCGACTCCAGATCGGCGCCATTCTGAATGTACAGATAGCGCCTGCCTTTATTGAGCTTCAGTCGCACGTCAAACGGGCTGCCCATTCCACACGTACAACACCCGGGCCAGGATGTGCGTATCGTCTACGCGGATTTCTTCCGGGTCGTGATGCTCGTTGTCCGAGATCATCTTGAACCGATCTTTGCCTTTCTTCTGAAGACGCTTCACGTAGAGCATCTCATCGTGGGAGAAAAGGTAGATGCCGTCGCCGGTGAACTCGCGAATGGTCACGTCCACCAGCAGGGGATCACGGTCCTTGATCGTCGGCGCCATCGACTGGCCCCAGCCGGTGATCATCTTCAGGTGAAAATGCTCCTTGAACCTGACCCCCATCTCGCGAAGGTGCTGCGGGCTGACCCTGATGTCCTGGAGCATTTCCGGGTATTCATGGGGGATCTGCCCGCCACCCATGGCGGCGCGCACGTCGTAATGGGCAATCCACACCTCATCCCCAACCTGGCCAGGGCGCGAGAAATCGACCGTGATGACGTTGTCTCCATGCTCGGCAGTGGCAAGAATCCTTTGCTTCAAGCCTTCCGGCAGTTTGGAAGCGCGCGCCAGCATGTCCTTCACCAGCGCTATGGCCGAAGCCGGCTCGGCCTGTGCTGCCGAGTCCTGGGTCGCGGCAGCATCCAGTGGCGCATAGCCTCTCAATTGATCGGTGCTGATCCGAAAGTGATCGGCGATCGGCCGCACCTGGGTGTCGGTCGGGTTCTTGATTCCCTTGGGGCCGTTGGGCTTGAGTATTCGCGAGATCGTGGGCTGACCGACCTTCGTCAGGGCTGAAAGCCTGGCCTGGTTCAGTCCTTCGCGAGCCATCAGCTCGGCCAGGATTTTATCGATAGTTTTATGCATGAGTGCAATCGTCGCTTCAGGCGGTGCATACATCAAGGATGCACTCTGTTTACAAGTATGCACCAGTGCATTATCGTGTGCATATATTTACAGGGAGACTCAGTAAATGGCCCGTATCCGCACCGTCAAACCCGAGTTCTGGTCGAGCGAGCAGGTCATGTCCTGCCGCCCATTGACCCGTCTGCTGTTCATTGGTCTTTGGAATTTCTGCGACGACGGCGGCAACCATCCGCTGTCACCCAGGACGATCAAGGCGCTTGTGTTTCCAGGCGACGACATGACCAGCGATGAGGTCAACGAACTGTTGGGCGAGCTGGAAGGCGCCCAGCTGACGCGTTGCTACACCGCCGAGGGCAAGCAGTACTTGCATGTCATGGGCTGGAAGCACCAGAAGATCGAGAAAAAGAACTTCAGGCATCCGCCTTTTCCGGCGGCGCTCTACGACGAGTCGTCGAGCGATCGTCGACCGCTCGACGCCGGAAGGGAAGGGAAGGGAACAGGAGAAGATCAACACAACTCGCTCGGCGCGGGCGTTGAACATCCCCCTGAATCAGTCGATCCCACAGCGGCTTGCCAGATGAGCCTCAAGTGGAAGCCCGACCCGCGCTTGCTGGCCGCCTTCGCCAAACGCATGGGCCTGGCCGAGGCGCTGTTCACGCATGAGGCCATCGGTGCGTTCGTCTGTCACTACGCCGCCTCTGGCCGTTTCGAGACGCAGCTGGCCTGGGTGAGTCTGCTGGTGAAGTGGATCAAGCGCGATGCGGCCACCGGCGCGAGCGTCCATCCGTTCCCACTGCGCAAAGCCAGCGAGCCTGATTTCGATGACACCTCGTGGGCCGAAGGGCTGATGGTGAAGGCATGAAATCCGTGAATCAATTGCTGGCATCCGCTCACAATCTGCCTGCGGTCGAGACGGTCGAGGCTGTGCCGGTTTCGGCCGAAACCACTGCGGTCGTCAATGCACTGTTTCGCAAGCTGCGCGGTATCTTCCCGGCCTGGCGCCAGGCGTGGCCATCGACCGAGGCACTGAACGCGGCGAAGGAAGAGTGGATCCAGGGTTTCGCGGCGCAGGGTATCCGTTCGCTGGAGCAGATCGAGTTCGGTATCCAGAACTGCCGCAAGGCGCAGAAGCCGTTCGCACCGAGCGTGGGTGAGTTCATCGCCATGTGCAGGCCAGGCCCCGAATGCCTGGGCATGCCGTCGGCGATGGAGGCGTGGATCGAAGTGCTGATGGGCACTTACAGCCATGAGGGCGTCCATCTGGCGGCCAGGGCCACCGGTTTGTTCGATCTGCGTGGGGCCAGGCCGGACGATAAAGGCCTGCGCCAGCGCTTCGACCGTCACTATGCGGTCATCCTGCTGCGCGCGCAGGCGGGTCGACCCATGGAAGCGGTGATCCAGAGTGACCAGGAGCGGCGCAAGACCGAGCTGCAGCGTGCTGATGAACACGCCGATCGTCAGGTGCAGGCGCGGATGATTCAGCAGGGTATTCCAGCGGACGGCGCTCAGGCCCGCGAGCTGCTGATGGCGACATTGGGTAAGCGGAGCATTTCGTGATGACCGACTGCGGCGAATTCAAGGAGAGCACAGCATGATGCAACTCAACAGCGCCCGGTCAGCCTGGCACGACGCTTTGTATAGCCCATGGGACCGCCAAGGTGCGCACTTCGAACAGATCGGCCGTCTGGGCTGCTCGGTGCAAAAGACTGCAAAGTCGATCAACAGCCGGCACGCGATGCACCAGTCGATCTCGGCGCGGATCCAGCAGGCGATCGCAACGCTGCCAGGTTATCTGCAGGCCTTTGGCAACCATCTGTACAGTCCGCTCAGCGATATCGATGAGCAAGAAGAGGCGCAGGAGCGCGTGCTCCACATCGCTTACGCCGCCGGCCCGAAGATGACGGCGCGCAAGTTCGAGAAGGCACGGTATGTGGCTCAAGTGGTGCTGTTGCGCTACAAGCGTCTGAACCAGGGCGGGCAGGGGGAGGGGATCGACCCTCTACCAACGGTGGAAAAGATGCGCGAGTACATCCTGGAAACTTCAGGGGTGCGGCTGGTGGGTGATCAGTGGGCCAGGGACTGGGGAAGTTTCGTCGATCGCTGTTTCGATGCCTGCAGCCAACTGGATAAGGCCGCGTTGGCGCCTGTTGCAAAAACAATCGCTGCCATGAAAGAAGTTGCTTGATCTTTTGTCGGCGCTCAGGCATAATTTTCCCATCTTGAGCATTTCGTCTTCAGAACCCTGCTCCAAGAAAATCATTTTAAAGACCCGACCCAGCGTCGGGTTTTTTTATGCCTGACAGAAACCTGAGAGCCCCGAACATTTCGGGGCTTTCGCGTTTCTGCACTTTGCAAAAACGAAAGGTCGCTTTCGCGGGTGATGCAACTCGCAAGGAACCCGCCTGCCCGTTCGCTACGTTTATCACGCCCAACAGTAGAGCGTGACCGAAATAGAAGGACTTAGCAGATGTTGAAAGATTGCCGATGCGGTAAATGCAAACGACTGCTTGCCCGCATGGGCGAGTTCACTGAGCTCCAGATCAAATGTACCCGCTGCGGGACGTTGAATCATGTGAAGGCCACGAGCCTCGAGCGATCGCCTGTGAGCGACACGAAAGCGGAATTCTCCGCATCAAACTCAACTCAAAGGTGACATCACATGGCAACTTCCCCAATCGATCTTCACTGGTCCCTGACCACTCCCGAAGCTGACGGCGACTCGGCCAAGACCTACACGCCCTCGCAAGTAGCGGCCATCACCGGCAACAAGTACTTCGAGATCACCGACAGCTACCTGCGGTTCACGGCGCCGGTCAATGGTTTCACCACCGCACGATCCACCAAGACCCGTAGCGAGTTCCGGGAATACAAGCCCGGCACCAATCAGGAGTGGAACTGGGAAGCGTCCGGCGGCACCCATGCCATGGGTGCTTCGCTGGTCGTGAACAGTGTTCCCGACAAGGTAGACACGCGAGAAGGCTCGGTGTACATCGGCCAGATTCATGTCGACAATGGCGAGAGCCCGCTTTTCAAATTCACCTACGAAAAAGAGCGCGCGCCTGCGACGACTTACAAGGTGGTGGCTTCCTTTCGTGCAGATCCGGACAAGGATCCTGTCAACAGTGATCTGTTCAAAGGCATCGCGAAGGGTGCCCGGATCCAGTACTACGTCAAAGTCAGTTCGACCGGGAAACTCACCGCCTATGTTCAGGTGGGCGAGGTGCGCGAGAACTTTGCCGGGGATCTGGCGTTGTGGCTGCAACAGAGCACGGCGCCGCTGTTCTACTTCAAGGCCGGTGTCTACAACAACTCCACTGCTACCAGCACCGTGGAGGACGCCAACCAATCCGAAGCGCTGTTTTACAAACTGACCACTACCCACGCCTGACGGCCTTGGAGGTCGCGGATGCTGCTGCCATAACGGCGGGCATCCGCGACATCCTTCGCAACAGCAAGCGTCACACCCTATTTCAGCGAGGCCGGTAGGCAGCGTGTGTCACCGGCTCGCAACCCCATCAAACGCTTTATTGCAAAGAGCGTTTGTATCCCACTTCAAACTTACCGGAGCACTTATGGACCCCAACGACCTTGGCCCGGGCACAGCCGCGTGGCTGGGCGGGACGGGCACCGTATTGCTGGGCGGATTTCTCTGGCTGCGCAAGTTCCTGTCCAGGGATGCCGCTGACAGGGCAATGGACAAAGCCGATATCGATACCGTCCGCCGGCTGACGGAATTGCTCGACGCCGAACGCATGGCCCGCAGGGAGTCCGACGCCCGCGCCGATCAATTCGCCAAGGAGCGCAATGCCCTTGCCGCTGCCGTGGGCCGCATGGAAGGCAAGATAGAGGCCCTCACCGGGCAGGTCGCCCAGCTCACGGACAAGGTCACCACGCAAAGTGCCGAGATCGCTCGACTGCGATCACAGCTCGGTGGCCCGGTTTGATGGACACAAGCGCAATGGCGCGTATCGCACCTCACCGCTCACATCTCCCATCCCGCCGCGTGCGGGCTTTTTTTCGTCTGGAGGAACACATGAAGACATCCGCAAAAGGCATTGCTTTGATCAAGTCCGCTGAAGGTTTGAGACTCGAAGCGTACCCGGACCCTGGCACTGGCGGGCCGCCCTGGACGATCGGATACGGCAGTACATCGGGCGTTACCCCTGACAGTGTCATCACCGAGGCCCAGGCTGAGCGAATGCTGGGCGACGATCTCGTTCGATTCGAGCGGGCTGTGGAGCGGCAGGTGATCGTGCCACTCGACCAAGGGCAATTCGATGCACTGGTGTCCTTCACCTACAACGTCGGTGAAGCCAGCTTTGCCGAATCGACCCTGCTGCATCGGTTGAATGCGGGCGATACCGCTGGCGCAGCCGAGCAGTTCAGCCGGTGGGTGAGCGCCGGCGGGAAGGTCTTGCCTGGCCTGGTCAAGCGTCGCGCCGCCGAGCGTGCGCTGTTTCTGGGCATCACCTGATGTCAGGGGTAGCGCAAGTCCGGCTCGTCATCGTGCTGGGGCTGAGCGCCACCGCGCTGTATGGCGCCTACCGCCATGGGGTGACGGTCACCCATGCTGCCAGAGACGCACAGTGGGCGCAGGCCGTAGCCGCCCAGCAGGTCGAACAGGTGCGCGCCGTTCAGGCCGCCCGCGACGATGAGCAACGCTTCCAGCACGAAGCCAATCAGGTAGGAATCGATGCAAGAAAGGAAAACGCTGCTGCCAATGCCGATGCTGTTGGCCTCGATGCTTCTGCTGACCGCTTGCGCATCCAGGCCGGAAAGCTTGCCGCCAACGCTGGTACCTGCGCCAGCACTGCCGTCGCTGCCGACCGAGGCCCGTCAGCCACCCGCGCCGCCTTGGTGCTCTCCCAATTGCTCGAGCGCGCTGATGCGCGAGCGGGAGACTTGGCGAAGGCTTATGACCGCGCCCGAATAGCCGGTCAGGCGTGCGAGCATGCTTATGATGTGATCAGCGGGCAGCGCGGCGGTCGAGCCCATGATGGCGCTGCTGCGCACGCTGATGAGTGAGGGCACTCCTGGCGCCAACTGCCGGGTACGCAGAACGGTCGGTCCTTCAAATCCCCACCAGACTCAACACCGCCCGAGCAAACTCATCCGGTGCCTCCTGCGGGACGTTGTGGCCCACGCCTTCGAGAATCGTCCGACGAACAGGGCCGCTGAATCGACGTAGCGCTTGCTGCTCATCCTGAACCGGAGTGACACCGTCGCTGGCACCGGCCAGGATGACCGTCGGCACGGCGATGACCGGTTGCTTCGCCAGTCTCTGTTCGATGGCCGCGTACTGCGGATCGCCGTCGACCAGTCCGAAGCGATGGCGATAGGAGTGCGTGACCACGTCGACGAAGTCGGGGGTGTGGAACGACTGCGCCGAGGCCGAAAACACCTCGTCGGTGAATGTCCAACTGGGCGACCATAGTTGCCACAGCAGCTTGCAGAAGGCATCCCGATCGGCTTCAAGCCCTGCGTAGCCACGGGCGCTGTGCAGGTAGTACTGATACCACAAGCGATGCTCGGCTTCCGGGGCGGCGGGGCGGGTCGCATGGGCAATGTCCTGGATGTTGTAGCCCGGCTCGCAACTGACCAGTCCCGCGACGCGCTCGGGCCATAGGGCGGACACCACGCACGCGGCGCGGCCACCCCAGTCGTAGCCGGCAAGCACGGCCTGGGAAATCTGCAATGCATCCAGCAGTGCCAGCAGGTCCGCCCCCAAGGCCGCCTGCTCACCGGAGCGAGGCGTGCTGGCGGCGATGAACTGCGTGCCGCCGTATCCGCGCAGGTAGGGGACGATGCATCGGCAACCGGCAGCGATGATCCGTTCGGCCACCGCGTCGTAGGCGCGGATGTCGTACGGGAAGCCATGCAACAGCACGACCGCAGGCCCTTCGGCCGGGCCGAGGTCCCGGTACGCGACGTTGAGCACGCCTGCTTGAATCATTTTCACTGGCTCATCCTCCTGTGGGTGATGAGGCTGTGACAACGGCGGGCCCAGCGCATTACCGTCCAGAATAGCGATGCAGTCACGAAGTCAGCGCCACGGCGAGGATGCTCACCACAATTCCTGCTGGGTGATCGCCAGCCGAGCTGCTTTCCGATACCCCAGCAATACGTTGTAATCCTCCAGCGCGGTTTCCTGGACCGTCACGATGCCCAGCACCTCAGCCACCTCGGGCAGATTGGCCAGGGCGGCGTTCATCGCCGCTCGGATCGATTCCGGCTCCGGGCCCTGAAAGCCGGTGATGAACGGCAAGGTCGGCGCATCGGCGGTACGGGCCAGCACGCGCACGCCCGCCACCTCGCTCGGCGCATGCCGAGCCAGGTAGGCGAACGTCACGCTGTCGACGGCGGCCAGGTCGGCTTGATCCAGAGCCACGTGGGCGATGCTTTGGCGGTGGCTGCCGGTCGCTTCGAGGTGCTTGAAGAATCGACCGTCGCGCACATGGGCAATGAGCGCGTGGCGCAACAGGTTCATGCCGCTGTTGGAGTCGATGCTGTTGTAGGCACCGCGGCAATCGAAGAACTCGGGAAGGGTCTGCCTAGGGTCATCATGACGAACGATCAACAGGCTGCAGTGCTGTCTCGCCGATGCGTGGGGCAGCTTGAAACAAGGTCGGCCCACCACGCGGACTTGTTTCTTGAGCTCTGTGATCAGCGGGAAACCGCAGGTTTGCGCGAGCACCAATTGCGGATGCAGCCAGAGCTCGTGCAGGGAACCCTGCCAGTTGTCCCGTCGTTGAATGCCCAGCAACTGCAGGGTTTCTTCCAGCCAGCGCTGGTAGGCGCTACCGACCGCGGTGGGTGCGGGGTACATCGACAGTTCGGCGATCACTTCACGACTCATGTTCAGGCGCTGGCGCTGCGCGGGTGCAAGGGGCTGTCCACGGGGCGCACGGCATAGTGGCGGAACAGTTCGCTGTAGCCATTGACCAGAAAATGCCCACTGCGTTGCAGCCAGTCTGCCCGCCGCTCGCGGTAGACTCTGGGCAGGTAGTACCAGGGCAACCCCGGCAGGTCGTGATGGACCAGGTGCAGGTTGAGGTTGAGGAACAGCCAGCGCCACGGCCAGCCCGCTTCGTTGAGCACCGAACGCTGCTCGGGGGCATCGGCGGGGCGATGTTCGTAATAGGAGCGGACCATGGACAACGCGAGCGCAAGCACGCTGGCCAGCAGGTAGTCGATCACGGGCACGCCGTGACGGGTGACGAACCAGAACAGTACCGCCACGCACGCCAGGTGGGTCGTCCACATCAGCCAGGCCTGCCTGTCACCGCGCATCAGCCGTGCGCACTGTTCCTTGGCCAGCCCGGCCAGCGCCAGCGCCGGGCCCACACCCAGACGGCCGATCAGGGTCTTGTTCAGCCAGTGCAACGCTCGCCCGAGCCCGGCGCTGCCCGACCAGGTCTGGGCATCAAGGTAGCGGCTTTCGGGATCGTGTTGCGGCACGGTGATGGTTTCATCACGGTGATGGGCCAGATGGCTGTCGCGATACAGCGTGTAGGGGTACCAGATGGCCAGCGGCGCGTAGCCCAGCAACTTGTTCACGGCGCGCCAGCGTGTGGGATGCCCGTGGAGCAGTTCATGCTGCAGCGACATCCACAGCGTGATGAGGGGGATCAACAGCAGCAGGGTCAGCACACGCCCGATGGAAGGGGTCAGGGTGATCACCGTCCACCAGCCGCCGGTGATGCCCAACAGCAGCAGCCACGTAGGCCACTCGCTGCGCGCGGTCCAGGTGGCCTGCAATTGCAGGATGGAGTGTCGGTGGTGGGTATCCAGGTAGTTAGGCATATGAAGTCACGCAACTGCTGATCGTTATGGGACCGACAGTAGCACTGACGCTTATGTCTGGATAATCACCAAAGGCTCTCTAGAAAGCACTGAATGGAATAAATGATGAGTGCATAGAATGGGCGTCGAAGTTACGCGGCTTTGCCCATTCTCAATGCTGCACCTTTCAAGTCCTGGATCGACAGTGCCAGAGCACCTGCCTGGTTTTCGATCAACAACACGTCATCGATCAGGTGGTCGATGTTCCGGCTGCGCAGGAACAGAGCGTGGCCGCTGAGCATCTGATACAGCATCTCCAGCTGGAGTGCGGCGTCTTGTACGTCAGCTTGCATTTCCTTGAGGTGGGTGGCGGCCATGAGCTGCTCCAAAGGCTCTATCGTCGTTTCGGCGTCCTGGCCAATCGATGAGCACGGCGTTCTGATAGGGATGTAACCAGTCTATCGGCCATGCCCCACTGAACTTCAATAGTATTTGTCGATGCTGGCGATAGGCTTCGCGCTTGATGGATCGCCTGGGATAGGCCAGCATCGAGGAACCGGGCCATCACGATGGCTATTCCCGTCAATGGAGGAATGTACCTGTGAGTGACGTCAGATACCGCTGCCTGGGCCGTCATGGTCTTCAGGTTTCCGAAATCACCCTGGGCACCATGATGTTCGGCGGCCAGACCGACGAGGCCACTGCCAGGCGCATCGTCGACGATGCGCTGGAGCAGGGCATCAACGCCATCGACACGGCGAACAACTACAACGAGGGTGCCTCGGAAATCACAGTGGGCAAGCTGATCGCCGGCCAGCGTTCGCGCTGGGTGCTGTCGAGCAAGTTCGTCAATCCCAACCCCGGTGTCCCGGGGCCGAACGGGCGTGGGGCATCGCGGCACAGTGTGATCGAGTCGGTGGAAGGCAGCCTGCGCCGGTTGCAGACCGACTATCTGGATCTGTATTACGTGCACCGCGAAGACCCGTTCACCCCCGTGGAGGAAACGGTGCGTGCCTTGGCCGATCTGATACGTGCCGGCAAGATTCGGGGTTACGGGTTGTCGAACCACAGCAGCTGGAAGCTTGCCGAATTCTGCCGTGTAGCAGACCTGCTGAACGTCGAGCGGCCCACCGTCAGCCAGCCGTTGTACAACCTGGCCAATCGGCAGATCGAGAGCGAGCATCTGCCGGCGGCCGAGCATTACGGTATCGGTGTGGTTTCCTATAGCCCATTGGCGCGCGGCGTGCTGACCGCCAAGTACGAGCCCGGCGCCGAGCCCGGCAGCGACACGCGGGCAGGACGCAGCGATCCGCGGCTGCACCAGACCGAATGGCGTCCCGAGTCGCTCGACCTGGCCCAGCGAATCAAGGATCACGCCCAGGCGCGAGGCATCACCTCGGGGCAGTTTGCCTTGGCGTGGGTGCTGAACAATCGGTTGATCAGCTCGACGATCGCCGGCCCGCGCACCGAGGAACAATGGAGGGACTATGTGCCAGCGTTGCAGTACCGGTTCACCGAAGAAGACGAGGCGTTCGTCAATGGCCTGGTCGTGGCAGGCCACAGCTCGACGCCCGGGTACACCGACCCGAGCTACCCGGTGACGGGTCGCCGGGTTCAGTTCTGAGCCGCGATGCAGGCGATCGAAGGCCCGTGAACGGCAGTCGCTATCGTGCTGCCTGCCTGCGGATACCCATATAGATAGCCCTGAGCATAGTGGCAGCCGTTTTCCGCCAGCCATTTGGGCAGGTAGGGTTGGTGGAAATCTTCGATGCCCTCGGCCGTCACCTTCATGTTCAGGCTGCGGGCCATCCCCAGGATGGCCTCGACCATGGGCAGATGGTCGATGTTTCCGGCTTCGAAGAAGGAACGGTCGATCTTGATCTTGTCGATGGACAGCCGAGTCAGATGATACAGGCCGGAGTAGCCGATCCCGAAGTCATCCAACGCGACGCTGATGCCATGCCCGTGCAGTTTGCTGAGGTTGCGCTGGGCTGCTTCCAGGTTGCCCACCAGCGCTTCTTCGGTGATCTCGACTTCGAATCGCTCGAACGGGAAGTTCTCCTGTTTGAGTTGATCGAAGAGGTGATCCGGAAACAGCTCGTCGGTGATCATCGTCGCACTGACGTTCAGCGACAGATGCAGGTGGTCATCCCAGCGGCTGGCCGCTCGACAGGCTTGCCTGACCAGCGAGCGCGTCATTGCCGGAATCAGCCCCAGACGCTCCAGGATCGGTATGAAATCCCCAGGCATGCCGGTGCTGCCATCGGGCTTCAGCCAGCGTGCAAGCACCTCGAAACCCACGACCTGCTGTGAGGGCAGGGTGACGATGGGCTGGAAGAACGGCACGATTTCTTCTCGGTCCACCGCGTGCTTGAGCGCCAGATCCAGATCGGCTTGAGCGCGCATCAGCCGCTCGTAATCGTTGTCGTAGAAATTGAACGTCGAGCGACCGGTGTTTTTTCCCCGGTACATGGCGGTGTCTGCGCAATGCAGCAGGGACGAGGCTTCCCTGGCGTCCATCCATGAACGGGAAATGCCGATGGTCGCGCCCAGGCGCCCGCACAGCGTAGCTTCTTCTTCGAGTACCGGCTCGCTCAGCCAGCGCACCGTCAGCTCGGCGATTTCGCTGAGTTCGCTTTCTTCCCGGTGGCCCTGGAACATCAGGCAGAACTCGTCCCCGCCCAGGCGCGCGGCCGTGCCCGCGTGGATTGCGGCGATGCCCTGCAGTCGATGAGCGATCTCCACCAACACGCTGTCTCCCGCCGAGTGACCGTGCTGATCGTTGATGGCCTTGAAATGGTCCAGGTCGATCAGCAAGATCGCCACGGGCCGACATTCGTCCAGCTGTTTATGCAGGACGTCCATGAATACGCGTCGATTGATCAGCCCACTGAGGGCGTCGTACTTGGCCAGGGTCTCGGTCTGCGCCTGGATGATTTGCAGGCGCCGATAGCTCGATTGCGTATTGACCACCAGGCGCTTGAGCACAACGGTGGGGAGGATCAGGGACAGCATCGAAAAGCCCGAGGCCGTCAGGACGAAGCGCCAGCGTTCGGCGTCTTCGAAATCACCGTCGTAGGGCAGGTTCAGCCAATGCATGACGGAGGCTTCGAGGTGGAATTCCCAGAGCATGGAAAGACCCACCACGGTAAGCAGACTGAGCAGCAGAAGCGTGGGCAGGCGGCACGGATTTCGGCGGTGTAGATCGGTCATGGTGGCCTCGCAGGGCCAGGTGGAGGATGGAGTGATGTCAGACAGCCATTATTCCATAAGTGTTCCCACCGCTGATCGGCATTCATGTGCATTTGGTCGCCACGAAACCGGACTGGCGAGTGAAGGCGTCGGCGACGAATGTCATTCAAGCTTCTATCGTCAGCGCCGATAGACCGCTCATAACGCCCATGACCTTTATGTAAAGCGCCGACTCTGCGGCGCTTTCGGTCGACCTGACAGGACTCTCGTATGACGTGGCTGCGCGATGCAAAGTTATCTTCCAAATTGATCGCAGCCTTCGGCTTGTGTGCGCTCATCACTCTGGGCGTCGGCCTGCTGGGCAGTCGAGGCGTCAGCCAGTTGTCGGACAGTCTCAAGCTTGTGTTCTCCAACAACCTTGTGTCTGTCTCCAAAACAGCCGAAGCCAAGAGCAAGGCGATTGCCCAGCTCAAGGATCTGTATGCGCTGATAGCCGCTCACGCGGAGAACGATGCGCAGGGTGTCAAGGACACCATCCGCCAGGCCATGACCACCAACCAGGCGGACAGCGAGAAGGCCTTCGCGATCTATCGCAAGACGCCGCTGGCGGACGACGAGCGTGCCGCTGGCGACCAGATGGAACGCGACTGGCCGATCTATCAGGCGCAGATCCAGAAAGTGCTGACTGTTCTCGATTCCGGCAACGTCCAGGGAGCGCGCGCGCTGATGTCCGGCGAGATCCAGCAGGCCTATCGTACGGTCATGGACGAGTTGACCATCATGGTCGAGTCCAACAACCGGCAGATCGGCGAAGGCGCACGTGACGCCGAAGAGCAGGAACAGGCGGCAATCACCGTGCTTTACATCGGCATCGCCTTGGCCTTCCTGGCTGCCCTGGCACTCGGGCTGTTCATCAGCCGCTTGATCAGCCGCCCCATCGCCACAGCAGTGGCCAGCGCTCAGTTGATCGCCAAAGGTGACCTGACCCATACCATCGGCAGCGCTGCGCGCGACGAGACCGGGCAGTTGCTGACGGCGCTGGGCGAGATGCAGGAAGGCCTCAAGGCGACCATTCACCAGATCGCCGATGCTTCGAACCAGCTCGCTTCGGCTGCGGAAGAACTGAATGCGGTCACCGAAGACGGCAGTCGCGGGCTGCTGCGCCAGAACGACGAGATTCAGCAGGCGGCCACGGCCGTGACCGAGATGACTTCGGCGGTGGAAGAAGTCGCGCGCAATGCCATTTCCACCTCCGAAGCTTCGAAGACCGCCAGCAGCCAGGCCACCGACGGTCTTGTGCAGGCGCGCAATGCCGTGGATGCGGTGAACAACGCCACGGTCGAGATCCAGTCGTCGACCACCATCGTCGAAGACCTGGCGGTACAGGTACGCGATATCGGCAAGGTGCTCGATGTGATCCGCGGGATCGCCGAGCAGACCAACCTGTTGGCCCTCAACGCGGCCATCGAAGCGGCCCGTGCCGGCGAGCAGGGACGCGGTTTCGCCGTGGTTGCCGACGAAGTCCGGGCCCTGGCGGCGCGGACCCAGTCTTCGACGGGCGAAATCGAAAGCATGATCGGGGCGGTACGTTCGCGTGCGGATCAGGCCGTGGCGGCCATGGGCAAGAGTCAGGGGCTGGTGGGCGATACCCAGGTGCTGGCCAAGGCCACCGGGGAGGCGTTGCAATCCATCGCCACCGGGATCGCGCAGATCAATGACCGCAACCTGGTGATCGCCAGTGCTTGCGAAGAGCAGGCCCATGTGGCCCGTGAAGTGGACCGCAACCTGATCAACATCCAGGACCTGTCCACGCAGACCGCGGCCGGTGCCCATCAGACCAGCGCATCGACCCAGGATCTGTCGCGCCTGGCCACTTCGTTCAACGATCTGGTGAGCCGCTTCCGTCTGTAAAATGTTCGAAATGGTTCAACGGGCTCGGCAAATGATCACGGCAACCCGTACAATACAGATGGGACGCATTCGCGTCTTTCATCCAGTACGGAGTTACATGCGTGGTCAAGTCGTTGAATCGGGCCCCTTCGTGGGTGCTGTTGTGCTCAGTCCTGCCTGGCCTGGCCATCGCAGCCACAGAGCTGCCTTCCAGTGTCATCCAGGCCACCGGCGAAGCTGACGGCGCCGACAGCTACACCCAGGCCCGCGGGGAAACGGCGAGCAAGAGCGCCACGCCGAATCGCGACGAAGCGCAAACCGTCAATGCGGTCACCGCCAGGACGCTGGACGACTATCAGGTCAAGGACCTCAATGACGCCATGCGTTTCGTCAGCGGCGTCACCCAGACCAACACCCTGGGCGGCACCAAGGATGCGCTGATCAAGCGCGGCTTTGGCAGCAACGACGACAACTCCATCCTGCGCGACGGTATCCGCTCGGCTATCGGCCGCAACCTGGGCGCGACCACCGATCATGTCGAGGTGCTCAAGGGCCCGGCGTCGCTGATGTATGGCGCACTGGAACCGGGCGGGGTCATCAACGTCGTCAGCAAGCAGCCCCAGTTCACCCGCAGCACGACCCTCAGCGCCTCGGGCTTCAGCGAGGGCGGCGGTTCGCTGTCGATGGACACCACCGGCCCGCTGGGTGACACCGATCTGGCCTACCGACTGGTGGCCGAGCGCAGTCATGAGGATTACTGGCGCAATTACGGAACCGACGAACATACGCTGATCGCGCCGTCGATCGCCTGGGTCGGCGAGCGCGCCAGTGCCTCGCTGGCCTACACCTACAACGACTATGCCAGTCCCTTCGATCGCGGCACCGTGTTCGTCGGCGGCCGGCCGGCCAATATCAGCTACCGTGACCGCCTCGACGAGCGCTGGGCCAAGACGGTCGGCATCAGCCAGAGCACCACCGCCAAGTTCGAGTACCAGTTGAGCGATGCCTGGCGCAGCCGCCTGACTTACGGTTGGACCGAGGACCGCTACAGCCTTGCCATCGCCCAGCCCAATACCCTCAACGGCAATACGCTGCGACGCATCGCCAACGGCGGCCATTACGATTACGAAAGCCGCTATACCGCGCTGGATCTGATGGGCGATCAGCAGCTATTCGGTCAGCGCCATGAAATCGTGGTGGGCCTGGACAACGAGTCGCTGGACAAATACCGCGGCAAGACCTACCGCAACGCCAACACTGCCGCCGGCAACATCGACATCCGCAACCCCGTTTATGGCCGTCTGGCCGAACCGAGCACGGTCAGTGCGGCGCAGAGCAATGCCGAGAACAACCTGGTCACCACCTCGCTGTACTTCAAGGACAACTGGCACTTGAACGACCGCTGGATCCTGGTATTCGGTGGCCGTCAGGCGCATTGGGACCAGTACAGCGACCAGGGTCTGGGCCGCTCGTACGCACCCGGTGCGGACTCCAATGGCGATGAATTCATTCCGTTCGGCGGGATCGTCTACCAGCCCAGTGACACAGTGGCGCTGTATGCCAACTACAGCCGCTCCTTCGTGCCCAACGATGCCGACGACGCGGGCAACAGCTTCAAGCCGACCGAGGGTCGCAGCTATGAGGCGGGGATCAAGTACACCCCGACTGCGGCGTTGAACGTCAACCTGGCGGTCTATGACATCGAGAAGAAGAACCTGGTCAACAGCGTGCTGCAGAGCAATGGCGACAGCCTCGACGAGGCCGTCGGCAAGGCACGCTCACGGGGTATCGAGCTGGATGTGACCGGCGAGATCGCGCAGGACTGGAGCATGATCGGCACCTACGCCTACAGCCACACCGAAGTGTTGAAGAACGCCGAAGCACCCGAGCAGGAGGGCAATCGTCTGCCCAATGCGCCGATGCACACCGCCAGCCTGTACCTGACCCACCATCTGGCCTTGCCGGCGCAGACCGGTCAATGGCATGTGGGCGCTGGTGCGCGCTACGTGGGCGAGCGGCCGGGTGACAACGCCAACAGCTTCTGGATGGACAGCTACACCCTGGCAGACGCCTTCGTACGTTGGGATCTGCCGACCCGTGGGTACGAGACGCGCCTGCAGTTGAACATCGACAACCTGTTCAACAAGCAGTATTACCCATCGACCACCGGCAGCAGCGCGTTGCAGGTGGAAGAGGGTGCGTTGCGCACGGCGCGGCTCACGGCCAGCGTAAAGTTCTGAAAGACGCCTTCCGGTTAGCCCTCACAGCAGCCACAACGCGGCGATCAGGGCCGGGGGCATGACCACGGCGCCCAGCTTGAGAAAGGCCCAGGCGCTGATCTGCACCCCTTCGCGGCGTACCGCGATCAACCACAGCAAGGTCGCGAGGGAGCCGGTGACCGACAGGTTGGGGCCCAGGTCCACGCCGACCACCAGCGCCCCGGTGACATTGGGCGGAAGATGGCCCAGCTCGTTGATGGATCCGCTGAGCAGGCCGACCGGCAGGTTGTTGCCGATATTGCAGGCTATGGCGACCAGTATTCCAGCCCACCAATGAGCCTGTTCCGGCGCCTGCTTCGCCGCCTGCTCCAGCCAACTGGCGAGGTGTGCGGTCACCCCGGTCTGGCCGATGCCCTCCACCAGCACGAACAGCCCGGCCACCAATGGCAGCACGCCCCAGGCCACGCCCTTGCAGACCGGCCAGGGATTACTGCGCTTGTTCAGGTGCACCACCGCAAGGGTGGCGAAGGCCGCCAGGAAGGTCGGCAAGCCCAAGGCTTCGTCCAGCGCCGATACGGTCAGCAGTACCACGGCCGTGACGCCCAGCCCGGCGGCGGTGAGCCGTGCGCCCATACTCAGGTGGGGCAGTTCTTCGATCAGTTCCAGACGCTGCTGCAAATGCCGCCGCTGGGTCAGGCGCAGGACCAGGTAGGTCATGCCGATGGCGGCCAGGGACGGCAGGCTGAACATGGCCAGCCACTCCAGCAACGGCGGCATGTGCTCGCCGAATATCACCAGGTTGGCCGGGTTGGAAATCGGCAGGACGAAACTGGCGGCATTGGCGATGAACGCACAAACGAACAGATACGGTAGGGGGTTGACCTTGGCTGCTCGTGTGGCTGCATACACCGCCGGCGTCAGCACCACGGCCGTGGCGTCGTTGGACAGAAAGATGGTCACCAGCGTGCCGACCGCGAACACCAGATCGAACAGTCGCTGCGCGCTGCCTCTTGCCTGGCGGGCGGCAACGGTCGCCAGCCAGTCGAACAGCCCTTCGCGGCGGGCCAGTTCGGCCAGCAGCATCATGCCCACCAGGAACAGGTAGACATCGGTGCCCTTGAGCACCGCAGCCAGAGCCGCCGACCAGGCGATCAGACCAGCGGCGACCAGCCCGATCGCTGCCGCCAGTGCCCAGACGTATTCGGGAATCCGCAGGGGTCGGGTGATGATGCCCAAGGTGGCGAGGAGGCTGACGCCCCAGATGATCAGACTGGCGTGGGGCAAGGTACGGCTTCCTCTTCGGTGTTGCGGCGCAGGGTTTCCGGCATGGCGGTGAGCAGTAGGAGGAAGGCCGCGCCGGCGACCCCGGCCAAGGTCAGGAAGGCTGCGCTGTAACCGGCTTCCTGCACGACGAAACCGGCCAGACCGTTACTCAGTGCGGCACCCAGGCCGAACGCAGTGGTCAGCGCGCCCAGGCTGACATTGAAGCGCCCGGTGCCGTGGGTGAGGTCTTTGACGACCAGTGGAAACAGTGCGCCGAACAGGCCGGCACCGATGCCGTCGAGCAGTTGCACGCCAACCAGCCAGTAAGGGTCATTGGAAAACGTATAGAGCACGCCGCGAATCGGCAGAATCAGAAAACCTGCCAGCAGCAACGGCTTGCGGCCCCATTGATCGGCCCGCGCACCCACCAGCAGGGCGGCGGGGACCATCACCAGTTGCGCGGCGACGATGCAGGCCGAGGTCAGCGGCGTGGCCATGCTCAGGTCGATCTGTGAAAGCTTCTGGCTGACCAGCGGCAGCATGGCCGCATTGGCCAGGTGGAACAGCGCACAACTGACCGCAAATACCAGCAGCGCGCGGTTGCCGAGCAGCACTCTGAAACCTGAGGGTTGGTCGTGCCCGTCCTGGTGATGCGCTTCCAGCCCGCGCGCGACGTCGTGATCGATGGCGTCCGCTTTCACGCAGCTCACCGCCACCACGCTCGCCAGCGCCATGGCGGCCATGAGATAGAACACCGCGACCGGTCCGAACAGGTAGGCGAAACCACCCGCGAGCAGGGCCGCGAAAGCGTTGCCGGCATGGTTGAAGGTTTCGTTGCGCCCGGTACGGCGGGTGAACGCCTTCGGGCCGGTGATGCCCAGGGAAATGGCGGCGATGGCCGGTGCGAACACCGATCCTGCGATGGCGCCCAGTGCCTGGGTGGCAGCGACCAGGCCGAACGAGGTAATGAACGGCAGGACCACGCAGCTGGCAGTGACCAGCAGGGCGGCGGCAACGACCACCGCGCGCTTGCGTCGGGTCCTGTCGATCAGCGCGCCCGCCGGGGTCTGGGTCAGCAGCGCCGCCAGACCCGCCAGGGTCATGACCAGGCCGATGCTGCCAGGATCCCATTTGTGCACGGCCAGCAGGTAGATCGCCAGATACGGCCCGAGCCCGTCACGGACATCGGCCAGGAAGAAATTCAGGCCGTCGAGAGACAGCGCGTTACGCCGCGAGGGGGCAGATGTGGCCAAGGCAGTGGTCTCGGATGAGGGCAGGCAGGTACAGAACTGAGTGGGCGAAACGGGCGTAAGTTCCAGACCTTGCGGCAGGATCAAGCGAACATTTTTCTAGCCGACTCTTGGCCTGGAAAAGATCGCCAGAACGGCGGGTAACGTGAAAGTTATCAGGGCTCCGGTGACCCCGACGGCATCCAGGGTCGCACCGAACAGCGGAGCGCCGGTTGCCTGTCCCAGCGCCAGGCACAGGAACGGGATTCCCAGGCCCAGGTCCGGTCGATCCGGGAGCAGGGCGATGCCCTGGATCAGGTAGGTGCCCGAAGACATGATATAGGCAGCCCCGAATACGCCCATCGCCACGAAGCCGAAGGCGAGGCTGTATTCGCTTGCCGCCAGGGTCAGGATCGCCGCAACGATGCCCAGCAGCGAAAAGGCGTGGACCCGTGCCGTACCGAAACGCTCGATCAGTACACCGGTGGCCGCGCCGCTGACACCGGCAGTCCCCAGTATGATCCACGCCCAGGCGATGCCGGTGTCGCTCAGGCCAAAGGTGCCGCGCAGAATGTCGGCGCCGAACGTCCAGATGGCGGTGCTCGACAAGCCCATGGCGAAAGCGCTGGCGCAGAGCACTGCCAGCCCTGGGCGGCGCAGGATCTGCAGCGAGAAGCCTGCGGCGGTTTCAGTGGGTCGCGCTTTCGGTAGCGCGAACCACAGCCACAGCGTGACTGCGGCGCCGATCAGGGCGAAGAGGGCATACAGTTCACGCCATGCACTCACCGTCATGGCCGCTGCCGCGCCCGAGAAGACGATGCCAGCGGCCGTGCCGGCGTTGATCGCGGCATTCGCCTTCGCCCGGCCTTCATCGGCGAAGTGCGCGGCGACCGCGCTCGCCAGCGGTGGAGACGTCAAGCCGGTGCTCAGTCCCGCCAATGCAACGCCTGCACCCAGCATCCAGCCCGACGAGGCGACCACGATGCACGCCATGCCAGCCGTGGCGGTCAGGCCGGCGAAGGCGGCGAGGGTGCGTGGGGTGAAGCTCGCACTGCAGACGAACGTCAGGACGATACCGACGCAGTAAGCGGCAAAGGCACCGCTGCCGATCCAGCCAGCGGCGGTCGCGTCCAGCGCCAGCTCCGCGCGGATCTGCGGCAGCAACAGGCCATAGGCGAAGCGCGCCAGCCCATATGAAAGCGCGGTGAGGGCGAAAGCGGCCGCGACCAGATTAAGGCCGCGCTTCATGACCGAGCGGCTTTGGCACACGCCATCAGGGTCAATGCAGCCTGTCTGGCCTGATCGATGACTGCCGGGCCGGCGACGGTGGCCGCAGCCGTGGCGCCTTCGAATAGCATCCAGACCTGCAGGGCCAGCGCGGCCTCTTCACGGCCGAGATCGGTGTGCACGCGCGCTGCAATCTCGGCATGGAACTGCACTTTCTGCTGCTGCACCAAGGCGACGATGGCCTCGTTGGCCTGGGCGTATTCGCTGCGCGCGCGCAGCAGCATGCAGCCGCTGGCACCGCGGGCCTTCACCCAATGCGCCAGCGTATCGAACAAGGATGCGATCGCCCCGCCGTCTGCACGCTCGCTGGCCAGTTGGGCCATGAATTGCTGATGGCGGTCTTCGAGCACAGCCATCACCAGGCCGTCACGGGAGCCGAAGTGCTTGTAGAGGGTTCGCGTCGAAGCGCCGGAGGGCGCAAGGACCTGATCGATGCCAACACCACGCAGGCCTTGGATTTCGAAGGTACGGGCGGCACTGACGAGAATTTCGGTTCGTTTGTCCATGAATCGAGTGTAAAGCGATCGTTTTACCTGTCAAGCGCGTGATACAGTTGCAGGCTTCATAAGTTTGATAGCATTTCGCTATTATTTTTCAGTGAAATTGCAATTGGTTTCCGGATCGGTGGCGCCGTAAAGTCCGCCACGTCGGCGTGATCGCAGTTCAGCATCGCGCACCTATCGAGTCCTTGCCAGGACTACTGCCGAGCCTCCCATGAAAAGACCCTTATCCCTGGCCACGCGCATAGCCCTGAGCTTCGCAGCCATTCTCGCCTTGCTGATCATGATCACTGCCATCGGCATTCAGCGTGTCGCCTTCATCGATTCGACATTGAGTGACGTCAGCGAAAACGCCGCCAAGATCCAGCGCTACGCCATCAATTTCCGCGGCAGTGTGCACAACCGGGCCATCGCGATCCGTGATGCGGTGCTGGTGGACAACGACCGTGACCTGGAAAAACACCTGGCGGAAGTGGCCACCCTGGAAAAGGCTTACATCGACTCGGCCGCGCCGATGGATCAGCTCTACGACAAGGCCTCCGTGACGCCCCAGGAGCGCGAGTTGCTGGGTGCGATCAAGAGCATCGAGCGCCAGACCCTGGACTCCAGCCGTACCCTGATCGACCTGCGCCGCTCCGGTGATATCCAGGGCGCGCAGGCCTTGCTGCTGCGCCAGACCTCGGCCGACTACAGCGAATGGCTCAAGCGCATCAATGCGCTGATCGATTACGAGGAGGCCTCGATCAAGTCCAAGCTGGGCGCAGTGCAGGCCACAGCCAGTCAGTTCAGCACGCTGATGCTGGTGGCGACCGGCATCGCGCTGTTGCTGAGCATCGTGCTGTCGATCGTGATCATTCGCTTCGTCAAGTCGACACTGGGCGCCGAGCCGGCCGAAGTGGCTCTGGCCATCGAGCAACTGGCGGCGGGCAACCTCAACCAGACCATCGTCACCCAACACCCCGGCAGCGTCATGGGCGTGCTGAAGACCGCGCTGGGCCACTTGGCCGACACCATCGAGCAGGTACGCACAGCAGCGCGGGAGGTCAATCACTCCTCTGCGCAGCTGTCCGCCACCTCGACGTCCAACGACGCGCACATCCGCCTGCAGACCCGCGAGGCAGAGCAGGTGGCCACGGCCATCACCCAGATGGCGGCGACCGTGAGTGAAGTGTCCGGTTACGCCGCCCAGGCTGCAGATGCGTCACGGCTGGCGGATGTCGAAGTGGAAAGCGGCAACCGGCTGGTGGCCAGCACCACCCAGGCCATCGAGCAACTGGCGGTGACCTTGGAACAGACCACCGACACCGTCGACCAGGTTTCGCGCCACAGCGAAAAGATCGAGTCGGTCATCGATGTGATCAATTCGATCGCCGCGCAGACCAACCTGCTGGCCCTCAATGCCGCGATCGAAGCCGCTCGCGCCGGCGAGCATGGCCGTGGCTTCGCGGTGGTCGCCGACGAAGTACGTTCGCTGGCCAACCGCACCCAGCAGTCCACCGAAGAAATCCGCGAGATGATCAGCACCCTGCAGTCGGGCACCGAGGCGGCGGCGCAGACCATGCGCAGCAGCTGCGAACTGGTCGGGCAGACCGTCACCCAGACCCGCAGTGCCCAGGACGCCCTGGCCAAGATCAGCGAGCAGGTGGGCGCGATCAACCTGATGAACGCGCAGATCGCCAGTGCTTCGGTGCAACAGAGCGCGGTGGCCGACGATGTCTCGCAGAACATCACACGGATCCACGGATCGACGGTGCAGTCGGCCACCGGCTCGCAACAGGTCGCCACCGCCAGCACCGAGCTGGCACGCCTGGCCGATCGACTGTCGCAGAAGGTGGCGTTCTTCGGCGCGGTCTAGACGGACGAAGGGCAGTGGAACGGTTTGCGCGAAGCCGTATACAGTTTGGGGAAAGGCTGCCGATACATCGTATGCAGCCTCGTTTCGAGTGATTCCCCTTGCGACTGACCATCGGGCAACGACCACAGTGATGACCCATTTCGCTCCACCTTTGCCAGACAACGAGCGTGAGCGCATTCGGCGTGTTGCCGACCTGTGCTACCGCGATGCGGTCAATGATGAGGTGCTGGACCGGATCGTTGCCCTGGCCGTGGAGGTGTTCGGCGCACCGATCGCGCTCATCTCCATTCTCGAAGAACAGCAGCAATGGTTCAGGGCCAAGTTCGGCATCAGCGCGACTTCCACATCGCGAGACGTGTCGTTCTGCGGCCACACCATTCTGGTCGATGACTTCTTCGAGATCCCGGACACCCACCTCGATCCACGCTTCCGGCACAACGAACTGGTCACCGGTGCACCGGGCATCCGCTATTACGCCGGCGTTCCGTTGCTGACCCACGACGGCCTCGCCCTGGGCAGCCTGTGCGTCATCGATCAGAAACCGCGCCCGCCGATGTCGGCAGCTCAGCTGGCGAGCCTGCATCATCTGTCCCAGTTGGTGGTGCTGCGGCTGCACGACCTGCGTGCCGCGTCGTTCATCGACCGGCCCACGCGCCTGATGAACCGCATCCGCCTCGAAGAAGACATTCATCGCCACCTCAGCCAGCGGGAAGAGCCGCTGCTGATCGCGGTGGATTTCCTCTCGCCCGGCTTCGTCAACGATATCGTCAAGGCACTGGGCTATTCGTTTTCCCAGCACCTGGTCAGTGAAATCAGCCGCCGGGTGGCCAGCCTGATCGGGCCTGAGTGCGTGCTCTATCGAATCGGCCTCACGCGCTTCGCGTTCATCAAGCCGCGGGACGAGTGCCTGTCGACCTTGTACGAAAAGTTTTCCACGGCCTTCGCCCTGCCGGTCGAGCACGATGGCATTCCCATTCGCGCCCAGATCGGCATGGGCGCGCTGGAACTCGACCGCCATACCATCGACGACCGCGACTGGGTCCGCCTCGTGGTCAGCGCTGCCGATTACGCACGCGACCGGGGCATCGGCTGGGCCAGGTACCAGGCCGAGCTGGACATCGCCCAGCAGCGTGCCTTCGTGTTGCTCAGTTCGCTGTCCTATGCCCTGGAAGAGTCCGAGCAACTGGGGCTGGTGTTCCAGCCGCGCATCGATTTCGCCAGTGGACGCTGCTGCGCGGTCGAGGCGTTGCTGCGCTGGACCCATCCGACCCTGGGCCCGATCGGGCCGGACGAGTTCGTGCCGCTCGCGGAAAAGACCGATCTGATCCGTCTTTTGAGCGTCTGGGTGGTCGAGGCGGCCATCCAGCAGACGCGGCAGTGGCGAGATGCCGGGTACGACTTCAAGGTGGCGATCAACGTCAGCCCCTGTGACCTCGAGGGGCCGGCCTTCACCGACCGGCTGATCCAGGCGCTCATACGCCATGGTGTCGAGGCCACGACGCTGGAGATCGAGTTCACCGAGGGCGCGCTGATCAAAAATCCCGCGGAATGCCGCAACCAGCTGACGCGCCTGCGGGCCTTGGGCGTCGAGATTTCCATCGATGACTTCGGCACCGGGTACAGCAACTGGACCTACCTGCGCGAATTGCCGGCCACCTCGGTGAAGCTGGACCGTTCGCTGATCAAGGACATCCAGAACGAGGAACGGGATCGACGCCTGGTCATCACGCTCATCGACCTGGCCCAGCGCCTGGGCTACAAGGTCGTGGCCGAAGGTATCGAAAACCAGGCCAACTTCGACGCGGTGAAAAGCTGGCGTTGCGACGAGGGGCAGGGGTACTTCATCGCCATGCCGATGCCCGCCGAAGAGCTGGTCACGTGGATCCAGAATCAGGCCATTGTTGGCAAAGCCATCCATTGCGACCCACCAAGCGGTCATTAAGTGGCAGAATCTGCGCCACTTGATTCCAATGGAGACCCCCATGCTTCGTGCATTCGAACGCAGGCTCGACCCTTTTCCACCTGACGAAGTGCCACCGCCGCCGACCGGTCTGGCGCGCTTTCTATGGGCCTGCACCCGCGGTGCGCGGGGCTATATCATCGCCTTCGCCGTCCTCAGCG
This sequence comes from Pseudomonas sp. PvP001, assembly GCF_040546375.1. Lineage (NCBI taxonomy): Bacteria > Pseudomonadati > Pseudomonadota > Gammaproteobacteria > Pseudomonadales > Pseudomonadaceae > Pseudomonas > Pseudomonas sp. PvP001. The sequence continues at coordinate 644,527 of NZ_JBEPNQ010000001.1, read as the reverse complement.
CCGCCGTGTCGATCTATGAAGCCTGGCTGTTTTCCTTTCTGGGCCAGGTCGTCGACCTGCTCACCACCTGGCAGCAGGGCGGCGAGGCTGCCGCCCAGGAAAGCCGGGTGCTGTGGGGCATGGGGCTGGTCATGGTGGGCAGCATCGCCTTGGTCGCGCTACGTACCATGGTTCAGCACCAGATTCTGGCGATCAACCTCCCGCTCAGGCTGCGCTGGGACTTTCACCGGTTGATGCTGCGGCAAAGCCTGTCGTTCTTCTCCGACGAGTTTTCCGGACGGGTCACCACCAAGGTGATGCAGACCGCCCTGGCCGTGCGCGACGTGCTGTTCACCCTGATCGAGATCCTGCCCGGTATCGGCGTGTATTTCATCGCCATCATCGCGCTGGCCGGCGGCTTCGCGCCCAAGCTCATGCTGCCGTTCGTGGCCTGGCTCATTCTGTTTGGTCTGGCGATGTGGTACTTCGTGCCACGCCTGGGCAAGGTCGGGCAAGAGCAGGCCCACGCGCGTTCGTCGATGACCGGACGCATCTCCGATGCCTACACCAACATCGCCACGGTCAAGCTGTTCTCTCATTCCAACCGCGAGGCGCATTTCGCTCGCGCGGCCATGGAAGACTTCAAGAACACCGGCTTTCGCCAGATGCGTCTGGTCAGCCAGTTCGAGATCGTCAACCAGGCGCTGGTGGTCGGGCTGCTCATGGCGGCCGGTGGCTATGCCCTGTGGCTCTGGCACCTGGGCGAGATCGGCACCGGCGCCGTGGCGGCGATCACGGCCATGGCCTTGCGCATCAACGGCATGTCGCACTGGATCATGTGGCAGATGACTTCGCTGTTCGAAAACATCGGCACCCTGCAGGATGGCATGGGCACCCTGACCCGGGGCGCCAAGGTGCAGGACGCGGTCAATGCCGGCGAACTGAGCACCACAGGCGGTGCAGTGACATTCGACAACGTCAGTTTCAACTACAACGGTGAACGTCAGGTGCTCGACGGCCTGAGCCTGAACATCCGCGCGGGCGAGAAGATCGGCCTGGTGGGGCGTTCGGGGGCGGGCAAGTCGACGCTGATCAACCTGCTGCTGCGCTTCTACGATGTCGACAGCGGCGAGATCCGCATCGATGGGCAGAACATCGCCCACGTGACCCAGGACAGCCTGCGCAGCGCCATCGGCATGGTCACCCAGGACACCTCGCTGCTGCACCGGTCCATTCGCGACAACATCGCCTATGGCCGTCCCGATGCGACCGACGAGCAAGTGCGCAGCGCTGCAGCGAGCGCTCAGGCCGATGAATTCATCAGCCAACTCAGCGACCGTCAGGGCCACAGTGGCTACGACACCCTGGTGGGCGAGCGCGGCATCAAGCTGTCCGGTGGCCAGCGCCAGCGCGTGGCGATCGCGCGGGTGATGCTCAAGAATGCGCCCATCCTGTTGCTCGACGAAGCCACCAGCGCGCTGGATTCGGAAGTCGAAGTGGCGATTCAGGAAAGCCTGGACCACATGATGCAGGGCAAGACCGTGATCGCCATCGCGCATCGCCTGTCGACCATCGCCGCCATGGACCGCCTCATCGTCATGGATCAGGGGCGGATTCTGGAGCAGGGCACCCACGCCGAATTGCTGGCCAAAAACGGCATCTATGCCCGGTTGTGGCAGCACCAGAGCGGCGGTTTCCTGGGCGAGGATCAACTGGTGCCCGAGGGTGTCAACCAGGGCTGAATGGTGACGGATGTTCACCGATCGTTGACCCGCGGCTGGTAATTGCCGGGGGTATGCCTCTAGTCTTGGTGCAAATTCCAAGGCATATCGAGGCTGCCCCCATGACTGCTCTGAGCGGAATCCGCGTCATCGAAATCGGAACCCTCATCGCTGCACCGTTCGCTGCGCGTCTGCTCGGCGAGTTCGGTGCCGAGGTGATCAAGATCGAGACCCTGGGGCAGGGCGATCCCCTTCGCAAGTGGCGCAAACTCCACGAAGGCACCTCGTTGTGGTGGTACCTGCAATCGCGCAACAAGAAGTCCCTGGCACTGAACCTCAAGTCCGCCGAGGGTATCGAGATCGTCAAGCAACTTGCCGAAAGCGCCGATGTTCTGATCGAGAACTTGCGCCCCGGCGCTTTGGAAAAGTTGGGCCTGGGCTGGGATGTGCTGCACGCGCTCAATCCCAAGCTGACCCTGGTGCGCATTTCCGGCTATGGCCAGTCCGGCCCGTATCGTGACCGACCGGGTTTCGGCGCGATCGGCGAGGCCATGGGCGGGATTCGCTACACCACCGGGAATCCGGACTCACCACCGGCGCGGGTGGGTGTCAGCCTGGGTGACTCGCTGGCGTCCATGCATGCGGTGATGGGCGCGCTGATGTCGTTGCTGCGGGTCAAGACCGGCCAGGGTGACGGTCAGGTGGTCGATGTGTCGCTGGCCGAAAGCGTCTTCAATGTCATGGAAAGCCTGGTGCCGGAGTACGCCATGCTCGGCCACGTCCGCGAACGCAGCGGTGGCGCGTTGCCCGGCATCGCGCCGTCCAACACCTACCCGACCGCCGATGGCGGGTATGTCGTGATTGCGGGCAACAGCGATCCCATTTTCAAGCGCCTGATGACCGCCATCGGTCGAGCCGATCTGGGCGACGACCCTGCGTTTGCCCACAACGACGGCCGCGCCGCGCAGAGCGATCTGCTCGATGGTGCCATCAGCGCGTGGAGCACTCAGCGTCCCATCGATGAAGTGCTGCGCGTGCTGGAAGCGGCAGAGGTACCTGCCGGACGCATCTACTCGGTCGCCGATATCGTCGCCGACCCGCACTATCAGGCACGGGGCATGATTCTCGACGCGCAACTGCCCGGTGGGGTGGAAACGAAAATGCCCGGCGTGGTGCCCAAACTGTCCGAAACTCCCGGTGTGATCAACTGGCAAGGGCCGAGCCTGGGACAACACACCCGGGACGTGCTGACCGAGCTGGGCTTGAGCGAGAGCGCCATCCAGCGCCTGAAGGATGAGGGGATCGTGCAATGATCAGCGATTACTCGCAACGTCTCATCGTTCAGGAGGTGGCGCCGCGTGACGGTCTGCAGATCGAACCGATGTGGGTCGCCACCGAAGACAAGATCGCCTTGATCGACCAGCTCTCGCTCGCCGGCTTCAGCCGTATAGAGGCTGGCTCCTTCGTTTCGCCCAGGGCCGTGCCAGCCTTGCGCGATGGTGAGCAGGTGTTCGGCGGCATCGTACGCCAGCCGGGCGTCACCTACGTGGCATTGATCCCGAACCTGAAGGGTGCGCAGCGGGCCCTCGCAGCCAAGGCCGACGAGCTCAACCTGGTGCTGTCGGCCAGCCAGAGCCATAACCTCGCCAACATGCGCATGAGTCGGGAGCAGTCCCTGGCGGGCTTCGCCGAGGTGGTCGAGCTGGCTCGCGGCACGTCGGTCAGCCTTAACGGCACCGTTGCCACGACCTTCGGCTGCCCGTTCGAAGGGCACATCGATGAAAAGGTTGTCATGGGCCTGGTCGATGCCTACCAACGGCTGGGCCTGCAAGGGGTGACCCTGGCCGACACCACCGGCATGGCCAATCCGCGCCAGGTGTATGGACTGGTCCGGCGGGTGTTGGAGCAACTGCCCGCCGATGCGCTGACGCTGCATTTTCACAACACCCGCGGGCTGGGGCTGAGCAACGTGCTGGCAGCCTATGAAGCCGGTGCCCGGCGCTTCGATGCATCGCTGGGTGGCTTGGGCGGATGCCCGTTCGCACCCGGGGCCTCAGGCAACATCTGCACCGAAGACCTGGTGAACCTGTGCGAGGAAATGGGCATTCCCACTGGCATCGATCTGCCCCGTCTGCTCGAGCTGTCCCGCACCTTGCCGGCACTGTTGGGGCATGAGATGCCGGGGCAGGTGGCGAAGGCGGGGCGTAATCGGGACCTTCATCCGTTGCCGTCGGGACTCGACGGCTGACTGCCGTCTTGCTGATGTGAGGCTCCTACGGATACCGCACATTCCGTAGGAGCGCAGCGTAGTTGCGCAGGGCCCGCTGTGGTCAGCCAACGCGTTCCAGGCTGGTGTCCAGGTTTTCGCCGTCGCCTTTGTAGTCATCATGCTTGACGTCGTCGAAGCCGGCTTCGGGCAGATGGCCTTCCTCAGCGTAGAACTCATACTCGCCGTCGCGATACTCGAAGATGCTTTGGTCGTCGGGCGCGTCGCGTTGGCCATAGTTGTACATGTAGGCATCGAGGAATTCGAAGCGCTTGTCGCCGTCTTCGGTCAACAGGCCTTGTTCGGACAGCTCGGCGAACAGATCCTGCAGGTCGTCGCGATGGGCGTCCATGCGGTTGTTGTGCTTGATGTCCTCGACGATCAGGAACGGCGTCAGTGCCAGGGTCAGGGCCGCGCCTGCCCACAGCAACGGACCGGTCAGCGCGCGGGCGACGTTGGAGCCGACCAGCGCCGCTATCTGCGCACCGCCACCGGCCAGGTTGAAGGCCCCCGCAGCCACGGTGATCGCACCCTGGGCCACCACCGTCTGGTCGTTGCTGTTGAGCCCGGACTTGATCTTCAAGCCGCCCAGCACCAGGTCTGCCACACCGGCGAAGGTGTTGGCGCCGGCGTCCATGATCCGCAGAAATGCCGAGACCGCGCGGGTGCTCGGCGTGCTGCCATTGAGGCCGGGGTTCTTGGCGAAGCCGTCGCGAAAGCCCTCGGTCAAGGTCTTCATGTTGTCTTCGGACAGGTCGAGCTTTTCGGCCAGCTTCTTCTTGTCGTCTATCGGTGCAGCGTCGATAGCCGCGTTGAAGTCTTCGAGCAACTTCTTCAGGTCGCCTTCCATGATACTGAACGGGCGACCACCGCCCTGGGGCTTGTCGTTGCCGAAGATCTGCGGCAGCGATTTGTCCAGGCCGAGCATCTGGTTGACCTGGGTGCCGCGCACGCTGTCGACGATGTTGGAGCCCAGGTTGACGAAATGCTGGCCGGCACCGAGCACGCTGACCATGTCCTTGGCGATGGCCAGGCGCTCTTCAGGCGTGTCGGCCAGGCTGCCGCCCTTGCCGACCAACTGGTAGATACCCGACGCCAGCGAGATCAGGCCGCCGGCCGAACCCAGCACGCCGTTGCCGTTGAGCTCGCTGAGGGTGCGCAGCATGCTGCCATGTGCGCCTTCACCCAGGGTCTTGTAGACGTCCTTGCCCATGACCTTTTCAATGTCGGTCTGGCTCACCGTGCCGTTTTGGCTGAAGGTGGCACCCAGCTCCTTCAAGGCGCTGGCGAAGGTCTTGGCAGTCTGCTTGTTGCCAAGAAACTCCTGAACGAAGCGCTCGGTTTCCACGGTCCGACGGGGGATGTCGACGCCGCCTTTCTTCAGGGCCGCCAACAACGTCTTGATCGTGTCCTGGGTGGCTAGCGCCGTGTTCTGGTCATTGATGCCGGAAGGGTCGGCCAGCAGTTTGTCCAGGTCCATGGTGGTGGCATCGATCATCATGTGCTGGGAAAACTGTGCGGCCTTTTCGGGATCGAAAGCGGCGAGGGCGGCGTAGGTCTTGCCGATGTCGGCCTCGGCCAGGCCATCCTTGCCGTCTTTCTTGAGTTCGGCGATGTAGCGCGAATAATCCTCGGAGAAGGCCATCTCCTCGAGTTTCTCGCGCACCGCGGTCTTGTCCGGCAAGGCATCGATGGCCTTGGCCTGCTGCGCCTGGAAGTCTTTCTGAACACTCTCGGCACCGAACAGTTCGGCAGTCCGCTCGTCGACCTTGACCCGATCGATGATCGAGGACAGGTCATCGCCACTGACCTTGGCCGTGTTCTGGCCCATGGACATGTCCAGCACCACCATGTCCAGGCCACCATCGCTGGCCGCCTGGGCACGCAGGGCGTTGTAGAGCTTGGCGCGGTCGTCGTCCTTGGCGATGCTGCCGTTGTCGACGCCGGTCTTCCATTCGGCTATCAGGTTCTGCCAGGTCAGTTCGCTGACCGTGAGTTTGCGGTTGGCGTCATTGGGGTCGACCGTGCCGGTTTCCAGGTTGCCGGCGTCCAGCTCGGTAATGCTGGGCAGGTCGGCTTCCTTGCGCGCATCGTCGATCTTGCCGTCGTCGTTGCGCCGGCCCTCGTCCACAGCCACGAAACGCTCGTACAGCTGCGCATTGGTCTCCTTGGATACGATGACCTTGCGGCTGCCACCGTCGGCATCGAACACCTCGGCGCGGACCAGGCCCGGACCGACCTCGTCCTTGACGCCAATGGTGGCGCCGTCGATATCCGCGTCGGTGAAGGGGTTGTCGTCGACGCGTTCGTAGCCGTCTTGCTCGCTGCTCTTGATGCCGTCCAGGGTCTTGGCCATGTCGTCCAGGGTATCGAAGGCTTCCGGGGTCAACTCGCGGGTCACCACCACCACGCTATCGTCCTGCTTGTAGACCATCAGCACGTCGGGGTTGCTGGGGTCTCGCTCGATCGTGCGGACCTGGTCGAGGCTCGGCGCGTCCTCACTGCGCAACACGCTGGCGTCGTGAAGCTTTTCCTGCAGCTCGATCATTTCCCGCGTGTCGGGGTTCTCGATAGGCAGGGGCTGGGCCTGTTTTGCGATGCTCTTGGCGATCGCGATCAGGGCGTCGAACGTCAGCTCGGGATTGGTTTGCGGGACGACCGGATCGGTCGACGTGGCAGGCTGAAGGGTATCGGTCATCGGCTTGCTTCCTTTTGGGAGGGTGCGAATGGCGAGCGCGCGAGACAAGCGCCGAATGTCTACCGTACAGCTCGAGTGTTTAACTTTTGGGTCATCGATCAGATCAGGCGCGCGCCAACCAGAATGTCGGCCACTTCCTGGAACGTCGCGTCGGGCACGGCGTCGCCGGCCGCGCGCACGGCAATGCGGCGCGCCAGCGGCCCATTCACGGCATGGGCGATGCCCAGAACCCGCGCCTGCTCGAGCATCGCCGCCGATTCGTCCTCGCTGGCGCGACTGACGATCACTGGCACCGGTGTTTCGCCACGCACGTAGCGCAGGCCAACCGCCCACTGGCCAGCTTCACCGATCACCAGCGTGGCGTTGTGCAGCCCCCGCTTGGTGGCCAACGCGTGCATCTGTTTGCGCTGGCGTTGACGCGCCTGGCGGATCAAGGGATCACCGTCGGTGTCCTTGGTTTCGCGCTTGCGATCGCTCTTGGTCATGCGCATTTCCCGTCCGAACAGCCAGCGTTGCATCAGCACGTCCAGAGCGCCCACCAGCAGGAAGGCGATGATCAGCGTGACCAGCAGCGGCCGGAACATCTGCAGGAATGAAGCCCGCACGCACTCGGCGCCACAGCCCGAAGACTGCATCAGGCTCTGCATCCCGGTGCGGTAGACCAGCACGAACGCTGCGGCCAGCGCGCCGAGCTTGAACAGCCCCTTGAGCAACTCGATGAGGCTGCGCACCGAGAAGATTCGCTTGAACCCCGCCACTGGGCTGATGCGCTCGAACTCGGGTTTGATCGGATCGGCACTGAACACCGGTCCACCCATGGTCACCAGATTGCTCAGCACCACGGTGGCCACCGTCACGGCCAGCAGCGGCAGGGTGATGCTCAGCAGCAAGTCCACGGCCGTGCTCTGCACCCTGGGCCAGAGGCTTGCAAAGGGTTGGCTCCAGACCTGGGCTACCAGATCGACGAATGCCATGCAGCGTTGTTGCAGCTCGTCGACGACGCTGATCAGGTACAGGCTGCAGGTCAGGATGACCATGGCCGTGACCATGTCCTGGCTCTTGGGCAACTGGCCTTTCTGGCGGGCATCGCGCAATTTCTTCTGCGACGCGGGCAGCGACTTCTCTTCACTGGGCTGATCGCTCACCGCGCACCCGCCTGCACCGTGGCCTTGATCACGTCGAACGCGCCGCGCATCGCCCCCAGCTGGCTGAGCATGTAGGGGATCATGAAGCTGACGTACAAGACCATCAGGAACGAGAACAGCAGGTTTTTCACCGACAGCGACAGGTCGAACACGTGCAGCTGCGGTGCCATGCGTGCCAGGTAGGCCAGCAGCAGGTCGGCGGTGAGGATGGCGATCACCACCGGAGCGATCATCAGCACACCGGTCTGCATCACCTTGTCCAACACCCCTACGATTTCCATCACAGTACCTGCGCCCAAGGTAGGTGCTGCGGCCAGCACCGGCCACAGTTGGTAGCTGCGGTACAGCCCGTCGAGCATCAAGGTGAAGCCGCCGGACATGAAGAACAGGGTGATCAAGGTGATGCTCAGCAGCGTCGAGGTGACGCTCGATTCGCCCGAGCTCAAGGGGTCGAGCAACTGCGCCATGGTCGAGCCCCGTTGCAGGTCGATCAGCTCCCCGGCGACCTCGGCGGCCCAGAAGGGGATGCCGAAAATCAGTCCGATGACCACGCCGATGATCATTTCCTTGATCAGCAGCGCCATCAACATCAGGGTCGAGGGAGACTGCTCGCCGGACAGGGCCACGAAGATGTCCGGCGCGATCGGAATCGACACGACCACCGCGACGGCGCTGCGGATCATGCCGGTGAGCCCCAGCCGGTTGAACGCCGGGGTGATGATGATCATCCCCAGGGCGCGTGCCACGGCCATGCCGAAGGCGCTGAGCAGGGGGTAGGCCAGGTCGAGGAAGCCCGCCAGATGCTCACCGAGCATGGGCCGCCGTCACCGTGTCCATGCGGGGAAGTTGTCGAGCATCTGTCCGGCCAGGTTGACCACCTGGCTGGCCAGCAGCGGACCGAGTACCAGCAGTACCAGCATGACGGCGACCAGTTTGATGGCCTGGGGCAGCGTCTGGTCCTGGATCTGCGTCAGCGCCTGGACCAGGCCTACCCCGAAGCCCACCACGATCGCAACCAACAGGGCCGGGGCCGACAGCAACAGTACGGTCATCAGCGCGTCTTTCATTACGGTCAGGAAGATGTCCTGGCCCATCACGGTTACCTCGCGGGGAATGGGAGGCCGGCGTTCATGTGCCGTAGCTCATGATCAATCCGTGCATCAGGCGCGACCAACCGCTGACGGCCACGAACAGGAAGATCTTCAAGGGAATCGAGATCAGTGTCGGCGAGACCATCATCATGCCCATCGCCATGAGGATGTTGGAGACGATCAGGTCGATCACCAGGAACGGGATGTACAGCAGAAAGCCGATCTCGAAGGCGCGGGTCAGCTCGGAGCTCACGAACGCCGGGATCAAGACCACCAGATCGTCGTCGCGCAGGTCGGCGCGGGCTTCCGGTGACCAGATGCTGTCGGTCGCCTGCAGGAAGAACGCCCTTTCATCGGGGTTGGCGTAGCGTGACAAATGCGCCTGCAACGGCGCGCGCAGCACGTCGCCTGCTTCGCGTAGGCCGTCCACGCTTTGCAGGCTGATGGGCTGTGCTTCGAGCCGATGAAGCATTTCTCCCACCAGCGGCGTGGTGATGTAGACGGTCAGGATCAACGCGATGCCGTACAGCACCAGATTGGGCGGGGTCTGCTGCACGCCCAGTGCGTTGCGGATAAGAAACAGCACCACGGAAATCTTCAGGAATCCGGTCATGGTGACGACCACCAACGGCACCAGGCCGATGGTGGAAACCACGATGATTATTTCGATCAGGTTGGGTTGCAGCTCATTCATGGGCGACACGGCTCGTCAGGCGCACGCCAAGGCCTTCGCCCAGGGTGACCAGTTCGCCGTAGCCGAAGGCTTTGCCATTGGCGTGCAGCATGACCTGCTGACCCTCTCGATCAGGCAGGGGCAGGATGCTGCCCGAGACCAGCTCACCCAGCGCCTGCACGGTCAGCTCCAGGTGTCCAACCTCGCAGACCAGCGTGACCGGCAGGTGCGCCACGGGGTTGTCGGGGGATTGCGCCATGCTCAATGCTCCAGGCAAGGAAGAGGTAGGGGACAGGTACGGTGGATCGTCCAGGCGCAGGCCGCCGGGAATGAGTGAGGCGAAGGCGTGCAGGCGGTCGGCGATGCGCACCAGCACGCCTTGCGCGGGCCGATCGAGCATGACCACATCGCCGTGCTTCAGGCTGTGCAGCTCGGCCATGGACAGCTGCTGCCAGCCGCAGGCGACCGACACTGGCAACGCTAGCCCGTCGAGGCGATCAGGCACGCATGGAGCCTGTGTGTTCAGGAGGGTCAGCAGACGTTCGGCAGCGCCCAGGTCGAGTGCCAGGCCCAGCGTTGCCTGCCAGGATTCGCTGCCCACGCTCAACCCCAGGCGCACCGCAAGCGGATGCTGCGCCGGCGGCTCGGGGATGCACTGCAAGGGCTGTGCGGTCGCCTGCTCCAGGGCTTCGACGAGATCGAGCAACAGGTACTCGAGCAGCAGGCAGCGCTGCTCGGGGTTGGCCCCTTGCAGGCTGGTGCTCGTTGGGGCGCCAAGCGCCTCGGCCAGCCAGGCCATGGGCAGGTGCAAGGCACCTGTGTCTGGCCCGAGCTTGAAGGTAACGTCCACGCTGTCGCCGAGCGCCTCGGGCCAGGCTTGCACCTTGACCTGGCAGGCCTGGCCGCCCCAGGAAAAGTCGAGGGCGGTGCGTGGGCGCAACCACTGATTGATCGGCTCGACCGCGTGGACATCGACCGACGGGAACCGCGCCCGCCCGATCGGTAGAACGGGCAGTGGCGACCGTTTCGCGGCGCGTATAGAGCGGACCTCACCCATGGTGCGAGCCGCCTGGCCGGTCTTCGGTTTCACATTCGGCATGGTACTGCGCGCACAACCTGGCCTGGCGCAGCTCTCGTCCCAGCAGTTGCGCCATGGCCTCGCACTGGGCCTGGTGTTGATGACGCTGCTGACGCAGGGTTTCCTCGTGGGCAAGCATTTGGGCCCGTTCCTTGGCCAGCGCTTGCAGCCGCCGCGTGAACTGCTCATCCAGCCGGACGTGTTCGCTGGCCTGCCCCTGGTAGTGCTGGACCTGCCAATGATCGACGATTTCACCCACCAGCGCTGCGCCATTTCGCGCATCACGATGGGCCAGGTCCTCGCTGTGTCGGCGGTGTGCCTGAGTCAGGGCGTCCAGGCGCTTCTCCAGCTCGTCGCGGCTGCGCACCCGATGGGCGAGCGCCAGGCGGGCTTTGCGTTCGCGCAGCTCTCGCAATCGCAGCAGTGCCTGCAAGCGCTCGGCAGCGGTCATTGGAGCAACTCGAGCAGGGCGCGCACCGTGTGTTCATAGTCGCTGCAGCTGTTCGCGTCTTGGCGCAGGAACCCTTCGATCGACCCTTGCCGGGCGATCGCAGTGTCGGTCTGAGGGTCGCTGCCGACACTGTACTCGCCCACTTGCAGCAACAGCTGGACATCGGCGTACAGCGCCATGGACTGGCGGATCTGCGCTGCGCCCTGGCGTTGCAGCGGCCGCACTACGTTGTCCATCAAGCGGCTGCGGCTGCGCAATACGTCGATGGCCGGGAAATGATTCTTTTGCGCCAGGGCGGCGCTCAGCACGATGTGGCCATCGAGAATCGAGGTGACTTCTTCGGCGACCGGGTCCTGGCTGCCGTCGCCCTCGGTCAGCACCGTATACAGACCGGTGATGCTGCCCCGTGCGGCCGGTCCTGCACGTTCCAGCAGGCGCGGCAGCGCGGCGAAGAGCGATGGCGGAAACCCGCGCCGGGTCGGCGGCTCGCCCGCAGCCAGGCCGACCTCGCGCTGGGCCCGGGCGAAGCGGGTGACGCTGTCCATCAACAGCAGGACGTGCAGGCCTTGATCGCGGAAGTATTCGGCGATGCTGGTGGCCACATGGGCAGCCTGGACTCGCTCCATCGCCGGACGGTCCGAGGTGGCGACCACCGCTACCGTGCGGGCACGGGCCTGCGCACCGAGCTGGACGTCGAGCAGTTCACGGACCTCGCGGCCACGCTCGCCAATCAGCCCCAGCACGATGACGTCGGCGGCGGTGCCGCGCACGATGCTGGTCAGCAGGGAAGATTTGCCCACGCCAGGCTCGCCGAAGATACCCACTCGCTGTCCGCGGGCAATGGTCAGCAGCCCGTCGATCGCGCGAATGCCCAGTGTCAGCGGGTGCTCGATCAGGCTACGCGAGAAAGCGGTCGGAGGCTCGCCGTGCACCGGGTAGTGGCGAGCAGGGCCCGACGCTGGCGCCGGCGCCGGGCCGTCGAGAAAGTGGCCCAGGGGGTCAATGACCCGGCCGAGCAGATGATCGCCCACGCTCACGGCCAAGGGCGCGCCGGTTGGGATGACCTCGCAGCGCGTCGACATGCCTTGCAGGTCGCCGATCGGCGTGAGCAACGCTTCATCGCCCTCGAAGCCGATCACCTGGGCGGCGATCCGACGCTGGTCCAGAGGGTCGCGCAAGTAGCACAACTCGCCAATGCGGGCCATGGGCAGGCTGGCGTAGACCATGATTCCACGAATCCGGCGGACCTTGCCGCGCATCGGTCGCGGTATGGCGCTCCTCGCCCGTGCGAGCAGGTCGGGCAGCAGCTCGTCGAACGCCGCGTTCACGGCGCCGCTTCCAGGTTGGCAGGCGCGTCTGGCAGGCCGAGGGCGGCGCGCAGGCCACGCAGCTGCTCGTCGATGTCGAGATCGACCAGCGCTGCCGGGCTCGACAGCGTGGCCTGGCGCGGGCCCAGGCTGGCGTCGCCGTGGACTTCGACAACGCCCAGCAGTTCCTGCAGCAATGTGGTAACCGGCTCCAATTGAGCCGTCGGGACGCGCAGGATCAAGTGCTGCTGGTCGCGGAAGTCGCGCAGGGCGCGCTGGCAGAGTTGGGCGATCAAGGGCGCAGCGTCGAAGTCGTCCAGCACCTGACGGAGCAGTGTCAGGCTGAGTTCGGCCAGTTGTACCTGCACCGTGGCCAGATAGCGGTCGAGCGCAGTGCCGGTCTCGACCAACCGTCGACCCGCCGCTGCCTGACCCTCGGCCAGCCCTTCGGCGTACCCGGCCGCACGTGCATCCTGCGCCTGCCGGTCGGCTTGTTCGAGCATCTGGCGAGCCTGCTCTCGGGCGTCTTCCAGGAACTGTCGGCCGTCGATCCACTGTGCAGCCTCATGGGCTCGCACGATGCGCTTGGCAGGGGTCGGCAACGGGCTCGCTTCACTCATCCGGCGCCCCCTGGATCGGCGAATCGCTTCGTACCACCCGGCGCACGATGGCGGGCCCGTACTGTTCGATGCGTGCAGTGATGGGGGCGGCAGCAGCTGGATCGTCGATCTTCAATCGGTACCAGGCGGCCAGGGCGCGAGGCTGTTCGGCCAGCCAGGCGTTGACGCAGGCCTGGCCGTCACGCTCGACCGCGGTGTCGAGTTCATCGAGCGACGCCGCCAGTTCGCCGGGTGCCAATGGGCAGGCCAGGGCCTTTTCGGCCAGGGCCAGCTCGAGCAGCGCGTCGCCAAACCGCTCGCGCAGGGCGCGGACCGCGGGCGCGCGAATTTCCCGAACCAGCGCCTCGGCCCAGAACACTACCCCACAGCGCCGCGCCAAGCGCTTCGATTGCGCGGTGTCCAAGGTAGCTATGGGCACATCCTCACCCAGTGGCGGTTGCAAGGCTTCAAGTGGTTGCAGGGCGAAACGTTGTTCCAGCATTCGGGTCAGCCGCTCCTGCAGGCGTGGCTGGGCGAGCATGGCATCCAGGGTGGCGGCGGGCAGGTCGAGGTTGTCGAAGCAGGCCTGCAGGCGCGCTCGGTGCACGTTCTGCAGGGGTCGGGCGGTGAAGGCTTGCCAGCGCCGCTCATGTTCGGCTGCGGCGAGGGTACGTTGCTCCGCGCTCATGTGGCATCCACCAGGGCATAGCTGCGGGGCTGACGGGCCTGCCACAGCACATAGCCCAGTGCGCCCGCGAGGGCCACGATGCTCAGCAGCATCACGCCGAACAGGACTTTGGCTTGGGTCTGGCTGCCGTCCAGTACCCAGATGCCCATGACCGATGAGAACGCGGGAGCCTGACGCGCCTGTTCACGGGCCGCAGCCTGGACGGGAATGACCGAAACACCGTCGTAGCCCAATCCGGCAATGCCGTTGGCGACCAGGGTCTTGATCTGCGGGATCAGTGCGTTGATGTCCAGTCCGGCCTTGTAGCGAACGAACACCGAGGCGGACGAGGGGGTGATGTTGCGTTTGAGCAGGTCGTTGTCCGGCAGCACCACATGGACCCGGGCCGAGACCACGCCGTCGACCTGCGATACGGTGTGTGCCAGTTCTTCGCTCAATGCGTAGATCAACTGGGCACGCTCCTGAGTCGGCGACGACACCAGACCGTTGCTCTTGAACACCTCGCCCATGCTGGCGAAGGTCTGCTCCGGCAGGCCGGCCTGCTCCAGGATCGCCATGGCCTGGGCAAAGCGCTCCTGCGCCACGTTGACGGTCAGGCGTCCGTCTTTCTGCACCACCCGTTCGGCGGGGATACCCTCGTGCAACAGGGCGGCGACCATGGTGTTGGCCTCGCGCTCGCTGAGGTTGGTGTACAGCTGGGTCTTGCAACCCTGCACCAGGCAGGCGAGCAGCACGATGGCGAGCAGACGGCGCGCCGCGCGGTGCAGAGTCGTCGGTGGCGTAAGGTTCATCATTGACCCTTGAGCAAGGTGTTGGCAGCGCCGGACACCTGGGTGGCGCCGCGCACCACCATTTGCGTTTCGATGGAGTGATCGAACATCAGGCTCAACGACTCGACGACCTTCTGCAGTTGCGGATCGGCAGGGCCAGGGGATGGGGTCGAGTGGCCGACTGTCGGAGCGCCGGCCGGCCTATCGCTTGGCCTGGCGCCGAGGTCGGCGGCGCGCTCGGCGAAGCGCTGGGTGCGATTGAAGAAGCCGTCGAGGTTGTCCAGAACACCAGCCCCCAACTGTGCGGGGCTGGTGCCGGTAGGGGCGATGGCTGGTTGGCGGGCCATGTGTTCGAAAAGGTTCTGCGATACCTGGCCGGTGCCCACAGCATCGGCGACGGGTGGCTGTGCCGGTAGGGCGTTGGCGGCAATGGGCAGCATGGTCAGGCTCCTGTTCGACGAGAGGACGGTTCAGCGTGCCGCGATCACTCGTCGGACATCGCTTCGTTCAGCATTTCGTTGGCCTTGGGCATGATGATCATCTGGCCCGCCACGGTGACCGCGCCGCTGACCAGTTGATCGGTGAACTCGGCATCGGTCAGCTCCGTGGAGCTGTCCAGAGCGGCGTTGAACTGCGCTTCGCCGTCGGTGCCGGCAGAGGGGTCCAGGTTCGGATCGATAGCATTTGTAGCCATGGTCGTTCTCCTTGCTGTTGAGCCCGAAGGCAGGGGTAGAACTCAGTTGAGGCCTGAAACCACTTGAGTCTCGGCGCCGCCGCGAAAGACCCTCACGCTGGCAGGGCCGGGCCCGGTGCTGACCGTCCGGCGCACGGTTGGACGCAGGGCGGCGAGTTGCTCATCGATCAGGCTCAGGTAACCGGGCAAGCCCACCGCGCGTACCTGGTGGCCGGTGGCGTCGACGGTCAGCCGGGCGCGCGGGCCGCCGGCCAGCAGCGGCGCCAGTGCGCCGTGCACCGCCGCGGTCGATAGCGTGCCGGTGTCGAAGGTGCGTGCCGCAGTGTCCTGGGTACTGTCGACGAACAGCGTGCTGCCATCGAAGTACCAGCCAAGCCCGTTGGCGATGCTGAGCGCGGCGAGAAAATCGGCGGCATTGTCGGCGCGCACCCTGCCGCGCACCTTGCCCTTGACGCTGTCGGCAAGCACCACGGCAAAGCCCAGGTTGCTGCCCATCTCCTGCAGGACCCCACGCACGTCCTGGTCAATGACCAGATAGGGATAGGGCTGCGCGGTCCAGGCCAGCGAGGCGTCGGTGTTTGCCCAGGCTGCCTCGTGCCCGGCCAGTACGCCCAGCATCAGCAGCAGGCACAGCCGCTGCGGTGTGCTGCGTGGGCGCTGGCGTGACATGCACATCGTTTCTGCGCCGTGTGGGCTCATGCGCTGTGGGCTCCTGCCGGTTATTGGAACGGGCCGAGTGTAGCCGTGCACACTTTGCGGTTTTGTGACGATGAGGCATTCACACTAATGCCTCGGATACGGGCTGTCGCTGTCACCGGACTGTCACCTGTTTAGGGTTCACTCAGCCCTTTGTCAGCCTTCAGGGGAGCGGTTCAGTGGGCGTTTCAAGACCCGGAAAGTCTTTGCCGATCTCGGCCCTGGCAGCGGCCTGCTTGTTGATGGGCGGCTGCGCAACGCAGGCTCCACCCAGCGATGAAGGCGCGCGATTGATGCAACTGGCCGCCGAGGTCGATCGACGCGGCGACCCCTCATCGGCGGTGGCTCTTTACGAGCGTGCTGCGGTACTGTCCAAGGAAGCGCCCGAGGTCATGCTGCAGTTGGGCGAAGCGCGCTTGGCCAGCGGCGATCCGCAAGGCGCGGCACGGGCCTTCCGTGGCGTGTTGGTCAACCAAGCTCAGGAGCCGCGAGCACTGCTAGGTCTGGGCACGGCGTTGTTGCAGGCAGGCGAAGTCAGCCGGGCGAGTGAGACCCTGGCACAGGCGGCGCCGATGATCGGCACGGCCAGTGCCTACAATCGCCTGGGTACTGCCGCAATGCTCGCCGGCCGGCAGGCGCAAGGACTTGCCGCGCTGCGACAGGCGCACGATCTGGCGCCGCAGAATCTGGATATCAGCACCAACCTGGCGCTGGCCTGCGCGCTCGACAGCCAGCCCGGCGAGGCCATCGAACGCATGGCACAGGTAGTACGCTCGCCATTGGCACGCCCCAGTCACTTGCGCCAGCAACTGCTGGTATTGACCCTGGCCGGCCAGGAGCAGCGTATCGCCGCCGAATTGCCTGATCTGGGTGCAGGCGAGCGAGTGGATCTGATCGGCAAGGCGCGAGCCATCAAGATGCTGCAAGACCCGGCCGACCGCGCTCGCGCCTTGGGCATTCTCAGTCGCCAGGCGCGCTGAGGCTCAGGGCGCCGGCGCGGCGAGTCGTTCCCGCTCCAGTGCCCGCTTGCGTTCCAGATCGGCGGTTTCCCCCAACAGATAATACTGGGCGGCGCGTCCCACAGGCGCTGCCAGCGTCGGCCCCATGGTTTGCCCCTGGTGCACGTCATTGGGGTTCTGCACCATCCGTTGCAGGTTCAGGGCGTTGGCGCAGCCGACGGGCAAACGCGCATGTCCCGCAGGGTTGTCGCCGCCAGTGCAAGCCATGGGCAAGGTGCGCGCAGCGCCGGTCGACGGATCTTCGCGCAGCATCAGGTAGTCCAGGGAATCGTCCGGCGTGTCCAATTCGGTGGCGCATCCGCCGAGCATCAGCAGGGATACAGCGCAGGCCAGGGTTCTGCAACGGGCAGTCCACAGAGGGTCAATCCACATACGCTCAGTCCACATAAAAGCCGAACTCCCTGTGTGCGGTCAGCGCAACGTTGCCGTTGGCCAACCGCCAGGCCGGGTTGTCGCGGGCAGGGTCCAGTGGCGTGGCCAGGCTGCGGTCGGCGACCGGCTCGACGATGTAGGGCGTGATCAGGATGACCAGTTCGGTTTCACTGCGCTGGAAGCGTTTGGACCTGAAGAGGTTGCCCAGCACCGGCACATCGCCCAGCAGCGGCAGCTTGTCGATGTCTTGCGAACTGCTGCGCTGGAACAGCCCGGCGATGGCAAAGGTCTGCCCGCTGCCGACTTCGACGCGGGTGTCGGCCCGGCGCACCTGAAAGCTGGGTACGCTGAACCCGCTGATCTGCACCTGGCTGGTGGTGGAGAGGCTGCTGACTTCGGGCCGCACTTGCAGGCCGATGCGTTTGTTGGGCAGCAGAGTCGGGGTGAACTGCAGCGAAACGCCGAACGATTTGTAGTCGATGCCGATCAGCTCATTACCGACCGGTACGGGCACCGGAATTTCGCCACCGGCCAGGAAACTGGCGGTCTGGCCGCTCAGGGCCGTGATGTTCGGCTCGGCCAGAATCTCCAGGAAACCGTTGCTCTGCAATGCATCGAGCAGCACATCGACGCTGGCGCTGCTGGAGTTGAACCCGGCCGACAACAGGTTGGTGGCGCCGGCCACCGCCGAGCTGGCCAGCGGGCCGCCGGTGATCAGTCCGAACGAGAACGAGCCGCTGTTGATCAAGGCATTCCAGTTGACGCCGTAGCGCAGTAACTGCTCGCGGGAGACCTCGGCGAAGCGCACGCGGATGTTCACCTGAGGCGAGCCTGGGTAGGTCGCTGCGTTGATCGGCGGCACGTCGGGCGGCGCACTGCTGACCAGCAGGGCGTTGAGCTCGAGCGCGCTGTCGAGGTCCGCCACGGCACCGTTGGCCAGCAAGCGCTTGCCCTGGCTGTGTACCTGCACTTGGTTGTCGGGGTTGCGCTGTTGCAGCGTCGCGCCGATGGCGGGGCTGACGCTCACCCGCACCGCACCTTGTGACACTTGCCGGGCGTCGAGGGCAAGCAGGTTGGTCTGGCCGTCGGTCTTGCCAAATACATAGGCTACGCCGGGCGAGACGATACGAATGTCGGCTATCGCGTTGTCGGCGATGAACACCGATTCCACGGGTGCAGCGAAGCGCAGGATGCGCCCTTCGCCAACGCTCAACTGGACCGTAGCGGTGTCTGCCGGATCGAACGTCATCCCCTGTGCCTGACCTGCCAGCGCAAGCGCCAGGCATGCCACGGTACGCGTTAGCTGTCTCAGCAGGCGGGTCAGCTCCCAGGCGGGCGCGCAGCGTGGGTTCATGCCATGACTCCTGCATCGGGAGCGGCCAGTGCGGGGGCAGGGTTGCCGGGCAGGGCGATGGAACGCAATGTGTGCAAGGTGAATTCTCGGGTCAGGTCTTGATAGGACAGCACGGGGACTTCCAGGTCGTGACGAACCAGCCATTGGCGCAGATAGCGGCGCAGGTCGGCCGATACCATCAATACCACCTGAAAATCGTCGGCCGTGCGGGTGAAGGCCTGGCGCAACTGCTCCAGCAGACTGTTTCCCAGCGCTTCCGGCAGGCTTGCGCCCCGGCCCGACTCGGTTCGGCGCAAGGCCTGGCGGATCGCGTCTTCGGCAGGCCGGGCCAATACGAAGGCGGCGATGACCCGGTGCTCGTCGGCATAGCGGTGACAGATCTGGCGTGACAACGCACTGCGTGCGTGCTCGCTGAGGACATGCAGCTCGAGGTCGCGCGGCCCCCATTCCACCAAAGCCTCGAGCAGGCCACGCAGGTTGCGCACCGCTATGCCCTCGTCGAGCAGGCGCCGGAGGATGTCGGCCAGGCGCTGCAGCGAGGTGTGCCGCAGTGTTTCGCGCACCAGCTCCGGGTAGTCGGCTTCGATCCGGTCGAGCAGGCGACGGGTTTCCTGGATGCCGATGAAGTCTGCGGCGTAGCGGGTCAGCACGGTCTGCAGATGGGTCCCCAGCGCCAGCTCCAATCCGTGAAAGCCGATGCCAGCCTGTTCCAGCGCCTCGCGATGGACATTATCGACCCACAGGGTTTCGCTGCGCCCGACCAGGGCCATGCCATGCTGCGGCTCCACGTCCAGCAATTGCAGGTGCATCGGGTCATCGCGCACCCACAGATGGGTAGCAGGCAACGGGCCTGCGCTGATGGGAACGCCTTCGAGCAGGATCGCGAACTGGTCGGCCGCCATGCCGGTGTCGATTCGCGTGCCCACCTCGGGCAACTCGACACCCAGCTTCTGCATCACCGCCTGGCGGGCGTCCTCGGCGTGCGCGCGTAGTTCGTCCAGCGTGAGGTGCTGGGCCAGTGCCTGGCCGACGCGCAACATGATTCGGCGCTCCGGCTCCATCGGCGCCGGCAGGCTTTCATGGTGGGCAGCGGCAGCCGCTGCGTCCGGTGGTTGCATGGTCGTGGCAGGCAGGGCTTGTGTCAGGGCAGGGCGGGTTTGCCGTCGATGCAAGGCAAACGCTGCCGCACCCAGAATTGCCGAAATGGCCACGAACACAGCTGCGGGAAAACCGGGAATCAACGCTACGGCCAATAGAATCACGGCGGTCAGAGTCAATGCGCGCTGGTTCGAGCCCAGCTGACCCATGATCTCGCTGCCCAGATCCTGGTCGTCATCGCTGGCGACCCGCGTCACCACGATCCCGGCCGCCACTGCGATCAGCAGCGCCGGGATCTGTGCGATCAGCCCGTCGCCGACGGTCAGCAGAGAGTAGGTGTGGCTGGCTTCGCTGAACGAAAGGCCGCGCTTGGCCATGCCGATCGCCATGCCGCCCAGCAGATTGACGAACAGGATCACCAGGCTGGCGATCGCATCGCCTTTGACGAACTTCATCGCCCCGTCCATCGCCCCGTACATCTGGCTCTCGCGTTCCAGCAGGGCGCGGCGCTGCTTGGCCTGTGCCGGTTCTATGTCGCCATTGCGCAGGTCGTTGTCGATGCTCATCTGCTTGCCGGGCATGGCGTCCAGGGTGAAGCGCGCGGCCACTTCGGCGACCCGTTCGGCGCCCTTGGTGATCACCAGGAACTGGGCCACAGTGATGATCAGAAACACCACCAGGCCGATCACCACTTCGCCGGCAATCACGAACTCGCCGAACGCTGCGACGATTTCACCCGCATCGCCCTGCAGCAGTATCAAGCGCGTGGTGGTGATCGACAGCGAAAGGCGCAGCAGGGTACTGAGCAAGATGATCGGCGGCAGGGCGGAAAAGTCCACCGAACGCGACACATAGAACGCCACCACCAGCACCAGCAGGCTGAAAGCGATGTTCACCGCGATCAGCGCGTCGACCATGGCCGTGGGCAGGGGAATGATCATCATCACCACCGCCAGCATCATGAAGGCGGCAATGACCACGTCGCTGCGTTGGGACGCCAGCACCGCCAGGCGGTTGAGGGGGGCGAGATTCATCGGTTTGAAGTCCTTGGCGGCGTAGGCCCCAGCAGATGATGGGAAAAGCACTCGCGTGCGCCGGCATGATCGCCGCTGACCCACAGTGCACGGCTGCGCAACAGTGAATGACACGGGTGATCACCTTCCAGGCCGATCAGGTAGTCGAGTGCGTTGAGCGCCCGGCGTCCGTCGCCCGACTGGGTGAACAGACCGATCAGGCTGCGCAGGATATGAATGTCGTCAGGGCAGATTCGGTAGGCCATGAGCAGGTAGGTCAGCGCGCGTCGTTCTTGGCCACTGCGTGCATACGACTGTCCCCGGCTGTGCAGCCACTGGGCGCAGTCACGGGGTAGCTGCGCCGCCCGCGTCTGGTCGGCGTCGCCTGGCAGATCGCGTTCAGGCGTCATGGTCGACGCCGGCTTCCAGATGCTGCTCGATGTCGCGCTGAAGTTGCAGTTCTTCGTGCAGCAAGGCCAACGCGACCGCCTCGGTCTCAGCGTCGGCACCCAGGCGCGGCACGATGACCTCGATCAGGTGCTGGAGGATCTGCGCGGTGCGATGCGGGCTGAATATCGTCGGGTCTTGAATCTGCACCTGGGTCAGTTGCTCGAGCCGCCCGCGCAGCGATCTACCGACCTCGGCGCGGCGGCTGCGGATGTGTTTCTCGAAGGCCTCGCGAGTGGCCGCCGCGGCCCCGGCGGCGGCGGGTTGCACAGGCTCGCTGCGCAGGCTCCCGGCTGCGGGCTCAGGCCCCTTGCGTGCTTCGACCTTCATGCTGGTCGCTCCAGCGTCGCAAGCCCGTTCACAGGGTCAGCTCGAATTCCTTGCCCTGGCGGGCGAGGATCAGCCGATCGTGTTCGATACGGTGCAGGACCCAGCCATCGGCCAGGGCCGCACCGGGATAGAGACGTTCGCCGCGTTCACCGACGACATAGGGCTGCGGGCCCAGCCAGACCGCCTGGAAATGCACCCGTGGCGGGACCAGCGGCGGCGCCGGCTGGACGTCGTTGCGCAGCACGGGCGTATTGCCCCAGGTTCGGTCATACCAGTTCTGTACCTCGATCCAGCGGGTGCGTTGGTCGCTGTCGACCAGGCCGCTGACCCGCAGCGTGTCGCCTCGAGTATCGATGGACAGGGGTTGCAGGCCAGCCTGATCCAGGCGATCACGCAAGGCAGCCAATGGTTCTGGCTGCGTTGCCGCGACGGCGCGCGGCGCAGCGGCACCCGGTGGAGCGCTGGCAGCGACAGCTGCCGGAGCAGCGTCGGGGCCAAGCCACCAAAGACAGGCTACGCCGATCGACAAACCCGCCACGGCGAGCATGGCCCAACGGGTGATTGCCGCTGGATGGGTCGTTTCGGCACCGGCCGGATGCGCCAGGCGCAGAGAAGTCTCACCGATGCTCATATGCACCGGCAGCGTGCAGCGGTAGCCGTGGCCTTGACTCACCCGTACGGCCCCGACCATGACATCGCCACCGGTGGCCTCTATCGCGAGGAAGCGCCGATGCACGTGCACCGTAAGGTGGGCTGGCCGAATCTGAGGGTCGCGCAGTACGATGTCGCAGTCTTCGTGTGCGCCAATGCGACACAGGCCGCTTTCAAGCGCAACGACCGCACCGGCATGCAGGCCGCTCAGCACGTTGAGCTCGGGAAGAAGGGGGCGGGCAACCAGTGGTAGAGCGCGGTGTGCAGCAGTCACAGGCATTCATCACTCGACGGCGACTAGAACGGGCGGATGGCGCAGGGCGCCACCCGCCAGCGAATCAGTTCTGCGGACGCTGCTTGGCGGCGTCTAGTTCGGACTTCTTCTCGGTGGTGATCTCAGTCACCTTGGCCGATTTCTCGATGGCCGAGTCGAAGGCCGCAGTCATTTTCTCGATGGCTGCGTCGGCGCTGCTGGTGCTTGCTGCTGGGGTAGTGGTGCTCATGGTGTCTCTCCTTGTTGAGGGGATGTAGGTCTGTTTCGCTGCTACTGCACAGATGCAGACTGCATGTCACCACAGCCACCGCGAGGTCAGTCCCGGTGGTTGCAGGGCTACCCTACAGGCAAGGCGGTTAAGGAATTGTGTCAGCGGCGAAATGCGCGGCGTTGGGTTGTAGCCGCAATACCTCGGTTGTCGGATAATGGCGCGCAGCCTCGCCAGCACGGTCGAGGTCTCGCCACTGAGGATTGTGTGATGGTAAAAGCGCGCCCGCGTCCGGCGGTAAATGGAGTCGCTTCGGCCGATCGGGTGCTGACGGTGCTTTCCGCGTTCGCAATAGGTGATACCGCGCTGAGCCTGGTGGAGCTGGTCAATCGCACCGGGCTGATCAAGAGCACCATCATGCGGCTCATGGTCTCGCTGGAAGACCACGGCTACATCACCCGAATGGCCGACGGGCGCTACCAGCTCGCCAGCGAAGTGATGCGCCTGAACGCGGTGTATCAGGAGGCCCTGGACCTGGAGCGCCACGTGATGCCCAGGCTGCAACTGCTGGCCGAACAGACCGGCGAGACAGCCTCGTTCTATGTGCGCCATGGCGCCTACCGGATGTGCCAATTCCGGGTGAACTCCGCGCATCGGCTGCGGCTCAACATGCAGCCCGGCGACATGCGTCCGATGGATGAAGCAGCCGGGGCTCAGGCGCTGCGCGTGCCGGTACAAACCGGTACTGCGCTGGAACAACCCTATTTTTCCAAGGGCGCCACCGATCCCCACGCATCATCCATTGCCCTGCCGGTGTATGGCGCGCAGCGCGAGCTGATGGGGGCGTTGGTCATTTCCGGGCCGGCCAGTCGGCTCACCGAAGAGGTCGCCCAAGGCCACTGGGCGCTGCTCTTCGACACCGCCCGCGACCTCATGCGCAGCCTGGGCTTCAAGCCCGTGGACGACAAGGCTGCTGGCGGCGAATCGAACGCCGCCGACTGAGCTTCACATCCTGTGCCTCCGACGCAGCTGCACGCCCAGGTGGTCAACGACCCAACAAATGACGGTTGACCACACAGCGCGGATCCAGCTCGGCACCGCTCCAGACTGCAAGAATCTGTTGCAGCGCCACCAGGCCTACACGGTCGCGAGCCTCGGCAGTATTGGCGCCCACGTGCGGGGTGGCTACCAGCGTCGGCAGATCCCACAGGGCGCTGTCCGCTGGCGGTGGCTCGGGACTGAACGTATCCAGGCCGGCACCGGCAATCTGTCCTTCGCGCAGTGCCCTGACCAGCGCTTCAGTGTCCACCAGCTCGCCCCGCGCGGTGTTGATCAAAATGCTGCCCGGACGCATGCGCGCCAGTTGCGCAGCGCCGATCAGATGATGATTGCTGTCGGTCAGCGGGCAGTGAAGGCTGACGACATCGCTATCGGCCAACAGCCGCTCCAGGTCTTCCTCACGCTCGACATGGGCGCGCATTGGCAGCTCACGCAGATAGGGGTCGTAGACCTTGACGCGCATCTGCAGCGGCGCCACCAGATCCATGAGGATGCTGCCGATGGAGCCCAGGCCGACCAGACCCAGGGTCTTGCCGAATAATTCGATGCCATTGGCCGACGACTTGTCCCAATGACCTTGGCGCATGCGTGCGTCCAGCCATGCCGTCTGGCGCGCCACGCTGAACAGCAGGGCAAAGGCGTGCTCGGCCACCGACTGCGCGTTGGCGCCCACTGCGATGGTCACCGGAATGCCGAGGTCTGCGGCGGCCTGGATGTCGATGGTGTTGTAGCCCACCCCGTGCTTGGCAATGATTTTCAGCGCATGCGAGGCGTCGATCATTGCGCGGGTCAATTGACCTTGGCGAACGATGATCGCGTCAGGTTGCTCCGCCCGGATAACGGCGAGCAGTTCCTGCTCGGGCAGATAAGGCGTGGTGGGGATGACTCTCACGCCGTGTGCGGCAGCGAGATGCATGGCTTCGGGAGCGAGCTGGGGACCTGTCAGCAGGACGGTGTGGGACATCGTGAATACCTTGTTCTTATTGGAAGCTTGCGGGGAGGAGTCTGCCAATGCTCGGACATGACCCAGAAAAGAATCTAGCATAATGAAATGACGTTGCAATAAACGATTCTGAAGAATCTTTTGTTCACGATCTGTCGCGATAAAAGGCAGTTGCATCGGTTTAAATGAAATGCAATTCTAAAAATACGACATCGAATAACGCCAAGTAGAGGTATGTCACATGAGCATCGGCTTTCAGGTCCTGCAGCGCCCGCGCAAGGTCGACCCGCAATGGGTCGAGCGCTATCGTGAACTCCCCGTCGCCAATGTGAGCGATTCCATGAACCGCATGACCGCTGCCGGCACGCGTCTACGGCCCATGCACCGGCAAGGCGTGCTGGCCGGACCGGCATTGACCGTCAAGGCGCGGCCTGGCGACAACCTCATGCTGCATTACGCGCTGGATATCGCCGAGCCGGGCGATGTGATCGTGGTCGACGCAGGCGGCGATCTGACCAATGCGCTGATCGGGGAAATGATGGTGGCCTACGCCGTCAAGCGGGGCGTGGCAGGAATCGTCATCAATGGTGCCATTCGTGACGCGGCCAACATCGGTGCGGGTGACTTTCCACTGTTCGCTGCAGGCGTTTCCCATCGTGGCCCCTACAAGGATGGCCCTGGCGAGGTCAACGTGCCGATCGCCATCGACGGCATGGTGGTCGAACCCGGTGATTTGGTGATCGGCGATGAAGACGGTTTGCTGTGCGTGCCCTTCGACCATGTCGAACAGGTGTATGCACGTGCCGCTGCCAAGTACGCCGCCGAGCACAAGCAACTGGAGCAGATCGCCCAGGGCAGCAATGATCGTTCTTGGGTGATCGCTGCTCTGAAAACCAAGGGTTGCGCGCTGCCGGGCGAGGCTTGATTCGAGCGTCTTCGCTAAAAAGCGAGCCGGCAGACCCGTTGACGGAAATGGCTTTTAAAATGCCGTTCTATTCTGCTAGATTCGATGCATTGTTCCTTGAGACGAGAAACCTGCCACCAAGTCCCAACCCGTTTGTTGCCTCCAATAAAAACAACAGAGGAACACATAGATGAAACGCCACAGCACCTGTTTGTCCGCAGCGTTCCTGGCCCTTGCCATGAGCGCGCTGAACGCCCACGCCGCCTGGCCGGAAGACCGCCCCATCGAATTTCTCGTCGCCTACGCGCCGGGTGGCAGTACCGACGTGATGGCGCGCACCATGCAGCCGTACCTGGAAAAACGTCTCGGGGCCAAGGTGGTCATCGTCAATCGCCCGGGAGCTGCGGGTGAAATCGCCTACACGGCATTGAGCAAGGCTCGGCCCGATGGCTACACCTTCGCGTTCATCAACACACCTGGTTTCCTCAGCACCCGAGTGCAGCGCAAGGTCGGCTATGCGGCCGACTCCATTCGTCCTGTAGCTCGCATCGTCGATGACCCCACCGTGCTGGCCGTGCCGAACGACTCACCCTACAAAACCCTCAACGATTTCATACAGGCTGCCAAGGCCGCTCCAGGCAAGTTGTCGGTGGGCACCTCGGGCGTGGGCACCGACGATCACTTGATGATGGTGCAACTGGACCAACTGGCGGGTATCGAACTGACTCACGTTCCCTTTGGTGGCGCATCCGAGTCGAGCACTGCCTTGATGGGAGGTCACATCAGTGCGGCCGGACAGAACATCAGCGAGCTGAGCGATGACAGCAAGTATCGGGTGTTGGCGCAGTTCTCCGCCGAACGCATGCCCCAGGAACCGGACCTGCCTACGGCCAAAGAGCAAGGCGTCGACCTGGTGATGACCTCCGAGCGCGGCATTGCGGCACCGGCCAAGGTCCCGGTCGAGATCGCTGCACGCATGTCCGTGGCTGTGAAGGAGGTGCTTGAAGATCTGGCTTTTCTCAAGCAGGCCAAGGACCTGTCCTTGCCCATCGCCTACCTGTCCGGTGAGGACTGGGCTGCCCAGATGCCGGCGCAGACGGAGCGCTTCCAGCAGCTCTGGAGCGCGTCGCCATGGGTGAAATGAGCATGACCGCACGGGGCAGCCGCCCCGATCTGCTGGCAAGCGGGATCTTCATCGGGCTGGGTGGCCTGGTGCTGTGGTCGACCAGCGACCTGCCGGTCGGCAGCGCGGCGATGATGGGGCCCGGCTTCATGCCGCTGATGATTGGCTCGCTGATCATCGTTCTGGGTTTGGTCGTGGGCCTGGTCGGCATGTTCAAGCAGGTGGAGGCCATCGATCGCGTCAAGCTGCGCCCGCTGCTGATCCTGCTGGCAGCGGTAGGGGGATTCGCCCTGGCCGCCGAGCTGGCCGGGTTCGTCATCGCCGCAGCAGGACTGATCATCTTCGGCAGCATGGCGGACAAGGAGTGGCGTGTTCGTGAAGTGCTCATCTCCAGTACGGTATTGACCCTGTTCGGGCTGCTCGTATTCATCTATGGACTCGATGTCCAAATGCCGGTGGGACCCTTCTGATGGACATGTTCGACGCACTGTACCTGGGTTTTTCCGAAGCAATGAGTCCGACCAATCTGGCGTTCTGTCTGATCGGTGCACTGCTCGGAACCTTGATCGGCGTATTGCCAGGCATCGGTCCGACCGCAACCGTGGCGATCCTGCTGCCGATCACTTATTTCCTGCCGCCACTCGCCGCGCTGATCATGCTGGCGGGTATCTTCTACGGCGCTCAATATGGAGGATCGACCACAGCCATTCTGGTCAACCTGCCGGGCGAGGCCTCGGCGGTCGTCACGGCGCTCGACGGCCACGCCATGGCCAAGCAGGGCAGGGCGGGTGCGGCCTTGGCGACTGCGGCGCTGGCCTCTTTCTTCGCCGGTACCGTGGCGACCGTGGCCCTGGCCGTGGCAGGTCCGCTGCTGTCCAAGTTCGCGCTCTCCTTCGGCCCCGCGGAATACGTGGCCTTGACCGTGTTCGGCTTGCTGGCGGCGACCATCCTGGCCAGTGGCTCGGTGATCAAGGCGGTCGGCATGGTCTGCATCGGCTTGCTCCTGGGGATGGTCGGCATCGACGTGAGCAGCGGTTCGACGCGGCTGACGTTCGGCAGCACCGACCTGTACGACGGTATCGATTTCGTGGTCATCGCGGTCGGTCTGTTCGGCATTGCCGAGATCGCGGTCAACCTGGAGTCCGGCGAGGCCAAGACGTCGCTGGCCGGCAAGATCACCCGCCTGTGGCCCACTCGCGAGGACTTCCGCAAGGCGTGGCCGGCTACCCTGCGAGGTACGGCCCTGGGTACGTTTCTAGGTGTATTGCCAGGCGGCGGCGCAACGCTCAGTGCCTTCAGCGCCTACTCGCTGGAAAAGAAGATGTCGAAGACCCCGGAGAAGTTTGGCACCGGTCTGGTCGAAGGCGTCGCTGCACCGGAAGCCGCCAACAATGCCGGCGCGCAGTCCTCGTTCATTCCATTGCTCACCCTGGGCATTCCGTCCAACTCGATCATGGCGATGATGCTCGGGGCCATGATGATCCATGGCATTACCCCCGGTCCTTCGGTGATCACCAATCAACCGGCGCTGTTCTGGGGGCTGATAGCCAGCATGTGGATCGGCAACGTCATGCTGCTGGTCATCAACCTGCCGTTGATCGGCCTCTGGGTGCGCCTGCTGCGGGTGCCATACCGCCTGTTGTTCCCGGCTATCCTGCTGTTCTGCTGCGTTGGCGTGTACAGCGTGAACAACCGCGGTTTCGATGTGGCACTGGTGATCATCTTCGGCCTGCTGGGCTATCTGTTCCGCAAGGCCAAATGCGAGCCTGGCCCACTGTTGCTCGGCTTCGTACTGGGCCCGCTGCTGGAAACCAATCTGCGCCGCGCACTGTTGATCTCCCAAGGCGATCCCGCCGTACTCATCGAGCGGCCCATCAGTGCGGTGCTGTTCGCCGCGTCGGCCATTCTGTTGGTCATGATGGTGCTGCCGGCGTTTCGCAAGAAGCGTGAAGAAGCCTTTCAGGACGAAGAAGTGTAAAGGCGTACCGGGCGTGGTTCGAACACGTTCAGCCGTGCAGATGTCGGTGGATGTGTTCGACGACGCAGGCTTCCACAGCGCCTTCACCGGCACCCTGGGCAAACACCGCACAACTGGCCGAAACGTCGCCTGCGCAGCCTCTGTACACCGCCACAACGCTGCCGGGGCCGCATCCGGTATGCCCCGTCAACACCTGCCCATCGGCCACGGGCCCGCGCATCAGCCCTAGCGCATAGCCCGGCGCCGACCACGGGCGTCCGGCGATCGGGCCGCCCAGTGTGCGCGTCTCCTGCATCGCCAGCAGCAGGTCGGCCGGCAGCAGGCTATCACCCAACAGCCGGTCCAGGAGCAGGGCTGCTTGCGACAGTGGGCCGATCAACAATCCGTGATAGACCCAGCCCGGGTCATAGGTCGCAGGCCCAGTACAGGCTTGTTGCAGATCGGCGCGATCGGCCGCGAATCGCACATCGTCGATACCCAGTGGCAGCAGCACTCGCGTGCGAACCGCCTCGGCCAGGGGCAGGTTGCTGGTGTGTTCGATCAACCTTGCCACCATCAGGTAGCCCACGTTGGAGTAATGCCAGCCTGCACCTGGCTTGTACCGAAGTCGGTCGGCCTGCAACCGCTCGAGCATTTCCTGCGCCGACCAGGGCAGCTCATGGTTGGCGACAGCGGTGTGGTAGTCGGCCAACTCGGAATAATCCGCCAGTCCCGCCTCGTGCCGCAGCAACTGGCGCAAGGTGTAGTCGTTGCCTGCCAACGGATCGTCCAGGCTCAGTTGCCCATCGCGCACCAGTGTCAGTGCGGTGGCGGCAAGGACCGTTTTGGTGAAGCTCCACCAGGGCAGCGTTGGCTCGCAGGGTTGTGGATACAGTTCAAGTCGGCCGTTGACGACCACGGACATCAGCATGCTGGCCTCGCGAGTGAGTGATGTGACGGATGAGGAATGTGCAACTGGCGCCTTTCCCCCAGGCGTCCTATGGTAGACCAGACTTGTGCACAACGACTTCCCCACCCTACTGGAGACTCCCATGCAAACCACGGGCAACACGATCCTGATCACCGGTGGCGGCAGCGGCATCGGTCGCGCCTTGGCCGAAGCCTTTCTGGCCCAAGGTAACGAGGTGATCATCGCGGGACGCCGAGAAGCGCTGCTCAAACAGGTAGTCGCGGCCAATCCGGGCTTGCACTACACCGTACTCGACACCAGCGATGCGCAGGACCGGCAACGGGTTGTCGAACAACTGATCGAACGCCACCCGGACCTCAACACGGTCATTCACTCGGCCGGCATCATGCGCGGCGAGTCACTGCGCGCAGGTCCCACCGAACTCGACGCCACGGTCGCTACCAACCTGCTGGGCCCCATTCATCTGGATGGCCTGCTGCTACCGCACTTTCTCACTCGACCCCACGCGGCCATCGTGACGGTCTCCTCCGGGCTGGCGTTCGTTCCGTTGGCCCTGACCCCCAGCTACTGCGCAACCAAGGCGGCGGTCCACTCCTACAGCCAGTCGCTGCGCTACCAGCTCAAGGACACCGCCGTGAAGGTCCACGAACTGGTGCCGCCGTACGTCCAGACCGAACTGATGGGCGAGCGCCAAGCCAACGACCCCCATGCGATGCCGCTGGCGGAGTTCATCGACGAAGTCATGGCGATTTTCGAACGCTCGCCGGATGCCGAGGAGATTCTCGTCGAGCGGGTAAAGCCGCTGCGTTTCGCCGAAGCCAATGGCGGCTATGGACAGTTCTTCACGAACTTCAACGACCAGATGGCTGCGGCGCGGGCGGGGGAGTAGGGCACGAGGTACGTTCTGGTCCGTGCCTGGTCGACGCCTTGGTCCCTTCAAACCTCAGGTAACTTCGCTATCACCTTGATCTCGAAATCGAAGCCATACAACCACGTCACCCCCACGCAGGTGATGTTCGGGAAAGGCGCCTGGCCCCAGTATTCAGGCACCACTTCCCAGATGGTTTCGAACCGGGACTGCGGGTCGACGATGAACACCGTCACGTCCACTACATCGTCGAAGGTGCACTGCGCCGCGTGCAGCACGGCGTTGAGGTTCTGGAAGGCCAGGCGTACCTGGTCTCGCAGGTCCGGTTCGGGTGAGCCGTCTTCGCGGCTGCCGACCTGGCCGGACACGAACAGCAGGCCATTGCTGCGAACGGCGGGTGAATAGCGGTTGCGTTCATAAAGGGCCTGGCGGCCGGTTGGAAAAACGACGTCACGCTGAGTCATGGGATTGCCTCCGTAAGCGGGCCGGGCGACCCGTATCTATCGAAGGGAAACAGTAGAGGCTTGTCTTGGCGCGATAAACGGGCAAGTCTGAACAGGACTGTTTGCGTTTGCCAAACAATGGCTCCTGAAAACGAGGTACCGATGGACCGTTTCGATGCCATGCAGGCGTTTGCGCGGGTGGTGGAGACGGGCAGTTTCACCCAGGCGGCGCACACCCTGCACATGAGCAAGACCACGGTGACCCAGCTGGTGCAGCAGCTCGAAGCGCGTCTGCGGGTGAAGCTGCTCAACCGCACCACGCGCCGGGTCAACGTCACCGCCGACGGCGCCGCCTACTACGACAGGGTGGTGCGCCTGCTTGCCGATCTGGACGACGCCGAGACCGGTCTATCCAGTGCCGCCACCGTGCCGCGTGGCAGGCTGCGGGTCGACGTGCCCAGTCCCTTCGCCAGCCATGTGCTGATGCCGGCCCTGCCCGAGTTTCATCGCCGCTACCCGGATATCCAGATCGACATGGGCGTCAGCGACCGTATGGTGGACATCATCGGTGAGAACGTGGACTGTGTCGTACGCGGTGGTGAACTGACCGATCAATCGCTGATGGCGCGCCGCCTGGGCGACCTGCAACTGGGGGTCTATGCAGCGCCCGGCTATTTGCGCCGACTCGGCACGCCCCAGCATCCCGGCGATCTGGAAGCGTCCGATCACCGCGTGATCGGCTTTCTCTGGGCGCGGACGGGCAGGGCGCTGGCCTACACCCTGCAGCGCGACGGCGAGCGCGTGACCGTACGCGGCCAAGCGGTGCTTTCGGTCGACGACGGCAACGCCTATCTGGCCGCCGGGCTGGCTGGCATGGGGGTGCTTTGGCTACCGGAGTACATGGCCAGCGCACCCGTGGCGCGCGGCGAGCTCGTTGCGTTGTTCCAGGACTGGCAACTGGAGTCCATGCCGATGTACATCGCCTATCCGCCCAATCGACACATCAGCTTGAAACTGCGGGTGTTCATCGAGTGGGTGGTGGAACTGTTGCCGTTCCAAGGAGCGGCGAGCGGGTGATACCAAGCCTGGGCGGTCAACCGATGATGATGGTGCCTGCGGCGATGATCGTACACGCCAGCACCTTGCGCACGGTCAGGCTCTCGCCCAGGAAGAACCAGCCGATCAAGGCTGCGAACAGCACGCTGGTCTCGCGCAGCGCCGAGACCATGCCCATGGGCGCATCGGTCATCGCCTGGATGACGATGCCGTAGGCCAGCAGCGACACCAGGCCACCGGCGGCAGCCGTCGCCATTCCGGGACGATAGGCAAACAGGCTGCGCGCTCCGCGCCGACCGATATACACCATCGGCATCAGCACTCCCCACAGCACACACATCCACACGGTATAGGCCATGGGGGCGCCGGACAGGCGCGCACCGATGCCGTCGGTGACGCTATAGGCCGCGATGAACGCGCCGGTGCCCAGGGCGTATGGCAGGCTGGGAACGGCCAGTTTGCCCTTGCTGAAGGCCAGCAGAATGATCCCGCCCGAGACCAGGCAGATGCCGGCCAAGG
This sequence comes from Pseudomonas sp. PvP001, assembly GCF_040546375.1. Lineage (NCBI taxonomy): Bacteria > Pseudomonadati > Pseudomonadota > Gammaproteobacteria > Pseudomonadales > Pseudomonadaceae > Pseudomonas > Pseudomonas sp. PvP001. Next base: position 612,102 of record NZ_JBEPNQ010000001.1, on the reverse strand, counting down.
CACTGGCCTGGATGTGCTCGCCGGCGAATATCGCTGCACCCAGCGCGATCAGGATCGGCGACGAGCCGCGGGCAACCGGATAGGTCTGCCCGAGGTCGCCCATCCGGTAGCTGCGCACCAGAAACAGGTTGTAGCCCACGTGCAGCACGCCCGAGAGCACGGCATAGGGCCAGCTTGCCTGGGCCGGGACAGGCATGAACAAGGCCAGCACGATGCAGGTCGCGGCCACGGCCAGGCACATGACGGTCATCGACCAGAGCCGATCCGCGCCACCGCGCAGGAGGGCGTTCCAACCGGCATGCAACAGGGCGGCGAATAATACGAGGGAGACAGTGGAGATGGGCATTGCGGCATTCTAGGCCAGCAAGCAGGAGGCAGGACAGCGAAGTTTGCTTGCCGTCGATATCACATCAGCAGCGTGTAAGGAGGCCCCGCAGTTCAGGCGAACTGCGGGGCCAGCCATTGCGATCAGAGCGATCGCAGGGGTGCATCAGACGGTGACGTGCAGACGAACGTCGACGTTGCCGCGGGTGGCATTGGAGTACGGGCAGACCTGGTGGGCCGCTTCGACCAGCGCTTCGGCGTCGTCCTGTTCCAGACCTGGCAGGTGGATGTGCAGATCGATGTCCAGACCGAAACCGCCGGGGATCTGGCCGATGCCCACTTTGGCCGTGATGGAGGTGTCGGCCGGCACACTACGCTTGCTCTGGCTGGCGACGAATTTCAGGGCGCCGATGAAGCAGGCCGAGTAGCCCGCCGCGAACAGCTGCTCCGGGTTGGTTGCTGCACCGCCGGCACCGCCCAGTTCTTTCGGAGTTGCCAGTGCCACGTCGAGGATCTGGTCACTGGAGACAGCACGGCCATCACGGCCACCGGTGGCAGTTGCGGTTGCGGTATAGAGAACGTTCATGGATTTATCTCTTCAGGACAGGATTGAGGTGCCGCCAGCTTTACCTGTGCGGGCTGGGCAGCTGGGATTAATTTATCGCGCTAATGCTTAGTGCGCAAGATAATATTTCGAAGTTTTTCATGCGCGGCGACAACGCTCTGATTCGCCTGGATTTTTTATTGATCTGGCGGAGTCAGGCTCGCCTGAAGCTGGCTGCGAAGTGTCAGAAGCTCCCCTTGCAGGGCTTCCAGTTTCTGCTGCGCGATGCCGCACGCCGCCAGAATGCAGGCCGGGATGTTCTCGGCTTTCTCGTGAAGCGCCTTGCCGGCGTCGGTCAGCACAAGCCGGACGACCCTTTCATCTTCCCTGCTGCGGGTGCGCATGATCAAGCCTTCGACTTCAAGCCGCTTGAGCAGGGGCGTCATCGAGCCCGGATCGGTGAGCAGCCTGGCGCTGAGGTCAGACACGGTCAGCCCGTCCTCCTCCCATAGCACCAGCATGGCCAGGTACTGCGGATAGGTCAGGTGGAGGGCCTGAAGCAGCGGTTTGTACACCTTGGTCATCATCAGCGACGTGGAGTGCAGGGAAAAGCACAGCTGGTTGGCCAGCAACAGGTGGCTGCGCTCTGCGACGGGTGCAATGGAGGAGCTGTCGTCGACGCTCATGGAATCATCCTGAACTGCAAATGAGCCTAAGTTAGCGTCGATATATTTAGCGCGCAATAAGATCGTATGTCGCCCTCTCAACCGACGGTCCTGGCGGCGTCAAGGCAGCGGCCCCATGGGCTCCAGCTCCCGGATCAGATCGATCAGCAGCCGGAGGCCGACGGGCACCTGTCGAAAGCTCGAGTAGTAGATGTGGAAGCCGGGATCGGTGTGGGCCCAGTCCTTCAGGACCTCCTGCACGGTACCGTCCTCGACGTACCGGGCGATGACACGTTCAGGTACGTACATCAGACCGGCTCCTCGGGTGACCAATGCAACGCCGACGCGGGTTTCGTCGATGGTGATCGCGCCGGGTACCTGCACTTCGAGTTTCTGGCCGTTCTTGACGAACTCCCAGTCATACAATCGCGCATTGCCGAGGCGGATCTTCAGGCACCGATGGGCTTTCAACTGCTCGGGATGGGTGGGCACACCGAAACGCTCGAGATAGCCGGGTGTGCCCACCACGCTCCAGCGCACGTCCGGGGACAGTCGCTGCGCGATCATGTCGCTGGGCACCGTGCCGCCGAAACGAATACCTGCGTCGTGGCCCTCGCCAATCACATCGATCATCCGGTTGGTGACGGTCAGGTCCACTTCGATGTCGGGATAGCGCTCCACGAACACCGGCAGGACAGGGCCGAGCAGTAATTTCGCGCCATCGCTGAGGACGTTCAAACGAATGCGACCCGCGGGCTCGTCGCGCAACCGGTTGAGGGTCTCCAGGGCGTTGCTGATGTCGGTCAGTGGGTGGCTGACGAGCCCCTGCAACTCTTCGCCGGCAGCGGTAAGGGTCACGCTGCGGGTGGTGCGATTGAGCAGGCGAACGCCCAGGCGTGCCTCCAGGCCTTTCATCGCGTGGCTGAGCGCCGAAGCGCTGATGCCGACCTCGACGCTCGCGCGGCTGAAGCTCTGGTGCTTGGCAATGGCCAGGAAATAGATGATGTCAGCCAGGTTCGCACGACTCAGTTGCATGGATCACCCGCTAGCGGAGCACTTGAAAGGGCAATCATACAGAAGCGGGTAACTGATCGATGAGCTTGTCCAGCGTGATCGGATAATCCCGAACCCGCACCCCAGTGGCGTTGTAGATGGCATTGGCAATGGCGGCCGCCGCACCGGAGATGCCCAGCTCACCCACCCCCTTAGCTTTCAACGGCGTTGCGTACGGGTCGACTTCATCGAGAAAGATGACCTCCTGATGGGGAATGTCGGCGTGCACGGGGACCTCGTAACCCGCTAGGTCGTGATTCACGAAGAAACCCAGGCGATGGTCCACCACCATGTCCTCCATCAACGCCGCGCCGGCGCCCATGGTCATGCCGCCGATGATCTGGCTTCGTGCCGTTTTCGGATTCAAGATACGGCCGGCGGCGCACACCGCCAGTTGGCGGCGGATGCGAATCTCGCCGGTGGCTGCATTCACCCCGACCTCGACGAAGTGCGCACCGAGCGTCTGCTGGGAGAAGCGTTTGGCCAAATCGCCATATTCCATCAGATCCTCAGCCTCGATATCGCCGTGCGCCGCAGCGCTGGCCAGCGCAAAGCTGGCGCCGGCGTCGCGCACCTGGCCATCGACGAACTCGGCCGTCACCGGGTCCAGGCCGAGTTTCTGCGCAACGGCTTCGCGCAGCTTCACACAGGCGGCATAGACACCCGCGGTGGAGGAGGCCGCCCCCCATTGGCCGCCTGACCCGGCGGACTCGGGGAATCGCGAGTCCCCAAGACGAACCTCGACGCGATCGATATCCACACCCATCATTTCAGCGGCGGTCTGGGCGATGATGGTGTACGTGCCGGTGCCGATGTCCGTCATGTCGGTTTCCACGGTGACCCGGCCTTGCCGGTCGAGTCGTACGCGAGCGGCGGATTTGCTCGTCGGCGCGCCCCGGATGGCCGAGGCCACCCCCATGCCGATGAACCAGCCGTCCTCCAGGACCTGAGCCGGCGCCGGGCGCCGTCTGCTCCACCCAAAGCGCTCGGCGCCGAGGGTCAGGCACTCGATCAACTGACGCTTGGAAAAGGGTCGGGTGGGTTGTTCGGGATCGACCTGCGTATCGTTCATGACCCGAAACCGGACAGGGTCCATGTTCAGCTTGGCGGCCATTTCATCCATGGCGATTTCCAGCGCCATCATGCCTGGCGCCTCACCGGGCGCGCGCATGGCGTTGCCCTCGGCCAGATCCAGGACGGCCAGTTTCAGGCGCGTCAGACGATTCGCGCCTGCGTACAGCGAGCGGGTCGCCGCCGTCGCCGGTTCGGTACGGCCTCCGCGCAGATTGCCCGACCAGCTCTCGTGACCTATGGCAGTGATGCTGCCATTGCTGTCCGTACCGATGCGTATACGCTGCAGGGTGGCCGGGCGGTGGGTCAGATTGTTGAACATCAGCGGCCGGGGCAGGGCGACCTTGACCGGGCGCCGGGCCTCTCTGGCCGCGAGCGACGCCAGCACCGCGTCGCACAGGATCGTACCCTTGCCGCCGAAACCGCCGCCGATGTAGGGCGAGATCAAATGGACCTGCTCCTTGGCGATACCGAGTGTCTTGGCCAAGTCGCGAACGCCCCAGTTCATCTGCTGGATCGAGGTCCAGAGGGTCAGCTGATCGCCTTGCCATTGAGCGATGGTGGCATGGGGTTCCATCATGGCGTGAGCCTGATCCGGGGTGCTGTAGGTTTCGTCGAGTTGCACCGCCGCACGTTGGAACGCGCCGTCGAAATCGCCGACGTCGGTTTTCGCGGGGGGACCGAAGGCGGCGGGCGGCGGCGTTTTTGCCGCGTCTTTCTGTGCTTTCAGGTCGAACTGTCCAGCCTCCCGAACGTAATAGATGCGCAGCAGTGCAGACGCCGCGCGAGCCTGTTCGAAGGTTTCGGCCACCACGATGGCCACGGCCTGGTGATAGTGATCCACCTGGGGGCCGCCCAGCGCCCGGCTGACATAGAACTCGCCCTTGTCCAGCTTGCCGGCATTTTCATGAGTAACGATAGCGATCACGCCCGATGCCTGCCTGGCTTGCTCCGAGTCGATCGACAAAATGCGCCCCTTGCTGATCGCCGCCCCGACCACATAACCATAGGCAGGATGGGTGACCGCCGCATTCTGCTCATAGGCGTAGGTGGCGGTGCCAGTAGTCTTGAGCTTGCCATCGATACGGTCTTTGGGCTGGCCGATGACATTGAGCTGATCGATCGGATTGGTCGTCGCGGGCGTATCGAATTTCATGGGCAGTCTTCCTGTTCGGTTCGCCGGTCGGCCAGCGCGACATGCAATGGGCGGCGTTACGACGACGCTTGAGCCAGTGCCAGACCCAGGGTGCGCTCGGCGAGTTTCACCTTGAATGCGTTTTGCGTCGTGGGGCGGGCGTCGCCGAGCAGGCGGGCGCTCACTGCGGCCGCGCCTTGAGGCAGCAAAGCGTCTGCGGCGACGTCGTGCCACGGCTTGTAGGCGACGCCTCCTAGCGCGATCCGTCCCGTTCGATCCGGCTGCACCACTGCCGCCACCGAGACCAGGGCAAAGGCGTACGAGGCGCGGTCACGGACCTTGTAGTAGATGTGTCTGCCGCCTGCCGGTTTGGGCAGGATGACCGCCGTGATCAATTCGCCCGGGGTCAAGGTGTACTCCAAGTGAGGCGTATCGCCGGGCGCCTTGTAGAGCTGCGCGAGCGGAAACGTGCGGGTCTGGCCGCTGGCGTTCAGGGTTTCGACAGCGGCATCCAGTGCCAGCATGGCCACCGCCATGTCGCTGGGATGGCTGGCGATACAGGCATCGCTGACACCGATCACGGCCTGCTGACGACTCATGCCGCCCAGCGCTGAGCAACCGGTACCGGGACGGCGTTTGTTGCAGGGCTGGTTGGTGTCGTAGAAGTACGAGCAGCGCGTTCGCTGCAGCAGATTGCCCGCCGTGGTCGCCTTGTTCCGCAGCTGCCCGGATGCGCCCGACACCAGGGCCCTGGACAGCACGGCATAGTCGCGCCTGACTTCGGGCGCGGCAGCCAGGTCGGTGTTGCGCACCAGCGCGCCGATGCGCAAACCACCCTCGCGCGTGGCCTCGAGGGTATCAAAGGCCAGGCCGTTGACGTCGATCAGGTGCTGTGGGGTTTCGATCTCCAGCTTCATCAAATCCAGCAGATTGGTGCCCCCGGCAATGAAGCGCGCTGCGGGGTTGGCCGCTGCTGCCGCGACGGCGTGCTCGGGCGACGTCGCACGCTCGTAGGTAAATGACCTCATGCGGTTTCCCCCGTCGCAACCTCGGCAATGGCATCGATGATGTTGGAGTAGGCGCCGCAGCGGCAGATGTTGCCGCTCATGCGTTCACGCAGTTCGGCTGGGGTCTGCACCACCGGCGCGATCAGGTCCTGGGTGACGTGACTGGGAATGCCGGCCTTCAATTCGGCCAGCACCGCCACCGCCGAGCAGATCTGTCCAGGCGTGCAGTAGCCGCATTGATAGCCGTCATGCTTGATGAAGGCGGCCTGCATCGGGTGCAGACGCTCCGGCGTGCCCAGGCCTTCGATGGTGGTGATGCTGTCGCCTTCATGCATGACCGCAAGGCTCAGGCATGCATTGATCCGGCGTCCTTCCACCAACACGGTGCAGGCGCCGCATTGGCCATGGTCGCAGCCTTTCTTGGTCCCGGTGAGTTTCAAGCGCTCGCGCAACACATCCAGCAATGTGGTTCGGTTGTCCACCTCAAGGGTCTGCCGGCGACCGTTCAACGTGAAGGTCACAGAAGAGCTCGCCGGTGCCTGCGCGGCCGTCTTGCCGGGCTCGACGGCGTTCACGGGCGCAGCCGACAGGGCCATCGACACGGCCGAGCCTGCCGTTCCCACCAGTACCTGTCGGCGAGACAGCCTGAGGCCGTCTTTGGGCTGCAGATGATCCAAATCACTCTCTCCTTCAGCAATGTCCGTCGGCACGAACAACAATGACCCACGCAAAGGACACGTCGGATTGAGGCAGGTGAATCCAGCAGTTGCTGAAGCAGATCCCCTACACCCTTCAAGGTTAAGGCATCAGGCGAGTGGCGATAACGTCGATGGGCGGGATGAAGTAGTGAATGACGCTCAGTAATGGCGTGGAGGGAAAATCACAGAGGCCAGCGTTCATCGTAACGCTGTCGGGGCTGACCCGAACGGCGATCAGACATCGCGACCTGTGCTCAGGCTGTCCCATAGTCCCATCATCTGATCGACCGCTGCGTCCAGGGTGGCACCTGTCACACCGTCGCGAGCCAGGGTCGACAGGCCCAGCAGAAAACTGTCGAACGCGGTGGCAAGCACTTCAGGGATCACGGTTTTCGGGAGTTCACCGGTGTTGATTCCGCGCTCGACGCAGGTGCGCAGGCCGGCCCGGTTGGCATTTCTCGCGTTCACCAACGGCTTGGAGATGATTCTGCTCTCGGCCGAACAGGCGCTCATCAGGCCCAGCGCGACCAGACATCCGGTTGGGTGACCGGCCTCGGACTGCATGCTGGCCGAGCGGCGCAGGGTCCGCTCGATGGCCGTCCTGGGAGGCAGGGCGGGATCGAACAGGCTTTCCGTGACGCGGCCGTGGGTACTGAGATAGCGCTCCACGACCTCATGGAACAGCGCCTGCTTGGAGCCGAAGGCGGCGTAGAAACTGGGCGCGGTGATACCCCCGCCAATGCTGGCCTTGAGCTGGCTGAGCGAGGTGGCGTCGTAGCCATGCTCCCAGAACAGGTGCATCGCCTGAGTGATTGCCTCGTCTCGGTCGAACGTGCGAGGGCGTCCCATCTGAGCCATGTCGGATCTCCTTCGTTGGTACATAGATACTAAACGATACATAAGTGGTTGACCATGCTGAGCGGCTTGTTTAGATTTATATCGATCGATATATAAATCCAGAGGAGCACACCGGATGACCACGGATGAAACACAACGCGACACACTCCCGCTCGGCGCTTTATTGGCCCTGGCGATGACCGGTTTCATCTGCATCGTCACCGAGACGCTGCCCGCTGGCCTGCTCCCGCAGATCGGCAGCGGCCTGGGCATCTCGCCGTCGCTGGCCGGCCAGATGGTGACCGTCTATGCCCTGGGGTCGTTGCTGGCGGCCATCCCGTTGACCATCGCGACGCAGAGCTGGCGGCGCAGAACCGTCCTGCTGCTGACGATCGCAGGGTTTCTACTGTTCAATTCCATCACTGCCTGGTCGTCCCATTACGCACTGACCTTGGTTGCCAGGTTCTTTGCGGGTGTGTCGGCAGGTCTGGCCTGGAGCTTGATTGCCGGGTATGCGCGACGCATGGTCGTGCCGCAACTGCAGGGCCGGGCGCTGGCCGTGGCGATGATCGGCACGCCGATTGCGCTGTCGCTGGGCGTGCCCCTGGGTACCTGGCTGGGCGGCTTCATGGGCTGGCGCATGGCGTTTGCGTTGATGTCCGTCTTGACGCTGGTGCTGATCGGCTGGGTGCTGGTCAAGGTGCCGGACTATCCGGGGCAGTCTTCGACCCAGCGGCTGGCGTTGCACGAGGTCTTTTTCACCCCCCGGGGTGCGGCCGGTGCTGGGCGTGGTGTTCACCTGGATGCTGGCGCACAACATCCTCTACACCTACATCGCACCTTTCGTAGCCAAGGCGGGGCTGGCCAACGATGTCGATCTGGTCCTGCTGGCCTTCGGCATCGCCGCGCTGGTGGGCATCTGGGTGACGGGGCGTCTGGTCGATCGTCATCTGCGCCCAGCGGTCCTGTTCAGTCTGGCCAGCTTTGCTGCCGTGGCGGTATTCCTCGGCCTGTTCATGACCTCGGCGATCGCGATTTACCTGGGCGTGGTGATCTGGGGGCTGACCTTTGGCGGCGCCGCCACCCTGTTGCAGACGGCACTGGCCGACTCCGCAGGTAGGGGCGCCGATGTGGCCCTGTCGATGAATGTCGTGGTCTGGAACAGCGCGATTGCAGGCGGTGGGTTACTGGGGGGCGTCTTGTTGGGCCATTGGGGCGTGGGTACGTTTCCCTGGGTGTTGCTGGCCTTGACGCTCATCGGCCTGGGCATTGCCTACCAGGCGCGAGTGCATGGATTTGCCGGAGGAGGTCGGGTTTCCGCGCAAGTGGTCAGCGGTCATTGAAGGCAGGCGGGCAGGGGCGCTGCTTCAAACTCGCCCTTGCCCCTGCCGATCCCTGAAGCGTTGATCAGTGTTTCAGGGCGGCGCTGACCGACTGAGCAATCGGTGTCGTGGGGTGACCCAGCAGTTGGCTCAACTGCCGGCTGTTGTCGTACAGGTCACCTTTGGCTGCGCCGGCGTCCGAGTCGGCCAGCATCGCCGCCAATTCGACAGGCAGGCCGACACTGACCAGCGCCTCTTGGTACTGCGCCTGCGGCAGGTCGTTGTAGACGACGGCCTTGCCTGACTGTTGCGCCACTTCGGCAGCCAGCTCGGCCAGGGTGTAGCTGTCGTCGCCGGCCAGTTCGTAGACCTTGCCGGCCTGGTCGTCGCGGGTCAGCACCGCCGCTGCGGCCTCAGCGTAGTCGACACGGGCTGCCGAGGAAATTCGGCCGTCTCTCGCGCTGCCCAGGATCGCGCCGTGTTCGACAGCCGGTGCAACGCCGGCCGTGTAATTCTCGTTGTACCAACCATTGCGCAGGATGACATGGGGCAGGCCAGACTCGGCCAGTGCCTGTTCGGTATCGCGATGTTCCGAGGCCAGGCCGAGCGTCGATGTGTCGGCATGCAGCAGGCTGGTATAGGCCAGCAATTTCACGCCTGCCGACCGGGCGGCTTCGATGACGGCGCGGTGCTGTGCACGGCGTTGCCCGACTTCACTGGATGAGATCAGCAACAGACGCTCCACCCCTGTCAGCGCGCTGTGCAAAGTGTCGGGTTCGTTGTAGTCCGCTGCCCGCACGGCGATGCCTTTGGCGACCAGGTCGCGCGCCTTGGCCGGGTCACGCACCAACGCGATCAGGGTTGCGGGTTTCTGGCTTTTCAGCAATGCATCGATGACCAGGCGGCCCAATTGGCCCGTGGCACCGGTAATGGCGATCATGAAAGCACCTCGATTCTCGTTGAAGAAAATCCGATGCTAAAATAGAAGCTTACGAAAAGTAAGTACGTACGAAAAGGTAAGTGCCATGTCTCATGCTGAAAGCGATTCGCACCGTTTTGCCGAGAAGCTGCGTCGCGGCGAAGTCTTGCAGGCGGACTGTCCTTCGCGGGAAATACTCCAGCACATGACCAGTCGCTGGGGCGTGCTGGTGCTGGTGGTGCTGCTGGGAGGCACCCATCGCTTCAGCGAGCTGCGGCGCAAGATCGGCGGCGTCAGCGAGAAGATGCTCGCCCAGACGCTGCAACGGCTCGAAGGCGACGGACTGGTGCAGCGTCTGGCGCTGCCGGTGGTACCACCGTACGTCGAGTACAGCCTGACGCCGCTGGGCACTCAGGCCGCTGCGAAGCTGGAAACGGTGGTGGATTGGATCGAGGACAACCTGCCCCAGATCATGGATTTCAAAAGAGGGCGCGAAGCGCAGGACCAGAACTCGGCATGATGGAGCGTGCGCCAGCGGCGGCCGCTATCGATCCGCGATGTCGACTTCCAGATCGGTCAGCAACCCGGCCATCGCCGCCGTGATCTGCTCCTCGTTGCGTTTGTAGTAGGTCCATTTGCCCACTTTGCTGGCTTCGACGAAACCTTGGTCGAGCAAGGCTTTGAGGCAGATGGAGGTGGCCGGCTGCGACAGCCCGGCCTTGTCCTGAATCAGGCTGGCACAGACGCCGTGGACACTGAAATCGTACAGCTGGCTGTAGCCTGCGAACGATCGATGAGGATCCTTGAGCCAGGTCAGGACGGCTCGCCGCGTAGGGCTGGATAGAACTTTCAATGCCTCGTTCAACGCCGTCATGTGGATGCCTGACCCTGTGATGGGCGAGGGTGAACCCGCCCGGAAGCATTTATTTTAAGGGGTCATGAACGGATAGTCGATGTAACCCCGTTCTCCACCGCCATAAAGCGTTGCGTGGTCGACCGGATTGAGGGGTGCGCCGTGCGCGAAGCGCTTCGGCAAATCCGGGTTGGCGATGAACGTGCGGCCGAATCCGAACAGATCGCCATGACCGTCAGCGAGCACCCGTTCGGCTTTTTCCCGGGTGTAGCAGCCGGAATACATGATCGGATTGTCGAAGGTTTCGCGCAGTGCCTGGCGGAAGCTCACAGGCAACTCCGGAGCATTGTCCCAGTCGGCTTCGGCAATGGACAGGTAACCGATCCCCAGCGAATTCAACATGGCCGCCGCCTGAACGTAGGTGGCATGAGGATCGCTTTCCACCAGGCCCAGGTAGACACGGGCCTCCTCGGTGGTTTCGAACAGCGGCGCGAAACGCACGCCGACACGCTCGCGGCCGAACACGGAGATCACCGCTTCGGTCACTTCACGCAGAAAGCGCAGACGGTTTTCCAGAGAGCCGCCGTATTCGTCGGTGCGCTGGTTGGTGTGTTCGGACAGGAACTGATTGAGCAGGTAACCGTTGGCCGAATGCAGTTCGACGCCGTCGAAGCCTGCTTCCTTCGCGTTCACGGCGGCCACGCGGTACAACTCCACCAGCGCTTTGACCTCTGCCGTGGACAGTGCGCGAGGCAGGCTGGGGTCTGCCAGCTCGCCCGTTTCGGGGCCGGTCTCGATAAACACTTTCACCGCCGTTGCTGCAATGGCGGAGGGCGCGACGGGTGGCTGGTTGTCAGGTTGCAGGCTGTCATGGGACACCCGCCCGACGTGCCAGAGCTGGCAGAAGATCACACCGCCTTCTTCATGAACGGCGCGGGTCACCTGTTGCCAGCCGGCAATCTGCTCCTGGCTGTAGATGCCAGGCGTCCAGGCATAACCCTGGCCGCGTGGTTCTATCTGCGTGCCTTCGGTGATCATGAACCCGGCGCTCGCGCGCTGCCGGTAATAGGTGCTCATCAAGGCATTGGGGACGTCGCCCGGCTGGCTGCTCCGGGACCGCGTCAGAGGAGGGAGGGCAATGCGGTTCTTGAGCGTCAGGCCACCGAGTGTGAGAGGGGTGAACAAGCTGGCGTCGGTCATGGTGATTCCGTAGGGCTATTGAAAGTGGCCATACATTAACACATTCGAATGTGTTTATGTGAATCAGCCCATCCAGCCAACTGCCGTCTTTGGAATGACCTCCGATTCATCCAGTTTGGACGCGAACATGCTGACCGCCTCCACGGCATCGCTGGTACCGGTGCGGATCTGCAGAATGACCAGGCCGGCCTGTTCCGCCAGCAAGACACCGCGTTGCGCGCCTTCGTGGGTGGAGTTGATGCTGGTCACCGCATCCCGGGTCTCGGCCAGAATCTTGCCGATCATCTCGGCGATCTCGCTGGTCGACCGACTGGTGCGCCCCGCCAGTTGCCTGACTTCGTCGGCCACCACGGCAAAGCCGCGACCCTGGTCGCCGGCGCGCGCCGCTTCGATGGCTGCGTTGAGGGCCAGCAGGTTGGTCTGGTCAGCGATGCTGCGGATGGTGTTGACGATCGCCGTGATCTGCTCCGAGCGATCACCCAGTTGCCCCACGAGGCGCGCAGAGGACTCGATATGGTCGGCGATCAGGCGCATTTCCACCGCCGTCTGCTGAATGACTTCGGCGCCCTGCTCGGCGACTTTCTCGGTTTCGGCCGAGATATGGTAGGCGCGCGAAGCACTGCGCGAGTCTTCCTCGAACTTCTCCACGCGCTCGGTGATGTCGCTGGCGAACTTGACGATCTTGGTCAGGGTGCCGTCCGCATCGAAGACGGGGTTGTAGGTCGCTTCGAGCCACAGCGTCCTTCCGTGCTTGCCGATGCGCTTGAACTGACCACTGAAGACTTCTCCCGAGTTGAGTCGTTTCCAGAAGTCAGTGTATTCACTGCTGCCGACCAGATCGGGTTCGCAGAACATTCTGTGATGCTTACCTTTCAAGTCAGTCTGGGCATAGCCCATGGTATTCAGAAAGTTCTGGTTGGCCTGAATGATATTGCCGTTGAGGTCGAACTCGATGACCGCCATCGCTCGATCCAGCGCATTGAGCTTGCTGTTGGCCTCGGCGTCCTGGAGCACCTTTTGCGTGACATCCAGTGCGAACTTGACGACCTTGCAGACTTTTCCCTGCTCATCCATCACCGGACTGTAACTGGCCTCCAGCCACACCTTTCGGCCGTCCGCACCGATCCGCTGGAAGGTGCCGGAAACGAACTCTCCGGCTCGAAGACGACCCCAGAACTCGTTATACGCCGAGCTGCGAACCAACGCGGTCGGACAAAGATCCGAATGTGCCACGCCGAGAATCTGCTCGGCGCGATAGCCCATGGTCCTCAAGAAGTTATCGTTGGCACGAATGACTTTGCCATCCAGACCCAACTCGACGATTGCCATCGAGCGGTCCAGAGCATTCACCAATCCTTGGTGTTTGATTATTTCAGCGTCCTGGGATTGCAACTTACGTTTCAGCGCTGAATTGAACACGTTGTTACCCTCGGATTGGATGTATCCATCTTCAAGGGGTATCGACCGGTAATCGCAAAGCTCAATCAACGTTTAGTAAATAGTTGGGAAAGCCGATGAGTAACCGCTTTTATTTCCGCAGCGCGGAGTTGAATCCATTACGGCTTCACGCCGGCAGCGGCCCATAGGCTCGGTAGGATTCGATCAGCGTGTCGTACAACGAGATGTCCGCCCGGCTTCGGGCAATGAGCTGGGCACCGGCCACGGCCGAAAAAATAGCCCGCGCCCGCGCGTCACTGTCGCCCGCGTCGCACACCTGTGCAGCGACCAGCTGACGGCTCAGCCAGGCGATGTTGACCTGGGCAAACGCCTGAATCTCCTCGGCCATGGCAGGGGGAAGATTATCGGTCTCGGCCCCCACGAAGCTGCCCAGGCACAGCCGGTTATCTGCCTCGAGCGAGCGCCGAAAGATCTCCGGGAAGCGTTGCAGTGCCTGCAGAGGGTTCGGGGTTTGCTCGCAGATGACTTCAAGTGCCGCCGCTCCGTCTTCCCAGTACCGTCGAGCCACGGCAATGCCCAGGTCGGCCTTGCTGGGGAAGTGGTAATAGATGCTGGCCGGCTTGATACCCACGGCACTCGCCAGGTCGCGGTAATTCAGGCCGTTGTAGCCCTGTGACTGGGCAATGTTGCGGGCAGCCAGAAGTATGGCCTCGCGGGCATTGATGCTCATTGTCGTGCCTTGTGTGCGTCGGACGTGTTCTCGGGGAAGCCGGTCATCTTAAAACAAAAGGGACCGGCATGACTCACACCGCGACCGCCAAGGGTTGGCGGTCGCGGTTATCGATACCCCTTGCGGCACCTCACGCAGCAGGCGAGTCCAGCTCCGGGATGCCGCTGCTGCGATCCGCGTAGGCCGCCTTGAAGGCCGGGCGTTGCTGCCAGCGCTGCCAGTAGGCGTCCAGATGTTCGAAACGCTCGTCGAGCGGGGTGGCGTTGACCGGAAACTTGGAGAAAGCGATGGCAGTGGCCAGGGTGATATCGGCGAACGTCGGCTCGGCGCCGCCCAGCAGCCATTCACGGCCATCGGCCAGATGACGGTTTACCAGGGCCGCATGGGCCAGCGCTTCTTTGCGGCAATGCTCGCCCCATGCTTCGTTCCTGGTCAGTTCGAGTTTGAACCCCAGCCCGGTGTGCAACACATGGAACGCGGTGACGATGCGATAGAGGATGTGCACCCAGATGCGGTTGTCCCACATGGTGTCCAGGCCCTGTTCCAGCGCGCTGTCGCCCATGATCTTGCGACCTGGATAAGTCTGGTCCAGATAACGCGCGATGGCCGCCGTTTCGGCCAGGTAGCTGCCATCGGCCAGTTGCAGCGTCGGCGTTTCGCCCCACGGGTTCATGTTCAGGTGGCGCCAGCCGCGCTGCTGACCACCCGGAGCCATGTCGTAGATGACCTCGTCGAACTGATCGGCGATGCCCTTCTCGTGCATGAACAACCGCAGCCGTTGCGGATTGGGGAAGGCGGAGGGGGAGGTGAAGAGCTGCAGTTTGGTGGTCATGGGCGCGTCCTTTGGAAATTAGCCTACCTAACGTTTGTTAGGTAGGCTCACCATAGACTTCCCAAGAGTTACGGTCAATAGATCACCTGACATTCGTTAGGTGGTCTATTGACCGTAAGATCTGTAGCTCAAGATGACAATCTCGGACCGTCGCTGGTGCTTCTCAGAGCAAGGAAGACCACTGTCAGTCGCGCGCTCACACCAAGGGCGGTGCCCGATAGGATGATGTTCATGACGGATTGGATCTTCCTGCGTTTCCAATCAGCGGCAGCCTGGCAAGCATGTTCTTGAGCGCCAAGGCATCCCAGGGAAGATGCTCGGTAATGCCCAACCCCACCACATCAGTGATCTTGGCAATATCCCTCAGCACGTCCAGTACCTGTTCGATACTTAGCTGACCTTGCGCCACCCCCTCTAACGATTTTTCTGGGGCATGGGGATTGGCAAACAGAAGCGAGCGGAACAGTCTGGGGTCCAGCACATCCAGATCCAGATGAATGGCCAAGTGCTTTGCACCCGTCGATTTGAACCAATCAAGAACGGCGCTGCTTCCTTGCTGAGTGATCTGGGCTGGACTCACATTCTGCAAACCCAGACGATCGATTTCGGAAGCCTCCCAATCGGTAGGATCATGCATTCCCACATACAGGATGTTTTGCGGCTTCAGCGGATGGGCCACTGCTTGGACGAAGTCCGGATCGCCATTGCCGAGCAGCATGCCAAGGACCATGGCATGCGCATTGTTGAATTGCTCTGGCGTCATGATATCGGGATGAGCATCCACCCAGAGAATAGCAAGGTCGCCTTGGTAGCGTTCGTTCAAATAAGCAAATGGAGCCAAGTCAACGAGGCAGTCTCCACCGAGTATGACCAAGCGGTCCGCAGAGTGTCGGCTCAATAGTGTTTGCGCGCTGTTCAGCTGTTTCAGCAACGCGCGGCGCCCAACGATCCCCAACTCTTCGAGCGGTGCCCCTGCAGAGGGAGGCTCTACGGGAACATGTTCTGTGGGGCCTGAGTGCTCGGGCGCCAACCAGGCAAGCAACTCTGCACCCAAGTGATACGGCGCATTGTTGCCACCTTGCCACTGGGGAAAAATCAAGCGCAGCGTTTTACCTTCGCTAAAAGACATGGATATTGGACTCTCGATGAACATTGAGTAGGCATGGGTGCGACTTTCCCTGGTTTGAGTCGGATACTGGCAGGGCCAGCCTCTGCGTCCAAAAATATGGAAGTCTCGAACTTCATAACCAGCGTTGTGTCCGCAGTCTATTTGCTTGTCCAGTGCAGATATACCGGGCTATGGTTGACGCTTTGTTGCATGGATCGAGCGAATGGACCGGATCATCGCCGCCAAGGTTTTTTTGGAGGCTGTCAAGCGAAGCAGCATTTCCGGCGCCGCAGAGCACTTGGGAATGTCGCGCGCGATGGCTTCACGATACGTAGGTTCGATCGAGGAATGGGCCCAGGCACGTCTGCTGCATCGAACCACTCGCAAACTCAGCCTGACACCGGCGGGTGAGTTGACGCTTCCGATCTGCGAGGAACTCATCAGACTCAGCGAAACGGTGTCTGCCGTGGGTACTGCGTCGCACTGCACACCGAAAGGGCTCGTTCGGGTGACTGCATCGTCCATCTTTGCAGAACATTGCCTGACCGATATCTTGATGAAGTTCCTGCAGCTGAACCCGCAGGTTTCTGTTGACCTGCAGGTCGTGGATCGCATGACGAACCTGGCGCAGGACGGTATCGATCTGGCTATCCGAGTGACCAACGATCTGGATCCCACTCTGATCGCGACCAGGCTGGGAAGTGTTCACTCCTACATCTGCGCCAGTCCTGAATATTTGGGTCGGTGCGGAACACCTGATGCTATTGAAGACCTGACGGCCCATAACTGTCTGACCTACGCCCACTTCGGGCGGAGCGAATGGAAGTTCAAGCAAGCTACGGGCACGGTCTTGGTCCCGGTCACGGGCAGTTTCACGACCAACGAAGCCGCGATCGTGGTGCGGGCTGCGCTGAGCGGAACGGGCATTGCCATGCTACCTGGTTTTGCCGTTGCGCAAGAGATTGCAGACGGACGTCTCGTACGCCTCTTTCCCGACACCAAGTTGTCACCGCTAGGCATCCATGCGGTTTACCTTTCCAGACATCGGATGCCTAGCGCACTGAAAGCGTTGATAGCTTTTTTGAAGACTGCCCTGAACGACGAAGGCCTTACTCCGCCTGAAAGGGACTGAACGCTTCCTAACCTTCATTGGCGAATCCATTCATTAAACCTTGCGATAGTTCAAAGGCGACGAAGGAAGACCATGCCTGTCTTCCCGCCGCATTGATGAGCTCCGCTCACTTATGCATGCAGCTTCCCACGACTAATCGAACGGGCAGGTAACCGGTAGATTGGAAGCTCTTGCACGAACCCCAAAAGGACGCTCGATGAAAACACTCGCGATCGCCGCGCTCTCATTGTCCTTGTCAGCTTTCGAAAGTGAAGGAGCTCAGCCCATGAATATCACCGTCACGCCTGCAGGTTCCCAGCCGTCCGCCGTCGGACCCGCTGAATACTTTACCGGGAAGGTACGCGTCGATGCGCCGTTCAAAGGCAGCGACGGCGCACGCATCGGCGGCGCCACCGTGACCTTCGATCCGGGGGCGCGTACGGCCTGGCACACTCATCCACTGGGGCAGACGCTGATCGTGACCGCAGGCGCCGGATACGTGCAGCAGGAGGGTCAGGTCCGGCAATCGATTCGTCCCGGCGACACCGTGTGGATTCCTCCCCAGGTCAAGCACTGGCACGGCGCAACGCCGAATACCGGCATGAGCCACATTGCCATTGCCGAAGCCCTGGACGGCAATGTCGTGGAGTGGTTGGAGCAGGTCACCGACGAGGACTACGGCCAGGCGCAGTGAAAGGGCGGCCCGGCGCTCGTCGCCAAGTTGTGTGTGTCTACCGAATGGCTGCTGACTGCATCCTCGGCTTGCGATAAAATCGATGCCAAAGTGCCACCCCGCCTGACCTGAAGTCCTTGGCGGATCACCGGCACTGCCAAGCTCTGATAGGGCACATCGATTGCAGCGCCGGAGAGCCTTGGAATGCCACTCAGTCGTCGTGAGTTGGGAGAAACGTTTGCACGCCGCATCTACGGGCCCCGTTCCATCGGCTGCCTGTTGAGTGCAACGTTCATCGGTACGGTGCTGGGGGTCGACCCCGACACGCCGATGTGGGCGTGGGCTGCGATGCTGACCAACCTCATGGTCTGGCCGACCTTTGCCTACCTGCTCGCACGCAGAGCCGCGGATCCGTTCGCGGTCGAACTGCGCAGCCTCGCGCTGGATGGCCTGTTCGCCGGCTGCTGGGCGGGGCTGATGGCGCTGAACCTGCTGCCATCCGTGCTGCTGCTGTCCATGGTCGCCATGAACGCGATGGCTGCGGGCGGATGGCGTCTGTTGCGGATCACTGTCGGGTTGCAGGGGGTGGGGCTGCTTCTGGCCCTGGGCCTGAGGGGCTTCGAGTTGTCGTTGGCGACCAGCGCGCTGCAGCAACTGGCCTGCCTGCCCATGCTGATCATCTATCCGCTGATCGTGGCCCGCGCCAGCTACGACGTTTCTGTGCAGTTAGCGGTGCACAAGAAAGCCTTCAAGCTCATCAGCAAGCTGGACGGCATGACCCGCCTGCTGCACCACGCTTCGTGGATGGAAAAGCTGGTAGAGATCTTTCCTCGATGCCGACGAGGTGAGGTCATCGCGATGGTGGCGTTGATAGACATCGACAACTTCAAGCGCATCAACGACGAGCACGGCCATCTGATGGGCGACGCGATCATCGGCCGCCTGGCCAATCTGCTGCGTTCAGGACTGGGCGCATCGGCTGCCCCTGGGCGTTATGGTGGCGATGAATTCTGTCTGCTGCTGTTCGATATGAGCCTGGGTGAAGCCACTCAGCGGTTGGACGACATCCGCAGGCAGTTTTCCGACTGGGTTGATGCGACCGTGCCCATCGAGGTGACGCTGAGTATCGGCCTGGTGCCGTACTCCCATCAATACGCCAGCGAGCGCGACTGGATCAAGGCCACCGACGAGGCGTTGTACCGCGCCAAGCGCAGTGGCAAGAACCAGCTGTGTGTGCAGTATTCCGAAGCTGGCGGGTCGACAGCGGGCGCATGACGGGGCAAACCTGCATCACTGCTGTCCCGCCGCTGGCCTGAACGAGCACAGCCCTCATGACGCTCGAGTCATGGCCTGATCCGGTCGAGCGTGTTCTGGAGGCAAGCCACCAGGTTCGCCATCCGCGTCCTGATTCAATCCCAGGAACCGCAGAACCAGGCGTGCCTGGCCGCGATGCAGATGGCCGCCGTCCTGGGTGCTGCAGCCTTTCTCGCGCGCCGCTCGGCAAAGGGGTGTCGAGTGGGGCGAGTTGATGATATCGACGACCAGCATGTCGGGCTCGAGCCGTTCCGGGTCGACGGGCAGGGGGTCGTTTGCGCCCATGCCCAGAGGTGTTGCGTTGATCACGATATGGTGACCGCGCGGGTCGGGTGGGCCCACACGTGTGGCACAGCCCGTTTCTGCCGCCACGGACTCGGCCAGGCTCCGAGCTCGCTGCTCGTCGGCATCGCACACTGTGAGTGACCGGGCGCCCGCGCCTGCGACAGCGAAGGCGATCGCTCGTCCTGCACCGCCCGCGCCCACCAACAGCACGCTCTTGCCCGCAGGCTCGTGACCTTCCTGTTGCATGCCCAGAACACAGCCCAGACCGTCGAACACTGCACCGATCCAGCGTCCATCGCTTTCGCATCGGACCACGTTGATTGCACCCACCTGGCGAGCCGTTGGGTGAAGCTCGTCGACCAGAGCCAAAATGCTTTGCTTGTGTGGCATGGTGACCAGCAGGCCTGCCAGGTTGTTCAAGGCTCTGGCGCCGATCACGAAGTTGCACAAGCCATCGGGCGTTACCTCAAACGGAATGCAGACCGCGTCTTCGCCCTGGTCCATGAATACTGGATTGAGCAGCTGTGGGGATTTGGCGGCGGCCAACCGATGGCCGACCAATCCGTAGAGTCGAGTGGAGCCTTTGATGTGTGTGGCCATGATTACCCAATGTCCGGTGATGATAGGCGCGGTGTCGAAAGCGTCGCTGCACACTCAGGTCACGGCATCGATCTGCCAGGGTACGAACTCGTTCTGCCCGTACCCGTGTTGCTCGCTCATGCTGCGCTCGCCTGAAGCAATACGCAGCATCGCGTCGAATATCGCCGCGCCGCAGGCTTCGATGGTCAGCTTGTCTTCGGCGATCTCGCCGCAATTGATGTCCATGTCCTCGCGCTGTCGAGCCCACAGGGCGCTGTTGGTCGCCAGCTTGATCGAAGGCGCAGGCGCACATCCATAGGCCGAACCGCGGCCCGTGGTGAAGGCGATCAGGTTGGCCCCGCCGGCCACTTGCCCCGTGGCCGAGACCGGGTCGTAGCCAGGGGTGTCCATGAACACCAGGCCATGGGCCGTCACGGTTTGCGCGTACTCGTAGACGTCCGTCAGGTTGCTGGAGCCGGCCTTCGCCACCGCCCCCAGCGACTTCTCCAGGATGGTGGTCAAGCCGCCTGCCTTGTTGCCCGCCGAGGGGTTGTTGTTCAATTCGGCGCCCATGCGCGCGCAGTAGCGTTCCCACCAGTGGATTCGCGCGATCAGCTTCTCGCCCACCTCGCGGCTGACGGCTCGACGGGTGAGCAGGTGCTCGGCGCCGTAGATTTCCGGCGTTTCGGAAAGAATCGCGGTGCCCCCGCAGGCCACCAGCCGATCCACCGCATTGCCCAGCGCGGGATTGGCCGTTATGCCCGAGTAGCCATCCGACCCGCCGCACTGCAGCCCCACGGTGAGGTGCTGCACGCCGACCGGCTCGCGTCGGACCCGGTTGGCTTCGCCGAGCAGTGCCTGGACCTGGGCGATCCCCTTGGCAATCGATTTGGACGTGCCGCCGGTCTCTTGAATGCTGAATGTGCGCAGGGTGTCACTGCGCGAGAGGCCTTGAGTGCTGAGCAAGGCGTCGATCTGATTGGTCTCGCAGCCCAGGCCGATGACCAGCACTGCTGCGAAGTTGGGATGGGTCGCGTAGCCGGCCAGCGTCCGCCGCAGCAGGCTCAGGCCATCGCCCGAGGCATCGACCGCACAACCGGCCGAGTGGGTCAGTGCCACGACGCCGTCCACGTTCGGATACGCCTGCAGGGCGGCAGGGTTGATGTCCCTGCGGAAATGGTCGGCGATGGCGCGGGCCACCGTGGCCGAGCAATTCACCGACGTGAGAATGCCGATGTAGTTGCGCGTCGCCACGCGTCCGTCGCGGCGTACGATGCCCATGAAGGTGGGTATCCGGGTTGGCGTCGACGCAGCCCGTACATTGACACCGAATGCGTAATCACGCGAGAACTCACCCATGGCCAGGTTGTGTACATGGACGTGATCGCCGGGTTCGATGGCGGCGATGGCGAAACCGATGATCTGCCCATAGCGCCTCACCGGGTTGACCGGCTTCGATACGGCGGCAGGCAACCTTGTGGCCCGGAACGATCGATTGCCGAACGGTGATGCCCTCCTGCTCGAGTACTTCGCCTTCGAGCAAGGGCCGTCTGGCGATCAACACATCGTCCAGGGCATTCAAGCGCAGCACGGGGGCGGCGCCGGTTTTCATGATCAGGTCCATTGCATCCTCACGGGCTGCGGGGTGATGCGCGGTCGCCAGTGCGCGCCGCATTCTTGTGCCGGCACTATAGGATTCGGCGCAAAGGCTGCCCAATGAGAGCTTTCGATTGCTCGATAACTTTGTCTCATGGCAGGGGTCGACGCGCGCATGCATCGCCGGAGGCAGCGCGCCTCTGGCTGGCGAACCCGAGCAGCGTATCGATGAAGCTCTGCGTCGGTTCCGATACCTGCTCGTCCTTTCGGGTGATGACACCGTAATCCTGGGACTCGACGCTGAAGGGCGTCCTGAGCACTCGCAACTGTCCGCTCTGCACGTGCGACTGGACCATCGACTCCGGCAGCATGGCCAGCATCGGGCCGGACTGGAGCAACTGCAGGAAGGTTTGCATCGAAATGGTTTCCACCGTATTGGTGGGCGACGCGATGTCGAACAGCCGGAAGGCGCGCTCCATGCGCCTGCGAATGGGGGTATTGAACGGGTACATGACCCATGGCCACTCGCTCAGCGCTTCGCAGGGTACATGGTCGAGCTGGCAGAGCGGATGGGCATGGTTGGCGACCAGGCAAAACGGCTCGGGCCCCAGCGGGACGAATTCGAACGACTGACAATCATCGTGGGTGAAGCGCGCGATGATCAGGTCGAGTTTTTTCTGCTCCAGCATCTCCAGCAACTGATTGCTGGTTTGCTCGATCACCTCGATGGCCAGCAGCGGACGTTTGCGTTTGATGCAGGCGATGGCCTCGGGCAGCACGACCGAGGTGGCTGCGAAGATGGTGCCGATCTTCAAGTGGCCATGGCCGCCTTTGCGCAGCTTGTTGACCTGGTCCACGAATGACTCCGTGTCTTCCAGGGTAACGCGTGCGTAGCGGGCGACGAACACGCCCAGCTCGGTCAGCACCAGATTGCGGGTCTGTCGCTCGAACAGCGCAAAACCCAGCAACTCTTCCAGGTCGCGCAGCAGCTTGCTGATGGCCGGCTGGGTGACATTCATGTGTTGCGCCGTGGTGTGCATGTTCCGGGTCTTGGCCAGGCTGTTGACCAGAACCAGATGCTTTATCTTCAGCCACCGGGTGACGCTGGAAAACGTGATGTGGTCGCTGTGCATGTAGGTGCGCCCCTGCGCGTCGATAACGAAACAGCATTGATGGGTGAGATTGAGTCATTGGGATTTTCGAAGCCCGTCCAGTACTTTCAAGGCTCCGATAGCCGACTGAAATGGAGCCTGCGATGGGACTTTTGAAACTGACGCGCCAGAACACGCTGCCGGTGGATGGCGTAGCCGGCACACTGATTGGCCGCGCCTGGGTCCCAGGTGCTATCGCGGGACCCTCGCCGATCGTGATTCGTCATGAAGGCGTGTTCGATCTTTCCGACAGCTTTTCCACGATGAGCGACCTGTTGGAGCACCGCTCGCCGGTGTCGGCGGTTCGTCTGACGCCGGGCCGGTACATCGGCACCGTCGAGGCGTTGCTGGCCAATACCGGCAACCATGCCGATCCGAACGAGCCGTCGCTGCTGCCGCCGGCCGATTTCCAGGTGATCAAGGCCGCAGGTGTGACCTTCGCATCCAGCATGATCGAGCGGGTGATCGAGGAGCAGGCGCGAGGTGACGCGGCCAAGGCCGAAAGCGTGAGGCGGCTCGTTCAGGAGGCGATAGGCGACAATTTGCGCGCCATCGAACCCGGCTCGCCTGCGGCGATGCGTCTGAAAGCCGTGCTCATCGAGCAGGGGATGTGGTCGCAGTATCTGGAGGTGGGGATCGGTCCGGATGCGGAGATCTTCACCAAGGCGCCGGTGATGGCCGCGGTCGGCAGTGGCAGCGAAATAGGCATCCATCGCCAATCCGAATGGAACAATCCGGAACCGGAGATCGTGCTCGCGGTGAACAGTCAGGGGCTGGTGCATGGCGTGACCTTGGGCAACGACGTCAACTTGCGTGATTTCGAGGGTCGCAGTGCGCTGCTGTTGAGCAAGGCCAAGGACAACAATGCGTCCTGCGCCATCGGTCCGTTCATTCGGTTGTTCGACGAGACATTCAGCCTCGACGACGTGCGCAATTGTGTGGTCGATCTGCACGTTCAGGGTGAGGACGGCTTCACCCTGGAAGGCAGCAGCTCCATGGCGTTGATCAGCCGGGATCCCCTGGAACTCGTGGCCCAGACGCTGAACGGTGAACATCAATACCCTGATGGCTTCATGCTGTTTCTGGGCACTCTCTTTGCGCCCACCCAGGATCGTGAAGCCCCCGGAAGCGGCTTCACCCACAAGCAGGGCGACGAGGTCAGCATCGGCAGCGAGCTGCTGGGCAGCCTGCGCAACACGGTGACCTATAGCCATGAGGCTGCCCCATGGACCTACGGCCTGCGGGCGGTGATGCACAACCTCGCGGCGCGAGGCTTGCTGTAGGCGAGATCGGATTCTCTGGTACATGCATGGAATATCCGCAGCGGTTTGACTTATCCAACGGGGACTGCATACTGTTGGAACACTGTTCCGTTAAGAGCAATGTTGATCAAATCCACCGTGATGTCAAAGATAAGTCGAGAAAAATATGAGAGTCGTCAAAGGTGCCGTCGACCGTTGTCTTGAAGCCATCGAGCTGCTGGCGCGTGAAGCCCGCTGGATGCGTATGTCCGACATCGCTGCCGACCTGGGTCTGGAAAAGGGGCCCGCTCACCGCGTGCTTGCGCAATTGGTCGAGCAAGGCTGGGCGGAGCAGGACGAGGCAACGTCGCAATATCGCCTGACCCTGAAGCTGGCGCTGCTGGGCCAGCGTTACCTGCACGGCATCGGCTTGCCCGAGCGCGTTCAGCCGATCATCGAACAGGTTGCCAGGCAGTGCCAGGAACTGGTGCGGCTCACCGTCGTCAGCGAAGGCAGCCTGTCCTGGCTTTCGTCGGCGCAAGGCGCGGCGCCTGGGTTGGTCTATTCGCCCGCCATGGATCACCCGATCAATCTGTACGCGACGGCCAACGGCAAGGCCTGGCTGGCGTCGATGCCCGATGAGCAGGCCGTCGAGCTTGCGCTGCGCAGTGGACTGGGGAGCACCGAGGCGAATCCCGGTCAAGGGCCCAAAGCGCTCAGCACCATCGAATCGCTGCTCAGCGACCTGAAGCTGACACGCGAGCGCGGGTATGGTCTGGTCATTGAAGAGGCCGAGGCCGGGGTGTGGGCGATCGCGGTGCCGGTCAGGCTCATTCCCGGCGGGTCGGTGGTGGGCACCATGAGCATCGCAGGCCCGGTCATGCGCATGCAGCCGGAGCGCTACGAAGAGCTGTATGCGCTGCTCGAAGACGCCGCCCACAAGGTGGGCACGGTGTGGCCGCGGCAGAACGATGTGCACTCGGTGCGGCCATGAACGAGCAGCCTTGCGCCCGCAGTGAAGCAGTCCATAGCGAAACAGTCCATAGTGAAACAGCAACTGCGCTGGACACCGCAGCCGCTGCCCTGGTCCACGCCCGCCGCGAAGGTATCCGCCTGACAGCGCTGCCGGAGTCTGGCCGGCCCACCAGCCTGGCCGAAGGCTTCGCCATTCAGCAGCGCGTCGGGCCATTGGCCGGCAAGACCGTGGGCGGATGGAAATGTGCATTGCCGCCCACCGGCAAGTGGATCGTGGCGCCCCTCTACAGCGACAGCATCGTCCGCGGCGAGCGCTATGGCGTACCCGCCGATACCCAGCAGGCGCGGATCGAGCCGGAGCTTGCCTGCATCCTGACCCGCGATCTGCCGGTACGAGGCGAACCCTACACCGCAGAACACGTCATCGCTGCCATCGGCGACACCCACTTGGCCCTGGAGGTGATCGGCTGCCGATACGCCGATCCGCAATCGCTGCCGTTCGAGCAATTGCTGGCCGACGGCCTGTTCAACCACGGATTGGTCCTTGGGCCGCGGACGACGTTGTCCTGTGCAAGGTTGCCATCCGAACTGGACATTTCAGTGCGCGGTGCCGCCCAGCCAATCGAAATCAACGGGCGCCACCCGGACGCCGACCCCATTCTGCCCATCGTCTGGCTGGCCAATTTTCTGTCTGCACAGGGGATAGGCCTGCGGGCAGGCCAGGTGATCATCACCGGATCCTATGCCGGTGTGCTCGATGTACCCGTCAATGAACCGCTGCACATTCGGTTCGGCCGTGCAGGCTCCATGTCTGTCCATTTCTCAACGCTCAAGGAGTAATACATGCGCTTAGTTCGTTTCGGTTCACCGGGGCAGGAACTACCAGGCATTCTGGATTCGAAGGGAGAGGTCCGCGACCTTTCGGGCATCGTCGATGACATCGATGCATCGGCCCTCAGCCCGGATGTGCTGCACAAGTTGCGCGGCGTCGACATTGAAAAATTGCCCTCGGTGGCGCCCGGCACTCGCCTGGGTCCTTGCGTGGGCAGTGTGCCGAACCTGATCTGCATCGGTCTGAACTACTCCGACCACGCCGCAGAAACCAACACGCCCATCCCGAGCCAGCCGGTGGTGTTCAACAAGCACACCGGCTCCATCAGCGGGCCCAACGATCCGGTCATCCTGCCCACCGGCGCGGAAAAGCTCGATTGGGAAGTGGAGCTGGCCATCGTCATCGGCACGCCTGCCTGGCAGATCCCGGAGTCGCAGGCGCTGGATCATATCGCCGGTTACTGCCTGGCCAACGATGTGTCGGAACGGGCCTACCAGCTCGAATACGAAGGCCAGTGGGCCAAGGGCAAAAGCGGTTTTTCCTTCGCGCCGCTGGGGCCATGGCTGGTTACCCGTGACGAGATCGCCGACCCACAGACGCTGGACCTTTGGCTGGACGTCAACGGCAAGCGCCTGCAGACCGGCAACACCCGCACGATGATTTTCAGCGTCGCCCACATTGTTGCGTACCTGAGCCGTTTCATGCCGCTGATGCCTGGCGACGTGATCATCACCGGTACCCCACCGGGAGTTGGCCTGGGGCAGAAGCCACCCTTGTTCCTCAAGGCGGGTGACACGATGCGCGTCGGCGGCCAGGGGCTGGGCGAGCAAACTCAGGCAGTGGTGCCTTACGTGGCCGAAATGGGTGCTGCCTGGGTAGCCGGTCGCCATCCGAACGTTGACTGACTACTACCCGAGGAGAACACCATGAGTTTTGCAGGAACAGGTGTGGTCGCGATCTGGCACGATCTTCTGCCGGAAGCGCGGGATGAGTTCTATGAATGGCACAACCGCGAGCACATGCCCGAGCGTGCCGGTATTCCAGGCTTTCTGCGCGGGCGTCGCTACATTGCGCTGAATGCGGGGCCGACCTACTTCAACCTTTACGAGGCTGACAGCGTGCAGGTCCTGGGCGGACAGGACTACCTGTCGCGTCTCAATACGCCGACGCCCTGGACGCAGCAGTCGGTGAAATCCTATCGCAACGTCGCACGCTCGATCTGCGATGTGACGTACACCAGCGGCGTGGGGCAGGGCGCCTATCTACTGACTGTCCGCTTCGACGTCGAACAGGAGCAGCACAAGCCCGTTTCCGATGCGTTGCGTCAACGGGTCCTGGCCCCGCTGGCTGACAGGCAGGGCATCACGGGCGTGCATTTGTGCGTGGCTGACGAGGCGGTCAGCAAGGTCGAAACCGCCGAGAAAAAGGCCCGCGCCGAAGGCACCCAGATTCCAGCCTGGATCGTCATGATCGAAGGCTGTGCTGCCGACTATGTCGAGGCCGCGGGCGATGCCTTCATGGTCGAGCTGCACCGGTTGCTGGAAGGGCAGTCCAGCACCCCGGAAGCGACCCTTTACCAGTTGGAGTACACCCGCTGCAAAACCCCGAGCGCTGCGGGGTAAAGCGTTAGCGCCTCCAGCATGGCCACTTCGATGCTGGACGCTCACTCCCGTGACGTGACCACCTCCCTGGACACTGGCACCGCCGATATCGCTTTGGTCCAGCCGACGTAGAAGGCCAGGTAGAACGTCGTTGGTGTATTCGCCCAGCTTGGGCGCCACTTCCCCTGTGGCCGACTGCACCGCGGCTCGGCGCTTGCTCTCGCTGGCTTCGTCCAGGGCCAGAGAGAGCAAGCGCATGGGTGGCCATGGCCTACGGCTGGATAAACCCATGAGCCCTGTTCACCAAGTCCGACTTGCCGACGCTCAGAGCGCTGCCTGCGGGTTGCGCCCCAATACCCGATGGTACTCCGCCCGCGCGGTGTGCTCGGTAAACTCGCCGGACCACTTCGACACCACCACCGTGGCCACACTGTTGCCTATGGTGTTGCAGGTGGCGATCGCCATGGACATGAACCGGTACACCCCGAACAGCAACGCCAGTCCTTCCACTGGCAGCGAACCGATGGCGGTGACCGTGGCGGCGAAGACCACGAAGCTGCCACCAGACACCGCCGCGGCACCTTTCGACGTCACCAGCATGATGGCGATAATGCCCAATTGCTGTTCCCAGCTCAGAGGTACGCCATAAGCGTTGGCGATGAACAGCACGCACAGCGACATGTAGATGGAGGTGCCATCCAGGTTGAAGGCGTAACCGGTCGGCAGCACCAGTCCCACACTCTGCTTGGAGCAACCGAACTTCTCGAGCTTCTGCAGCAGCCGAGGCAGCGCACTCTCGGAAGAAGCGGTGCCGAGTACGATGAAGACTTCATCCTTGATGTACTTAAGGAAGCGCCACAGGCTGAACCCCGAGATTCGGCAGACGATGCCGAGCACAACGAAGATGAAGAAAGCGATGCAGACGTAGAACATCAGCACCAGGTTGGCGAGGGACATCAGGACCGCTGCGCCGTTGCTGCCTACGGCATAGGCCACCGAGCCGAAGGCACCCAAAGGGGCGAACTTCATGATCAGGTTGATGAACTCGAAGAAGCATTCGGAAATGCGGCTCAGTCCATCTTCGATGACGCTGCGACGTTCAGGCTTGAGCGCCAGCAGGGCAAAGCCGAACAAAACCGAGATGACCAGTACCTGCAGCAACTGCCCACCTGCGAAGGCACCGACGAAGTTGTCGGGGAAGATGCCGTAGATGAAGTCCAGGGTCGAGGCCGGCGCGTGACCTTTGGCGACTGCCGCAGTCGCTGCGGCGGCAGTGGCGCTGCTCGGATGCGCATCGTGCATGCCCGAGCCGATGTTCAGCAGATTGCCCCAGAGCAAGCCAATGGCCAGGGCGATGGTGGAGACGATTTCGAAGTAGATCAGCGCGCGCAGGCCGACCTTGCCGACCCGCTTTATATCACCCGCCGAAGCGATGCCGTGGACCACGGTGAAAAATACCAGAGGGGCAACGGCGGTCTTGATCAACTTGAGGAAGATATCCCCGAGAATCTTGAACTTGGCTGCCAGTTCCGGCGCCAGGAAGCCGAAGGCAATGCCCAGCACCATGGCGGCGATGACCTGGAAGGTCAGGTCCTTGTAGAACGGCTTTTTGTTGAGGGTCGTCATGTCTGCAGTCTCGTTGTTGTTATAGGCGAGCAATAGGCAGAAGGGCTCGATCGCGGCGAGCCTTCGAACAATCAGCGTTTGACGCTGCCCTCGCGGGCCAGGGCGATATCCACCATCTGCGGTGCCAGGCCCAGATAGTTGGCCGGATCGGTCAGTCGCTTGAGTTCTTCGATATCGAGTTCAGCGGTGGCTTCGCCCTGGGCAAGCAACGCGTCGAGAAGGCTGGTGCCTTCATCGTTGGCCAGGCGGCAGGCGGCATAGACCACGTCGTGCGCAACCTGACGACCCAGCGCTGGCGCAAGGCCCATCATCACGGCTTCGGCCACGATCAGCCCTTGGGTCATGTCGAGGTTCTTGCGCATGCGCTCGGGACGTACTTCCAGACCCGCCAGCATGAACCTGGCCTGGGCCAGCGACGCGGCGCTCAAGGCGAAGGCTTCGGGAATGGCGATCCATTCGGCTTGCCATGGACCGGTGGAGCGTTCGAAGTCCTGAATCATGGCGTCGAGCATCAGCCCGGCCTGCTGACGCACGCCTTTGGCGGCCGCATACATCAGTTCGCAGGAAATGGGATTGCGCTTCTGCGGCATGGTGCTGCTGGCGCCGCGTCCCTTGACGAAAGGTTCGTACGCCTCGCCCAGTTCGCTGGTCATCATCATCATGACGTCCAGTGCGACCTTGCCCAGGGACGCGGTGACCAGGCCGAGGAAATTCAGGGTTTCGGCCAGGCCGTCCCGGGCAACGTGCCAGGTGGCTTGCGGAACGCCGAGGTTCAATTCCGCCATGAGCGCTTCCTGCACCTCAAGACCCTTGTCGCCCAGGGACGCCAGGGTTCCGGCGGCGCCTGCGAATTGGCCGATTTCCACCCGCGGACGCAGTTCGACCAGACGCTCGGCGTGGCGATCGAACATGCTCAACCACACGGCACATTTGTAGCCAAAGGTGATCGGCAGGGCGTGCTGCAGGTGGGTGCGACCGGCCATGGGGGTGTCGCGGTAGCGCCTGGCGAGGTCGGCGAGCAAGCCCCGCACCGCTTTGATATCACGCTCGATCAGCAGCAGCGCGGCGCGGACTTGCAGTACGACGGCGGTGTCCATGATGTCCTGGGTGGTCGCCCCCCAATGGACGTAGCGACCTGCATCGCCGCAGGTTTTCGACAGTTGCTCGACCAGCGGGAGAATCGGGTACCCGACGATTTCGGTCTCATGCTGCATGAGCGCCAGGTCGAGGGATGCATAGGTGGCGCTTTCGGCAATGCGTTCGGCGGCCTCGCCGGGAATGACGCCACAGCGTGCCTGCGCGCGCGCCAGTGCCACTTCCACTTCGATATAGCGTTCGATCAGCGCCTGGTCGGAGAACACGGCACGCATTTCCGCTGTGCCGAACATGTCACGAAAGAGAGCGGAATCAAAGACGGTGCTGGACATGAGAGGATCCTGTTATGTTTGTTATTAACCGTACATATTTATATGTACGTACATAATAATTGCGCGCGCACTGGTACACTGTCAACTCGTTGATCGCTTGAGACTGATGGAAGGTATGAGCCAGACGCGCTATGAGGTCGTTGCGAAGGACTTGAGGGAAGGGATTTCCAGCGGTCGATTTCCGGTGGGCACCTTGCTGCCCACCGAGCTGGAGCTGTGCGACCTCTATGCGGTGAGTCGGCACACCGTGCGCGCGGCGATTACCCAGCTGCAGAATCAGGGCCTGGTGTCACGCCGCAAGCGAGTCGGCACACGGGTCGAGTCGGCCACACCCATCGGTGGATACTCGCAGTCGCTGGCCTCGGTATCGGATCTGGTGCATCTGGCCGAAACCCAAGTGCGCAGCATTCAGAACGTCCTGCATTTCGTGGCCGACATCGCGCAGGCCAAGCGCTTGGGCCTTGAGCCAGGGGAGCATTACTTTCGGGTATCCAGCCTGCGCGTCGATCAGGAAAACCCGCGCGCGCCGCTCTGCTGGACCGATGTATACGCTCAGGACATCTATTCGGAAGTGATCGAACTGGCCAACCAGCATCCCGACGAGCTGATTGCCGCCCTGATCGAACGGCATTTCGGCCGGTACATCGATGTGGTGGATCAGCAGGTGCGTGCGGTACTGCTCTCGGTCGAGATTGCCAGAAGCCTCAATGCGGACGTCGGTTCACCCGGCCTGAACATTCTGCGGCAATACCGCGACAAGGACGGGGCGGTGATGGTGGTTTCGGAAACCACCCACCCCCAGGACCGCTTCACTCTGGTGTCACAGATGCGCCGGGACAAGCTCTAGACCCTGCTATCCCAGGCGGCCTACAGCACACCGAGGCGAGAGGGACTGATGAACCTTATGCCAGCGAGAACTCGGGAAGCACATGTTCCTGAAGCTCCGCAATCACCTCCAATGCCGGACGTCGAGTCGGCTTGAGGTTCAGGGCGACATGGTTGATGCCGGCATCGCGTTGCTGCGCGAAGAACTGCTTCAAGGCATGGCGGCCGCCGCGCAGGACTCGGCCGGTCTGCAATGGGGCGTCGGCATTGCTGTCAAGATCGAACATCGCACCGTAGCCGAAGGGCACGAAGCCCCGCGCTGCGGTCATTTCGCGCCAGTGCGGCACCACTTCCGGCATGCGTTGGGCGTCGCCGTGCCAGATCCAGGCGTCGACGTGTTCGGCCAGCCACTCCAGGCTCTGCCCGGCCCGACCTATGGCGATGAGCGGGATGCGCGAGGCTGCCGGCTTGGGTACCAGGTCGATGTCCCCGCGCAGATGGCCGAAATGCTCGGTCTTCAGGCGTGGGAATGACACCGAGGTCAACGTCTTGATCAACGCCACGGCTTCGCGATAGCGCTCGACACGGGTGCCGAAGTCGACGCCGAAGGCCGGGTATTCGGTGGGTCGGTCACCGGAGGCCATGCCGGCGAGAAAGCGTCCGCCCAGCAATTGGTCGGCGGTGGTGATCTGCTTGGCGGTGATCACCGGTTCACGCAGGGGCGTGACGAATCCGGCGGTGCCGATCGCGATGCGCTGGGTGAGGGCGGCGAGCCAGCCGGCGTACACCAGCGGATCGAGTACCTGGCCGGTGTCGCCGAACGAGGGGTCGTAGAACGGTACGTCGCGCAGCCACAGGGCCGCGGCGTCGCTGCGATCCAGGCTCTGCACGATCTCGGCCTGGTCCGACAGGCTGGGGAACGGGCTGTCGGGGTAGCCGCAGGCCGGGGCAATGAAGCCGATGCTCAACTGGTCCGGTTGGAAGGTACGGCTGAACGCGTCATGGTCAGCCAGATCGTGCGATTGAGTGTCCTGATTTCGTACATTCATGGTGTCTGTCCAAGATTCAAGAGATGACATCAGTCTAACGGTCAGCCTGACGTCTGTTTCCGACCTTTTGGATCGACACTGGTGAAAAACATTCCTCAATCGCACGTGGGCTCAGTAGCCGCTGCCCGCCTGGCCGCCGGTGACGATGGCGATTCCCGAGCTGGTGCCCAGACGGGTGGCGCCGGCCTGGATCATCGCCTGGGCGGTGGCCACGTCACGCACGCCGCCCGACGCCTTGACGCCGATGTCCGGGCCAACCACCCGGCGCATCAGGGCGACGTCTTCGAGCGTGGCGCCGCTGCGGCTGAAACCCGTGGAGGTTTTCACGAACGCCACGCCCAATTCGCGGCAGATCTCGCAGGCACGTACCTTCTGCGCGTCGTCGAGCAGGCAGGTTTCCAGGATGACCTTGAGCGGTACCTCGCCGCAGGCCTGCAGCACCGCAGCGATATCGTCCCGGACATCGGTGTACAGCCCTTCCTTGAGCCAGCCGATGTTCAGCACCATGTCGATTTCCTGTGCGCCGGCGGCGATGGTCAGCACGGTTTCCGCCGCCTTGGCGGCGCTCAGGCCGGCACCCAGCGGGAAGCCCACCACGGCGCAGACCTTGACGGCGGATCCCGCCAGATGCCGGGCCGCGACGGGCACCTGGCTGGAATTCACGCACACGGAGTAGAACCCGTGTTCACGTGCCTCCGCGCAAAGCGTGGCAATCTGTTCGCGGCTGGCATCGGCCGCCAGCAAGGTGTGATCGATGGTCTGCGCCAGTGCGGTGGGGTCGAGTGAAGTCATGAAGCGATTCCTGTCATCAGTGGAAACACGGGGCCTTGGCCCACACGTTATAAAATTAACAATTGGTGTTACTTTGTTCGCGGTATCAACCGTATCTACCTCACCAACGGATTGCCTGGATGCCCGTGGACGTCAAGAAAACCAACCGAGTCAAACAGATCCAACAGGTCCTGCAAGACCAGAAAGCCGTGCATCTGCGCGAAATGGCGGCCTTGCTCGACGTGTCCGAAATGACCCTGCGCCGCGACCTGAGCCGGCATCCGGAACAGTTGCGGTTGCTGGGCGGCTACATCACGCGCGCCCACGACGACCCTGAGCCTGGGGATTACCGGGTCAGCGAGCAGGACACCCGGCATGTCGAGGAAAAGCGCCGGATCGGCAAGCTGGCGGCCGCCTTCATTCAGCCGGGCGACACGGTGTTCTTCGATTGCGGTACGACGGTGCCCTTCGTGGTCGACTTCATTCCCGACGATCTCGAGTTCACCGCGGTGTGCAACTCGCTGAACGTGCTGCTCAAGCTGCAGCAGAAAACCCGTTGCAACATCGTCCTGTGCGGTGGCGTTTTCCACCGCAAGAACCAGGTGTTCGAGAGCCAGGTCGAAGCCAGCATTCTCGACAGCGTACGGCTCACCTGGGCATTCGTTTCCGCGGCCGGCGTCAGCCTGGAGTGCGGCGTCACCTGCTTCAACTTCCACGAGGTGGAGGTCAAGCAGAAGGTCATGCGTCAGGCGCGGCAGTGCCTGCTGCTGGCCGATCACTCCAAGTTCGACGCCGTGCGCACGGCGCATTTCGGCGCGTTGAGCGACTTCCAGTGCGTGGTCAGCGACAAGAAAATCCCCCGCGCGTACCGCGAGGCCATCCAGGCCGGCGGTGCTCAACTGGTGGTGTAGGCAGGTCACGTCGGCAGCGCTCGCCGTTCCGTGGCGCTGAGAAAACCGGTGCGCACGCTGAACTCGGCGCGCGCACCGGGTGCCAGGCTGCGCACGTTGCCCTTGGCCAGTTCGGCGCGGTAACCCTCCGGTTCGCAGGTGGCGGGCAAGACGAACGCGGCGACCTGTTGATCCGCGTTGTGCAGGATCCAGCGCGCGGCATGCTCGAACTGCTGCGGGCTGTAGCCGGTGTAGAAGGCCGCGCCGTCGGGGTGTTCCAGAAAGAAATGCGCCTGCCCCTTGGCATCACTGCGGACTTCATCGAAGAAGCAGACGATTTCCGGGTCGTACAGGGCAGGGGAGTCGAGCACTTCCAAGGCTTGCGGATCCTGGCTCAGCTGCGCCATGTAGTCGCTCCAGGCTGGCGTCGGCCGTACGTGGGCCGGCACGCTGCTGCGCACTCGGGTGCGCTCGCAGCCCAGCGGCTGGCTCAGTCGCGCGCCTTCGACATAGGCATAGTTCATGTGCGCCATGTACATCAGGTCCATGGCCTTGCCCGTCAGGTTGACCACTTCCATGCCGATCTCGAATACCCCACTGGCCGGGCGCAGGGTGACGCTGGGACTGGCCCGGTAGTGGTCGCCGAAACCCTGCACGTACTCGCAGGTACCGCCCAGGCGCAGGTAGGCGCCATGCTCGTCTTCACCGCTTTCCAGCCAGGCCTCGTCCATCGGCGCGCAGGGCATCTCGCCGTGCAGCGCGTGGGTGTCTTCCGGGCCTGGGCAACCGTTGCGCAGCAGGCCGCTGTGGAACATGAAGCAGCCATAGGTGCCGATGATGCTGTCGCTGGGGCGAGGCTGGCTGAACATGTTGCGCATGGTCAGGTCGCGGCCATCGAACTCGGCCGACCAGATCATCTGACCCTGCCAGGGCAGTATCACCAGCTTGCCGCGGCTGTTCTCCAGCGACAGTGCCTTGACCCCGCTGGGGTAGGTCCAGGCGTGTACGGTGAACTGACGCGACTCGAGCAGGGTTCGACGGGTGCTGTCCCACAGTTGCGGGTACAGCGGCAGGCGCAGGCATTCGGCACTCATTGCGCCACCGCCGCGGCCGAGCCGCTCAGGGCCGGTTGTGGCTGGCGCATGCAGCGCACCGCGTACAGCACGATCGCCACGAAGCACAGCAGCGGCACAGTATAGGCGATCTGCATGTTGCCGTTGTTGGCGTCGCTGAGCAGGCCCTGGAAGATCGGGATCACGCCACCGCCGACGATGCTCATCACCAACAGCGAACCACCGACACCCGTATCTTCGCCGAGCCCGTCGATGGTCAGGCCGTAGATGGTCGGCCAGCAAGGACCGAGAAAGACGCTGACACCCACGGCTGCGTACACCGCGGTGATGTTGGGTACGAAGATGGTGTAGGCCAGCAGCAGGATGCACAGCACGCCGTACAGAGCCAGCACCTTGGCGGGGTGCATCTTGCGCATCAGCACGTTGGCAATCATCTTGCCGACGAAGTAGGCGGCAAAGGTGATCAGCAGGAACCATGAGGCGCTGCGTTCGTTCATGCCGCCCATCTGCATGGCCAGGCGAATGGTGAAGCTCCAGACGCCCACCTGAGCGCCGACGTAGAGGAACTGCGCCAGCACGCCGAAACAGAAGCGCGGGTTGCGGCGCAGGCGTCCCAGGCTTTCACCCAGGCTGGCCCGGGGTTCGCTGCTGGTGCGGTTGCCCTTGCAGGCGGGAAAGCGGGTGATGGCGATCAGGATGAACATCAGAATGAGCACCGCGATCATCCATTTGTACGGCAGCAAGGTCGACTGGATCATCTGCAACTGCTGCACGGCCGCTTCGCTGGCACTCATCTGCGCCAGCTGCTCGTGGCTGGCGTCGGTGTCCTTGAACATCACGAAGCTGCCCACGTACACCCCGGTCATGGCTCCGAACGGGTGAAAGGTCTGGGAGATGTTCAGGCGTCGCGTGCCGGTTTCCCGCGGACCCATCAGGGTTGAATAGGTGTTGCAGGCGGTCTCGAGAAACGACAGGCCGGCGGCGATGACGAACAGGGCGATCAGAAACATGCCGTACTTGGCGGTGGACGCGGCAGGGAAGAACAGCGCGCAGCCGAACAGGTACAGCATCAGGCCGACCAGGATCGTGGTCTTGTAGCTGAAACGGCGCACCACCAGGGCTGCCGGTATGGCGACGAAGAAATAGCCCAGGTAGAACGCCGACTGGACGAAGGCCGACTGGAAGTCGCTGAGCAGGAAGGCCTTCTTGAAGTGGGCGATCAGCACGTCGTTCATGCCAGCCGCGGCGGCCCACAGGGCGAAGATCAGACACAGCAGGATGAAGGCGAACCATGGCGTACGGTTCAGGTAGAACCCGTCCGGGGTTTGTTGCAGCGCAGGTTTGTTCATTATTGTTCTCCGCGAGAGTGCTGGTGAGGTGTCAGCGAGCCGATGCATCCAGAAAGCGTGCAAACGTTTCTGCATCCGGGTAGGAAGACTGCGTGCCCAGGCCGGTGACCGAGCAGGCGGAGTAGGCCACCGCTTGTTGCATCGCCTGACGGATATCGGCGTCCTGGCTCCAGTGCTTCGCGAAGCAGCCGATGAAGGCGTCGCCCGCGCCACTGGTGTCGCGCGCCTCGACCTTGACGCCCGGGACCTGCCACTCGCCTTCGGCGCCGACGTACAGGGCGCCTTGTTCACCCAAGGTGACGATGACGTGGCGTACACCCTTGGCCACCAGGGTTCGCGCGGCGTGCGCCGCTTCGTCGGCAGAGTTCACCGGCAGCCCGCTGATGAGCGCCAGTTCGCTCTCGTTGGGAATCAGGAAGTCCAGCAGCGCCAGGTGGTCGTTGCTCAGGCCGGCCAGGGCAGGGGCGGGGTTGAGCAGCACCGGAATGGCGTGGCGTCGAGCGAACTCGATGGCGTGGTACACGCTCGCCAGTTCGATTTCCAGTTGCAGCACGATCAGGGCGCAATCACGCAATTGCGCCTCGGCGCGATCGATGTCGGCCGGATGCAGATGGGCATTGGCGCCTTTGACGATCAGGATGCTGTTGTGGGAGTTCTCCTGAACGAAGATCGGCGCCACGCCGCTGGACACGCCCGGTACCCGCTCGACGAAGCGCGAGTCGATGCCCAGCCGTTGGAAATTGGCCAGGGTGGTATCGGCGAAGCCGTCGTCGCCGACCTTGCTCAGCATCAGGACGTCGGCACCCAGCAAGGCCGCCGCCGCGGCCTGG
Organism: Pseudomonas sp. PvP001; assembly: GCF_040546375.1. Lineage (NCBI taxonomy): Bacteria > Pseudomonadati > Pseudomonadota > Gammaproteobacteria > Pseudomonadales > Pseudomonadaceae > Pseudomonas > Pseudomonas sp. PvP001. Next base: position 575,208 of record NZ_JBEPNQ010000001.1, on the reverse strand, counting down.
TTGGCCCCCTTGCCGCCGCAACCCATGGCGAAACGCGGTGCTTCGAGGGTTTCGCCTTGGGCGGGCATGCGCTCGATGTAGGTGATCAGGTCGACCATGTTGCTGCCGATGACTGCGATCTTGCTCATTGTTGTTGTGACCTCGCCAGCGCCGACGGACCCACCGTCGGCTGTTATTTATGTTATTTAAATAACATTTTCTGTGAGTATTCAATCTTTATTTTTTCGATCCCCGCAGTGATGTCTCCGCGACATTACTCATGTCATGAAGTTCAAAACCTGTACAAATAAAGATATCTGTACAAATCCTCGTAAAGTTATTCGAAACCCAACCGATACGGACGTTTGAGCACAGAACACCTGTGCTCGGCCAAGGGGCCGGACAGAGCCCCGGCGTCCGAGAAATGGACCGTTCTCACTCACGATTAACCACTAACCGTCCATTCCGGGCTGTGAGAACCCTATGAACATCCTTGCTCCTGCCGTAACGCTCGCCAACCGATTACGCTTCAAGACCAAATTCGCGGTGCTCGCCATCATCGTTCTGGTCCCGCTGCTCCTGCTCGGTACCCGCTTCATCGTTCAGCTCAATGACAGCCTGGCGGTCATACGCTCGGAGCAGACCGGGCAGCGCTACCTGCTGGATGTGACGCCGATCCTGCGCCTGTCCATGATGCAGCGCGCGTTGACCAACCGCCTGCTCAGCGGCGATCAGACCGCACAGGCCGATGTGCTGGCCAATCAGGCAAAGATCGAAGACGCCTTCTCGAAACTGGCCACCACTGACCGCCAGTTCAACGACGCTCTGCAGACCGGCGATCGCGTGGAACGCCTGCATGCCTCGGCCACGCGCTTGATGTCGCTGGCCAAGCCCGGCGTCGATCCTGGGGGCATGTTCGATCAATGGAACGACCAACTGATCGAGACCCTGAATTTCGTCTACTACGTCTCCGCCACGTCGGGCATGGTGCTGGATGAGGATTACGCATCGCTGTTCATGATCGACCTGAGCACGCTGCGTCTGCCCCGCCAGATCAACATCGTCGGGCAACTGCGCGGGTTGGCCAGCGGGCTGCGTGAGGGGCAGCCGTTGAGCCCGGCGACGCGGGGCGTGATCAAGTCGATGCTCAAGACCGAATTGCTGATCCACAAGGAGCTTCAGCAAAGCCTGGAGCTGCTGCGTCGGCGAGAGCCCGCCCTGGCCGATCGCATTCAGGCACCTATCGACAGTGCGTTCATGAGCCTGACCGGCTTCCGTGCGGACCTGGAAGCGGTCACGTCCTCCACCAGTGACACGCTGGTCAACGTGCAGAACGTGCCCGCCAAAGGCAACGCGGTCGTGGCCGAGCTGTACAAGGCGCAGGACACGCTGCAGGAAGAACTCCTCAACCGCCTGGCGCACCGGGCTCAGGAAAAGACCTCGGAGCGGCTGTTCATCCTTGGCATGTTCGCCGTTGTCGGCCTGCTGCTGGTGTACGTGTTCTGCGGCATCTACAGCGCCATGCGCCGCAGCATCGAGGATGTGTTGCAGGCCACCCGGCTCATCGGCCAAGGTGACTTGAGCGCACGCGTCCAGGTGCGTGGCAGGGACGAAATGGCCGACGTGGGCAACAGCCTGAACCACATGGTGCAGGCCTTCGGCAGCTCGCTGACCCAGGTCGAGCGCAGCTCGCAGTCGGTTTCCGATGCCGCCGCGCGCATGGGCGTGTCCATCGATCGGGCCAAGCAATCGATGAACACTCAGCAAAGCGAGACCGAACAGGTCGCCACGGCCATCAACGAGATGACCACCAGCGTGGCCGACGTGGCGCAGAACACCGAAGGGGCGGCCCACGCTGCCGAACACGCCAGTCAGTCGTCCCAGGCCGGGTTGGCGAAGATGCATGAAACCAAAGTCACCATCGAGGCCCTGGCCGATGAGGTGGAGCGCAGCGCGCAGAAGGTCTCGGCACTGGCCCAGCACAGCCAGCAGATCGGCGGGGTGATCGAGGTGATCCGCAACATCGCCGACCAGACCAACCTGCTGGCCTTGAACGCTGCCATCGAAGCCGCCCGTGCCGGGGAGCAGGGGCGTGGCTTTGCGGTGGTCGCCGACGAGGTGCGGACCCTGGCTTCACGTACGCAGAACTCCACCGAAGAAATCCGCCGAATCATTCAGGAACTGCAATCGGCCACCTCTGCGGCCGTCGAGCAGATGAAGGCCGGCAAGCAGCGTGCCCAGGAATGTTTGCAGTCGGCCGATGCCGCCTCGACCAGCCTGGATGCCATCAGCGATGGCGTCGAACAGATCGTCGGCATGAACACTCAGATAGCCAGCGCGGCGGTGCAGCAACACGCGGTGTCGGAGGACATCAACCGCAACGTGACCCAGATCCGCAATGGCAGCCTGGCGCTCATGGAAGGTATCGAGGACAACGCCGTGACGGCGGAAGAACTCACCTTGCTGGCGACCGAGCTGCGCACGGTGGTCTCGCGGTTCAAGGTGTAAGGAGGGGAGGTGAGCGGTGCCGATCCGCGCCAACCGGCGGATCGGCATACCGAAGTCTAGTGCGATGGGCCGCTTGAAGACGTCAGTGTCGTGGCCAGCTTCGCGGCTGCATCCAGGGCGGCGTTGAAGTTGGCCTCGGCGGTTGCGGCATCGCCGAGGGTGCCTTCCGATTCGACGGTATCGATGGCCGGAATCCCTACCATGCGGGCCCAGGTCCGCAGAAAGGCCACCTGATGGTCGAAGTCTTCGGTCGGGTAATCCTCGCCAAGCGCCACCCCGCGGGTGGCCAGCACCACCACTTTCTTGCCCTTGAGCAGGCCGACCATGCCCTTGTCATCGAAGTCGAACAGCACGCCACGCTGCGACACCGAGTCGATCAGGTGCTTGAGGCGGTAGGGCACACCGAAGTTCCACATCGGCACGCTGAACACGATCACATCCGCGCGGTGAAAACGCTCGCCCAAGGCATGTATCTGCTTCCAGACAGCCGCCTGCTCGGCGGTCATTTCCACACCCTCCAGGTCCGCGTATTTGGCTTTCAACGCGGGGCCGTCGAATGGCAGCAGGTCGGTGGTCCAGACATCCAGTACGTCGACGGTCGTGTCGGGCTCAACCGAAGCAGCCGTTTCGAGATAGCGATCGGCCAGTTTCAGGGAGGCAGAGCGCTCCCCGCGGGGAGAGCTGGCAATGTGAAGAATATGCATACACGGGGTTCCTGAGTGAGGGGCTGCGCAAGGTTTCAATTTAGTCCTCGACGCAAGCGCCGATGTTCAATTCTGCAGCGCGTAGCGGCGACAGTGTTCCAGATAGCCTTGCTCGTGGCTGCCTACCAGATGCACCACGCTGGACCAAAGCCAGGAAGGCGCATCCAGGGTGTTGGAGCGGTTGGTTTGCAGCTCGCGGATCCAGGCGGCTCTGGTCGAAAGGTCCATCTGCCGGGCATGGGCCGTGCCGACCACGCTGGCCAGGTAACTCGCCGCACGCATGGCTTCGGTTTCGCTCAACTGATCGAGCTCAAGCTTCATGTCCTGAGGCAGCAGTTCGCGAATGAAGAAGCCATGGTCAAGCATGCGCGTGGCTAGCATGCGATTACCCAGGCCCGGTGACAGGTGCCGGGCGCCTTCGACCACGCGCTTGCCGTTGTCCCGCGGCATGCCTGCGCGAACCGTGCGCGGCGCTGCGGCCGCCACGGCTTCCTTGATGTCGAGCAGGCACAACTCCTGATCGTCATCTTCGCCCACGCCCAGCAGCACGGCGTAGCGCTTGAGCCCCAAGGAGCTGCAACCCTTGACCCAGTACGCCGAGTCCAGCAGTTCGACACTGTCGCTGCCCGATCGCCCTTTCAACGACGTGACCAAGGCATGAATCTCATCGGTGGCGCACAGCGTCTTGATGGCGCTGCGCTCGGCCTTGGACAAGGCCCAGAAATGCTTGCCCAATGGAATCGTCGGGCGCATGTCCTCGATGCGTTCCTGAGCCAGGTGCTTCCAGGTCCGCTGCACGGCGCTGCGCATGCCGGCCTTCACCTGAGCGGGGCGTTGCGGTTCTTCGTCGTGGTTGTTCTCGAAGGCCTGTTCATAACCCACCATCATTTCTTCCAGCATGCGCGCCGTGGCGACGCCCGGCAGGTCCGAGCCGCGTGCGGCGGTCGCTAGCGACAAACCCAGCCGCACCAGATCGTGCACCGGGTTGCCGATGACAGTCTGGTCCAGGTCGCGGATATGGATATCGATGCGGCCTTTCGAATCGCCGGTCGGGCCGAGATTGCCGGCATGGCAGTCGCCGCAGATCCACACCGGCGGACCACTGGGCAAGCGTCGGCCCGACTGCGACTGCAGCCAGTCATAAAACTGCACCGTGCTGCCCCGCACATAGGCATGGGCGGATCGCGCCATCTTCAAGTTACGCAGTTGCTCGAGCGGTTCCAAACGTGCGGCAGGACGGGGCGTCTTCATGGATTAGTCTTTGAGGGAAAGACGTTGGAGTAGGGAGATGCGCCGCGTGTTTCAAAATGTTTCTACGTTTTTTCAGAGCAATGGCTGTGTCCCTCGCCTGCACCCCATCCATCGCCCTGATCAACCATGAGCGAATTGATCGACCAAGCCCAGACGTGGAATTCGGGTGTCGGGCTGTAGCAGCGCACCGGGTGCGATCACCGCATTCGCGCCGATCTTGCAGCCGTCGCCCACCAAGGCACCGAACTTGTTCACGCCCGTGTCGATGATGTCATCGCCATGGCGAATACGGATGTTCGCTCCGTCCAGCTCATTGCGGTAATTGGCGATGATCGCGCCGGCCTCGATGTTCACTTTTTCGCCGATCACCGAGTCGCCGACGAAATTGAAATGGGCCAGCTTGCTGCCGTCCAGCATGAAGGTGCTCTTGAGCTCGCAGCTGGGGCCCACGATGCACTGTCTGCCCAGGTAGACGCCGCCACGCAGGTACGCACCCGCAGCGACGAAGGCTCCTTCACCGATGATGATGGCGCCTTTGAGTACTGCGCCTTCTTCCACCACCGCGCTTTCGTGAATGGCGCAGTTTCCGTGACGCCGATAACCCTCGCCGAGACGATCGAGCAATGTCAGAACCTGGTTTTCGCAATCCTGAGCCAGTTGCCATGGGGTCGATCGTGGCAGGCCCAGCGAGTGCCAGCGAGCGATGAAGGTGTGGATTTCGAACGTGTTCATGGACAACCTGCATGAGTAATGGAAATCGCGTGTTCTGCCCCGGCGCTCACCGAGGCTCAGAAGGCGGCTGCCTGCGCGCCGCACGATCTGTATCGGGAAGCGCACAGCTGTCGCCACGGCAGCGCGCGCTGCCGTCGGGGTGGGGCAGCCATGCCAGGTGCGGGCGCCAGCGGCAGAACAGGCGATAGCCCACGTTCAACAGCGGCCGGGCCCAGCGCCACGACAACGGTGCCGCCCAGATGCCCAGGCCTGCGGCTCGCCAGCTCCAGAGTGTGGCGTCCAGGCCGGTGACCCATGTTCCGTCGGCGAAGCGGGCATGCAGCAGCGACTCCATATGCGCACGGGTAAACCCCAGGGATGGGGCATCGAACGCCGGATCGCTGATGTCGACGAAACGCAGGCGATCGGGTGAGGCGCGAGCGCTCAGGACCTTGATCTCGTGAGCGCACAGGGGGCAGTCACCGTCGAAGTAGAGTGTCAGCGGCCAGTGGGTGTTCTCGTGCATCGATGAGCGTTCCGTGTGGGTATTGGCAAGCGGCGCCTGAAAACAGGGCAATGTTCTTCACGCTACATAGACACCACGTTCAGCCTTTCACGCCATTTTTAACGCAGTTGCTGCCTTGCGGCGAGCTCAACGACACAGCATATCTTTCGGCTTGTTGCAGAATTGGGGATCTCGCAGAATGGAAGGACTGTTGGCGGGTGGATACGGAGGTCACGCAAACCGTGGCAATCGCCGCGTGCGGCAATCGGTATGCCGCTTGCTCATCTGCGCTATCACTACGACGGCGCCGCCGCGTATTCGTCTGGCCCGCGCGACGCTAATAGTCGATGCGGAGCATCCGAACGATGGTCGCGAAGTGACGGCAATCTAACCGATCTGCCTAGTCATGCGACGTACGACCCAAGGCCCTGCCCATGTCTTGATCCCGGGCATGCCGCCAGTCGCGGTCGGCCTTGCTGTCGGTGCCGATGCGGCGCTGGAAATCGCTGGCGACGCTGGCCTGACATTGGCGAAAGCCGTCGTCCCAGCCGGTGGCGTACTGGCGATCCGCGAGGTAGGTGGGGACGTTCTTGCGAAACTCACCCAGCGCCTGCGCCGCGTTGCGGCCACTACTGCAGCCGTCCTCGAAGCCGTTGGCGAACGGCGCGGGGTAGCCTTCGGCCAACAGTCGCTCGCGTGTCGTCTGGCACGCGCTCAGAAGGGCGGCAGCCATTGCCAGAGCCAACAGCAGGCTCGTCTGTTTGAACGGCTGGCGTCTGGCGCTCATTTCAGCGATCTCCGGGGACCATCGTGGCCTGGCTGCGGGTGATCCGGGACGCCGCAGGGCGATAGAGAATCCAGCGGTAACACAGCACGCAGATCATCCAATCGATCAGCAGGGTCCAGATGTTGTGGGAGAGGAAATGGGCGCCCTGCGCCATGCGGCCCAGGGAAAAGATCGCCCCCAATCCCAGCGCCACGGCGAGGGCGATTCGCGCGGTGCGTGGGCGGCGGTCGCGCCAGAAGAAGAACAGCGCGAGCAGCGAGAAGCCGCTCGACGCGTGTCCGCCCGGCCAGCACAAACCGGGTTTTTCGGTCTCGGCGCGTGGGCTGAGCAGGGGCGTGTAGGTTTCCTGACCGCCGAACTCCTTCAAGCTCCACGGACAATGCACGGCGGTGAGCACCTTGAGTGGCATTACCACCGCAGTCGTCAGGGCCATCGACAGCACCACGTAGCCCAAAGGCCGGCGCCATTGCCGCCACTTCGGGCTGCACAGGCTGACGATGAATCCGGCCAGCGCCAGTACGGCGAAGGCGATCACGGCCTGTTTGGCGCGGTCGTGCAGGATGTTTTCCAGCCAGTAACTTTGCCGTCCGATGAAGCCGCTGCCGGGTACGTAGAACAGTTGTGCAAGCGCAAAGTCCAGTGCCGGCGGATACAGCCACAGCATCACTGCCATGAGGGCGAGTGGCACACCCAGGGCGAAACGAAAGTCAAAAGGCCGGGACGCACGGGAAGGTATTTCGATAGCCATGAACGGCTCCGATCGGTGGGTAGACAATCAATGAGGGCGGTAGGCACGAAGTCTCGCAAGCGTTGCTCAGCCAGAGGTGCTGCCTGCAGCGTGCTGTGCTGGCGACGATAGATTTCCGGCCTTCAGTGATGGGTGAAGAAGATGTGAAAAATGCGTTAGGTGCGCAGCGTTCAGCAGGTGACTGCGACTGATGATCAATGCGCCGGTGAAGCACACTTCGGGTTTTTTTCCAGCAAGCTTTTCCTCGCAAATCTTTCACGAAAGTTTGAGTTATTCGAGATTACAGTCCGCGCTGTCGATACCCGGCGCATTGCGCACGGCCCGCCTATCTGCCTGACAGTAGACTCGCATGTTCAAGATAAAACCTGTTCGTCCGGAATTAGTCACACTGGCTGCAAGCCTGTTTCTCTTGATTGCTTTCAACACACCACTTTGGCAACACCTGGCGTCCATAACGGGCGGCGAGGGCGCAGGTACGCAACTGGCCTGGGCGTTTGGGGTGTTGCTGTTGTGCGTCTTCAACTTCGTGTTGACGATGCTGGCCTTTCCCAAACTGTTGAAACCGCTGTTGATGGTGCTGTTTCTGGTCAGCGCCTGTGTGACCTACTTCATGGGGCACTACGGAATCGTGGTTGACGCAGGCATGTTCCGCAACCTGATCGAAACCAACGTCACCGAAGTGGAAGGCCTGCTGTCGCCCCTGCTGTGGGTCTACCTCCTTGGGCTGGGCGTGCTGCCGTGTGTGCTGTTGTGGAAGACACCTATTGCTTACCGCAAACCCCATCGCGAGCTGCTCAACAAAGTGCTCATCGGCACCGGCTGTGCCGGCATCGTTACCGGCGTTGCATTGCTGGACTATCAGGGGCTGTCGTCACTGTTGCGCAATCACCACGAGTTGCGCCTGATGGTGGTGCCCAGCAACTACATCGGCGCCTCGATCGGTTATGCCCGCGAGCAGGTGTCGACCGTCGAGCATCCTTTCTTGCCCTTGGGTGAGGATGCGGTGCGTGCGGTGAACGTGGCCAACCACCCCACCAAATCGCTGACCGTGTTGGTGGTGGGCGAAAGTGCCCGGGCCGATAACTTCGGTATCCTGGGTTATGGGCGCGATACCACACCGCAACTGGCCGCTGAGCAGGGCCTGGTGTCGTTCACCGACGTGCACTCCTGCGGCACCGAAACCGCCGTGTCGGTGCCCTGCATGTTTTCCAACATGGGCCGCAAGCAGTACAAACCAGCCGTCGCGAAAAATCAGGAAGGGTTGCTGGACGTGCTCAAGCGTGCCGGCCTGGACGTGGTGTGGTGGGATAACCAGTCCGGCTGCAAGGGCACCTGCGACCGGGTCACCCAGCTGGATGTCAGCCACGGCAAGGACCCGGCTCTGTGCGCAGACAGCGAGTGCAGGGACGAAATCCTGCTGCAGGGTTTGCAGGCCTTCATCGATCACCTTTCCAACGATACCGTGTTGGTCCTGCACCAGATGGGCAGTCACGGCCCCGAGTATTACAAGCGCTATCCGCAAGCCTTCGAGCACTTCACTCCGGTGTGCAAGAGCAACGCGCTGGACGCCTGCAGCCGGGAAAGTATCGTCAATGCCTACGACAATACCGTGCTGTACACCGATCACGTTTTGGCGCGGCTGATCGATACCCTGCGCAACAACCAGGACCGTGTGGCCACCGCCATGATCTATCTCTCCGATCACGGCGAGTCTCTCGGCGAGTACAACGTGTTCCTGCACGGCACGCCCTACATGTTGGCACCTGACCAGCAGAAACACGTCCCGCTGCTGGTATGGTTTTCCGACAGTTACCAACGTGCGCTTACCGTCGACACTCATTGTTTGCAGCGCACACGCAACGATCCGCTGAGTCAGGACAATCTCTTTCACTCGATGCTAGGCTTGTTGAATGTCCAGACGCGGGTCTACAACAGTGCGCTGGACATGTTTGCCGGCTGCAGAGGGGTGAGCGGCAATGCGCTGGTGGCCACGAAACAAATGCCGGTCCAGCGTTGAGTGGGTAGTTGTGTTGCGTACTCGTGCCTTACATAAAAAGAGAGTCTCATGCGCATACTGGTCATCGAAGATCATGCCGATATCCTCGCCAACGTCTCGGAATACTTCGTGCTCAAGGGGTGTGAAGTGACCGGCGCACTGGATGGCGTGACCGGGCTTCACCTGGCGATGACCGGCAATTATGACGCCATCATTCTCGATGTGATGCTGCCCGGCATGGACGGCAACCAGGTCTGTCACAAGCTGCGTTCGGTCTCCCGGCGGCACACGCCCATTCTGATGCTGACTGCCCGTGACGAGCTGGAAGACCGGCTGACGGGATTTCGCGTCGGCGCCGACGACTACATCGTCAAGCCGTTCGCCTTGTCCGAGCTGTTTGCCCGCGTCGAGACGGTGAGCCGGCGCTCGGCCGGGATGAGGAAAAACGTGCTGGAGGTCCATGACCTGAGCTTCGATCTGGATTCACTGGAGGTAAAGCGGGCGGGCAGGTTGCTCAAGCTCAACCCCACCACCCTCGTGCTGCTGGAGCTGTTGATGCGCAAGAGCCCCGCCATCGTGAAGCGCCGCGAGTTGGAACTGGCGCTGTGGGGTGAGGAAACGCCCGATTCGGACAGCCTGCGAACCGGCATCTACATGCTGCGCCGAACCATCGACAAATCGTTCGAGGTGCCGTTGCTGCATACCGTGCATAGCATGGGTTACAGGCTGCAGGCACCGTCGGACGTGGGCTTGGTAACCGCCCGGCCCTGAGCCTGGGCATGGTCACGGGGCGATAAAGCGCCTCAGGCCAGCTGCAGTGTCTGCACGACCTGTGCGACTCGCTGGGTCGATGGCCCGTCGAGCCCCTTGAGCGGCAGCGGCAGGCAGTTCGTTGCGGCATGGCCGAGGATTTCGGCGGCCGTGGCAATGACCCTCAGACTGCCGTACTCGCGAAACAGGGCCCACAACGGTTCGAGCCGGGCAGACTCCTGAAGGCCTCGCTCGGGTTGCCCGGATCGGCTTGCCTCGACCAGTGCCCGTGCGGTTCGCGGAAACAGGCCGCCCATCACGGAGTACCACAACTCACAGCCTGCATTCAGGCCGTTCACTGCGGCCGCATCGCCACTCACGCCGATGCTGACGTGACCGGGGATGACCGCCCGCAGGCTCGCGACCCTGGCTGACGCCTTTGTCGGGTCGGCCGGGACAGCCGGGATCTTGATCGACGCGATGTTGGGCAGGGCGGCGATGCGCCCGTGAAGCTCGTCGGTGAATTGGAAATGCGTGGTACCGGGGTTGTCGTAGACCACCAACGGCAGCGATACCCGGTGGGCGACCGTTTCATAGAGTTCGAACACTTCATCCGCACGAAGCGCCTGATAGCTCACCGGCGGCAGTAGCAGCGCCGACGCGCCGGCAGCCTGGGCATCTTCGGCCAGCAGCAGCACGTCCCGCGTGGCGACCGCGCCGATGCCGACGATCACAGGCACGTCACCTGCCGCGCCAACGGCCAGCTGGGCGGCGAGGCGCCGCTCCTCGCGGTTGAGATAGGCGTAGCTGCCTGTCGATCCCAAGGCGCCGATGGAATCGACCTCGGCCGAGACCAGGTTTTCGATCAGGCCGACGAAGGCGTTTTCGTCTACCTTGCCATCGCGCAGCGGGGTCAATGGGAACGCGCTGAGACCTGTGAACATGCAAGAGCTCCTCGGTATTGAAAATGGCGGCTGGGGATACTTCAAAGCGTGACGGTACTATAAGGTATCCGAACCGATAACCTGCCGCTGCCTTGGAATGGAGTCCTTCAATGTCATTCGATATTCACCTTCTACTGCTGGTGTTCGTGACCTACATCATGGGCGCCGCCAGCCCCGGCCCCAGCAACATGCGGATCATGAGCGTAGCGATGCACCAGGGCAGACGGCCGGCGCTGATGCTGGCAGCGGGTGTCATCAGCGGTTCGTTCTTCTGGGGATCCATGGCCGCGACAGGGGTTTCCGCCGTTATCGTTCAATACGCCGAGGCGCTCATCGTCTTGAAGGTGATAGGGGGCGCCTATCTGCTCTTTCTTGCCAGCAAGGCCTGCCGCTCGGCGCTGACCTCCAACGAACGCTTTGCCAACGAGTTGTCATCGGCGCCCAAGGCATCCGGATGGAAGCTCTATCAGCGTGGCCTGTTGATGCACCTCACCAACCCGAAGGCGATTTTGAGCTGGATCGCGACGATGACCCTCGGTCTGGGGCCAGGGGCGACCACTTCGACGGTCGCCATCATCCTGGCCGGTTGCGCCGTGCTCAGCGTGACCATCTTCGGCGGCTACGCGGTGGTGTTTTCCACAGCGCCGATGGTGCGCGCCTATCAAAAGGCGCGCCGCTGGATCGAGGGCGCCTTGGCGATGGTGTTTGCCGGAGCAGGCTTGAGGCTTCTGTTCGGTAGAGCGTGAGATGGTGGTGGGTGGGGCGTGTCATCCGGCGCTGGCCTGATGCAACGCACACGCCGTGACGCGGTTTGCACCGCTGCTATAGGGGCGTGGTGGCAGCGCTATCCAAGTACCGGCAATCGCACGGTAAACACCGTATGCAGATCGCTGGAGGTGACCTGCAACTGTCCGCCATGGGATTCGGCGATCTGCGAGCAGATGTAGAGACCCAAGCCCAATCCTTCGTTATTCCGGTCGTTGTCGGCGCGGGTAAACGGCTTGAACAGCAGTTCCATCCGGTCGGGATGGATGGGCAGGCCTTCGTTGCAAAACGACAGCACCAGGCTGTCCTGCTCGATGCGTCCATCGATGCTGATCGGTCCGCCGGGTGCGCCGTGGTGTACGGCGTTCGACAGCAGGTTGGAGACCAGCTGGCTGATGCGTCCGAAATCGCACTGGACGGGTTTGGCATCGGTGTAGTGATAGCTGACATCGGCCAGCGGGTGGGCATGGCGGATTTCGGCTATGACCGGGATCAACGCTTCGAACAGGTTGTCGACGCGGTTCAGGTTGATCACGAAGCGGCTGCCCAGGCGGCAGCGGGTGAAGTCCAGCACGTCGTCGATCAACGCCGACATGCGCTTGGCGCTGCTCTGGATCGCGGCTACGAGGGTCTTGGAGCGCTTGTCGCTGACTTGGCCTTCCAGCAGATCGGCACTCATCCGCACGGCGCTGATCGGCGTGCGCAGGTCGTGGCCCAGTACCGCCACGAATTGCTCGCGCAAGCGCCCGGTTTCCTCGGATGCACCCAGTTCCGATTGGCTGTCGTGCAGCCGCGCGTGAAGTTCCAGATGGCTGGCCAGCAGTTGCGCAAACAGTTCGAGGGTGTCGATCACGCTGGCATTTTCGACCGCGACCGGTTCCGGGTCCAGTCCGCAGAGGGTCCCTACGAACACGCCCGCTGAGGTGATGATGGGCACCGAGATATGGCTTTTGAATGTTTCCAGGTCCGGTTGGGTTTCCGGCTCGTAGCGCCCGTCGGCCAAGCCGTGCATGCCTTCACCATAGGCCAGTGACTGGCGACGCTGACGGACTTCGTTGCACAACGTCTGCGCAAGTGGCCGCTGATCGCCCGGCCGTATGTCCAGATGAGCCGAGTCGTCCACTGCGTAGGCGACCCAGCGTGTGGCCGTGACCCTGGCCACCGCCGCAAATCTCAGACCGGTCGCCTCTTTGACCAGGCGCAGAATGACGGGGATGACGGTCATTTCGGCAGGTGGTGGGAGCGAACCCTCGTAATCGGCGTTGGACATGCGCGGACCCATATTCGTTGAAGCGGGCGATTATACATAGGTTGCCCTCCAATGGCTGTACAGGCATACAGCAGCCCCGTACTCGCGCTTGCTTACATTTACCCAGGCCCCTCTAGCTCAAGTGTTTGCGCCGCAGGCCGATGACTCATGGCATCAACCCCTGATCGCAATGGAATTCTGCATGATCATTCGACGCCTGAACCTCGCCCCCCGCGCTATTGCATTCTTCTCGGCCATTGTCGTGGTCGTGATACTCCTTGGTTGCCTTTCCATCGTCCAGATGAACAAGCTCTACGAGGCCGAGCAGGACGTCGAGACGAACTGGATGCTGGGTATCCGTGACGCAGGACAGATGAACAGCGGGCTGCTGAGGTTGCGGCTCGAAAGCTTGCGCGGCGCCACTACCACCGATGCCGCGCTTCGTGAACAGACGATCGCCGCGTTTGCGGGCTATCGTCGTGCTTTTCAGGAAACCATCGCGCACTACGAAAGCACCGTCGGGAGCGACGATGACCGTAAACTCTACGATTCCATACGGTCCGATGCGGTTGCTTACGACCAATTGCTGGGCCAGCTGGAGCCCATGCTGCGTGCGGCCGACACCGCTGCGGCAACTGCTCTGATCAACACGGCCATTCGCCCGCTGACCAACACCCTCGAAGGCAAGGTCAAAGAGCTCATGGCGCTGAACGATCGCGGTGCCACCGACGCCGGCGATGCGGCGCTGGCGACCTTCGAGTCCGGACGCAATTGGGTCATTGCGCTGATCGCCGCAGCAGTGCTGGCGACCATCCTGCTCGCTGCGCTGTTGATCCGCAGCATCACCCAGCCCATCAACGAAGCCGTGCAGATAGCCCAGCGCATCGCGCGCAAGGACCTGACCGAACAGATCGTCGTGGTTGGCCAGGACGAAGCCGCCAGCATGCTCACGGCGCTGGCGCGGATGCAGGCCAACCTGCGGCAGACGATCGCGCACATTTCCGACAGCTCGAGCCAGTTGGCCGCCGCCTCGGAAGAGATGAGCGCGGTGACCGAGGAATCCAGCCGGGGTCTGGTGCGCCAGAACGATGAAGTCAATCAGGCGGCCAGTGCGGTCACCCAGATGAGCTCGGCGGTCGACGAGGTGGCGCGTAACGCGGCCGAAGCCGCCGACGCCTCGGCCACCACCCAATCGCTGGCGAGGGATGGTCTGGGCAAGGTCGAACAGACCCTGACCGCTATCCAGGCGCTGGCGACCAACGTGGGCAGCACCAGCACTCAGGTCAAGCAGCTGTCGGCTCGGGCGCGGGAGATCAACACGGTGGTCGAGGTGATCCGTGCCATTGCCGAACAAACCAACCTGCTGGCATTGAACGCCGCCATCGAAGCGGCCCGCGCCGGTGAGCAGGGCAGAGGCTTTGCCGTGGTCGCGGATGAAGTGCGCGCTCTGGCGCACCGCACGCAGCAATCGACCCAGGAAATCGAGAAGATGATCGGCTCGATGCAGACCGATTCGGTGCAGGCCGTCCAGGCCATGGAGCAGAGCCAGCAGATGGCCAGCGATTCGTCGGCCGTGGCGCAGCATGCCAGTACCTCGCTCAGCCAGATCTCCGAATCGATCAACCTGATCAGCGAACGCAACACCGTGATCGCGACCGCTGCCGAAGAGCAGGCTCAGGTGGCGCGGGAGATCGACCGCAACATCACCAGCATTCGCGATCTGTCGATGCAGAGTGCGGCAGGGGCCACCCAGACGGCGACCGCCAGTGGCGAGGTGTCGCGACTGGCGGTCGGCCTGACGGCATTGGTGGGTGAGTTCGCCATCTGACCTGAGTCAGGCGGCGTGGCACCGCGCTCAGCGGTTGTTGCGCAGGATCGAGAAGTTCAGCGCGGCCGCCACGCACAGCCAGGCCAGATAGGGGAACAGGATCAGCCCGGTGATCAGGTCCAGGCGGATGGCCAGAACCACCATGGCGGCGGTCACCAGCCACAGCAATACGATGATCACCAGACCGGCCAGCAGGCGGTGGGCGCCGAAGAATACCGGTGTCCACAGGGTATTGAGGGCGATCTGCGCGGCCCAGAGCGCCAGGACCGTCTCGCTGCCGGTCAGTTGGGTCAGGCGGTAGCCGGCCCAGGCCAGCAGCAGGTAGATGACCGTCCAGGCTACGGGAAAGGCCCAGTTCGGCGGGGTGAAACGGGGTTTGACCAACGAGGCGTACCACTGGCCGGGTTTGAAGATGATGCCGGTGCTTGCTGCAGCGGCGCAGGCCAGGAGGAAGATGAAGAAAACCATGGTGAGTCCTTGTTCTATAGCGAAAGGTCGCTATCAAGCTGACGCCTGAATCCGGAAAAAGTTTGCGGCCGGTACCGGTGCGTTCACGCCTGCGAACCTTTTACCAACTGGGCGAACGCATCGGCGGCGACGCTGCGATAGCCGTTCTTGCGCCGCAGCAAGGCCGCCGTGCGCCTGGGCAGCACCGGGCTGGTACGAAGCTCGTAGAGGTCGGGCTGCTCGCGCACGATGGCATCGGGCAGGATCGTCACCATGCGCCCCTGCTTGATCACCTTGAGCAATATGGCGATCGAATTCGCTTCCAGGGCAATGTTGGGCGTGAAGCGCTGTTTGCGGCACCAGGCATCCACCGAGATGCGCGTGGCAAAGGCCGGGGCCAGCAGGGCGAAGCGCAGCGTCTGCAGATCGGCCAGGGTCAGCGCCTTGTTCTGCAGGCCGGGGTCCAGCGCCGAGCCTGCCGTGACCAGGCACAGTTTCTCCTCGAACAGCGGTTGCGCATCGATGTCGGCGCCATGCTCGCCGGTAAAGCCGATGGCTACATCCAACAGATCGCGGGCCAGGGCGTCGAGGATCTGTTCCAGCGACATTTCCGTGAGGCTGATCGCCACCCCTGGGTACTGTGCCGAGAAACGGTCGATCAGCGGCGCCACCAGGTATTCGCTGAAAGTCGGCGTGACGCCCAGGCGCAGTTGGCCACGCGACAGGTCGCTGACGTCCATCACCGCGCGCCGACCCGCCTCCAGCTCTCGCAGCGAGCGCCGCGCATGTTCCAGGTACACGCGACCGGCATCGGTGGGGACGATGCTGCGGCCACTGCGGTCGAACAGGGGCACGCCCATGCTCGATTCCAGTTGCTTTATCTGTTGCGACAACGCAGGTTGGGACACGTGCAGCGCCTCGGCGGCGCGGGTGAAATTACCGTGATCGGCAACGGCCAGCAGGTAGCGGATATGACGTAGCAGCACGGCTTCACCATAAGTTGGAATTATGGAAATGATCTGAAATGAGTCTTGGCCATTATGGTGGGTTTTGTTGATTCTGTGCTTCCAAGCGTTACACCTGACCTTGCGTTCCCATCCGGAGAATCGACCATGTCCCAGAGCAACGTTTCCAAGGCACCACGCCAGACCCTGACCGAGCGCGTCCTGCAGGCCAAGACCGTGAACAACCTGACCTGGGCGGGCCTGGCCGAAGGCACCGGGTTGAGCACGGTGTATGTGACCGCCGCGCTGTTGGGCCAGCATCCATTGCCTCAGGCAGTGGCCGAAGTGGTGGCCGAACGGTTGGGGCTGGACGCCGAAGCGGTGGTCGAGTTGCAGACCATACCCCTGCGCGGCAATGCCGAAGACGTGTCGAACGATCCGACGATCTATCGCTTCCACGAGATGGTCCAGGTCTATGGCACGACCCTGAAGGCGCTGGTCCACGAGCAGTTCGGTGATGGCATTATCAGCGCGATCAATTTCAAGCTCGACATCAAGAAGGTCGAAGACCCAGAAGGCGGATCGCGCGCCGTGATCACGCTGGACGGCAAATTCCTGCCTTACAAACCTTTCTAGGAGCATCGACTCTAGGAGCATCGACATGAGCGAAGAGAAACGCCTGCCACTGCCGCCGTTCACCCTTGAAACCGCGATCCAGAAGGTGCGTGGCGCCGAGGATGGCTGGAACTCCCGCGATGCCGCCAAGGTGGCGCTGGCGTATACCCAGGACACCTACTGGCGTAACCGCAGCGAGTTCATCGAAGGGCGCGCCCAGGCCCAGGCGTTTCTCGAACGCAAATGGCGCAAAGAGCTGGACTATCGCCTAATCAAGGAACTGTGGGCCTTTGCCGACAACCGCATCGCCGTGCGTTACGCCTATGAGTGGCACGACGATTCGGGCAACTGGTTTCGTTCCTACGGCAACGAGAACTGGGAGTTTGCCGCCAACGGGCTCATGCAACGGCGCTTCGCCTGCATCAACGACCTGCCCATTGCCGAGTCCGAGCGCAAATACCACTGGCCCCTGGGCCGCCGCCCCGACGATCACCCAGGCTTGAGTGATCTGGGGCTTTGAGGAGGAGATGACGGGCAGCAATCAGGGCAGCGAGCGCTGCCGATGCAGCTTCTTCAAGGCAAATACCAGCAACGCACCAAAGCCCAGGCACACCGCTTCCACGCTCGCCCGTTGCCAGTCGCCGACGCATGCGTAGTGCCACAACGCCTGGCCCGTGGTCCATTGGTTGAGCAGCGGCAGGCACAGACACAGTATCGCGGTCAGGCCCAGCTGCTCGGTCCATGCCCGCAGGCGTGGCCGACACAGCGCGTGCAACAAGGTCGCCGCCCAGATCAGCACAAAGGCGCGTATTTCCCATTGCGCACGGTCCGGTAACTCGAGCGGCAGCAGGCGGTTGGCGTAGAAATAACCACAGCACGCCATCCCGATGCCGACGCTGCATGCCACGTTGAAGGCCTCGACGCAGTGGTAGAAGCGTCGCGTGGCGTCGCCAAATTCGCGCTGGCCCTTGATCCGTCGCTTGATCGAGAACAGCACGGTGCCCGCCACCATCATCGATGTACCCAGCAGGCCGCTGGCGAAGTACACCCAGCGCAGTGCCCAGCTGCCGAAGTCGGCGAAGTGCAGGGAGCGCACCACGCCTTCTATCCGGGAGCCCAGGGACACGCTGGCCGGGTCTGGCCGCCGGACCTGCAGCACGTCACCGCTGGCCGCGTCGAACAGCACGCTGGCCTGGGGCGTGAACAGGTGGTCCGCAGGCTGCCCGAGGTCCGCACGGCCGATGATGCGTACGCTCGCATTGGCGGCGCCTGGTGCATTCACCAGCAGCATCTGCGCCGGTTGCCCGGTGAGCGTACGGGCCTGGTCGAGAAGACTCTCCCAGTCCGGCGCCGTACCAATCGGTTGCATCACGGAGCGGGCTTCGGTCGGTTCGGCGGCGAGCTCGGCGGTGAAGCGTGCATAGGCGCCATCGTCCGAACCGTACACCGCTTGCACGGGCCAGGGCATGTAGGTGCTGGCGAAGATGCACAGCCCGGTGTAGGCGATCATCAGCAGGAACGGCAGCGTCAGCACGGCCGCGGCATTGTGCGCATCGAGCCAGGCACGCGGGCCGGTACCGGGCCGGAAGGTAAAGAAGTCGGCGAAGATACGCCGGTGGATGATTGCGCCGGAGACCAGCGCCACCAGAAAGCCGACGGTCAGTGCGCCGACGATCCAGAATCCCAGCACCGGCAGTTGCAGCATGTAGTGGAACGACATGAAATGCCGGCCCCCTTCGGTCTGGCGCAGCGCCGCCGGCGGTAACGGTGTGCCGGTCGCAGGATCGAGGGCGATCTGCCGGGTGCCGCTGTCGTCCCGCCAGAGCAGGCGCACCGCTTCACCCGGATGCGCCGGCAACTGCACCCGCCACAGCCGTGCGCCCGAGGCATGTGTCGCAAGGTAGCGCTGCGCCTGGGATGCGGCCAGCCCCTCGTTCACCCAAGCGCCAGCGTCGGACGTGGCGATTGGCTGCGCCTCCATCCAGCGCGTGATGGGTTCGCGGAACACGCTCAGCGAGCCGGTGAGGAAAATCACGCACAGCACCCAGCCGCACACCAGGCCACACCAGGTGTGCAGCCAGGCCATCGACCGGCGCAGCGAGCCCTTCACTGCAATGCGTCCTGTACCGATCCGATCAGAAATCGCCTCGCAATGTCAGCATGTAGCTGCGCGGCTCGCCGAACACGTTCGAACGGTCGACCGCCACTGCGGTGGTGTAGTAGCGCTTGTCGAACAGGTTCTCGGCGTTGAGTTGCACCCGCCAGTGATCGTCCAGTTTCCAGGCCACGCGGGCATCCCAGATGGCGTAGCCCTGGCTGCCGAAGTCCAGCCCCGTGGTCGACGATGCCTTGTAGTAGGACTGCGCCGAAACACCGCCGCCCACGGTCAGCCGGTCCCAGGTGCCGGGCGGGTTGTAGCTGGTCTGCAGGCGCAGCATGTGCTTGGGCGTCTCGTAGGCGACTTCGACGTCCTCGGTGTTGTTGCGCAGCAAATTGAAGGTGTAGCCACCGAACACTTGCCAGCCCGGCAGGATCTCGCCGCTGGCCTCCAGGTCGATGCCCTTGCTGCGCTTGATGGTGCCATTGACGTAGCAGGTGCCCTCGGAGTCGTTGCTGGTGCAGTTGGTGTTGGCCAGGTCCACCAGGGCGACGTCGGTCTGCTTGATGTAGAACAACGCCATCGACAGGTTCAGGCGGTTGTCGAACAGGGCGCCTTTGATGCCGGTCTCGTAGTTGTCACCCTCGGAGGGGGAGAGCGGTGTGCCGCGGGTGTCGACGTAGTTGCCCTGAGCGTTGAAGATTTCCGCGTAGCTGGCGTACCACGACCAGTCATCGTTGATGTCGTAGATCAGCCCGGCGTAGGGCGTGACCTTGCGCGTCACCTTGGACTCATAGGGCAGGGCGGCGCCGCGCTTGATGTCGTAGGTGTAGTCGTACCAGCTCGCGCGGCCGCCGAGCACCAGGCTCAATGGCTCGCTGAGGCGCAGCCGGGAGTTGGCGTACAGGCCCGCACGCTCCTCGGTCATGTCGATGTCCGTGGTCCACGCCGGCCGGGCGGGCTTGGCGATGGCGTGGTGATCCACGTCGAAGATGTTCAGCGGCTGGTTGCGCAGGCTGGCCGTGGCCTGCTGGGTATTGGCTTCCTGGCGCGACCAGGTGCCGCCGACGGTGACGTCGTGGGTCAGGCCGAAGGCATCGAAGTTGCCGCTGACATGGCTGTCCAGGCCGGTGCTGGTCACTTCGTCCTGGCGGAACAGCGCCGCCTGGAACACCGAGCCGGTATTGGTCACCGGGCTGATGGTCCGGCGCGCGTAGGCGATCTGCTGATCGAAGCTGCCTTGGGACACGGTCACCGAAGTGGTGCTCGACCAGCGCTCGTTGAAGCGATGTTCGATTTCGGCGAACGCTTCGCTCATCTCGCTTTGGTGCCGGTTCCAGTCCTGCACCAGGGAGGTGGAGCGGGATATGTCCAGCGCGTTGCCGTTGCTGTAGCGCGGCAGGCCGTAGATCGAATAGCCGTTGATGACGTTCTGCTGGTGGCGCAGGCTCAGGCTCACCGTGGTGTCAGGATCGAGATCGGCCTCGACGATGCCGTACACCAGCGGCGTGCGCGTGTTGCGCTCGTCCAGGTAGGAGCCGTTGTCTTCGTAGGCGGTGACCAGCCGTCCGCGTACGTTGCCGGCATCGTTGAGCTTGCCGCTGGCGTCCAGGTCCATGCGGTAACGGTCCCAGGATCCGGCACTGGCTTGCACCGTCAGCCGAGGTTCGGCGGTCGGGCGTTTGCGCACCAGATTCACCGCACCACCCGGCTCGCCGGCACCCACCAACAGACCGCTCGCGCCGCGCAGGACCTCGACGCGATCGTAGATGGCGGTGTCGGGCTTCATCCAGCCGGTGATCTGGTAACCCTGACCGGGAACGCCATCGACCAGAAAGCTTTCCGCCAGCAGCGAGAACCCGCGCGAGGTGTACACGTGGCCGCCGAAGTTGCGGTACTGGAAGGTGATGCCTGGGGTTTGTTCGAGCACCTTGTCCAGGCTGGTGAGTTTCTTGTCGTCCATCAACTGACGGGTCACCACGCTGACGGTCTGCGGGGTTTCCTTGAGGCTCAGATTGAGCTTGGCGGCGGTACTGCTGCTGCCGGTGGTGTAGGAGCCGGTGCCATCGGTGGTGCTGCCCAGGTCGTTCATGGCATTGACGGTGGTGGCGCCCAAGGCCATGGCCTGGTCATCGCGGGCGGGCAGTTTCTGCAGCACCAGGGTGCGCTCGTCCAGCAGTTGCCAGGTGAAGCCGCTGCCGCGCAACAGGATTTCCATGGCCTGGCTGAGGGTGTACCGGCCCTTCAAGGCAGGAGCACGCAGGTTGGCCACGTCCGCCGAGTTGAAGATCAACCGCACGTTGGCCTGGTCCGCCAACCGGGTCAATGCCTGGTCCAGCGACTGCTCGACCGATTGCAGGTCCAGCGCCGTGCTGGCTTCGGCCGCTTGTGCCGAAAGTGAAAGCATCGGCAAGCCGGTCGTCATGGCCAGCATCAGCGCCAGGGTCAGGGTGCGACCGGCGGCGGGAGCGAAGTGCGGAAAACGTGCCTGCATCTGAAACGTCCGTTATCGAATGAAGATGAAATGCCCGAGAATCAGGGGTCTCTCTCCAACGACGAACGAGCAGGGCAAACCTTGCCGTCCAGATTGAAATTATTTTCATTATCATCCGCCATTCTGATGATAAGAGTTCTCAATTGGGATAGGATGCGGCCCTCAACCGCCGGGGCCGTGCGAATGTCCGTGTCACCCAATTCCAACCCTTTGCTGATGGTCTTTCAGGAGCACTATGCCGACCTGCTGGCCTTTCTGGCTCGGCGCCTGGGGAATGTGGAGAAGGCGGCCGACGTGGCCCAGGACACCTACGTACGCCTGGCCGGGTTGGCAGACACGGCGCAGATTCTCGAACCTCGCGCGTTCGTGTTCCGCGTGGCGGGCAATCTGGCCATCGACCGCCTGCGCCAGGAGCGGCGCTATTGCGCGCTGCAGGTCGAGGAGCCGGACGAAGAGCCCTGCGATCCCATCGCCTCGCCGGAGCGCACCTTCCTGGCTGCCGAGGCCATCGAGCAACTCGACCATGCCCTGCAGCATTTGCCCAGCAACGCCCGCCTGGCGTTGCTGCTCAGCCGTCTGGAAGGCCTGACCCACGCCCAGATCGCCCTGCGCCTCGGGGTCTCGGAAAGCTCGGTGGGCAAGTACCTGGTGCTCGCCATGCGTCATTGCCGCGATTGGCTTCGTCAGTCGGAGTGCCTCTAGAATGCACGCAACCGATTTCCTTCCGGCGGCGCCTGTGAGCCCCTCACCATGACCGAACCTGTGAACCGCGCCCCTTGCGCCACTGATCTGGAAGACCAGGCCATCGAGCAGTGGGTGCACCTGACGTCCGGCCAGGCCAGTGATGCCGATCGCCACGCTTTCGCCCGTTGGCGTGGGCAGAGTGCGGACCATGAAGCCGCAGCACGGCTGGCCGAAACGATGTGGCAGGCACTGCCACAGACCCACACAGCGCAAACCTTCGTCGCTCCACCCAGGCGCGAGCGACGGCCGCTGCGCTGGGCGGCATTGGCCGCCGGGCTGGGCGCGCTGGCGTTGACCGGCTTGAGCGAGCCGGCCAAGGTCTATTTCGCCGACTACGCCACGGCGGTCGGTGAACGCCGGGCGTTGACCCTGGAAGACGGCAGCCAGGTCTGGTTGAACAGCGGCTCGGCCTTGTCGGTGAATTACTCGGCAGCGCGGCGCGAGATCAGCCTGCTCAAGGGTGAGGCGTTGTTCGAAGTCAGCAAGGATGCCATGCGGCCGTTCGTGGTTCAGTCCTTAGGCGGCAGCGTGCAGGCGGTGGGCACTCGTTTCGATGTCGACCGCCAGGGTGAACAGGTGCGTGTAGGGGTAACGGAAGGAGAAGTGAGGGTCTCGTCCGGTGGCGCCGTAGTGCCGTTGAAGGCCGCTCAGCGCCTGGCCTACACCGCTGGCGCGACACCGTCGGCGACAGGCGTTCTGGACCTGGGTACGGCGTCGGCGTGGCAGCGCGGCAAGCTGATCTTCAATCGGCAGCCGCTGGCCGAGGTATTCGCTGACATCGAACGTTACCTGCCCGGCTCGCTGGTCATCGCCGGTCGCTTGCCCAGCACAGCGGTGAGCGGTGTGTTCAACCTCGACGATGTTCCCGGCATGCTCGATGTGCTTGCCCGGACTCAACCGGTACGGATCTATCGAATGCCTTGGCTGACCGTGGTGGTGGTGAATCAGACGCGCGCGTGAAAGGCGTCGAGAACGGGATAGCCGGGGGAGGAGAGGCAGGGGAATACAGAGGGAACGCTAGGGCGCGGGGCCCTAGCAGACAGCGAATGTCACTTTTTCTTCTTCGCAGGCTTTTCAGCTTTTTCCACTTTGTCGGACTTCTTGGCTTTCTCAGCCTTTTCCGGCTTGCTGTCAGCTTTCTTTGCGGTTTTCTTCGGCTCGGCGTCTTTCTTCTTGTCTTTTTTCTCCTTGTCGGAGGACTTCGAAAGCGCTGAGGCTGCGGCAGATTTCTTTTCCGGTGACGACTTTTTGTCCTTCAATTCCTTGCTGGCTTTCGAAGCGTCACTTTTGGTTTTCTTTTCGTCTTTAGCCACGTTGACCACCTCTCGGAGAGTGCCGATATTGACACAATGCCTGTGGGAATATTCACAGGCTGATCATTAGGTGAATGGGCGGAAAGTCAGTTCAAAATTTTTTTGCAATCTGCGCAGGTGCGCTGACAATCCTGCCGGGATCGTCAGCGCACGCGGGCTCAACAGGGCTGGGCCACCACGTTGTTGCTGACCTTGCGGCCCAACACCAGCACCGTCGCAAAACCTGCGCCGACCAAGGCTGTGGCCAGGCTCAGCAGCACCGAGCTGCCCAGCTGGTCGACGATCTGCCCGCCGAAGAACGAACCCAGCGCGATGATTACCTGAAACAGCGCGACGAACAGCGGCATGCCGCGCTCGACGTCCTTGGGCGCGACCACGAACATCCAGATACTGGAGCAGGCCGGGAACGCGCCGAAGGCAAAACCCCACAGAGCGATCAGCATCGCGGCGCCGACAAGGCCGGTGGCGAAATGCGGGAACAGGGCCGTGCTGGTGCCGATCATCAGCGCCACCAGCAGCAAGGTGTAGCGCACGTTGCGGTTGGCGGCGAAGCCGGCGAACACGTTGCCCAGCACCCCGGCCATCCCGTAGAGCAGCAACAGCGAGCCAATGGTCGGCCCGTCGAAACCGGCACTTTGCTTGAAGAACGGCGCGACATAGGTGTACGCGGCAAAATGCGCCAGACCGATCAGCAGCACGGCGATCAAACCCACCCGCGCCTGGGGATTGGTGAACAGGGCCGGCAGGTCGCTGACCCGAATGGCGCGGTCCGGGTGCAGCGGCGGCAGCAAAAAGATCTGCGCCAGCAGCACCGGCACACCCACCAGCGCAGTGACCAGGAAAGTCATGCGCCAGCCCATCAAGCCGCTGAGCCAGGTGCCCACGGGCACGCCCAGTACCGTGGCCAGGGTCACGCCCATCATGATGATCGACGTGGCCTTGGCCACGCCGACACCCCTGGGTGCCAGGCGACCGCTCAACGCAATGGCGGTCGCCCAGAAGCCACCAATGCTGACTCCCAGCAATACCCGGCCGAACAACAGCACGTTGAAATCATTGGCGAAGGAGACGATGCAGTTGGCGATGATCATGATCAGCGTCAGGCCGGTCAGCAGGTAGCGACGGTCCATGGCGCCGATGCCCACCGACAGCAACGGCGCGGCCAGGGCGGCCATGATGCCGGGCAGGGTGACCATCAGGCCAGCCTGCCCGGCACTGATGCCCAGATCGCTGGCGACATCGTTGAGTACGCCCACGGGCAGGAATTCGCTGGTCACCAAGGCGAAGGCGCCAACGGCTACCGAAAGAATGGCCAGCCACTGCTGCTTGACGCTCTGCGAATTGGGTTCGGAAAGGCCTGGGGCGGCCTGATGGGGACTTGGCATGGGAATGGATTCCAAGGAGACAGTCGCCTGCGAGCAAGCGGAGGTAACGGGGGGATTGGCGGCGAGTATAAGGCAGGGTGGCGACCATCACCGAGGCGCGAGCCTTGATAGTCATCATCAGCACGATCGATTCAGCGGGGCAGGCAGCGAGCTCTTTGGTCGCGAAGAGGCCTGCCTACACGCGTTCATTTATCCAGCCGCACGATCCGTCCGAAGATCCAGCACATCATTCTCCCCACGAACCGAGCGCCTGGCCCCAGCCCAGTCAGTCCCGTCCATTACGCTCCAAAGATCGGTCACGCTTGCCCTGACGATACTGCCAGTGGCTGTGCGCAATATGCCCTGCGGTACTTACCACGATCAGCGCGACGATGATGTACAACGCGATCAATCCAGTGCTTTCGTGGGAAAACATAATGGTCAACTCCTGTCAGTTCATGATGTTTGCCCCTGGAGTCTAGGGCGGAAAAGCGGGGGCAAGGATGAACATATCTTCACTGCAGCACGGGAGGGGTCGCTCGGCCCAACGCCCGCTGGGGTTGGGGCTGAATCCATTCATCTTTCTGTTCAACGTCCGAGACGCCAGCCTCCGGTTTGCTGGCCACTGGAATTCCTGCCAAGCCGTACACGGCCTGACGAATCGACAGCGACCGATCCATGAACGACCTGAAATCACGAGAATCCTGAAGTTAGAGAACGGTGCAAGTTTGCTGCGGCCAACTGTAGTTGTTTTAGTCAGTCACCTGGCCAGTGCCGGCATCGATACCTAATTTGCGGTTTTAGTGAATGGTTGTTTTCTGGGTTGGCTCTTTTGTACAAAAATATACTTAATTTTGTGTTCGTGGTTTTGGATGTGGCATTTCTACGAAATACGTTTCAATACATGGGCTTGCGCGCACTTTCTTGTTTGTCTTATTACGGGTTTCGCTATTTGCATTTGTCAATCGTCCGGACTAGTTTCTTGAACAATCAACACTGTTGCTGAAACTGGAAAACGCCCCGACGCTGGGTGTGGAGTTGAAAGTCGACCTGTCCGGCGCTGGGTTGGAAAGTGCCGCTACCTTGTTTCCTGAAGGAGATGCTGTCATGGCTACTATGAAACTGGATTTACCCGCACCTGTCGTAACCGGTGCCGAGAATGGGTATCTGGACCCTACCACCATTCCTGCGGATGGGGTGAATGTACGGGTGCCGGCTTATGGGGGGCAGGCAGCCGGGCAGTGGGTTTATGCCAGGTTCACGGGGCAGAATGGATCGAGGGAGCAAACTGCGCCGGTGCAAGTGGTGAGCACGACAGCGCCCTTGGATTTCAAGATCAGCAAAACTGAAGTGCTGAAGAACGAGAACCGAGCGGTGGCATTCGAATATCGAGTCGCTCAGACGCAAGGAGGTGTTTACAGCGATTCTGAACCTGCGCCGATAGATATTGAAAGAGGCAGGCCAATCAAACAGTTGTTCAGGGAGGATTTCGAAGGGTTTGCAAGTGTAGATCCCAAAGTCATCCAGCTTTCAGGGTGCCGGATTGTCGCGGACAGCAATGGGGAATTTCAACTGAGCGAATCCTTCCAGCAGCCGCCATTCATCACAGGAAAATCCATTGTCTGTACTTCGCGCTCAAGCAGAGGGGCAATCTTTCAATTCATTTTCGAGTCGCTGGCCAGCACGTTCAGACTAGGGCTGAACCAGGATGCCCCCATCATGGACGTGATTGAAATACGGTTCGAGGGCGATCGAATCATCAGGTTTCAGCCTCCCCGTATAAATGGCTGGCTTGAAGTGGATAGCGCCTATTACTTTTATGGCAAGATAAGCCAGGTGATACTTTATACTTCGGGTGCAAAACCAATCTATATAGACAATGTCAGCTACACCGTTTAACTACACCTACAAAGTGGGCGGCGTCGGCACCACCATACGTTCCGACAATATCAGTGTGTCGATTGTGTCCGAGACCTTCGAGCAGGGTCGGCTCGTTGCCGAGGCATTGAACAGGCGGTACACGGACACTCGCAACGATTGCAATGGCAAGGCGGCTTACTTCTGCAACGGTGTCTTCATGCGCACGACGGGTGCCAATACTCGCTATCACGCATGGGACCCAAGCCCCACATCGATCACGATTGGCGGTATATCCTTTTCCTACTTGCGAAAAGATCTTGGTATTCAACGGTTCATCGCTAACCAGACGCAGGGGTTCATCTTCAAGAACAACGCCGCCAGTGCCCAGGATGGCCAACGTGACGTGAGGGTGTTGTGCTCATACCCGAGCGATGCAAGTACTGACGGTCGGACAACCGAAAAAGGCTGTGGCCCGCACTCGTTGTATCCACGTGACAGCAGAGCGTGTGCCGCGCAGACACCCCCCGTCAATACTATCGAGCGGTGGAAAACCCATTACAACGCTGTAGGTGGCAGCGGCAATCATTCGCAGCGTAACTATCACCAGTGCTCGTTCGGTGCTGACCCTGACGACTTTGCTCTAAGCCTGGCGGTGCGTGATCATTTTCTGGTGCCGAGCCAGGAGCGGCCTTATCACAATGAGGTCATGCTCGAAACATGGCCGACCGGTACCACGACTGCGCTGCCTTTGGAAGCGGTGTTCTATCTTTCCCAGCAGACCCGCGAAGTCGGCCTGGCAGGTGCGCAGTTCATACAACGTGACTATTTCACTGTGACGGGCCAGGTCATTCCATTGGTTCGGGTCGACCTCAGCGCCGCATCGCCTTACAGCTTTCATGTCAGCGAACAAGCCGTCACCCCACCCAGGCCGGAAATTAATCCGGCGATTACCAGCGTGCGGGATTCGGGCAAGGAGCTGAGCCAGGGATCGGCAACCACCGACACGTCGGTAACGGTCACAGGTGCAGCGATGGCGGCGCAGAGCGTGGAGCTCTTTGACGGCCAGACTTCGAAAGGCACTGTCGCGGTTGGCAGCAATGGCGAGTGGACCGCGTCCCTGACGAATCTGGCGATCGGCACGCATTCGATCACGGCCAAGGCGCGCTATGGATCAGGGCTGGTCTCGGCGCCGCGTACGTTCATCATCTGGGTCGATGCCAAACCGACCATCGACAGCGTGCGCGATTTGCAGGGTGAGGTGAGCAACGGTGGCACAACGGTCGACACCCACCTGACGATCTCCGGTACAGCTGCAGCCCATCAGGCTGTAGAGCTGTTCGACGGCCAGACCGCATTGGGCAGTGCCCATGTGAGCGCCAACGGAGCATGGACCTTCAACCTGACGGGGCTGGCAATCGGCGCTCACTCGGTAACCGCCAAGGCCATGTACGGCAGCGGTCAGGTGTCGGTTGCGCGGACGTTCAGCACCTTGGCCGAGATGAAACCCATCCTTTCCAGTGTGCACGATTCCCACGGCGAGGTCAGCGAAGGTGGCACCACATCCGATGCCGATGTGCTGCTGGCCGGGATCGCTTCGGCGGGGTCAGGTCTTGGAAGTTTTCGACGCTCAGACCTCCAGGGGCAGAGCCACCGCCGGTAACGGCGGCGTCTGGATCTTCAACCTGACCGGTCTGTTGCCTGGGCCTCACTCGCTCACCGTCAAGGCGATCTATGGCAACGGCCTTGTGTCTGCGCCACGCACGTTCAGCGTTCTGGCCGGGACGCGACCGGTCATCGTCAGCGTGCGGGATTCGCAGGGCGAAGTCAGCAATGGCGGCAGCACGTCCGATACCCGTATTGCGCTTACAGGCACGGCCCTGGCCAGCCCGGTGGTAATGATCTACGACGGTCAGGCCGCCAAGGGCATCGCCACCGTGGACGCCAGCGGTGTCTGGAGCCTGGTCCTGACAGGGCTGGCAACAGGACCTCACTCGTTGACAGCCAAGGAGCTCCAGGGCGTCGGTGAATCCTCTGCGCCGCGTACGTTTACTATTTCTCTTTCAAAAGCGCGGTAAACGGAAAGTGACGCTATACGCAGGCCTCCAGTTATCACTCGGAGGCTTGCGAGCTGATGACCCAAGATTACTTGAGCTCGGCGAGTAGCAGCAAAGCACGTCAGTCCGGGCGTTTTTACGCACAATACCTTGTCTGGCAGCGTACAAAGTTGTTGCACGTCTGCAATTCATTTCCTGGAACCCTGTTGAATAATTGGTTACTTAGTAAGCTTTTATGTACAAAAATATACTTAATTTCTTCCTTGCCTCCATCAACCCCACACCTCCGCAAAACTCGTTTCGATACATGGAGTTATATGCACTTTCTCGCCCATCTAACCAGTTATGGCGCCGTTTGCTTTTATCAATCTCCCGAACTAACTTTCTTCACCAGGCGATACTTGATTTATCGCACTGCTCCTCACACTTTCGATACTCCCTCAACTTCTACGAGGTGAACCATCGTGAAAAATCCGCCCCGCGCACTGCTGGCCAAACTGTTCAACCGCAACGCGTCCTCGGCCTTACGCACTTTGGGCGCGCGCCATCTCATCACGCCCACCCTGTCACCGCCCGGCATTCCCGCCAACCACACCGGCGGCCTCAACCAGGGCCACGTCGAATCCGGCGAGGCCCCGGTCGTGGTGCCTGTCTATTACGGTATCGAAACCGGTCAGGACGTGGTGCTCTACCTCAACGACAACCCTGTCGACACCCGTGTGGTGATCGACGAGAACCAGTCGCTGCTGACCTACATTCCGGCACGCGAGCTGCCGCGCGGTGACTCGGACAACACCGTGCACTACCACGCCTTCACCGGCTTCAACGGTGTCAACGAGGAGGCCTCCTACCCGGTCAGCGTGCGGGTCAAGACCACGGTGCCGGGCAACCCGCCGGGCGACCCAATTGAGCCTGGGGTCAACCCCTACCTCAGTGCGCCTGTGGACGTTCCCGAGAGCATTTCAGATCCCAACGCCGTGACCACCGTGCCGGTGGGGGTGCCGGCGTACGCCAACATGGCCGAAGGCGATGTGATCACCGTGTTCTGGGGCGGGGCCGGGGTTGTGGCGCCACCTCTGACCGCGGCTCAGGTGGGGCGCGTGGTGTATGTCGAGGTGCCGCAGGCGATCATCGCCGCGCGTCCCGGCAACAACATCGTGGTGCGCTACCACGTCTACGACGCCGTACGAAACTATTCGCTCTACAGCCAAAGCGCCTTCAGCAACGTGACGCCTGTGGCCACCTTGCTTGCGCCCCTCATCGCGCGCGAAGTCAACGACACCTTGAACATGGACAGCCTGGCCGGCTCGGACATCGACATCATGGTGATGCAAAACAACATCAGCCCCACCGCCGACATCACCCTGCACTTCACCGGCCAGCCTGAGGATTGGCCTTATCTGGACTTCAGTCTTGGCCCGATCAGGTTCGGCGGCGCGGCGTTCTACACCTTCACCGTGCCCAACGTGCTGGGCCGCAGCCTGGTCAACAGCGAGACGATCGTGTTCTACGAAGCGGTCACCAACGGTACCACCGCGCGTTCATTCAATGCCCAGGCGCAGGTGATCGGCACCGCCATCGACCTGCCAGCCCCTAAATCCCTCGATGCTCCAGGCGGTCTGCTGGACCCGGACAAGATCATTGGCGCCAGCTTCGACCTCACCGCCCCGGCCAACACTGCGTTCGTGCACGACACCTTGGTGCAACTGGTGTGGGAAGGCATCAACGGCGCGGGCGATATCTTTCACCATGAGCTGACCCAGACGGTTACGTCAGCCACTGCCGGCGCCGCCGTGACCTTCAAGGTGCAGAAGGGCTGGGCCGAGGAAATCGCTGGCGGCAGCGTCGAGCTCTACTACAACCTGATCGTGCCAGGCACTGCGCCAGTAACCTACGCGTCCGACATGCTGCCGCTCAACGTCGCCGGGGAAACCACCCTGCTGCCCATCCCGGAGTTCGAGCCGAAACTCACCGCTGCTGACGAGCTGGACGTGGACAACCTGACCGGGTCGTTCCACGTCAAGGTCAACGTCACCAACGCCGCATTCGTTGGCGGTGCGTTGAGGGTGCACTGGCAGGGGCAAAGCGCTGCTCGGATCCTCGAAGCGCCGGTGTCCAGCACCGGGGTGATCCGGGTATCGGTGGATCGCGCCACCCTGATCGATCCCAATCTGGATCAAAGCGTGGACGTCTGGTACGAGCTGGTGCGGCCGGATGGCCGGATCGGTCGGTCGGGGCATGTGTTGATTTCGGTGATCAGCGGCGCCAGCCAGACGTGGCCGATGCCCGAGGTGTGGGATGCCAGCGACAAGCCGGTCAACCCGCTGAACCCGGTGAAAGCCGGCACCTCCGATGCCAACACGGCCACCGTGGTGGTGCGCGATGCCCGTCTCAAACCTGGGGACATCCTGGCGGTGGTGTGGCGTGTGGAGGGGCGAGACCTGGCATTCGACTGGGCCAATGCCACCAACGGCGAGGCGCGGGCGCCGGTACCGGCGAGCGTCCTTGCGGCCAGTTTGGGCAAGACGGTGGAAGTGACGAACGTGATCCTGGTGGGCGGCACGTCGGGGGTGGCTTCGCCGACGTTGAGCCTGCGGGTGTTGCCGCTGCCGGAAAGCGCATTGAGCGCACCGCGTTTCGTCGAAGCCGCAGGCACGCCTCCCGCGCTGAACCTCGATACCTTCACCGGCAGTGCCACGATAGCGGTAGATCCCTGGCCCTTGATCGCCGAAGGGCAGACATTCTGGATGTACGTGAAAGGCACGCTGGACGATGGCAAGGCCTACAGCGAACGCCTGGCCGGCCCCTATACCGTGCAACCGTCGGAAGTCACCTCCGGCATCCGCCGGGTGCTCGAGCGTAGCCTGCTGCTGCGGTTGGAAAATGCCTCCACGCTGGGTGTGGAACTGAAAGTCGACCTGTCCGGCACTGGGTTGGAAAGTGCCGCTACCTTGTTTCCTGAAGGAGATGCTGTCATGGCTACTGTGAAACTGGATTTGCCTGCACCTGTCGTGACCGGTGCCGAGAATGGGTACCTGGACCCGACGACCATTCCTGCGGATGGGGTGACTGTACGGGTGCCCGCTTATGAAGGACGGGCAGCGGGGCAGTGGGTCTATGCCAACTTCACGGGTCAGGCAGGCTCCGAGGAGGCCACGGCGTCGGTTCAAGTCGTCGATGCGACAACGCCCATGGATTTCAAGATCAGCAAAGCTGAAGTATTGAAAAACGAAGGTCAGGCGGTGACGTTCGAGTACAAGGTCGCTCGGACGCAAGGAGCGTTGTACAGCGACTCCAAGTCTGCGCCGGTAGAGATTGCGCAAGGCATGCCAATCACGCAGCCGATCAGGGAGGATTTCGAAGGGTTTGTAAATGTAGACCCCACAATCATCCGGATTCCAGGGTGCGAGATTGCCCTAAGGAACAGAGGTAATTTTGGGTTGAGCGAAGCCTTCCAACAGCCCCCATTCGTCACAGGAAAATCAATTGTTTTTACTGCGGATGCAGCTTATACGGGATCTATCACCTACAGTTTCGAGTCGCCGGTAAGATATTTTAGGTTAGGGGTAAGTCAGGATGAATCAGTGATAGATAGGATCGGTATAAGGTTTGAGGGCGGTGGATCTATTGGTTTTGAGGAACCTATTATAAGTGGCTGGGTACAGTTTGATAGCACCTATTATTTTTTTAGAAAGGTGGCGCAAGTGACATTGTATGTCAAAGTCTCTAAAAAACTATATATGGATAACATCAGCTACGTAGTTTAGCTGTAGACTTCGACAAGTGTAGTCGTGAGCCACGTAAAGCCGTAAAAAAACGGTTCACTTAGCCACCGTCTTGCCGTACATCCGTATCGAATCTGCTCATCGGTCCTTTCGCCGCCGCAGCCCGCTCCCACTTGGCTGCGGCGGGCTTTTATAACCAGGCCTCCAGATAGCTCCACCTGCCGCGATTCACCGACCCTCCCACCGCCGAACAGCGCGCTGGCGTTTAAGCAGCTGAACGTGTTCAACCTGCCGTTTACCTTCCTTCACACTGCCAACCACTCCCGGTTGTTCAAGCTGGCGTCGATTCTCTTTGCAATAAAAAAAGCATGACATTGCTGCACGTATTTTTAGTGACTCCAGGCAGCCGCCCGATCAATGCCGACCTTGGCACGCAAGTTATGGCCACATTGAATTATGTTTTTCCCAACAAGATTCCATGTACAAAAATATACTTAATTTCTTTCTTGCCGCGATCAGCGCTACGCCTCCACAAAACCCGTTTCGATACATGAAGTTATATGCACTTTCTCGCCTATCTGACCAGTTATGACGCCGTTTGCTTTTATCAATATCCCAGACTAACTTCCTTCACCAGGCGATACTTGATTCATCGCACTGCTCCTCACACTTTCGATACTCCCTCAACTTCTCCGAGGTGAACCATCGTGAAAAATCCGCCCCGCGCACTGCTGGCCAAACTGTTCAACCGCAACGCGTCCTCGGCCTTACGCACTTTGGGCGCGCGCCATCTCATCCCGCCCACCCTGTCACCGCCCGGCATTCCCGCCAACCACTCCGGTGGCCTCAACCAGGGCCACGTCGAATCCGGCGAGGCCCCGGTCGTGGTGCCTGTCTATTACGGTATCGAAACCGGTCAGGACGTGGTGCTCTACCTCAACGACAACATCGTCGACACCCGTGTCGTGATCGACGAGAACCAGTCGCTGCTGACCTACATTCCGGCACGCGAGCTGCCGCGCGGTGACTCGGACAACACCGTGCACTACCACGCCTTCACCGGCTTCAACGGTGTCAACGAGGAGGCCTCCTACCCGGTCAGCGTGCGGGTCAAGACCACGGTGCCGGGCAACCCGCCGGGCGATCCTGGCGAGCCAGGGGTCAACCCCTACCTCAGTGCGCCTGTGGACGTTCCCGAGAGCATTTCAGATCCCAACGCCGTGACCACCGTGCCGGTGGGGGTGCCGGCGTACGCCAACATGGCCGAAGGCGATGTGATCACCGTGTTCTGGGGCGGGGCCGGGGTTGTGGCGCCACCTCTGACCGCGGCTCAGGTGGGGCGCGTGGTGTATGTCGAGGTGCCGCAGGCGATCGTCGCCGCGCGTCCCGGCAACAACATCGTGGTGCGCTACCACGTCTACGACGCCGTACGAAACTATTCGCTCTACAGCCAAAGCGCCTTCAGCAACGTGACGCCCGTGGCCACCTTGCTTGCGCCCCTCATCGCGCGCGAAGTCAACGACACCTTGAACATGGACAGCCTGGCCGGCTCGGACATCGACATCATGGTGATGCAAAACAACATCAGCCCCACCGCCGACATCACCCTGCACTTCACCGGCCAGCCTGAGGATTGGCCTTATCTGGACTTCAGTCTTGGCCCGATCAGGTTCGGCGGCGCGGCGTTCCACACCTTCACCGTGCCCAACGTGCTGGGCCGCAGCCTGGTCAACAGCGAGACGATCGTGTTCTACGAAGCGGTCACCAACGGTACCACCGCGCGTTCATTCAATGCCCAGGCGCAGGTGATCGGCACCGCCATCGACCTGCCAGCCCCTAAATCCCTCGATGCTCCAGGCGGTCTGCTGGACCCGGACAAGATCATTGGCGCCAGCTTCGACCTCACCGCCCCGGCCAACACTGCGTTCGTGCACGACACCCAGGTGCAACTGGTCTGGGAAGGCATCAACGGCGCGGGCGATATCTTTCACCATGAGCTGACCCACACGGTTACGTCAGCCACTGCCGGCTACGCCGTGACCTTCAAGGTGCAGAAGGGCTGGGCCGAGGAAATCGCCGGGGGCAGCGTCGAGCTCTACTACAACCTGGTCGTGCCAGGCACTGCGCCAGTAACCTACGCGTCCGACATGCTGCCGCTCAACGTCGCCGGGGAAACCACCCTGCTGCCCGTGCCGGGATTCGAGCCGGAACTCAGTGCCGATGACCAACTGGACGTGGACAACCTGACAGGGCTGTTCAACGTCAAGGTCAATGTCACCAACGCCGCATTCGTCGGCGGTACGTTGAGGGTGCACTGGCAGGGGCAAAGCGCTGCTCGGATCCTCGAAGCGCCCGTGTCCAGCACCGGGGTGATCCGGGTATCGGTGGATCGCGCCACCCTGATCGATCCCAATCTGGATCAAAGCGTGGACGTCTGGTACGAGCTGGTGCGGCCGGATGGCCGAATCGGTCGGTCGGGGCATGTGTTGATTTCGGTGATCAGCGGCGCCAGCCAGACGTGGCCGATGCCCGAGGTGTGGGACGCCAGCGACAAGCCAGTGAACCCGCTGAACCCGGTGAAAGCCGGCACCTCCGACGCCAACACGGCGACCGTGGTGGTGCGCGATGCCCGTCTCAAACCTGGGGACATCCTTGCGGTGGTGTGGCGTGTGGAGGGCCGGGATCTGGCATTCGACTGGGCCGATGCCACCAACGGCGAGGCGCGGGCGCCGGTGCCGGCGAGCGTCCTTGCGGCCAGTTTGGGCAAGACGGTGGAAGTGACGAACGTGATCCTGGTGGGCGGCACGTCGGGGGTGGCTTCGCCGACCTTGAGCCTGCGGGTGTTGCCACTGCCGGAAAGTGCATTGAGCGCGCCGCGTTTCGTCGAAGCCGCAGGCACGCCTCCCGCGCTGAACCTCGATACCTTTGCCGGCAGTGCCACCGTGGTCGTAGCCCCTTGGCCTTTGATTGCTGAAGGGCAGACATTCTGGATGCATGTGAAAGGCACGCTGGACGATGGCGAGGCCTACAGCGAACGCGTGTCCGGACCCTATACCGTGCAACCGTCGGAAGTCACCTCCGGCATCCGCCGGGTGCTCGAGCGTAGCCTGCTGCTGCGGTTGGAAAACGCCTCCACGCTGGGTGTGGAACTGAAAGTCGACCTGTCCGGCACTGGGTTGGAAAGTGCCGCTACCTTGTTTCCTGAAGGAGATGCTGTCATGGCTACTGTGAAACTGGATTTGCCTGCACCTGTCGTGACCGGTGCCGAGAATGGGTACCTGGACCCGACGACCATTCCTGCGGATGGGGTGACTGTACGGGTGCCCGCTTATGAAGGACGGGCAGCGGGGCAGTGGGTCTATGCCAACTTCACGGGTCAGGCAGGCTCCGAGGAGGCCACGGCGTCGGTTCAAGTCGTCGATGCGACAACGCCCATGGATTTCAAGATCAGCAAAGCTGAAGTATTGAAAAACGAAGGTCAGGCGGTGACGTTCGAGTACAAGGTCGCTCGGACGCAAGGAGCGTTGTACAGCGACTCCAAGTCTGCGCCGGTAGAGATTGCGCAAGGCATGCCAATCACGCAGCCGATCAGGGAGGATTTCGAAGGGTTTGTAAATGTAGACCCCACAATCATCCGGATTCCAGGGTGCGAGATTGCCCTAAGGAACAGAGGTAATTTTGGGTTGAGCGAAGCCTTCCAACAGCCCCCATTCGTCACAGGAAAATCAATTGTTTTTACTGCGGATGCAGCTTATACGGGATCTATCACCTACAGTTTCGAGTCGCCGGTAAGATATTTTAGGTTAGGGGTAAGTCAGGATGAATCAGTGATAGATAGGATCGGTATAAGGTTTGAGGGCGGTGGATCTATTGGTTTTGAGGAACCTATTATAAGTGGCTGGGTACAGTTTGATAGCACCTATTATTTTTTTAGAAAGGTGGCGCAAGTGACATTGTATGTCAAAGTCTCTAAAAAACTATATATGGATAACATCAGCTACGTAGTTTAGCTGTAGACTTCGACAAGTGTAGTCGTGAGCCACGTAAAGCCGTAAAAAAACGGTTCACTTAGCCACCGTCTTGCCGTACATCCGTATCGAATCTGCTCATCGGTCCTTTCGCCGCCGCAGCCCGCTCCCACTTGGCTGCGGCGGGCTTTTATAACCAGGCCTCCAGATAGCTCCACCTGCCGCGATTCACCGACCCTCCCACCGCCGAACAGCGCGCTGGCGTTTAAGCAGCTGAACGTGTTCAACCTGCCGTTTACCTTCCTTCACACTGCCAACCACTCCCGGTTGTTCAAGCTGGCGTCGATTCTCTTTGCAATAAAAAAAGCATGACATTGCTGCACGTATTTTTAGTGACTCCAGGCAGCCGCCCGATCAATGCCGACCTTGGCACGCAAGTTATGGCCACATTGAATTATGTTTTTCCCAACAAGATTCCATGTACAAAAATATACTTAATTTCTTTCTTGCCGCGATCAGCGCTACGCCTCCACAAAACCCGTTTCGATACATGAAGTTATATGCACTTTCTCGCCTATCTGACCAGTTATGACGCCGTTTGCTTTTATCAATATCCCAGACTAACTTCCTTCACCAGGCGATACTTGATTCATCGCACTGCTCCTCACACTTTCGATACTCCCTCAACTTCTCCGAGGTGAACCATCGTGAAAAATCCGCCCCGCGCACTGCTGGCCAAACTGTTCAACCGCAACGCGTCCTCGGCCTTACGCACTTTGGGCGCGCGCCATCTCATCCCGCCCACCCTGTCACCGCCCGGCATTCCCGCCAACCACTCCGGTGGCCTCAACCAGGGCCACGTCGAATCCGGCGAGGCCCCGGTCGTGGTGCCTGTCTATTACGGTATCGAAACCGGTCAGGACGTGGTGCTCTACCTCAACGACAACATCGTCGACACCCGTGTCGTGATCGACGAGAACCAGTCGCTGCTGACCTACATTCCGGCACGCGAGCTGCCGCGCGGTGACTCGGACAACACCGTGCACTACCACGCCTTCACCGGCTTCAACGGTGTCAACGAGGAGGCCTCCTACCCGGTCAGCGTGCGGGTCAAGACCACGGTGCCGGGCAACCCGCCGGGCGATCCTGGCGAGCCAGGGGTCAACCCCTACCTCAGTGCGCCTGTGGACGTTCCCGAGAGCATTTCAGATCCCAACGCCGTGACCACCGTGCCGGTGGGGGTGCCGGCGTACGCCAACATGGCCGAAGGCGATGTGATCACCGTGTTCTGGGGCGGGGCCGGGGTTGTGGCGCCACCTCTGACCGCGGCTCAGGTGGGGCGCGTGGTGTATGTCGAGGTGCCGCAGGCGATCGTCGCCGCGCGTCCCGGCAACAACATCGTGGTGCGCTACCACGTCTACGACGCCGTACGAAACTATTCGCTCTACAGCCAAAGCGCCTTCAGCAACGTGACGCCCGTGGCCACCTTGCTTGCGCCCCTCATCGCGCGCGAAGTCAACGACACCTTGAACATGGACAGCCTGGCCGGCTCGGACATCGACATCATGGTGATGCAAAACAACATCAGCCCCACCGCCGACATCACCCTGCACTTCACCGGCCAGCCTGAGGATTGGCCTTATCTGGACTTCAGTCTTGGCCCGATCAGGTTCGGCGGCGCGGCGTTCCACACCTTCACCGTGCCCAACGTGCTGGGCCGCAGCCTGGTCAACAGCGAGACGATCGTGTTCTACGAAGCGGTCACCAACGGTACCACCGCGCGTTCATTCAATGCCCAGGCGCAGGTGATCGGCACCGCCATCGACCTGCCAGCCCCTAAATCCCTCGATGCTCCAGGCGGTCTGCTGGACCCGGACAAGATCATTGGCGCCAGCTTCGACCTCACCGCCCCGGCCAACACTGCGTTCGTGCACGACACCCAGGTGCAACTGGTCTGGGAAGGCATCAACGGCGCGGGCGATATCTTTCACCATGAGCTGACCCACACGGTTACGTCAGCCACTGCCGGCTACGCCGTGACCTTCAAGGTGCAGAAGGGCTGGGCCGAGGAAATCGCCGGGGGCAGCGTCGAGCTCTACTACAACCTGGTCGTGCCAGGCACTGCGCCAGTAACCTACGCGTCCGACATGCTGCCGCTCAACGTCGCCGGGGAAACCACCCTGCTGCCCGTGCCGGGATTCGAGCCGGAACTCAGTGCCGATGACCAACTGGACGTGGACAACCTGACAGGGCTGTTCAACGTCAAGGTCAATGTCACCAACGCCGCATTCGTCGGCGGTACGTTGAGGGTGCACTGGCAGGGGCAAAGCGCTGCTCGGATCCTCGAAGCGCCCGTGTCCAGCACCGGGGTGATCCGGGTATCGGTGGATCGCGCCACCCTGATCGATCCCAATCTGGATCAAAGCGTGGACGTCTGGTACGAGCTGGTGCGGCCGGATGGCCGAATCGGTCGGTCGGGGCATGTGTTGATTTCGGTGATCAGCGGCGCCAGCCAGACGTGGCCGATGCCCGAGGTGTGGGACGCCAGCGACAAGCCAGTGAACCCGCTGAACCCGGTGAAAGCCGGCACCTCCGACGCCAACACGGCGACCGTGGTGGTGCGCGATGCCCGTCTCAAACCTGGGGACATCCTTGCGGTGGTGTGGCGTGTGGAGGGCCGGGATCTGGCATTCGACTGGGCCGATGCCACCAACGGCGAGGCGCGGGCGCCGGTGCCGGCGAGCGTCCTTGCGGCCAGTTTGGGCAAGACGGTGGAAGTGACGAACGTGATCCTGGTGGGCGGCACGTCGGGGGTGGCTTCGCCGACCTTGAGCCTGCGGGTGTTGCCACTGCCGGAAAGTGCATTGAGCGCGCCGCGTTTCGTCGAAGCCGCAGGCACGCCTCCCGCGCTGAACCTCGATACCTTTGCCGGCAGTGCCACCGTGGTCGTAGCCCCTTGGCCTTTGATTGCTGAAGGGCAGACATTCTGGATGCATGTGAAAGGCACGCTGGACGATGGCGAGGCCTACAGCGAACGCGTGTCCGGACCCTATACCGTGCAACCGTCGGAAGTCACCTCCGGCATCCGCCGGGTGCTCGAGCGTAGCCTGCTGCTGCGGTTGGAAAACGCCTCCACGCTGGGTGTGGAACTGAAAGTCGACCTGTCCGGCACTGGGTTGGAAAGTGCCGCTACCTTGTTTCCTGAAGGAGATGCTGTCATGGCTACTGTGAAACTGGATTTGCCTGCACCTGTCGTGACCGGTGCCGAGAGTGGGTACCTGGACCCGACGACCATTCCTGCGGATGGGGTGACTGTACGGGTGCCCGCTTATGAAGGACGGGCAGCGGGGCAGTGGGTCTATGCCAACTTCACGGGCCAGGCAGGCTCCGAGGAGGCCACGGCGCCGGTTCAAGTCGTCGATGCGACAACGCCCATGGATTTCAAGATCAGCAAAGCTGAAGTATTGAAAAACGAAAGTCAGGCGGTGACGTTCGAGTACAAGGTTGCTCGGACACAAGGCGCGTTGTATAGCGACTCCAAGTCTGCGCCGGTAGAGATTGACAGAGGCATGCCAATCACGCAGCCGATCAGGGAGGATTTCGAAGCGTTTGTAAATGTAGACCCCAGAATCATCCGGCTTCCAGGGTACCGGATTACCGCAAGTGGCGGAGGTAATTTTGGGTTGAGCGAATCCTTCCAACAGCCCCCATTCGTCACAGGAAAATCAATTGTTTTTACTGCGGATGCAGTTTATATGGGATATATCATCTACAGTTTCGAGTCGCCGGTAAGATATTTTAGGTTAGGGGTAAGTCAGGATGAATCAGTGATAGAGACGATCGTTATAGTTTTTGAGGGCGGTGGATCTATTAGTTTTCAGGAGCCTATTATAAGTGGCGGGGTACAGCTTGATAGCACCTATTATTGTTTTAGAAAGGTGGCGCAAGTGAGTTTGCATGTCAAAGCCTCTAAAAAACTATATATGGATAACATCAGCTACGTAGTTTAGCTGTAGACTTCGATAAGGGTTGTCGTAACCTAAGCAAAACTTATAAAACTACGGTTTAATCAGCCTGAGGCAGGCTGTACGTCCGGATCGAATCTGCTCATCGGTCCTTTCGCCGCCGCAGCCCGCTCCTACAGGGCTGCGGCGGGCTTTTATAACCAGGCCTGCAGATAGCTCCACCTGCCGCGACTCACCGACCCTCCCACCGCCTAAACAGCGCGCTGGCGTTCACCCCTCCAAAACCAAAGCCATTGGAAAGCGCGTGGGTCATCGCCACCCTGCGTGCGATCGGGCCCACCAGGTCGAGCCCGTCGGCCGCTTCATCCGGCGTTTGCAGGTTCAGGGTCGGCGGCGCTATCTGGTCGCGCAAGGCCAGCACGGTGAAGATGGCCTCGATCCCGCCAGCGGCGCCGAGCAGGTGGCCGGTGGCTGATTTGGTCGAGGTGATGGCCAGTCCGCTACGGGTGCCGAACAACGCACGAATGGCCGCCATCTCACCTTTGTCGCCGACCGGGGTGGAAGTGGCGTGGGCATTGATGTGCTGGACGTCTTGCGCATCGATACCGCCCTGGCGCAAGGCCTGTTCCATGGCGCGGCGAGCACCGCTGCCGTCTTCCGGACCTGCCGTGAGGTGGTAGGCGTCGGCACTGGTGCCGTAGCCGATCAATTCCGCCAGCGGTGTCGCGCCGCGGGCCAGGGCGTGTTCCAAGGACTCGATGACCAGCAGGCCTGCACCTTCGGACATCACGAACCCGTCGCGATCCCGGTCGAAGGGGCGGCTGGCCTCTTCAGGGCGGTCGTTGAAGCCGGTGGACAGGGCACGGGCGGCAGCGAAACAGCCCAGGGTGACCCGGTCGATGGCCGCTTCGGTGCCGCCGCAGATGGCAATGTCCGCCTCGCCGCTGCGGATCAGCCGCGCGGCATCGCCGATGGCCTGCACGCCCGCGGCGCAGGCGGTGACCGGCGCGCCCAAGGGGCCTTTGAAGCCGTTATGGATGGAGACGTGTCCGGCGGCCATGTTGGCCAGGAACGACGGGGCGGTGAACGGCGACAATCGTCGCGGACCGCGCTCATCCGTCGTGCGCACGGCGCCTGCGAGCGCGCCGAACCCGCCCACGCCCGAACCGATGACGGTCGCCGTGCGCTGTTGCCGAGCTTCGTCGGTGGGATGCCATTGCGCCTGGGTCAGCGCTTCATGGGCGGCGACCAGCGCGAACTCGATGAAGCGGTCCATTTTCTTGCGTTCCTTGGCCGGTATCAGCGCTTCCGGGTTGTAGCCGGCTACCGGGTCCGCTTCCAGGGTGGGCACCTGCCCAGCCACGGCAACGCCCGTGCCTTCGCCGATATGCGCGGGCAGCGCACCGATGCCCGACGTGCCCGCCAGCAGTCGGCGCCACACTTCGTAGACGCCGCAGCCCAGCGGGGTGACCAGACCGGTTCCGGTGACGACGATGCGTTTCTGGCCATCTCGATTGTTCATGGGTGTCTCTCCAGGTCTTTCGTTGAATGATGGGTTGTATCGCCACCCGCGCGGATGCGGAACCAGATGGAATACATGGCGGGCAGGAAGATCAGGGTCATCAGCGTGCCGCCGAACGTGCCGCCGATGAGCGTGTAGGCCAAGGTGCCCCAGAACACCGAATGGGTCAGCGGAATGAACGCCAGGATCGCCGCCAGCGCCGTCAGCAGCACCGGCCGGGCGCGTTGCACGGTGGCTTCGACCACTGCGTCGAAGGGCGCCAGGCCATTCTTCTCATTGAGGTGGATCTGTCCGATGAGGATCAGCGTGTTGCGCATCAGAATCCCGGACAGCGCGATCAGACCGACCAGGGCATTGATGCCGAAGGGTTGGTTGAACAGCAGCAGCGTGGGCACCACGCCGATCAGGCCCAAGGGGGCGGTGAGGAAGACCATGGCCATGGCGGACATCGAGCGTGTCTGCACGATGATGATCAGCAGGGTGATGGCAATCATGATCGGGAACAGCGGCGCGAGTGCGGCGGTGGCCTTCGCCGATTCTTCGATCGACCCGGCCTGCTCGATGCGGTAGCCGTCGGGCAGCGCCGCCATGATCGGTTGCAGCGCTTTGCTCAATTGCGTGGAGACATCCGGCGGCTGCAGGTCCTCGGCGATGTCACCGCGCACGGTCAGGGTCGGTACGCGATCGCGGCGTCGAAGGATGGGATCTTCCATGCGCACCTCGACGGACCCGATCTGCGCCAACGGTATGCGCTGGCCGTTCGCGCCGGCCAGGGTCAAGCCTTCGATCTTCGCCGGGTCGAGGCGCACCGGCCCTGCGGCGCGGGCCACCACCTGCACCGAACGGATGTCTTCGCGCACGGCGGTGATCGGCACCCCTGAAAGCAGGAACTGCAACTGTTCGGCCACGGCGGCCGAACTCAGGCCCAGCGCCTGCAACCGGTCCTGGTTCAGGGAAAAATGCAAGGCAGGAACCCGCGGCCCCCAGTCCTGATTGACGGTGCGCATCATCGGACTGCCCTGCATGAGCGCTTCGACCTTGCCGGCGATGTCCCGCAGGACCTGCGGATCCGGCCCCATGATGCGGTAGGCGACGGGGTAGGGTGAATAGGGCCCGAAGACCAGCTGCGTGACCCGTACCCGCGCCTCGGGCGCCAGACCCTGCGCCACCGCCTCGCGGATTCTCAGCTTCAGGGCATCCCGAGCCGCCTGGCTGTCGGCGAGCACGACGATCTTGGCAAAGGAGGGGTCGGGAAGCTCGGGCGCCATGGCCAGATAGAACCGCGGCGAACCCTGGCCGATGTAGGCGGTGACGATTTTGGCCGCGTCATCCTTGCGCAGCCAGGCTTCGATCTTGGCCGTGGCCGCGCTGGTCTGCTCGATGGCCGTGCCATAGGGCATCTGCACCTCGATCAGCACTTCCGGGCGATCGGAGGTCGGGAAGAACTGCTTCTTGACCAGGCCCATGCCGACGATGGCCAGCGCGAAGGCCAGTATTACGATGCCCGCCACCGGCCATTTCCAGCGGATGATCCAGCTCAGGCACGTGCGAAAGCGGTTGTAGTAATGGGTGTCGTAGATCGCCGCATGACCGCCTTCGACGGCCTTGATCGTCGGCAGCATCTTCACCCCCAGATACGGCGTGAACACCACCGCCACGATCCAGGAAGCGATCAGCGCGATGCCGACGATCCAGAACATGTTGCTGGTGTATTCACCGGCCGTGGACTGCGCGAAGCCGTTGGGCATGAAGCCCACGGCGGTCACCAGGGTGCCGGCGAGCATGGGTGCGGCGGTGTGGCTCCAGGCATAGGCCGACGCCTTGATGCGGTCGTAGCCTTCCTCCATTTTCACCACCATCATCTCGATGGCGATGATCGCATCGTCCACCAGCAATCCCAGCGCGAGGATCAGC
The DNA here is from genome assembly GCF_040546375.1 of Pseudomonas sp. PvP001. Lineage (NCBI taxonomy): Bacteria > Pseudomonadati > Pseudomonadota > Gammaproteobacteria > Pseudomonadales > Pseudomonadaceae > Pseudomonas > Pseudomonas sp. PvP001. Next base: position 531,456 of record NZ_JBEPNQ010000001.1, on the reverse strand, counting down.
GAACCCAGGGTGATGCGGTCGAAGTGCTTGCCGGTGGCCTCCATCACCACGAACACCATGGCCAGGGTCAGTGGTACCGCCGCGGCGACCACCACGCCGACGCGCCAGCCCATGCTCAGGAAGCACACCACCATCACCACCAGCAGGGCGACGAAGAACTTGATCATGAATTCGTCGACCGCCGAACCGATGTTCACCGATTGATCGGTGACCTGGGCGAAGGTCATGCCCAGCGGCATGGCCGCATTGATCCGCGCCGTCTCGGCGGCCAGCGCCTTGCCCAGATCCAGACCGTTCCAGCCATCGCGCATGACCACGCCCAGGATCAGCGCCGGTTCGCCTTGATGGCGCACCATGAAGGTCGCCGGATCTTCATAGCCACGCTCCACGGTCGCCACATCGGCCAACTTCAGCGTGCGTCCGCCAGCGTTCACCGGGGTGTTGCGAATGGCGTCCAGGGTCTGGAAGGCACCGTCGAGCCGCACCACGACCTGGGGACCTCGGGTGTCGATCGAGCCGGCCGGCGTGAGACGGTTCTGGTCGTTCAGGCTGGCGAAGAGGTCCTGGGGGGACAGACCCAGGGTCGCCAGACGCTCATGGGAAAAGGACACGAAGATCCGTTCGGACTGTTCGCCGATGATGTTGACCTTCTTCACCCCTGGCACATGCAGCAGCCGTTGGCGCAGGGATTCGGCTTCACGCACCAGCAGGCGTTGCGGCTCGCCGCGCGCCTTGAGGGCGAACAAGGCGAAGGTGACGTCGGCGAACTCGTCGTTGACCAGCGGCCCGACCACGCCTGCCGGCAAGGTGCTCGCCGCGTCACCGAGCTTTTTCCGGGCCTGGTAGAACTGCTGTTCGACCTGGGCCGGCGGCGTCTTGTCCTGCAGCGATAGAAGGGTGAAGGCCAGGCCCGGGCGGGTATAGGTTTCGCTGCGGTCGTACCATTGTAGCTCCTGAAGACGCTTCTCCAGGGGCTCTGCGACCAGGTCCTGCATCTCCTGTGCGGTCGCACCGGGCCAGGCCGTGACCACGGTCAGCTGCTTGACGGTGAACGGCGGATCCTCGGCACGCCCCAGCTTGAAGAACGACAGGGTGCCGGCGACGGCGACCAGAAGGATCAGGAACAGCGTGACCGACCGTTCCCGCACGGCCAGGGCCGAGAGGTTGAAGCGGCTACCGCTCATGGCTGGTCCCCGGTCTGGGCGCGCAGATCCTGCGGCGCCACCAGCACCTCTTGCCCCTCGTGCAGCAGGTGAGGGCCCAGGGCAACCAAGCGTTCGCCTGGGTGCAGACCACGCACCGTGGCCATGGCGTCGCTCAGGCCAATGACCTGAACCGCCCGCCACACGACCTTGGAAGGCTCGCCTTCGACGGTCCACACACCCGTCCCGGTGCCTGGGTCATGGATGGCGGCGATGGGCACGCTCAGGGCGTCGGCTACGGAAGGGTTCGATGCGATGAACAGGGTCACGGTCGAACCGAGCGGCGCATTGGCCTGCTCGCCGCCCAACACATACCGGGCTTCGAAGGTGCGAGTCAGTGGATCTGCAGCGTCGGCCAGCTGCCGCAGCGTGGCGATGCCGCCATTGCCGGAGGCGCCGAACAGGGTAGCCTGTGCCGAACTGCCCAGCGCTGGCCGCAGCGTCTCGGGCAGTTGCACCACCGCTTCGCGAAGGCCTGCCTTGGCCAGCCTCACCACCGCTTGCCCGGCGTTCACCACCTGACCCGGTTCGGCCAGGGTGGCCACCACCACACCGTCGGAATCGGCGCTCAGGGTGGCATAGCTCTGCTCATTGCGGCTCACGGCGGCCTGGGCCTGAAGCGCTACCAGGTCGGCGCGGGCTGTGTCGGCCAACGACTTGAAGCGGTCGTAGTTGGCGGCGGAAATGGCACCGCTGGCGACCAGTTGCCGATTGCGTCGCTCATCGTTCGCGGTCTGCGTGGCCAATGCCTGGGCGGCGGCGACTGCCTGCTCGCGGGCGTTGGACTGCAGCGCCAGATCGGCCGGATCGAGGCGCATCAAGCGCTGTCCGCGGCTCACCGCCTGGCCGGTATCGACGAAGCGCTCCATCACCTTGCCACTCACCCGAAAGCCCAGATCGCTTTGCACGCGCGCCGTGACCACGCCGGTAAAGGCGCGATGACCCTCTGGCGCAGGACCTGCCTCGACCACCCTGACCTTGGGCGGCTGGGTGCGCGGGTCGGCAACGCTCGGCGGACGGTCGCAGGCCGTGAGAAGCACAGGGAGCAGGCAGACACCGAGCGCGGAGGCGCGAAGCCGAGACATGGGATTCCTTACGGGCACAAGCGGAAAGGAACCCGATTTTGATACGAGTGACTAATTCAGTCAATGGTCACTTATGGCGCCGACAGACTTCTCAGTATCAGCGCGGGGAGCTGCTGCGCAGCGGTGGCGGCGGTCTCCAGGTTGTATTGCAGTTGCACGGGGCTGATATAGGGAAGCATCACCAGAAACACCGCATGACTGGCTTCTTCCAGCGGCGTCTTGCTCTCGAATTCCCCGCTGTCCCGGCCCTCGCGCAGAATCTGCTCGATCAACCGGTGCAGGCGCTCGCGGTGGGCCTCCGCCGAGGGCCAGTGATCACGGGTTGCAACGGCGGCGATGTCATACAGCTTGCGATCATGGAAGAACAGTTCAGCGCCAGCCTCCACCAACGCTTTGAACAGACGGCTCAGCTTGTCGGACGGGCCGCTGGCTTCGTCCATCGCCTGGTCGACGACGGCCATGATCATGGTCAGCCGACTGGCGCAGATACTCTCGCCGATGGCCTGTTTGGATTCGAAGAACTTGTAGATATAGGCCTTGGAAAAGCCTATGGCCTTGGCCAGGTCCGACACCGTGGTTTTTTCGTAACCGTAGTGACCGAAATGCTGCATGGCGGCCTCGACGATCTGATCGCGAACGCTGTGATCGGACGGGCCTCGTGAGGGGAACGTGGGGGGCTGACGGGTCATGGCGACTGTTGGGCTCTTGGGCGTGGATCGACAGAGCGTGACTGTAACGGGTTATGGTCACAAGTTCATTCTCGGGTGATCCGGACCCCAGGCTCCGGTCAGCCCGCCGGCAGCACGATGTACTCATTGCGCTGCTCGACGCCCCGATGAGGCCCTTCGACCAGGTGCACGTAGCGGCCACCCACCTGCTCGATCGGTACGCAATCGTCCACATCCAGGACGGAGTCGGTGTGGGGCTGGCGCCACTGCTCCAGGTACAGCCGCCGGGCGCGGTTTCTGGCATCGCGAGCGTTTTGCGCCACCACCAGCACGTAGTGGTGCGCTTCGCCGAACGAGCGCGCCTCGTACCCGCCCAGATTGATCACATACAGACGCGGCATGCCCGCGGCGGGCGCCAGCGGGCTGAATTCGACCTTCCACTGCTCCACGCCGTCCACAGCCATCCAGGCGTCGATGTGCAAGCCTTTCTGAGTACCGAACCAGTCTGCGCGCAACTGCGGGTAGCTGGCCTCCAGGCTGTCGGCGACCGCGCAGGCGATGTCGTGCACTTCGATGCGTGCCCTGGGGTGCTTGCCGCCAAGTAAAACGATGTAAAGCATGGGTGGGATCCTTGGAGGGTGGGGGCTGGTAAGATCCAGACTTTTTCACGAATTCGAAAGGTCTTTTATGACACCCCTCTGCAAGCCTTTGCTCACTGCTGCGTTGCTGTCGCTCTGCGCAGGCCAGGCCACCCTGGCTTCGGCCGAAGGTTCCACTTCGGCGTCCGACTACAGCTCGGCGTACACCACCTGCATGGACAGCAACAGTTCCACCACCGGCATGGTCAGCTGCGCCGCCGACGAGACCAAGCGGCAGGACGCACGCTTGAATGCCAACTACCAGGCCGGCATGAAAACCCTGGAAGGCACCAAGCGCACGGCGATGCGCGATGCGCAGCGGCTGTGGATCCAGTTTCGCGACGCCGACTGCGCCGTCGAGGCGGGCCTGACCGGCGGCACGCTCGACCGGATCAACGCTCAGATGTGCCTGTTGAAGGCCACCAAGGTCCGCGCCGACACGCTGGCGGTGCGGTTTCAGCCGCAGGACCTGTAGTAGCGCCGTTACTTCAGGTGCTCGTCCAGAAACTCACGGATCACCGGGATGATCTCCCGCCCGTGGGTTTCCAGAGCGAAGTGCCCGGTGTCGTAGAATCGGATGTCCGCCTTGGGCAGGTCACGCTTCCAAGCCTCGGCGCCCGCCGGAAGGAAGAACGGATCGTGCTTGCCCCACACTGCCAGCAGCGGCGGCTGGTACTCGCGGAAGTACGCCTGGAACTTGGGATACATCGCCACGTTGGAGGCGTAGTCCAGCACCAGATCGAGCTGGATGTCGGCATTGCCGGGGCGTGAGATCTGCAGGCCTTCCAGCGTGTAGCCGTCCGGCGAGACCACACTGGGGTCGCTCACACCTTCCAGATACTGCCATTTGATCGACGCCGGTGTCGGGAAGTCCTGCAGGGCGTCGCGGTGCGCCTGCGTAGGCTCGCGCCAGTACGTTTGAATCGGCGCCCATCCGGCACCAAGACCTTCCTCATAGGCGTTGCCGTTCTGCGAGATGATCGCGGTCACGCGCTCCGGGTGAGCCACGGCCAGGCGCCAGCCCACCGGCGCGCCGTAGTCATGCACCATCAGCGCGTAATTCTCCAGCTTCAGCTGTTCGGTGAACTGGCCGATGGTCTGCGCCAGTTGGCTGAAGGTGTAGGCGTACTGCCCCCGGGCGGGCGCTTCGGTGAAGCCGAACGCGGGCAGGTCAGGGGCGATCACGTGGTAGCGGTCGGCCAATTGCGGGATCAGGTCGCGGAACATGAACGACGAGGCGGCGAAGCCGTGCAGCAGCAACACGGTAGGCGCGCTGGGGTTGCCCGCCTCGCGATAGAACACCTTCACGTCGCCGACCTGCTCGTGGCGGTAGTGGACGGTGTCGTCGGCTTGGGCTGCGTGGGTACCGCCGATGAGCAATGACGCGGCAAGCGCGGCTGCTGCTGTGGATGTGGGCGTAGTCATGATGCCTCCTTGTGTAACCTTCTATGTGTGTATTTGAAGGTTACGGACTAATTTGGTAACCTGTCAAACAAATTTCATAAGTTACAGGTCATCATGAGCTCGACCCGCACTGCGCCCGATACGCTTTTTGTGGCGGACAATATCGCCCTGGATTTCCTCAATACCGAGTACGGTGTCGGCGAGCAACGCCAGGACTGCCTGCGCGACGACGAGGATGTGCTGACGTGGCTTGAGTCGGCAGGGCTGCTCGCCGCGCAGGATCGCCCCGAGGTTTTCGATGGACTATTGGCTCAGGCCCACGCCCTGCGCAGCAATGCCAGGGCGGTGCTGGAGGCAGCGATGGCGGGGGTGGAAGCCGATCCCTCGGTGGTCAATCAGGTATTGGGAGCAGGGCGTCCGGTCAGCTACCTGAGCTGGGAGGATGCAGCCCAGGCGTTTCGTGTCGTCACCCGGCCCAGGGACGCTGGTCCGGCAAGCCTGCTGTGGCCGGTGGCCGATGCGCTGGTCAGCCTGGTCACGGGGGACAAGTTCGAGTTCGTACGCCAATGCGAGGCCCATGACTGCATATTGCTGTTCCATGACCTGAGCAAGTCGCACCGGCGCCGCTGGTGCAGCATGGCGACCTGCGGCAATCGCATGAAGGTGGCGGCCTTTCGCGCCCGGAAGAAACCTGAATAGGCCCGTTTCAGGCCCTGCCCAAGACTGGAAAGCTCAGGGCGAAACGAATGCGTCCGGGCTGCGGCTGGCTGACGCTGGCTTCACCGGCGTGCAGTTGCATGATCGCCGCGACGATAGCCAGGCCCAGGCCGTTGGAGTCCGAGTTGTGCTGGCGCGACGCGTCGCCGCGATAGAACCGGTCGAACAGGTGGGTCAGCGTTGCCGGGTCCAACGCAGGGCCCTGATTCTCCACGTTGATCACGCACTGTGTCGCCGTCGACGCCACGTCGATCTGTACCTCGCTGTGCGGGTCGGCATAACGGATGGCGTTGGCCACCAGGTTGCTCAAGGCTCGACGCAGCAACAGCGGATCGGCGTGCAGGGTAGCGTCGCCGGCAATCGACAGACGAATCCTGCGCTCTTCGGCAAGACCCTCGAAATACTCGGTCACCCGTTCCAGTTCGTCATGCACCTGCAGCGGCTGACGCTGCACCACGGCCTGGGTGTCTTCGGCGCGTGCCAGGAACAGGATGCTTTCGACGATGCGTGAAATCCGCTCCAGCTCCTCCAGGTTCGATGCCAGCAGCGCCTGGTACTCGTCGGCGCTGCGGCCTTGGCGCAAGGCGACCTGGCAATGGCCCATCAGCGAGCCTACCGGGGTGCGGATCTCGTGGGCCAGGTCGGCGGAGAACTGGGTCAGCCGTTGGTAGCCCTCGGCCAGACGATCGAGCATGGCGTTGTAGGCGTCGCTCAGTTGCTGGAGTTCGACGGGCGTGTTGTCACTGCTCATGCGGCTGTGCAGGCGGGCAGGGGAGATGTCGGTGGCGTGCGCGGCCATCTCGCGCAGGGGCCGCAGGCCGCGCCGCAGCAGGACGAAGCCGAGCAGGGCGGTGAGCAGAAAGGCCATGCCCACGGCCAGGTAGATGCGCTGGCGGAACTCGCCGAGCATGGCCATTTCCTTGACCATGATGTGTGCGGCGGTGAGCTTCACCTCGCGCCCGCCGGACGTGGTCAAGACGCTCGCGGCGCGCAGCGGTATGCCGGACGGCGCCGTACCGGTGCGCAGGTCGGACGCGGTGGGCACGGCGTCCTGGGCCACCTCGGGCAGGGGCGGCAGGGTCGCGCGCAGCGGGTTGACCTGGATCACCGGCGGCTGACCGACCTCGGCGATGACGAAGATGTCGTCTTCGCTGCCGAGCATGTTCTGGAAGATCTGCGGGCTGCTCGAGAGCTTGTCCAGGGTCAGATCGTAGTGCAGCAATTTGCGAAAGTGATCGAGCCGCCCGAGCACGGCGTTGTCGCTGCGCGCAAGTACCGACGTCTTCATCGACTCGTACAGGTACCAGCCGGCGCCCGCCACGGTAAGCATCGCCACCAGGGAAAAGGCCAGGGTCGAGCGCAGGGTCAGGGATGCTGGGCGTCGGCGTCGCATGCGCGCACCTCGCAAACGTAGCCGATGCCGCGCACGGTGTGGATGAGCTTGACCGGGTAGGGCTGGTCGATCTTGCTGCGCAGACGCTTGACCGCCACGTCGACCACATTGGTGTCGCTGTCGAAATTCATGTCCCACACCTCCGAAGCGATCTGGGTTCGCGACAAGACGTCCCCTTCGCGGCGCAGCAGCAGGTGCAGCAGGGCGAACTCCTTGTTGGTCAGGGTGATCACCTCCTGCTGCCGGGTCACTCGACGGCGCAGCAGGTCCAGTTCGAGGTCAGCCAGATGGAATCGATCGGCTTCCCGCGCGCTGCCGCGACGCAGGATGGTGCGGATGCGCAGCAGCAGTTCGGTGAAGGAAAAGGGTTTGACCAGGTAGTCGTCGGCGCCCAGTTCCAGACCGCGAATGCGGTCCTGCAACTGGTCGCGGGCGGTCAGGAACAGCACCGGCACGGCCTGCCGGGCGCGCAGCACTTCCATGATCTGGAAACCGTCGATGCCGGGCAGCATCACGTCGAGCACCAGCAGGTCGTAGGGGTTTTCCAGGGCCAGGTGCAAACCGTCGGCGCCGTGCTGCGCCCAGTCGACGTTGTAGCCAGACTCGCCGAGGCCCTTTTTCAGGTACTCGCCGGTCTTGATGTCGTCTTCGATCAACAGGATGTGCATCGATCAGGCTCGCTGGGGCGTTGACGGTTCGGTTTCAGACTGCGCGGCGAACGGGGCCCGCGCCGTGCAGTCTAAACGAGCGGCACGACGCTGTCGGTTACATTCCTGTCATCGATAGCGTCGTTGCTTGAATGACAGAAATGTCATCGCCCGGTCATGCACGCGTACCCATCGAGGGCCGAGGATGCATGCACACCTACCCCAAGGAGTCGTACCGATGAAGATCAAAACTGCCCTGTCGACCACCCTCGGCACGTTGCTGCTCAGTGCCGCCATGATGGCGTCGGCTGCGGACATGCCAGTCGTGAAACCAATGCGGGGCACGGTCGATGGCGTTGACAACAACACCTTGTCCTTCACCACCCGCAGCGGTGCGCATCAGACCATCGGCCTGACCGACAAGACCGGCATCCGCCTGGTGTCCAAGGCCAACATCGATTCGATCAAGGCCGACAGCTTCATCGGCTCGGCCGCCACGCCTCAGGCGGACGGCACCCTGAAGGCGCTGGAAGTGACGGTCTTCGAACCCAGCCTCAAGGGCAGCGGCGAAGGGCACTACGGCTGGGAAAACGCCGACGGCACCACCGGCACCATGACCAACGGCACCGTGGGCAAGCTGGCCCAGACCAATGGCCGCACCTTGACCGTGAACTACAAGGGTGGCGAGAAGCAGGTGGTGGTGCCTGAAGACGTGCCGATCGCCTACGTCGAAGCGGGCAAGGCGGAGCAGCTGGTCAAGGGCGCCAAGATCGTCGTGTTCCCAGCTGACGACGGCAAGACCGCACGCGGTGTGGCCGTAGGCAAGGACGGCTTCCAGCCGCCGATGTAAGCAGCGGGTGATGCTCTCCCCATAGGTGCCAGGCCCCTGAGCGAGCCGGTTCCCTGTGGGGAAGATCTCTGTGAGGGGGATCTCTGTGAGGAGGACCTTTGTGAGGAGGACCTCTGTGAGGAGGGTCTCTGTGAAGAGAACCTCTGTGAGGAGAACCTCTGTGAGGAGAACCTCTGTGAGGAGAACCTCTGTGGGAGCGGGCTCTGCCCGCGAAGCAGGCGCTGCGGTGCTTCAGCCATACCGCGGCGCCTGCTTCGCGGGCAGAGCCCGCTCCCACAAGGGACAGTGCTCCTACAAGGGGCAGTGCTCCCACAAGGGTAGTGCTCCCACAGGGGCAGTGCTCCCACAGGGGCAGTGCTCCCACAGGGGCAGTGCTTCCACAATGGCAGGGTTCCCACAAGGGCAGGGCTCCCACCAGGGGCAGTGGTTTTTAAACAGGGGAGGCCCTTTCCATGGCCGTGCAACGCATACATTCACTCACGGTACGTCTCACCCATTGGATCAATGCCTTTGGCATGACCTGCATGTTCATGAGTGGATGGGGCATCTACAACGCGTCCCCCCTGTTCGCCTTCCGCTTCCCGCCCTCGTTCACGTTGGGCGGTTGGCTGGGCGGCGCACTGGCCTGGCACTTTGCGGTGATGTGGCTGCTGGTGATCAACGGCCTGATCTACGTGCTTTACGGATTGGGCAGCCGCCACTTCAAGCGCGACCTGCTGCCGGTGACCCCCAGCGCGGTCAAGCGTGATCTGCGCGACGCCCTGCGTCTGCGACTGGTCCACGAAAAGGGCGTCTACAACGCCGTGCAGCGCCTGATGTACTGGCTGGTGCTGGCGGCCGGCGTGCTGATTCTGATCTCCGGCGTCGCCATCTGGAAGCCCATCCAATTCCAGGAACTGGTCGCCCTGCTGGGTGGCTATGACTTCGCTCGCTACGTGCACTTCGCGTCGATGTCGGCCATCGGCGCGTTCGTGATCGTGCACCTGGTCCTAGTGCTGCTGGTGCCCAAGACCCTGCCACCGATGATCACCGGCGGCGTACGACCGCTGAACACCGGGAAGACCGACCATGAATGAACCCAAACCCCGACGCAGCCCCCCGATCAGACTCGAGCCTGCCCAGCGCACTCAGCTGGAAAACCTCCAGCGCCGACATTTCCTGCGTGGCGGCCTGACCGTCGGCGCCATGGCGATGCTCAGCGGCTGCAACCTGCAGGACGGCGACCAGGTCGACAAGGTGCTGTGGGCCATGTCGCGTTGGAACGATCGCGTGCAGGCCTGGCTGTTCAGCGGCCAGCGGCTGGCACCCACCTACAGCAAGGCGCAGATGACCCAGCCGTTCCCGTTCAACGCGTTCTACGGCGAAGACGACATTCCCGATATCGACGTACCCGGCTATTCCCTCGCCGTGTCCGGCCTGGTCCGCGACAAGGCACCCTGGACCCTGGAAGGCCTGCGCAAGCTGCCCCAGCGCACCGACATCACTCGCCTGATCTGCGTCGAGGGCTGGAGCGCCATCGGCCAGTGGGGTGGGGTGCCGCTGAAAACCTTTCTGGAACATATCGGCGCCGACACCACTGCCAAGTTCGTCGGCTTCAAGTGCGCCGACCGCTACTATTCCAGCCTGGACATGCCCACCGCGCTGCACCCGCAGACGCTGCTCGCCCTGGATTACGCTGAAGTCGCTCTGCCGCCCGAATACGGCTATCCGTTGCGCGTTCGGGTGCCGACCAAGCTGGGCTTCAAGAACCCCAAGCACATCGTCGAAATCTTCGTCAGCAACGACTACCCCGGCGGCTACTGGGAAGATCAAGGCTACAACTGGTTCAGCGGCATCTGAAGGCGCTCAGCAGGCGCACGACGTTACCGTTGTCGTCGCTGCGGGTTGCTCATCCGCTCGTGCAAGCGGGAGACCTTCCTCGAGCCAACCGGTGATGCCCCCGATCATCTCCTTGACCGAGTATCCCAGACCGGCCAATCGCGCCGCTGCGCGGTGTACGCCATTGCAATGCGGCCCGGCGCAATAGACGACGAACAGGGTATCGGCCGGGAACGCAGCAAGGCGTTCGGGCGTGATCGTGCGGGTTGGCAGGTTGATCGCGCCTGGCACGTGGCCGGCGGCGAACGCAATGTCATTGCGCGCTTCAATGATGCGACCGGCACGACGCCCAAAGCCTGGTTGCAGCACGAACGAATGGCCCGGGCTCGTTCGTTGCTGGAAACCAGTGGGCTCGACACCGAACAGATAGCTCAACGTTGTGGGTTCGCGTCGGCGGAAAGTTTCCGGGTGGCGTTTCGCAAGACCGTCGGCCTGGCACCGTCCTTCTACCGCGACAGCTTCGGAGCACGGCATCGGTAACCGGCGCCCCCGGACGCGGCGCTTCTGTAGCAGCGGCGCGAGCCGCGTCGGCGGTGGATGCGGTCCGCCTGAAACAACGCGGCGCCCCCGGACGCGGCTTGCGCCGCTGCTACAGGGGATCGGGGTGTTCCTTTGGCCGCGTCGGCTGTGGGATCCCCGTAGCAGCAACTGTCTGCCAGCCAACACCCCTTCAACAAACTGCCCCGTCAGTCCATTCAGCAAAACCCGCAAAGCCCCGAAACACCGTGGCGGGGCGGTCGGCATGGCTTGTGCAATCACCCCTTGTGAGCTTCAGCATCGACACAAGGCGCAGCCCGACCCATGCCAGACTTTCATCCGCGTTCTTCTGCAACACCCCATGGCGGTATCGCGTGGGCCAGCCTGTTGGCCGTCAGCTTCCTGTTGAGCGGTTGTGACAATCATCCCACCGCTGCAGCACGCACCGACGCCCCGGTCAGTGGCGGCACGCTCATCTATGCCACCGACCGCGAACCGACCTGCCTGGACCCACACGTGGCCGGCGACATGCCGCAAGTGTTTCTCGCCCAGCAAGTCCTCGACTCGCTGGTGTCGATGGACGCCGAGGGGCGTATCGGACCCTGGCTGGCGAAAAGCTGGGACATTTCGCCCGATGGCCTGACCTACACCTTCCACCTGCGCGACGACGTGCGCTTCACCGACGGCACGCCGTTCAACGCCGCAGCGGTCAAGGCCAACCTCGACCACATGGCCAACCCCAAGACCCAGTCGAGCACCGCCGGCGGCTACATCCGTCAGTACCAACGCACCGATGTGCTCGACACCTATACCGCTCAGGTGCATCTGGCTACACCCTACGCGGCGTTTCTGGAAGTGCTGGCGCAGGGCTTCCTCGGTATCGAATCGCCCCAGGCGCTGCTGCGTCCGCGCGACGTCAACTGCGAAAGCCCGGTCGGCACCGGCCCGTTCAAGGTGGCGCGCTGGGACCGGCAAAGCCAGGTGGTACTCGAACGCAACCCGCACTACAACTCGGCGCCGCCCACGGCCCACCATCAGGGGCCTGCGTACCTGGATCGCATCGTCTGGAAGTTCATTCAGGAGCCTTCCGTGCGGTTCGCGTCACTGCAGGCCGGTGAAGTGGACGTGATCGAAGTCCTGCCGCCCGAATCCCACGAAGCGGCCCGCCGCAACCCGGACCTGCAACTGATCATTGCCCAGCGCCCCGGCAACCCTACCAACGGCACGCTGAATATCCGCCGCGCGCCGTTCAACGATATCAAGGTGCGTGAAGCCTTCGTGCGCAGCGCCGACATCGACGGTGTCTTGAAAAGCGTCTACTTCGGCGAGTTTCCCCGTGCCGGTGGTCCGCTGAGCAAAGCCACCCGCTTCTACAGCCCCGACTTCGAACACGCCCAGGATTACGACCCGGCGCGCGCCGCGCAACTGCTCGACGAGGCCGGCTGGACCGGCCGTGACGAGGAGGGCTATCGCCTCAAGGACGGCAAGCGCCTGCAGGTGACGGTGGTGCTGGGCAATCGCACGCCGCCGTCGGAATTCACTCTGTGGGAGCAGGTGCAGGCCACCACGCGGCAAGCCGGCATCGAGCTGATCATGGAGCAGATGAGCGACGTCCAGGCGACCAAGCGTCAGGCAGATTGGGACTACGACATCCGCGTCGGCTACTGGAACACCAACACCGCCGACGTGCTGCGGATCATCTTCAGCAGCGCGTTCATCCAGCCTGCTGGGGTGGGCGGTTATCACCAGAACACCGCAGGCTTCAGCGATCCGCAGTTCGACGAGCTGGTGCAACGGGCCCTGGCCACGCAGGACCCCAGCCAACGCCAGGCGTTGTACCACCAGGCGCAGGCCGTAGCCTCCAGCCAGTATCTGCAACTGACCACCTACCCACAAAGCACCCGGCTGGGCATCTACAAGACGACCCAGGGGGTTCGTCTGGAAACCTCGCTGGCGGTGACCTACCTCTATGACGCCTGGGTGAACAAATGACCACGACATCTTTAACCGTTTCGTCGCCGGACCCCCGGCGCCAGCGCTTGATTCGTCTGGGCCGCCGCGCCGCCGTGCGCCTGGGCGGTGGTCTGCTGGTGTTGTGGGCCGTCGCCACGCTGACCTTCTTCGCCCTGCGCCTGATGCCGGGCGATCCGGTACAGGCCATCCTGGGTGGACCCAGCGGCAACCCGACCCCGGAGACCATCGCCGAGGTCACCCGCGAGTACGGCCTGGACCGGCCCCTGGCGGTCCAGTACGGGCTGTACCTGGTGCGCCTGGTGCAGGGCGACCTGGGGGTTTCCTACTCCCAGCACATGCCGGTCACGCGGGTACTGGCCGAACAGGCCGGACCGACCCTGGAGCTGACCTTGAGCGCACTGGTGCTGGCCTGGCTGCTGGTGCTGGCCCTGACCGTGTTCACCGCCGGCCGCCGCAGCTGGGTCGGGCGCCTGGCATCCCTGGCTGAAACCCTGTGCGCGGCCCTGCCGCATTTCTGGCTGGGCATCGTGCTGCTGGCGGTGTTCGCCTTCGGCCTGCGCCTGTTCCCACCGGCGGGCAGCGACGGCTGGCGGACCCTGGTGCTGCCGACGATCGCGCTGGCGGTGCCGCTGGCCGGCTTCATTGGCCAGGTGACCCGTGAATCCCTGGAACTGACCTTGGACCAGCCCTTCGTGCTGACCGCACGCACCCGCGGCCTGAGCGACGCAGCGGTACGCTTCAAGCACGCACTGCGGCATGCCGTGCTGCCCGGCGTGTCGTTGTCCGGATGGGCGATCGGCGCGCTGATCAGCGGCGCCGTGGTGATCGAAGTGATCTTTTCCCGCAGGGGCCTGGGCCGTCAGTTGTATCAAGCGGTGCAACTGCAGGACTTGCCATTGACCATCGGCATCAGCCTGGTGGTCGCGGCCGGTTATGTGCTGGCCAACATTCTGGTCGACCTGGTGTACCAGTGGATCGACCCACGGCAGAAGGAAACCCTGGCATGAGCGATCTGATTCTGGAGAGCCCGGCGCTGCCGCTGCGCACTCAACGTCGACCCCGTCGGATCCGTCTGGGCGCGAGCCTTGCCATCGGTTTCCTGACGCTGGTGATCGTGGCCGCGCTGGTACCGCAGCTGTTCGCCCACGGCGACCCACTGGCCATCGTTCCGCGCGACGCCTTTCATCCGCCTGGTTGGGCGCATTGGTTCGGCACCGACCAGTCCGGTCGCGACATCTACTCACGGGTGATCCACGGCGCGCGCCTGTCGCTGTTCGTCGGCCTGGCGGCGACGGCGCTGGCGATGAGCATCGCCATTGTTCTCGGCCTGCTCGGCGGCCTGGGCGGGCTGCGCACCGACCGCGGGGTGGGCTGGTTGCTGGAAATCCTGTTCGCCTTTCCCAGCCTGGTGCTGGCGTTGCTGTTCGTGGCCATCTTCGGCAGCGGCATCGGCCCGCTGATCATCGCCACCGGCCTGGGCGCCGCGCCGGGGTATGCGCGGATGGTCCGTGGGCGGGTGCTGGCGGTGCGCAACGCCGGTTACATCGAAGCGGCGCGCGCCCTGGGCCACCCGACTCGACGCATCATCTGGCGACAGCTGCTGCCCAACGCCATGCGCCCGCTGATCGTCACCCTGACCATGGGTGTGGGGCAGGCCATCGTCTGGGCCTCGGCGCTGAGCTTTCTCGGCCTGGGAGCGCGGCCGCCCACGCCGGAGTGGGGCACCATGCTGTCCATGGGCCGCGACTTCATTGCCAACGCCTGGTGGCTGACGTTTTTCCCTGGACTGTTCATCGTACTCACCACCTTGTCGACCACCGTCGCCGGTCGCTATCTGCAACAACGCCTGGAGGGCCGCCTGACATGAGCCACAAGACGCTGATCGTCGGAGGCCTGAGCGTGGAGTTCGCCGGGCAAAGCGTGGTGCGCAACCTGTCGTTCACCCTGGAACCGGGCAAGACCCTGGCCCTGGTCGGGGAATCCGGCTCGGGCAAGAGCGTTACCGCGCGCAGCCTGATCGGCTTGGCCGGAGAGGGCGCGCAGGTGCGGGCACGGCGCCTGCAATACGGTGATCTCGATTTGCTGGCCTTGAGCGACCGCCAGTGGCGTCGAGTGCGCGGCAAGGACATCGGTTTCGTGTTGCAGGATGCTCTGGTTTCGCTCGACCCGCTGCGGCCGGTCGGCAAGGAAATCCTCGAAGTGCTGCAGACCCATGGTTGGGGCGATCGTGCTTCCCGTGCCGCGCGGGTGCTGCAACTGCTGGAACGGGTCGGGGTGCCGGAACCGGCCCTGCGCGCCAGACAGCGCTCGGGCGAGTTGTCCGGTGGATTGCGTCAGCGTGCGTTGATCGCCAGCGCCCTGGCGCTCGATCCGGGCCTGGTGATCGCCGACGAGCCGACCACCGCATTGGACGCCACCGTGCAGGCGCAGATTCTCGGTGTACTGCAGGCGATCAAGGCACAGGGCAGTTCGTTGTTGATCATCAGTCACGATCTGGCGGTGGTCGCGCAACTGGCCGACGAGGTGCTGGTGTTGCAGCACGGTGAAGTGGTGGAGCAGGGCAGCATGCATCAGGTCCTGACCGCGCCGCGCCATCCCTACACCCGCAGCCTGCTCGATGCGGTTCCGGCGGAGCATGAACGCGGTACCCGCCTCAGCCCCGGTCAACCTGCCGCCACGCTCGCCCGCGCGCCACGGCTCGATCAGCCCGTGCTATTGCACGCCCGTGGCCTGGGCAAGCGCTATGTCGGGCCTGACCAGCAGGTGCGCCAGGTGGTCGACGGCGTCGATTTCGAACTGCGCGCCGGCCAGACCCTGGGCATCGTCGGTGAATCCGGTTCGGGCAAGACCACCGTGGCGCGCATGGCCCTGGGACTGCTCGAAACGGACGATGGCCAGGTGCGCTTCCTCGATCAACCTTGGAACGGCAGCGCCGACGCACGGGTCGCCGAAAGCCAGCGGCGGGCGCTGCGGCGCGACATCAGCGTGATCTATCAGGACCCGCTCAGTTCGTTCGACCCGCGCTGGAGCGTCGGGCAGATTCTCGCCGATGCGCTGGACGTGGCCGGCGTCGCAGTCCCTGATCAGGCGCCTCGTATTCGTCACTTGCTGCAGCAGGTGCGCTTGCCTGCCGAGCTGGCAACGCGACGGCCCCTGCAACTCTCCGGTGGCCAGCGCCAGCGGGTGGCGATTGCCCGAGCCATTGCCAGCAACCCCAAAGTGATTGTCTGCGACGAGCCGGTATCGGCGTTGGACGTCTCGGTCCAGGCCCAGGTGCTGGACCTGCTCGCCGACCTGCAAGCCGAACTGGGCCTGGCCTACCTGTTCATTTCCCATGACCTGGGCGTCATCCGTCATGTCAGCGACGAGGTGCTGGTGATGCGCCATGGCCAGGTGGTCGAGCACGCGCCGGTCGAGCAGTTGTTCGAGTCGCCGCAGCACCCCTACACCCAACGCCTGCTCGGTGCCGTGCCGCGCCTGCCCAGCGCTGGCGTGGCGCTGCAGGTCCCTCCGCTGGAGCCGGAAAACGCCGTGCTGCTGTTCGATGAATCCCGCTTGTGGAAGATCGCCATTTGAAGGCGTCGCGCTGCTCCTTCCCTCCATTTCCAGACAGGAACCCTTCATGACTCATGCTGCCAACGTCACGCCTTCCCCTTCACCCGTAGCGCCGCTGAGCGTGGCGCAATTGCTGGCACGTGCCGAGCAATTGCTGCCGGCCATCGCTGCCGGCGCCGCTGCGCGCGAGCGTGACCGGCAACTGCCCTACGAGGCCGTCGCACAGATCGCCCAAGCGTTGCTCTATACCCTGCGCATTCCCACCCGCTATGGCGGCCCTGGCGGCTCGGTGAAGGACGTCATCGGCCTGCTGGTGCGCATCGCCTCGGTGGATTCCAATGTCGCCCAGGCCTTGCGTCCCGGCTTCGCGTTCATCGAAGGGCTGCTGGTGTCTCGGGCCGAAGGCGCCGAACAGGAGCGTCAGCTCTGGTTCGCCCGTTACCTGCGGGGAGCGGTGCTGGGCAACGCCGGTTGGGAAGTCGGCGGTGCCAACGGTGCCATCAGCGCCCGCATCGTGCGCGAAGGTGATCACTACCGGGCTAATGGCAGCAAGTTCTACAGCACCGGCTCGCTGTACGCCGACTGGATCAGCGCGGTGGCGCTGGACGAGCACGACCAGCCGCTGTCGTTCATTCTGCCCCGCGACCGCGAAGGGCTGGTGCTGCTGGATGATTTCGATGCCATGGGCCAGCGCCTGACCGCCAGTGGCACGACGCGGCTGGACAACGTGCAGGTCTATGCCCACGAGGTGCGCACGCGCACGGTGGAAGAGGGCAAGCGCACACTGGTGACGCCATTCCTGCAGGTGTTCCTGGCGTCGGTGCAGGCCGGAATCGCCCGCAATGCGTTGAACGATGCAGTGGCGTTCGCACGCCATCATGCGCGTCCGATCAAGCACAGCAGCGCCGAGCAGTCGGTGGATGATCCTTATGTGGCGTTGAGCGTGGGCGAGATTTCGGCGCGTGCCTATACCGCAGAGGCGGTGGTACTCAAGGCCGCCGAAGCGATCGATCGCGCCTGGGCGGCGGGGCTCGATCCGGCAGCGGTGGACGAGGCCGCGATCGAGGTGGCGCAGGCGCAATACATCGCCGCCGAATGCGCGCTCAAGGCGGCGGAACGGGTGTTCGATGTAGGCGGCGCCTCCACGACCGGGCGCGGCCATAACCTGGACCGGCACTGGCGCAACGCCCGCACCGTAGCCAATCACAACCCCCGCGACTGGAAAGCCGCAGCAGTGGGCACCTGGCAGCTCAAAGGCACACCGCCCCCGACCTCCGGGCTTTTTTGAGCGCCTTCACAACCCCCCCCCCCCTGTGGGAGCGGGTCTCTGCCCGCGAAGAAATCGCTGCGGTGTTTCAGGAATACCGCGGTGGGTTCTTCGCGGGCAGAGCCCGCTCCCACAGGTTCGCGTCTGCCCAGTCATTCACTTATCACACGGTCCCTACAAAACCCTCAGATCGACAACCGGAGAGCCCGCACCTCCGGTTGATCCGCCACCGAGCGCCTTTTGTTCACCGCCAGCTCGCCCATCTTGATCAGCCGCGTGCGGGTGACGTTGCGGCTCAGACCGAGCAGGTTGGCGGTGTGCACCTGGTTGCAATGGCTGAACCGATAGGCCGAACGCAGCAGGGCATCCTCGACCTTCTCGTGCAGATCGCCGACCTGCTCGTCGAACAGCCTTTGGAACAGCCGATCCAGTGATGCCTCCACCGAATCGTCCACCGCCGGACTGTCATCGGCGCGCTCGATGCGCATGTTCGACAGGCGCAGGTCATCGCGCTCGATCACGCCGTTGCGGCAGATCAGCAAGGTGTGATGAATGACGTTTTCCAGTTCGCGAATGTTGCCCGGCCAGCTGTAGTGGCGCAGCTTGTGCTCGGCGTCGGCCGACAATGTGGTGCGTTCGTAACCCAGGCGTTTGCAATACACCTCGAGGAAATGCCGGGTCAGGGGAATGATATCGCCAGGCCGTTCGCGCAGCGGCACCAGTTCCAGACTGACCACATCCAGCCGGTAATAGAGGTCTTCGCGGAAATGGCCGGCATTGATCGCCTTCTCCAGCAAGACATTGGTTGCCGCCAATACCCGCACATTGATCGGAATGCTCTTGCGCGAACCCAGGCGCACCACTTCGCGCTCCTGCAGCACGCGCAGCAGCTTGACCTGAATGGGCATCGGCAGGTCGCCGATCTCATCGAGAAACAAGGTCCCGCCGTTGGCCTCCTCGAACCACCCGGCCTTGGCCGCCAGGGCGCCGGTGAACGCGCCTTTTTCGTGGCCGAACAATTCGGCTTCGACCAAAGACTCGGAAAACGCACCGCAGTTGACGGCCACGAACGGCTTGTTGCGTCTTGCACTGAGGTTGTGGATATGGCGCGCGACCAACTCCTTGCCAGTGCCGGTTTCGCCGATGATCAACACACTGGCTTCGCTGGGCGCGACCTGTTCGAGATGGGCCAGCAACGCCTTGGATTTCGGGTCTTCGAACACCTGGGCAGTGGCGCGGATGGAGGTGGCGAGGGCGGGCGATGGGGGAAGTGTCAAAAGCTGCATGGCGGCGCCTTCAAGGTGCGGAGAAAAAGAAAGGAATCGAGCGGTAAACACGGAATGAAGGCGATACTAATGGATATAAAAAACGATCGTTAAATACCTTATGAGCATTAGCTTATGTCGTGTCGCGCAATGAGCACGCGCTGCGCATCGCCATTGATCCACCGTGCGCCGCATTACGCGAAAGCTGCAACCCGATCATTTGATTGAATAAAATCGCGATGCTTCGGCCTGTTCAGTGTTGCCTGAGCAACAGTCAAGTTGGCCAAGTGTTCATAGGCCAACAGCAATTACAAATAAGCCAACCCCGCATTGCGCCTTATGCCGGATTGAAAGCTTGGAATAACAAACAATTACTTTTCGAACTAGCGGAGTTTGAACATCATTCGCCCGCCGAAGAGGCCGATTGGACTCGCTTCTTCACGATCACCCGTCAACAGGAGCAACTGATGAACAACCTCAAGGCCGCCCTGGAGGTGCGGTGGCATCCGGTACCCGGCGAATTGCTCGACCTGGGCCGGGTGTTCCGCGAACCCTTGGGCGAGCTGCGCCTGCAACGTGCGCCCAAACGGATCCTCGGTCGCCGCGAGGCGGCATTGCTGGGCGTGTTCGCGCTGGTGCTGCATGGTGCGGTGATCTACTGGATCAGTCAGACGCCAACACCGGTATTGCCGACAGTGCCGCCAGAAATTCCACCCATGACGATCGAATTTTCCCAGCCCGCGCCACCGCCGGTGGTAGAGACGCCACCGCCGCCGCCCGAGCCGGTCGCGCCGGTTGTCGAACCGCCACCGCCTATTGAGGATGAACTGGCGGCCAAGCCAGCACCACCGCCACCGCCCAAGCCAAAGCCTCAGCCGGTGGTCAAGAAGCCGGTGCCCAAGCCGGTGGCCAAACCGGTCGTGCAACCGCCCGCGCCGCCGCAACCCGTGGCCGCACCGACGCCGCCCACGCCGCCTGCACCCCCGGCACCGCCTGCGCCGCAACCGCTGACACCGGCCTCGGCCAATGCCGGCTACCTGCACAATCCGGCGCCCGAATATCCCGCCCTGGCCATGCGTCGCAACTGGGAAGGGACCGTGCTGTTGCGGGTTCACGTGCTGGCCAACGGCAAGCCCAGCGAAATCCAGGTGCAGACCAGCAGCGGTCGCAGTCAGCTCGATGATGCCGCACTGGCAGCAGTGAAACGCTGGAGCTTCGTTCCGGCCAAACGGGGTGCCGACCCGGTCGACGGTTGGGTCAGCGTACCGATCGATTTCAAATTGCGCTGATCGACTTTTTTGCTGCATGAAGCGGGCTACCTGACAAAAGGCGCATCGCACCACCCAACGCCTTGCTACAGAGAGCCTCACCATGAACCTTCTGACAGAATCTCCCTTCACTTCCGTCGAGCACTCGGTCATCTGGCTGCTCATCCTGTTTTCCGTTGCCACTTGGGGGCTGGCATTGCTCAAAGGCCTGCAGTTCGCTCGGCTCAAAGGGCAGGATCGCAAGTTTCACAAGCAGTTCTGGGCGGCATCGAGCCTTGATTCGGCGGCCCATTTGGCCCAGGAACAACCCGGTGCAGCGGCCCGGGTCGCGCAGTCGGGCTACGCGGCCATTCAGGTCAACGAACAGGCGCAAACCGATCTGAGCCAGTCGATCAATCATCAGGATCGCCTCGAGCGCGCCCTGCGCCAGCAGATCGTACGTGAGCGACGCTCGTTGGAAACGGGCCTGGCGGTGCTGGCCAGTATCGGCAGTACCTCGCCGTTCATCGGCCTGTTCGGGACGGTCTGGGGGATCATGTCGGCGCTCAAGGGCATCAGCGCGGCCGGCTCGGCCAGCCTGGAGACAGTGGCGGGTCCCATAGGCGCGGCGCTGGTGGCCACTGGCGTGGGGATCGCCGTCGCGGTGCCGGCGGTGCTGGTCTACAACTATTTCCTGCGTCGCCTGAAACTGACCGCCGCCGACCTCGACGATTTCGCCCACGACTTTTATAGCCTGGCGCAGAAGCATTCCTTCCGTGTCCTGCAACATCCGGCCCTGACTCGCAGCGGTGCTGCGGCTTCGGGCCACAAAGTGAAGGAGGCGTCCTGACATGGCCTTTTCCACTCAAGACACGGACGAGGTGCTCAGCGAGATCAACGTGACGCCTCTGGTAGACGTCATGCTGGTGCTGTTGGTGGTGTTCATCGTCACCGCGCCGTTGCTGACCAATTCGATCCCGATCAACCTGCCCAAGACCGAAGCCGTGGCGCCTGCCGAGCAGAAGGACCCGCTGGTGGTGAGCATCGACGGGCAGGGCAAGCTGTTCATCAACAAGGACGAAATCCAGCCGGACCTGCTCCAGACCAACCTGCAGACCGCCAGGCAGAAAGACCCGGATGTGCGCGTACAGCTGCAGGCAGACGACGGCGTCAACTACGGCGAAGTGGCCCGCGCCATGGCCTCCATCGAAAAGGCAGGCATCACCAAACTGGCGGTGATCACCGCCAAGTAGCAGCCGATTTGATGTGAGAACGGGCCGCCCGCGAAGGCAGCGATGCGGAGTCACTTCGCGGGCAGAGACCCGCTCCCACAAAATTCACTCCCACACTGTGGGAGCGGGCTCTGCCCGCGAAGGCTTCACCGCACACTACCTGAAACACTGCGGTGTTCTTAACGAAAGCAGCCCGCGACCATACATGGACGCCGATCCAATGTGGCAGCATGGAACCCACCCCTGTGCAAGGCAGTCCAGATCTGCACCACGCACACAGGGAACCACGCCGTGAAAGTAGGCATCATTTCCGACACCCATGGCCTGCTGCGGCCCGAGGCCGTGGCAGCGCTGCAGGGCTGTGAACGGATCATTCATGCCGGCGACATCGGCAAGGGTGACATCGTCCAGCACCTGTCTGCCATCGCTCCGGTGCAGGTGGTTTCGGGCAACAACGATGTCGGCATGCCATGGGCCGATTCGGTGGCGGATGTGCTGCATTTCGACCTCGAAGGCTGGCCCACCTTGCTCATCCACGACATGGCCGACGTACCCGCTGCATTGCGCAGCGACACCCGCCTGGTCATTACTGGCCATTCGCACAAGCCGCTGATCCAATGGCGCGGCGAGTGCCTGTACATCAACCCCGGCAGCGCCGGCCGCCGCCGCTTCAAGCTGCCGGTCACCCTGGTCGTGCTCGACGTGCAACCCCACGCCCTGCAACCGCAACTGATCGACCTGCTGCCCTGAACCGAACGCTCAACGCACCAGCGAATCCGAGCCGATCTCGGCAATGGATTTGGCCCCGGTCAACACCATGGCCACGCGCATTTCCTTTTCGATCAGATTCAGCAGATTGCTCACGCCGGCACCGCCAGCCACCGCCAGGGCATAGATGAAGGCGCGGCCCAACAGCACCGTATCGGCACCCAGCGCGATCATGCGCACAACATCCAGCCCGCTGCGGATACCCGAGTCGGCCAGTATCGCCAGATCGCCCTTCACCGCATCGGCGATTGCAGGCAGGGCTCGGGCGCTGGACAGCACGCCGTCGAGCTGGCGTCCGCCGTGGTTGGAGACGACGATGCCATCGGCACCGAAACTCACGGCATCGCGAGCGTCCTCGGGGTCGAGAATGCCCTTGATAATCATCGGTCCATCCCAGAATTCGCGGATCCACTCCAGGTCCTTCCAGGAAATCGACGGATCGAAATTGCTGCCCAGCCAGCCGATGTAGTCGGCAAGCCCGGTGGGGTTGCCACGGTAGGTAGAGATATTGCCCAAATCATGTGGTCGGCCATGCAGGCCCACATCCCAGGCCCAGGCCGGGTGCGTCACCGCTTGCCACATGCGCCGCATCGGGCCGTTGGCGCCACTCATGCCCGAGTGCGCATCCCGGTAGCGTGCGCCGGGCACCGGCATGTCGACGGTGAAAATCAGCGTCTTGACCCCGGCGGCGCGAGCGCGCTCCAGGGCGTTCTTCATGAAACCGCGATCCTTGAGCACGTACAGCTGAAACCACATCGGCCGCGAAATGGCTGGCGCAACTTCCTCGATCGGGCAGACCGACACCGTCGACAGCGTGAATGGAATGCCTTTGGCATCCGCCGCCTTGGCCGCCTGCACCTCGCCACGACGGGCAAACATGCCACACAGACCGATCGGCGCGAGCGCCACCGGCATGGCCAGGGTTTCACCGAACAACTGCGTTTCCAGACTCAACTCGGACATGTTGCGCAGCACCCGCTGACGCAGGGCGATATCGGCCAAGTCGCTGACGTTGCGCCTGAGCGTGTGCTCGGCGTAAGCGCCGCCATCGATGTAATGGAACAGAAAGGGCGGCAGGCGACGTTGCGCGGCGGCGCGGTAGTCGGTGGAAGCGGAAATGATCATGGGCGCGTCATCTCCCGCACAGGGAGGGCAGGCTGGGCCACAGGTGTCATCGGCATGGTTGCGGGTTCCCCGATTGTTGTTGGAGGTCTGCCAGCAGCGAATCTGAATTGGTATGACCAATTTACAATCTATTGGCTACAGATTAAGAGCGGCGCAGGGCGTCTGTCAATTTGCCTGCCTGCGGGGATGTTCGACGAGAGGAATAGACACCGCAGTGGTCTATCGGCTACCTACCTGAACACCAGGCCTTCACACCCATGAACACCCCTCGCATCGGCTTCGCCTGCCAATACCGACATTCGATTCGCGCCCTGACCCTGGCCGAACTGAAGCTCATCGAAGGCGCCTACAACCCACGCACCACCACCCTGCGCTGGATGAACAGCGTCGCCACCCAGGTGGCCCACGAGAAGCTTCAGGAAGTGATCACCCACAACCTGCAAGCGCAGCTGCAATTGCTCGATTACGTAGCGCAGCTGCCCGAAGCCCTGCGCATGCTGCGCCTGAGCAGCGACCTGCTGCCGTTCTACAGTCATCCGCAGGTGGCAGCGTTCTACCAGCAGCCCGAGCGTCAGGCCTGGTTGGCCAAGCGTTTCGCGCAGATGGGCGATCGCGCGCGCAGTGCCGGCATCCGTCTGTCTTTCCACCCTGGCCAGTTCTGCGTGCTGGGTTCGGACAAACCCCCGGTGGTGGAAAACAGCCTGGCGGAATTCGAGTACCACGCCGACATGATCCGCATGATGGGCTACGGCGTGCAGTTCCAGGACTTCAAGTGCAACGTGCACATTGCCGGCCGCCTCGGCGCCGAGGGCATCCGCGCCATCTGGCCGCGTTTGTCGGAGGTGGCACGCCGCTGCATCACCTTCGAGAACGAAGAGAAAACCTACGGCGTCGACGATTGCCTGCAACTGGCCGACCTGGCACCGGTGGTGCTGGATATCCACCACTGCTGGATCAACGAGAACGACTACATCGCCGTGGACGATCCCCGTGTGGATCGCATCATCGACAGCTGGCGCGGCGTGCGGCCGGTCATGCATTACTCGCAGCCCCAGGAGCGCCTTCAGGAACTGGGCTTTACCGCCGAGCAGAAGCTGGAGATGGAAGCGCTGCTGCAGGTGGTTTCCAAGCGTGATCTCTATGGCCACAGCGAACTGATGTGGAACCACTGGACCAACCGCTACGCCCTGCAGTTTCTCGAGCGCTTCGACATCATGTTCGAAGCCAAGCACAAGAATCAGGCGACCTTGGCGTTCTACCAGAGTTACATGCTGTAACCACTGCGCACCCCCCAGGAGGCCGAACCCAGAGCGGTGGCATGGGTCTGCATTGATGACTATCGACGCCTGCACACTCGAGGAATCCTTGCATGACGCCCACGCCGGTTACCGCTGTTTCCCTGCTGCACGCCCGTGGACCACGCCGATGACGGATCGAGCGACCCACTCACTGGCTTTCGACCATTTCGAACTCGACGACGAGCAGCGCCGCGAAGCGCTGTTCACTTTGGCCAACGGCGTGATCTCGTGGCGTGCGTGTTCGCCCGAAGCCTGCGCCGTGCCGCGTCCAGAGGGGCATTACCCCGGTCTCTACCGTGCAGGCTGGTACGACGATGCCGCGCGCCAGGTCAACGGCACCACGACCCATATTGCAGCCTTGGTCAATCTGCCCGATCCCTTCGGCCTGACCTTTTCGTTGAACGAGCAGCCATGGTTCGAGCTTGCCGAAGACACCTTGCGCAGCTATCACCAGCACGTCGACATGCAGCGCGGTGTACTGACCCGTCGGCTGTCGTTCCTGCTGGGCGGAACACCGGTCGAGCTGATAGAGACCCGCTTCGTCAGCCTGGCCAATGCGCAACTGGCGGTGCTGCGCTGGGAGCTGCACGCGCAGACACCACTGACCGGCCTGCGTGTGCGTGCGACGCTGGACAACAGCCGCGGCAACTACCTGATCGAGCGCGACCGCGACTACGAAGGCCGACGCCTGCGCAGTCATCGCTGGGAGCACCTGCCCGACGGCCGGGCAGGGGTGGTGGCGACCCTTGAGGACCCTTCGCGCAAGGTGGCAGTGGCCGTGCAGACCGTAGCGCCGTGCCAGTGGCAGGGTCAGGTGGTGGACGATCGCCTGGTGCAGGAGGGTACGGTGGAATGGCCCGAGCAAGGCCCGCTGGTACTGGAAAAGCGCGTCATCGTGCAGGTCGATGACGAATTCCATGGGCTGTCCAGCAGCATGGCGGCACTGCCCGACGCCCCCTATGCAGCGTTACTGACCGCCCACCAACAGGCATGGCAAGACACCTGGGAATACGGACGCATGCGCGTGGCCGATCCGGCAGTGGATCATCCACTGCAGTTCGCCGGATGGCATATCCAGCAAACGGTGTCGCCGTTGAGCATCGGCCGTGACCTGGGCTTTCCGGCGCGCGGCTGGCAGGAAGGCTATTTCGGCCAAGTGTTCTGGGACGAATTGTTCGCCTTTCCGCTGTTCGCCACGCACCGTCCGGAACTGGCCAGTTCATTGCTCGACTACCGCCACACACGCCTGCCGGCCGCGCGGCGCCGAGCGGCCCGATTGGGCTACGGCGGTGCCATGTTTCCCTGGCGCAGCGCCCACGACGGCGAAGAGCAGACCCAGCCGTTCCAATACTACCCGCTTTCCGGCCACTGGGTGCCCGACCCCACGCACTTGCAGCGCCACATCGGCTCGGCCGTGGCCTACGACGCCTGGACGCTCTACCTGGCGACCGGCGACGAGCAGCAACTGGCCGGCAAGATCGGTGATCTGATCATCGAAGTCGCGCGTTACTGGGCCAGCGTGGCTCGCTATGACGAGTCTCGGCAACGCTATGTCATCGAAGGTGTGATCGGTCCCGACGAGTACCACAACGCCTACCCCCATGCCGAACAACCGGGCCTGGACAACAACGCCTACACCAACCTGATGGCCGTCTGGACCCTATGCCGCGCGCTGGACGTGCTACAGCGGTTGCCCACCGTCCTGCGCGAGGACCTCGTCGAGCGCCTGGCGCTGCGCCCCGACGAGGCATCGCACTGGGAGCATGTCAGCCGCAACATGTTCCTGCCGTTCACCGCCGATGGCGTACTCGACCAGTTCGAGGGCTTCGACAGGCTGCAGCCTGCGCCGGACGAGTGGAAGCGCGAAGACAATCCGCGCCTGGACTGGATGCTCGAAGCCCGGGGCGATCACTGCGACCACTATCAGGTGAGCAAGCAGGCCGACACCCTGATGCTGTTCTATTTGCTGTCACAGGATCAGTTGCAGGCGCTGTTCGACCGCTTGCGCTACCCATTCGACAGCGACATCGCGCGGCGGACAATGGACTACCACCTGGGCCACGTCTTCCACGAATCCAGCCTGTCGAAAACCGTCTGCGCCGGTGCGCTGGCCCACACCGACAGCGACGCTTCATGGACGTACTACCAGCATTGCCTGCGCACGGATCTGGACGCCAAGTCCGACAGCGGAGTCCGCGAGGGCGTGCACCTGGCGGCCATGTCCGGTGCGCTGGACGTGATGCAGCGGCATTACCTGGGCGTGTCTGCGGCGGTGGAAGGGTTGCGGGTGTTCCCGGCACCACCGCCCGGCCTGGGCGACGTCAGCCTCGCCGTGCAGTTTCATGGGCAATGGGTGGACGTGACGCGGGTCGATGAAGTGATCACCGTGCACCTGCGTGCGCTGTCGACCCAGGCGATCACCTTGATCCACGCGCTGGGCGCTGAACAGCTCGAACCCGGTTCGTCGGTCAACCTCATCGGCTGAGTTCAGCGGGTGGCGAGTGCGGCTTCAGGACGCCTCATCGATCGGCGCAATCAATTCGGCGCCCTGATTGCGCACATTGCCAACCGCCTTGCCCACCGCGTGCCATCGAAAGTCGGCTACCGGCCGGCCTTCGTGTTGGGCGATCTCGATGCTGCGCTCGGCGCTCAGGTCGGCTTCCAGCCACTCCTGTGCCTGCTCCGGTGCCAGCACTACCGGGCGGCGGTCGTGGATGTCGACCATGCCTTCATTGCTGGCATCGGTGATGATCACGAAACCATCGCCTTCACAGGGCTCAAGCCCCGGCGTGACCTGGGCGAGGGCGGCGAAGAACATCGGCTTGTCGTCCGCAAGATGAATGAACCAGGGTTGTTTCTTCTTCGGGTCACCGGCGTCCTTGACCCACTCATACCAGCCGTTGGCCGGTATCAGCACGCGCCCATTGGGCCACAGCTGCTTGAAGAACTTTCCGGTCGCGACCGTCTCGACCCGCGCGTTGATTGGGGCCGGGCGCTTGCCCTGGGCCCAGAACGGCGCCCAGCCCCATTTCACCGAATCGATCGACAGGCCCTGCTCGGTGCCCTGCAACACCATGGCCCGCTGCGTCGGCGCGATGTTGTAGCGCGCCTGCGGCTGCGGGTCGACATAACGGATGACCTGCTGACGCGGGGCCAATTCACGCAGATAGACGTCCATCGCTTCGTACATCGAGTAGCGACCACACATGGTGTTCTCCGTCAGATTGTCGCGGTCTCTTGTTGACCTCCAAGGTCGTACAAAGTTAACTGTATATTCGTACAGTATCAATACCAGGCAATCCCATGATCACTATTCTTGGCCCGCTCGCTCCGGGCAGCACCGCGCATCCGCTGTATTCCTTCAAGGTCCCGGCCGGTTTTCCCTCGCCCGCCGCCGACCATATGGAGCAGCGCATTTCGCTGGATGAACTGCTGGAGATCCGCGCACCGCACATCTACCTGGTGCGCATCCAGGGCGACAGCATGCAGGGCGCGGGGATCTTCTGCGGCGACCTGGTGATCGTGGACCGCTCGATCGAGGCCGAACATGGCCATGTCGTCATTGCCGCGGTGAACAGCGAACCCATGTGCAAGCGCCTGCACAAGCGTGGTCGCGAGGTGATTCTCAAGTCGGCCAATCGCGAGTACCCGCCGCGCTACATCATGGAAGGCGACGAGCTGTTGATCTGGGGCGTGGTGACCTTCAGCGTACGTGCCCATGAAAAGGAATGAACCGGTCTTCGCGCTGATCGACTGCAACAGCTTCTACGCCAGTTGCGAACGGGTGTTTCGTCCGGATCTGGCCAAGACGCCGATCGTGGTGCTATCCAACAACGACGGCTGCGTGATTGCCCGATCGGCCGAGGCCAAGGCGCTGGTGAAGATGGCGTCGCCGTATTTCCAGATCAAGGACTTGCTGCGCCAGCACGGCATCGTGGCGTTTTCCTCCAACTACGCGCTGTACGGCGACATCAGCGAACGGGTGATGTGCATCATCGAGTCCATGGTGCCCGCGCTGGAGGTCTACAGCATCGACGAAGCGTTCGCCGACCTCACCGGCATGCACCAGGACCTGGACGCACTGGGCCGCGACATTCGTGAACAGGTCTACCGACGCACCGGCATACCGGTGGGGGTGGGGATTGCCGGCACCAAGACCTTGGCCAAACTGGCCAACCATGCCGCGAAGAAGTGGCACAAACAGCTGGGCGGGGTGCTGGACCTGCGCGAAGCCGGTCGCCGCGATCGCCTGTTGAAGGTCACCCCGGTGAGCGACGTCTGGGGCATCGGCCGCAAGATGAGCGCACACCTGCAGGGCATGAACATCGCCACCGCCTGGGACCTGAGCTGCGCCGATCCGGCCTTGTTGCGCAGCCGCTTCAGCGTGGTGATCGAAAAGACCGCCCGCGAACTGGGCGGCACACCGTGCCTGGAACTTGAAGACCCCGATCCGCCCAAGCAGGAAATCTGCTGCAGCCGGATGTTCGGCAAGCGCCTGACCGAGATCGCCCCGATCCGCGAGGCGGTGGCCAGCTATGTGATGCGGGCCTCGGAGAAGCTGCGTGCGCAACGTTCGCTGTGTCGGCAGCTGCGTGTGAGCATCCGCACCGGCATGCTCAACCCGCTGGAAGCCAAGTACGCCAACGGCGTGGTGGTACAACTGCCGTACCCCACCGACGATGTGCGCCTGTTGACCAAGGCAGCGGTGCAGGGCCTGGAATTCATCTTTCGCAGCGGCTTCACCTACAGCAAGGCCGAAATACTCCTGCTGGGCCTGTGCCAGCGCGGCGAGTTCACCGACGACTTGTTCGCCAGCGCCCAACCGGCCAGCGCCGAGCGCCTGATGCAGGTGCTCGACGCGGTCAACGGTCGCTGGGGCAGGGGGACTTTGCGTCCGGCGGCTGTGCCGACCAACCCGGACTGGGGCATGCGTCGGGAGATGATGAGTCAGAGCTATACGACGCAGATCGAGCAGTTGTGGACGGTCAGGGGGTGAGTGTTCCGCCGTCGGGGCTGAGCGTTGCTACGTCGTCATCGGCGCGATGCGTCACAGACTCAAAGTGTTGGTTGATCTGTCCAATAACTTGATCGGAACACGTCATGCGGTCTCCGGAGATTTCCTTGAAACCCATGCAGGCCGCACGATATTCACGATCAACGCGCTGGCAAGAATGAGGGCAAAGCCAATGATTGTGCTGGCTGAAGGTTTTTCACCAAAATAGGTCATGGCCAACACGACAGAAATGACAGGTGAAAATAAAGTCGCGTAGCTTGCGTATTCGGCGCTCTGAAGTTTGATCAGGTAGAACCAGATATAAAAAACGATCGCGCCCCCAACGATGCCCATAAACAAAATCGCCGCAGCAGCAGATAACGACAAGCTTCCAGGAAATGCCATGATTTCGGTAGGCCAATCTAGAAATAGCGGCGACACCAGGAAGGTGCAAAAGCAACCGAAGGTGACCTGCCAGAATACTTTCACCCGAAAATCTATATCAGTCTTCAATCGCTGGGCGATGAGGGAGCCGATCGACCAGGATACGGCGCTTGACAGGATGATCAAGTGGCTTGAAGAAAATTCAAGTTTTCCGATAATCAACCAGATGCCTATTGAGCAGAACGTCAGTGAAGCAATGGAAAAACCATCGAGTTTACGATTAAGTATCATCGCAAAAAAAGAGGTAAAGCAAGGCATTGTATAGATTAGGGAAGTGGAGTCGGAAATGCTTAGGCGCTCCAATGCTATGTTGTTTAAAACCGGAACGAGAAAAACGTTTGGAATTGCAATAATGAAAAGCTTTAGATAAAGCATGGCGTCTAAGGTGGTGCTGAGGGCATTCACAGGTTTCCAAAATACGGCGTAGAGGAAAAGAACACTGATAAAAGCGCATGCCAATCGGAATGGCCAAGCGCCCAAGGCCTGAACACCAACCTTTGAAACCGGCAAGCCAGCGCCCCAGATCAGCGCCATGACAGCTATAAGGAACACGCTTTTTTGAAAGGGCGACATTATCTGATTAACCATAACGAGCAATGAGGGGCGATCCGGTTTTGAGCCTGGGGCGCCGTTACTATTGATGAAGGCTGCTGAATTTATTGCTGCGTTGGTGTTTAT
Organism: Pseudomonas sp. PvP001; assembly: GCF_040546375.1. Classification (NCBI taxonomy): domain Bacteria; kingdom Pseudomonadati; phylum Pseudomonadota; class Gammaproteobacteria; order Pseudomonadales; family Pseudomonadaceae; genus Pseudomonas; species Pseudomonas sp. PvP001. The sequence continues at coordinate 500,651 of NZ_JBEPNQ010000001.1, read as the reverse complement.
AGGGTACGAGTCGGCGATTCGTTTTTTTGTTTTGCATCGAGTTGTTTCTCCAGGCTCCGGAGTCGGTTCTCAATTTTTACTAAATCTCTGATTTGATGAGGAAGTCTTGTCAAGTTCAGTTAATGCACAGCACCAACATGAGCTGGCTATACCTTGATCGATGCTCAGCAATGAGCACGGATTGAAGCTTGTGCCTACACGCGCTGAACCCTGACACCAAGCCGTGCTGCAAGCCTTGCCAGATTGGCTCGGTCCAGGCCAAGGCTCCTGGCGGCGGCAGTGACATTGCCTCGATGCTGGATCAATGCGCCTTCCAGAAGCTCTCTCTTGTAATCATCCACGGCGGCCTTGTAGTCGACAGGCGCAGACCGAGTGGGGTCCGGCGACTCAGGGAGTTCTGCTTCCACTGTTTTCGCCGCCGGCAGGTCGAAGTCGTCTGCCATCAGGACGAGCATGTCTTTACGGGCTGAACCTGAAACCCGCTTTTTCGCCTTCAGCACGGCCCTGGCGATCTGGTGTTCCAACTCGCGAACATTGCCGGGCCAAGCGTAGTGACCGAGGGCCTGTTTGGCGGGGGCGGCGAACCTGACCGGGGGCAGTGCCATGCGGTACCGGTTTTCTTCGGCGAACGCGCCGGCCAGCAGAAGAATGTCCTCCTTGCGCTCCCGCAGCGGCGGCACGCGCAGCGGATACACCGTCAGGCGATGATAGAGGTCGGCGCGAAAGCGGCCGGTTCGAACCTCTTCAGCCAGGTCTCGGTTGCTCGCGGCCAGCAGCCGGATATCGACCACATGGGAGCGGTCGGAGCCTACGCGCTGTACATCACCGCCTTGCAGCACCCGGAGCAGCTTGGCCTGCACCGACAGCGGCAGTTCGCCGATCTCGTCGAGGAACAGGGTGCCCCCACTGGCCATCTCGAATTTGCCCAGGCGATTCTCGACGGCGCCTGAAAACGCGCCTTTGACGTGCCCGAACAGTTCGCTTTCGACAAGGTGTTCCGGCAAGGCGGCGCAGTTGACGCTGATCATCGGCTTGTCGGCGCGGTGAGAGTGGCTGTGGAGCCGACGCGCCACCAGCTCTTTGCCAACCCCCGTTTCACCGGTAATGAGAACGGTCAGCTCACTGGGTGCCACCAGGTCGATTTCCCCCAGCAACTGTTTGAATGCCTCGCTGGTGCCGATCATGCGCTGAGGCCCGCCCTGGTGGGCCAGTCGGTAGGCATCGGCGCGCTTGCGTTCACCCTCGAGGGCGCGCATCAGTTGGTCGAAATGCCCGGCGGCCACCACGGTGGCGGCAGCCAGGCGCGCGAACGTTTCCACTGTCTGCAGATCGTCTGCGGAGAATTGACCCACCTTCAACGCGTCCAGGGTCAGGACACCCCAGATCTTTTCGTTGATGCGCAGGGCGCAGCCCATGCAGTCGTGCACCGGCAACGTGCTGGCGCCGATAAGGCCATCGTAGGGGTCCGGATATGGGCAGTCGGGCGGAAAGAGTATCGCGCCCGGCGCCTCGATGATCGCTTTCAAGCGCGGGTGGCTGTCCACCGGGTACCGTCGGGCCATGGCATCGACCGCCAGTCCATGGGCGGCCTCGGGGATCAGCACGTGATCGTCAAGACGCAGGATGGCTACGGCATCGGTCGGCACCAGCTCCCGTAGCGCATCGAGCACACGCTGGTAACGGTGTTCTGCGCTGATCTCGGCCGTGAGGTCGCCCAGCAGGGGTAGAAGCGCCCGGAGCGCGCGTGATGACTGAGTCGAAATGACCTTATCTTTCATGTTTGAGTCTTTTTAACCGAGTCGAAACGACTCTCGAAAACCAGTGGTAGCCTGATTTCACTGGGGTTTTTTGATGGCATGACGGTTGCTATGACGATATCACTAATCTGCATCCGGAGTTCACGTGCTCACTCAAGCTCAGCGCGACATCATCAAGGCAACCATCCCGCTCCTGGAAACGGGGGGTGAGGCATTGGCGACCCATTTCTACACCATCATGCTCGACGGTCATCCAGAGGTTAGACCGTTGTTCAACCAAGCGCATCAGGCGAGCGGATCGCAACCTCGGGCGCTCGCCAACGGCGTGCTGATGTATGCCCGCAATATCGACCGCCTGGAAAACCTGGGACCGCTGGCAAGCCAGATCGTCAACAAGCACGTCGCGCTGCAAATCCTTCCGGAGCACTACCCGATCGTGGGTGCCTGCCTGTTGCGCGCGATTCGTGAAGTGCTGGGTGAAGACATCGCCACCGATGAAGTGATAGCCGCGTGGGGGGCAGCCTATCAACAGCTCGCCGACCTGCTGATCGGTGCCGAAGAACAGGTGTACGAAAACGTTGCCGCAGCACCGGGCGGGTGGCGCGGTGGGCGCTTGTTCCGGGTCGCCTGCAAAGTGCCTGAAAGCAGTGAGATCACGTCGTTTTACCTGGAGCCGGTCGATGGCAAACCGGTCATCGCGCACAAACCGGGGCAATACATCAGCCTGCGTCTGAACATCGAGGGGACCGAGTGCCGTCGCAGTTACTCGCTGTCTGCGCCATCCTCAGGGGTGGGACTGCGCATCAGTGTGAAGCGCGAGCCCACTGGCGTGGCCTCCAATTATCTGCACGACCAGGTCATCGCCGGATCGGTGCTCGAGTTGTTTCCACCGTCGGGCAACTTCACGCTGGCAGAAGGTACCAAGCCATTGGTGCTGATCAGTGGCGGGGTGGGTATCACGCCGACGATCGCCATGGCCGAGACCGCGCTGCAGGCAGGTGAGCGTCCAGTCGTCTTCATCCACTACGCAAGAAATGCCCAGGCTCAAGCGTTCAAGGATCGGCTTTACGAGTGGTCGCAAGGCTTTCCGCAGTTCAAGGGCTACATCGTATATAACGAAGCCAGTGCCGATTCAGCAGTACAACCCGATGCCGTCGGCATGCCTTCGATAGAGCAGCTGAAACAGTGGATGCCCGAAGACCGAGACGTCGAAGCCTATTTTCTGGGCCCCAAGCCGTTCATGGCGTTCATGAAGCGAAGCCTGCGTGAAATGGGCGTGCCGGACGGCCAGGCGCATTATGAGTTTTTCGGACCTGCAGAAGAGCTGGCCTAGTACTGGTCAGGTCGGCTCGCTAGCCGGCACGACCAATCGAGAGGAAGGATGAAAAATGCCAAAACCCGACATGCTGTCCGAGTGGGGAATCACGCATCCGATCGTTCAAGCGCCGATGGTAGGTGTCTCGACGCCGCAATTGGCAGCGGCCGTTTCCAACGCTGGCGCATTGGGCTCCATCGGTCTGGGCGCCAGTACGCCGGAGCAGGGGCGTGAGCTGATTCGGCAGACCAGGGCGCTGACGGGCAACCCCTTCAACGTCAATATGTTCTGCCATCGCCCTGCGGTGTTCGATCACGCCAGAAACGAAGCGTGGCTGAAGTATCTTGCGAGTTTGTTTGCCGAGTTCGAGGGTGTACCGCCAACGGTCCTGAAGGAAATCTACAAAAGCTTTGTCGACGACCGCGCCATGCTTGAAATGCTCGTCGAAGAGAAGCCCGCTGTCGTCAGCTTTCATTTCGGCGCGCCGCCTGCGCAGTGGATCGAAGAACTCAAGTCGGCGGGCATCTACACCATGGGTTGTGCAACCACGTTGTCCGAAGCCCGGCAGCTTGAGCAGGCCGGGGCTCAGGCGATCGTTGCGCAGGGCTATGAAGCCGGCGGGCATCGCGGCGTGTTCGATGATGCGTTCGGTAAAGACCAGCAGATGGGGCTGTTTGCGTTGTTGCGCATTATCGTCGCAGCGGTGGATCTGCCAGTCATCGCTGCAGGCGGGATCATGGAGGGGGCTGGAATCAATGCAGCGATGATGCTTGGCGCCAGCGCCTGTCAGTTGGGAACGGCGTTCATCCTGTGCCCGGAGTCCTGTGCAACGCCAGAGCATCGAGACGCATTGAAAGGTCCGAAGGCCCATCAGACCCGGGTGACCAGCTACTTGTCCGGCCGCCCGGCCCGGGGCATTCCGAATCGCCTGTACCTGGAGTCCGGGGCCGACAGGGTTCCTCTGCCAGCCGAGTATCCGCTGGCCTACGACGCTGCCAAAGCCTTGCATGGGGCGGCCAGCGCCAAGGGCTGTCACGACTTTGCTGCACAGTGGGCGGGGCAGGGTGCGCCGCTGGCCAGGGAGCTACCTGCACAGAGGCTTGTGCAGGTGCTTGTCGAAGAAATGCAGGCCGCCTCTCGCTTCAGTCACTCATGAAAAAACCGGGCAAGTGCCCGGTTCTTTCATTGACGCTTCAAGGCTATCGGAACGCCGGCACCACCTCATTGATGAACAGCTCCAGCGATTTCTTCTTTTCGGCATGGGGCAGGCTGTTGTCGCACCAGAAGCTGAACTCGTCGACGCCCAACTCCTGGTAATGCTTGATGCGCGCGATGATCTGCTCGGGTGTGCCGATCATGGTGTTCTTGCGGATGTTCTCCAGTTCGAACTCCGGGCGCTCGGCGAACTTGGATTCCGGGCTGGGTTCCAGGAAGCCGTTGACCGGGGTGGTCTTGTTGCCGAACCAGGCATCGAAGGTGCGGTAGAACCGCGAGATCGCCGTGGCGCCAACCTTCCAGCCTTCGGGGTCGTCGTTACCGTGAACATGGGTGTGACGCAGCACCATCAATTGCGGGCGCGGTACGGTTGGGTTGTTGGCCAGGGCCGCTTCGAACTTGTTCTTCAGATCGACCACTTCCTCGTCGCCCTTCATCAGCGGCGTGACCATCACGTTGCAACCATTGGCGACCGCGAAGTTGTGCGAGTCGGGGTCGCGCGCAGCGATCCACATCGGTGGCGTCCTGACCGGCTTCGGCACGCTGGTGGAGGTGGGAAATTTCCAGATATCGCCGTCATGGGCGTAGTCGCCTTCCCACAACTTGCGCACCACTGGCACCATCTCGCGCAGTGCGTTACCGCCGCTGCTGGCGGGCATGCCACCGGCCATGCGATCGAACTCTACCTGGTAGGCGCCGCGAGCCAGGCCGACTTCCATGCGTCCGTTGCTGATCACGTCCAGCAGAGCGCATTCGCCGGCAACTCGCAGCGGGTGCCAGAACGGCGCAATGATGGTGCCGGCGCCCAGGTGAATGGTCGTGGTCTTGCCGGCCAGGTAGGCCAGCAGCGGCATGGGGCTGGGGGAAATGGTGTACTCCATGGCGTGGTGCTCGCCGATCCACACCGTGCTGAACCCGCCTTCTTCGGCCATCAGGGTCAGTTCGGTCAAGTCTTCGAAAAGCTGGCGGTGGCTGGTCTTCTCGTCCCAGCGCTCCATGTGCACGAACAGCGAAAATTTCATCTTGCCTACCTCGGATCTGTTGGCGGTGGTTCGTCCCGGCCAGGGGCGTGCCGTGGCCCGGACAGTCAATGGCGTGGGATATGTCAGGCGAACGCGGGCAGGGCACCCATTTTTCCTCGGCAATAGACCAACGGGGTTTGCGGGGCGCTGGGCACCAGCAGATTCTTGACCGCGCCGACCATGATCGCGTGATCACCGCCTTCGTATTCCCGCCACAGTTCGCACTCGATGACCGCGATGGCGTTGTCGAGGACCGGATTGCCCAGCGCGCTCAGGCTCCATGCGATGCCATCGGCCTTGTTCTTGCCCTTGCTGGCGAAGGCGTAGGCTTCGGCTTGCTGGTCGCTGGAGAGCAGATGGATGGCGAAGCGCTTGCTGTGAATCAGGTGAGGATAGGAGTCGGCCTTGTAGTTGGGGCAGAACAACACGAGGGCCGGATCGATGGACAGCGAACTGAAGGCGCTGGCGGTCATGCCCACGAGCTGGCCTTGATCGTCCAGCGTGGTGATCACGGTCACGCCAGAGGGGAACGAGCCCATGACTTGTTTGTAGATTTCGGCATCGATCATCAAAGGTACCTCGGGTTTGTTCGAATATTTATTGGTCTGATGGTATACCAAAGAATTGTTTGTGCAACCCTCATTTTCAGAGCTGCGCCGCGGTCCGGGTGGTCTTTTGAAACAGGTTGGGGTCAGACGCTCGCTTGCGTTTTCTTGGTATACCGTAATATGGTTTGTCTATCAGAAACGGGTTGCGCCTGGTGACCCGGATTCCTACAAGAACAACAACAGACTCGAGTGAAAACCTATGTCCGAGCGTTCATCGCAAGACCCATTGATCGAGAGCCACACCGTCGAGCAGGTCCCCCACGCCGAGCGCCATGGGCGGGCTCGTGACCTCTTCACGCTGTGGTTCAGCACCAACATCGCGCCGTTGCCGATCGTCACCGGCGCCATGGTGGTCCAGGTCTTCCACCTCAATCTCGCCTGGGGGTTGCTGGCCATCGTGTTGGGGCATTGCCTGGGGGGTGTGGTCATTGCCCTGTCCTCGGCGCAGGGGCCAAGGCTGGGCATACCGCAGATGGTCCAGAGTCGCGGGCAATTCGGTCGGTTCGGCGCGCTGTTGATCGTGTTCTTCGCCGCGTTGATCTACGTCGGTTTCTTCATCTCCAACATCGTGCTGGCCGGGAAATCGATCCACGCCATGGTCGAGCCGATTTCATTGCCTCTGGGCAGCCTCATCGGCGCCCTGGCCGCGACCGCCATCGGCGTGCTCGGCTACCGCTTCATTCACACCTTGAACCGGATCGGCACCTGGGTCATGGGCGGCGCGCTGCTCGCCGGCTTCGCTTTCGTGTTCAGTCAGCCGCTGCCGGTCGATTTCCTGACCCGAGGCGGGTTCACCTTGGCAGGGTTCATCGCCACGGTGTCGCTGGGGGTGATCTGGCAGGTCAGTTTTTCGCCCTACGTGTCGGACTACTCCCGCTACCTGCCCAGCGATATCGGCATCGCCAAGCCGTTTTGGGCCACCTACGCCGGCGCCACGCTGGGGACCATCCTGTCGTTCAGCTTTGGCGCCGTGGTGGTGCTGGCAACCCCGCCAGGCACCGAAGCGATGACTGCGGTTGAGCAGGCGACCGGCGTGCTGGGCCCCGTGCTGATGTTGCTGTTCCTGCTCAACATCATCAGCCACAACGCGCTGAACCTGTACGGTGCGGTACTGGCCATCGTCACCGCCGTGCAGACGTTCATCGCCCACTGGACGCCGAGTGTGAAGGTGCGCATCGTGCTGTCGGCGCTGGTGTTGAGCGGGTGCTGTGTGGTGGCGGTGGGCGCGTCGGGCGACTTCATCCAGGACTTCATCGGCTTGATCCTGGCCCTGTTGCTGGTACTGGTGCCGTGGGCCTCGATCAACCTGATCGACTTCTACTTGATCAAGTACGGCGACTACGACATCGAGTCGATCTTTGCAGCCGATGGCGGCCAGTACGGCCGCTTCAATTGGCACGCGATCATCGCCTACGCCTGTGGCATCGCCGTGCAGTTGCCGTTCGCCAACACCGCGTTGTATGTCGGTCCCTATGCCCATCTGGTCGAAGGCGCGGACCTGTCCTGGCTGGTGGGCATCGTGGTCACCTGTCCGCTGTTCTACTGCCTGGCGACCCGCAAACAGCAACGTGCCGAACGACTGCGGGCCGGATACGCCAAGTAGCGCTGGCTACCCGGCGATCAGTTGCAAAAAGGCCCCGATCGTTCGGGGCCTTTTGCGTTGCGGCGATTGCTGGGTGTGTCGACAGATCAGTGTGCGCCGGCCGCCTTGTTCAGGTCGCCGTCTTCCCAGTGCGTGTACACGCAAGCGTCTGCCGCTGCCCAGCGCACCTGGACCTGCTCACCGGCCTGCAGGGGCATACCGGCCGCTGACAAGGCTTTGACCGTCATCGCCGTACCGCCGCGGGTGACAACGCTGCAGGTCTGGCTTTCACCCAGGAACAGGGTCTCGGTGACAGTGGCCGGAATCTGGTTCCAGCCTGGCAATAGCGGTTGCTCTGCCGCCTGAGCAACGCTCAGGGCCTGGGCCTTCTCCGGACGTACCATCAGCAGCACCTGCTGCCCGACATTGGCACCGGGGGTCAGGCGCATGCCCAGGCTGTCGCCTTCGAAGGTGGCGGAACCGTTGCTGGTGGTGGTCAGCTTGAGAAAGTTGGAATTGCCCAGGAACGACGCGACGAAGGCATTGGGCGGGTTCTGGTAGAGGTCGTAGCCGCTGCCCAGTCCGACGATCTTGCCGTGGCTGAAGATGGCGATGCGCTGCGACAGGCGCATGGCTTCTTCCTGATCATGGGTCACGTAGACGATGGTGATGCCCAGGCGTCGGTGCAACTGCCGCAATTCGTCCTGCAGATCTTCGCGCAGCTTCTTGTCCAAGGCGCCCAGTGGCTCGTCCATCAACAGGATGCGCGGCTCGTAGACCAGCGCGCGGGCGATGGCCACCCTTTGCTGCTGGCCACCGGACAGCTGCGCCGGGCGGCGGTGGGCGAAGGCCTCCAGCTGCACCAGCTTGAGCATCGCATCGACCTTGCGGTCGCGTTCGGCGCGGCTCAGTTTGCGGATGTCCAGAGGGAAAGCAATGTTGTCGCGTACCGACAGGTGCGGAAACAGCGAATAGCGCTGGAACACCATGCCGATCCCGCGCTTGTGCGGCGGCACATTCACCAGTGACTGACCGCCGACCAGGATCTCGCCGGAGCTGGGCGTCTCGAACCCGGCCAGCATCGACAGCGTGGTGCTCTTGCCCGAGCCGCTGGAGCCGAGGAAGGTCAGGAACTCACCGTCCTTGATGTCCAGGTCGATGTTGTCGACCGCGGCGAAGTCGCCATAGTGACGGTTCAAGCCGCGCAGGCTGACCAGGGTGTCGCCGGCCTGCACGGCCTGTTGTTGTTTGATCACTGCACTCATGTCCAGCTCCTAGGCGTTGACGGGGTTACGGCGACGAATGATTTCGGCGACCACCATGACCAGTACCGACAGGGCGATCAGTAGCGTCGAGGCGACGGCGATCACCGGCGTCAGGTCCTGGCGCAGGGTGGTCCACATTTTCACGGGCAGGGTCTGCAGGGTCGGGCTGGCCATCATCACGCTGAGCACCACCTCGTCCCACGAGACCAGGAAAGCGAACAGGCCGCCGGCCACCATGCCCGGCCGAATCGCCGGGAAGGTGACCTTGAAGATCGCCTGCAGGCGCGACGCGCCGCAGATCACTGCGGCATCCTCGATGGACTGGTCGAACAGTTTCAGCGAGTTGATGATCGAGATGATGGTGAAGGGCAGGGCGACGATCACGTGGCTGACCACGAAGGAGAACAGCGTGCCGGTGTAGCCCAGCTTGAGGAACAGCGCGTAGACGGCCACGGCGATGATCACCAGCGGCACGATCATCGGCAGGGTGAACAGCGCATACAGCAGCTCGCGCCCCGGAAATTTGCCGCGCACCAGTGCAAAGGCCGTGGGCAGGCCCAGCAGCACGGCGAAGACGGTGGTCAGCGCAGCGACTTTCAGGCTCGACCAGGCCGCCGCCATCCACTCCGGGTTGGCGAAGAACTGCAGGTACCATTTGGTGGTCCAGCCCGGAGGCGGAAACACCAGCCACTGGGACGAGCCGAACGACAGCAGGACGATGAAGACGATCGGCAGCAGCAGGAACAGGCCGATCGCAGCTGTGGTGAGGTACAGGCCGACGCGCAGGCGCCGGCTCATGGCATTGGGGGTAAGGAGCATGATGACTTACCTCGAATTGCTGGCGCCAACCGGGGATTCCGGTTGCAGCTTCAGGTAGAAATAGAACAGCACCAGGGTGATCAGCACCAACAGCGCCGCAGCGGCACTGGCCAGGCCCCAATTGAGGAATGATTGCACCTGTTGCACGATGAACTCGGGCAGCATCATGTTCTGTGCGCCACCCAGCAGGGCCGGGGTGACGTAGTAACCCAGCGACATGACGAACACCATCAAGGCGCCGGAGAACAGCCCCGAGCGGCACAGCGGCAGGAACACCCGAAAGAAGTTGGTCCAGGGGCTGGCGCCGCAGATGGCACCGGCCTGCAGCACCATGGGGTCGATCGCCTGCATGGTCGCCTGCAGCGGCAACACGATGAACGGGATCATGATGTAGCTCATGCCGATCACCACGCCAGTGAGGTTGTGCACCATCTCCAGCGGCTGGTCGATGATGCCCAGCGCCATGAGCAGCTTGTTGACCACCCCCGACGCCTGGAGCAATACCAGCCAGGAATAGGTGCGCGCCAGCAGGCTGGTCCACATCGACAGCAGCACGATGCTGAAGATCCAGCGGCCCCAGCCGCGCGGAACCAGGGTGATCACCCACGCCAGGGGAAAGCCCAGCAACACGCTGAACAGGGTCACCAGCCCGGCCACCGAGAAGGTGTTGAACAACACCCTGGCGTAGGCCGAGTTGGCGAACAGCTCACGGTAGTTGTCCAGCCCCGGCGTCGGTTCCAGCACGCCGCGCAGCAGCAGGCCGATGAGTGGAGCGAAGAAGAACAGGCCGAGGAACAACAGCGCCGGCAGCAGGTTGCCCGAACCCCGCCAGCGCTGGATCAGGCTCGCTCGTGGCTGGACCGCACGCAGTGCATCGGGGCCGCCGGCGGCGCCCCCGGTGCTGCCCAGAGCGGAGCGCGATGACAGCTTCACTTGACCAGCCATTCGTTCCACCGTGTCGCGATAGAGGGACCATTCTTGGCCCAGTAGGCGAAGTCCAGAGTGATCTGGTCGTCGACGTGCGCGGTCGACAGGTTGGGTGCCAGGACGGAGTCGAGGCGCTGCACGCTTTCGGTGTTGACCGGCGCGTAGGCCGTCAGGTTGGAAAAGTCGGCCTGGCCCTTGGCGCTGGTGGCGTTGGCCACGAAGCGCATGGCAGCCTCCTTGTTCTTCGAACCCTTGGGCACGACGAGGAAGTCGGCCATGGCCAGGTTCTGCTTCCAGCTCACACCCACGGGGGCGCCGTCTTGTTGCAGGGCGTAAACGCGACCGTTCCAGAATTGACCCATGGCGACTTCACCGGACGCCAGCAATTGCTGGGACTGCGCGCCGCCGCCCCACCAGACGATGTCCTTCTTGATCGAGTCGAGCTTCTTGAAGGCCCGGTCCAGGTCCAGCGGATAGAGCTTGTCGGCAGCGACGCCGTCGGCCAGCAGGGCGATCTCCAGCACGCCTGGGCTGGGCCACTTGTACAGCGCGCGTTTGCCGGGGTAGGTCTTGGTGTCGAACAGCGCGGTCCAGTCCTGCGGCTTGCCGGCGGCGACCTTGCCTTCGTTGAAGCCCAGCACGAAGGAGAAGTAGAACGAGCCTACCCCGTAGTCCGAGACGAAGCGCGGGTCGAGCTTGCTGCGGTCGATGACCTTGAAGTCCATGGGTTCGAGCAGACCCTCGCTGGCCGCGCGCAGGGCGAAGTCGGCTTCCACGTCGACCACGTCCCACTGCACGTTGCCGCTCTCGACCATGGCCTTGAGTTTGCCGTAGTCGGTCGGGCCGTCCATGACCACCGCCGTGCCGCTGCTCTTGCTGAACGGATCGGCCCATGACGACTTCTGCGCATCCTGGGTGGTGCCACCCCAGCTGACGAAACTCAGCGTCTCGGCCGCCACGGCAGTGCCTGCCGTGAATGCCAGGGTCGCCGCAGCCAACGCCGCTATCGCACGTTTCTTGAATACCATCGTGTACGCCCTCTTTTGTCATTGTTTGAGCGGGCTGTTTCCACACCCGCGTATCGGGAGCAGTCAGGTCGTGAAGACCTGGTGGATCGATTGCCTCAGGGGCCGTTGCCGTTCAAGGCTCAAGCCCCAGTGGTTGTCGCGTGAAACGGGATGCTTTCGACCACTTCCAGGTCGTAGCCGGTCAGGCCTGCGTACTTGAGCGGCGGGCCCAGGTGGCGCAGTTTGCCGACGCCCAGGTCCTGCAGGATCTGCGCGCCGGTACCGACTTCCGAATAGATGCGGGTCTGGGTGCGTGAATAGGGGCGCACCGGCTGGGTCAGGTGCGGGACGCGCTCCAGCAGGGCTTGGGACGATTCATGATTGGCCAGCACTACCACCACACCCGCGCCATGCTCGGCGACTTTTTCCAGCGCGGCCCACAGCGTCCAGTTGGCCGGGCCGGTGTACTCGGCGCCGACCAGATCGCGCAGCGGATCGATGACGTGCACGCGCACCAGCGTCGGGTCTTCGCGGCGGATGTCGCCCATGACCATGGCCATGTGCACGCCGCCCTGAATGCGGTCTTCGTAGCTGACCAGGCGGAACGTACCGTGCACCGTAGGCAGTTCGCGTTCGCCCATGCGGGTGACCGTGTGTTCGTTGCTCAGGCGGTAGTGGATGAGATCGGCGATGGTGCCGATCTTGATGCCATGGCGAGCGGCGAACAGTTCCAGGTCCGGACGGCGGGCCATGGTGCCGTCATCCTTCATGACTTCGACGATCACCGAGGCGGGCGTGAAACCGGCCAGGCGGGCCATGTCACAGCCGGCCTCGGTATGCCCGGCGCGGGTCAGCACACCGCCTTCACGGGCGCGCAGGGGGAAGATGTGGCCCGGCTGCACCAGGTCGGCGGCGCCGGCCCGTGGCGCTACCGCAGCGGCGACCGTACGGGCGCGATCGGCGGCGGAAATGCCGGTGGTGACGCCGCTGGCCGCTTCGATGGACACCGTGAACGCCGTGCCGAAACCGCTGCCGTTGCTGGGGACCATCTGCTCCAGGCCCAGCCGCTGGCAGCGTTCGTCGGTGAGGGTGAGGCAGATCAGGCCACGGGCTTCGCGGGCCATGAAGCTGATCGCTTCGGCCGTGCAGCAGTCGGCGGCAAGCAGCAGGTCGCCTTCGTTTTCGCGGTCCTCGTCGTCCACCAGCAACACCATCTTGCCCTGGCGAAAGTCCTCGATGATTTCTTCGATGCTGTTGAACGCCATGCCTGCACTCTCTTTTACGGGCTCTTTGATGCGTACTTGGATACGGATCCGGGCTGACCGATCGTGGCTGACCGATTGGGATAATCAGCTGAATCGTGGTATACCATAATACGCAAACAATCCCCCTGTCGAGGTGAAAATGAAGGCTTATTGGATTGCTCATGTGGACGTTACCGATTCGGCGCAGTACGGGCTTTACACCCAGCGCGCACCCGCGGTTTTCGCCCAGTACGGCGGCCGCCTGCTGGCCAGAGGCGGACGTTCGCAGGCCATGGAAGGCCGGGCCACGCCGCAGCGCAGCGTGGTCATCGAGTTCGATTCGTACGCCCAGGCGCAGGCCTGCTACCAGTCCAGCGAATACCAGGCTGCAGCCAGCCTGCGCGCAGGTGCGGCGAGGGCCGAGGTGATCATCGTGGAGGGTTGCGAGGCGATCGGCGGCTAGCGCATGAAGTGAATGCGACCGGTGTCGTCATTGCCCATGTAGATGCCGTAGGTACCGGTCGCGCGTTCCTGAATGTAGCGTTCCAGGATCTGCCGGATGGCAGGGTAGTAGATGCTGTGCCAGGGAATGTCCGCCGGCGCGAAGAACTGCCGCGCGGCGGTTTCCGGACCGAAGTCGTCCGTCACTTCCAGGGCCATGGCGCGGAAGATGATGTACACCTCGCTGATGCGCGGCACGCTGAAGATCGAATACGGGGAGATGATCTCGGCGCGCACGCCGGCTTCTTCCCACAGCTCGCGCAGGGCACCTTCCTCGGTGGTCTCGCCGCTTTCCATGAAGCCGGCGGGCAGGGTCCAGGTGCCGGGTCGCGGCGGAATGGCGCGCTGGCACAGCAGGTACTTGCCATCGGCTTCGACGATGCAGCCGGTGATGACTTTCGGGTTGACGTAATGCACGTGCCCGCAACCGGCGCAGAAGGTCCGCTCGTGGGTATCGCCCGCCGGAATGCCCAGGCTCAGGCCGCCGGCGCCGCAGTGTGGGCAGAACCGGGGAGTGGCCATGTCAGCGTCCGATACGGGGTTCGTCGAGGGCGATGGGCGCGGCGATGTCGCGGACCTTGTGGTCGTCGTTGCGTTGCTGGCGCAACGACTCCAAAGCCACCTTGGCCGCAGCGCGCACGTGATCGACCGAAGCCTGGTGCGCCGCCATCGGATCGCCGCTCTTGATCGCGGCAACGATGCGCTCCATCTCGTCGCTGCTGACGCCGCGGCGGTTTTCCTGCGATACCGAGGTAGCCCGCAGGTAGCTGATGCGCGCCTGCAACTGACGCAGCTGGGTCGCGGCGACCTGGTTGCCGGAGCCCTCGAGCAGCACGTCGTAGAAACCCTGGACGGAGTTGAGCACGTCCGACAGCGCGCGTTCCTCAAGGGCCTTGCGGTTGACCGCCAGCGCCTTTTCCAGGGCGCGGATGTCCTTGGCCTTGGCATTGAGGGTGAACAGCTGGACGATCAGGCCCTCGAGCACGCAGCGCAGTTCATAGATGTCGCGGGCGTCTTCCAGGGTGATGATCGCCACGCGCGGGCCCTTGGCGTCGGCGAACTCCACCAGGCCTTCGGATTCGAGATGGCGCAGGGCTTCACGCACTGACGTGCGGCTCACGCCCAGGCGCTCGCACAGGTCGCGTTCCACCAGGCGGTCGCCGGGCAGAAGCTGGAAATTCATGATGGCGCTGCGCAACTTGTCGAGCACGATTTCGCGCAGGGTGACGGGGTTGCGATTGACCTTGAAGCTGTCGTCGAGGGGCAGGCGTTTCATCGGGTCCGCTCTGTTGAAAAGGCAAAAAAACAGCGGCGAGTCTAACACGCCACCCGGCGCTGCCGACCCGCGACCGGTGATTTGCCCAGGTCCGGTCGACAGGAGCGCTCAGCGCAGGGTCGGTCAGCCCAGGCTCGGCATCGCACCCAGTTTGCCGCGATGGTAGAGCATGGGGGCCAACGGCTCGCTGGGCAGGATCAGGTTCTTCACCGCGCCGACGATGATGGCGTGGTCGCCGCCGTCGTATTCACGCCACAGTTCGCACTCGATGATCGCCGTGGCGTTTTCCAGCAGCGGGTTGCCCAGCTCGCTGAGATGCCAGGCGATGGCGCGGGCCTTTTCCTTGCCCTTGCTGGCGAACGCGTAGGCTTCCGCCTGCTGGTCGGCAGACAGCAGGTGAATGGCGAAGCGCTTGCTGTCGCGCAGGATCGGGTAGGTGTCCGACTGGTAGTTGGGGCAGAACAATACCAGCGCCGGGTCGATCGACAGCGCGCTGAAGGCGCTGGCGGTGATGCCGGCGATGCCGCCTTCCGGGTCCAGCGTGGTGACCACCGTCACCCCGGAGGGGAAGGAGGCCATCACTTCTTTGTAGATGCCGGGCTCTATCATGTTCAAATTACCTCAACGCATCACGAATGGGTCGGGCATGGGGGCCTGGGACAGGTTGATCCATACCGTTTTGAGTTCTGTGTAGGCCAGCACCGAATCGATCCCGCTTTCACGGCCATAGCCGCTGTTCTTGAAGCCACCGATCGGTGCCATGGCCGATACCGCGCGGTAGGTGTTGACCCAGATGATGCCGGAGCGCACGTCGCGGGCCAGGCGATGGGCACGGCCCAGGTCGCGGGTCCAGATGCCGGCCGCGAGGCCGAATTGCGAGTCGTTGGCCATGGCCAGCGCCTGGGCTTCAGTGGAGAATCGAATCACCGACGCCACCGGACCGAACACTTCTTCCTGCATGATTTTCATCGAATGGCTGTCGCACTCGAACAGCGTCGGTTGGTAGTACCAGCCGTCGCTGTCGGTCTGCGCACGCTGGCCGCCCATGCGCAGGGTAGCGCCTTCTTGCACGGCTTGCGCGACCAGATTTTCCACCACGGCCAATTGCTGGGCGGTGGCCATCGGGCCCATCTCGCTCGCTTCGTCCTGCGGGTTGCCGATCTTGATGCGTCGAGCGCGTTCCACCAGGCGCTCGACGAACTCGTCGTAGATCTCGTCCTGCACCAGCAGGCGCGAGCCGGCCACGCAGCTTTGCCCGGAGGCAGCGTAGATGCCGGCCACCACGCCATTGATGGCACTGTCCAGGTCGGCATCGGCGAAAATGATGTTCGGCGACTTGCCGCCCAGTTCCAGCGACAGCTTGGCGAAGTTCTCGGCGCTGCTGCGCACCACATGCCGCGCGGTGGCGGCACCGCCGGTGAAGGCGATCTTGCGCACCAGTGGGTGGCGGGTGAGGGCGGCGCCGGTGCTCGGCCCATAGCCGGTGACGACATTGACCACGCCCGGCGGAATGCCGGCTTCGAGGGCCAGGCGGGCCAGCTCCAGCAAGGTCGCGCTGGCGTGTTCGGATGGCTTGAGAACGATGGTGTTGCCGGCGGCCAGGGCCGGCGCCAGCTTGATCGCCGTCAGGTACAGCGGGCTGTTCCAGGGAATGATCCCGGCGACCACGCCGATGGGTTCGTGCACGGTGTAGGCGAACAGGTCGGGCTTGTCGAGCGGTAGCGTACCGCCTTCCAGCTTGTCGGCCAGGCCTGCGGTGTAGTGGAAGAACTCAGGCAGGTAGCCCACCTGGCCGCGGGTTTCGCGGATCAGCTTGCCGTTGTCACGGCTCTCTAACTGCGCCAGCGCCTCTTTGTTGTCGGCAATCAGGTCGCCCAGCCGGCGCAGCAGCTTGCCCCGCGCCGTGGCGGTCAGCCCGCGCCAGGCGGGCGATTCGAATGCCCGCTGTGCGGCCTGCACGGCGCGGTCGACATCGGCCTCGTCGGCGTCGGGCAGCAGCGCCCAGGGTTGCGCGAGCGCCGGGTTGTGACTTTCGAAGGTCTTGCCGGACAGCGCATCGACCCACTGGCCGTCGATGCACATCTGAAAGCGTGAAAGGGTCATGCGACGATCCCCTGTGCCTGATTGTCCAGGCGCTGGGCCCGGGTAAGAAATTTCAACAGCGTCTGGTTGACCAGCCGAGGCGATTCCACGGGCATCATGTGCCGTTGTTCGGAGAGTATCGCCACTTCGGCGTGGGGGATGCGCTCGGCCATCTCACGGGCCATCTGCGGCGTGGAGCCCGGATCGAGTTCGCCCGTGGCAATCAGCGCCGGCGCCTGGATGCGGCCCAGTTCGTCGGCTCCGTACATGTCCTGGGTAGCGAACAGCTCGTAGGTGGTCAGGTAGCCCTGGGGGTCGTTGCCGGCCAGCGTCTCGCGCAGCGCCGCGATCTGCGCCGGGTTGGCCGCCTGATACTCGCGGCTGAACCAGCGCGACAGCGCGGCCTCGGCGTTGGCATCGGGGCCGTGTTCGGCAGCTTGCCCGGTGCGTGCCATCACGCCGGCGCGCTGTTCGGCGCTGCGGTTGAACACGCTGTTGAGCACCACCAGGGCCTGTAGCCGCTCGGGATAGTGCAAGGCAAACGCCCGTGCCACCAGCCCACCCATCGAGAACCCGATAACCGTTGCCGCCGGCAACTGCAAGTGATCCAGCAATTCGAGCAACTGCTCGGCATAACCCAGCAGCGCCGTGCCAGGCGCGGGCTGCGCGCTGGCGCCATGCCCCAGCATGTCGTAGGCGATGACCCGATAGTGCGGCATCAGCCCGACGAACTGGCCTCCCCACATTTCCTTGTTCAAGCCCACGCCATGGATGAACACCACGGGCGGGCCGTCACCGGCGGCAAGGTAACTGGTACCGGCCGCAGTGCGTTCAGCGGTAAGCCGAATCATGGAGCGCTCCTGAGTCAGGTGGATCACTGGGCCTTTTCGGCGGCCAGTTCTTCCAGGTCGATGTAGCGGTTGCCGATGCGCGGATGCAGGCGCCCGCCGTTGGCACAGCCCAGGACCACGACGATTTCGTCGGCGCGCGGCGCGTCCTCGATCTGCATTTCCAACGTGACGTAATGGGAGCGCAGGCCTTCGTCGTCCTTGTGCATCATCGGAATCTGGATCGAGGTGCCGGGCCCGCCACGCTTGTTGGTGAAGCTCAGGTAGCTCTTGGCTTGCACCGCCTCGCGGTAGTGGTTGCCGAAACGCAGGGTATGGATCACGGCCGAAGCGTGCTCGATCTCGCCATCGGCACCGACCACCGCAGCCTTGCCGTAAGCCTCGATCTTGTCGGCACCACCGATGCTGGCCACCAGACGCTCGACCATCAAAGCCCCGAGGTCCGAGCAGTTGGCCTTGATCTCCGGCTTCAAGTCATCCACGAAGCCGCGGCCCAACCAAGGGTTCTTGATGACGACCGCCAGGCCGACCATGGTCACCGGAGCGTCGGTGGCCTTGCCGCCTTCGATGCGGGTCTCTTCGGAGTAGGTGACGATTTTGCGGATCTCGAAGCTCATGCCTGTTTCCTTCTTGGAGGGTGTGTATCTGGTATTATGGTATACCAAGAACAGGCTTCGGCAAGCGTTTTTTATCTGCATCGAGAGCGGGCGCTTTGCGCCTGATGCAACACGCAACGATCCAATCGCCCGCTAGCTGTTATAACGACATTGTTTAGCGACTGCTGAGCGAGCGCTCTAGAATGGCCAAGCGCGTCAGATTCAATGGATCTCGCATCGACTCGTGCAGGGCTCGCCGCGCGCCCTCCCGCCAGCCCCGTCATCTCGAAGGTTTCCCGTGCAAGCTCAGATTCCTCTTCCTACCACGCCTGGCATTTTCTGCCTGGGCGCGCTGCAGATTCTGGTATGGGGTGGGTCGTTCTTCCTGCTCGCGGTCATGGGCGAGCCTATCGCGCGCGAAACCGGCTGGGGCAGTCACTGGGTGTATGGCGCGCTGTCTCTTGGCCTGATGACCAGCGCGTTGCTGGCCCCGCTGTCGAGTCGCCTGGTCTCACGCCATGGTGGTCGTGTCCAGCTTGCCGGCAGCGGCATGATCGTTGCCGCCGGCCTGGCGATCATGGCGGCCAGTCAAACATTGCCGGTGTTCATGCTGGCCTGGGTCGTGATTGGCGTCGGCATGGCTGCAGGCCTCTACGAGGCATTGTTTGCCACCCTGGGCGCGCTCTATGCCGAGCGTGCCGGCAGGGCCATCACCGGCATTACCCTGATTTCGGGATTTGCCACGACCCTCACCTGGCCGGCCGTCGCGTGGCTCATCGAACACGTTGGCTGGCGCTACACCTGTATCGGCTATGCGGTCTTGCTGGTGCTGGCCACGCCGTTGTACCTCAAGGTGCTGCCTCAGGTACGCCGACTCGAGGTGCGCGCAGCCACGACCCCGGTCGACAGCAATGGCCTGGATCGGCGGTTGTACCTGCGCCTTATCTGGATCTTCGCCCTGGGCGCGATCATCATGACCGCCGTCTCGGTGCAACTGGTGGCGGTCCTGCAGGGGCTGGGTCATTCGCTCGCCAGCGCCATTGCGCTGGCGGCGCTGCTGGGGCCCAGTCAGGTGTCGTCAAGGATCCTGCAGATGCTGGCAGGCAAGCGCCATCCGATCTGGACGGCACTGATTTCCGTCGTGCTGATCGCCGTGGGCTTGTTTCTGGTCGCCTGTGCGCCAGGCGCTACCGCCGTCGGGCTGGTGCTGTTCGGGCTGGGCAACGGGCTGCGCGCGATCGTGCGTGGACTGTTGCCGCTGGCGTTGATGCCACCGGCACAGTACGTGGCCATGATGGGCAAGATGTCGCGGCCTTCGCTGATCGGTCAGGCAATTACCCCCTTGGCCTGTGGCTACCTGCAGCAGCATTTTGGCGCAATGGGCGTGCTGTCGGCACTGTGTGTACTGGCCTTGATCAGCCTGATTCTGGTGCTCTCGGTACTACCCTTCGTTCGCCACTCTGCGTCTGTCTAGCAGAGCCCGGCTGGTTTGTTCGATCCAGCCCCGAATCCAGGACGCCTCGACCGGCACGGGTCGACGGCGCATGTCGTTGGCAGCGTCGATCAGCGCCAGCAGGGCTTCGAACGATCGCGCCTGGTCTTGCGCCACGAAACGTCCCGGTCGACGATCCTTCGCCAGAAAGTCGCGTAACGGTTGCTGCAATTGAGCCAGGGCTGTCTCCAGGCACAGGCGTTGCTCGCGGGTAAGGTGGCGTGATTCGTACCGCAACAAGGCCTCTTCGTCTGGATGAGCCGCCTGGCGATCCATTCGAAAACGCAGATAGCCCACTACGTTGCGGGTGTAGGCGCCGTACCTCCAGGCGTCCAGCCGAGTAGTCGCGATGTCCATCAGCACGTCGAGTAGCAGATCCTGTTTGCTGGCGACGTGGTGGTACAGGCTGCCGGGTTGCACGCCGACACGCGCCGCCAACTGGCGCATGCTCGTGGCTGTGTAACCTTCTTCGACGAACAGCGCGCGGGCGGCGAGCAGGACCTTGCTCGCAGCGTCGGGGGCCTGCGCGCTTTCCAGCGTAGGGGGATGCATGCGTGTCATCTCGGTGGTCGTGGCAGGCCCCCGCCGCGTACGCGCGCTGGGGGCATTGGAGCGGTGGCCCGCGAGGGCATGTGGAACGCTCAGATCGGTTGCAGGCCAAGCGCCGCGCGGAAGCGGTTCTTGATGTAGTGGCCATCACGTGGGGGCAGGACCCTTGGCGGATTTTCCGCCTTGATCTTCACCGTTGCCAGTTTCACGCCTTCGCGTGTGCCCAGGCGCTCGCGCAGGTCGTGTATGCCGGCGATCTCGCGGATCTCCGTGGTCCAGGCGAAGCCGCAGCTTTGGGCTACCTGATCGAGTTTGAGGCCAAATCCGGCATGACTGACCTGCATTCCGGTTTCGCCGAAGTGGCCGTTGTCCAGTACCACAACGGTCAAGTTGGCCGGCCTTTGCAGGGCAACGGTAGCCAACGCCCCCAGGCCCATCAGCAATTCGCCGTCACCCGTAACGACCACCACCGACTTTTCCGGTTGAGCCTTGGCAAGCCCAAGGCCCACGGTGATCGCACTGCCCATGGCGGCCCATAGATAATAGTTGCCGTGGTCGTCACCTGCGGCCATGACATCGTAGGACGCCGAGCCCAGCCCGGTCACCACCAACAAGTCCTGACGATCGGCAAGAAGTGTGCGCACCACCTCACGGCGGCACAGCGTATGAGTGGCGCTTACTTGATCCATTTTTTCTCTCCAATCAGACGCTGGCCCAGCAGCAGCGCAGTGGCGGCATCGCCGTTGAATGCCATAGTGGCAGCACCGTGAAGCAGCGGTGCGACGTCTTCGGCGACATCGGCGCGCCAGGTCATGACGTTCATCAATCGCAGTGAGGCCTCTGTAGCCTGTCCCATGGGGTTCTGCCACGCGTTGAACTCGGCCCAGTCACCGCGCAGGGTCACCACCATCAGCAGTGGAAACCCCGCGCAATTCTGCAGCGCCAAGGTGTTGATGCAGTTTCCGACACCGCTGGACTGCATCAACAATGCCCCTCGTTCGCCGCCCAGCCAGGCCCCGGCAAGGTAGCCAATACCTTCCTCCTCGGTCGTCAACACCACCGCATTGATATCGGGATCGGCATAGGACATGCGGATCGCCGCCGAGTGACCGGCATCCGGAACGAACACGACGTGCTTGACGTCATGAGCTTTGAGGATGCGAAAGACGTCTTCCTGCCAGCCATTTTCAGCTTCTTTCGATGACATGATTGTCTCCATTGCTGCTTTTGTTTTTATGGATCATGGCGCCACCCACGAGGCATGACGACTACCGTTTTTCTCTTTGAGATATGCCGCGGCGGCATAGCTCGCGATCAAGTCGATGCCTTGGCGGCCTGCGCCTTGCGCGAGTGCCTACCAGTGTTTTCCTCGATGTTGCCGTCGCCGCTGATGTACCCGTGACGACCCAGATGGGGCATCAGAAGCGAGGCGATGAATGTCACGCAGAGCACGGCCGCAACGTAGAAGAAAAAGTAGGTTTCCGCCCCCTCGGCGCGAAACGACAGCGCCACGTATTCCGCAGTGCCACCAAATGCAGCGTTGCCGATCGCATACGGGAAACCGACGCCGAGGGCGCGTACCGCTGGGGGAAACAGTTCGGCCTTGACGATGCCTGCGATGGGTGTGTAGAGCGAAGCGATGACCAGGCCGGCGAACACCAGAGCGAAGGCCACAATCGGATCGTGAGTCGAACGGATCGCCATGAGCAGTGGAATCACCAGCAGGATCCCGAGACCTGAAAACATCAGCATGTGCGCCTTGATACCGATGCGATCCGCCAGCAGACCGAACAGCGGTTGGCACAGCATGAAACCGATCAGTGCACAGGTCATGATGAAGCTGACTGTGGCTGCATCGAATCCCGCCGAGATGACGAGGAATTTCTGCATGTAGGTGGTGAAGGTGTAGAAATACAGTGATCCACCTATGGTGAACGCAATGACCAGCGCGACCGCGCGCTTGTGCTTGAGGAGACCCCGCAGTGAGCCTGCGCCCTTGCGATGCATGTCCTTGTGCGTAGCGGTTTCGTGCATCGAACGACGCAGGTAGACCACCACCACGGCGCTGGCGGCACCGATGAAGAAGGGAATGCGCCAGCCCCAGTCGCGCAGTTGCTCATCACTGAGCGTTTGCTGCAGGATCACCACGGTGAAGAGCGCCAGCAGCTGCCCGGCAATAATGGTGAAATACTGAAATGACCCATAGAAGCAGCGCCGCCCCGGCGTAGCGATTTCGCTGATGTAGGTCGCACCCGTGCCGTACTCGGCTCCCACCGACAACCCCTGGATCAGACGAGCCACCACTAGCATGACCGGTGCTGCAATGCCCGCTGTTTCATAAGTCGGCATCACGGCGATCAGCAAGGAGCCACCACACATCATGAAGACCGAAATGATCATCGAAACCTTGCGCCCTCGCGTATCGGCGACCCAGCCGAAAATCCAGCCGCCCAGTGGGCGCATGAAGAAGCCGACGGCAAAGACACCTGCTGTGGCCAGCAGCTGCGTGGTGGTATCGCCTTTGGGAAAGAACGACGCCGCGAAGTAAATGGCGGTATAGGCGTAGATAAAAAAGTCGTACCACTCCACGAGATTGCCCGAGCAGGCACCTACGATCGCCCTGATACGATTGGGCGGGCGGGTACTGTCGACAGCTTGTTCAATATGAAGCAATGGTTTGGGCATGATGCAGACCCTCTGATCTTATTGTTGTCATGGGGCCGCTACGGGGATGGCGACCTGCGGTTCAAACTACTCCAGGGCGGGCGATTCAATAAGGGCAGCAGGCTACTAACTGATATGCCTGAATTGTCTAGCTCGGGCATCGACTGCGGTCTAGACTGCCGCCTGTGTTCCTCTTTGCGTCACGGCCTGTCCATGGATGTCGTTCAGCTCAAGACCCTCATACACGTTGCCGAGCTGGGTAGCTTGAGCAAGGCAGCGGATCGACTGCACATCGCGCAACCGGCGCTCAGCCGACAGATTCGGTTGCTGGAAAAAGAACTCGGCGTTTATCTGTTCGAACGGCATGGGCGCGGCATGATCATCACTGCAGCAGGCAGTGAAGTGCTTCAGCACGCCACTCGGATCATGGCCGAGCTCGCCGCCATACGCACCTCGGTGGCAGGCGAGCACCTGTCATTCCGTGGGTCGGTGGCCATCGGTACCACTCCGACCATTGCCGAAATCGTGACCGTGCGCTTGGTCAAGCGAATACGCGAAGCCAACCCGGATCTATCGATTCGTTTCTCTTCCGCGTTCAGCGGCTATCTGATGGACTGGTTGCAGCGCGGTGAGCTGGAGCTGGCCATCTCCTACGACCTGGCGCCCTTGCATACCCTGCGGATCGTGCCGGTTATGATGGAAAATCTGGTGCTGGTAGGCCCGCCTGCTGCCGGATTGTCGATGCACACGCCGGTACGGTTTTCGACGCTGGCGCCTGAACAGATGATTTTGCCCAGCCCGCGCCACGGCCTGCGCAAGATCATGGATCAGTGCGCCGCAGAGGCCGGCTTCACGATCTGCGCCAGTGTAGAAGCAGATTCGCTGGGGGCGATGATCGAGCTGGTACGACACGGCTTCGGCTTCACCGCCTTGCCTCTGGCGTCGATCTACGGTCATTTGCAGAACGGTACGCTGTGCGCGGCACCTTTGGTGGACCCGACGCCGATGCGCAAGCTGGTGATGGTGTCGCCTGCCGATCGTCAGGTCAGTCCCGCAGCTCGACACGTGAGCGAAACCTTCGTCGAACTGGCCTCGCAGTTGGTCGCGCAGGGCATCTGGACCGGGCACATGCTCTAGTAGTGAGCTGTTCGAGCGCGGCCAGTGTGGGTCGTCGATGGTTTAAGTCCGGCACGCTGATTGCCGTTTGCCATGCCACCATGGAATGGTTCGTTGTGCTTATTTATCGCTTTTTCTATTCATGCGCACTGACCATGATTCGGCCATCGAACAACCATAATAAAGGAACACTCATGGTCGAATTAGCCCACTCCGCAGCTGCCGTTCGGTCGGCCAGGTCGAAGTATCGTTGGATAGTTCTGTCCGTCATCGTCGTGGTGTACATGCTGGCAGCCGCGGATCGTGCCAACATCGGCATTGCCTTGCCCTACATCCAGAAAGAGTTCGGCGCCAGTAATGCCCAGGCGGGCATGCTGGTCAGCGCCTTCTTCCTGTTCTATTCACTGGGGCAGATTCCAGCGGGCTTCATTATCAGTCGCCTGGGCGTTCGTCTCGTTGCGCCGGTGTCGATCACATTGACCTCCATCGTGACGCTGCTGATTGGAACCGCGCATAACTTCGGCATGATCAAGATCTATCGATCAGCCTTGGGTATCGCAGAGGCAGCGCTTCCGCTGTCGATGCTCAGCACCATCAACCGCTGGTTTCCGGCGGGTGAGAAAGGCCTGGCCACGGGCGCTTTCCTATCGGCCGCCAAAATGGGCGCCGTGATCGCTCCCCCTATCGGCGCTGCGATAATCATGCTCTACGACTGGCGCACCATGTTCATCGTGTTCGCCATTCCCGGCCTGCTGCTGGCATTGATCTGGTGGTGGACGGTGCCCAATGACCCGCGTGCCTGCAAACGGGTCAACGGCGCTGAAGCCGACCACATCGAGGATCAGACACCGGCCGAAAGTGGGCCCAAGCGCAGGCAGAGAGACTTCGGTGCGTTGGACAAGGTGCTGCGCTACCAGCGCGTGACACCGTTGGCTTCATCGAAATCGGTGTTCGCCTCATGGAACATCTGGGGTTGCGGCCTGGGCTACCTCCTGATGACCGGCGTGGTCAATGTGCTGCTGGCCTGGTTGCCCAAATACCTGAGCGAAGTGAAGCATTTCGAACTGATGCAGGTTGGCTTCATCGCCGCTTTGCCGTTCGCGGGTGGCGTGCTGGGCAACATCGTCGGCGGCTGGTTTTCCGATCGGATTCTGGACCGTCGTCGCAAACCGACCATGATGATCAGCGCGGTCGCCACGTGCGTGATGATGGTGGCGCTGGTCTACGCCCCCAATGGCCTGTTGGCGGTGAGCTTGCTTTTGTTCGGCACCGGTTTCCTGTTGAACATCGGCTACTCGTCTTTCTCGGTGTACTCCATGGGCCTTACCAGCCGCAGCACTTACCCGGTGGCCGCTTCGCTGGTCAACAGCGCCGGGCAGGCGGGCGGTGCGATAGCGCCCTTGGTGACCGGTTTTCTGCTGGACAGCTACAGCTGGACCGCCGTGTTCATCTTCCTTGGGGTGTGTTCGCTTGCCGCGCTGGCATTCGTGCTGACCATCGCGGAGCCGGCCGACACGGTCGAGCCTGCCGCGGGCTGAAGCGGGTGGGCGGGCTTTGCCTCTGATTCAGCGCTGCAATTGCCGAGTGAAGTCACACAACTCCACCGCCAGTGCCGCCACCTCGGTCATGAACGCAGAAGGACGATCATTGCGATACATGGCCATGTACGGCACGGGTGGCAGCTCAGGGTTGGTACGGATGATGGTCAATTTGCCATCATCCACCAGCGGTCGAAAGCATTCCAGTGGCAGATAGGTCACCCCGAGCCCCGCTGCGGTCAGGCCGAGCATGGCCGTAAGGCTGTCTGACGAAAGTGTCTTGGGCAGATCGATACCCAAGGTGCGAAGCCATTTGTTCACGAACAAGCCCGATCCTGATTTCTTGCCTTGGACCAGCATGGGGTATTTGGCCAGTTCGGCCAGGTCAAGCACCCCTTCGTGGGCAATCAGGCCCGGCGCGGCCATCCATGCATTCTCGACATTACCCAGCGCGATGGAGCTTACCTCCGGCGCCGTGAAGGTGTCGGGGATGATGATCAAATCGATCATGTCGTCCATGAGTCTTTCATGGAGGTTGCGGCTCATGTCGACTTCCGGTTCGATGGTGAGGCCGGGGAAATCCTCCACCAATCGGGTGATCAGTCGCGGCAGCCAGGTCCACGCCGTCAGTTCTGTGACACCCAGCCTCAGCCGTCGATTGACCACTTGCGTGCCATCCTTGAGCGAGTCGATACGTTCGGCGAGGTTGAGCATTTCTCGCGCTATCACCAGCAGTTCCTCGCCAGCGCTGGTCAACCTGGCGCCGCGTTGCGAGCGGTCGAACAGCTGCATACCGGTCGAAGCCTCAAGCTCCTGAACACGTTTGGAGATGGCCGATTGAGTGGTGCTCAGATGGTCAGCAGCGCGCTCGAACGTACCCAGACGCTCGATCCAGTGCAAGGCAAGCAATTGACGCAATGTGATCATGATCATTCCCAAATAGAATGTTTGTGCATTGCATAATATCGCTTTTTCTATTCGCCGACAGGTTTATGCTCATTGCATCTGCCATCGGAGAAAGGTCTATGACCGCAGTGCTCGCTACATCCGAACGTGACGAACTGGTCACCTTGTTTGCTCGAACCTCGACCTCGATCATCAGTGACTGTCTGGATCGCCTGCCCGGCGCAGCGTTGAGGCCCTTCCACAGGATCGAAGGCACCATGGCCGGCATTGCGCTGACCGTGAAAGTCGCTCAAGGCGATAACCGTGCGATTCATCAGGCACTGGAGTTGCTCGAACCGGGCCACGTGCTGGTGGTCGATGGCGGTGGCGACATCAGCCGCGCCTTGATGGGCGATATCATGGCTGCGATTGCCGAAAAACGAGGTGCTGCCGGGGTGGTGGTCGACGGTGCGATCCGTGACCTGGCAACCTTGGGCAAAGGTTCATTTCCCATGTTCGCGCGAGCCGGTATCCACTTGGGCCCGTACAAGAACGGACCGGGTGACATAAACGTTCCGGTCAGCATCGACGGGATGATCGTATCGCCAGGTGACTTCGTGGTGGGTGATCACGACGGTATCGTCGCTTTCGCCCCTTCACGCGCTGCAGCGCTGTTGCGCGACTGCCATGCGACTGAACAGAAAGAGGCTGAAATGCTGGCGCAGATCGCTGCAGGAACCTACAAAGGCGCCTACGCCGCTCACTGAATCGGGATGATGAAGACATGAGAATTGGAATAATCGGTGCGGGCGAAGTCGGGCTGACCTATGCGCGTCCCTGGGCTGCGGCCGGACATGAAGTGGTCCTGTGCGACTTGAAGCCATCGACTGCCGCAACAGCGTTTGCAGAACAGTCAGGCCAGGACATCCGCGCATCGGTGGCGGAGCTCGCGCCGGACTGCGATGTCGTGGTGTCGTGTGTGTTCGGCACCGTTTCGCTGGTCGTGGCCGAGCAGGCCCTTGAGCACATGGCCAGGGAGGCGCTCTACGTGGACATGACCACCGCCGATCCAGCCCTGATCAGAACCGCGGCCCACTCTGCAGCTCAGCGTGGAATCGGTTACGTTGATGTGGCGATCCTTGGGGCCATCGCCCTGACACACGCAAAGACCAATCTGCTGGGTGCGGGTACGGGTATCGATCGGGCGCTGACGTTGTTCTCCGCCATCGACGCACCGCTCAAACCAGTCGAGGAGGGCGCGGCCGGCGATGCTGCGGCGCTGAAGATCCTCCGAAGCGTGTTCACCAAGGGTCTGGAAGCCTTGACCATCGAATGCTTCATGGCAGCGGAGAAACAGGGTGTCAGCGAGAAGTTGCACGATGCATTGAGCGATATCGACCAGGCAAGCCTGCGTGATTTCCTCGGCGCCTTGATCCGCACCCACGTACTGCATGCACCGCGGCGCTTGAAGGAGGTTGAGGAAGCGGAGCGGCAACTGCTGGCCGCAGGCATGCCAGTCGCTGTGTTGCCGGGCGTGAAGACGCTGTTCAAACGTACCGCTGACCAGATCGCCGTGCAGCCGATCGACAGCGCTTCCCCTACCTTGCCGCAGGCCTTCGAGTGGCTGTTCAAGGTCAACGACGTAACCAGGTAGCAACGACGGGGTCGCACGCGGCTTGTGCAGGCGGTACAGGTGTTTGCACAGATCCATGGGTATCATGCCCCCTCACTGACGAGGGTATCCATGTTCGACTGGGAAGATCTGAGGCACTTTGCGGCCTTTGTGCGAGCCGGCTCGCTGGCGTCGGCGGCCAAGGCGCTCGCGGTGGACCATGCCACCGTGGCCCGGCGTATTGCTTCACTGGAAACTGCGCTCAACCTCAAGCTGGTCGATCGTCGCTCTCGCGCCTACGTACTGACGCACCAGGGGCTGCGGATTGCCGAGTTCGCCGAGCAGATGAGCGCCTCTTCGTTCGCCCTGGAGCATTACGCCGGTGCCGACCAGCCGGACGTGCAGGGCGAAGTGGTGCTGTCGGCGCCGCCGGTGTTGCTGGGTAGCCTGATCGCGCCCCATGCCGGTGCCTTGCTGGCGCAGCACCCGGCGCTGTCGCTGCGTTTGGTGGGCACCAAGTCGCGGACCTCGCTGGCGCGCCGGGAGGCGGACGTGGCGGTCAGCCTGGCGCGGCCGCTGGAGTCGACTTTGGTGGCCAGTCTGCTCGGGCATCTGGACTATGCGCTGTACGCCAGCCCTGCTTACCTGGCGCAGGCAGCGAAGCCGCGCTTCATCGGCTACGACGCTTCGCAAGCCAAATCCATCCAGCATCGCTGGCTGGTGGAGCAGGCCAAGGGGGGCGAGTTCGTGCTGTGCAGCAATGACCTGCGCGTGCAGGCACTGGCGGCCGCCGGCGCGGCGGGTATCGTCTGCCTGCCGGCGTTCATCGCTGCCGAACATGCCCTGCAACGGGTCGATCCGGAGGCGGACACCTTGAACATCGAAGTCTGGATGGCGTTCCATGAAGACGTGCGCGCTACGCCACGCATCCAAGCGGTCAGCGAATTCGTGCGCACCTGCATGGCCGTCCTGCCGCGCTTGTGAATTTCTGCATAGCTCAGGTGCGATGCCTGGGGGTTATGTCGGTGGGCGGTGGGCGCTAAGGTAACGGGCATCGGATCGGCATGTCGCGCGGTCCACCGCAGGAGCCACTCCATGAAATACGTCAAGCTGGGCAACACCGGCCTGGATATCTCCCGCCTGTGCCTGGGCTGCATGACCTTCGGCGAACCCGATGCCGGTACCCACCCCTGGACCCTGGGCGAAGACGCCAGCCGCCCGATCATCAAGCATGCGGTGGAGCAGGGCATCAACTTCTTCGACACGGCCAACAGCTATTCGGCCGGCACGTCCGAAGTCATCGTCGGCAAGCTGCTCAAGGAATTCACCCGTCGCGAAGAAACCGTGATCGCCACCAAGGTGTTCTTCCCGGCCAACATGTGGGAGGGCTCGAACAAGCCGAACGAGCAGGGCCTGTCGCGCAAGGCGATCATGGCCAGCATCGATGCCAGCCTGCAGCGCCTGGGCACCGACTACGTCGACCTGTACCAGATCCACCGCTGGGACTACCACACGCCGATCGAAGAGACGATGGAAGCGCTGCATGACGTGGTCAAGGCCGGCAAGGCGCGCTACATAGGCGCTTCGTCGATGTACGCCTGGCAGTTCGCCAAGGCCCAGCAGGTCGCGGCCAGTCATGGCTGGAGCCGCTTCGTCTCGATGCAGAACTACCTCAACCTGATCTACCGCGAAGAAGAACGCGAGATGATTCCGCTGTGCCTGGACCAGGGCGTGGGCCTGATGCCCTGGAGCCCGATGGCGCGCGGCAGGCTGACCCGCCCGCACGGCGTGCAGACCGAACGCACCCGTACCGACATTTCCGGGCAGTCGTTCTATGCCGCCACCGAGGCCGAGGATGGCAAGGTCATCGACGTGGTCGAGCAGATTGCCCAGGAACGTGGCGTGCCCATGGCCCAGGTAGCGCTGGCCTGGGTGTTGAACAAGCCCGGCGTGTCGGCGCCGATCGTCGGTGCCTCCAAGGCCGCGCAGTTGGATGACGCCCTGGCTGCGCTGCAGCTGTCGTTGACCGAAGAAGAAACGACGCGCCTGGAAAAGCCCTATGTACCGCACGCGGTGACCGGTTTTTCCTGAGCCCCAGAGGCACAGGTGGGTCGCCGCAGACCCGTGCGGATGCTATGGTTGCTGCGCGATCCACTGCCTGAGTTGAACATGACCGAGCCATTTCCCTTTTCCCGAGAGGGCATGAGCGAGCAAGTACGCTGCCACGACTGGGCAGCGACCCCACTGGGACCGATCCACAGTTGGCCTGCAGCCCTGCGCATCGCCGTCGACATGTTGCTGGCGTCACGCTTTCCCGGCTGTCTGGCCTGGGGTCCCGAACGCATCATGCTGTACAACGATGCGTTCGCGCCCTTGCTGACGGGCAAGCCGCCAGCGCTCGGGGTACCGATACACATCGTCTGGAGCGAGGTGTGGGACGAGATCAAGCCGATCATGGACCGTGCCTTTGAAGGCGAAGCGACCTTCATCGAAAACTTTCCCCTGGTCATCCATCGCAACGGCAGGGCCGAGCAGGCGTACTTCACGTTCTGCTACAGCCCGGTGCGCGACGAGCACGGCACTATCGTCGGTATGCTCGATACGGTCATCGAAACCACGGCGACCCTGCAGGCCAGGGAAAAGGCCGAGCAGGCCGCCGAGGATTTCGAACGCGAAGCCATGGCGCGCACGGCCGAGCGCAACCGATTCTGGGACCTGTCCTCCGACATCATGCTGGTGACCAGCCGCAAGCTGGAGGTCAGGGCCATCAACCCTGCCTGGTCGCGGGTACTGGGCTGGAAGGCCGAAGAGCTGCTGGGCCGGCATGCGGTCGACCTGATCCACCCCGACGATCACGATGCCGTCGCCGTTGCGATGGTGCCGCTGTACCGCGGCGAACGCCTGCATGACATGACCTGCCGACTGCGGCACCGCGATGGCAGCTATCGCTGGATCGCCTGGGCCGCCGTGCCCACGGACAACGCGTTCCACTCCGTGGGCCGCGACGTCACCGAAGAGCGCGAGCGCGCGCTGATGCTGCAGCAGGTCGAAGAGCAACTGCGCCACAGCCTCAAGATGGAAGCGGTCGGGCAGTTGACCGGCGGCCTGGCCCACGACTTCAACAACCTGCTGACCGGCATCAGTGCCAGCCTGGAGCTGCTTCGCCAGCGTGTCGAACAGGGCCGCACCACCGAGCTCAAGCGGTACATCGACGCTGCGCTGGGTGCATCGGCTCGGGCCGCGACGCTGACCCACCGACTGCTGGCCTTCTCCCGGCGTCAGACCCTGGCACCGCGTGCGGTCGAGCCGCCGGTGCTGATCGCCGACCTCGAAGACCTGATCCGCCAGACCCTGGGCCCGAGCATCGAATTCAGCGCCCAGAGCGATGACGATGTGTGGTGGGTGCGCGTGGATGCCAACCAGCTGGAAAGCGCGTTGCTCAATCTGTGCATCAACGCCCGCGACGCGATGCCGGACGGCGGCAGCCTGTGGTTGCGTGCACGCAACCACCACCAGTTTGCCCGGGCGCGCACCGAGAACGACCTGCAACCGGGTCAGTACGTGTGCCTGAGCGTGACCGACAGCGGCACTGGCATGGACCCGCAGACCGTGGCACGGGTCTTCGATCCGTTCTTCACCACCAAGCCGCTGGGGCAGGGCACGGGGCTGGGCCTGTCGATGGTCTACGGATTCGTGCGCCAGTCCGGTGGGCAGATCCGCATCGATTCCACGCCCGGGCAGGGCACGGCGATGCACCTGTTCCTGCCGCGGCACGAAGGCGAAGTGGTCGCGCCATTGCCGCTGCCCAGCGGTTCACCGATGGACACCGATGCCACGGGTGAAACCATCGTGCTGATCGACGACGAGGGCACGCTCCGGCAGATGGTTGGCGAAGCGTTGCGGGAAAAAGGTTATCGCGTGCTGGAGGCGGCGAATGGCGTTGAAGGTCTATCGCTGGTGCAGGGCGGGGTGAAGGCGGACCTGCTGATCACCGACATCGGCCTGCCCGGTGGGCTCGACGGCCGCCAGGTGGCGGACGCCGCCTGGTCGCTCGAACCCTATCTGAAAGTCCTGTTCATCACCGGTTACGCGGATCAGAAGGTGGACTCCGAGAGCTTGTCCACCGCCGCTTCCCAGGTGCTGACCAAGCCCTTCACCCTGGATCACCTGACCTCCACCGTGCGCTCGATGCTGGCCTGGCGCATCTAGACAGGACTAGCTGGCGCCGGTGCCTGCATCCGCTTCACGGTGCTTTTCGATGGTGCGCGTGCGCTTTTCCAGCACCAGGTACACCACGCAGGCAATCGCCAGGGGCAACAGGAAATACAGCGCACGGTAGGCGATCAATGCCGCCAGCAGCGCACCCTTGGAGTACTGGCCCTGCAACAAGGTGATGAAGATGGTTTCCAGCACACCCAAGCCCGCTGGAATGTGCGTGATGACCCCGGCGATGCTGCTGATCAGCAGGATCGCCAGAATGGTCGGATAGCCCACTTTATCCGGCAGCAACGACCACACCAGCAGACCCATCAAGCTCCAGTTCAACGCACCCAGGCAGGCCTGGGTCAGCGCCATTTTGAACGAAGGCAGAAGGATCTCCTGCTTGCGAATGGTCCAGGTGCGCTTCTTCGAGAAGCGGCAAGCCGCCAGGTACGCCAGCCCCAGCAGGATGATCACCACACCGATGATCTGCAGCCCGGTGCTGCCGATCTTGAAGCCCTCGGGAAGCGCCGGTAGGCCCATGGCGAACAGCGTCCCCGCCACGAACAGGTAGCCCAGCCAGTTGGTGATCAGGCACAGGCTCACGATCTTGGTAATGGCCGTGGCATCCAGGCCCAGCTTGGAGTACAGCCGGTAACGCAAGGCGATCCCACCCACCCACGAGCCCAGGTTGAGATTGAACGCGTAGCAGACAAATGCCAGTGGCAGCACCTGCCGATTGGGCACGTCGTGGCCGATGTAACGCTTGGCCAGCACGTCATAGCTGGCGAACGTCAGGTAGCTTGCCGCGACGATACCGGCGCCGATCAGCAAGGTGCTCAGCTTGTAGGAGCTCAGCGCATGCTTGACCTCCTGCCAGTCGAGGTTCTTCACCAGCATGAACACCAGTACCGGAACCAGGATGAAGCACAACACGGTCATGCCGCGCTTGGCCCACACCCACTTGCTGGATTTCGGCGAAGCCTTCGGCGCGCTCGGCGATGAGGTCGTCATACCGTCTCCTTGCGAGCCAGTGCCGGGGCCTGGCAATGCTGCGGTTCGACATCGATCAGCGGCACCAGCTTGGGCGAGTGCGCGGGGATGAAACCTACCATCGCCGGGAAATGCCGCAGGAAGTGGAAGGTGAGGAAGATGATCGGCGCCCGCCACCAGTAGCCGCGCAGCACGCGTTGCAGGCTGATCGACTTGCAGGTGCTGCGCGCCAGTTCCTCCAGGTGATCGTGCAGGCGTTCGTTGAAGCGGCGGTCCTTGATGATCAGGTTACCCTCAAGGTTCAGCGACAGACTCAGCGGATCGAGGTTGCTGGAGCCCACCGTCGACCATTCCCGGTCGATCACCGCGACCTTGCCATGCAATGGCCGCTGGCAGTATTCACGGATGACCACGCCGTCACGCAGCAGGTAGTTGTAGAGCAGTCGCGAGCACAACCGCACCAGTGGCATGTCCGGCATGCCCTGCAGAATCAGCGTCACGTCCACGCCGCGGCGGGCCGCGTTGCGCAGCTCGCGCAGGAAGCGGTAGCCGGGGAAGAAATAGGCGTTGGCGATGATAATCCGTTCGCGTGCGCCCCGAATGGCCTTGAGATACTGCTCTTCGATATCGGTGGTGTGCTGATCGTTGTCGCGGATACTCAGCATCAGCCGCGCACTGGCGCTGTCGGCGTCCGGCGACGGACTGCGCGAGCGCCATGGTGCGCGGCTGCGCACGACCTTGCTGGTGCGGTCGAGCAGGGCCAGAGTGGCACGGTGCAGATCCGCCACGATGGGGCCACGCACGCGCACCGCGTAATCCTGCTTGGCCATCGGCTCGCCGGAGTCGGCCAGGTGGTCGGAGCTGTAGTTGATGCCGCCGACGAAGCCGATTTCGCCGTCGATCACGGCGATCTTGCGGTGCAGGCGACGGAACAGGTTGGTCCGCACGCCCATCACCCGCGGCTGCGGATCGAAGGCCAGCAACTGCACACCGGCGTCGGCCAATTCGCGCAGGAACTGGGTGCTCAGCTCGGCCGTGCCATAGCCGTCCACCAGCACTTCCACGCGCACGCCGCGTTGCGCCGCTTCGATCAGCACCCGTTGCAGATTCTTGCCCACTTCGTCCTCGTAGAGGATGAAGGTTTCGATCAACACTTCTTCACGGGCCTGGCCAATGGCCTCGAAGACCGCCGGAAAGAACTCCTCGCCATTGATCAGCAGCTGGATTTCGTTGTTGTCACGCCATTGCTCGCTCATAGGCGAACCTCCACTGCGAGGGGCACATGATCGGAAAGATGGGACCAGGGTTTGCGCGACAGCACCTTGGGCATGTGGGCCGTCGCATTGCGAATGTAGATACGGTCGAGCCTGAGCAGCGGCAGCCGCGCCGGGAACGTCTTGGCCGCGCTGCCGAAGGCTTCGACGAACACTTCGGTCATGTGGCAGCCGGCCAGGGCTTCGTCGGCGCGCACGCGCCAGTCGTTGAAATCGCCAGCGACGATGACGGCTGCGGTGGGGTCGAGGCTGTCGAGCAAGCGGCACAGCAATGTCAGCTGCTGCTGGCGCTGGCTCTCACGCAGCCCCAGGTGCACGCAGATGGTGTGCACTTCGCCGTGCCCGGGCACGTCGAGAACCGAATGCAGCAGACCACGTTCCTCGGTTCCAGTGACGCTGACGTCGAGGTTCTCGTGGCGCACGATGGGGAATTTCGACAGCAGCGCATTGCCGTGATCGCCATCGGGGTAGACCGCATTGCGGCCGTAGGCGTACACCGGCCACATGCTGTCGGCCAGGAACTCGTATTGGGGAACGTCCGACCAGTTGTCGTAGCGCTGGCCATGGGAGCGATGCATCCCGAGCACTTCCTGCAGGAACACGACATCGGCGCCCAACGTCCGCACGGCCTCGCGCAACTCGGGCAGCACGAAGCGCCGGTTCAGCGGGCTGAAGCCCTTGTGGGTATTCACCGTCAGAATATGCAGGGAGGTTACCGCCACAGCGTCCTGGGGTAACGGCTGAGGATTGGGGGTGGTCATTCTGAAGCTCCTGAGGGGACGACAGGGGCACTTTGGCCCATATGGTCCGACTCGGAAGCGATTGTGAAGGTTCAACGGTGCCCTTATCGTCCCTGGCGATAAAGGCACACCAGATGTTTCCCGCTGCCGCGGCTATCTGAGCAGATTGCCCTTGGACGTTTCCCGCAAGGTCAGAATGGCCAGCAGCGCACACACCGCCGCGCCCGCCATGAAGTAGCCCGGTACCAGCAGATTGCCGGTCCGGGTGATGATCGAGGTCACCACATAGGGTGTGATCCCGCCTCCCAGGATCGCACCCAGGTTGATGCTGATCGCCATCGCCGTATAGCGCACGCGAGTCGGAAATTGCTCGGCGTAGGTGGGGTAGCCGACCGATTGCACGATCGGCATGGGCAGGGTGGCGACAAACATCGCCAGCGCCGCGATCCACAGGCTGCCGCTGTCCATCAGCATCATCATCGGCACCACCAGCACGGCATAGCCGACGAAGCCGATGGCCAAGGCCTTGCGCCGACCGATACGGTCCGACAGGCCGCCCCAGAACGGCATCATCGCCGCCATGCACAGGCTGATCACTGCAATCACCCAGTAGACCTTGGACTTGTCGAAATGCAGGTAGGTGGTCAGGTAGATGTTCATGAACACCATGCCGATGAAATAGCCGGCATTCTGTGCAGACGCGAACACGATGACCCGCAACAGCGCAGGCAGGTTCTTGCCGAACACTTCCCTGACCGGCGCAACCGGAGGCTTGTCCTTGGCCAGGAAGGCCTTGAACTCCGGCGTTTCTTCGACGTTATGGCGCATATGGAACGAGAAGATCACCAGCGGGATGGACAGAAAGAACGGAATGCGCCAGCCCCAGGCCTGCAACTGCTCGGCGCTGAGCAGCCCGGTGGTGATACCGCAGACAATCGCCCCCAGCGCCCCGCCGACGGCGACCCCCAGCGGGGTGAACGCGCCGAAGAAACCACGCCGGCCGTTGGGCGAAGACTCCGCCACGAACGCCGCAGCGCCCACCACTTCGCCGCCGGCGAAGAAACCTTGGGACAAGCGCAACAGCACCAGCAACACAGGGGCGGCGAGGCCGATCTGCGCGGTGGTGGGCAGCACCCCAATCAGCGCCGTAGCGGTCCCCATGCCGATCACGGTACTGAGCAGCACCCGACGTCGTCCGATACGGTCGGCCAGACGACCCAGCAGTACCCCACCGATCGGGCGTATGACGAAAGCGATGCCGAACACCGCCAGGGTGGCGAGCAGGGCCGCCGCCGGATTGTCACCGGGAAAGAACAGGGGCGCGATGATGGTTGCCATATAGCCGTAGATGCTGAACTCGTAATATTCCACCGCAGTGCCAGTCGCCGAAGCCATGGCTGCACGCCTGGCAATCACGGCTGAATGCCCTGAGCCCTGGGTGACGCTTGTCTCGACGTCAGTGCGCCGCATTGGGCTACTTTCAGAAAGAACACCGGACATGAATACCTCCCGCTTTGGCTCCGAGGCCAGGAAATTGGATGGCAGAAAGTGCTGCCTGAAAAGGCGTAACAAAAACCGGCAGTGCACCGTCCATCCGCGCACTGCGTGCGGATGCCCTGATGCCTTTGTTCGAAGCGCAACGTCCTTACTGCGAAGCCACTGCGGCGGCTGCAAGGGGAGGTTGGCAATTGAATCGAGGAAGAGGAGGAGGCCTGGGTGCGCCGTCGCTCTGCTGGCGACGGTCGCTTGCGTAACCGGTTACTTGGCGAACAGCTGGCTCATGTCCTTGAACGCCTTGAACTCCAGTGCGTTGCCGCACGGGTCGAAGAGGAACATGGTGGCCTGTTCACCCACCTGGCCCTGGAAACGAATATAGGGTTCTATCACGAACTGGGTACCGCGTGCCTTCAGGCGTTCGGCCAATGCCTCCCACTGCGCCCACTCCAGAATGATTCCGAAGTGCGGGACCGGTACATCGTGACCGTCCACGGGATTGCTGTGCACGCTTTCCTGGGAAGCCGTCTTGGGGTGCTCGTGAATAACCAGTTGATGGCCGTAGAAATCGAAGTCGACCCACTGCGCACTCGAGCGGCCTTCGGAGAGCCCGAACACTTCACCGTAGAAATGACGTGTGGCCGCCAGGTCGTAGACAGGTATAGCGAGATGAAAAGGAGAAAGGCTCACGGTGGTTTCCTATGGCTTCGTTTTGATCTGAAGCCATTCTTGTCCGTGAATGCGTGAGATAAAAGCGTAAATCCTGTGTTCTGAGCACGAAATATTTCGATTGATTCTGCATTCGATCAGGGTTTTGCACCTTGATTGTTCATGCTGCCCCACAACGGTTCAATTCTCGGCTGGAAACCCTGCATCGTCACCCCACATCGCCGGCCTCCAGAACGCAGCTTCTGAAGATGTTGAAAAGTGCCGAGTGCTTTTGCCGGTATTTCGACACCAATACGATCTCGCGGAAAAACGTCAGCTCCTGCAGCTCCAGCACCCTTACGTCCGCCGAATGCTCCAGCCACAGACCCGCCTTGGGCACCAACGAGACACCCAGCCCACTGCGGACCATTTTGACAATGGCGTCCAGCTCGTCCAGCTCCAGTGCCTGCCGCACATGGAGCTTCTGTTCCTTGAGAAACTGGGTGACCAGGCGCCCTCCAAACGAGCCGCGGTCATACCGGACAAAAGGCTGTTGCGCCAGGATCGCCAGCGGGTCGTCGCCTGGGACGTTCTTCGCCGCGATCAGGACGAAGGCCTCGCGCGCGATGACTTCGGCATGCAGGTCCTTGGGCAGCGCAAACGGCGGCTTGATCATGATGGCCAGGTCCAACTCGCCTGCGTCCACCTGGCTGAGCAGGTTCAACGACACACCCGGCACCAGGTGGGTTTCGATGAAAGGCGCTTGCTTTCTCAAGGCCACCAACGCCTGCGGCAGGATCCCGGTCTGCACCGTGCCGATGGCGCCAATGCGCAGCGAGCCGTGGAAATCATTGCCACTGTCCGCCGCGCCCATGCGCTCGAAAAGCCGCAGAATTTCTTCAGCCAGCGGAATGGCCCGCTGCCCGGCAGCATTGATGGTCGCCGCACGCCCGGTCCGATCGAACAGCCTGACACCCAGGGTCTGCTCAAGACTCTTGATCTGCGCGCTGACCGCCGACTGCGTCAGCCCCACCTGCTGCCCGGCCGCCGCGAAGGTGCCCCGTTGCGCGACGCAGATGAATGTCTTGAGTTCTCGGATCATGGGGTGCCTTGGAGAGTTGTGGGCTGTTCGTGCAGAGGGAAGCCATTGTCGCCTAATGAACAAGCAAAGCGTATTTCTGAACGCCCGAGGCTGTTTGGGTCCGTTATATTGTGTCTGGTTGCTCGCCGTGTACTGGCGTGCGTAGTGATCGCCAGCGGCATCCCCATTATCGGCTGACACAGCCAACGGCTCAGGAGCTAAGTCCAATGGTCAACGTCTCGCAGGCACCGCTGATTCTCATCACGGGAGGCAGTCGTGGGGTCGGTGCGGCAACCGCCCGGCTGGCCGCGGCCAGAGGTTATGACGTGGTTATCAGCTACGTGGCCAACGAGTCCGCAGCGCTGGCCGTGGCGGCGGATGTGGAAGCATTGGGGCGCAAGGCGCTGGCAATCCGGGCCGACAGTGCGGACCTCGAAGAGGTGGCCGAGTTGTTCGCCGCCATCGATCGCACATTCGGACGCATCGACGTACTGGTCAATAACGCGGGCGTGCTGGCGCCTCAGTCACGCCTGGAGGACCTGGGTTACGAGCGGATGCAGCGCATCTTTGCCGTCAATACCATCGGGCCAATACTCTGTGCCCAGCAGGCAGTGAAGCGCATGTCCACCCGCCACAACGGTCCGGGTGGCGTGGTGATCAACGTCTCTTCGGCCTCGGCTCGCCTTGGCAGCCCGAACGAGTACGTCGACTACGCAGCGTCGAAGGGTGCCCTGGAGACCTTCACCATCGGCTTTGCAAAGGAGGTGGCCCGCGAAGGCATACGCGTCAACTGCATTCGCCCCGGACATATCTACACCGAAATGCACGCCAGTGGCGGTGAGCCGGGACGGGTCGATCGTGTCAAGGACTCGATCCCCATGGGGCGGGGCGGTCAGCCGGAGGAAGTGGCACGCGCGATTCTGTGGCTGGCCAGCGAGGAGGCATCGTTCGTTACCGGTACATTCCTCGACGTCACGGGCGGTAAGTGAGTCAGGGGTATGGATTCTGGGGAACAGCAGGCTGCCTCGCCTTGCGGCTCAAACCCGGTGTCTTGCCCGTGATGCGCTTGAATGCACGGCTGAAGGCGGCCTGTGAGGTATAGCCCAAACGCTGCGCCACTTCTTCGATCGGCAGCCGCTCAAGTGTCAGCCACTGGGTCGCAAGCCGCATTCGCAGTTCGGTGACATAGCGCAGCGGGGACATGCCGATCGTCACTTGAAAGCGGTCTGCGAACACCGAGCGTGAGGTATGGCAGTGCTCAGCCAGTTGCGCAACCGTCCAGTCGCGGCCGGGTTGTTGATGCAGTGCAAGCAGAGCGCCGGCCAGGCGTGGATCGCGCAAGGCAGCGACGAGGCCGGAAGCGTTCCCGCAGGCGCACTCCACCCAGCCGCGAACGATCATGGCGGCCACCACATCGGCCAGCCGCGCAAGAATACCGGCGAAGCCAACACGTGCAGCGCTGACCTCGCGCTCCATGGTGGTCAGGATAGGCACCAGCCCGGGGTAGCGCTGGCCACCGGCATCGATCAGCATCAGTCCCGGCATCAGTTGGCCGAGGCCATGGATACTGCCCAGCTCGAACTCCATACACCCACTGAACAGAAGGGTACTGGGCATGGGGCTGGCATCGGTTCCGATATCCACGGCGCTGACGGTATCCCCGAGGGCGGCTCCATTTAAACGGTCAATGTCCTGAACCGGCACGTCGGGGTGGGAAAGCAGTTCATGGGCCGCGCCATGGGAGATGAACACAGCGTTGCCGGCAGACAGCTCATAGGTGGTGCCATCCTCCATATGCAGCACTGCAGTCCCGACGGCCAGGAAGTGGAACCAGGCGTGCCCTGGTTTTGCCGCGAAACCCAGACCGAAGCGTGGACCTGCGTTGATACGCCGGTAGTCGACGCCCCGCAGACGCATGCCCTGCAACAACTCGTTGATGAGATCCGAGGACAGAGCGAACTGTTCTACCGACATGGTTCAGGTGCTTTGGTCAAAAATGAGGGGTTTTGGATCATAGATCATCCAGCTTCCGGCGCCTAGACTGCGGCTCGCAATGAAAATTGGGAGATCCGAGTAATGACCGACTGTGTATGCAACGCCCCATCCGACCCTCATGCTGGCGACAGCGCGAATGAGGCGCCCGCGACCCCTGCGTGGATGGCCGTCTTCTCACTGGCAATGGGCGTCTTCGGATTACTGACCGCAGAGTATCTTCCGGCCAGTCTACTAACGCTGATGGCGACTGACCTGGGCGTCTCCGAAGCGCTGGCTGGTCAGGCGGTAACCGTGACCGCCGTGGTGGCGCTGTTCGCCGGTTTACTGGTGCCTGGCCTGACCCGCAGCATTGACCGACGTTGGGTGTTGCTGGGTTTCTCCACGCTGATGGTCGCCTCCAATCTGCTGGTCGCCGTGTCCTCCAGCTTCACCGTGCTGCTGCTGATGCGCATCCTGCTGGGTATCGCCCTTGGCGGATTCTGGAGCATGGCGGCGGCGGTAGCGATGCGCCTGGTGCCGAGCGCGTTGTTGCCCCGGGCGCTGTCGATCATTTTCAGCGGCATCGCCATCGGCACGGTCGTTGCCGTGCCGATGGGCAGCTATCTGGGCGGTTTGTATGGCTGGCGCAGCGCGTTCTTTGCCGCGGCGGCGGTTGGCATGGTGACCCTGGCGTTCCAGTCGTTCACCTTGCCCCGGCTTGCGCCACGCCGACCGGCACGCCTGCGTACCGTACTCGAGGTGCTGCTGCGTCCGGGCATCGCCATGGGAATGTTCGGTTGCGTGCTGGTGCACAGCGGCCACTTCGCGATGTTCACCTATGTTCGGCCGTTCCTTGAAGGAACCACTGGCATCGGTGCGCAAGGGCTGTCGCTGATGCTGCTGGGTTTTGGTGTAGCGAACTTCGCCGGCACACTGGTGGCCGGGAAACTACTGGAGCGCCATCCGCTGGCCACGCTCGTGTTGATGCCCGCGCTGGTCGGTGTCGCAGCACTGGGGCTGGTGCTGTTGCCGGCCTCGGTGCCGGGGCAGGCAGTACTGGTGGCGATCTGGGGGATGGCCTTCGGCGGCGTGCCGGTGGCGTGGTCGAACTGGGTGGCCAACGCGGTGCCTGACCAGGCGGAAAGCGCCGGTGGCATGGTGGTGGCATCGGTGCAGTCGGCCATCGCCACTGGCGCCGCTGCCGGGGGAGCGATGTTCAGCCTTGGTGGCAGCGCGGGTGTGTTCGTTGCGGCGGCTGTGCTGATGCTGCTGGCGGCGTTGTTGATTGCGGTAAGGGTGCGGGTTTCTTCTGGTCGTGGGGTTGGTGAGCCTGAGCCGGCGGTGCATCTGTGATTCTGATCAGTCGTTCGGCGAGCGCTTGCACCGCCGTGAGGATCAGCGCCTGGTAGCGCAGGCGCGCTTGATCGCCGAACTGCGTCTGGGAGAGCCTGAGAATGTCGACAATGTCGGCGCGCGCCGGGTTGGAAACCCGATACTGCAGCATGCTTGGTACCTGAAGCGACTTATGGAATTTTGATACCCAACGCATTCAGCGATGGTGTATCCATTTGGCCGTTTATTGTCAGCCCACTGTCCATCTGAAACGCCATCAATGCACCACGTGTCGCTTTACCCATCACCCCATCAATGGGGCCTTGGTAATACTGACGCACCATGAGCGCGGTCTGCACACGGGTGACCAGGTTGCTTTTCTGCTCATTGGTCGCACGGCTCTTTGAAGTGCTCGAAGTTGCTCCGTTGGTCGTGTCAGATGACTGGTAGAGGGTATTGCGGCTTGGGGTGCTGCTTGAAGCACTCGGCGCACTGTAGCTTCGGGTGCTGGTATCAGGCGGGCTGTAATAGCGAGGTGCGCTATAGCCACCCGAGCCGCTGTAGTGAGAGCTGTGCGAACTATGAGACCGGTGAGAGCTGTGCGAGCGATGTGCCGCATAGATGTTGACGGCGTCTGGCGCATTGAGCGTATCGGCGAATACCGGGGGCTGTAGCTTGTCGTTGGGTTGCCAGTTCGCATCGGCGAGCGACAGATGGCCCGCCTGG
Source organism: Pseudomonas sp. PvP001 (assembly GCF_040546375.1). Classification (NCBI taxonomy): domain Bacteria; kingdom Pseudomonadati; phylum Pseudomonadota; class Gammaproteobacteria; order Pseudomonadales; family Pseudomonadaceae; genus Pseudomonas; species Pseudomonas sp. PvP001. Next base: position 458,269 of record NZ_JBEPNQ010000001.1, on the reverse strand, counting down.
GCAAGGGTGGTACCTGCCATCGGCAGCAGGCTTATCCCACTGATCAGGACTTTCCAGCGGTCGAGCAATTTCACTGTGCACTCCTTGCATAGGCGCTGAAGGCCTCGGTCGATAGTCGTTGTACGCCGCGGCTTTGCCAACGGTCGGTGTGGGATTTGAAGAAACCAGAGCAATGTTTGAGGGCAGCGCATTGCTGGCAGGTATCGATGAACAAGTTCTTCCAATCCGAGATACTTTGGCGGGCGAAACGCGAGAGATGGGCCGGTATCAGGCATAAGGGCAAGTTGTAGATTGAAACCGGTACTCCTCGGTTGAACAGGAAATACACGGCCTGGCTCAACGGTTCTTGATAGTCTAGCGGGTCAATCCACAATTCTTCGTAGTTCTTCCTGGCCAGGCCGGTACTCTCGATCCCCATCAGCGCAACGTGTCGCACGAAGGGCAGGTTTCTGAACACGTAGTGGGCGAGCTCTGGCAAGCGTGGCGTGGTCAGGCGATTGAGCACCACGCGTATCTCTATGATCTGGTTGGCGCGCGCCAGATTGTAAAGACCTTGCAGGGTTTCGCTGAACGCGCCTGGTGCCTGCACCACATGGTCATGGTCTTCAGCATTGTCGGCATACAGCGGGATGCCCCAACTCAGCTGAGGGTGTCCTATGGCAGAGAGCGCCGCGATCCAGCTCGGATCTTGGAACAGACGCCCGTTGCTGAGCACGTGAATGGATTTCTGCGGCAGAACGGCTTTGCATTTGGCAAGAATTTCGAGCAGGCCGTCGCGATAAAGCGTTGGTTCTCCGCCGCTGATTCCCAGATTTTCCTCGACTCGGTCCATCAGGTCGATCAGCCGTAGGTTCTCCTCGATATGCCAGCGGTCATCGATATCTTTGGGCGGCTGCGAACACATCAAACAGAGGCTGTTGCAACGATCGGTCATGAACAGCAGGTTGCTGTCCGAGCCTCGTCGATAGAGCACTCGCACCAATGGGTTACCGGGTGTGATAGCAATGACATCGCCGGGCTGCACGACATCCGCATCTTTGGGCGTGTGCAGGTGTGGCCGCGCGCTGTCGAAGTCGCCGAGCAATGGCTCCGGGATCAGGAAACCACCCACTGGTAATGAGAGCAGATGCGGGCTCCGTAGCCGCTCTTCGTTTGGCAGCCAAAGCAGCAGGTCACAGAACTCAGCGCTTCCCGCACAAACCGCCAGGCCTTGTTCGATGAACTCATCCAGAGTAATAACCTTGAGCAGCTTCGGCTCATTCAGGTTATGGATTTCGAAGTGGGTCTCTTTGCGCAGCATCGCCATCAGCCCCCGTAACCGGGGAACTGGACATCGTTGTAGGAGCGCCTGTTCAACCAGGACAGCAGTACTCTCTGTACGTTGTCGTCGCCATCGCAAAGCAGGCCGAAGAGATGCTTCAGCAGCCCCATGTTCTTCTTGCAGAAGCTGCTGAACACTCGGTGCCCGATCGGGTCAGCTTGACGGGCATAGTGTTCGATGGGGTCAGCACCGCAGTACGGGACAAGTGCGCAATCGGAGCAGCCCGGCAGCGCCTCTGCTACGCCACTGGCGAGCAACGCATTCATAACGGGCGATGCGAGTAATTCGGACAAAGGTTGCTGGACGGTGCCGAGCCTCAATCCGTCTTCACCCATCTCCAGCAACATTCGGGCTTCGTCCGAGGGATAGACGTAACCGTCATAGTTGTAGACCAGCGCCGCAGTACCTGCGCCAGCAGGGGAACGCAGGTCTACATAGCCGGAGGAGAAGGGTGTCAGGATATTCTTCAGCAACAGGCTCGCATAACTCTCCGAGAGGTATACACCCTGCTGGTTGATATCCAACAAATAGGCCAGTGCCTTCTTGTAGAAAGCCAGGTATCGCTCAATAGGGTAATCAAGTCGATGAGCACTTTTGGTGGCAAACCCATAAGGGCTAAGAGGCCGAAGCGAGATGCTGGAGAAGCCCTGGCTTACATACTCATCGATGATCGCTTCAGGGTGTTCGAGGCTTCTTGAGGTCAGCGTGGTCAGCGCGGAAACTGCATCATGGCCAAGGCGCTCACGGACCCACTGGATGCCTTTCACAGTGCGTTCGTAGGAGTTTCGTGACGGTGTAGGGCGGTTGGCATTATGCAAGGGCGCCGGCCCATCCAGCGAGGTCGAAAATTGGATGCGATTTTGCTCTGCGAAGTCGAGTATCTCTTCTGTCAGGTGGTGCAGTGTGGTGGTGATAACGAACTGGATGTCCCGTTGTTCGACCACGTTCCGTTCAACAATCCATTCGACAATCTGGCGGACGCGCTGGAAGGCCAGAAGCGGCTCGCCACCCTGAAACTCCACAGTCAAGGCGGGAGCGTTCGATTCGAACAGGCGATCGACCGCCGCCTGTGCGTCCGCTTCCGACAGATCGTGGCCGGAACCTCCCAGAGGGGCCCGCGACACCTGGCAGTACTGGCAGGTGTGGTTGCAGCGCAATGTAACTACGAACAAGTGCAGTGCAGGACCTTGGAAGAGGAAGTCCTTGCGGCTGCGATACTGCGCAGCCATTTCCGGGAAAGGGTCGTGGCGGCTTGGTTCGTAGATGAAGTGGCGGGCCAGCAGGTCCTTGTAAAAAGGCGTACTTGCTCGAACGTTGAAGTAACTGAGGGCTCGTAATTGCGCGTCGTTCACGTGCATGTACTCACCGGTATCGGAGGTGAGCAGGATGTCACGGTCATGTCCCGTGTTCATGCGCATGAATCGAAAAGGCAGCAAGCGGTAATGCTTGGCGTCTGTCGCAATCAGAGTCACTGCGAAACCCCACATCCAGCGAGCGCGGCTCGGGCCAGGACTTCGCGCAACCCTGCTGTTTCGCGGTTGATATGGGCGCGTAGGGCGAAGTCGTTCAGATGCTGGAGGATCAGTGAGTGAGCCTGCTCCGGGGAAAGCGTTAGCTTTGCTTCAGCGGGGTAGGCCGTGAGGCTTATCTGATTGGTTTCAATACCGACCTGGATCGCGACAGTGTCGGCCAAGGAATAAGCGGCGCGTTGCACCACGCTGAGCGGGTAGGCTGCGCTGTCGAGTTTCAGCGTGACTGGCCATGTCATCGGAACCGGTCCTTCAAATCCGTTGAGAACATATGGATTTTGCCGGTTGCCAGGGCATTATGCCATCATCTTTTTTACAATCGCCTACGAGTGTCGCAGCGCATAGCAGATAAAAGCCAGAATGCCAGTGTTTTCATCATTCTTCAAAAAGGTCAGCGTGGGTTCCTGCTCGAACGAATACGATTTGATCTTGTTTGCTTTCTGTAGCCAAGCGGTAAATCAGCAGGAAACCCCCGCCGACATGACATTCCCGAAAGCTAGCCCAGTTTCCCTTCAACGGATAATCTACCCATTCAGGCGCCAAAGCTCCTTCATTAGAGACCAACAGCATCATGACTTCCTTGAGTCGGTTGAGATCAAAACGACCGGAGGGGGAAAGTCACTCCCAGTCTTTCAGGAAGGTCTTCGCGTGGTCAGACACGCGAGGTAACGTCGCACGTTTACTCGCCGCTGTTTTTCTTGAAGTCATCGAACAACTCGTCTAGTGATTCAAAGCGCGCCTTTTTATCTCGCACGATCTCTTCCGCTTCGGACATAGCCAAGCGAGTCTTTGCATTGGGAACTTTTAGCTCTAGTGGAAAAGCCTGATCAACCGCAATACGGTGCAAAAATATCCGAACAGCTTCGGACATGCTCATACCCATATGGCCGAGAGCAGCGTTGGCCTGAGCCTTGATGTCATCATCGACACGGACATGCAGCATGGATGTTTGGGTAGCCATATCGACCTCCTGAATGAATGGAAAGCAGCGTATCTCAGTTGAGATACGAGGCAAGTGGTTGCCAATGGAGTGGGCCTTTGGCCCTGGCAGGACAGTTTACGTGGCTGCCTAGAGATATCAGAGACTCTCAGGATCCCCAAAAAACATCTGAATCCGCGACCTCAACCAGCGCTCCCCCGGATCATTATCCTGCGACCCCCGCCAAGCCAGATGCAGCTCGAACGAAGGCGTGTCCAGCGGCAGCGGCTCTGCGCGCACGCCGCCGGCGGCGGTGAGGGAGTCGGCGGTGTAGTCGGGTACGGTGGCGACGATGTCGGTGCCGGCGAGCAGGGTGCTCAGGCCGTTGAATTGCGGGACGGCGAGCACCACGTGGCGGGTGCGGCCGTGTTTCTTCAGTTCCTCGTCGATGAAGCCGCTCAGGTCACCGGCGAACGACACCAGCGCGTGGGGGCGGGCGCAGAACTCGTCGAGGGTCAGGTTGCCCGGCTTGGTGTCGGCGCGCAGCAGCATGGGGCGGTTGCGTCGCAGCACCTTGCGTTTGGCGTTGGCCGGCAGGTCGTCGGTGTAGCTGACGCCGATGGAGATTTCCCCGGAGGCGAGCAGGGCCGGCATGAGGATGTAGTTGGCGCGGCGGATCACCAGCACGATCCCTGGCGCTTCGGCACGGATGCGCTTGAGCAGCATGGGCAGCAGGGCGAACTCGACGTCGTCGGACAGGCCGATGCGGAACACCGCGGTGCTGGTGGCCGGGTCGAACTCGGCGGCGCGGCTGACGGCCGTGGAGATGGAGTCCAGCGCCGGCGAGAGCAGGGCGAAGATCTCCATGGCCCGCGCCGAGGGTTCCATGCTGCGTCCGGTGCGCACGAACAGGGGGTCGTCGAACAGCCCACGCAGGCGTGACAGCGCGGCGCTGATGGCCGGCTGGCCGAGAAAGAGCTTTTCGGCAGCGCGGGTGACACTGCGTTCATGCATCAGGGTTTCGAACACGATCAACAGGTTCAGGTCGACGCGACGCAGGTCGTTACGGTTCATCTATAGGCCCGCTGGAACATGAAGAAGAGGTGCAGGCGTGAATCTTAAGGGCAAAGGCTGCTACCCTGCACCGGAAAATTTCGGTTTGTGCCATCCTCGTGCCCGCGCCGCAGAGCGGTTGCCGGGTCGAATCGATGGCGAGCATGTCGACTATTAACAGGCGCTGATAGCTTATGCGCGAATGCCCAGATAAAGTTCAGGGCATTAGAGGTTTACAAGGCGAGGTTTGCGATGTCCCGCACGATCCGTTTTCATAAATTTGGCCCGGCGCAAGTCTTGACGTGCGAAGAGCACGCAGTGGCATCGCCCGCTCCGGGCGAAGTTCAGGTCCGTGTCGAGGCGATCGGTATCAGCTGGTATGACGTGCTCTGGCGGCAGAACCTGGCGCCCTCGCAAGCACGTTTGCCGGCGGGCCTCGGCCAGGAGATGGCGGGGGTTGTGACCGCGGTGGGCGAGGGTGTCGAAGGTTTCACGGTCGGCGACAAGGTTGCCAGCTTTCCGGCGCAGAGCCCCAACGAATACCCGGTCTATGGCGAGGCGATCCTGCTGCCAGCCACGGCCCTGACGCGCTACCCCGACATTCTTTCGCCGATCCAGGCGGCCGTGCATTACACGCCGTTGCTGATCGCCTACTTCGCCTACGTCGAACTGGCGCGTGCCAAGCCTGGGCAAACCGCCTTGGTGACCGATGCCAGCCACTGTGCCGGACCTTCGTTCGTGCAGTTGGGCAAGGCGCTGGGCCTGAAGGTGGTGGCAGCCACGCGCAATCCCGCCGAGCGCGACTACCTGCTGTCGCTGGGCGCCGAGAAGGTGGTGGTGACCGAGGAACAGGATCTGCTCATGCAGATCGACAAATTCACCGGCAACCGCGGTGTGGACATGGTCCTCGATGGCCTGGGCGGGCCGCAGATGTCGGTCCTGGGTGACGTACTGGCGCCCCGTGGCAGCCTGATCCTGTATGGCCTGCAGGGCGGCAACCAGACACCGTTCCCGGCCTGTGCCGCGTTCCAGAAGAACATCCAGTTCCATGTGCATTGCCTGGGCAACTTCCTCGGCAAGCCGGAACTGGGCATCATCCAGGATGCCGAGGCGTTGCAGCGCGCGTTGCGTGATATCAACCAGATGACGGCGGACCGGGTATTGGTGCCGCAGGTTGCCAAGGTGTATCCGTTCGATGAGTTCGTCGAAGCGCACAAGGCCATGGACGAATGCCCCTGCGGCGGGCGCATCGCGTTGCAGCTGTAACCTGTCGAAGCGGCGTCCTGCCTGGGACGCCGTGTTTTCCTGGTGTTTTCCCTCTGATTCACGCCGGTTTGTAAGACCTTTCCCTGCCTTTTTTCAGATCCCTCCGATTGCGCTCGGCGCCGGCGTGGGCGCCTCATGGCGCTTGTGCGGCCTTGCCGTGCCCTGCTGATCTGCACTGCCTTTTGCCGACTTTCTGTATCTTTTAATCGAAGGACGGCTCTTCATAATGCGCGGTCTATGCCCGTCTCCGGGGCTTGGCAAGCACGTTTCGAAGCGTGGCAGTCGTCCGGCGGGTTCCTGGCCAGAACTCGGAAACCACCCATGAGCGCAATGCACCAGCAAGCCATGAATCATGTTTACCAGCAGGTGCTGTCGCGTTTGCTGGGGTCCTTTTCGCCCGCCCGGCGCATGGCGGTTCAGCCATTGATCCAGCGGCTGATGACGGCCGCCGGAGGGGCGCAGCGTCTGGGCAGCTACCGGATCGTGTACTGGCTCTGCGGTGACACTGCGGGCAGCTGCAACCTGGCGTTGCTGCGCGCCGCGCAGCTGACCCTGGCCGCCCGCAACCAGCCGACGTTTTTCATCCGCGCCGCGGTCGGCAGCCAGGCCCTGCTCGACGATGCCCGCAACGCCAACGTGCAGCGGGCCTGCAACGCGTTGTTCCTGCACGACGATCCGCGCGTCGAACTGCTGGCCTTCGATGACGAGACGCTGCAGCCCTATGAATACCGTCACGCGAGTGTCAATCAACGGCGCCTGAACCTGCGCACGGAAATATTGAGTGTCGCCCACGAACTCGACACCTTGGCGCCTGCGGTATTGCAGCAGCATGGGTACCGGGCGATGGCGCGGATCTACCAGCGCTTGCTGGGCTATCGGGCACCGGCCGACGCCATCGTGCTCGATCAGCCGCTGTTGCAGCGTCGGCGCTTCGTCGCCTGGGCCCTGCGCGAGCGGCGTCGCGCGGGCGGCGCTCGGGTGTCACGCTACCACTGGCATTCAAGCGACTGCCTGCAGACTCTCGAAGCTGGCGTTGCTGCCGTGCCACGCGGCCAGCGCATCGATCAACCCGGCGGCGTGCGTTTGCTGGGTGTGCAGGACCTGCTTGGCGAGCCGTTGGCCAGCGACGAAGCGTTGTGGCAATTCCTGGGTTGTCACCCAGTGCTCGCCCTGTTCGACCCACGAGAAACCCGCTATTCGCAGTTGGCCTTGCTGGCTCACCTGTGTGGCCTGCGCAGCCAACGACGGCAAGGGGGCCGTTTCGAGCAGGGGCTGGATGCGTTCCGCGAAGCCATCGCACGTTCGGTGCCGAGCTCGGCAACTTTGCTTCACCCTCCATCCGTTGCCCTCCCACGCAACTCTGCCGAACAGATGCAGGCGCGTCTGGCCACCTGGTATGGGATGGACTCGGCCCAGGTGAACTGCGCCGTATACGCTCCGTTCAATGACCGCGGGGCACGTCTGGAGGCATTCCTGGCGGCGTGTCATCCGGGCATGCAAGTGACTGCGCCTTACCTGCATCAAGGGTTGCGCGGGTCCAAGGTGCCTGCGCAGGTCGTGCAGTGGCTGGAATCGGTCAGTGGCCTGCCACTGGCGACCTTGCAGCGGCTCTACCAGAGGCCCAGGTTGTCATGAACGGCGCTGCCAAGGACAAGGCTGGCGCGTTCGCTTACCAAGGTGTCTACCGCTATCTGTTGCGCCTGATCGACGGGATCGAGCCAGGGGTGCGCATCAAGTTGCCGTCCTTGCGGGTACTGGGGCGTACGCTGGATGTTTCCGTTTCTACAGTGCAGGCCGCCTATGGGCTGCTCGAGGCCGAAGGGCGCATCGAGCCGGTGGCCAAGTCCGGCTATTACGCTCGTGGCTCAACGGCGTTCGGGCCGGCGCTGGCCAGTCCCGATCTGCTCCAGCGCGTCCTGGCAGGTGCCTGCCAGCCCAACATGGAGGTGTTCAGTCGAGCCGCACCTGCGCCCAGAGCCGACGCGTTGAAAACGGTGCTGCGCTTCGAGGTCGAGCTGGCCAGGCGTTATCCCGCTGGGCTGGGCAGTACCGTGCAGCCCTGTGGCGAGCTGGAGCTGCGCCACGCCCTGGCGGCCCGCTACACCCGTTGCCTCGAGCACCACTGGTGCGCCGACGATGTCTACATCGGCAGCGATCTGCTGAGCGTGTTGCACATGACCTGGACGGCGATGCAACTGCAAGGTGCAGTGGTCGTTGTGCTGGTGCCGTGCGCCTGGCGCATTCTGCGGACCTTGCAGCAGGCGGGTGCGCGAGTGGTGGAGCTGGCGCTCGATGCACAGGGCAGGGTGCCGATGCAGCGCTTGGAGGAGGTGCTTGTGAGCCGGCAAGTCCGCCTGATGGTGCTCGGCGCGTCTTTTCAAGCGCCTCACGGTACCTGCATCGATGACGCCGACAAGCGCGCCATTGCCAGCTTGTTGGAAAGGCACGGGGTGTGGGTGGCGGAGGACGATACCGAGGGCGACCTGTGTTTCGAGGCAGCGTTGCGCTTTCGCGAACTGGTGGCACCGCAGCGTCTGCTGATCTTCGGCTCGCTACAGCACCTTTTAGGCGCCGAGGCGCCTTTCGCCTACCTGCTGTCGCGCCAATGGCAAAGCCGCTTGCAACAGTACTGCCTGCAACGCGCGACGGTGGCGCCGCCGTTGCGACAGAAAGTGCTGGCGCGATTCATCAGCGGCGGCGGCTACGATGACTGTCTAAGCCCGCAGCGCGAATCGCTACGCGACCAGGTCGTGGCCTTCAGCGCGATCCTGCGCAAGCATCTGGACGAGCGGTTGCAACTGGCAAAGACCGAAGGCGGGGCGTGCATATGGGCGCGCTCGCGCTACCCGGTCGACATGCGCAACGTCTTCGAAGACCTGCGCAGACAGCGGTTGCTGATCGCCCCCGGGGACGTTTTCAGCCTGCAGGGCCATTGCCATCAGCATTTGCGCCTCAATGGTTGCGGACACTCGATGGCCCAGTGGGAGCGCTGCGCCAAGGCGCTTGCATTGGCGCTGGAGGCTCACGCAGTGTAAGGCGCCATCGGTCCATTTCCGATTGCCTTGGCTTTTTTCTGTATGTATAACCAGTGACTTTTACGACACTGGTTTGGCGACAACGTGGCATTTGCACCGCTTGAAGACCCTTTCTACTACCTGGCCAATTTCCGTCGCGTGCTGGCGTGGCTTGAACAACGCTACCTGGACGTGCTGGACGCTGAAGAGCTGGGTTTCATCCAGTGTTTCGAGACGCTGCCGCAGCCGTCACAGGCGCTGTTGGTGCGCATGATCATGCGCAAGGGCGAGATGTTTCGCGCCAGTCGCCTCGACTACGCCGAGATTGGCTGCCCGAAGCAGGCCGCCCAACCGTTGCTGGCCAGTGGTTATCTGATGGATCAGGCACCGTTGACCCTGGAACAGGTGGGCGAGGTGTTGCTCAAGCCGGAAATCGTCGCCTGTTTTTCGGCCCATCTTGCCAAGCCATCGTTGCCCAAGCCGCAACTGCTGCTGGTCCTCGCCGAACAGGAATGGCCGGGGCAGCCTTTCGCGGCCTGGTGTCCGAGGTTGGCTGATACCTTGTACTGCCTGACCGTGCAGGCGCTCTGCGATCGCCTGCGGTTGCTGTTCTTCGGCAACCTGCATCAGGGCTGGACCGAGTTCGTGCTGGCCGACCTGGGCGTCTATCGTTACGAGTCGGTGCAACTGGCGCCCGAGTCTCGGGGCCTGACCCATCGTGACGATGTGGCGGCGGGGTTGGCCCTGCATGCCTGCAGCGAAGCCATCGAAGCCGGTTTGCCGTGTGAAGAGATTCACCGGCAGTTGCTGGCGGTGACCACCGACAAATCGTGGTTGCAGAGTCGTCGCCAGAAGCTGTTGTTCCGGCTGGGGTATGCCTGCGAGCGCCAGCAGAACCTGAAGCAAGCCCTGGTGGTATACCGCAGCTGCGAGTTTGCCCAGGCCCGGGCGCGGATCATTCGCGTGCTCGAACTGTGCGGCGACTTCGCCGAAGCGTTGGCGCTGGCCGAGCAGGCCACCCTGGCGCCGCTGAATCCCGCCGAGGCGCAGCAATTGCCACGGATGTTGCCGCGCCTGCGTCGACACCTGGGGTTGCCTGCCGAACCCAAGCGTCAGGCCGCCAAGGTCGCGCGCCTGGACCTGACGCTGGTGCTGTGCGAGCAGCGCCTGAGCGTCGAGCGCCGTGTGGCGGCCTCGCTGCACAGCGAAGACGCTCCGGTGCATTACGTCGAGAACACCCTGTTCAATGCCCTGTTCGGCCTGCTGTGCTGGAAGGCGATTTTCGCGCCGTTGCCCGGCGCGTTTTTCCACCCGTTCCAGAACGGCCCGGCCGACCTTCACCAGCCCGACTTCCGTCAGCGCCGCCGTGCGCTGTTCGACGCGTGCCTGGGTGAGCTGGACGACGGCCGCTACAAGCACACCATCCGTCAGACCTGGCAGGAGAAACGGGGCCTGCAGTCACCCTTCGTCCATTGGGGCATGCTCGACGAAACCTTGCTGGAGCTGGCGCTGGGCTGCATTCCGGCGCAGCACCTCAAGCATTGTTTCGACCGCGTGCTGGAAGACGTCAAGGCCAACCGCACCGGCATGCCCGACCTTATCCAGTTCTGGCCGGCCGAGGGTCGCTACCTGATGATCGAGGTCAAAGGGCCAGGCGATCGCTTGCAGGACAACCAGCTGCGCTGGCTGGAGTTCTGCGCTCGCCATGGATTGCCGGTGCAGGTCTGCTACGTGGAGTGGGCAGGACAGCCCGCGTGAGCTATACCGTGGCCGTCCGGGCCTTATGCGAGTTCACGGCCAAGGTCGGCGACCTGGACCTGCGCTTCACGCCATCGCCGTCGGCCCAGGAAGGCATGCTTGGCCACCGCCGGGTCACCCAGGGCCGCGATGCCGGCTACCAGAGCGAAGTCACCCTCAGCGGTCAGTACCACGAACTGCTGGTACGCGGCCGTGCCGACGGCTATGACCCGGTGCTCAACCGCCTGGAAGAGATCAAGACCCATCGCGGCGACCTCGATCTGCAGCCCGACAACCATCGCCAACTGCATTGGGCCCAGGCCAAGGTCTATGCCTGGCTGATGTGCCAGCAATTGCAGCTGACGCGCATGGATGTGGCCCTGGTGTATTTCGATGTCGATTACGACAAGCAGACAGTGTTCAGCCAGCAGTGCCAGGCGCAGGATCTGGAGGCGCATTTCGAACGCCTGTGCTCGCGCTTCCTGAACTGGGCGCGTCAGGAACTGGCCCGCAGCGCCGAGCGGGACGCGGCCTTGCGCGCGTTGACCTTCCCCCATGCCGACTTTCGCGTCGGCCAGCGCGAGTTGGCGGAGACCGTCTACAAGGCGGTCAGCACCGGGCGCTGCCTCATGGCTCAGGCCACCACCGGTATCGGCAAGACCCTGGCGACCCTGTTTCCGTTGCTCAAGGCGATGGTCCCGCAGCAACTGGACAAGATCTTCTTCCTCAGCGCCAAGAGCCCCGGCCGCGCCCTGGCCCTGGAGGCCGTAGCGCAGCTGCATCGCCAGCCGGGCCTGCCGCTGCGCACGCTGGAAATGGTCGCGCGGGACAAGGCCTGCGAGCATCCGGACAAAGCCTGTCACGGCGAATCCTGTCCGTTGGCCAAGGGCTTCTATGACCGTCTGCCCGCGGCACGCGAAGACGCGGTACGCTTGCAGATTCTCGATCAGGCCCAGGTGCGTCAGACGGCCCTGGCGCATCAGATCTGTCCGTATTACCTGAGCCAGGAGCTGGCGCGCTGGGCCGACATCATCATTGGCGACTACAACTATTACTTCGATCTCAATGCCTTGTTGTTCGGCCTGGCGCAGGAGCGTCAATGGCGCCTGGCGGTGCTGGTCGACGAATCCCACAATCTGGTCGACCGGGCGCGCGGCATGTACAGCGCCACCCTCGACCAGCGCACGCTGCAAGCTGTACGCGTGTCGCCGCCCGCCAAACTCAAGAGTCCGTTGCAGCGCCTGAATCGCGAATGGAATGCGCTGCACGCTGATCAAGTCGCGCCGTATCAGGCGCACGCGCGCTTGCCGGACAACTTGATCCTCACGCTGCTGCGCTGCATCAGCCTGATTGGCGACGAGATGAACGCCCAGCCCCAGGGCATCGATCCGCAGTTGCTGGACTTCTATTTTCAGGCGCTGCAGTTCACCCGTGTCGCCGAGCTGTTCGACGAGCACTATGTGTTCGACGTCAGCCGCCGCGATGCGCCCGGCAAGCGCGTGCAGTCGCAGTTGTGCCTGCGCAACATCGTTCCGGCGCCCTTGCTCGGACCGCGGATCGCTGCGGCCCGCAGCACCGTCCTGTTTTCGGCCACGCTCAGCCCGCGACGCTATTACGCCGACCTGCTCGGGCTGCCCAAGGACCACGCCTGGATCGATGTGCAGTCACCGTTCAGTGCCGATCAGCTGGAGGTGCGCATCGTCGACGACATTTCCACGCGCTTCAACCATCGCCAGGCGTCGCTGGGTCCTATCGTGGAGTTGATCGCCAGGCAGTATCAGGCGCGACCGGGTAACTACCTGGCGTTTTTCAGCAGCTTCGACTATCTGCAACAGGTCGAGGCCTTGCTGGCCGAGCGTTATCCCGACATCGAGCAATGGGCTCAGGCACGCAAGATGGACGAAAGCGCGCGGCGGGCGTTTCTCGCCCGTTTCACCGCCACCAGCCAGGGCGTGGGCTTTGCAGTGCTGGGTGGGGCATTCGGAGAGGGCATCGATTTGCCGGGCGATCGCTTGATCGGGGCCTTTATCGCGACCTTGGGGTTGGCCCAGTTCAATCCGGTGAACGAGCAGATCAAAGGGCGCATGAACGCGCTGTTCGGTGCGGGGTATGACTACACCTATCTTTATCCTGGGCTGTGCAAGGTGGTGCAGGCGGCGGGCAGGGTGATTCGTGGTCAGGAGGATCGGGGGGTGGTGGTGCTGATCGATGACCGCTTCGCCGAGGCGCGGGTCAAGAGTCTGTTTCCGCGGTGGTGGGCGGTTTAGTGTTCGGCTTGAGGGCCTCTTCGCGGGCAGAGCCCCGCTCCCACAAAATGAAAACCTGTGGGAGCGGGGCGGGGCGGCGAGCTCTCTGCCCGCCAAGAGGCCCCCACTGACACCCAGAAAAAAACCCGCCGAAGCGGGTTTTTTCATGCAGCCAGTTTTCAGCCTTTCACCACCACCGAACCCAACTGGAAGCCGGCATGTTGCACCAGCTCCAGCAGCGGTTGCGGGTACACGCCGAGGAGGAATGCCAGTACCGCGATCGCCAGCAGCATCACGCCACCGGTGCGCTGTTCCCACTTCAGCGGGGCATCGGTGCGGCGCAGGTTTTTCTCCATCAGGTACAGAGTCACCATCACCCGAAGGTAGTAGAAGACACCGATGGCGCTACCGATCACCAGCGCGCCGGTCAGCCACCACAGCTGCGATTCGACGCCCGTGGCGATGATGTAGAACTTGCCGATGAAACCGGCCGTCAGCGGAATGCCGGCCAGCGACAGCATCATCACGGTCAACACGGCGGTGAGGTACGGACGGCGCCAGAACAGGCCACGGTATTCGTACAGCGCGTCGGCGTCACGGCCGTTGTAGGGCGACGACATCAGGGTGATCACGCCGAACGCACCCAGGCTGGTGATCACGTAGGTCACCAGATAGACGCCGATGGCTTCCAGGGCCAGGCCCTTGCTGGCAACCAGCGCGATCAACAGGTAACCGAAGTGGGCGATGGACGAGTAACCCAGCAGGCGCTTGAGGTTGCTCTGGGTCACCGCCAGCAGGTTGCCGATCAGGATCGAAGCCACCGCAATCATCGCCAGCACATCGCTGAGCACGCCACTGCTGGCGGCTGGCGAGAGTTGGAACAGACGCACCACCACGGCGAACACCGCGACCTTGCTGGCTGTTGCCAGAAAAGCGGCCACAGGCGCAGGGGCGCCCTCGTACACGTCCGGCGTCCACAGGTGGAAGGGCACCAGCGACAGTTTGAACGCCAGGCCGACCAGCATCATGGCCAGGCCCAACTGCGCCAGCGCACTCGGCACGCCGGTGGCGGCCAGCGCCAGGCCGATGCCCGAGAAGCTCAAGCTACCGGCATCGGCGTACAGCAGCGCCATGCCGAACAGCAGGAACGCCGAACCTGCGGCCGACAGCACCATGTACTTGATGCCGCCTTCCAGCGAGCGCTTGTTGAAGAAGGCGTAGGCGATCAACCCGTAGGTTGGCACCGACAGCAGCTCCAGGCCGATGAACAAACCGGCAAGGTGCTGCGCGCAGACCAGTACCAAGCCACCCAGGGCTGCCATCAGGATCAGCAGGTAAAGCTCTTCGCGGTTGCCCGGGTAGCCCGAGGACCCATCGCCCAGGTAGGCGTGGGCCAGGGTCACGCAGGCCAGCGTCGCCACCAGGATCAACGCCATGTACAGCGCGGCGAAATTGTCCACCTGCAGCAGCGGCGTGACGGTGATGGGCGTGAGCTTGAGCACCGGCAAGATCGACAGCAGCGCCAGGTTCAGCCCCGCGCACGAAAGCAGGAAGGTTTGCGAATGGTTGCGCCGCCAGGCGATCGCCAGCATCACCGCAACGACGGTGACCGTGGTGATCAGCAGCGGCGCAAGCGCAATAAAGTGTTGAATCGTCAGGTCCATAGCGCTCTTACCGGGCCGAAGCGAGTTGAGTGAAGGCGGTGCCGAACCACTGCTGCACACCGGTCATGGTGGCGGCGGAAGTGTCAAGGAAGGGCTGCGGGTAGACGCCAAGCAGAATCAGCAGGCCCGCAAGGCCCAGCACCATGATCAGTTCGCGGTTGTCCATGCCGGCCAGTACCGCGTCCGACTTGGAAGGGCCGAAGTAGGCACGGTGGATCATGATCAGCGAGTACACCGAGCCGAACACCAGGCCGGAGGTGGCCACGGCGGTGATCCACGGTGCCACGGTGAAGCTGCCCAAAAGGATCAGGAACTCGCCGACGAAGTTGCCGGTACCCGGCAGGCCCAGCGAAGCAGCCGCGAAGAACAGGCTGATCGCCGGCAGGTAGGCGATGCGCGACCACAGACCGCCCATCTCACGCATGTCACGGGTGTGCAGGCGTTCGTACAGTTGACCGCTGAGGATGAACAGCGCGGCCGCCGACAGACCGTGGGCCAGCATCTGCACCACGGCGCCCTGCAAGGCCTGCTGGGTACCGGAGTAGATACCGATCAGCACGAAGCCCATGTGCGAGACGCTGGAGAAGGCGATCAGGCGCTTGATGTCGGTCTGCGCGAACGCCAGGAAGGCGCCGTAGAAAATACCGATCAGGCCCAGCGTCATGGCGATGGGGGCGAATTCCGCCGAGGCATTGGGGAACAGCGGCAAGGCGAAGCGCAGGATGCCGTAGGCCGCGGTTTTCAGCAGGATACCGGCCAGGTCCACGGAACCGGCGGTCGGCGCCTGGGCGTGGGCGTCGGGCAGCCAGGAGTGGAACGGCACCACCGGCAGCTTCACTGCGAAGGCGATGAAGAAGCCCAGCATCAGCAGGTATTCGACATGTTCCGGCAGCTTCGCTTTGAGCAGGTCGCTGTAGTTGAACGTCATCACGCCGGTGTTGCTGTAGTTGAACAGCACCAGGCCCAGGATCGCCACCAGCATGATCAGGCCGCTGGCCTGAGTGAAGATGAAGAACATTGGTCGCGGCGTAGATCCGGGTCTTCTTGCCGTCCGAGGAGCTGTGACCCCAGAGCGCGATGAGGAAATACATCGGCACCAGCATCATTTCCCAGAAGAAGAAGAACAGGAACAGGTCCAGTGCCAGGAACACACCGACCACGCCGCCCAGGATCCACATCAGGTTGAGGTGGAAGAAGCCGACGTGGCGCTGGATCTCTTTCCACGAACACAGGACCGAGAGCATGCCCAGCAGGCCGGTGAGCAGAATCATCAGCAGCGACAGGCCGTCCAGTGCCAGGTGCACGCTGATGCCGAAGCGCTGGATCCAGTTGAGCTTGAACTCGTAGGCCCAGGCCGGTTCGCCACCGGGTGCAGGGGCCAGGGTGTAGTCGCCATGGGCCCACAGCCAGAGGCCGAGAGCAAGTTCCAGGGACATGGTCAGCAAGGCCATCCAGCGGGGCAGGGTAGCGCTGCTGCGCTCCGCTACCCAGCACAGAAGGCCGCCGATGAAGGGGATCAGGATCAGCCAGGGCAAAATCATGACGGGCTCGTTTCCTTTCGCAAAGTCACAGGATTCATATCAGACCGCCGCCAGTACGACAGCGCCGAGCACCAGCACGGCGCCCGCGGCGATCGAAGCGGCATACCAGCGCAACTGACCGGTCTCGGTACGGCTCATGGCGTTGTTGCCGCCCTTGGCCGTACGCGGGATCAAGCCAATCACCTGGTCGACCGGGTCCTTGCGCAACAGGTGGCTGATCAGCAGATAAGGTTTGACGAACAGCTTGTCGTAGATCCAGTCGAAGCCCCAGGCGGCGAACCACCACGCCGACAGCATCCGGCCGATACCGCTGTTGGCCACCGACGTGGCGAAGCTGCGCTTGCCGAGGAACAGCATGGCTGCCAGCAGGATTCCGGCCAGGGCGATGGCGCCCGACGCGATCTCCAGGCTGTGCTTGGCTTCGCCACCGGCATGGCCGACGCTCTGCGGGAGCACACCGGCCAATGGCGGATGGATCCAGGCACCGATGAAGGTCGACAGCACGATCAGCACGCCCAACGGCAGCCAGTGGGCAACCCCGTGGCCGGCATGGGCCTCGGTCTTGGCTTCGCCGTGGAAGGTGATGAAGATCAGGCGGAAGGTGTACAGCGAGGTCATGAACGCACCCACCAGACCGGCGTACAGCAAGCCATTGTTGCCGCTGGCGAAGGCTTCCCAGAGGATCTCGTCCTTGGAGTAGAAGCCGGCCGTCAGCAACGGCAGGGCCGCCAGGGCCGAACCGCCGACGATGAAACTGGCGTAGGCCAGCGGCAGCTTCTTCCACAGGCCGCCCATCTTGAAGATGTTCTGCTCGTGGTGGCAGGCGACGATCACGGCACCGGAGGCGAGGAACAGCAGCGCCTTGAAGAAGGCGTGAGTCATCAGGTGGAAGATCGCGCCGTCCCAGGCGCCCACGCCCAGGGCCAGGAACATGTAGCCGATCTGGCTCATGGTCGAGTAGGCCAGGATGCGCTTGATGTCGGTCTGCACCAGCGCGGCGAAGCCGGCCAGCACCAGGGTGACACCACCGACCACGCCCACCAGATGCAGAATGTCCGGGGCCAGGGCGAACAGGCCGTGGGTCCGGGCGATCAGGTAGACGCCTGCGGTGACCATGGTCGCGGCGTGGATCAGTGCCGACACCGGAGTAGGACCGGCCATGGCGTCTGCCAGCCAGGTCTGCAGGGGCAGTTGCGCGGATTTACCCACGGCGCCACCGAGCAGCATCAGCGTGGCCAGGACGATCCAGAAATCGCCGACCTTGAAGTGCTCGGGCGCACGCACCAGCAGTTCCTGAATGTTCAGCGTGCCCAGTTGCTGGAACAGGATGAACAGGCCGATGGCCATGAACACGTCGCCGATGCGGGTGACGATGAACGCCTTGAGCGCTGCGTTGCCGTTGTTGCGGTTGCCGTAGTAGAAACCGATCAACAGGTACGAGCACAGGCCCACGCCTTCCCAACCGAAGTAGATGAACAGCAGGTTGTCGCCCAGGATCAGGAACAGCATGCTGGCGATGAACAGGTTGGTGTAGGCGAAGAAGCGCGAGTAGCCCTCTTCACCGCGCATGTACCAGGAGGCGAACAGGTGGATCAGGAAACCCACGCCGACCACCACGCCGAGCATGGTGATCGACAGGCCGTCCAGGTACAGGGTGAAGTTGGGTTCGAACCCGTCCACCGACATCCAGCGCCACAGCAGTTGGGTGTATACGCCACCTTCCGGTGGAGCAACGTTGAACTGCCAGATGACGTAGGCGGCGACGATCGCCGACAGGCCGATGGAGCCAACGCCGATCAGCGCCGAGAGGTTTTCCGAGAAGCGCCCGCGGGAGAACGACAGCAGCAAAAAGCCGATCAGCGGGAATACGAAGGTCAGAAAGATCAGGTTCATCCGCGCATCTCACTGGCAGCGTCGATGTCGAGCGTGTGGAAGCGGCGATACAGCTGCATCAGGATCGCCAGGCCAATCGAGGCCTCGGCCGCGGCCAGGGTGATCACCAGGATGAACATGATCTGTCCATCGGGCTGACCCCAGCGCGCGCCGGCCACGATGAACGCCAGGGCAGAGGCGTTCATCATGATTTCCAGACTCATCAACACGAAAAGAATGTTACGGCGGACCATCAGGCCGACCAGACCGAGGGTGAACAGGATGCCGGCGACTGCCAGGCCATGCTCTAGAGGGATAGCGGGCATCTGTTTACTCCTTTTCCGTGCGGCCGAGGTGGAACGCCGTCACCGCTGCGGCGAGCAGCAGCATCGACGCCAGTTCAACCACCAGCAGGTAAGGCCCGAACAGGCTGATGCCGACGGCCTTGGCGTCGACCGTGGTCTGACCGATACCGGCAGCGCTGGGATTGGCGAACAGCACGTACAGCAGTTCGAGCAGCAGCAGCGCACCGAGGAACACCGGACCTGCCCAGATACCGGGCTTGAGCCACACCCGTTCCTGCTGCACCGAGGCCGGACCCAGGTTGAGCATCATCACCACGAAGACAAACAGCACCATGATGGCGCCGGCGTAGGCGATCACTTCGAGCACACCGGCGAACGGTGCGCCCAGGGCGAAGAAGGTCATGGCTACGGCGATCAACGAGATGATCAGATAGAGCAGGGCGTGCACGGGGTTGGTATTGGTGATCACCCTGAGGGTGGACACCACCGCGATACCCGACGCGAAATAGAAAGCGAATTCCATCTTTCTTCCTTAAGGGAGCAAGCTCTTCACGTTGATCGGCTGGGCTTCGTTCTGCGCGGCGCCTTTTGGCTTGCCGGCGACGGCCATGCCGGCCACGCGATAGAAGTTGTAGTCGGGATTCTTGCCGGGTCCGGAGATCAGCAGATCTTCCTTCTCGTACACCAGGTCCTGGCGCTTGAACTCGGCCATCTCGAAGTCCGGCGTGAGCTGGATCGCGGTGGTCGGGCAGGCTTCTTCGCACAGGCCGCAGAAAATGCAGCGCGAGAAGTTGATCCGGAAGAAGTCCGGATACCAGCGACCGTCCTCGGTTTCTGCCTTCTGCAGCGAGATGCAGCCTACCGGGCAGGCCACGGCGCACAGGTTGCAGGCCACGCAGCGCTCTTCGCCGTCGGGGTCGCGGGTCAGGACGATGCGGCCGCGGTAGCGCGGCGGCAGGTACACGGCTTGCTCGGGGTATTGCAGGGTGTCGCGCTTACGGAAGCCATGGCCGAAGACCATGATCAGGCTGCGCAGTTGCGTGCCCGTCCCTTTTACGATGTCACCGATATATTTGAACATGGGTCAATTCCTCACTGAACCGTGCCGGCGGGCGTGTTCAACAACACGATCGCGGCGGTCACCAGCATGTTGATCAGGGTCAGTGGCAGGCAGAACTTCCAGCTGAAATCCATTACCTGGTCGTACCGGGGGCGCGGGATGGAAGCGCGCAGCAGGACGAACAGCATGATGAAGAACGCGGTTTTCAGTGCGAACCAGACGAACGACAGTTGCGGCAGGATCCCGAACGGACCGTGCCAGCCGCCGAAGAACAGCGTCACCAGCAGGGCCGAGATGAGGATGATGCCGATGTATTCACCCACGAAGAACATGCCCCATTTCATGCCGGCGTATTCGATGTGGTAGCCGTCGGCCAGTTCCTGCTCGGCCTCGGGTTGGTCGAACGGGTGACGGTGCGTCACGGCCACGCCTGCGACGAAGAAGGTACAGAAGCCGAAGAACTGCGGAATGATGAACCACAGGTTCTGCGCCTGGTACTCGACGATGTCGCGCATGTTGAAGGAACCGGCCTGGATCACGATGCCCATCAGCGACAGGCCCATGAACACTTCGTACGACACGGTCTGCGCTGAAGCCCGCAAGCTGCCCAGCAGGGCGTACTTGTTGTTGCTCGCCCAACCGGCGAACAGGACGGCATACACCGACAGGCCGGCCATGGCGAAGAAGAACAGCAGCCCGATGTTCAGGTCGGCCACGCCCCAGGTGGGGGTGATCGGGATGATCGCGAAGGCGATCAGCAGGGCGCTCATGGCCACCACCGGCGCCAGGGTGAAGATCACCTTGTCGACGAAGGGTGGGTTCCAGTCTTCCTTGAAGAACATCTTCAGCATGTCGGCCGCGATCTGGAACATGCCGAACGGACCGACCCGGTTCGGGCCGTAGCGGTCCTGCCACCAGCCCAGCAGGCGACGCTCGACGAAGCTGAGCAGCGCGCCGCAGATGACCACCGCCAGCATGATGACCAGGGCCTTGACCACACCGATGATGATGTCGATCACTTCAGGGGTGAACCAGGTCATTGTGCTGCCTCCTGCAGGCCTTCGACGGACGCGCCGGCGAATGCCGGCGGAATCCCGGCCAGGCCGGCGGGCAAGCCCACCAATCCGGCGCCCAGTTCTTCGCTGATGCGCAGCGGCAGGCGCAGGGCCTGGCCGGCCACGGTCAGGCTGAGCAGGGCACCGTCGTTGACGCCCAGGCGGTCGGCTTCGGACTTGGCCAGGGCCACGTAGGCCTGGGGAATGCGCTCCTGTACCGGCGCGGCGCGCGAGGAATTCTCCTCGCTGCCGAACAGGTGATAGAACGGCACGGCTTGCCAGGTGCCGCGCGCCGGGGAAAACGCGCCGGGAACACTGGCGAACCAGCCGAGGCCGTCGCCCTGGCTTTCGATCAGGCGCGTACCGGGGTCACCGGCACGCAGGTGACCACCCACTTCGTCCTGGAACTTGTTCCAGGCCTGCGGCGAGTTCCAGCCCGGCGACCAGGCGAACGGCACCTGCTGACGCGGTTCGACGGAGCCCGAGTAGCCTTCCATGGAGAACGAAAACGCCGTATCCGTATCTTGCGGTGTCCGCGGCTCGTGCACGCTGATGTTGGCGCGCATGGCGGTACGGCCGCTGTAGCGCAGCGGTTCGCGGGCCAGCTTCAGGCCCTTGATGCGGAACGAGGCCGACGGCGCGGCATCGACGATGCGCGCCAGTTGCGGTGCGCTGTTGGCCACCGCGGCGGTCACGTGGTCGAGCTGAGTCCAGTCCACCGGCTTGTTCAGCAAGGTGCTGCGCAGCGCGTGCAACCAGCGCCAGCCTTCGTGGATCAGGATGCTGGAATCCAGGTAGACCGGGTCGAACACCTGGAAGAATCGCTGGGCGCGGCCTTCCTGGCTGACCAGGGTGCCATCGCCTTCGGCGAAGCTGGCGGCCGGCAGGACCAGATGGGCGCGCTCGACGGTGCGGGTGTGCTGGTGGTCGGCGACGATGACCACCTTGGCGGCGTTCAGCGCAGCGTCGACCTTGGCAGCGTCGACACGGGTGTAGAGGTCGTTTTCCAGGATCACCAGCGCGTCGGCATGGCCATCGATCACGGCCTGCAGCGCGTCGTCGACCGAGTCGCCGCCGAGCATCGCCAGGCCCATGCTGTTGGCTTCCGGAACGATCAGGCTCAGCGAACCGGCCTTGTCGCGGCCCTTCAAGGCCTTGGCGATGTTGCCTGCGGCTTCGATCAGGGCGTTGCAACCCAGCGACGTACCGCTGACGATCAGCGGACGCTTGGCCGCCACCAGGGCATCGGCAATGCGCTGCGCCAGTTCCAGGGCTTCGCTGTCCAGCCCGGCCACCGCCGGTGCGCTCGGGTCGATCGCGTGGGCAACGGCAAACCCGATGCGCGCCAGATCTTCCGGCGCGGCGTGGACGCACTCTTCGGCGACGTCGTCGAGTTTGGTGTCGGTCAGGCTGGCGATGAACAGCGGGTTCAGCTCGTGCTGACCGATGTTCTTCACCGCGGCGTCGAGCCATGGCTGTACGCGCATGGCTTCGGCCATCGCCTCGGCCTTGCCTTTCACCGATTGCCGCAACGCCAGTGCCATGCGCGCCGCGGTCTGGGTCAGGTCTTCACCGAGCACGAACACCGCGTCGTGGTCTTCCACCTCGCGCAGGCTCGGGATCGGCAGCGGGCTGCTGCGCAGCACCTGCAAGGCCAGGCGGATGCGCGAAAGCTCGCCGGCTTCGATACCGCTGTAGAAGTGCTGGGCACCCACCAGTTCGAGCAGGGCGTAGTTGCTTTCCAGGCTGGCACGCGGCGAGCCGATGCCGACGATGTTGCGGCCACGCAGCAGGTCGGCGGCCTTGTCCAGCGCCTCGTCCAGGCTCAGCTTGCGGTTGCCTTCGGCCAGCAGCGGCTGGCGTGGGCGATCCTTGCGGTTGACGTAGCCATAGCCGAAGCGGCCGCGGTCGCACAGGAAGTAGTGGTTCACCGAACCGTTGTAGCGGTTCTCGATACGGCGCAGCTCACCGTAGCGCTCGCCCGGGCTGATGTTGCAGCCACTGGAGCAGCCGTGGCAGATGCTTGGGGCGAACTGCATGTCCCACTTGCGGTTGTAGCGCTCGGAGTGGGTCTTGTCGGTGAACACACCGGTCGGGCAGACCTCGGTGAGGTTGCCGGAAAACTCGCTTTCCAGGGTGCCGTCTTCGACCCGTCCGAAATAGACGTTGTCGTGGGCGCCGAACACGCCCAGGTCGGTGCCGCCGGCGTAGTCCTTGTAGAAACGCACGCAGCGATAGCAGGCGATGCAGCGGTTCATCTCGTGCGCGATGAACGGGCCCAGCTCCTGGTTCTGGTGGGTGCGCTTGCTGAAGCGATAGCGGCGTTCGTTGTGACCGGTCATCACGGTCATGTCTTGCAGGTGGCAGTGACCGCCTTCCTCGCACACCGGGCAGTCGTGCGGGTGGTTGGTCATCAGCCATTCGACGACACTGGCGCGAAAGGCCTTGGATTCTTCGTCTTCGATGGAGATCCAGGTGTTGTCGGTGGCAGGGGTCATGCACGACATGACGATGCGACCACGGGTGTCGTTCTCGTCGGTGTACTGCTTGACTGCGCACTGGCGGCAGGCGCCGACGCTGCCCAGCGCCGGGTGCCAGCAGAAATACGGGATGTCGAGGCCCAGCGACAGACAGGCCTGTAACAGGTTGTCTGCGCCATCGACCTCGAGCGCTTTGCCGTCTACGTGGATAGTGGCCATGGTTCAAGTTCTTCGTTGGCCCGTTGTCAGCGGGCGTGGCTAATGGAAATCTTGTTATTCGCCCGGCGCAGCCAGCGATGGCGCGTCAACGGGCGATACCGGCGGCACGGGCCGCCGGACGTGCATCGAGTCAGGCGCCGGCCATGGTGGGGGTGGCCACCTGGGTCAGGCTGCCCGGCGTGACGGGCTTGATGCCCGCCTCGAACTCGGCACGGAAATATTTGATCGCGCTGCCCAAGGGCTCCACGGCGCCAGGGGCGTGGGCACAGAAGGTCTTGCCGGGGCCGAGGAAACCGACCAGACCCAGCAGGGTTTCGATGTCCCCCGGCTGACCGTTGCCGGTCTCGATGGCGCGCAGCAGCTTGACGCTCCACGGCAAGCCGTCGCGGCAAGGGGTGCAGAAGCCACAGGACTCACGGGCGAAGAACTCTTCCATGTTGCGCAGCAGCGATACCATGTTGACGCTGTCGTCCACGGCCATGGCCAGGCCCGTACCCATCCGGGTGCCGACCTTGCCGATGCCGCCGGCGTACATCTGCGCATCCAGGTGCTCGGGCAACAGGAAACCGGTACCGGCGCCGCCGGGCTGCCAGCACTTGAGGGTGAAGCCGTCGCGCATGCCACCGGCGTAGTCCTCGAACAGCTCGCGTGCGGTGATGCCGAACGGCAGCTCCCACAGGCCGGGGTTCTTGACCTTGCCGGAGAAGCCCATCAGCTTGGTGCCGTGGTCTTCACTGCCTTCACGGGCCAGCGACTTGTACCAGTCGATGCCGTTGCCGACGATGGCCGGCACGTTGCACAGGGTTTCGACGTTGTTCACACAGGTCGGCTTGCCCCACACGCCGACGGCGGCAGGGAAGGGCGGCTTGGAGCGCGGGTTGGCGCGACGGCCTTCCAGGGAGTTGATCAGGGCGGTTTCTTCACCGCAGATATAACGCCCGGCGCCGGTGTGCACGAACAGCTCGAAGTCGAAACCCGACCCCAGGATGTTCTTGCCCAGCAGGCCGGCGGCCTTGGCTTCCTGCACCGCACGGTTCAGGTGCTTGGCGGCGGTGGTGTACTCGCCACGCAGGAAGATGTAGCCGCGATAGGCTTTCAGCGCACGGGCGGAGATCAGCATGCCTTCGATCAGCAGATGAGGCTGCTGCTCCATGAGCATGCGGTCTTTCCAGGTGTTGGGTTCCATTTCATCCGCGTTGCACAGCAGGTAGCGGATGTTCATGGATTCGTCTTTGGGCATCAGGCCCCATTTGACGCCGGTGGGGAAGCCCGCACCGCCGCGGCCCTTGAGGCCCGAATCCTTCACCGTCTGCACGATGTCGTCCTGCGACATGTCGGCGAACGCCTTGCGCGCGGCGGCGTAGCCGTCCTTGGCCTGGTACTCCTCGAGCCAGATCGGCTCGCCGTCGTCGCGCAGGCGCCAGGTCAGCGGATGGGTTTCAGCGGCGCGGGCAATGGTATTGGCCGGGCCGAACGAGGTGAGCTTCATACGTAGCCCTCCAGCAGTTGGGCCACGCCAGCGGGCTGGACATCGCCAAAGGTATCGTCGTCGATCATCAGCGCCGGGGCCTTGTCGCAGTTGCCCAGGCAGCACACCGGCAGCAGGGTGAAGCGGCCGTCGGCGGTGGTCTGGCCCAGGCCGATGCCCAGCTTGCTCTGGATTTCGCTGACCACCGACTCATGGCCACCGATGTAGCAGACCATCGAGTCGCAGACGCGAATGATGTGGCGGCCCACAGGCTGGCGGAATATCTGGCTATAGAAGGTGGCCACGCCTTCGACGTCACTGGCCGGAATGCCCAGGATCTCGCCGATGGCGTACAACGCGCCGTCGGGGACCCAGCCACGTTCCTTCTGGACGATCTTGAGGGCTTCGATGGACGCCGCGCGCGGGTCTTCGTAGTGGTGCAGCTCGTGCTCGATGGCCGAGCGCTCGGTTTCGCTCAAGGCGAAACGGTCTGTCTGGATGAGCGTGCTGTTCATGCTTAGCGGTCCACGTCGGCCATAACGAAGTCGATACTACCCAGGTACGCGATCAAGTCCGCGACCATGCTGCCTTTGATCACCGAGGGGATCTGCTGCAGGTGCGGGTAGCTTGGGGTGCGTATGCGGGTACGGTAGCTCATGGTGCCGCCGTCGCTCGTCAGGTAATAACTGTTGATGCCCTTGGTCGCTTCGATCATCTGGAAGGATTCGTTGGCCGGCATCACCGGGCCCCACGAAACCTGCAGGAAGTGCGTGATCAAGGTTTCGATGTGCTGCAGCGTGCGCTCCTTGGGCGGCGGCGTGGTCAGCGGGTGATCCGCCTTGTACGGGCCTTCGGGCATGTTGCGCATGCACTGTTCGATGATCCGGATGCTCTGGCGCATTTCTTCCACGCGCACCATGCAGCGGTCATAGGCGTCGCCGTTGTGGGCCAGCGGCACTTCGAACTCGAAGTTCTCGTAGCCCGAATACGGACGCGCCTTGCGCAGGTCGAAATCGCAACCGGTGGAGCGCAGGCCGGCACCGGTGACGCCCCATTCCAGGGCTTCCTTGGTGTTGTAGGCAGCGACGCCGATGGTGCGGCCCTTGAGGATGCTGTTCTGCAGCGCGGCCTTGGTGTATTCGTCGAGGCGCTTGGGCATCCACTCGATGAAGTCCTTGACCAGCTTTTCCCAACCGCGCGGCAGGTCGTGGGCGACGCCGCCGATGCGGTACCAGGCCGGATGCAGGCGGAAACCGGTGATGGCTTCGATCACCGTGTAGGCCTTCTGCCGGTCGGTGAAGGTGAAGAACACCGGGGTCATGGCACCGACGTCCTGGATGTAGGTGCCCAGGAACAGCAGGTGGCTGGTGATGCGGAAGAACTCGGCCATCATGATGCGGATGGTGTCGACCTTCTGCGGCACCTTGATGCCGGCCAGCTTCTCGACCGCCAGCACGTAGGGCAGGTTGTTCATCACCCCACCCAGGTAGTCGATGCGGTCGGTGTAGGGGATGAAGCTGTGCCATGACTGACGCTCGGCCATTTTCTCGGCACCACGGTGGTGGTAGCCGATGTCGGGCACACAGTCGACGATCTCTTCACCGTCCAGCTGCAGGATGATGCGGAAGGCACCGTGCGCCGAAGGGTGGTTCGGGCCCAGGTTGAGGAACATGTAATCCTCGTTGGTGCCCGAACGCTTCATGCCCCAGTCTTCGGGCTTGAAGCGCGCGGCTTCCTCTTCCAGCTGCTGCTTGGCCAGGGTCAGGCTGTAGGGGTCGAATTCGGTCGCGCGCGCCGGGTAGTCCTTGCGCAGCGGATGGCCTTCCCAGGTCGGCGGCATCATGATGCGCGACAGGTGCGGATGGCCGGCGAAGTCGATGCCGAACATGTCCCAGACTTCACGCTCGTACCAGTTGGCGTTAGGCCAGATACCGGTGATCGTCGGCAGGTTCAGATCGCCTTCGTTCAAGGCCACCTTGAGCATGACGTCGCTGTTACGCTCGACCGACAGCAGGTGGTAGAACACGGTGAAGTCGCCGGCGCTGGGGATCGCGCGGCGATGGGTGCGCAGGCGCTCGTCCACGCCGTGCAGGTCGTACAGCATGCTGTAGGGCTTGGGCACGTTGCGCAGGAACGTGAGGATCTCGACCAGCTTGGCGCGGGCCACCCACAGTACCGGCATGCCGGTGCGGGTTTCCTGGGCGAGGAAGGCCTCGGGGCCAAAGCGCTGGTTCAGTTCGACGACCACGTCTTGGTCGTCAGCCTTGTAAGGCGGGATATACAGAGCGGTGTCCGCTGTTGTCATGGTCTCGGTCGCTATCGGTCAACTACGGTGTGAAGCCAGGGTTCTCGCCTGCCGTTGCAGGCGTGGAAAGCGCTGGATCAGACTTCGTCGGGGCTGCGCAGGTTGGTTACCGCGATACGCTGTTCGCGGCGCTGTTCCTTCTGCGACGGCATCTCGGCGCGGTACACGCCTTGATCACCGACGACCCAGGACAGCGGGCGACGCTCTTGGCCAATCGACTCCTGCAACAGCATCAGGCCTTGCAGGAAAGCTTCAGGGCGCGGCGGGCAGCCAGGCACGTAGACGTCCACGGGGAGGAACTTGTCGACCCCCTGAACCACCGAGTAGATGTCGTACATGCCGCCGGAGTTGGCGCACGAACCCATGGAAATGACCCACTTGGGTTCGAGCATCTGCTCGTAGAGACGCTGGATGATCGGCGCCATCTTGATGAAGCAGGTGCCGGCGATGACCATGAAGTCGGCCTGACGCGGCGAGGCCCGGATGACTTCGGCGCCGAAGCGGGCGATGTCGTGGGGTGCCGTGAAGGCCGTGGTCATTTCCACGTAGCAGCACGAGAGACCGAAGTTGTACGGCCACAGGGAGTTCTTGCGACCCCAGTTGACCGCGCCGCTGAGGACGTCTTCGAGTTTGCCCATGAAGATGTTCTTGTGAACCTGATCTTCTAGGGGGTCGGAAACAGTTTCCCTGGTGCCGATGGGATACTGCTCGTTGGGAGCATCGGGGTCGATCCGGGTGAGATTGTATTGCATTGCCAAAGCCTCATTGTTTCAGCTTCGCCTGCCGCTTGCGACGAGCTTCCGGAGCCCAGTCAAGGGCGCCCACTCGGAACAGGTAGACAAGACCTGCCAACAGAATTGCTATGAAAACGAGAGCTTCGACGAATCCGGTCCAGCCGCTTTCGCGGACGGACACAGACCAGGCAAAGAGAAAGAGGGCTTCGATATCGAAGATCACGAACAGCATCGCGACCAGATAGAATTTGGCGGAAAGGCGCAGACGGGCGCTACCGACCGGCAGCATGCCGGATTCGAAGGGTTCGTTCTTGCTGCGTCCGAAGGCTTTGCTGCCCAGCAGGCTGGAGAGCCCGAGCATGAACGCGCACAGACCGGCAACACCGAGAAGGAAGATGGCAAAGCCCCAGTTGTGGGCGATGAGTCCTGTCGAATCGGGCATGCTGGTTTCCTTGGCAGGGGCCTGGGCCGCTGAATTGAATGAAGTGTCGCAGTGACGATATGTCGCAGCAAAATCGATCGCGGTGATTTTATGGGTAAAAGCCAGGCAAGTAAATTTCGGATCGCAAATTAATTCGTATCATTACGCACATAGGCTTATTCAATGTAGCTCATGCTGGGGGTTTGGCTGGGTTTATGAAGAATATTCAACGCTGACAGGCTTTTACCGTCACTGTGCTTACATCTTAATGATAATTAATATCATTTACAGGCTGGTGCTGTTGTTCAAGTTGGGATAATTAACTGCGCCGAGTGTTTTACTGGGATATTCGATTGTCGGCATTGCGCCAGATCAATCGATCATGCAAAAAAAACCGCCAGGCATTCGCCACGGCGGCTCCAAACCACACCCCCTCCCTTGTGGGAGCGGGTTCTACCCGCGAAGGCCACACCGCGGTCCGCCAGGTACAACGCGCCAAACCCTTCGCGGGCAGAGCCCGCTCCCACAAGGATCGATGGCAGCCCCTTGTGGGAGCGGGTTCTACCCGCGAAGGCCACACCGCGGTTCTGCAGGTACAACGCGCCAAATCCTTCGCGGGCAGAGCCCGCTCCCACAAGGATCGATGGCAGCCCCTTGTGGGAGCGGGTTCTACCCGCGAAGGCCACGCTGAGGTTCTGCAGGTACAACGCGCCGAATTCTTCGCGGGCAGAGCCCGCTCCCACAGGGATCGATGGCAGCCCCTTGGGGAGCGGGTTCTACCCGCGAAGGCCACACCGCGGTCCATCAGATACACCGCGCCAAACCCTTCGCGGGCAGAGCCCGCTCCCACAAGGATCGATGGCAGTCCCTTGTGGGAGCGGGTTCTACCCGCGAAGGCCACACCGCGGTTCTGCAGGTACAACGCGCCGAATCCTTCGCGGGCAGAGCCCACTCCCACAAGGATCGATGGCAGCCTCTTGTGGGAGCGGGTTCTACCCGCGAAGGCCGCACCGCGGTTCACCCGATACACCGCGCCAAACCCTTCGCGGGCAGAGCCCACTCCCACAAGGATCGATGGCAGCCTCTTGTGGGAGCGGGTTCTACCCGCGAAAGCCACACCGCGGTTCTGCAGGTACAACGCGCCAAACCCTTCGCGGGCAGAGCCCGCTCCCACAGGGATCGATGGCGGCCCCTTGTGGGAGCGGGTTCTACCCGCGAAGGTCACGCTGCGGTTTTGCAGGTACAACGTGGCGAATTCTTCGCGGGCAGAGCCCGCTCCCACAGGGATATCTGCTACCCAGGGAGGCAACTGCTCCCCTGAGGGAGCAGCTTGCCTGGGTGATCAGTGGAACTGCTCTTCCTCGGTGGAACCGGTGAGTGCGGTGACCGACGAGGCGCCGCCCTGGATCACAGTGGTCATGTCGTCGAAGTAGCCGGTGCCCACTTCTTGCTGGTGTGCCACGAAGGTGTAGCCCTTTTCCGCATCGGCGAACTCTTGCTCCTGCAGCTTCACGTATGCGGTCATGTCGTTGCGCGCGTAGTCGTGGGCCAGGCTGAACATGCCGTGCCACATGTTGTGGATCCCGGCCAGGGTGATGAACTGGTGTTTGTAGCCCATCGCCGACAGCTCGCGCTGGAATTTGGCGATGGTTGCGTCATCCAGGTTCTTCTTCCAGTTGAAGGACGGCGAGCAGTTGTACGACAGCAACTGGTCCGGGTACTCGCGCTTGATGGCCTCGGCGAAGCGACGTGCCTCGTCCAGATCCGGCTTGGCGGTTTCGCACCAGATGAGATCGGCGTAGGGCGCATAGGCCAAACCGCGGGCGATCGCCTGATCCAGACCGGCACGCACTTTGTAGAAGCCCTCGGGCGTACGGGTGCCTGTCACGAACGGCTGGTCGTAAGGGTCGCAGTCCGAGGTCAGCAGGTCGGCCGCGTTGGCATCGGTCCGCGCCAGGATGATCGTCGGCACACCGGCGACGTCGGCAGCCAGGCGTGCGGCGGTCAGCTTCTGTACGGCCTCCTGGGTTGGCACCAGCACCTTGCCGCCCATGTGTCCGCATTTTTTCACCGAAGCCAACTGATCTTCGAAATGCACGCCGGCGGCGCCTGCTTCGATCATGTTCTTCATCAGTTCATAGGCATTGAGCACGCCACCGAACCCGGCTTCGGCATCGGCCACGATCGGTGCGAAGTAGTCGATGTAGCCCTGGTCGCCTGGATTCTTGCCGGCTTTCCACTGAATCTGGTCGGCCCGTTTAAACGAGTTGTTGATGCGCTTGACCACGGTCGGCACCGAGTCGACCGGGTACAGCGACTGGTCGGGGTACATGGATTCGGCGGAGTTATTGTCGGCCGCCACCTGCCAGCCCGACAGGTAGATGGCCTGGATGCCGGCCTTGACCTGCTGCACCGCCTGGCCGCCAGTGAGCGCGCCCATGCAGTTGACGAAGTCCTTGTCGGGGCGGAATGACGGCTTGGCGCCCTGGGTCACCAGGTTCCACAGCTTCTCCGCGCCGAGGCGAGCCAATGTGTGGTCGGGTTGAACCGAGCCGCGCAGGCGGACCACGTCGGCGGGCGAGTAGTTGCGCGTTACACCTTTCCAGCGCGGGTTTTCAGCCCAGTCTTTTGCAAGGGCCGCTTCTTGTTGTTCGCGTGTCAGTGCCATGGAGATAAACCTCGTGCATAGGTTCGATGATGGTGTGCTGCGCCAGGCGCTGCGTATGCCGAACACTTGATCGGCGCTCGCCGAACCCGCGCCTGCCGGTGAGCAGGAGGAGCGGTTCGGTGAGGGCGAGGCCATCATGCCCCACGGATTTTCTGCACGTCAAACGTTTTGTAGTGAAAAATACAAAGCACTACATTCCTTTCGATTCAGCGACCGAGCAGTCAGTTTTCGGGGGCTTGGTCGTTCGCATGTCCTTGGAGCAGGCGGCGGGCCAGCGGCTCAATCCAGCGCGTCGACTTTCACTCGCACGGTGGTGTCGTTTCGGCCTTGAGTGCTGTACTGGCGGGCGATGCCTTGCTGGTTGATGCTCGAATGTTCGTTCATCCCAGCCACGGTGATCCATTCACCGAGCCGACCGCTGAGAGTGGATTGAGTGCTTTGCACGTTGACCACGTCGGCACGTTCCTGGCTCATACGGTCGTTTTTTGTAGCGATGTCGAGATGCACTACATCGCCGGTCAGGCTGGCCGTGACATAGAAGCCCTGTGTCACCTCGCGGTATTCGGTCTGCGCTTGCAGGCGGCCATAGGCGTCGGTGCCGGCCGTGGTCAGCGGGACGCTTTGGCCTATCTGGATCAGGGCAGGGCTGCCTTCGCTGGCCTGTACCTGCTGCACGCCACCGCTGCGGTTGTCGGTGCCGTACTGGATGATGCGCGTGGTGCCGCCGCCGTTGACCCGATAACCGCGCTGGTTGGCCGTGTTGCTGTCGCTGGTGTCGACGCTGATCAGCAGCCTTCGCGCCGGCTTGTCCAGCTGTTCGAGCAGGGCGGTAAGTTCGTCGAGCTTGTCTGGCTCGGCGTTGACCACCAACTGGTTGCCATAGGCCGCAACGGTGCCGTCACGTCCCACCAGCTGTTGGGCAATGGGGAGGATGTCGGCACTGGTGCGATAGTGAAGGGGCATGACCTGTGTGGCGGCGTTGGCCCCGGTGGCGAGGCACAACAACAGGCTGGCGAACAGAAGGTGCAGCGGCATGTCCATGATCTCCGCATTGAGTGTGGGGACCAGTATGGCACGCTGGAGCGGCCGGTCGCGGTGCATCAGACAGCCCGCAGCGTCGGTTCGCGGCCGATGACCGCTCCTACAGGTTCCACGCATTCCTGCTTGTAGGAGCGGTCCGTGGCCGCGAACGGTGCGCTGGGGTGCATCAGACAGCCCGCAGCGCGATCAATCCTGCGTGCGGACCATGTCCACATGGGGCAGGCCGGCTTCGAGAAACTCGCCGCTGACGACGCGGAAGCCATGATGCTCATAGAACGCCGTGGCGTGCACCTGAGCGCTGAGCTTCTGTTCGTGCAGACCCAGCGAGTTGGCATGGGCGATGACCGCTTGCAGCAGTTTGTCGCCCACCCGCAGCCCACGCCAATCCTTGAGCACCGAGACTCGACCGATCTCGCCGTCGGCGAGCAAGCGGGCGGTACCAACCGCGTAGTCGCCTTCGACGGCCAGGAAATGCACCGCGCTCAGATCGTCCTCGTCCCATTCGAGTTCGGCCGGAATCGACTGCTCGGCGATGAACACCGCCTCGCGAATGCGCCGGATGTCTCGGTTGTCCTTGTGCCAGTCAGCCACGCGTACTTCGACGCTATTCATCGATGGCGAACCCCAGGCTCCCTTGCTTCACCAGTTCACACAGCAACGCGCGACCCTGCTCGTCGTTCATCCAGGGCCCCAGGTTATCGATGTGCAAGGCATCGGCCGCGCAGATCAATTTCAACAGATCGCGCAATTCGCCCGGCAATAGACGGCTCTGGCCGCTGGCGAACAACAGCAGGTCCTCGTCGACTTCCGACCAGGCCAGGCGGGCGCTCGGGTTGCGCACCAGCAAGGCGCCCTGTTCCAGCTCCGCCAGCAGATCGGCTTCGGCCACTTCTTCGCCCGCCACCAGTTCCGGGTAGCGCGGTTCGGTCATGAACTGGCCGAACCAGGTCAGCAGCAGGCGCTCGTCGCTCATGTGCTCGGCCAGCAGGCGCTTGAGGCGGTCCAGCGCGTCGTGCTGGATCTGGTGCGGGTCGACCGCAGGCACGGCATCGGCGTCGCTGTAGCGTTCTTCATCCGGCAGGAACTGGCTGAGGAAGTCGGTGAAGTGGGTCAGCACTTCGGCTGCGCTCGGGGCGCGGAAACCTACCGAATAGGTCATGCAGTCGTCCACGGCCACACCGCAGTGGGCCAGGCGCGGCGGCAGGTACAGCATGTCGCCCGGCTCCAGGGTCCACTCTTCGCTCTGCTGGAAGTCGGCCAGGATGCGCAGATCCGGATGATCGAGCAGCGGGCTCTGGGAGTCGCACATCTGCCCGACTTTCCAGTTGCGCTTGCCCAGGCCTTGCAGCAGGAACACGTCGTAGTTGTCGAAGTGCGGGCCCACACCACCGCCGGGCGCTGCGAAGCTGATCATCACATCGTCGATGCGCCAGCTCGGCAGAAAGCGGAAGTGCTCGAGCAGTTCGGCCACTTCCGGCACGAACTGGTCGACGGCCTGGACCAGCAGGGTCCATTCGGTTTCCGGCAGCTTGCTGAACTCGTCTTCGGCGAAGGGCCCGCGACGCATTTCCCATGGCTGGGCGCCATGCTCGATGACGATCCGCGACTCGACTTCTTCTTCCAGCGCTAGGCCGGCCAGCTCGTCGGCGCTCAACGGGTTTTCGAAATCGGTGAAGGCCTGGCGCACCAGCAGGGGTTTCTTCTGCCAGTAGTCACGAAGGAATTCAGCGGCAGTCAGACCGCCCAGTATTTGAAGTGGCGTATTAGATTTCATGTGTAACCTGCTGAATAATATTGCTTTTATAGCCGGAATAAAAACGCCCGGCTAAGCCGGGCGTCGAAGCGTCGGTGGCGAGTGTCAGACGCGTTTTGCCTGAGCGGCCGCATTGCCGATGTAATTGGCTGGCGTCAACTGCTTGAGCTCGGCCTTGGCCTGGTCGGGCATGTCCAGGCCGTCGATGAAGGTCTGCAGGGCTTCAGGGCTGATGCCCTTGCCGCGAGTCAGCTCCTTGAGCTTCTCGTAGGGGTTCTCGATGTCGTAGCGGCGCATGACCGTCTGAATCGGCTCGGCCAACACTTCCCAGCACGCGTCCAGATCTTCAGCAATGCGTTGAGTATTGATCTCC
The DNA here is from genome assembly GCF_040546375.1 of Pseudomonas sp. PvP001. NCBI lineage: Bacteria > Pseudomonadati > Pseudomonadota > Gammaproteobacteria > Pseudomonadales > Pseudomonadaceae > Pseudomonas > Pseudomonas sp. PvP001. The sequence goes on along the minus strand of NZ_JBEPNQ010000001.1, from coordinate 424,225 downwards.
AACTTGCTGATTCCCTTGAGACTTGCCTCGTACGCGATAACGCTGTGGGCGAAGCCTACACCCAGGTTGCGCAGTACGGTGGAGTCGGTCAGGTCGCGCTGCCAGCGCGAGATCGGCAGCTTGCTCGCCAGGTGCTGGAACAGCGCGTTGGCGATGCCCAGGTTGCCTTCCGAGTTCTCGAAATCGATCGGGTTGACCTTGTGCGGCATGGTCGAGGAACCGATTTCGCCAGCGATGGTGCGCTGCTTGAAATAGCCCAGGGAGATGTAGCCCCAGATGTCGCGATCGAAGTCGATGAGGATGGTGTTGAAGCGCGCGATGGCGTCGAACAGCTCGGCGATGTAGTCGTGCGGCTCGATCTGCGTGGTGTAGGGGTTGAAGCCCAAGCCCAGCTCGTCTTCGATGAAGGCGCGGGCGTTGGCTTCCCAGTCGATCTGCGGGTAGGCCGAAAGGTGTGCGTTGTAGTTGCCTACCGCGCCGTTGATCTTGCCCAGCAGCGGCACCGCTGCCACCTGAGCGATCTGGCGCTCGAGGCGGTACACCACGTTCGCCAGTTCCTTGCCCAGGGTGGTTGGCGAAGCGGGCTGGCCGTGGGTGCGCGACAGCATCGGCACGTCGGCGAAGCGGTGGGCCAGTTCCCGGATGGACTCGGCGATCTGGCGCATCAGCGGCAGCATGACGTCGTCACGGCCTTCGCGCAGCATCAGGGCGTGGGACAGGTTGTTGATGTCCTCGCTGGTGCAGGCGAAGTGGATGAACTCGCTGACCTTGGCCAGCTCCGGCAGCTTGGCGGCCTGCTCCTTGAGCAGGTACTCGATGGCTTTGACGTCGTGGTTGGTGGTGCGCTCGATTTCCTTGACGCGCTCGGCGTGCTCCAGGGCGAAATCACTGGCCAGCACGTCCAGCACGGCGTTGGCCTCTGCCGAGAAAGCCGGTACTTCGGCGATTTGCGGATGCGCGGCGAGGCGCTGCAACCAGCGCACCTCGACCAGGGCGCGGAAGCGAATCAGGCCGTACTCGCTGAAGATGGTACGAAGGGCCTGGGTTTTGCCGGCGTAGCGGCCGTCTACAGGGGAAACCGCAGTGAGCGAAGAAAGCTGCATGGGTATTCTCGGACAGTCGGGCTTTGAAAAGGGCGCGAATTATACATGAAAAAAGCCGGTTGGGCGGCGCGGGCCGACCGTTCGGCCGTTCATCCGCGCATCAGGGGGTACAGCTCTCGCAGCAGTTTGCGGCGGCTGATCACCAGCTGCCAGCGATGCCCGCCCAGTTGCCGCCACAGCCGCGCCGAGCGAATGCCGGCCAGCAACAGCGCGCGAATCTTCGAGGCGTTGTTGGGTTGCTGCAGGTGGCGCGTATCGCCATGCACCTGAATGCGCTGGCGCAGTGTGCTCAGGGTGTCCTGGTAGAGCGCGCCGGTGGCCGCGATGACGTTCTCGTGGCCCTGGCCGAAATGCTCCACCTGATTCTGGATCTGCGGGATGCGCTTGCCGATGATGTCCAGCATCTCGCCGCGTTTGGCCAGCTGCCGCTCCAGACCCAGCATCGACAGGGCATAGCGCAGCGGCTCGCGCTGCAGGCTGCCAGGGTCACGCTCCAGCGCGCTGGACAGCGCGCCGTAGCCTTCACGCAGATGGCTGTCGTCACCACCGTAGACTTGCAGCGTATTCTGCGGATCGACCACCAGCAGGCTGCCCAGCAGGCAGGCAACCTCGGCCTCGGCGGCGGAACCGGTCTTGGCGATCCGGTCGACCAGTACGGCCGCCTGGAACACCGCCCCCAGCGCTACCAGTTGTTCCTGCAGGTTGTTCATGACTGGCTCCAGGGCTCGGCGACTTCGATGACGCCGCCGCCCAGGCAGATTTCGCCGTCGTAGAACACCACCGACTGACCCGGAGTGACCGCCCGTTGCGGCTCGTCGAACACGGCGCGATAGCCTTCGGCGGTCTGTTCCAGGGTGCAGGCCTGGTCGCTCTGCCGGTAGCGGACCTTGGCGGTCAGGCGCCGCGGCTCGGTCAGGTCCACCGGGTTCACCCAATAGATTTCCGAGGCCAGCAGGGCGCGGGAGAACAGCAGCGGGTGTTCGTTGCCCTGGCCGACGATCAGTTCGTTGTTGGCCAGGTCCTTGATCAGCACATACCAGGGATCGTCACCAGCGTCCTTCAAACCGCCGATGCCCAGGCCCTGGCGCTGGCCGATGGTGTGGTACATCAAGCCATGGTGGCGGCCGATGACGTCGCCGTCGGTGGTCTTGATCTCGCCGGGCTGCGCCGGCAGGTACTGCTTGAGAAAGTCGCTGAAGCGTCGTTCGCCGATGAAGCAGATTCCGGTGGAATCCTTTTTCTTGGCGGTCGCCAAGCCATGCATCTCGGCAATCGCGCGCACTTCCGGCTTTTCCAGTTCGCCCACGGGGAACAGCGTACGGGCGATCTGCTCGCCACCCACGGCATGCAGGAAGTAGCTCTGGTCCTTGTTCGGATCCAGGCCCTTGAGCAGTTGGGTCTGCCCGTCGATGTCGCGGCGACGCACGTAGTGGCCGGTGGCGATCAGGTCGGCACCCAGCATCAGCGCGTAGTCCAGGAACGCCTTGAACTTGATCTCGCGGTTGCACAGGATGTCCGGGTTCGGCGTGCGGCCGGCCTTGTACTCTTCCAGGAAATGCTCGAAGACGTTATCCCAGTATTCGGCGGCGAAGTTGGCCGTGTGCAGCTTGATGCCCAGCTTGTCGCAGACGGCCTGGGCGTCCGCCAGGTCTTCGCGCGCCGTGCAGTATTCGGTTCCGTCGTCTTCTTCCCAGTTCTTCATGAACAGGCCTTCCACGTGGTAACCCTGCTCCATCAGCAGAAGGGCGGACACGGACGAGTCGACGCCGCCGGACATGCCGACGATGACGCGCTGCTTTGCACAGTGGCGGGGAGCTGGCTCACGCATAGGGATTCGATGGGGTCTCTGAAAAGGACGCGATTCTAACAGGGTAAGCTGCAAAACGCTCAGGTGCGAATCAGCTCCAGGCTGTGCAGCGGTCCGTTCAGGTAGTCGTCCAGGCATTGCATGACCAGCTCGCTGCGCAGTCGATGGCCCTGTACGGCCAGCTCGTCGCGGGTCAGCCAGGTGGTGCCGCTGATGTCCGGATCCAGTTCGAGCTCGGGGTTCAGATGCACGGGCCGTGCGCTGAAGCAGATGCGCTGGTAGGTCACGCCGTTGCTGGGCGCGGTGTACAGGTACACGCCCACCACACCGGTCAGTTCGACGTCCCAGGCGGTTTCTTCCAGCGTTTCGCGCAGCGCTGCCTGCAGCAGATTTTCGTCGGGTTCCAGATGGCCGGCAGGCTGGTTGAGCACCAGGCGTCCGCCTTTCATTTCCTCGACGAACAGAAAACGCCCGTCGTCCTCGATGATGGTGGCGACGGTGATGTGGGGTTGCCAAGTCATGGTGGGATCTCCTATTGATGGGGCCCTCGTAGGAGCGGTCCTTGGCCGCGAACCAGGCACCACAGTGCATCAGCCAATTCGCGTTGCCTTTTTCGCGGCCGATGACCGCTCCTACGAGAGATCGCGGATGCCAGAAAAAGTCAGCCCCGGCACAAGGCCGGGGCTGAGGGTATTACCAAGGCAAACCTTACACCAGCGAAGCGATCGCGGCGTTCAGGGTTTCACTCGGGCGCATCGCCTTGCGAGTCAGCTCGGCATCGGCGTGGTAGTAGCCACCGATGTCCACTGGCTTGCCCTGAACGGCGTTGAGCTCGGCGACAATCTTCGCCTCGTTCTCGGCCAGGGTCTTGGCCAGCGGAGCGAACTGCGCCTTGAGGGCGGGGTCGTCGTTCTGCTCGGCCAGGGCCTGGGCCCAGTACAGCGCCAGGTAGAAGTGGCTGCCGCGGTTGTCGATGTTGCCGACCTTGCGCGATGGCGACTTGTTGTTGTCGAGGAACTGGCCGGTGGCCTTGTCCAGTGTCGCGGCCAGTACCAGCGCCTTGGGGTTGTCGTAGGTGCTGCCCAGGTGCTCAAGCGAGGCGGCCAGGGCCAGGAACTCACCCAGCGAATCCCAGCGCAAGAAGTTTTCTTCCACCAACTGCTGGACGTGCTTGGGGGCCGAACCGCCAGCGCCGGTTTCGAACAGGCCACCGCCGTTCATCAGCGGCACGATCGACAGCATCTTGGCGCTGGTGCCCAGTTCCATGATCGGGAACAGGTCGGTCAGGTAGTCGCGCAGCACGTTGCCGGTGACGGAGATGGTGTCCTGCCCTGCGCGAATGCGCTTGAGCGAGAAAGCCATGGCATCGACCGGCGACATGATCTGGATGTCCAGGCCATTGGTGTCGTGGTCCTTGAGGTACTTCTGCACCTTTTCGATCATCACGGCGTCGTGGGCGCGCGCCGGGTCGAGCCAGAACACGGCTGGGGTGTTGCTGGCGCGGGCACGATTGACGGCAAGCTTGACCCAGTCCTGGATCGGCGCGTCCTTGGTCTGGCACATGCGGAACACGTCACCGGCCTCGACCTTCTGCTCCATGAGCACGCTGCCGTTGCTGTCGCTGACGCGAACCACGCCATCGGCCGCGATCTGGAAGGTCTTGTCGTGGGAGCCGTACTCTTCAGCTTTCTGCGCCATCAGGCCAACGTTGGGCACGCTGCCCATGGTGGTCGGATCGAAGGCACCGTGCTTCTTGCAGTCTTCGATGGCGGCCTGGTAGATGCTGGCGTAGCAGCGATCCGGGATCACTGCCTTGGTGTCCTGCAGCACGCCTTCGGCGTTCCACATCTTGCCCGAGTCACGGATCATGGCCGGCATCGAGGCGTCGACGATGACGTCGCTCGGCACGTGCAGGTTGGTGATGCCTTTGTCGGAGTTGACCATGGCCAGGGCAGGGCGGGTGGCATAGACGGCCTGGACGTCGGCTTCGATCTGCGCCTGCTGTTCGGCCGGCAGCGATTTGATGCGTGCGTAAAGATCGCCAATGCCGTTGTTCAGGTTGAAACCGACCTGCTCCAGCACGTCGGCGTGTTTGTCCAGCGCCTGCTGGTAGAACTCGGCGACGATTTGGCCGAACATGATCGGGTCGGAGACCTTCATCATGGTGGCCTTGAGGTGCACGGAGAACAGCACGCCTTGCTTCTTGGCGTCTTCGATCTCGGCGGCGACGAAGGCGCGCAGGGCCTTCTTGCTCAGTGCGGCGCAGTCGATGATCTCGCCGGCCAGCACCCTGGTCTTTTCTTTCAGTACGGTGGTGCTGCCGTCATTGCCGACCAGCTCGATCTTGACGCTGCCATCGGCTTCGATCAGGGCGCTTTTTTCGCTGCCGTAGAAGTCGCCGCTGCTCATGTGGGCCACATGGGACTTGGAGTCGGCCGCCCAGGCACCCATCTTGTGCGGATGCTTGCGTGCGTAGTTCTTGACCGACAGCGGGGCGCGGCGGTCGGAGTTGCCTTCGCGCAGGACCGGGTTCACGGCGCTGCCCTTGACCTTGTCGTAGCGGGCGCGGGTGTCCTTGTCGGCGTCGGATTCAGCGGTGTCCGGGTAGTCGGGCAGGTCAAAGCCCTGATCCTGCAGCTCCTTGATGGCGGCCTTGAGCTGCGGTACCGAAGCACTGATGTTCGGCAGCTTGATGATGTTCGCTTCAGGCGTGGTGGCCAGGGTGCCCAGCTCGGCGAGATCGTCCGGGACGGGTTTGCCGGCCTGCAGACGCTCGGGGAAGCTCGAAAGGATGCGCGCTGCCAGGGAGATGTCGCGCGTCTCGACGGCGATGTCCGAGGAAGCGGTGAAGGCTTCGATGATCGGCAGCAGCGAATAGGTGGCCAGGGCTGGCGCTTCGTCGGTGAAGGTGTAGATGATCTTTGAGCGGGTGGGCATAATCGAATTAACTCTCTTCTTTGCTGAGCGTGCACAGAATCTCGAGATGCGCAGGATAGGCGCTTTCGCTCGTTGTCATCAATGAGGCGAAAAGTCGAGCATTCGTCGCGGTGATGTGGGATGCATCAGTAGAGCGTCAAGCGGTCGACCGGCAACAAACGGCCCCAAGAATGGCCCCAAGACAACTCGCACGAGCGGACCGGTCCGACCAGAGTGACCCTGTGGTCACTGCGGCAGTATACCACTGGTCGTGGCGATGAATACTGTGTAGGGGCACAAAGCTGCGGCGCCTGGTGTACTGGAAACGCATACGCCTGAAACGAGACAGGCCATCCGTCTGGATGGCCTGTCTGTGTGTGCATCGAACCAGAAGGTGGTGCAATGACGGCGAGTAAACGCTCCGGTTGCAGGGCGTGGGCCCGCGGAACGCTTGCTTGCGATCACTGTGCCAGCTTGAGCATCACGCGTCCGCGGACGCCTTGGCCTGGTTGTCGGACGTTGCAGTGCCTGCCTGGGGCGTTGCTGCTTGCACTGCCTTGATGTCCACCGCGTGCAGACCCTTGGGGCCCTGGATGATGTCAAAGACAACGGGCTGACCTGCCTTCAGCGTCTTGTAGCCTTCCATACCGATGGCGGAGAAATGGGCGAAAAGATCCTCGTCCTTGCCGTCCTCGATGATGAAGCCGTAGCCCTTGGCATTGTTGAACCACTTGACTTTACCACTGTGCATACCCATATCCCTCTGCAAAGGACTCCAGCTCTGGAGTATCATCCACTTCATGCGCAATCAATCGATTGAAAAAATTTGGTTGACTGCGCGGACCTTTCTTCCCCAATGTGGGTTCTACTGTTTGTAACACCGTTTTGCCGATAGTCAAGGTCATGCGGCGGCCGAGTCAAAATTCGGTCACAAGGTCCAACCCACTACTTCTATTCGCTCAACGATGAATCTTCTTTCCATGCATGCATTCAGTCAGATTCGACTAACCTTCAATCAAGACCGCCCGCAGTCGCACGAGGACGATTCGGCAGGCATTGCCGTTCAGGAATCCAAGCCGGCATTACAGGCCCCACCGATGTACAAGGTGGTTCTATTCAACGACGACTACACCCCGATGGATTTCGTCGTCGAAATCCTCGAGGTTTTTTTCAATCTGAATCGTGAGCTGGCGACCAAGGTCATGCTGGCCGTCCACACCGAAGGACGGGCAGTATGCGGATTGTTTACCCGAGACATCGCCGAAACAAAGGCCATGCAGGTCAACCAGTACGCCAGGGAAAGCCAGCATCCGCTACTCTGTGAAATCGAGAAGGACGGTTAACGCCGACCACTTGGGTATGAGGTGAAGCTATGTTAAACCGCGAGCTCGAAGTCACGCTCAATCTTGCCTTCAAGGAAGCGCGCTCCAAGCGTCATGAGTTCATGACCGTGGAACACCTTCTGCTGGCGCTATTGGACAACGAGGCAGCCGCCACCGTTTTGCGGGCGTGTGGCGCCAATCTCGACAAACTCAAACACGACCTGCAGGAGTTCATCGACTCCACCACGCCGTTGATCCCCGTGCATGACGAGGATCGCGAGACCCAGCCAACCCTGGGCTTCCAGCGTGTGCTGCAGCGTGCCGTGTTCCACGTACAAAGTTCGGGCAAGCGAGAAGTCACCGGCGCCAACGTGCTGGTGGCGATCTTCAGCGAACAGGAAAGCCAGGCCGTGTTCCTGCTCAAGCAGCAGAGCGTGGCGCGTATCGATGTGGTCAACTACATCGCCCACGGCATTTCCAAGGTCCCGGGCCACGGCGACAGTTCCGAAGGCGAGCAGGAGATGCAGGATGAGGAAGGTGGTGACACCTCCACGTCGAGCAACCCGCTGGACGCCTATGCCAGCAACCTCAACGAGCTGGCGCGCCAGGGTCGCATCGATCCGCTGGTGGGGCGCGAGATCGAGGTCGAGCGCGTTGCGCAGATCCTCGCCCGTCGCCGCAAGAACAACCCGTTGCTGGTGGGCGAGGCAGGCGTGGGCAAGACGGCCATCGCCGAGGGCCTGGCCAAGCGCATCGTCGACAGTCAGGTGCCCGACCTGCTTGCCAACAGCGTCGTGTATTCCCTCGACCTGGGTGCATTGCTGGCCGGCACCAAGTACCGCGGCGATTTCGAGAAGCGCTTCAAGGCGTTGCTCGGTGAGCTGAAGAAGCGTCCGCAAGCCATCCTGTTCATCGACGAGATCCACACCATCATCGGTGCGGGCGCGGCGTCGGGCGGGGTGATGGACGCCTCCAACCTGCTCAAGCCGCTGCTGTCCTCCGGCGACATCCGTTGCATCGGTTCGACCACGTTCCAGGAATTCCGCGGCATCTTCGAGAAGGACCGTGCCCTGGCGCGGCGCTTCCAGAAAGTCGATGTGTCCGAGCCTTCGGTGGAAGACACCATCGGCATTCTGCGCGGCCTCAAGGGGCGTTTCGAGCAGCACCACAACATCGAGTACAGCGACGAAGCACTGCGTGCCGCCGCGGAGTTGGCTTCGCGCTATATCAATGATCGGCACATGCCCGACAAGGCCATCGACGTCATCGACGAGGCCGGTGCCTATCAGCGTCTGCAACCAGAAGCCAATCGGGTCAAGCGCATCGAAGTGCCTCAGGTCGAGGATATCGTGGCCAAGATCGCGCGAATTCCGCCAAAGCACGTGACCAGCTCCGACAAGGAACTGCTGCGTAATCTGGAGCGTGACCTCAAACTCACCGTATTCGGCCAGGACGCTGCCATCGATTCGCTGGCAACCGCCATCAAGCTGTCCCGTGCGGGCCTCAAGGCGCCGGACAAGCCGGTCGGCTCGTTCCTGTTCGCAGGTCCCACCGGTGTGGGCAAGACCGAGGCTGCGCGGCAGTTGGCCAAGGCGCTGGGCGTGGAGTTGGTGCGCTTCGACATGTCCGAGTACATGGAGCGTCATACCGTTTCGCGTCTGATCGGTGCGCCGCCCGGCTACGTCGGTTTCGACCAGGGCGGGTTGCTGACCGAGGCCATCACCAAGCAGCCGCACTGTGTGCTGTTGCTCGATGAAATCGAGAAGGCTCACCCTGAAGTCTTCAACCTGCTGCTGCAGGTGATGGACCACGGGACCCTTACCGACAACAACGGTCGCAAGGCGGACTTCCGCAACGTGATCCTCATCATGACCACCAACGCCGGTGCCGAAACCGCTGCACGTGCCTCGATCGGGTTTACCCATCAGGACCACTCTTCGGACGCCATGGAAGTGATCAAGAAGAGCTTCACGCCCGAGTTCCGCAACCGTCTGGACACCATCATCCAGTTCGGTCGCCTGAGCCACGAAGTCATCAAGAGCGTGGTCGACAAGTTCCTCACCGAGCTTCAGGCGCAGCTGGAAGACAAGCGTGTGCAACTGGAAGTCACCGACGCCGCTCGCGGCTGGTTGGCGGCCGGTGGCTACGACGTGCAGATGGGTGCGCGGCCGATGGCGCGCTTGATTCAGGACAAGATCAAGCGGCCGTTGGCGGAAGAAATCCTGTTCGGCGAGTTGGCCGAGCACGGCGGCGTGGTGCACATCGACATCAAGGACGGCGAGCTGACCTTCGATTTCGAGACCACGGCGGAGATGGCCTGAGGGTGTGACGCGGCTCGCGCCGCTGCTACAGGGGTTTGTGCAATCCTTGTAGCAGCGGCGCGAGCCGCGTAGCTTTCAATGTCCAAACCCTGCGCACACAAAAACGCCCGGCAATGCCGGGCGTTTTCATGTGTCTCGGTTCAGCGAGCGCGGTAGGTGATGCGCCCTTTGCTCAAATCATAGGGCGTCAGTTCAACACGCACCTTGTCACCGGTCAGAATACGAATGTAGTTCTTGCGCATCTTGCCGGAGATATGCGCGGTTACGACGTGCCCGTTTTCCAACTCCACGCGAAACATGGTGTTGGGCAGGGTGTCGACGACAGTGCCTTCCATTTCGAAGCTGTCTTCTTTCGACATGCAGTAAAACCCTCGGTATCCAGTTGATGGCCCGGTGCAACTGCGCCAGGCAAAAGCGGCGTGCATTGTGCCCGAAAAAGGGGGCTCAAGCCAAGGGGTTCAGTTAAGAGTCACCCATCTCTGGTTGATAAGCAGCTCGATCGGGCGATATTGGGTCTTGTAATTCATCTTCTGACAGTTCTTGATCCAGTAGCCCAGATACACCGCATCCAGACTCAAGCGACGGGCTTCCTCGATCTGCCAGAGAATCGCCAGGCGGCCCAGACTGCGGCGTTCCTCGGTCGGTTCGTAGAAGGTGTACACGGCCGACAGGCCGTTGGGCAGTACGTCGGTCACAGCAACCGCCACCAGCTTCCCCTCCAGGCGGAATTCGTAAAAGCGGGAAAAGGGCAGGTCGCGCACCAGGAAGGTCGAGAATTGATCCCGGCTGGGCGGAAACATGTCGCCGTCGGCGTGACGCTGCTCGATGTAACGCTGGTACAGATCGAAATACTCTTCGGTGAAGCGCGGAGTGGTGCAGGTCACCTGCACGTCGGGGTTGCGCTTGAGGATGCGTTTCTGCTGGCGTGAAGGGGTGAAGCCTGCTGTCGGGATGCGCGCCGGCACGCAGGCGCTGCAGCGCTGGCAGTGCGGCCGGTAGAGATGGTCGCCGCTGCGGCGGAAACCCATTTCCGAGAGGTCGGCATAGACATTGACGTCCATCGGCTGGCTCGGATCGAGAAACAAGGTCGTGGCTTGCTCGTCGGGCAGGTAGCTGCACGAATGGGGTTGAGTGGCATAGAACTTCAAGCGCGCCAACTCAGTCATGATGAACCCTCGGAATGAAACCAGTACGTTCAGTGTATGCCAGTGCCGGATAACTCGCCTAGCGCTGCCACGTCGCGCTGTTGGGCTGGTCCAGGTACTGGCTCAGGTAGCCGGCAAATACCTCGCGGGGAATGCTTCGCGCACCCAGGCTGTGCAGATGGTCGGTCGGCATCTGGCAGTCGATCAGCACGAACCCGGCCTGCTGCAGGTGTTCGATCAAAGTCACGAAACCAACCTTCGAGGCATTGTCGGCACGGCTGAACATCGACTCGCCGAAGAACAGCCGGCCCATGGCCAGGCCGTAGAGTCCGCCCACCAGCGCATCGCCGTCCCACACTTCGACCGAGTGGGCGTGACCCTGCTCGTGCAGGGCAAGGTAGGCACGTTGCATGTCGTCGGTGATCCAGGTCCCGTCCGTGTAGTTCCTTGGCCCGGCGCACTCGGCAATCACTGCCGCGAAGTCATGGTCGAACGTGACCCTGAAACGGCCCTGGCGCAGGACTTTGCGCAGGCTGCGGGAAACGTGCACTTCGGCGGGCAGCAGCACGGTGCGCGGATCGGGTGACCACCACAGAATCGGCTGGCCTTCCTCGAACCAGGGGAAGCAGCCGTGTCGGTAGGCCTGGATCAGGCGCTCGGGGCTGAGGTCGCCGCCAGCGGCGAGCAGGCCGTTGGGCTCGCGCATGGCTTTGCTTAGGGGTGGAAAGACCAGTTCGTTTCGTTTGAGCCAAGTCAGCATGGTTGTTCGCTACGGCAGGGGAGGGTGGTACGGGTGGGCGATGGGTTCATCCTGCCATGATCCGGCTGGCCCGCCAACGTGCACCGCCGATGCAGCGCGGTCTTCCTGCACGATACCGGACAGGATTGGGGTGGCAGCTTTCATGTAACTTTTCTGCGCTTTTGCAGTCCCACGTGACTGTTCTTCAAGATCCGCGCGTAAGGTCTTGTCGGCAAAGGCAATGTGCGGTCGAAACAACCGGTGATTCGGCTCGACGACGGTGTCCGAAAGCGCACGGCGGCAGATGCTCATATTGCGGATGCGCGAATTGCCGACAAACCCGTACAATGCGATCTTTGCAGGGCCCGTTCTCAACCGATACTGGCCATTTGCTGTGTTTTTAGTCATTCATCAGTTGCGCGCTCCAACAGGCGCAGGAAATCAAGCGTTTTGAAGAAATCCACTGCCTCATCCGCTCCCGCATCGGTGCCTGTCTGGCGCCAGCAGATGCACTACCGCCTCAAGGAAGGCGCCCTGATCGCCATGGGCGCGCTGTGCCTGTATCTGTGGATGGCGTTGTTGACCTACGACCAGACCGATCCGGGCTGGAGCCATACCAGCAGCAACATGGACCAGGTGCAGAACGCCGCCGGCCGCGCCGGGGCGTTCGCCGCCGATATCCTGTTCATGGTGCTGGGCTATTTCGCCTACATCTTCCCGCTGTTGCTGGCCGTCAAGACCTGGCAGATCTTCCGTCAGCGCCATGAGCCCTGGCAGTGGAGCGGCTGGCTGTTCTCGTGGCGCTTGATCGGCCTGGTGTTCCTGATTCTTTCCGGCGCGGCGCTGGCGCATATTCATTTCCATTCCGCAGGCAGCCTGCCGGCGTCAGCCGGGGGTGCGCTGGGCGAAAGCCTGGGCAACCTGGCGCTCAATGCCCTGAACATCCAGGGCAGTACCTTGCTGTTCATCGCATTGTTTCTGTTCGGTTTGACGGTGTTCACCGACCTGTCCTGGTTCAAGGTCATGGACATGACCGGCAAGATCACCCTCGATCTGCTCGAACTCATGCAGGGCTCCGTCACCCGCTGGTGGGCGGCGCGCGCCGAACGCAAGCAACTGGTAGCCCAACTGCGCGAAGTGGACGAGCCAGCCTACGCCGCGCCGCGGATGAGCGAACCGCGGGACCTGGCCAAGCCCAAGCCCGCTCGGCCTTTGCCGGTGGAACCGACGCTGTCGAGCCAGCCGAGTCCGCCGCCTCGCCCCGTGGCGCCGATCATGCCGGCTGCCTCGGTCGCAACCAATCCTGCACCGGCTCAGATCGCGCCGAGCCAGCCTGCGCGACCTGCGGTGCCGATCAAGCCGTTGAGCGAAGAAAGCAGCCTCGGCGCATCCAGTGCCAAGCCTGCCGAGCAGAGCGCGCGGGTGCAGAAGGAGAAACAGGCGTCGTTGTTCGTCGACAGCGCCGTGCAGGGTACGCTGCCGCCGATTTCCATCCTCGATCCCGCCGAGCAGAAGAAGGTCAACTACTCGCCCGAGTCGCTCGCGGCTGTCGGGCAGTTGCTGGAGGTCAAGCTCAAGGAATTCGGCGTGGAAGTCACCGTCGATTCCATCCATCCGGGCCCGGTCATCACCCGCTACGAGATTCAGCCTGCGGCCGGCGTCAAGGTCAGCCGGATTTCCAACCTGGCCAAGGACCTGGCGCGCTCGCTGGCCGTGTTGAGCGTGCGGGTGGTCGAAGTCATTCCCGGCAAGACCACCGTGGGTATCGAGATTCCCAACGAAGACCGGCAGATCGTGCGCTTCTCCGAAGTGCTGTCCTCGCCCCAGTACGATCAGGCCACGTCGCCTGTCACCATGGCCCTGGGTCATGACATCGGCGGCAAGCCGGTCATCACCGACCTGGCGAAGATGCCGCACCTGCTGGTGGCCGGTACCACCGGTTCCGGTAAGTCGGTGGGCGTGAACGCGATGATCCTGTCGATTCTGTTCAAGTCGGGTCCGGAAGACGCCAAGCTGATCATGATCGACCCCAAGATGCTCGAGCTGTCGATCTACGAAGGCATTCCGCATTTGCTGTGCCCGGTGGTCACCGACATGAAGGACGCGGCCAACGCGCTGCGCTGGAGCGTGGCCGAGATGGAGCGGCGCTACAAGCTCATGGCTGCCATGGGCGTGCGCAACCTGGCGGGCTTCAACCGCAAGATCAAGGATGCCGAAGAAGCAGGCGAACCGCTGACTGACCCGCTGTACAAGCGTGAAAGCATTCACGACGAGGCGCCGTTGCTCAAGACCCTGCCGACCATCGTGGTGGTGGTGGACGAATTCGCCGACATGATGATGATCGTCGGCAAGAAGGTCGAAGAATTGATCGCGCGGATCGCCCAGAAGGCCCGTGCTGCCGGTATCCACCTGATCCTGGCCACCCAGCGACCTTCGGTGGATGTCATCACCGGCCTGATCAAGGCCAACATTCCGACCCGTATGGCGTTCCAGGTATCGAGCAAGATCGACTCGCGCACCATCATCGACCAGGGTGGCGCCGAACAACTGCTGGGTCACGGTGACATGCTCTACATGCCGCCAGGCACCAGTCTGCCGATTCGCGTACATGGCGCCTTCGTTTCCGACGAAGAAGTGCACCGCGTGGTCGAGGCCTGGAAGCAGCGTGGCGTGCCGGATTACAACGAAGACATCCTGGCTGGCGTCGAAGAGGCCGGCAGTGGCTTCGAAAACAGCGGCGGTGGCGGTGACGGTGACGACAGCGAGAGCGATGCGCTTTACGACGAAGCGGTGAACTTCGTCCTGGAAAGCCGTCGCGCGTCCATCTCGGCGGTGCAGCGCAAGCTCAAGATCGGCTACAACCGCGCGGCGCGGATGATCGAGTCCATGGAAATGGCCGGTGTGGTCACGCCGATGAATACCAATGGCTCGCGCGAAGTGATCGCGCCGGGCCCGATGCGCGACTGATGCAACGCTCGCGCCTTACCCTAGAACGAGGATTCCCATGCGCCTGATTCGCATGCTGTTGGTTTCTGCCCTGGCCCTGTCCAGCCTGTCGGTGCATGCCGACCAGAAGGACGTTGCGCGCTTGACGCAACTGCTGGAAAAGTCCCAGACGTTGACCGCCCGCTTTTCCCAGCTGACCCTTGACGGCAGCGGTACCCAGTTGCAGGAAACCGCTGGGGAGATGGCCCTGCAGCGCCCTGGCCTGTTCAACTGGCACACCGATGCGCCCCAGGAACAGCTGATGGTTTCCGACGGCAAGAAAGTCTCGCTGTGGGACCCGGACCTGGAACAGGTCACCATCAAGAATCTCGACCAGCGCCTGACCCAGACCCCGGCACTGCTGTTGTCCGGTGACGTGTCCAAGATCAGCCAGAGCTTCGACATCAGCGCCAAGGAAGCCGGTGACGTGATCGATTTCGTGCTCAAGCCCAAAACGCGTGACACCTTGTTCGACTCGCTGCGCCTGTCGTTCCGCAAGGGCATGATCAACGACATGCAGCTGATCGACAGCGTTGGCCAGCGCACCAATATCCTGTTCATGAACGTCAAGGCCAACGAGCCGATCGCTGCCAGCAAGTTCAAGTTCGACATCCCCAAAGGGGCGGACGTGATCCAGGAATAATTCGAGGTCGATTGCCAGCCCATGGACCTGTTTCGCAGCGATCCCATCGCCCAGCCGCTGGCTGCCCGCCTGCGCGCAAGCAACCTGGACGAATATGTCGGCCAGGAGCATCTGCTCGCCCGTGGCAAGCCATTGCGCGAAGCGTTGGAGCAGGGCGCCCTGCACTCGATGATCTTCTGGGGTCCGCCGGGCGTGGGCAAGACCACCCTGGCGCGGCTCCTGGCGAAGGTCTCGGACGCGCACTTCGAAACCGTCTCGGCGGTGCTGGCCGGGGTCAAGGAGATTCGCCAGGCGGTCGAGGTGGCCAAGCAGCAGGCCGGTCAGTATGGCCGTCGCACGATTCTGTTCGTCGACGAAGTGCATCGCTTCAACAAGTCCCAGCAGGATGCCTTTTTGCCCTATGTGGAAGACGGCACGTTGATCTTCATCGGTGCCACCACCGAGAACCCTTCCTTCGAGCTCAATAACGCGTTGCTCTCGCGGGCTCGTGTGTACGTGCTCAAGAGCCTGGACGAGGCGGCCCTGCGGCGTCTGGTCGATCGCGCGCTGAATGAGGAGCGGGGTTTGGGCAAGCGTCGACTGCGCCTGGGTGACGAAGCCTTCGCCATGCTCATGGCGGCCGCCGACGGTGATGGGCGCCGCGTGCTCAACCTGCTGGAGAACGCGTCGGACCTTGCCGAAGACGGTGAGGAAATCGGCACCGAACTGTTGCAGAGCCTGCTGGGCGACACCCGTCGGCGTTTCGACAAGGGCGGCGAGGCGTTCTACGACCAGATTTCGGCCCTGCACAAGTCGGTGCGCGGCTCCAATCCGGATGCGTCGCTGTACTGGTTCGCGCGCATGCTCGACGGTGGGTGCGACCCGCTCTACCTGGCGCGACGCGTGGTGCGCATGGCCAGCGAGGACATCGGCAATGCCGATCCGCGCGCGTTGCCCCTGTGTCTGTCGGCGTGGGACGTGCAGGAGCGCCTGGGCAGTCCGGAGGGCGAGTTGGCCGTGGCCCAGGCGATCGTCTACCTGGCGTGCGCGCCCAAGAGCAATGCTGTGTACATGGGCTTCAAGGCGGCCATGCGCGAAGCAGCCGAGCACGGTTCCCTCGAAGTGCCGCTGCACCTGCGTAACGCCCCGACCAAGTTGATGAAGCAGCTGGGCTATGGCGACGAGTACCGCTATGCCCACGATGAGCCCGACGCCTACGCGGCCGGCGAGGACTATTTCCCCGAACAACTGAGCCCGCGCCATTACTACCGACCTGTGCCCCGCGGCCTGGAATTGAAGATCGGCGAGAAGCTCAAGCACCTGTCCAACCTGGACGACAACAGCCCACGACGGCGGAGAAACGAGTGATCCCAACCATCATCGCGGTCTCGCTGGGTGGGGTGGTCGGCACCTTGCTGCGGCTGTTTACCGCCACCTACATCAATGCGAACTGGCCACGCCTGTTCTATACCGGTACGCTGGCCGTCAATATCGTCGGCTGCCTGATCATCGGCTACCTGTACGGCCTGTTCATGATTCGCCCGGACATTCCGGTCGAAATCCGTTCAGGACTGATGGTGGGGTTCGTGGGCGGCCTGACCACCTTTTCCTCATTTTCGCTGGACACCGTGCGCTTGCTCGAAAGCGGCCAGGGACTGGTTGCCATGGGCTACTGCGCAGTGAGCGTATTCGGCGGCCTGCTGGCCACCTGGGCCGGCCTGGCACTGACTAAAATCTGACCAATACTGATAAACGAGAGACCGACATGCTCGATTCCAAACTGTTACGTAGCCAGCTTCAGGACGTAGCGGATCGCCTTGCCAGCCGTGGCTATGTCCTGGATGTGGCACGCATCGAGGCGCTGGAAGCCCAGCGCAAGACCGTGCAGACCCGCACCGAGCAACTGCAGGCCGAACGCAACGCGCTGTCCAAGTCCATTGGGCAGGTCATGAAGAGCGGCGGCGACGTCGACGCGTTGAAGGCGCAGGTCGAGTCCATCGCCGAGGAATTGGGCCGCGGCAAGGTCGAGCTGGAGCAATTGCAGGGTGAGCTGGACGGTATCGCCCTGGGCATTCCCAACCTGCCCCACGAATCGGTCCCGGTTGGCGAAGACGAAGACGGCAACGTCGAAGTCCGTCGCTGGGGTACGCCTGCCACCTTCGACTTCCCGGTGCAGGACCACGTCGCGCTGGGTGGCAAGACCGGTGGCCTGGATTTCGAAACGGCGGCCAAGCTGTCCGGCGCGCGCTTTGCCATCATGCGCGGCCCGATCGCTCGCCTGCACCGTGCCCTGGCGCAGTTCATGATCAACCTGCATGTCAGCGAGCATGGCTACGAAGAAGCCTACACCCCGTACCTGGTCCAGGCACCGGCCTTGCAGGGCACCGGCCAGTTGCCCAAGTTCGAGGAAGACCTGTTCAAGATCAGCCGTGACGGCGAGGCCGATCTGTATCTGATTCCAACGGCTGAAGTGTCGCTGACCAACATCGTGGCCGGCGAGATCCTCGACGTCAAACAGCTGCCCCTCAAGTTCGTTGCCCATACGCCGTGCTTCCGCAGCGAAGCCGGTGCGTCGGGGCGCGACACCCGTGGCATGATCCGCCAGCACCAGTTCGACAAGGTCGAGATGGTCCAGGTGGTCGAGCCGTCCAAGTCCATGGAAGCGCTGGAAAGCCTGACTGCGAACGCCGAACGGGTGTTGCAGGCCCTGGAGCTGCCGTACCGCGTCCTGGCGCTGTGCACCGGCGACATGGGTTTCAGCGCCGTGAAGACCTACGACCTGGAAGTCTGGGTGCCGAGCCAGGACAAGTACCGCGAGATTTCCTCGTGTTCCAACACCGGTGATTTCCAGGCGCGCCGCATGCAGGCCCGCTTCCGCAATCCGGAAACCGGCAAGCCTGAATTGGTGCACACCTTGAACGGCTCGGGCCTGGCGGTCGGTCGTACCCTGGTGGCGGTGCTGGAAAACTATCAGCAGGCCGACGGCAGCATCCGCGTGCCCGAGGTTCTCAAGCCTTACATGGGCGGCCTCGAGGTCATCGGCTAAATGGAGTTCCTACCGCTTTTCCACAAACTGCGCGACAGCCAGGTCCTGGTGGTGGGCGGGGGCGAGATCGCCCTGCGCAAGTCGCGCCTGCTGGCCGAGGCGGGCGCGGTGCTGCGCGTGGTCGCGCCGAGCATCGATCCGCAACTGGCCGAGCTGGTACGCGGCAGCGGCGGACAGATGCTCGACCGAGGCTACCTGAGCCACGATCTGGACGGCTGTCAGCTGGTGATTGCCGCCACCGACGACGAACCGCTCAACGCCCAGGTGTCGGCCGACGCCCGCGCGCGCTGCGTTCCGGTCAACGTGGTCGACGCCCCGGCGCTGTGCACGGTGATCTTTCCAGCCATCGTCGATCGCTCGCCGTTGGTGGTGGCGGTCTCCAGTGGGGGGGACGCGCCCGTGCTGGCCCGTCTGATCCGCGCCAAGCTGGAAACCTGGATTCCTTCGACCTATGGCGAGCTGGCCGGCCTGGCCGCGCGCTTTCGGCAGAAGGTCAAGGCGTTGTACCCGGACGTCACGCAGCGCCGTGCGTTCTGGGAGGAAGTGTTCCAGGGCCCGATCGCCGACCGTCAACTGGCCGGGCAGGGCGCCGAGGCCGAGCGCATGCTGCAGGCCAAGGTCGACGGCGCGCCACCCCATGCACCCGGTGAGGTCTACCTGGTGGGCGCTGGGCCTGGCGATCCGGACCTGCTGACCTTCCGCGCGCTGCGCTTGATGCAGCAGGCCGACGTGGTGCTGTACGACCGCCTGGTCGCGCCGGCGATTCTCGATTTGTGCCGCCGCGACGCCGAGCGTGTGTACGTCGGCAAGCGTCGCGCCGAGCACGCCCTGCCGCAGGAACAGATCAACCAGCAGTTGGTGGCGCTGGCCCAGCAGGGCAAGCGTGTGTTGCGCCTCAAAGGCGGCGACCCGTTCATCTTCGGTCGTGGCGGTGAAGAGATCGAAGAGCTTGCCGCTCACGGTATTCCCTTCCAGGTGGTGCCCGGCATCACTGCGGCCAGTGGCTGTGCGGCCTATGCCGGGATTCCGCTGACCCACCGCGACTATGCGCAATCGGTGCGCTTCGTCACCGGGCACCTCAAGAACAACACCACCGACCTGCCCTGGCACGATCTGGTGTCACCGGGGCAGACGCTGGTGTTCTACATGGGCCTGATCGGTTTGCCGATCATCTGTGAAGAGTTGATTCGCCACGGGCGTGGCGCGGACACACCGGCGGCGTTGATCCAGCAGGGCACCACGGTGAACCAGCGGGTGTTCACTGGCACTCTGGCGGATCTGCCACGCATGGTTGCCGAGCATGAGGTGCACGCTCCGACCTTGGTGATCGTGGGTGAAGTGGTGGTTCTGCGGGAAAAACTCGCCTGGTTCGACGGCGCGCAATACCGCTGAGCAGGGGCTGCCGATCAACGCCGGCGCACGCCGGCGATGATCGGTGTGCCGCTGTGCGGATCACGCAACAGCTCGCACTTCACGCCGTATAGCCGTTCGATCAATGCCGAGTTCACCACCTCTGCCGGTGGGCCTTCGGCAACGATCCGCCCATCGTGCATGGCCACCAGATGATCGGCGTAGCGGCAGGCGCTGGAAATGTCGTGCACCACCATGACCACGGTCTTGCCGGCGGCGGCGAGGTCGCGGATCAGTTCGAACACTTCTATCTGATGGCCCAGATCCAGGGCAGACGTCGGCTCGTCCAGCAGTAGCAGGGGCGTGGCCTGGGCGATCGCCATGGCGATCCAGGCGCGTTGCCGCTGGCCGCCGGACATCGACTCCAGGGGGCGGTCGGCCAGCGCTTGCAGGTCGGCGGCCGCCAGCGCGGCCTCGACGATACGCTGGTCGTGCTCGGACCACTGGCGCAGCGGGCCCTGATGGGGTTGGCGACCGAAGCGAATCAGCTCCCGGACCGTCAAACCATCGGGCGCCGAGGCGTCCTGAGGCAACAGGGCCAGGCGCTGGGCGACCTGCCGGGTCGGCAGGCGGGCGATGTCCCGACCGTCGAGCACCACCGCGCCGTGGGTAGTCTTGTGCAGCCGACAGAGCCCGGCGAGCAGGGTCGACTTGCCGCATCCATTGGGGCCGACGATGGCGGTGACCTGATGGCTGGGGACGTCCAGGGACAGGCGCTCGATCACGGATGTGCGGCCATAGCCCAGGCTCAGGTCCCGCGCGTTCAGGCGGGCAGGTTCAGCGTTGGCATCCAGCAGGGCCGGGTCCAGACTCATGGGGTGCTCCGTACGGATTGGCGGATCAGAATCCACAGCAGATAGGGGCCGCCGACGACGGCGGTGACGATGCCCACCGGGATTTCCACCGGCGCCAGGACGGTGCGGCCACTCCAGTCGGCGCAGACCATGAGCAGGGCGCCGGCCAGCCCGGCATTGACGACGGCCACGCCGCGGTGCCCGGACAGGTAGCGCGCCATCTCCGGCGCGGCCAGCGCGATCAGTCCGACCGGCCCGACCACGGCCACGGCCAGGCCGGTCAGCAGGACCGTCAGGGCCAGGGTCAGCAGGCGCACCCGTGCTACGTCGATGCCCAGGCCGCGGGCCACGCTGTCGTTGAAGCGCAGGGTGGCCAGTGCCCGGTTCAGTCCTTTCGCGCAGGGAATTGCCAGCAGCAACGCAATGCCCAGCAGCTGCACCGCCAGCCATGGTCGGCCGCTGAGGCTGCCGACGGTCCAGGGGTAGGCCTGGTTGGCGCTGTCGAGGTCGGTGCGCGCGAGCATCAGGTTGGTCAGCGCGCCGAACACCGCCCCAACGCCAATGCCCACGACGATGAACCGATACCCCCGTGCGCCGCTGCCACCGGCCAGGCCGAAGGCCAGCGCGGCGGCGGTCATGGCGCCGATCAGTGCCAAGGCGGGGGGTGCGAGGCTGGTGGGCACGGCCACGATGGAGGCGACGGCGAACGCCGTGGCACCGTCGTCGATGCCAATCACGCCGGGGGTGGCCAGGCGATTGCGCGCCAGCGTCTGCAACAGGCAGCCGGCGATGCCCAGTGCGGCGCCGGTGAACAGCCCGGCCAGCAGTCGCTCCAGCCGCAGTTCGCGGACCAGGAAAAACTGCATCGGCTCACCGACCCCGAACAGGGCGCGCACTGCGGTGATGGCGTCGATGTCGGCTGAACCGCTGGCCAGACTTAGCGCGCCGGCCAGCACCAAGGCCAGGCTCAGGGTCAGGCCTGCCAGGCAGGCGCGCCGGTCGACCAGCACCGACCAGTTGCCGCTGCTCAGCAGCCAGTGGCCTGGAGGGATCGAGCGCTTCACAGGCGCGGCATCCGCTGTCCGCGAACCACGGCGATCAGAATCGGCGCGCCGATGAACGCGGTGATGACCCCGATGGGCAGTTCGTAGGGGCGCACGGTCAGGCGCGAAATGATGTCGGCGCTGATCAGTACGCAGGGGCCGAGCAACAAGGCCGGTAACAAGGTGCGGCGGATGTCCGGCCCGACCAGGCGGCGTGCCATGAACGGCACGATCAGGCCGACGAAGCCGATTGGCCCCGCCGCCGCAGTGGCCGTACCCACCAGTATCGCCACGGCAACCAGGGCCCATAAACCGGTCAATTGCGGATGGTGGCCTAGCCCGGCGGCCACGCGCTCGCCCAAGGCCAGGCTGGCCAGTGGCCGGATTGCCGGTAGCAACAGCAGCAATCCGCCGATCACACCGGGCAGGCTCCAGAGCAGGGTGTCGCCGGAGCGACCGGCGAGGGCGCCGATGACCCAGAAGCGGATCTCGTCGGCACTGCGCTGATCGTGCAGCAGGATCAGCGAAGTCAAGGCCGCCAGCAGGCTGCTGAACGCCGCGCCTGCCAGTACCAGCCGGACCGGGTCGTCGCCCAGGCTGCCGACGCGGCTGACCAGCAGCACCAGCGCACAGCCCACCAGCGCGCCGGCGACCGCAACGCCGAGGTTGACCGTCGCCGAGCTCGCGCCCAGGGCGACTGCGATCACCACGGCCAGCGAAGCACCGGCACTGACGCCGAGCATGCCGGGCTCCGCCAGGGGGTTGCGCGTGGTCGCCTGCAGCACGATGCCCGCCGCACCAGCGCGGCACCGACCAGCAGGCCGAGCAGGGTTCGCGACCAACGCAGCTGGAACAGCACGAAGCGCTCCTCGCTGCTGCCCTGGCCCAACAAGGTGGACAGCGCACGCCAGGGCCCGGTGTCGCCGGCCCCCAACAGCAGGCTCGCCAGCATGACGAGCGCCAGCAGGGCGGCACACCGATACACCCTCCAGCGGTAGCGGTTGACCAGGGTTGGCGCGGGCAGGGTGTGGTTCATGAACAGAACCGGGCTCAGGGCGCGAGGATGCGCTGCAGGTCGTCCAGCACCTTGTGTGCGGCCAATGGCCCCGAGCCGCTGGCCCAGACCTGACCGTCGACGGTCGCCACGTGGTTCTGCCGCACGGCGTGCAGGCGCGTGAACGCCGGTTGCTGGCGCGCCGCCTCCAGGGCGCTGGCACCGTCGGCGTTCAGGCTGGCGACGAACAGCCAGTCGGCGTCGATCCGGCTCAGGTTTTCCAGGCTGAGGACATCGCTGTGCGGCCCTTTCAGGCCGTTGGCCAGTTCGGTGGTCTGCAATCCGACCTTGTGCAGCATCTGCCCGACGAAGATCCGGCCGGACATGGCGATCGGGCCTTGTGGGTTCCAGCGCACCACAGAGACTCGCTGTTCGGCGGGCAGACGCGCCTTGAGCTCGGCGGCGCGCTGGTCGATGGCGGCGAGTACCTGCTGCCCTTGCGCCTGACGATCCAGAGCCAGCGCGTAGAACGCGGTGGTGGCCTGCCAGTCGTTCATGCTCGAGTTCTTCGACGCCACGGTCGGCGCGATGCGGCTATAGGTGGCGAACAATTCCTGACTGACGCCGGCGGGCGCCAGGATCAGGTCGGGCGCCAGCTTGAGGATCGCCTCCAGATTCGGCG
The DNA here is from genome assembly GCF_040546375.1 of Pseudomonas sp. PvP001. Classification (NCBI taxonomy): domain Bacteria; kingdom Pseudomonadati; phylum Pseudomonadota; class Gammaproteobacteria; order Pseudomonadales; family Pseudomonadaceae; genus Pseudomonas; species Pseudomonas sp. PvP001. The sequence continues at coordinate 401,296 of NZ_JBEPNQ010000001.1, read as the reverse complement.
CCCGCGCCGTACCGACGATCTGCGGCTGGCCGGCGCGTTCCTGCAGGTAGGCCGAGACCTGATCGCTGCCGCGGGTCGAAACGGTACCCACCGGTTGCACGCCAACCGCCAGCGCGGCGTCCAGGCTGCTCTCGTCGAGGGTGATCACCCGGGTCGGCGAGCCTTGCAGGGTGACGGGCCCATAGGGCGTGTCGAGGGTGCGTGGTGCGGCCAGCGCCCAGGTGCTGGCGAACAGGGTGCAGAGCGCGAGGCAAAGGGGCTTGAGCATGGTTCAGACTCCTCTTAGAACGAGGTGGTGACGGACGCGAAGTAGGCGCGTCCGGGTTCGTTGTAGGTCTGGGCGCCGGCCGAACTGGCGCCGCCTTCACGGTACTGGCGCTTGTCGAACAGGTTGTTCACACCGACCCGCACACTCAAATGTTCGTTGAACGCATAGCCGCTGCTCAGCCCGGCAATCGCGTAGGGAGCGACGTCTTTTTGGGCCAGGTCGTCGTAGACCGCACCGGTACGGGTATTGAGCGATGGCGCTTCCTGCTTGCCGAACCAGGTAGCATTGGCCTGGAACGACAGTTTTTCGCTGGCCTGCCAGTCCAGAGTGGTATTGAGGGTGTACTTGGGGATCACGCTGAGCGGCTCCCCGGTATCACGGTTCTCGGACTCGATCATGTAGGTCAGGTTGGTGTTCCAGTCCAGCTCGGGGGTGAGGGTGATGAACAGGTTGCCTTCCACGCCCTCGACCACCGCCTTGCCCGAGTTCTCCCATTGCAGCACGCGAGCGCCGCTGTTCAGGCGGTAGAGCGGGTCGATCCCGCCGACGATCTTGTTCTTGTAGTCATTGCGGAAGTAGGTCGCGCTGGTGCGCCAGGTGCCCTTGTCGTAAGCCAGCCCCAGCTCCTTGTTGACGCTGATTTCGGGCACCAGGTTTTCATTGCCCACCAGGTAGCAGCCGCCGTTGTTGGTCTGGGCGATGCTGCAACCCTGGCCACGGCTGTACAGCAGGTAGTTGGGGTTGGACTGGTAGAGGTTGGGCGCCTTGTAGGCACGCGCGATGCCGCCCTTGAGGGTCAGATCGTCGGTCAGCTTGTGCGAGGCGTTCAGGCTGGGGCTGAAGTTGTCACCGAAGGTCTCGTGGTGGTCGTAGCGCAAGCCGGGAGTGACGATGGTATCGGGCGTCGCCTCGATGTTGTCTTCCACGAACACGGCGAAACTGCGCGCGGTGATCTTGTCGGTGCTGCGGTCCACGCCCAGGGCGCCTGCGGCACCGCCATTGCCGTCGAACGATTGCGAACTTAGGGCGCCAGGGTCGCTCATCGACTCGTACAGGTACTCACCGCCCAGGGTGAGGACCTGTTCTGCGCCCCAGCTCAGGGGCAGGTTGATCTCGCTCGCCGCGCGGGTGTTGCGCAACCGTGATTCGAAACGTCCGGAGCCGTTGGGCGCGCCCTCCGGGCCACCGGCGAGGCCTTCGCGCAGGCGGTTGTTGCGGGTGAAGTCATAGGTCAGGGAAGACTGGCTGCTGCCCCACTCATAGTCGCCGTGGTGGGTGATGCCGAAGCTCGAGCGGTGCAGTACGTTGCTCTCCTTGCCCAGCTGGCTGTTGACGAAGTCGCTGCCGACGTTGTTCATCGTGTCACCGGTGTAGATATTGCCCTGGCGACTGTAGCTGGCTTCCAGGTCCACGGTGTTCTCGGGGTCGAGCTTCCAGCTCAGCAGGCCGTTGACGTCCTTGTTGCGTACGCCTTCGCGACCGGCGACCAGCGAGCCGGGATCGGCCTGGTGGCTGCTGTTGATGTTGGCGTCGTCGGCATCGGTCTTGTTCGCGCTGCCATACACACGGAAGATCAGATCATCGGTCAGCGGTCCGCTGAGGTTGAAGTTGGCCCGCTTGCCGCCACCCTCGGCGCTGTCTTCGGGTTGCAGGGCGTAGACGGTCATCGACCCGTGCAATTCGTCGGTCGGCCGTTTGGTGATGATGTTGACCACGCCGCCCATGGCCCCGGAGCCATAGCGCGCTGCGGCCGGACCCCGGAGGATCTCGACGCGTTCGACTTCCTCGGCCGGTACCCAGTTGGTTTCGCCACGGGTGTCGCGGTCGCCGTTCCAGCCGTAGCGCACGGCATTGCGCGACGAGGACGGTTTGCCGTCGATGAGGATCAGGGTGTTCTCCGGACCCATGCCGCGCAGGTCGATCTGGCGGTTGTTGCCGCGGTTGCCGCTGGCGCTGTTGCCGGTCAGGTTGACACCCGGCTCGCGACGAATGATTTCCGACAGGTCGTTGGTGGGCGGGCGCTTCTTGATGTCCTCGGCGGTGATGATCGACACCCCGGGTGCCTGCTTGAGCTCCTGCGCGGCGGTTCCCAGAATCCGGGTTTCCTCCAGCTGTAATGCCTGCTCGCTGCCATCCACGGGCAGGTCGGTAGGTTGCACCGGAATGCCTTGGGAATTGGTGGATGCCGATTCGGCAAAGGTCGGGGGTGCAAGCGCGGCCAGCAAGGCAACGGACAGGTGGCTCAGGTTCAAGCGCATCGGGGCTCTCCAGCAATTCAGTGGCGTGACGAGAGCGACCGGGAAGGGAAAGAGCTATGGAGCAGCCAGGGTCCGGAGCGCTCGACACGAGGTGCGAGCGCAGATGATAGGTGTTCTCATTTGAGAGTAAAGCGCATTTACAATCTATGCAGTTTGTCTGTAACTAGATGTAAATGACGCTGCAAAGCGCTTGATCGAGGCTTCGACGATGTGGTTGCCGACACACCGGTTGCACCGATAATCGCTGCCGCGTCTATTTTGGAATGGGTTGAACGTCCTGAATCACGGCATTGCCACGCCTGACCAGCACAAAGCTGTCACCCATCTGCACCCATTGGCTGTCGATATCGGGTTGCTTGAGGCCGGCGGCTTTCCAGCCCGTGAAGGCCGATTCAGGGAGGGCATAGTTGGGCGGAACACGGTCGCCCTTGCCCAGCGAAACCATCTGCGCACCGGTGCCGGGCGCTTGCAGGACTTCGATGGCGAAGGTGGCGGTCGACGCAGCCGACAACAGTGCGCCCGTGATGCACAGCGAAGCGAATAGGGTGCGGCTCATCGGCAGAGCTCCTGAATAAGTGGCGGTGAGCCATTGTCGCCCCATTCGCCACGCACGGCCAGTGCGCAGCGAGGGAGCACGGGTCAGTCTCGAGCCAGGGCCAGGGCAACGCCTTGGCCACCACCGATGCACAGGGTTGCCAGACCCTTGCTGGCGTCGCGGCGCAGCATCTCGTGCAGCAAGGTCACCAGGACCCGGCAACCCGAAGCACCGATCGGGTGACCCAGGGCTATGGCACCGCCATTGACGTTGACCTTGCTCGCGTCCCACTCCAGGACCTGGCCCACCGACAGCGCCTGGGCGGCAAAGGCTTCGTTGGCCTCGATCAGGTCCAGTTGATCCAGGCTCCAGCCGGCCTTTTCCAGGCAGCGGCGCGTCGCCGACACCGGGGCGATGCCCATCACCGCCGGATCCACGCCGGCATTGGCGTAGGCGGCGATGCGCGCAAGCACCGGCAGGCCCAGCGCTTGCGCCTTGGCTGCGCTCATCACCAGGACCGCGGCGGCGCCGTCGTTGAGCGACGACGCATTGCCAGCCGTGACGCTGCCATCGGGCTTGAAGGCGGGTTTGAGCTTGCCCAGACTTTGCGCGGTGGTGCCGGCGCGGGGCTGCTCGTCGATCGCGAAGGGCAGGGGTTCGCCCTTGCGCTGAGGAACGTCGATGGGCGTGATCTCGGCGGTGAAGCGACCTGCCTCGATGGCCGCCACGGCCTTTTGCTGGGACTGCGCCGCGGAGGCATCCTGCGCTTCTCGGCTGATGCTGTACTGTTCGGCGAGGTTTTCCGCGGTGATGCCCATGTGGTAGTCGTTGAAGGCATCCCACAGGCCGTCCTTGATCATGCTGTCGACCAGGGGTGCGTTGCCCATGCGCAGCCCGGTGCGGGCCGCTGGCAATACGTAGGGCGCCAGGCTCATGTTTTCCATGCCACCGGCAATCACCACCTCGGCGTCGCCGCAACGAATGGCCTGGGTCGCCAGGTGCACGGCCTTGAGCCCCGAACCGCAGACCTTGTTCAGGGTCATGGCCGGTACCGCGCTGGGCAGGCCGGCAAACAGGGTCGCCTGACGCGCCGGGTTCTGCCCGGCACCGGCCGTGAGCACCTGCCCCAGAATCACTTCGTCGACCTGCGACGGATCCAGGCCGGTCTGTGCAAGCAGTCGGCGAATCACCGCGGCGCCCAGCTCGACGGCGGGCACGCTCGCCAGTGAACCCTGGAAACTGCCTACGGCAGTGCGTGTGGCGGCAACGATAACGACGTCTTGCATGGAGGAGTCCTCGGTAGGTGGGCCGGTGGCCTTGTTCTTGTGGGGCGCGGACAGCGCACGACGTACCGGAAATACAGCGACGGCACAGGGCGATTGTCGGCCCTGTGCACTGATTTGATAAGTTGCATTTTCAAACGGGTTGATAAGCAAAGCGGAACAATGACGACGACGGCCGCCGCGATCAGCCGCCAGTCATGTTCATGAAACGCACCACCTGCACATCGTCGTCCAGGCGGAAATTGTGGCTCCATGGCTTGAGCTGCATGGCCTTGATGATTGCCTGTTCGAGCACTTCCGGCTGGCCGGGATGCTCGCGCAGCACCTGCTTGAGGTCTGCCGAGTGCTCGTTCCCCAGGCACAGCAGCAGTCGGCCTTCGACGGTCAGGCGCACTCGGTTGCAGGTCGCGCAGAAATTGTGGCTGTGCGGCGAGATAAAGCCGATGCGAGTGCCCGGTGCCTGAGGAATGCGCCAGTAGCGCGACGGGCCTTGGGTGGAATCCGTGGACGGGAGCAATTCGTAGCGTTCGGCGAGCCGTGCGCGGACCTGCTCGCTGGAGTAGAAGGCCTCGGCGCGGCTGTGCTCGCTGATCGCCCCCAGGGGCATTTCCTCGATGAAGGAAATGTCCAGGCCGCGCTCGATGGCGAAGGCCACCAGATCGACGACTTCGTCATCGTTGCGGCCCTGCATGACCACGCAGTTGAGCTTGGTATGGCGGAAACCGGCAGCATTGGCCGCGTCGATGCCGGCGATCACCTTGTTCAGGTCGCCGGTACGGGTGAGTTCGCGGAAACGTGCCGGGTCGAGGCTGTCCAGGCTGATGTTCAGGCGCTTGAGCCCGGCGTCGAACAACGGCTGGGCCAAGGTCGCCAGCTGCGAACCGTTGGTGGTCATGCACAGTTCCTGAAGGCCGGGCAGGGCGGCGATGCGTCGGCACAGATCGACGATGCCCGAACGCACCAGGGGTTCGCCCCCGGTCAGGCGGATCTTGCGCGTGCCCAGGGCGACGAAGCTGGCTGCCACCTGTTCGAGCTCTTCGAGGCTGAGGATCTGTTTGCGCGGCAGAAACGTCATGTCTTCGGCCATGCAGTACACGCAGCGGAAATCACAGCGGTCAGTAACCGACAGTCTCAGGTAATCGACTTTGCGGGCGAAGCCATCGTGCAGGGTGCGCTCAGGGGTGTGCATCAGGGGTACCAATAAAGGGCATGACCATTTCGACTGCCAACGCCGTACAGGCGTTGCAAAAAAATGCAGACCTTGAAGGTACGCGCCACACCGGGGTCAAGCCAATCGCTTTTTTCAATGTGCCCATCGACAAGGTCGATGGGCACCCCCGGTGCGGATACCGATCAGGGCATCTGCGGCAGCTCGCTCGGGCGCAAGTCGAACACCAGCACCTCGGCATTGACCCCATTGGCCAACTGCAGCACGGTTTCCTGCCGCAGGCGCACGCCATCCCCTTCGTTCAGGCGCTGGCCGTTGAGTTCGACACTGCCGGTGGCCACGTGGACATAGGCGTAGCGGTTGGCCGCAAGTGTCAGCGTGGCCTGTTCCTCGCCATCGAACAACCCGGCATACACCCGCGCATCCTGGCGGACATGCAGCGAGCCTTCGGCGCCATCGGGCGAGATGATCAGTTGCAGGCGACCGCGTTTCTGCTCGGCGGAAAAGTGCTCCTGCTGATAGCGCGGCTTGGCGCCTGCCACTTCGGGCACGATCCAGATCTGCAGAAAATGCACGGGATCGACGTCGCTGTGGTTGAACTCGCTGTGGGCGACGCCGTGGCCGGCGCTCATCAGCTGCACATCACCGGGGCGAATCACCGAGCCGGTGCCCAGGGTGTCCTTGTGCGCCAGCGCGCCTTCCAGCACGTAGGAGAAGATCTCCATGTCGCGGTGCGGGTGCTGACCGAAGCCCTTGCCGGCGCTGACGCGGTCGTCGTTGATTACCAGCAGGTCGGAGAAGCCCTGTTCCTGAGGGTTGCGGTAATGCCCGAAGGAAAAGGTATGGAAGGATTGCAGCCAGCCGTGGTTGGCGATACCGCGATCCGAGGCTTTGCGAAGTGCGAGCATGACGTTCTCCCGAGTGAAGGTGCCCAGCGGTGGAAATGCTGTGCGATGGATCAAGAGTATGCGTTCTTCGCAAGAGGATAAATCCGTCGAAGCGGTCAGGACTGTCGCGCTGAAGTTGACAGTGAATCGTTGTGCATTTTCTGACCCTCCCGGAGGGCGGGTTATAAGCTAATGCTGCATAGTTATAAATGGCTATAACAGAAGTTGATATCCTGCCGCCCGGCTACCGCTCCCGCGATGCTGAATCTGATGTGTAGGACGTAAGAATGGAAGTAGGTACTTGGGGTTTCACCATTGCCGGATTGGTCGTGGGCTTCATCGTCGGCATGACGGGCGTAGGCGGCGGCTCACTGATGACGCCGATTCTGCTCTGGTTTGGCATCAATCCAGCCACGGCGGTCGGCACCGATCTGTTGTACGCGGCCATCACCAAGGCCAGCGGCGTCTGGGTTCATGGACGCAACAAGAACATCGACTGGAAGATCACCGGCTGGCTGGCGCTGGGCAGCGTGCCGGCGGCAGCGTTCGTGCTCTGGTACCTGAAAAGCCTGAATGCCGAACCGCAGGCCATGGGCGTGGTGATCAAGCAGGCGCTGGCGGTCGTGCTGTTCCTGACGGCGTTGGCGATCCTGTTCAAGAAGCGCCTGCAAGCCCTGGCCAGCCGCCATGCCGGGGATCGCTACAACCTCAGCTCGAACACCCTCAACGCGCTTACTGTGGTAACTGGTGTCGTGCTCGGAGTGATGGTCTCGCTGACCTCGATCGGCGCCGGTGCCCTAGGGACGGTGGCGTTGTTCATGCTGTATCCGTTCCTGGCGACCCGGCGCCTGGTGGGCACCGAAATCGCCCATGCCGTGCCATTGACTCTGGTCGCGGGCATGGGGCATGCCAGCATGGGTAACATGGACTGGTCATTGCTCGGGCATTTGCTGCTCGGCTCGCTGCCGGGGATCTACCTGGGCAGCCATCTGTCCGGGCGGGTTTCGGACGATATCCTGCGGCCCTGCCTGGCGGTGATGCTGCTGTTGATCGGTTACAAGCTTGCGTTCTGAGCTCACTGACAGGAGGACAGACACAGTGAACGCCATCGACATCCGTCCGGCAGCGCCGGAGCAGGTACCCGCGATCCTCGACTACGTCATGGCCGCGCGGGCCTCGATCTTCCCGCAGCTGGACGCCACCCAGGTGCCGGACGATCTGGCCCGCTTCGACGAGGTGTACCTGGCTTCGAACCAGGGCTGTTTCCTGCTCGCCTGGCAAGAGGGTCGCATCGTCGGCGCCATCGGCTACCTGCCCTATGACCAGCGCTTCAGCCAGTTGCAGTTGCCGGCCACTGGCATCGTCGAGGTGGTCAGGCTGTTCGTCTCGCCGAGCTGCCGGGGTGCCGGGGTTGCCAAGGCGCTGTACGCAACGCTGCTGGCGCAGGCGCACCAGGCTGGTGTGGCCACATTGTATCTGCACACCCATCCGTTCCTGCCAGGAGCGATCGCGTTCTGGCAGAAACAGGGCTTCGAGGTGATCGACGTCGAGTCCGATCCCGTCTGGCAGACGACGCACATGCGCCTCGATCTCGGGGCAGCGTCGAGCAGGTCCACGCGCGCTTCAAGCTGAACCAACGGCCATGGGCGCCGGTCGGTGATAGACACACCGACAGCCAAGGAGCTCCCATGAAGCCCTATGTAATCTGCCACATGATGTCCTCCGTCGACGGTCATGCCCTCACCGACGGCTGGGCCCGGCCGTTCAAGAACGCCGCCGGCGAGCTGTACGAACGCTTGGCCAAACAGTTCGACTTCGACGCCTGGGCCTGCGGGCGCGTGACGATGCAGGAAATCGCTCACGACGAGGGTTACCCGTCCGGCCTGGCCAAGGGGCCGATCGAGCGGACGCATCATTTTGCCGATCGCTCGGCGAGTGCCTACGCCATTTCCATCGACCCCCAGGGCAAGGTCGGCTGGAAGTCCAACACGGCGTTGGATTCGCACATCGTCGAAGTGCTCACCGAAGCGGTCAGCGACGACTATCTGGCCTATCTGCAATCGATCCAGGTGTCCTACATCTTCGCCGGCAAGGACTCCCTCGACCTGCATCAGGTGGTGGACATTCTCGGCCGGGAATTGGGCATCAAGCGCCTGGTCGTCGAAGGCGGCCCCCACGTCAGTGGCTCGTTCGTCAACGCCGGGCTGGTCGACGAGATCAGTGTCCTGCTGTTGCCGTTGGTGGATGGCCGGGGCGAGCATCCGGCGTCGTTCGAGATCGATGCCAAGCAGTGGGAGCAGCCGACCTACCTGACACTCGACAGTGCCGAGGTGCAAGAGGGCGGCGCGGTGTGGCTGCGTTACCGGCAGCAGGAGCAGCCCACCACCTGAGTTCCCGACCCACGCCTAAGCGAGGGTCTGCGCGGGCACCCTGACCCAGCCTTCCATCAGGACCCGCGCGCTGCGGCTCATGATCGCCTTGGTGACTTGCCATTGGCCATCCAGCTGGTTGGCTTCGGCGCCCACGCGCAGGGTGCCGGAGGGATGGCCGAAGCACACCGTACTGCGCACGCCACCGCCGGCCGCGCGGTTGACCACGGTCCCGGGAATCGCGGCGGCCGTGCCGATGGCCACCGCGGCGGTGCCCATCATGGCATGATGCAGCTTGCCCATCGACATGGCCCGAACCGTCAGGTCGATATCGGCCGCTGCCACCGGCTTGCCGCTGGAAGCGACGTAGTCGGCTGGGGGCGCGACGAAGGCGACCTTGGGCGTGTGCTGGCGGGTTTGCGCCTCTTCCAGACGCTGGATCAAGCCCATGCGCAAAGCCCCGTGGGCGCGGATCGTCTCGAAGCGCGCGAGCGCCTGAGGGTCGCCATTGATCGCGTCCTGCAACTCGCAGCCGCTGTACCCCAACGCGGCGGCATCGATGAAGATCGTTGGAATCCCAGCATTGATCATCGTCGCCTCGAACCGACCCACGCCGGGTACGTCCAGCTCGTCGATCAGCTGCCCGGTGGGAAACATGGCCCCGGCCGCGCCGTCGGCCTCGGCGGCCGGATCGAGAAACTCGAGCTGCACTTCGGCGGCCGGGAAGGTCACACCGTCCAGTTCGAAATCACCGGTCTCCTGAACCTCGCCGCCGCTCATGGGCACATGGGCAATGATGGTCTTGCCGATGTTGGCCTGCCATACGCGCACCGTGGCGATGCCGTCGTGGGGCACACGGGTGGGATCGATCAGGCCCTGAGCGATGGCGAACGGGCCGACCGCTGCCGACAGGTTGCCGCAGTTGCCGCTCCAGTCGACGAAGGCGCTGTCGATGGAGACCTGACCGAACAGGTAGTCGATGTCGTGCCCCGGCTGGCTGCTGGGGCTGACGATCACCGTCTTGCTGGTGCTCGATGTGGCGCCGCCCATGCCGTCGATCTGCTTGCCGTAGGGGTCGGGGCTGCCGATCACCCGCAACAGCAGGGCGTCGCGCGCGGGACCGGGCAGACGCGCCGCTTCGGGCAGGTCGGCGAGCTTGAAGAACACGCCTTTGCTGGTGCCACCGCGCAGGTAGGTGGCGGGAATGCGAAGCTGGGTCATAAGGCAATCCTCAGTAGGCGTCGGCCGCGGCGTGAGTGGGTGCAGTCGCCTGCAGGAAGTCCTGTGCGAAGCGTTGCAGCACGCCGCCGGCTTCGTAGATCGATACTTCTTCGGCAGTGTCCAGGCGGCAGGTCACTGGTACTTCCACACGTTCGCCGTCACGCCGTTCGATGATCAGGGTCAGCCGCGCCTGGGGCGTCAAGCGGCCGACCACGTCGAACACCTCGGTGCCATCGATACCCAGGGTCTTGCGGTCCGTGCCCGCGTCGAACTGCAACGGCAGCACGCCCATGCCCACCAGGTTGGTGCGGTGGATACGCTCGAAGCCCTCGGCGGCGATCGCTTCCACCCCGGCCAGACGGACACCCTTGGCCGCCCAGTCCCGTGAGGAACCCTGGCCATAGTCGGCCCCGGCGATGATGATCAGCGGTTGCTTGCGCTGCATGTAGGTCTCGATGGCTTCCCACATGCGCATGACCTGGCCTTCGGGTTCCAGGCGCGCGAGCGAGCCCTGGCGGACCTTGCCGTTCTCCACCACCATTTCGTTGAACAGCTTGGGGTTGGCGAACGTCGCTCGTTGCGCGGTCAGGTGATCGCCGCGGTGGGTGGCGTAGGAGTTGAAGTCTTCTTCGGGCAGGCCCATTTTCGCCAGGTATTCGCCGGCGGCGCTGTCGAGCATGATCGCGTTGGACGGCGACAGGTGATCGGTGGTGATGTTGTCCGGCAGCACCGCCAGCGGACGCATGCCCTTGAGCGTGCGCTCGCCGGCCAGGGCACCTTCCCAGTACGGCGGACGACGGATGTAGGTGCTCGCCGGGCGCCAGTCATACAGCGGCGCGACTTTCGGTCCGTGGTCCTCGTGCACGGCGAACATGGGGATGTACACCTGGCGGAACTGTTCGGGTTTCACCGACGATTTGACCACTGCGTTGACTTCCTCGTCGCTGGGCCAGATGTCTTTGAGGCGGATGGGCTGACCCTGCGGGTCGAGGCCGAGCACGTCTTTTTCGATGTCGAAACGAATGGTGCCGGCAATCGCATACGCCACCACCAGCGGCGGCGAGGCCAGAAAGGCCTGACGGGCATAGGGGTGGATGCGTCCGTCGAAATTGCGATTGCCCGATAGCACCGCAGTGGCGTACAGGTCGCGCTCGATGATCTCTTGCTGGATCACCGGGTCGAGCGCGCCGGACATGCCGTTGCAGGTGGTGCACGCGAAGGCGACGATGCCGAAGCCCAGGGTCTCCAGTTCCTCGGTCAGCCCAGCTTCGTCCAGGTACAGGGCCACGGTTTTCGAGCCCGGTGCCAGGGACGATTTGACCCAGGGCTTGCGGGTCAGGCCCAGGCGGTTGGCATTGCGCGCCAGCAACCCGGCAGCGATGACGTTGCGGGGATTGCTGGTGTTGGTGCAACTGGTGATGGCGGCGATGATCACCGCACCGTCCGGCATCTGCCCGGGCACTTCGCTCCAGGGGCCGGCGATGCCCTGGGCCGTCAAGTCGCTGGTCGCGATGCGCGCGTGCGGGTTGCTCGGCCCGGCCATGTTGCGTACGACGCCGGACAGATCGAAGCTCAGGTCGCGCTCATAGACAGCGTCGTCCAGGCTGTCGGCCCACAGGCCGGTCAGGCGCGCGTAGTCTTCGACCAGTTGCACCTGCTGCTCTTCGCGGCCGGTGAGGCGCAGGTAGTCGATGGTCTGCTGGTCGATCGCGAACATCGCCGCCGTGGCGCCGTATTCCGGGGCCATGTTGGAGAGCGTGGCGCGGTCGCCCAGGGTCAGGGCGCGTGCGCCTTCACCGAAGAACTCCAGGTACGCACCCACCACTTTCTGCTGGCGCAGGTACTGGGTCAGGGACAGCACCATGTCGGTGGCGGTGATACCCGGCTGCAGTTGGCCGGTCAGCTTGACCCCGACAATTTCGGGCAGGCGCATCCACGACGCGCGACCGAGCATGACGCTCTCGGCTTCGAGGCCGCCCACGCCGATGGCCACCACGCCCAGCGCGTCGACATGGGGCGTGTGGCTGTCGGTGCCGACGCAGGTGTCGGGGAAGGCCACGCCCTCGCGGACCTGGATCACCGGCGACATTTTCTCCAGGTTGATCTGGTGCATGATGCCGTTGCCCGGCGGAATGACGTCGACGTTCTTGAACGCCTTGCGCGTCCAGTCGATGAAGTGGAAGCGGTCTTCGTTGCGACGGTCTTCGATGGCGCGGTTTTTCTCGAATGCCTGCGGATCGAAGCCGGCGCTTTCCACGGCCAGGGAGTGGTCGACGATCAGTTGGGTTGGTACCACTGGGTTGACCAGGGCCGGGTCGCCGCCCTGTGAGGCGATGGCGTCACGCAGGCCGGCCAGGTCGACCAGGGCGGTCTGGCCGAGGATGTCGTGGCACACCACTCGCGCCGGGTACCAGGGGAAGTCCAGGTCACGCTTGCGCTCGATCAACTGGCGCAGGGAGGCGTCCAGGGTGGCGGGGTCGCAACGGCGCACCAGGTTTTCCGCCAGTACGCGGGAGGTGTAGGGCAGGGTGGCGTAGGCGCCGGGCTGGAGGGCTTCGACGGCTTCTCGGGCGTCGTAATAGTCCAGCGGCGAGTTGGGTAATGACTTGCGGTGTTGTGTGTTCATCAGGTCGGCTCACGGTGCAAGGCATGGCAGAAGTTCGGCGGGGCGGCCTTCGCGGGCAGAGCCCGCTCCCACATGGACCCGTACGTCTTGAGCACTATGGGAATGTGGGAGCGGGCTCTGCCCGCGAAGAGGCCCGCTAGGTCAGCGGCGATCCAGAGGCACGAATGCGCGTTGCTCTACGCCGACGTATTCGGCGCTGGGGCGAATGATTCGGTTGTTGGCCCGCTGTTCGAACACATGGGCTGCCCAGCCGGTCACCCGAGAGCAGACGAAGATCGGCGTAAACAGCTCGGTCGCGATGCCCATGAAGTGGTACGCCGAGGCGTGGTAGAAGTCGGCGTTGGGAAACAGCTTCTTCTGCTCCCACATGGTCCTGTCGATGGCTTCGGAGACGGGGTAGAGGACTTTGTCACCGGCTTCGTCGGCCAGCTTCTTCGCCCAGCCCTTGATCACTTCGTTGCGTGGGTCGTTGTCTTTGTACACGGCATGGCCGAAGCCCATGATCTTGTCCTTGCGCTCGAGCATGGCCAAGGTGCCGCGCACCGCTTCTTCGGGCGACGCGAACTTCTGGATCATGGCCATGGCCGCTTCGTTGGCACCGCCGTGCAGGGGGCCGCGCAACGAGCCGATGGCTGCGGTCACGCACGAATACATGTCCGACAAGGTCGAGGCGCACACGCGCGCGGTGAAGGTCGATGCGTTGAATTCGTGCTCGGCGTAGAGGATCAGCGAGACGTCCATCACCTTGCTGTGCAGTTCACTCGGTGACTTGCCATGCAGCAGGTACAGGAAATGCCCGGCGAAGGTGTCTTCATCGCTGGTGCAACTGATGCGCACACCGTGGTGGCTGTAGCGATACCAGTAGCACATGATCGCCGGAAAGGCCGCCAGCAGGCGGTCGGTGACGTGTTCCTGCTGACTGAAGTTACGCTCCGGCTCAAGAGTGCCGAGAAACGAACAGCCAGTGCGCATCACGTCCATCGGATGGGTGCTGGACGGAATGCGTTCGAGCACTTCCTTGAGGGGCTGCGGCAAGTCGCGCAGGCTGCGCAGCTTACCCTGGTAGGCAGCCAGCTCGTCGTGGGTGGGCAGCTCGCCGTGCAGCAGCAGGTAGGCGACTTCTTCGAACAGCGCGTGCTCGGCCAGTTCGCGCACGTCGTAGCCGCGATAGGTCAGCCCGGCGCCGGGCATGCCGACGGTCGACAGCGCGGTTTGTCCGGCCACCTGGCCACGCAGTCCAGCGCCACTGAGTACTTTTGCTTCGGCCATGGTTTTCTCCGATCTTGGATTTGTTATTGGAATGCAGCGATCATTTTTTCTGCGCGAACAGCGCATCGAGTTTGCGCTCGAAGTCGTGGTAGTCGATGGCGTCGTACAGTTCCATGCGCGTCTGCATGGTGTCGACCACGTTCTGCTGGGTGCCATCGCGGCGAATCGCGGTGTAGACGTTCTCGGCAGCCTTGTTCATGGCGCGGAACGCTGACAGCGGGTAGAGCACCAGGCCCACGCCGACGCCACCGAGCTGCTCGGTGGTGAACAGCGGCGTGGCGCCGAACTCGGTGATGTTGGCCAGAATCGGCGCTTTCACCCGGCTGGCGAACAGCTGATACATCTGCAGTTCGGTGATGGCTTCGGGGAAGATCATGTCCGCACCGGCCTCGATGCAGGCTGCCGCGCCGGTCCAGGGCTGACTCCAGACCTTCCACTGCCAGCGCATCGGTGCGCGCCATGATCACGAAGCTGTCGTCGGTGCGCGCATCCACCGCCGCCTTGATGCGGTCGACCATTTCCTGCTGGGAAACGATTTCCTTGTTCGGCCGGTGGCCACAGCGCTTGGCGCCCACCTGGTCTTCGATGTGCATGGCCGCGGCGCCGAACTTGATCATCGACTTGACGGTGCGGGCGACATTAAAGGCCGACGAGCCGAAACCGGTGTCGACGTCGACCAGCAGCGGCAGATCGCACACATCGGTGATGCGGCGCACGTCGGTCAGCACATCGTCCAGACCGGTAATGCCCAGATCGGGAAGGCCCAGGGAGCCGGCCGCAACGCCGCCACCGGACAGGTAGATAGCCTTGAAACCGGCGCGCTGGGCGAGCAGGGCGTGGTTGGCGTTGATGGCGCCGACCACCTGCAAGGGCGACTCTTCGGCGAGGGCCTGACGGAAGCGTTGGCCGGGGCGGGAGGGCTGACTCATGATGGGGCTCCTGGGGTGTTGTTCTGGTTGGGTTCCAGGTAATGGCGTTCGACATTGCGCTTGGACGCGGCGATGTGCCGACGCATGAGCAACTCGGCCAGTTCGCCGTCGCGCTCGGCGATGGCGTCGAGGATACGGTGATGCTCGGCGAAAGCCTGGTGCGGACGGTTGGGCGTGGCGGAGAACTGGATGCGGTACATGCGCACCAGTTGGTACAGGTCATCGCAGAGCATCTGCACCAGCGTGCTGTTGCCGCTGCCCTGAATGATGCGGTAGTGGAAGTCGAAATCGCCTTCCTGCTGGTAGTAGCCGACGCCGGCCTGGAACGCGGCATCGCGTTCATGGGTGGCGAGCACCTCACGCAACTCGTCGATCTGCGCCTGGCTCATGCGCTCGGCAGCCAGTCGACAGGCCATGCCTTCGAGGGATTCGCGGATTTCGTAGAGTTCGATGAGTTCGGCGTGGTTGAGCGACACCACCCGGGCACCGACGTGGGGAATGCGCACCAGCAGGCGCTGGCCTTCCAGACGGTGGATGGCTTCACGCAGCGGTCCGCGGCTGATGCCGTAGGTGCGTGCCAGTTCGGGTTCGGAGATCTTGCTGCCTGGGGCTATTTCGCCGTTGATGATCGCCGCCTGGATGCGGCGGAACACGTTCTCCGACAGCGTCTCGGTTTCCATTGGAACGGCACTGGGCGGGGTCGTGAATTCCGGATCGGGAACGGGCAAGGGCAAGGACGAAACAGAGGTAGCGGACATATTGTCGACACCTGGGCAGGTAGTGACCAAAAAATAGTCCTGTTACAGCTTGCAGTCAAGGTACTCGAAGGTAAGTGTCGACAATGTCCAAAAAAGATCGGGGGCCGAAGCCCCCGTTTCCGTTTTACTGCTCGTCGGCCGTGGGGTAATCCACATAGCCTTCCGGACCCTGGCTGTACCAGGTCTCCATGACGTCCTTGTTCAGCGGCAGCCCCTTGGCGAACCGATGGGGCAGGTCCGGGTTGGCCAGGAACGGCCGACCGAAGGCGATCGCATCGGCCTCACCGGCGTCCAGCGCAGCCTGCGCTTTTTCGTGGGTGTAGTCGGAATTGAGCACCAGGGTACGGCTGAAGGCCTTGCGGATCACCGGGTGCACCGGCGGGCGATCGGCTTTGCCAAAGGTGCCGTCGAACGGCGGTTCGCGCAATTCCAGATAGGCGATGCCGATCTTGTCCAGCGCAGCGGCAGCGGCGGAGAACAGGGTTTCCGGATCGCTGTCGTTGACGCCCTGCGAATCGCCGTTGGGCGACAGGCGCACGCCGGTACGTTCGGCACCGATGGTGTCGACAACCCGCTGGGTGACTTCGGTCAACAGGCGAATCCGGTTTTCTACCGAACCACCATAGGCGTCGTCGCGGAAGTTGCTGTTGTCGCGGAGGAACTGGTCGATCAGGTAGCCGTTGGCGGCATGGATCTGCACGCCATCGAAGCCTGCACGCATGGCGTTCTTCGCGGCGTGCTCGTAGTCGTCCAGCAACCGCGGGATCTCATGGATGCCCAACGGCCGGGCTTCCACGTAGGGTTGCTTGCCGTCATAGGTATGGGTGTGGCCTGGCGCAGTCGTCGCCGAAGACGAAACCGGCTGTGCACCGCCGAGGAAGCTGGGGTGGACGATGCGGCCCATGTGCCACAGCTGCAAGTCGATGCGCCCGCCGGCTTCGTGCACGGCGGCGGTGATCTTCTTCCAGCCTTCGACCTGCTCGTCGCTCCAGATGCCTGGTGCGTAGGGCCAGCCCAGGCCTTCCTGGGTGATCCCGGTCGCTTCGGTGATGATCAACCCGGCGCTGGCGCGCTGGGTGTAGTACTCGATCATCAGGTCGGTGGGTACGTGGTTGCGGGTGGCGCGGCCGCGTGTCAGCGGGGCCATGAGGATCCGGTTGGGCAACTGCTGCTCGCCAACCTGGATCGAATCGAATAGAGAAGGCATCTAGGCTCCCTGATCTGTGAGTGGAAGGGCGGCTCAGGCTGCGCCGAGGGCCTTGATGATGGCGTCGTTGAACGCAGGGATATCGTCAGGAGTGCGCGAGGTGATCAGGGTCCAGCCGTTGGCACCACACTGCATGACTTCCTGGTCGACCCAGCCCGCTGCCTTTGCGTTGGTCAGGTCGAGGCTGACGCTGGGGTAGGAGGTCAGGGTCTTGCCGGGAATCACGCCGGCGTTGATCAGCAGCCATGGGCCGTGGCAGATGGCAGCGACCACTTTGCCTGCATCGGCGAAAGCCTTGACCAGGTGCTGGGCATCGGTGTCCTGACGCAGGGTGTCGGCGTTGACGGTGCCGCCTGGAATGACCAGGGCGTCGAAGTCGCTGACGCTCAGGCCCTGGATCTTGCTGTCGGACTCGACGGTGCGATCTTTCTCGGTGTCCTGCTGGAAGGTCTGCACGGTGCCGCCTTCGCTGGAGGCGTGGGTCACGGTGGCGCCGGCTGCACGCAGCGCTTCGACGGGCTTGAGCAGTTCGTCACGCTCGATGCCGGTGTTGGCGGTGATGAACAGGACTTTCTTGCCTTGCAGTTGGGTAGCCATGTGGATCTTCCTCGGGTCAGTTAAGGCCTGGCGTACCAGGCGATCAAAAAATCTGAGCGCGGAGGAAAATGGAAAGTTCAGGTGGATCGTTCACCGGGGGTGCACGCGGTCAGGCCATCTCACTGGCCTGGCCGCGTGTTCATTGGCTCAATAGCCTTCGGCAAGGCCAGTATTGCGGCGCGGGTCGTTGGCACCGTAGAAGCGGTTGCTGGCGACGGGCTTGCCACCCAGTGAAGGCGCGCCGACCAGGATCGCTGCCAGGTGGTTGGCGTCCTGTGGCTCGCCGAACTTGTGCCCCCAGCTCTCGAGGATCTTGCGCGTGTCCGGGCTGATGGCGAAGTGTTCCAGGTTGGTCACGTCGGGCATCCACTGTTGGTGGAAGCGGGGCGCATTGACCGCCTGCTGGATGGCCATGCCGTAGTCGATGACGTTGAGCATGGTCAGCAAGGTCGCGGTGATGATTCGACTGCCGCCGGGCGTGCCGACCACCATCACCGGCTTGCCGTCCTTGGTGACGATGGTCGGGCTCATGGACGACAGCGGCGTCTTGTAGGGGGCGATGGCGTTGGCTTCGCCCTGCACCAGGCCGTACATGTTCGCGACGCCGACCTTGGAGGTGAAGTCGTCCATCTCGTCGTTGAGCAGGATGCCGGTGCCGCTGGCCATGACCCGTGCGCCGAACCAGCCGTTGAGGGTGTAGGTGACCGAAACCGCATTGCCCCACTGATCGACGATGGAGTAGTGGGTGGTATTGCTCCCTTCATGGGGCGCCACGCCCGGTTTGATCTCGGCTGAGACACCCGCCTTGTTCGGCAAGATGCTGTCGCGGATCTTCGTCGCGTAGTTGGCATCGAGCAGGTGGGCAATGGGGTTCTTGACGAAGTCCGGGTCGCCCAGGTAGCTGTTGCGGTCCACATAGGCGTGGCGCATGGCCTCGATCTGGTAGTGCATGCCCTGCGCCGAGCCATAGCCCAGTTCGGCCATGGGGTAGCCCTGAAGAATGTTCATGATCTGGCAGATGACCACGCCGCCGGAGCTGGGCGGTGGCGCGGAGATCACGTGGTAGCCGCGGTAGTCGCACTCGATGGGGTCCAGCTCGCGGGTCTTGTACTTGTCGAGGTCGGCCTGGGTGATGATGCCCTTGCCGGCCTGGCTCGAATCCACGATGGCCTTGGCGACCCAGCCCTGATAGAAGCCAGCGTTGCCCTTGTCGGCAATCTCCCGCAGGGTGCGTGCCAGGTCCTTCTGTACCAGCTTGTCACCGGCCTTGAACGGCTGACCCTGGTTGAGGAAGATCTTCGCCGAATCCTGGCTGTCCTTGCGGAAATCCTCGGTGGCGGTTTCCAGCAGGTCGACGTCGCCCTGACCGAGGGTGAAGCCCTCGTCGGCCAGCTTGATGGCTGGCGCGAGCAGGTCGGCGCGCTTGAAGGTGCCGTATTTCTGCAGGGCCAGTTCCATCCCCGAAACGGTGCCTGGAATGCCCACCGACAGGTGGCCGTCGGTGCTCAGGCCTTCGATGACGTTGCCGGCCTTGTCCAGGTACATGTCCGGGGTGGCGGCCAGTGGGGCCTTCTCGCGAAAGTCCAGAAAGGTCTTGCGGCCATCGGCCATCTGCAGGGTCATGAAGCCACCGCCGCCGATGTTGCCGGCGGCCGGGTAGACCACAGCCAGGGCGTAGGCCACGGCGACGGCAGCGTCGACGGCATTGCCGCCGTCCTTGAGCACGTCCACGCCAACGTGGGTGGCCAGCTGCTGGGCGGTGACGACCATGCCGTTCTGCGCGGCGACGGGGGCGGGGGAGGCGGCGAACAAACAGGTGGGGGCCAGCGCGAACGCAACGGCGATCAGCGACTTTGGCAAGGGTTCGAGTTTCAAGCGTCGGCTCTCTTTTTTGTGAATGAGGAGCTGCAGGTGGTGAGCAACGAGGCGATTCATTTCGCCAGTCGCAAGGATAGCCGGGTTTCTCAATCCTGCTGGCGACAGGCGGTCAATGCAGTCAATTGTTGGCCCGAGCCGTCGAAGTTCTCCGTCGCCAGCCAGCGTTCGAATGCCGCGCGCCGCGTTGGCCATTCGCTGTCGATGATCGAGAACCACGCGGTGTCGCGGTTGCGGCCCTTGTACACCAATGCCTGGCGAAAAATGCCTTCGAAGCTGAAGCCCAAGCGCTCGGCGGCCTTGCGCGAGGGCGCGTTCAAGGCATCGCATTTCCATTCGTAGCGCCGGTAGCCCAACTCATCGAACACCAGGCGCATCAACAAGTACTGCGCTTCGGTCGACACCGGGGTGCGTTTCATCAACGGCGAGAAGGTCACATGGCCCACTTCGATGACGCCATTGGCCGGGTCCATGCGCATCAAGGCCAACGTGCCCACGGCCCGTTGGCTGCGCAGATCGATCACCGCCCAGTGTTGCGGATCCTGGCTGGCTGCCGCGGTTTGCAGGTGAGTGCGATAGCTGTCGAGGTCGGCGAACGGTCCGACGGGCAGGTAGGTCCAGTCGCTGCCGTCGCTCTGCTGGCAATAGCCCTGGAACAGATCCTCGGCGTGGGCCGCGACGTTCAGGGGCTCGAGGCGGCAATAGCGGCCTTCGATCACCGCATGGGCCGGGCGAGGGCGCGCGGTCCAGTCGGGCAGCGGGTGGCCGACAGGCTGCTGGTGTGCGTTGTGGTGCAGCGGCTGGCTGGGCATGGCGACTCCTGACGAGATGAGCGGTGGGGAAGGTGTCTCGATGCAATCAGCGCGGGTCCAGAACGATGCCGAAGCCGCTCTTGGCTTCGCTGACGATACGCAGGTGCTGGCGCTCGCCTGGGTTGGCCTGCAGGCGCAGTTCGCGGTTCAGACGGCCCTTGCTGCAGAGCATGCCACCTTGCTTGTCGGTGGTGATGCCGACGATGTGTTCGCCAGGCGGCAGGTGAAAGGTGGCCACCTCGCCGACGGCCATCAACGCCGCCGGTTCGCGGTCGATCAGCAGCGCGACGTAGCAGCCGCCGCCCATGATGCCGATGTCGCGGTCCACCACCAGTTCGCTCGACGGCGCCAGAGTCTGTTGCCAGGCTGACAAACGATCTGCCGGGACAGCCTTGAGGTGCTCCGAATCGGCGCGGAACGAGGTACAACCCGACAAGCCCACTGCAATCAGCATTACCCAGAACACGCGCATCGACGGACCCCTGAAATGGCATTGTGATTGCACTCTAGCTCAAGCGAGGGCCGCCACGGAACGCCAGGCTGCCCGACCCGGTTCAGAAAAGTTTTGAAACAGGTTCCCGTCAGGGGCTGCGATGGGCAAGAATGATCCGGCTGACCCGTGCAGTCGCCACCCCGTGGGGGATCGGCTGCCCCGAGCGGACTGACCTGAACCTGTGGAGGTACCGTGGCACCTAGAGACCTGATGTTGGCCTTGATCGTGATCGTCGTCTGGGGCTTGAATTTCGTGGTGATCCGCTACGGCCTCGACGGCCTGCCACCCATGCTGCTGGGTGGTCTGCGCTTCACCCTGGTGGCGATTCCCGCGGTGTTCTTCATTCGCCGTCCGAACCTGCCGCTGCGCTGGCTGATCGCCTACGGCGCGACCATTTCACTGGGGCAGTTCGCCTTTCTGTTCGAGGCCATGGCCAACGGCATGCCTGCGGGCCTGGCCTCGCTGGTGTTGCAATCCCAGGCGTTCTTCACGCTGTTCTTCGCCGCGCTGTTTATCGGCGAACGCCTGCGTGCGGCCAGTGTAGTGGGGCTATTGGTCGCGGCAGGCGGACTGGCGATGATCGGCCTGGAAAGCGATCAGGCCACGCCACTGGTGGCCGTGCTGCTGACCCTGTGCGCAGCCTCGATGTGGGCCATGGGCAACATCATTACCCGCCGTTTCGGCAATATCGACCTGGTCGCGCTGGTGATCTGGGGCGCGCTGATTCCGCCACTGCCGTTCTTCGCGCTGTCGCTGTGGCTGGAAGGGCCGGCGCTGATCGAACGGTCACTGCTGGGCATTGGCTGGAAGTCGATCGGCAGCCTGGTGTACCTGGCCGCGATCGCCACGGTGCTGGGTTATGGCCTGTGGAGCAAGCTGCTATCGCGCTATCCGGCGGGCAAGGTGGCACCGTTTTCGTTGCTGGTACCGGTGGTGGGCTTGAGCTCCTCGGCCTGGATTCTCGGCGAGCGGCTGAGCGCCCTGCAGTGGTGGGGTGGTGCGCTGGTGATGGTGGGGCTGGTGATCAACGTGTTCGGCGGCAGCCTGATCGCTCGCCTGGCCCCGGCTCGCACGGGGGCGAAATCTCTGTAATGATGAGCCATCGATACGTCAAGGAGATGGAGCATGATGATCCGGTCGCTGACCCTCGCCTCACTGTTCGCCTTCGCCGCGCCGCTGCTGGCCGCCGACGGTGATAGCCCCCTGGCCCAGGACCGTGGACGGGCCCGGCCGTTGGTGGTGATCGCCCCGAGTTCGGTGGATCCCAACCTGCTGAAACTGCGCAAGGCGCTGGAAGAGCCCGCCAACCGCGACGGCTTCAAGCAGCGCGGGATGGTGCGCTACACCGTGATCAATACCATCGGCCAGCGTGACGGCAAAGACCTCGACCCGCAAGCGACCATGTCCCTGATCCGCGATTTGAAGCTGGGCGCCGGTTCCAGTCAGAAGTTCGTGCTGCTGGGCAAGGATGGCGAGAAAAAGCTCGAACAGGCGGGCTACGTCGAGCCTGCGCAGCTGTTCAGTACCATCGATCAATTGCCCGCAGCCGAGAAGGAGGCCAATGCGCCAGCCCCGGTCGCAGCCGCCGCGCAAGAGCCTACGAACAAGCCCGCCAAGGCCGCGAAACCGAGCAAGGCGCCGCAACCGCTGGACGATTGACGGCGCCTCGGTCGGCGGCACGCGGCGGCTTCAGACCATGTTGAGCCGCTGCTTGCGTTGCGGTGCGGGGTAGGCTAGATCCAGCGCGGCGAAGTCTTCGGCATCGAGTTTGACGTGCAGGGCGGCGGCGTTCAGGCGCACATGTTCGGCCGTGGAGGCTTTGGGGATGGCGATCACCCCTTCACGGCGAATGACCCAGGCCAGGCAGGCTTGCGCCGGCGTGACGCCGTGGCGCTGCGCAACCTGGCGCAATGCCGGTTGGTCGAGCAAGCGGCCGCCCTGGGCAATCGGACAGTAGGCCATCACCGGCATTGCCCGCTCGGCACACCAGGGCAGCAGGTCGAACTCGATGCCGCGCTCTTCCAGGTTGTACAGCACCTGGTTGGTCGCACAGCGTTCATCGTTCAGCTCGATCATGTCATCGACATCGAAATTCGACACGCCCCAGGCGCCGATCTTGCCCTGTTCACGCAGACGCTCGAAGGCGTCCACCGTTTCGCTCAGCGGGTACTGACCACGCCAGTGCAGCAGGTACAGGTCGATGTGCTCCACCTGCATGCGCTGCAGGCTGCGCTCGCACGCTTGCGCCACGCCCTTGAGGCTGGCGTTGTGCGGGTAGACCTTGCTGACCAGCATGACCTGGTCCCGGCGACCCTGGATGGCCTGGCCGACGATTTTTTCAGAGCCGCCTTCGCCGTACATTTCGGCGGTGTCGAGCAGGGTCAGGCCCAGGTCGATGCCTTCCTGCAACGCGGCGATTTCCTGCCGGGCACGGGCCGGGTCTTCGCCCATGCGCCAGGTGCCCTGGCCAATGCGTGGAACCGGCCTGCCGGCCAGATCAATGCTGCTCATCACAATGCTCCTCGATGGAAAAGGAATTGAGCGCCCTGTAGCAGCGGCGCAAGCCGCGTCCGGCTTCGACGCGGTCATTCCGAAAGACCGCATGGACCGCCGACGCGGCTTGCGCCGCTGCTACATGGGGCGTGTGGGTTGGGCAGTGTCATCGGGCTGCGGTTCAAACCGTCGGGTGGCAGGGTCATTGGCGACGGTGGGCCGTGTGCTCCAGCAGCACTTCCATCAGCGCGTGTGCGGCGGCCGAAAGCTTGTGGTCCGGCAAGCGCATCAGGCCGATTCGGCGCTCGACGCTGGGCGACTCCAGCGGCACGCAGCGCGCCCCCAGTTCGTGCATCTGCTCGATGCACAGGGCCGGTACCGCGCTGACGCCCAGGCCATGGGCGACCATGCGCCCGATGGTGCTCAACTGGTGACTTTCGAAGGCCACCGCCAGCTTGCCGTGCTCTTCGCTGACGGCGCTTTCCAGCAGCAGACGGACCGCAGAAGGTCGCTGCAGCGCGATGAAATCATGGGCCAGCAGGGTTGCCCACGTCAGTACCGGTTGCTCGGCCAGCGACGAATCGGCCGGCACCACGGCCACGAAGCGGTCGGTGTAGAAGGGCGTGAACACCAGTGACGAGGTGCTTTCCGGCTCGAAGCCGATGCCCAGTTCCACGCGGCGGTGACGAACCATCTCCACCACCTGCTCGTTGATCACGTCATGCACCGCGACATTGACCCGTGGATGGCGGTCGCGAAAGATCCGCAGGGCCCCAGGCAACAGGTTGCCGGCGAACGACGGCATGGCCGCGATGGACACCTTGCCCAATTGCAGGGTGAAGTGCTGGCGCAGCAACTCTTCGGTGTTGTCCCAATCCGCCAGCAGGCGCCGGGCCAGCGGCAGCAGGGCTTCGCCTTCGGGCGTGAGGCTGACGCTGCGCGTGGTACGGATCAGCAGCGCGCCGCCCAGGTCTTCTTCCAGACCCTTGATGGTCAGGCTCAGCGCAGGCTGGGACAGGTGCAGATTTTCGCCCGCCTGGGCAAAGCTCAGGGCCTGGGCCACGGCGAGAAAGGCGCGGAGCTGTTTGACGTTCATCTATTTGGAAAACCAATCAATACCGAAGAAAAACAAAATTAACAAATTAGCCGTGTGGGGAGAAGATACCTGCACCCACGCCGTCGCGGCACGGACGGCGCCATGACAAACAATAAAAGGCGAACGATCATGGCTGGACTCGATAAGCGAGTGGCAACCTACGCACAGGCGCTCGATGGCCTGCGCGATGGCATGACGGTATTGGCCGGCGGGTTCGGCCTGTGCGGCATTCCAGAGAACCTGATCGCCGAGATCAAGCGGCTGGGCGTGCGGGATCTCACGGTGGTGTCCAACAACTGCGGCGTCGACGGTTTCGGCTTGGGTGTACTGCTCGAAGACCGGCAGATTCGCAAGATGATCGCCTCCTACGTGGGCGAAAACGCGCTGTTCGAGCGGCAGTTGCTCGATGGCGAACTGGAAGTCGAACTGACCCCTCAAGGCACCCTGGCCGAGAAGATGCGCGCCGGCGGCGCCGGCATCCCCGCGTTTTTCACTGCCACCGGCTACGGCACACCGATTGCCGAAGGCAAGGAAGTGCGCGAATTCAATGGCCGCCAGTACATTCTGGAACAAGCCATCACCGGCGACTTCGCCATCGTCAAGGGCTGGAAGGCCGACCACTTCGGCAACGTGGTCTATCGTCATACCGCACAGAACTTCAATCCGCTGGCCGCCAGTGCCGGGCGCATCACCGTGGTCGAGGTCGAAGAGATCGTCGAGCCGGGCGTGCTGTTGCCCGAGCATATCCACACGCCAGGCATCTATGTCGACCGGGTGATCCAGGGCACCTTCGAGAAGCGCATCGAGAAGCGCACGCTCAAGGCCTGATTGTTTCCTTTCTGCGCTGTTTCCCACGAGGTTTTTTCCATGGCACTTACCCGCGAACAGATGGCACAGCGCGTGGCGCGCGAACTGCAGGACGGTTACTACGTGAACCTGGGCATCGGCATCCCGACCCTGGTGGCCAACTACGTGCCACCTGGCATCGACGTGATGCTGCAATCGGAAAACGGCCTGCTCGGCATGGGCGAATTCCCCACCGAGGCTACCGTCGACGCCGACATGATCAATGCCGGCAAACAGACCGTGACCGCGCGCCTGGGCGCCTCCATCTTCGACTCGGCGCAGTCGTTCGCGATGATTCGCGGCGGCCATGTCGACCTCACCGTGCTCGGCGCCTTCGAGGTGGACGTGCAGGGCAACATCGCCTCCTGGATGATTCCCGGCAAGCTGGTCAAGGGCATGGGTGGGGCCATGGACCTGGTGGCCGGTGCGGAGAACATCATCGTCACCATGACCCACGCGTCCAAGGACGGCGAGTCGAAACTGCTGCCTGTGTGCACCCTGCCGCTGACCGGCGCCGGCTGCATTCGCAAGGTGCTGACCGATCTGGCTTATCTCGAGATCGAAGACGGTGCGTTCATCCTCAAGGAGCGTGCGCCGGGTGTCAGCATCGATGAAATCAAGGCGAAAACGGCCGGCAAGTTGATCATTGCCGATGATGTGATCGAAATGACTTTCTGAAAACTTCCTGCCAACACCTGCAGCTCTCCAACTATAAAAACAAGGAAACACCACCATGTCCGCACACCTGGAAGAGAGCCGCTACGCTCGCTTCGCCCTACGCTGTTCGAGCTGGGCCGAGCGCTGGTTCCCCGACTCCTACGTATTCGCCGCCGTGGCGGTGCTGCTGGTCGCATTGGGCGCCCTGGCCATCGGCGGCACGCCGACGGCCACGGCCACCGCGTTCGGCGACGGGTTCTGGAGCCTGATCCCGTTCACCATGCAGATGGCCTTCGTGGTCATCGGCGGCTACGTCGTCGCCAGCTCGCCGCCCGCCGTGAAACTCATCGACCGTCTCGCGCGCATCCCGCGCAATGGACGCTCGGCAGTGGCCTGGGTGGCACTGATCTCGATGGTGGCGTCGCTGCTCAACTGGGGGCTGTCTCTGGTGTTCGGCGGCCTGTTGGTGCGCGCGCTGGCGCGCCGCACCGATCTGCGCATGGACTATCGCGCTGCCGGCGCTGCAGCGTACCTGGGTCTGGGCGCGGTCTGGGCCCTGGGCCTGTCATCGTCGGCGGCGCAGTTGCAGGCCAATCCGGCCAGCCTGCCGCCGTCCATCTTGTCGATCACGGGTGTCATCCCGTTCACCCAGACCATTTTCCTCTGGCAGTCAGGCGTGCTGTTGCTGGCGCTGGTAGTGGTCTCGCTGGTGGTCGCCTATGCCACCGCGCCCGGTCCGAATTCGGCCCGCGATGCCCAGGCCTGCGGCGTCGACCCGGCTTTCAGCCTGCCGCCGCTGAGCAAGCGCAGCCGACCGGGTGAATGGCTGGAATACAGTCCGCTGATCACTATCTTCCTGGTGTTGCTCGCCGCCGGATGGCTGTTCCACGAGTTTTCCACCAAGCCGGCGATCACGGCCATCTCGGGGCTCAATACCTATAACTTTCTGTTCATCATGCTCGGCCTGCTGCTGCACTGGCGCCCTCGCAGCTTTCTCGATGCCGTGGCGCGTGCCGTGCCGACGACCACCGGTGTGCTGATTCAATTTCCCCTGTACGGCTCCATCGCCGCGATCATGACCACGGTCAAGGGCGGCGACGCGCAGACCCTGGCTCACCACATCTCGACCTTCTTCGTGCAGATCGCCTCCCACGATACCTATGCGATGCTCATGGGCGTGTATTCGGCGGTGTTGGGATTCTTCATCCCATCGGGTGGGGGCAAATGGATCATCGAGGCGCCCTACGTCATGCAGGTGGCCAACGAGTTGCAGTACCACCTGGGCTGGGCGGTGCAGATCTACAACGCCGCCGAAGCCTTGCCGAACCTGATCAACCCGTTCTACATGCTGCCTTTGCTGGGTGTGTTGGGCCTGAAGGCGCGCGACCTGATCGGCTTCTCGTTCGTGCAACTGCTGGTACACGCGCCGCTCGTGCTGTTCCTGCTCTGGGCGCTGGGGACAACGTTGACCTACATCCCACCCATGGCACCCTGACGCACCTCTGATCGGCCCTACGTTGATCGGGAATATCCTTCCGCCGGGCAATTGATTCCATGGCGGCCCTTGCACACCCAAGGCTGCTCGGGGTACACATCTAGGTTGAATGGGGGACAGGCTGGACGCCCCCCCATCGTGAACCGATGCAGGGAGATGTGGAAATGCTTGATAACGGCGCGGGCGGGGATACCGAGCAGAATGAACCCGTGGATCAGATCATCTTTCGAGAGATTCGCAATCTGCACACCGCCGCTTCCAGAGACCTGGATCAGGCTGCAGTGCAGATCATAGGCAAGGTCGAGAGGTTCAGGGAGCAGGGCCTGATCAGCTCGGAGGCCGCGCGGCAGCTGATTTTCGATGTACGCAACGAGCGCAGCCGCATCAGCCGCTGAGCGGCCTTCGAAGGGGAGCGGCGATCAGCCGCCGGTGGTGTCGATATCGGCGTCCGTTTCCTCATCGTCTGCACTGGTCGAAGGATCGACTTCCGGCTCGGACTTGAAGTCCGGACTGAAGCGATTGCCTTCGGCTGTGGTTGGATCGTTGGAATCAGGACGGACAGCAGGGTCAAGCGCCGGGTCGTTGGGCGTGGCATTGGCCGCACTGCCGGTGTCATGGTCGACATCGTTTGGCGCAGGTGTCTTGTGTTCGCTCATATCATTCTCCCTAGGCTCAAGCGTGCAGGGTCAATCAGAGCTTGCCGCCTTCAGAGCCAGTCCCGTCACCCATGTCATGACTGCCGGATTCTGGCTTGGTCACCGCGCCGCCCATGGAGCTGCCTTCAGGGTTGCCGGTGTTCTGCGGCTTGATCTGAGTGCTGGTGCCGTCACGCGGCGCGCTGGAGCCATCGGTGTTGCCATTGGGCATGTTGGTGCCAGTGCCGGACGGTACGCCTACGGCCGAGGGCACGGTGCCTTTGGCGGCGGGGTTGGTCGGACCGGTGCTGTTGTCGGCCATGGCCGGTACGGCAGCGGCGGTCAGCAGACCTGCCAACAGGGCTGCGTTGATGCGTTTCAGGCTTTTCATGGAGCTCTCCTTGTTCGTGTGAATGCGTCATGTATTGGGCTGCGGGCACACGTCAGTGGTGCCCGCGTGCCGACGAACGGCATGCCCGATAAATGAGCGTCGGCCGCGAAAGGCGCACTGCGGACACAGTCCGCAGTGGCAGGGTCAGGCGAGCAGTTGCGAGCCCAGCTGGAAGGCGACCCAGACGGCGAGGATGGTGGCGAAGCCCAGGGCGATGTTCTCGAACCAGTTGTTGCGGTAGTTGCCGAGCAACTTCTTCTGATTGGACATGATCAGCAGACCGAGGGAGATCACTGGCAGGCCGATGATGTTCAGCGCATTCACGCCGATGGTCAGGGTGACGAAGTCAGGCATGCCCGGCAGCGACCACACCAGCGGCGTGACGAGGATGAACAGCAGGAACCACTTGTGCATCGGGTCGTGATGGAATTCCTTGCCGTACTTCTCGCGACGCTCAGGACGGATGTGCTGGAAGGCATCGGTGATCAGCATGGGGAAGGCGGTCGTCTTGCCGGCGATGCTGGCGAACAAGGTAGCGAACACGCCGACGAAGAAGATCAACCAGCCGCCGGTGCCGAAGAACATCTGCAGCGCCGCGCCCAGGTCGTCCAGGGTTTTCACTTCGATCCCGTTGGGACGCAGGATTTCCGCGCCGACCACCCAGATGGCCAGGTTGATGATGATCCCGACGAACACCGCGAACAGCAGGTCGTTGCGCTGGATGCGCTTGTGTTCCGGGCCGACCCAGCCTTTCTGGCGCATCACGTAGGGGTGCACGAAGTTGGCGATCGAACCGGCCACCGCACCGATCACCGAAACGGCTACCAGAAGGGCACCGTGCACGCCTTCATCCGGCGGAATGCTGAAACCGATGGTTCCGGCCAGGATGCCGCCCACATCGGGTTTGGACATGATCGCCAGCGCCATGAACGCCAGGGTCATCAGGGCCAGCAAGCCTTTCATGACGCCTTCGATCAGCGAGTAGATGTTGCGGCCTACCAGCAGCCACACGCCCAGTACCACGGCGAAGGAGGCGAGCAACGGCTGATTGATGTGCAGCAGGGTGGCCAGTGCTTCACCAGCGCCCTTGATCATGTACGCATTGGTCAGGTGACCCATGATCAGGGCGTACCCCAGCATGAACCAGGCGAAGAAGGGGTGCAGTTGCGCGTAGCCCTGCAAGATGGTCATGCCCTGGTTGTTGCACAGCTGGAAGCGGGCAATGATGTTGACGATGAGAAATCTGAGCAGCAGCGACACCGCCAGCACCCACATCATCGCGTAGCCATAGTTGGCGCCGGCCACGGAGGAGGTGATCAGGTCGCCTGCGCCGAGCCATGACAGGACGGCAATGATGCCCGGTCCGACGATCTTGGCGAGCCTGCCCAGGCGAGTCGTGGGGGCGGCCGCCTTCTTTTCGAGCGAGTGGGTACTCGTCATGGGTGAATTCCCTTTGTTGTTTTTGTGGATGGAACAGTGGGTTATTCAAGCATGAGTTAGGATGTCATATGACCTGACGAGTTGCAAAAGGTGTAAGCGGATGTTTCCCTGCGTTCGTGGGTGTGTCTGCGTGTTCCAGTGACCCTGACGCGGCTCGCGCCGCTGCTACAGGGGTTCGCGTTCCGGTCGCGGTCGACGGTGTTCGCACTCCTGTAGCAGCGGCGCAAGCCGCGTCGGCGGTGCATGCGGTGTGCCTGAAGGACCGCGGTGATGCCGGACGCGGCTCGCGCCGCTGCTACAGGGTTCGCGTTCCGGACGCGGTCAGCGGTATTCGCACTCCGTGTAGCAGCGGCGCAAGCCGCGACGGCGGTGCATGCGGTGTGCCTGAAGGAACGCGGTGATGCCGGACGTGGCTCGCGCCGCTGCTACAGGGGTTCGTGTTCCGGACGCGGTCGACGGCGTTCGCACTCCGTGTAGCAGCGGCGCAAGCCGCGTCGGCGGTGCATGCGGTGTGCCTGAAGGACCGCGGTCGTACCGGGCGCGGCTGAACCAACTGGGGGAATGGCCTTCTTATGAGCCTTAGCGCAAGAGGAATGCACCCATGTCGAAGATCATCGTCGATGACGTAACGCCCCCGGCCGATGCCAAGGCCGATGTGTTGATGTTCGGTACCCCCAAGGATCGCCTGGACTTTTACCGCAAGGAAATCCAGTACGAAACCTCCATCCTTTCCAACCGCACCGACGCCTACCTCTCCGCGCAGTCGTTCCTGGTCATCGCCTACGCGTCGTCCATGGCCAACCTGAACCCGGAGTGGGGCAAGCTTTTTACCCTGGTCGTGCCGCCGTTGCTGGCGCTGTTCGGTCTGGTCAGTTCGCTGCATGCCTGGCCAGGCATTCGTTCGGCCTACGACATCATCGATCACTGGCACTTCAAGCAGAGCCAGTTGCTCGACAGCGAGCCGGCCATGGGCGCGGCCTATGACGAATCACCGCTGTTCAGCGAGCGCGAATCGAACGAGAAACGCTGGCGCGGGGCTTTGATGTTCTCGATGAGGTCACCGTTTCTGTTCAGCGTGCTGTGGGCGATACTCGGGGTTTTCGCCGTCTATGCCCAGTACACCAATCCAGGTGGCTGAATGCAGAAGGCCCCTGCGGTTGCAGGGGCCTTCGGGTGGGGCGGGTCAGCGGATCAACGCACCGAGCTTATCGCCTGCTGACGACTGCGCTCGTATTCCTGGGAATCCACCGCCGCAGCATCGGGTTTGCCCAGATCAGCCATGGGGATGCGGTAGGTCTCCTTGGCGGTGAACGCTGCCAGCGCTGCGATGCAGCACACACCCAGGGCCAGCGAGCCGACCACCATGGGGATGTTGGTGGAGCCGGGCGGCGCCATCGCTGCGAACAGTGCTGGCAACAGGGCGGTGATCAGCGTGCCGACGTTTTGCGAGATGGCCATGGCCGACACGCGATAGCGGGTCTGGAACAGCTCGGGGTAGAAGCTTGGGAACACCGCGTTGTAGCCCTGATAGAACACGCCCCACATCAGAATCGACATGCCGAACGCCAAGGGCACGTTGTGGATGCTGATCGCGTACAGGTAGAAGAACGACAGAATGCCCGAGCTCAGCGCGCCACCGATGATCATCGGACGACGACCGATGCGGTCTGAGAGGTTGCCCACGAAGGGAATCACGCACACCGCGACGATGTTGCCGACCACCGGAATCCACAGGTACACACTCTTGGCGAAACCGATGCCGTAGGCCGGCTGCACGGCGTAGGCCGCGCCGAAGATGGTGGCCACTACCGGAATGACGTTCATCAGCGCCATGCACATCACCAGGCCCATGTTGCGCCAACTGTGCTTGAACGCCTCGACGACCGGGGATTTGGGAATGGCAGCGCGCGCTTCCACGGTTTCGAAAGCCGGGGTTTCATTGACTTCGCGACGGATGATGTAGCCGGCGATCAGCACCACGGCACTGAGCAGGAACGGAATCCGCCAGCCCCACGAGTTGAACGCTTCATCCGGCATGAAGTAGGCCAGGGGCAGGAAGATCGCCGCAGCGAAGATCTGTCCGGCCTGCACGCCCTGCAAGGTGAAACTGGCGTAGTAGCCTCGTCTGCCGAAGGGCGCATGTTCGAGAATCATCGAACTGGCCCCGGAGATTTCCCCCGCCACTGCGAAGCCCTGGATCAAACGCAGCACCACCAGCATGGCCGGTGCCCAGAGGCCGACCTGGCTGTAGGTCGGCAGCAGGCCCACGGCCATGGTGGCGAAACCCATGAGGAACATGCACAGCAGCAAGACGTTCTTGCGGCCGCGTGTATCGCCCCAGTGGCCCAGGAAGAACGCACCGATGGGGCGGGCAACATAGCCCACGCCGTAGGTGGCCAGAGAGGCAACGATGGCGACCTTGGGGTCGGTGTTGGGGAAAAAGATCTGCGGGAAGATCAGCGCCGCGGCTTGGGCATAGATGAAGAAGTCGTAGTATTCCAGGGCGGAACCGACCCATCCGCTGGCGGTGGCCTTCTTGGTTTGCTGCGAGCCGTGCGATTCTGACTGAGCATGCGCCATGCTGTGTCTCCGTTGTTTTTATTATGAAGCATTGGAACCGTTGGCTTCGTTTCTACCCCTGGCAGGCAAGCTTGCGAGCGCGGGGAAGAGGCAAAACTAACTGGGTAGTTAATGTTTAGCAGTGGCGTCGAATGAGTGTCAATACGGCGGCACACGCAGGTTGCAGGGAGGATCCGTCCGTTCTGCGTGCAAGACTGCCCCAAGTGACTTCGTGTTTCAATCGAAAGTACCGGTCTAGAGCGGTTCGCCCATGGCTGAGCGGCGCCTCGGCGGTCGCTCTCATTGCCTAGCTTGCTTGGTATTGTAGCCGCTGATCGCACACATTTGTTGGCGGTCCACAAGCGGCGCCAGCCGCGTCGACGGCGCCCGCAGTGTGCCAGATGCCCTGTGTTGAAACCGGACGCGGCTCGCGCCGCTGCTACAGGGGATCGCGAATCCCCACGAAATGCGTAACCACGCCGTGCACCCCCTGTAGCAGCGGCGCAAGCCGCGTCGGCAGGCGACGCCCAGAGTAAGGCCAAATCGCGCATCAAGTTGCCCATCCCGAATTCCTGCGAAATGCGTAACCACGCCGTGCACCCCCCCTGTAGCAGCGGCGCAAGCCGCGTCGGCAGGCGACGCCCAGAGTAAGGCCAAATCGCGCATCAAGTTGCCCATCCCGAATTTCTGCGAAATGTGTAACCACGTTGTGCGCGCCCCCTGTAGCAGCGGTGCAAGCCGCGTCGGCGGACGCCGCCGTGGGTCAGGCCAACTCGTGGACCAGGTTGCCCAGGGTCTGCATGGCCGCCAGTTGCACCTTGTCCATCGGCGTACCGTAATTGAGCCGGATGCAGTTGCCGAAACGGCCACTGGCCGAAAAGATCGGCCCCGGTGCGATGCTGATGCCTTGCGCCAGCGCGAGACGGAACAACTGCAGGGAGTCCACCCGCGGCGGCAGCTCGAGCCAGAGAAAATAACCGCCGTCGGGGCGACTCACTCGCGTCTCTTCGGGAAAGTACCGCGCGATCGCCGCCATCATCGCGTGCTGCTGGCCTTGGAGCGCATCGCGCAACCGATGCAGATGGCGATCGTAGCCACCGTGCTGCAGATAATCGGCGATCGCCGCCTGACCCGGTACCGATGCGCAGATCGAGGTCATGATCTTCAACCGCTCGACCTTCTGCGCAAAGCGTCCGGCGGCCACCCAGCCGATGCGATAGCCCGGTGCCAGGCTCTTGGCGAACGAACCGCAATGCAGCACCCAGCCGTCGCGGTCGTAGGCCTTGGCAGGGCGTGGCGCGTGCTGGCCGAAGTACAGCTCGGCGTACACGTCGTCCTCGATCAACGGTACCTGGTGCTGGTGCAACAGCTCCACCAATTGACGCTTGCGTGCCTCGGGCATGCTCGCGCCGACCGGATTCTGGAAGGTCGGCATGCACCAGCAGGCCTTGATCGGCAGGCGTTGCAGGGCATTGGCCAGGGCATCCACATCGAGCCCTTCGCGCGGATGAGTGGGGATCTCCACGGCCTTGAGTTTGAGGCGCTCCAGCACTTGCAGGCAGGCATAGAAGGCCGGTGCTTCGATGGCCACCATGTCACCAGGCTCGGTCACCGCCTGCAGGCACAGGTTCAATGCTTCCAGCGCGCCGTTGGTGATCAGCAATTCTTCGACCGGCAGGGTCATCCCGGCGATGTTGTAGCGCAAGGCGATCTGCCGGCGCAGCTCCGGACTGCCGGGCGACAGATCCGTCACCGTTTCGCGCGGATGCATGGCGCGGCTGGTGCTGGCCAGGGAGCGGGCCAGACGCGGTAGGGGGAACAGCTCGGGGCTGGGGAATGCCGAGCCCAGGGCGACTGTGTTCGGGTCCTTGATCGAATCGAGAATGGAGAACACCAGTTCGCTGACGTCGACATCGGTCGACTCCGCCAGTGTCTGCGTTTCCACCTGGGGTTCTTGCAGAGCACGCTCGGCCAGCGCATTGACGAAGTAACCCGAGCGGGGCCGGGCGCGAATCAGGCCTCGGCGTTCGAGCAGGTAGTACGCCTGGAACACCGTCGAAGGACTTACGCCCTGGGTCTGGCTGGCATGACGCACTGAAGGTACGCGCTCATCGGGCTTGAGCACGCCGGTGCGGATCAGCTCGGCAATGTGGGCGGCAAATTTCTCGTAGCGTTTCATTACCGGCCTGGCGGTCTTGGGCAGGGCTGCACTATGCCACCTGGAGGGCCCCGCGCACAGCCGACAGACGTGACCGGCACCGTCTGCCTGCTGTCCGCGATGTTTCAGCCTTGCAGAGGCACAGGGTCGGTCGGTGGGTCGCCAACCGGTGTGGGTGGTACCGTGGGTAGCACGGGCACGCCCTCGGGTTCGTCGCTGGGCGACGACGGTGGCAGATTCGGCTGGTCGATGTTGGGATCGGGGGTTCCGGGTGGAAGTGGAAGGCTCATGGCGCTACCTCTGCAAAGTAAAGGACAAGGAGGAAGAGTAGTGCCTGCGGTGGACACCACGGAGCATCATTTGGCTCCCTGGCGAGGACGCTGAAGCTGCAAAAGCATATGAACTTTCCCACCCGGCCCGGCTCCGAACCTAAGCGATTGAAAAACCCGATTCACTTCACCGCTTGCACAAGCACAACAGCGTCCAGGCGACGCACAGGAGCAAGGCTCGATGACGGCTGATCAGACTATCCCGACGGACCAGAACGCGACCGATGCACAGACGCCAGACCACGTGCTGAGCCTGTCCCAGGCGCTGCTGCTGCCACGGATCGTGATCGAAGACACTCAGCCTGCCATCGACGGCGGGCAGTTCGCCGTCAAGGCCATCGTCGGCCAGACCGTCACGGTCAGCACAAAGGTTTATGCCGATGGCCACGACAAGCTGGCCGTGGTGCTGCGCTGGCACGAGGCCGGCTCCGACACCTGGCACACCACGAGCATGCGCGAGCTGGGCAACGACAGCTGGGAAGCGGAACTGGTCATCGACAGCGTTGGCACCTATGCCTACTGTATCGATGCCTGGATCGACCAGTTCGCCAGCTACCGTTACGAGCTGGAAAAGAAATTCGCTGCCGGCGTCACCATCGAACTCGAACTGGAAGAAGGTCGCCTGCACCTCGAACAAGCCGCCGCGCGCAGCCAGGACACCCTGGCTCGCCAGCTGCGTCAGCTTCACGATGAATTGCAGGGACTGGATCTGGACGCCAAGGTTGCGCTGCTGTTGCAGCGTGATACTCAGGCGCTGATGTCCCTGGCCGACCATCGTGCCTTCCTCTGCACCAGCATCGAATTCCCTCTGGACGTGGAACGGGCACTGGCGCAGTTCGCCAGTTGGTACGAGCTGTTCCCGCGTTCGATCACCGACGACAAGGCGCGCCACGGCACCTTCAACGACGTGCACAGCCGTCTGCCGATGATTCGCGACATGAACTTCGACGTGCTGTATTTCCCGCCGATCCATCCGATCGGCCGTGCGCACCGCAAGGGCCCGAACAACTCCCTGACTGCAGGCCCGGACGATCCCGGCAGCCCGTACGCCATCGGCAGCGCCGAAGGCGGACACGAGGCCATTCACCCGCAGTTGGGTACCCGCGAAGACTTCCGTGCACTGGTGGCCGCTGCTGCCGAGCATGGTCTGGAAATCGCCCTGGATTTCGCCATCCAGTGCTCGCAGGATCACCTGTGGCTCAAGGAACATCCGGGCTGGTTCAGCTGGCGCCCGGACGGCACCATCCGCTACGCGGAAAACCCGCCGAAGAAATACCAGGACATCGTCAACGTCGACTTCTACGCGGCTGATGCCGTACCAGGTCTGTGGACCGAGCTGCGCGATGTGGTCTGGGGTTGGGTCGAGGAGGGCGTGAAGATCTTCCGCGTTGATAATCCGCACACCAAGCCGCTGCCGTTCTGGCAATGGCTGATTGCCGATATCCGCAGCAAGGACCCAAGCGTGATGTTCCTGGCCGAGGCGTTCACCAAACCTGCGATGATGGCGCGCCTGGGCAAGGTCGGGTATTCCCAGAGTTACACCTACTTCACCTGGCGCAACACCAAGCCTGAGCTGACCACCTATTTCACCCAGTTGAACCAGGCACCCTGGGCGCACTGCTACCGGCCGAACTTCTTCGTCAATACGCCGGACATCAACCCGTTTTTCCTGCATGACAGCGGCCGCGCCGGGTTCCTCATCCGCGCCGCGCTGGCGACCATGGGCTCGGGCCTGTGGGGCATGTACTCGGGTTTCGAACTGTGTGAATCGGCGCCGATCCCCGGCAAGGAAGAGTATCTGGACTCGGAGAAATACGAGATCCGGCCACGGGATTACACCGCTGCGGGCAACATCATTGCCGAGATTGCCCAGCTCAACCGTATCCGTCGTCAGAACCCGGCGCTGCAAACACATCTGGGCGTCGAGTTCTTTCAATGCTACAACGACAACATCCTGTATTTCGGCAAGCGCACGGCCGACCGCAGCAACTATGTACTGGTCGCGGTCAGCCTGGATCCGCACAACGTTCAGGAAGCCCATTTCGAGCTGCCGTTGTGGGAGCTGGGGCTGGACGACAATGCATCCACTAATGGCGAAGACCTGATGACCGGGCACCGCTGGACGTGGCATGGCAAGACCCAGTTCATGCGGATCGACCCCGGCTACCAGCCGTTCGGCATCTGGAGGCTCACGCGCGTCGAGGTGTGAATACTCGTCTCGCGCTGCACCCTCGCTGTACGCTGCACTCCTGGCCACACGTTGCAATCAATGTTGCCTAGCCGCACAAGACAGGGAAACAACAATGGCGAAAAAGCCTCGGTCGCAAGCGTTCATCGATGACCCGCTCTGGTACAAGGACGCGGTTATCTATCAGGTCCACGTCAAGTCGTTCTTCGACTCCGACAACGATGGCATCGGTGACTTTCCGGGGTTGATCGCCAAACTCGATTACATTGCCGATCTGGGCGTCAACACCATCTGGCTGTTGCCGTTCTACCCCTCGCCGCGTCGCGACGATGGCTATGACATTGCCGAGTACAAGGCCGTGCACCCGGACTACGGCACCCTGGCCGACGCGCGTCGCTTCATCAACGAGGCGCACAAGCGTGGCTTGCGAGTGATCACCGAACTGGTGATCAACCACACTTCCGACCAGCACCCCTGGTTCCAGCGTGCGCGCAAGGCCAAGAAGGGCTCCAAAGCCCGTGATTTCTATGTGTGGTCCGACAGTGACGAGAAATACGACGGCACGCGGATCATCTTTCTGGACACCGAAAAGTCCAACTGGACCTGGGATCCTGTGGCCGGTCAGTATTTCTGGCACCGGTTCTATTCCCACCAGCCCGACCTGAATTTCGACAATCCGCAGGTGATGAAAGCGGTCATCGATGTGATGCGCTACTGGTTGGACATGGGCATCGACGGCCTGCGCCTGGATGCCATTCCGTACCTGATCGAGCGTGACGGCACCAACAACGAGAACCTGGCCGAGACCCACCAGGTGCTCAAGCAGATTCGTGCCGAGATCGATGCCAACTACCCCGATCGCATGCTGTTGGCCGAAGCCAATCAGTGGCCGGAAGATACCCAGCTGTATTTCGGCGAGGCGAAGGGCGACGACGGTGACGAATGCCACATGGCCTTCCATTTCCCGCTGATGCCGCGCATGTACATGGCGCTGGCCCAGGAAGACCGGTTCCCGGTCACCGACATCCTGCGTCAGACCCCGGCGATCCCGGCCAATTGCCAATGGGCGATCTTTCTGCGCAACCACGATGAATTGACCCTGGAAATGGTCACCGATCGTGAACGCGACTACCTGTGGAACTACTACGCCGCCGACAGCCGGGCGCGGATCAATCTCGGCATTCGTCGTCGCCTGGCGCCGCTGCTGGAACGGGACCGCCGCCGCGTCGAGCTGCTCAACAGCCTGCTGTTGTCCATGCCCGGTACACCGACCCTGTATTACGGTGACGAAATCGGCATGGGCGACAACATCTACCTGGGCGACCGGGACGGCGTGCGCACGCCGATGCAGTGGTCGATCGACCGCAACGGCGGCTTCTCCCGCGCCGACCCGGCCAGCCTGGTATTGCCGCCGATCATGGATCCGCTGTATGGCTACCAGTCGGTCAACGTCGAGACCCAGGCCAACGATCCGCACTCGCTGCTCAACTGGACCCGGCGCATGCTCGCCGTGCGCCGCCAGCAGAAGGCATTCGGCCGGGGCAGTCTGACCATGCTCACGCCGACCAACCGACGCATTCTGGCCTACGTGCGTGAATACACCGGTAGCGATGGCAAGACCGAGATCGTGTTGTGTGTCGCCAACGTCTCGCGTGCCGCCCAAGCGGCTGAATTGGATCTGTCCCAGTACGCCGGCATGGTGCCGGTGGAAATGCTCGGTGGCAGCGCCTTCCCTCCCATCGGTCAGCTGAATTTTCTGCTGACCTTGCCACCCTACGGCTTCTATTGGTTCCTGCTGGCCAGCGAAACCCAGATGCCGAGTTGGCACGTCGAACCGGCCCAAAGCATGCCTGACTTCCAGACCCTGGTGTTGAAACAACGGATGGAGGAGTTGCTCGACGAGCCGTCGCGCAGCACTCTGGAACACACGTCATTGATGCAGTACCTGCCCAAGCGCCGCTGGTTCGGTGGCAAGGACGTTGCCATCGACAACCTGCGCATCGCCTACGGCGTGCGTTTCGGCACCGCGCAGAATCCCGTGCTGTTCAGCGAGCTGGAAGTCACAGCCGGTGGGCAGACCAGCCGCTACCAGTTCCCGTTCGGCTTCATCCCTGAAGACCACAGTGGTTCGCCGCTGCCTTTGCAACTGGCGCTGTCGCGGGTTCGACGCGGCCGTGAGGTCGGCTTGATCACCGATGCCTTCGTACTGGAAAGCTTCATCCATTCGGTGATCGAAGGGCTGCAGGTGCAGAAGACGTTGTCCAGCGCCGAAGGCGAGATCCGCTTCCAGGCCACCGATCACCTGGCAGCGTTGAAGCTGGACCAGAGCTCGGTCATCCGCTACCTGTCGGCCGAGCAGTCCAACAGTTCGGTGGTGGTCGGCGGTAGCCTGGTGTTGAAGATGATCCGTCGCGTGAGTGGCGGCATTCACCCCGAGCTTGAGATGGGCGCCTACCTGACCGCTGCCGGCTACGCCAATATCTCACCTCTGATGGGCTCGGTCAGCCGTGTGGATGCCAGCGGCACCCCGCACCTGTTAATGATTGCCCAGGGCTATCTGAATAATCAGGGCGACGCGTGGGAGTGGACACAGAACAACCTCGAACGCGCCATTCGCGATGAAATGGCTTTCGCCCATGCCGAGCAGGGCCAGCGCTACGACGCCTTGGGCGAACTGGCCGACTTTGCCGCCATGTTGGGCCAACGCCTGGGCGAGATGCACGTGGCCCTGGCCGCACCCGGTGCGCAGGCTGATTTCCTGGCCCGCGTGAGCACCGAGAAAGACGCCCAGAGCTGGACCGCAAGTATTTCCAGCCAGGTCGAACGGGCGCTGAATCTGCTCGAACAGCGTCGCGCCGATTTTGCCGAGCAGGATCAGGCCCTGGTGGCTGAACTGTTGAGCGAGCGCGAGACGCTGCTGGCCCATGTGCAGCAACTCAGCCAGCAGGCCATCGGTGGCTTGATCATGCGTGTGCATGGCGACCTGCACCTGGGTCAGATGCTGGTGGTGCAGGGCGATGCCTACCTGATCGACTTCGAAGGCGAGCCGGCTCGGCCCCTCGAAGAGCGTCGAGCCAAATACAGCCCTTACAAAGACGTCGGCGGTGTGTTGCGCTCCTTCGACTACGCGGCGGCCATGGCCGTGCGCAATGTGCAGAGCACGGACGCCTCCGACGAGGCGGCGCTGGCGCGTCAGCGCGTGGCCAAGCGTTACCTGGCAGAAGCCCGTCAAGCCTTCATCGGCGCCTATGACCTGGCGACCCAGGCCGTGCCCCATCAGTGGCAGAATCCTGAGGGTGCCCGCGCTGCACTGGATTTGTTCAGCCTTGAAAAGGCTGCCTACGAGATCGCTTATGAAGCGGAGAATCGCCCGAGCTGGTTGGCCGTGCCCTTGCACGGACTGTTCGGGCTCTTGAGTACGAGGGAGAATAAGCAATGAGTGCGCACAGCGAACAGGGCAAGCGTGATGTTGGCGCGTTGCCGGCAAAAGCCGATATCGAGGCGCTGATCCGTGCCGATCATTCCGATCCGTTCTCGGTTCTGGGTGCCCACAGCGACGGTGGCACGGGTAGCTACATCCGTGCCTATCTGCCGACCGCATTGAGCGTACAGGTACTGGCCAAGGACGGTGGTCATCCGTTGACCACGCTCGACCAGGGCAACGTACCTGGCCTGTTCACCGGCCACATCGAGCAAAGCCAGCCGTATCTGCTGCGCGTGCAGTGGGCCGGTGGTGTGCAGGTCAGTGAAGATCCGTACAGCTACGGCAACCTGCTGGGCGACATGGACATCTATCTGTTTGCCGAGGGCAAGCACCGCAACCTGGGCAGCGTATTCGGTGCGCAGTTCATCGAGATCGACGGTGTCCAGGGCACCCGCTTTGCCGTCTGGGCACCCAACGCCAAGCGCGTTTCGGTGGTTGGCGACTTCAACGTCTGGGATGGCCGTCGCCATCCGATGCGTCAGCGCTTTCCATCCGGTGTCTGGGAACTGTTCATTCCGGCGCTGCAACCGGGTGAGCCGTACAAGTACGAAATCCTCGGCCAGCACGGCATCCTGCCGTTGAAGGCCGACCCCATTGCGCTGTGCACCGAGCTGCCGCCGTCGACCGCGTCGCGAGTGGCCAAGCCGATGCAGTTTGCCTGGGACGATGACGCCTGGCTCGACGTTCGTGCCGAACGTCACGCCATCGGTGCGCCGCAGTCCATCTACGAGCTGCATGCCGGTTCGTGGATGTGCGAACTCGATGAAGCGGGTGAAGTGGTTCGTCCGTACAACTGGCACGAATTGGCGGAGCGCCTGATCCCATACGTGCAGAAGATGGGGTTCACCCACATCGAACTGCTGCCGATCATGGAGCATCCGTTCGGAGGTTCATGGGGCTACCAGCCGCTGTCGCAGTTCGCGCCGTCGGCCCGCTATGGCACACCGGAAGACTTCGCGGCATTCGTCAATGCCTGCCACAAA
The DNA here is from genome assembly GCF_040546375.1 of Pseudomonas sp. PvP001. Lineage (NCBI taxonomy): Bacteria > Pseudomonadati > Pseudomonadota > Gammaproteobacteria > Pseudomonadales > Pseudomonadaceae > Pseudomonas > Pseudomonas sp. PvP001. The sequence goes on along the minus strand of NZ_JBEPNQ010000001.1, from coordinate 359,987 downwards.
GCCGAAATCGGCGTGATCCTCGATTGGGTACCTGCGCATTTCCCGACCGACGAACACGGTCTGGCACGTTTCGATGGCACGGCGCTGTACGAATACGACAACCCGCTGGAAGGTTTCCACCAGGATTGGAACACCCTGATCTACAACCTGGGCCGCACTGAAGTCCACGGTTTCATGATCGCGTCCGCGGTGCACTGGCTCAAGCACTTCCACATCGACGGCCTGCGTGTGGATGCCGTGGCGTCGATGCTGTACCGCGACTATTCACGCAAGGCCGGCGAGTGGATTCCCAATCAATACGGCGGTCGGGAAAACCTGGAAACCATCGCGTTCCTGCGTCACCTCAACGATGTGGTGAAACAGGAAGCACCGGGTGCCATGGTGATTGCCGAGGAATCCACGGCATGGCCGGGTGTTACCCAGCCGACTCAAGAGGGTGGCCTGGGCTTCGACTACAAGTGGAACATGGGCTGGATGCACGATACGCTCAACTACATCCAGAACGACCCGATCCACCGGCCGCATCACCACAGCCAACTGAGCTTTGGTCTGGTGTATGCCTACTCCGAGCACTTCGTGCTGCCGATCTCCCATGACGAAGTGGTGCACGGCAAGCATTCGCTGATCGACAAGATGCCGGGCGACCGCTGGCAGCAATTCGCCAATCTGCGGGCCTACCTGACGTTCATGTGGACCCACCCGGGCAAGAAGCTGCTGTTCATGGGCTGCGAATTCGGCCAGTGGCGCGAGTGGAACCATGACCATCAGTTGGACTGGTACCTCACGCAGTACTCGGAGCACTCGGGTGTGCAGCAGTTGGTCGCCGACTTGAATCGGTTGTACCGCGACGTACCGGCCCTGCACCAGCAGGACTGCCAGCCTGAAGGCTTTCAGTGGATCATCGGTGATGACGCCACCAACAGTGTCTTTGCCTGGCTGCGCTGGAGCGCTGGCGGCGAGCCGGTACTGGTGGTCGCCAACTTCACCCCGGTGCCACGCGAGAGCTACACCGTGGGCATACCGTTCGGCGGTGAGTGGGAAGAGCTGCTCAACAGCGATGCCGAGCAATACGCCGGTTCCAACTACGGTAACGGCGGCAAGGTGTTTGCCAGCGAGGAGAGCAGCCATGGCCAGCCGCACTCGATCACCCTCAATCTGCCACCGCTGGGCGTGCTGATCCTGCGTCCTACGCGAGCCGATATCCAGGGCTGATGCCAATGAAAAGGGGCTTCTTCAAGAAGCCCCTTTTTTATCGGCTGCACACGCGGCCTGCTGCGCTATCAAACCTGCGCTACCCAGTCTGTGCTAATCAGCGCAACCCCTCGTGCTGTGCCACGGTGGTCGGTTCAAGACCCCACACTTCCAGCAGAAAGTCGCCTTCCTTGTGCTCTATCAGCCGATGCATACCGAGTTCGGCCTGCAGCTGGGCGTGTACCTGCTCGGCCGTCTGCGGGGCGCCTTCGATGGTTGCCAGCCAGTGGCAGGCCACCAGTTGACCGCCTGGGTTGAGTGAGCGCCGAACCTGTTCGATGACTTGGCTGAAGTCGGTTCGATTCAGGTAGTAACCCAATTCGTTGAGCACGATCAGGTCGAAGCGTTCGCTTGGCCAGTCGGCGGGCAGGGCTGCCTGCCTGGCGTGGGCATGATCCAGCTCGTGCAAGCGCGCTTGGGTCAGGCCGACCGCACGGGCGTTCATGTCGCAGCTGAGCAGGTAGTCGCAGCGGGTTGACAGGGCCAGGCTGGTTTCTCCGTTGGCGCAGCCTGGCTCGAAGATCGCGCCATAGTGCTCCTGCGGCAGGCAGGCCAGCAGCAGGGCACGCTTGCGTCGTTCGTACCAGCGATGACGCATCGCCCAGGGGTCGTCATTGCCATCGTAGAGCTTGTCGAAATACTGGTTGTCGACGCTGTCTGCGCTCATAGAAAGACGACCTCGAACGGCTGCAGCAGCCGCTCCAATACATAGGGTGGAAGAACCGGTGCCAGACCGATCTGCGGGTCACCTTCCAGCTGGCTGGCAAAGGCGTGGGCGGCGTGGCTCTTGCGCGCCACCATGACCTTGTCCAGCGGCAGCTTGTGCGCTCGTTCCCAAGGAATACGATCGTCTTCGGGCGCGGCCCAATGCCAGGTCCAGATCGGCAGCTCGTGATGAACCGCTCCGACCGCTGCAGCGGCCGTCGCGCCCGCGCGGCCACTGGCCTCGTGGTCGGTGTGGCCATCGTTGCACCAGGTGCTGAACACGACATCGTTGGGCTTGAGATAGCGTTGGATGAAGTCCGTGAGCCGTTGTTCGTCACGGGCCACACCGCTGTCGGCGAAACCGCCGCGGATCCACTGCAGGCTGTGCAGGGGCAAGCCCAGTCTGCGCAGCGCCTCGTTGCTCTCTTGCGGGCGTACGGCGCTCAGGCGTTCGGCCGTCCAGGTCTGCGATCCGGGGTGACTGGCGCTGCCGTCGGTGACGGAGATGATCAGGATCGGCCGTTCCAACTGCGCGAGCAATTGCAGCAGCCCGCCGCAGCCGAGCACTTCGTCGTCGGGGTGCGGGGCGATGATCACTGCTCGTGAACCGGCAGGGACGAGGGTCTGGGCATCGATCAGCGGCAATTCGGCGAGGTGCCTGGAGCTGCGCCAGGCCTGCAGGGGCGTACCCTGGCCTACGATAGGGTTCTCTTTCATAAACTCCAGGTCCGCGTCGTGGGGGCGCCAAGCAATTGCCCAAGCGCGGCCAGGTCGCGTTCGGCATGGCTCTGTCGCAGGTACACCGGCAGATCGGCGATCAACCGGGCGAAATGAGGATCCTTGCAGTACGGGCCGGCACCCATGGCCCGGCCAACGTGGCTGATGACGGTTTCTGCGGTCTCTTCGGCCACCCCACGGCACAGCCGCGCCGAATGCTCGAAAGGGCCTTCGGGCTGCAGATCGGCTGCATTGGCCGCTTGGCGCAACACGGCGATGCAAGCGCCCAGCGCCCGATCCACCGCGCCCAAGTGAGCCAAGGCGTGGGGCTCGGGACGGGCGTGACAATGCTGGGCGAGGTGGCGTGCCAGTTCGCGGGCAGCGCCGAACCAGCACGCGGCGATACCGATCCCGCCCAGCCAGAACCCCGGACGGCTCAGGTAGCCCCCAGCCGGTCCGACATACCAGCCTTCGGCATTTTCCAGCAGGATTTCGACGCTGCCGGTGTTGGCCATGCCCACCGCGTGCCAGCCGTCGTCGGTGACGCACAGGTTGGGCTGATCCATCGGCACGGCGACCAACTGCTGCTGGCCATCGTCATCCCAGGCGGTCAGCAGGCCATGAGTGACGACGCCGGCGCCCGAGCACCAGGCCTTGCGGCCGCTGAGCACCGCACGATCGCCCTCGCGCCTGACCATTACCCGGGCCTGAGGCGGCTCCGATGCCCAGGTGCCCCAGATCGAGCCTTCCGGCACAGGCTGTGCGCGCAGTTCCTGCATGATTGCCAGGGCGTCGGTATGCCCCTCATACAGCTTGCACAAGCCCAGGTCATGCCCGGCCACGGCAGCCAGGCATTGCCAGCGTTGCAGCGTGTCGCCGCCGGCCGGCAGCGTCAGGCTGTCCAGGCCCAGACTGCACAAGCGCCGCATTTCCTTGCCCAGCGCTGCGGTGTCGGCGTAACCCTGTGGTGGGCGGGTCAGCGCTTCGATCAGGGTTGGCTTCATTCTTCGAGGTCCCGGTGCAGTTCGAACATCAGCATCGAGCGACCGGTTACCAGGAATTCGCTGCCGAACTCCAGACGCTCATGCTCGCCCAGTTCCGGGCGGTTGGTGTCGATGCGACAGTTCCAGTACTCTCCTTCCGGCACTTGAGGCAGGATGAAGTTGACCACGTCGTGGTGGGCGTTGACGATCAGCAGCAAGGTGGCATCGGCCCCCGGCTTGCGAATGCCGCTGGGCTGCGCGCGGCCATCGAGCATCATGCCCAGGCAGCGGCCGTTGGGATCTTCCCATTGCTCGGCAGTCATCTCGTTGCCCAATGGATCCAGCCAGGTGACGTCCTTGACGCCGATCGCTTCGTTGTATTCACCCACCAGGAAGCGGTTGCGACGCAGGATCGGATAGCTGTTGCGCAGCTTCACCAGACGCTTGACGAAGCGCAGCAGGCCTTTGCCTTCCTCGTCCAGTTCCCAGTTGATCCAGCCGATCTCGCTGTCCTGGCAATAGGCATTGTTGTTGCCGCCCTGGGTCCGCGAGAACTCGTCGCCAGCGACGATCATCGGCGTGCCTTGGGAGAACAGCAGGGTGGTGAAGAAGTTGCGCATCTGGCGCAGGCGCAGCTCGACGATTTCCGGGTCATCGCTGGGGCCTTCGACGCCGTGGTTCCAGGAGACGTTGTTGCTGGTGCCGTCCTGGTTGTCTTCCTCGTTCTCTTCGTTGTGCTTGTCGTTGTACGACACCAGATCGCGCAGGGTGAAGCCGTCGTGGGCGGTGATGAAATTCACCGAAGAATACGGGCGGCGGCCACGCTGGTTGAACATGTCACCCGAGCCGGTCATTCGTGCGGCGAAGTCGGCGAGCTGGCCGTCGTCGCCTTTCCAGAAGGCCCGCACGGTGTCGCGGAAGCGATCGTTCCATTCGGCCCAGCCGGGGGCGAAACCGCCCACCTGATAACCGCCGGGGCCGCAGTCCCACGGTTCGGCGATGAGCTTGACCGTGCGCAGCACTGGGTCCTGACGACAGGCAACGAGGAAGCTGTGGCGTTCGGAGAAACCGTCGTGATAGCGCCCCAGAATGGTCGCCAGGTCGAAGCGGAAGCCGTCGACGTGCATCTCCGACGCCCAGTAGCGCAGCGAGTCGGTGACCATCTGCAGCACGCAGGGGTGGCTCAGGTCCAGGGTGTTGCCGGTGCCCGAGTCATTGATGTAATAGCGCTTGTTCTCCGGCATCAGGCGGTAGTAGGAGGCGTTGTCGATACCGCGCATCGACAGGGTCGGGCCTTGCTCGTTGCCTTCGGCGGTGTGGTTGTAGACCACGTCGAGAATCACTTCCAGGCCGGCGTCGTGCAGGTGCGCGATCATCTCCTTGAACTCGGCGATCTTGCCGCTGGCGATGTAGCGCGAATGCGGGGCGAAAAAGGCAATGCTGTTGTAGCCCCAATAGTTGTTGAGGCCTTTCTGCAGCAGATGCTGGTCGTTGACGAAGCCGTGGATCGGCAGCAGCTCGATCGAGGTGACGCCCAGCTTTTTCAGGTGGTCGACCACTTCCGGCACGGCCAGGCCGGCGAAGGTGCCGCGCAACGCCTCGGGCACGGCCGGGTGCTGCATGGTCAGGCCGCGTACGTGGGCTTCGTAGAAGATGGTCTTGTCCCACGGGACGCTGACGCGGTGGTCGCGGCCCCAGGTGTAGGCCGGGTCGATGACCTTGCTTTTGGGCACGAAGGGCGCACTGTCGCGCTCGTCGAAACTGAGGTCACCATCGGGATGCCCGATGGTGTAACCGAACAGGGCTTCGGACCACTTCAACTCACCGACCAGTTGCTTGGCGTAAGGGTCGATCAGCAGTTTATTGGGGTTGAAGCGGTGGCCGTTTTCCGGATCGTAGGGACCATGCACACGGTAGCCGTAGATCAGCCCCGGGTGGGCGTCGGGCAGGTAGCCGTGGTAGATCTCGTCGGTGTACTCGGGCAACTCGATGCGCTCGATTTCTTCTTCGCCGCTGGCGTCGAAGATGCACAACTCGACCTTGGTGGCATTGGCCGAAAACAGCGCGAAGTTGACGCCCAGGCCATCCCAGGTCGCGCCGAGCGGGAAGGGCAGGCCTTCACGGATACGCGAGGGTTCGGCGGGTTCTGGCGCTGGTGCAGCTTTTTTTTGCGGACTCATGGTCGATCCTTGCTCTTGGTTTGCACGCGTACGGCGCAGGCAGATGTCACGGCATCTTCGGTGTCTTCAGAGTCGGGTGTACGAGGGTGTGCAACGGGTTGGAAGACGCGCCGTGCGAGTGACGGGCGTTTGAGGTCGTGAAACCGCGACCATCCAGCCCTGAGGCTGGATCGGCGAAAAATGGGCCCGCGTGCCCGGCAAAGTTGGTACGCGGGCGGGTATCACTTTGCAGCAGGCTTCTTCGGCGCCCGCGGCTTTTTCGGGGCGGCTGGCTTGGTGTCGTCCTCGGCTTTTGCAGCCGAGTCGGCGGTCGCCTGGTCGGCGGCCTTGGCCGGTGGCTTGGGCTTGGCGGCGGGGGCTTCACCGGCAGCTTTCGGCTTTGGCTTGGGCTTTGGCTGAGCCGCTGCCTTGGGCTTGGCCGGTGCCTTGCCCTTGCTTGGCTTGGACGGTGCCAGCGCTTCGGCTTCGGCCAGTTTTCGCGCCATTTCCCAATGACGCTCTTCCTGACCTTCGGGCTGGCCTTCGGATTCCCAGATCTGATAGGCGAATTCGCGGACTCGTTTGTCGTCGGCACTCATTTCAACGCTCCTTAATTACAGCTCACTTTGTAGGAAGAGATTGACAGGAAACTCTTTCAGCGCAGTGCCTACCAACAATTCCTTCTCTGCTGTGACTGCCTGCTCGGAAAAAAGTCCCTTCAATGTAGCCCCGGATTTTGCCGATGGCAAAACGACACGGGTGTCGCCCCAAGCGCTCGCATCGATCAGAGGCGTCTTGCTATCAGCAAGAAGGCCACTGGCCAGGCGAGGCACGATCACCACTGCAGCGGTGCCGTCCAGTACCCGCGCAAAAGCGTGGATACGATCGGCATGAGCGCCCAGAACGTCCAGCTTCTGGTAGCTGCCCTCGCGGAACAACGCTGGATGCGCGGCGCGGACCTCGAGGGTACGCTGAATCATGGACTGTTTGATGCGACCATCGTGCCAGCTTTCCAAAAGCTCGCTGACGGCAGGACGTGCATCGAGCGAACGTTCCCGCGCGGCGTAGTCGACCGGACGACGGTTGTCCGGATCGACCAGGCTGAAATCCCAGTACTCGGCGCCCTGATACAGATCGGGAATACCTGGCACGGTCATGCGCAGCAGCGTCTGCACCAGACTGTCCAGCGCGCCGCTGGGCGCGATGGTGCGGCTGGCTGCAGCGATGGCATCGCGCAGTGAGCGACCCTTTTCGCTGAGCAGCAACTGTTCGAGGAACTCGCGGCAAGCCTTTTCGTAGGCTTCGTTCGGTGCGCTCCAGCTGCTGATCAGCTTGGCCTCGCGCAACGCTTTCTGCTGCCACTGATACAGGCGTTCGGCGTAGGCGGTCAGGCCATCGACGTCGTCGCTGCGCAGGTCCAGCGGCCAGCTGCCCAGCAATGCCTGATACAGCATCAGTTCGTCGCCACCGGTCGGTGCATGGCCATCGCCGAAGGCACTGCGCAGGGGCGCGGCCAGTTCAAGCCATTGTTCGACTTGCTCGACGTACCAGGGAGCACGCTCGCTCAGCACGGCCAGACGGGTGCGAGTATCTTCGCCGCGCTTGTGGTCGTGAGTCGCAGTGGCCAAGAGGTTGTCGGGGAAGTGCTGCAGACGCTGCTGACAGGCTTCGTCGAACGCTTCAGGAGTACCGGCGAACAGTTCGGTCTCGAACCCTACGTCGTTGCGCGAAAGCAGTACGGCAGAGCGATAGAACGCGGTGTCTTCCACGGCCTTCGCTGCCGACGGCGAAGTCAGCTGCTGGAAGCGCACGCAGGCATGACGGATCAGCTTGCGCGGGCGGCCTAGCGGCAGGTCGCGCCACGATTGGCCGCCCAACCAGCGCTCGAGGTAGTCGAGCACCGGCCAATCGGCTTCACCCAAGGTACTGCGAGCACCTTCCATGGCTTTCTGGAAGAAGGCCTCGTCTTCGGCAGGACGCCCACACGGGTTGATGTAGGTGCGGTATACCGGGAAATGCACGATCAGCTCCTGCAGCGCCCGGCGAATGGCGCCCAGGGTCAGGTCGCGGCTCATCAGATCGCCTCGGGCCACCTGCAACAGGGCCTGGGCGACGGACTCGAAGTCACCGGCCAGCGAGCCATTGAGCACCAGATTGCGCGCTACGTGCGCCTCTTCGATGAACTCGCTGGGGCGTCCGCTGATGCGGTTCCAGAGTTCGCCTAGCGGCTGTTCCCCGGCTGGATCGTGCTGAAGCAGGGACACCTGGTTCATGAATTCATAACCGGTGGTGCCGTCGACCTGCCAGTCACGGTGCAACGTTTCGCCCGCGCCGAGGATCTTCTCGACATAGATCGGCACATGGTCGATGCGCGCCGATTCGGGACGTTGCTGCAACAGGCCTTCGACCCGACGCCGCAGTTTGCGCGAGTAACCGCGCGGATCGGCCAAGCCGTCGATGTGGTCGATACGCAGACCATCCACCAGGCCCGCTGCGATCAACTCGAAGATCTTCGCATGGGTGGCTTCGAACACGGCAGGGCGCTCGACACGCAAGCCGCCCAGTTCATTGACGTCGAAGAAGCGCCGCCAGTTGATGTCGTCGCCCGCCGTGCGCCAGCTGGCGAGGCGATAAGATTGGCGTTCCAGCAGTTCGTGCAGACGCTTGAAGCCTTCTTCGCTGGTCGAGTCGAAGCGGGCGAGCGAAGCTTCGATGGCTTCGCTCAAGCCCGCGCCAGCGGCCTGTTTGGCCAGCTCGGCCTGCAACGCACGGGCCTGAGCATAGGCGTCGTCGCTGCCATGCAGATTGGCGAAGCGCGCACCCAGCTCGCTGACCGGCGCATTCCCGGATGCGGCCAGAATGTGCGGGTAGTCGATGGGGCAGATGGGGAAGCGATGTTCGTAGTGCTCGACGAAGAAACTGCCCTGTTCGGCATCGAATTTGAGCACCAGCTCGCCCTTCTGCAGGGCCACCCCGTAATCACTGCCCAGAAACGGCAACAGCAACTGGCCTTCGAGCAGCGGATCGGGCGAATGCCACTGGATGTCGAAGAATTCCGAATACGGGCTGCGACGGCCCCACTCGAGCAAATCCAGCCACCACGGGTTGTGTGAGCCACCGACCGCCATGTGGTTGGACACGATGTCGAGGATGAAGCCCATATCGTGCTCGCGCAGCGCCGCGATCAGTCGCTCCAGCGCAGGCTGGCCGCCTAGCTCGGGGTTGACCTGGGTCGGGTCGACCACGTCATAGCCGTGCATGGAGCCTGGGCGTGCCTTGAGAATGGGTGACGCGTACACATGGCTGATGCCGAGCCGGGAAAAATAAGGCACGAGGCGAGCGGCATCGTCCAGGGTGAAGTCTTTGTGCAATTGCAGCCGAACGCTGGCCGTCATTTTTTTCATCGGTAACGCTCACTGGCTTGTTGGCGGGCGCAAGCCAGCAGCTCTAGGCGTCTGGCAGCGTCTTCATCGTCGAGAAGATTCTGGGCATGGGCGCTGTAGCGGCGGCGCCAATTGGGGTGACTGTCTATGGTGCCCGGCAAGTTGGCTTGTTCTTCGATACCCAAGGCGTCGTCGATCGGCAGCAGCACCAGCGGGGCAGGGGTCAGGCCAAGGAAGCGTGTGCTTGCGTCGATGATGGCGTCGATGTCCTCGATGCCTTCACTTTCACTGTGTTGCAGCTCAGGGGCGAGCACCTGGCGCAGGGCACGACGTTCGTGCTCGCGGGTCACGCGCCATTGCTTCTCGGTCGGCTCGTCGATCAGTTCAAGATCGCGGTTCCAATCGATGTCGCGGCCGTGCCACCAGCCGTTGAGAGTGGGCAAGTCATGGGTGGTCGACGTCGCCAAGGCGTTGTCTGGCCACGCTTGATGTTCGGTGAACTCCCCATCGTTTTGCTCGAAGAGCAGCACGCGCATGCCGAGCATCTGCCTGGCCGCCAGTTTCTCGCGCAGCCCATCCGGCACGGTCCCGAGGTCTTCGCCGAGCACTACCGCCTGGTGACGATGAGATTCGAGGGCAAGCAGGCGCAACATGTCGTCGATAGGGAACTGCAGGTACGCACCTTCGCCGGGCTTGGCGTCGGCCGGGATCAGCCACAGGCGTTGCAGGCCCATGATGTGGTCGATGCGCAGGCCGCCCGCGTGGGCAAAATTGGCCCGCAGCATTTCGATGAAGGCCCGGAAGCCATTGCGCTTGAGGCCTTCGGGAGAAAAGGCGGAAATGCCCCAGCTCTGTCCGGAGCGATTGAGAATGTCCGGTGGCGCGCCGACGGTGAGGTCGGCGAGCAATTCGTCCTGGCGACTCCAGGCCTGGCTCCCGGCACCATCGGCACCCACGGCGAGGTCGGCGATCAGGCCGATCTTCATGCCGCTGTCACGGGCGGCTTTCTGCACCTTGGCCAGGCAGCGATCGATCAGCCACTGGCAGAAGGCGTGAAAGGCGATCTCGTCGGCATGGGCGGCAGCGAACTCGGCCACCGCGGTGCCGCGCGGGTCGTGCCACTCTTGTGGCCATTGGCGCCAATCCAGGCTTTCGCCACGGGCCTTGAAATCGGCCTGCAGGGCTTCATAGCGGCAGTGGTTCTCCAACGCCTCGCCACCGGCGTGGCGAAAGGCGCTGAAATCCGCGTTCAACGCGTGTTCGGTGTCGCCAAAGCCCTTGTACAGAGCCCTGAACAGGCGCTGCTTGGCGCCGGCGGCGGCCGGCCAGTCGACCAGCGGCAGTGCTTCGAGCGACTGCAGGGTTTCGCTCAGTCCGGCAGCCTCGATCGCCGTGCGTACTGCGTCCTCGCCCAGCACCGCGGCAGGGGCCGCGTACAGGCTGTTGAGGAACAGTCGGCTGGACGGCGAGTAGGGGCTGTAGCGCGTGTTGTCGCTGCTGCTCATCGCGTGCATGGGGCTGATGGCCAAGGTGTCGGCACCGCGCTCGCCGGCGCTGCGCACCAGGGCTTCCAGCGCCTGAGTGTCGCCGAAGCCGCCATCGCCGGTGCGGCGCACGGCATAGAGTTGCACGCCCAGCCCCCAAGCGTGGGCAGTGTCCTGCCCATAGGCGTCAGCGACGCTGTAGCAGCGAGCCGGTGCCACGGCCAAGGTGAAGCGCTGCTGCTCGATCTGCACGTCCTGGTAGCCCACGGGCAGCAGACCAGGCAGGGCGGCATGGTTGTCCAGGCTGATCGACAGCGTGCTGCCGTCTTCCAGATGCACCTCACACGCCGTACCGGGCGCGAAGAACTTCGCCAGATCCAGCGGCTGACCATGCTCGACGGTCAGCAACGGTGGCAGACGCTGCGACTGCGCCGCCTTGCTCGACGCCGCCAGGCTTTCTTTCAGTTCCTCGTCGTTGTCGGCCGGATGACCGAGGCCTCGCAGCACTTTACGCAGGACACTGTCAGGAACTTTTTGCGGCTTGCCGTTGGCATCGGTCCAGTCGACGGCGATACCCGCCTGCTCGGCGAGGTCATGCAGTTGCTTTTGCTCGCTCATGCCGCGGTCTCCGCAGCGCTCGCCGGAATCAGGCTGATCAGCGCCGTGAGGGCAGGCAAGCCTTGAGTGCTCCCCGCATCGTCCGGTTGCAGGCGGCTGTCGAACAGCCGGTGTTCGGTGGGCAGTTGAACGGGCACTGCACTTTCGCTCAGATTGAGGTCGATGCGCAGCACGCTGCCGTCACCCATGCGCCATTTGGCGCTCACGGCCTTTTCGGCCAGCACCTGGGCTCCCAGCGACTGGGCACCGTCAAGCCGCGGTACGATCTCGTCGCGGCGCAGGGCCAACAGCTGACGGTACAGCTGCACCCAGGGACCGTCCTGGCGGAACTGGAACTCGGCAAAGTCCGGGCGCGAAGCTTCGAAGGTGCTCGCCGCGTTCGGGTCGGGAATCTTGGCGCGGGTTTCTTCGTTGGCGAACGAGTCGAAGGCAGCGAACTCGGCACGGCGACCTTCGCGAACGGCTTCCGCCAGTTCGCCGTGGTGATCGGTGAAAAACAGGAAGGGTTCGTCTGCGGCCCATTCATCGCCCATGAACAGCATGGGGATCATCGGCGAGAGCAACAGCAGCGCAGTCGCTGCCCGAAGCGCAGGCTCGCTGCACAGCAGGCTCAGCCGCTCGCCCATGGCGCGGTTGCCAATCTGGTCATGGTTCTGCAGGAACAGCACGAAGGCGCTCGGTGGCAGATGACCGCTCGGCTCGCCACGCGCTTCACCTTTCTGATTGGTTTCACCCTGGTAGATGAAACCCTGGCTCAGGCAGCGAGCCAGTTTCTCGGTGGAGTCTTCGCTGAAGTCGGCGTAGTACGCCTCGCTTTCGCCGGTCAACATCGCGTGCAGCACGTTGTGGCCGTCGTCGTTCCACTGGGCGTCATAACCCTGTTCGAGCAGGTGGGCCTGGTTGTGCTCGTTTTCCAGCATCAACCAGACATGCCGGTCCGGCCCGACCTGCTCACGCAGGGTGCCGGCCATTTCCTGGAGGAACGTAGGATCCTGAATAGCGTGCACAGCGTCGAAACGCAGACCGTCGAAACGGTATTCGAGCAGCCACATCGCGGCGTTGTCGATGAAGAAGCTGCGCACCTCATCGCGACGGAAGTCGATGGCGTCGCCCCATGGGGTTTTCTTGTCGTGACGGAAGAAACCCTTGGCATAGCGGCCCAGGTAATTGCCGTCCGGCCCGAAGTGGTTGTAGACCACATCGAGGATCACCATCAGACCATGGCCGTGGGCGCAGTCGATCAGGTGCTTGAGTTGTTCAGGAGTACCGTAGGAGGCTTCGGGTGCATAGGGCAGCACACCGTCGTAGCCCCAGTTGCGCGTGCCGGGAAATTCGGCAATCGGCATCAGTTCGATGGCAGTCACACCCAGCGCGGCGAGGCGGGCCAGATGAGCCTCGACACCGGCGTAGCCACCCAAGGCACCGACGTGCAGCTCGTAAATGACTGCCTGAGACCAGGGACGACCCAGCCAGTTGGTGTTCTGCCACTCATAGGCCAACGGGTCGACCACGACGCTGGGGGAGTGCACATCGTCCTGCTGTGCGCGGGACGCGGGATCCGGCACGGCAACCTCGCCATCGATATCGAAGCGGTAGGCCGTGCCCGCCGGGCACTTGTGCTCAAGGGTGAACCACCCGTCGCTGCGCGCGACCATGGGCAAGGATTCATCATCAGCGATCTGCAATCCAACCGAGAAAGCATCCGGAGCCCACAGTGCAAAGTGAGTGAGTCCGGAGTCCTGCATTACCGCACCGTGGGACCAGGTTTCAGTTTTCCGTGAAGGCATCGATGAAACCTCTTCCGTCATTGATCAGTTGCCGTTATTGATGAGTTGCCGTGACTGAGTGACTGCCGTTACCGATGAGCCGCGGAACGCTTGCTGCCTTGCACCAGGGTCTTGTACAGGTCGGCGTAGGGTTCGACCGCTTCGCTCCAGTTGAACGGCTGGGTCATGGCGCGGCAGCGCATGGCATTCAGCAGTTCAGGCTTGTCGAACACATAGAAGGCACGGGCCAAGGCGGCCTGATAGCTTTCGATGGTCGATTCGCCGAAGAGAAAGCCCGTCACGCCGTCTTCGATGGTATCGGCCAGACCGCCAGTGTTGCGCGCCACCGGCAAGGAACCGAAGCGCTGTGCATACATCTGGCTCAGGCCGCAGGGTTCATAGCGCGAAGGCATCAACAGGAAATCGCTGCCGGCGAACATGCGGCGGGCGTCGGTTTCGTTGAAGCCGATGCGTACGCCGACGCGACCCGGGAAACGCAGGGCCAGTTCGCGCATGGCTTGCTCTTCTTCAGGCTCGCCGCGGCCGATGATGACCACCTGGCCGCCGTTCTCGACGATGAACTGGGTAACGCCTTCAGTCAGGTCCAGGCCCTTCTGGTAAACCAGGCGGGACACCACGGCGAACAATGGGCCGTCCGAATCGTCGATCTCGAACAGCTCGCGCACGTGGGCGGCATTGACGGCTTTGCCTTCCCAGTCGTTCAAGCTGAACGGGCACACCAGGTGCGGGTCGGTCGCCGATTCCCAGCTGGCGTCGATGCCATTGGGAATGCCGCTGAGCTTGCCCTGCTGCGCCTTGCTGCTGAGGAAACCTTCAAGGCCACAGCCGAATTCAGGGGTGGTGATCTCTTCGGCGTAGGTCGCGCTCACCGTGGTGATATGGTTCGAATAGGCCATGCCGGCCTTGAGGAACGACAACTTGCCGAAGAATTCCATGCCGTCCTGCTGCATCGCATGGCTGGGCACGCCCAATTCAGGGCAGCAGGCACGACTGAAAACACCCTGGTAGGCCAGGTTGTGGATGGTGAACAACGTCGGTGTGTTCAGCCCGCGCCAATGCATGTAGGCAGGCGCCAGACCGGCCGGCCAGTCATGGGCATGAACCAGATCGGGCTTCCAGTGGACCATGCCCTGACCGGCTGCGATATCGGCAGCAGCCAGGCCCAGGCGAGCGAAGCGAATATGGTTGTCCGGCCAGTCGCGACCGTTGTTGGCGCCATAAGGAGTGCCGTCACGTTCGTACAGCTCAGGGCAGAGCAGTACGTAGATGACGAGCCCGTCGGGCATGTCCATACGACCGATCTTGCAGGGCGGCAGGGCAGCGTGGCCGCTCAATTCGCCAACCACATGAATCGGATTGTCACTGTTTAACACTTGCGGGTAGCCGGGAATCAGCACACGAACGTCGTGAACCTGGCTCATGGCACGTGGCAGCGCAGCCGACACGTCACCCAGGCCGCCGGTCTTGACCAGGTCGGCGATCTCCGATGTCACGAAAAGAACTTTTTGCTTGTGGACGCTGGACGGCGTCTGCAGTGCTTTGCTGGTAGGCGTGGGAACCTGCAAGTGGGCGGGTTCCGCCGCTTGCCTGTTGAAACGCTCTCCGTGGTTTTCGACAGCGGCACTGATCATTGTTCTCTCCCGTGCATTACGTACTTGTATGGCAGATCCTGACTCTGAAAAAGCGCTGATCGATTAGCGCTTCCCGCTGACACACGCACAGGCGCTGCAGACAACGGCGTTCCTGCCGCAGGCTGCAATGATTCACGGGATAGCAGGTTTGGCGGACAAGAAACATCAAATAACCTGCTTCCTATCCTGACCTGTCTGATTTGCAAAAAGTTTCGAGTTTTTTGCATCGGATTTCCAAGCGATAGATCGCCTGTGACCTGAGTGTAGGAGATCCGCCATTTTTTTGGGCCGGGCGCGCGACTGACGGGCGATTATTATTGGCACACTCGTCCTACAGGCCTTGTGCGGTGGGCGTTTTGGCGGCTTCGCGGCCCTTGCTCGAGCCTGTTGGCGAACCGTCACGGGTCTTGGAACAAAACCATTGCGATTTGTGTACCGTTCCAGAAGCGCGTCTTGATGAAATCGACAAAAATTCAAGTTTTTTGGCCAGCCCCGCAACCGACCAAAGGTATACTCGGAAACTTCCCGGTATCGTCCGGGACTAACTTGGAGGCTCGTTCGGGTAATACCCTGACCCGCTTCCAGGACATCACCGTTCAAGAAATATCTTTTTCAAGCAACATAGAGTGGAGCTCTCGCATGCAACTGGGAATCATTGGGCTGGGCCGCATGGGCGGAAACATCGCCAGAAGGCTGATGCGCGCTGGTCATCAAACGGTGGTCTTCGATCGCAATCAGGATTCGGTGCATGGCCTGGCCGGTGAGGGCGCTACCGGTGCCGCCGATCTCGCCGATCTGGTGAGCAAGATGGACACGCCGCGCGCGGTCTGGGTCATGCTGCCCGCCGGGGCTCCGACCGAGGCCACCATCGCCCAGCTCGCTGACCTGCTGGAGCCGGACGATGTCATCATCGACGGCGGCAACACCTTCTACAAGGACGACATCCGCCGTGCACGCGACCTCAAGGCGCGCCAGTTGCACTACGTCGACGTCGGCACCTCCGGCGGCGTCTGGGGCCTGGACCGCGGCTACTGCATGATGATCGGTGGCGAGCCGGAAATCTTCGAACGCCTCGACCCGTTGTTCGACTGCCTGGCACCCGGCATGGGCGACATTCCCCGCACCCGCGACCGCAACAGCCCGGATGACCGTGCCGAGCGTGGTTACATCCATGCAGGCCCCGCCGGTTCGGGTCACTTCGTCAAGATGATCCACAACGGCATCGAGTACGGCATGATGCAGGCCTTCGCCGAAGGCTTCGACATCCTCAAGACCAAATCCAGCAGCGAGCTGCCCGAAGACCAGCGCTTCGACCTGAACCTGGCCGACATCGCCGAAGTCTGGCGCCGAGGCAGCGTGGTTTCGTCCTGGCTGCTGGACCTGACTGCCGATGCTCTGGCCAGCGATCAGCAGCTGACCCAGTACTCCGGCGTGGTATCGGACAGTGGCGAAGGTCGCTGGACCATCGACGCTGCGGTCGAGCAGGCGGTACCGGTACCGGTGCTCTCCAGCGCCTTGTTCGCCCGTTTCCGCTCGCGTCAGGACGCCACCTACGGTGACAAGATCCTCTCGGCGATGCGTTTCGGCTTCGGCGGCCATGTCGAGGTTCCCAAATGAGTAGAGCGACCTCGAAAGTAGATGCCGCTCCACCGTCAACCCTGTTTCTGTTCGGCGCCCATGGCGACCTTGTCAAACGCTTGCTGATGCCGGCCTTGTACAACCTGAGCCGGGACGGACTGCTGGACAACGGTCTGCACATCGTCGGGGTCGACCATAACGAGGTGAGTGACGCGGATTTCGCCGCGAAGCTCGAAGCGTTCATCATCGAACAGGCGCGGGCCAAGGGCGTCGACGAGCCGGACAAGGTGCTCGATCCGGCGCTCTGGGCCAAGTTGCGCAAGCGCATCAGCTACATTTCCGGTGACTTCCTCGACGAGGCCACCTACCAGGCCATTGCCGAGCGCATCGAAGTCAACGGCACCGGCAATGCCATGTTCTACCTGGCCACCTCGCCGCGCTTCTTCAGTGAAGTGGCGCAGCGACTGGGCAGCAGCGGGTTGCTCAAGGAGCAGCCCGACGCCTTTCGCCGGGTGGTGATCGAAAAACCCTTCGGTCACGACCTGGCTTCCGCCGAAGCGCTCAACGCGTGTCTGTTGAGCGTCATGAGCGAGAAGCAGATCTACCGCATCGATCATTACCTGGGCAAGGAAACCGTCCAGAACATCCTGGTCAGTCGCTTTTCCAACGGTATCTTCGAAGCGTTCTGGAACAACCACTACATCGACCACGTGCAGATCACCGCGGCCGAAACGGTCGGGGTCGAGACCCGTGGCAACTTCTACGACCAGACCGGCGCCCTGCGTGACATGGTGCCCAACCACCTGTTCCAGTTGCTGGCCATGATCGCCATGGAACCGCCAGCAGCCTTTGGCGCCGATGCGGTTCGCGGCGAGAAGGCCAAGGTCATCGGTGCCATCCGGCCGTGGTCCAAGGCTGATGCCCTGAAGAACTCGGTGCGCGGCCAGTACACGGCGGGACAGGGCGATAAACCCGGTTACCGCGAAGAACCCAAGGTCGATCCCCAGAGCACCACTGAAACCTACGTGGCGCTCAAGGTCATGGTCGACAACTGGCGCTGGGTGGGTGTGCCGTTCTACCTGCGCACCGGCAAACGCATGAGCGTGCGCGATACCGAGATCGCCATTTGCTTCAAACCCGCGCCCTACGCGCAGTTTCGTGACACCGAGGTGGACAGGCTCAAGTCCAACTACCTGAAGATCCAGATCCAGCCCGACGAGGGCATGTGGTTCGACCTGCAGGCCAAGCGTCCGGGACCGGCCATGGAACTGGAGAATGTCAAGCTGGGCTTCGCCTACAAGGACTTTTTCCAGATGCAGCCGTCCACCGGCTATGAAACCTTGATCTACGACTGCTTGATCGGCGACCAGACCCTGTTCCAGCGGGCCGACAACATCGAGAACGGCTGGCGTGCAGTGCAGCCGTTCCTCGATGCCTGGCGCGAGGGTGGCAGCATTGCCACCTACGCAGCGGGCGAAGACGGTCCGGAGGCGGCCGACGAGCTGCTGGCCCGCGACGGCCACCACTGGCATCGTCTGGGATGAGTGCGCCGTCGAATCACCTCATCCAGCTGGTCCTCAGCGACATGGACGGCACCCTGCTGATGCCCGACCACAGCCTCAGCCCCGCGGTGATCGAGGCCGTGGCGCAGCTGCGCGCGGCCGGGGTGAAGTTCACCCTGGCCAGCAGCCGTCCACCGCGGGCCATGCGCCAGCAGATCGAGGCCTTGGGCATCGACTTGCCGACCGCTGCGTTCAATGGCGGTGTGCTGATCAATGCCGATGGCAGCGAACTGCAGTCCCACTGGGTCGACCGCGAAGCCGTGGACATCTGCCTGGCGCTGTTCGCCGAACACGCTCTGGACGTTTGGGTGTTCGCCGACGACCAGTGGCTGGCGCGGGATCGCAAGGCCGAGTATTTCCCCAAGGAACTGCACGCGCTGGGCTACGAGCCGCTGATCGTCGAAGACTTCACGCCGTATCTGGATCGTGTGCACAAGATGGTCGCCACCTCCGGCAACTTCCAGCTGTTGGTCGACCTTGAACAGCAGTTGCAGGCGCCGTTGCACGGCAAGGCCATCGCGGCGCGCTCGCAGCGGTACTACCTGGACATTACGGCGGTGCTGGCCAACAAGGGCGAAGCCTTGGCCACATTGGCAGAGCGTCTGGGCATCGAACTGGCCAACACGGCCGTGCTGGGCGACGGCGGCAACGACGTGGCCATGTTCAAGCGTGCCGGATTTTCCGTGGCCATGGGCCAGGGCGAGCAGGTCGTGCGCGAGCAGGCCGATGCGGTCACCGCCAGCAATGCCGAGGATGGCGTGGCGCAGGCCATTCACGAACTGATCCTGCCGCGCGCGCAACGTTGATGTAGATTCCAGGCGCGCACCGTTCCCGGTCCGCGCCAGTGGTCATGAGGGTTCCATGCCGGCGCTGATCGAAGACTACGCCCTGTTGGGCAATTGCCGTACCGCTGCCCTGGTCGACCGCTGCGGGTCGCTGGACTGGCTGTGCTTTCCCCGATTCGATTCCCCCGCCTGTTTCTCCGCCTTGCTGGGCAGCAGCGACAACGGCCGCTGGCGTATCTGTCCCAGCCAGCCGTTGACCGGTACCGAGCGACGCTACCGCGACAGCACGATGATTCTGGAGACGGTGTTTCATACCGAGCAGGGCAGCGCCATGCTCGTCGACTGGATGCCGGTCGGCGAGCAGGACTGCGTGGTGCGCACGGTGGTCGGCCTGAGCGGACAGGTCGAGTTCGACATGGAGCTGGTCATGCGTTTCGACTATGGCAGCAGTGTGCCGTGGGTCGAGCAGGCTCAGCCACGAACGCTCACGGCAGTGGCCGGCCCCGACATGCTGGTGTTGCGCAGCGCCTCCGATCTGCACGCCGTGGACCACCGCACCGGTAGCCGCTTCACGGTCGAAGCCGGCGAGCAGTTGTGCTACCGCTTGAGTTTTCAGCCCTCGCATCTGCCCGTGCAACCGGCGGTGGAGGCTGAACTGTCCCTGGTTGAAACGGAACGCTATTGGCGCGAGTTCGCCCAGCGTTGCCCGGATGTCGGCAGCTGGACGCCCTTGGTGAAACGCTCGCTGCTGACCCTCAAGGCCATGACCTATGCCCCCACCGGCGGCATCGTGGCCGCCGTGACCACCTCGCTGCCCGAACAACTGGGCGGGGAGCGCAACTGGGACTACCGCTATTGCTGGCTGCGCGACGCGACCATGACCCTGCTGGCGTTCATGAACCTGGGCTACTACGAAGAGGCGGCCGCGTGGCGCAAGTGGCTGATGCGCTCGGTCGCCGGCAACCCCGAGCAGATGCAGATCATGTACGGCCTGGCCGGTGAGCGCCGATTGCCCGAGCAGACCTTGCCGTGGCTGACCGGCTACGAGGGTTCGGCGCCGGTTCGCATCGGCAACGGCGCGGCGACCCAGCGCCAGCTGGATGTGTACGGCGAAGTCGCCGACGCCATGAGCCAGGCCATTCGCGCCGGTCTGCCCCGTCATCCCCGCGGTGCCGCGATCTTTCGCGTGATCCTGCCGTACCTGGAAAGCATCTGGGAACAACCCGACGAAGGCATCTGGGAGATCCGCGGCGAACCCCAGCATTTCACCCATTCCAAGGTCATGGCCTGGGTGGCGTTCGACCGCGCAGCGACCCTTGCCGAGCCGACCGAAGAGGGCCGCGCGCAAGCCCAGCACTATCGCGCCGTCGCCGACCGGATCCATGCTCAGGTGTGCAGTCGGGGCATCGATACCGAACACGGCCATTTCGTCCAGGCCTATGGCTCGACCCATACCGACGCCAGCCTGCTGCAGATCGCCTTGACCGGGTTCCTGCCGCCAGACGACTCACGTGTCGTGGCGACCGTGGCCCGTATCGAGAGCACGTTGATGCGCGACGGTCTGCTGCTGCGTTACGACACGGCCCATGGCGTCGATGGCCTGGACCCGGGCGAGGGGACTTTTCTGGTGTGCTCTTTCTGGCTCGCCGATGTCTATGTGCTGCAAGGCCGTATGGCTGACGCCCAACGTCTGTTCGAGCGTCTGGCCGGTCTGTGCAACGACGTCGGCCTGTTGGCCGAGCAGTACGACCCCAAGGCGGCGCGCATGCTGGGCAATTTTCCCCAGGCGTTCAGCCAGCTGGGCATCATCAACACCGCGCTCAACCTGTACCGCGCGCAGAACCCGGCTCAGGCTCGCGCAGCCGCGACAGCCGGCGTGTGTGTGGAATGATCGGGCAACGGTGGCAAACGAGGATTGGATTCGATGAGTGAACGCTGGACCACGGCGGTACTCGATACCGCGATACCCGGCGGCCTGGCGGTCGCCCGTAGCAGCCAGGGGTTTCTCTGCGCTGCCCAAGGCGTGCTGTTCGAGCGCCAATGGCTGAAGCAGCAACCCCTGGACATCCTGGCCGAACACGGGATCGGCCATTTCGATGGCCAGCCGGTCTACCTGCTCGAACTGCGCAGCCCGGATACGCCGGATGACTGCCATTGGCAAGGCTTGCGTCAGTTCATGCTCGAAGGTGATTTTCAGGTTTATCGCATGCTCGGCTACGCCGCGCAGATTGGCACCTGGGCGCGTGAGCATCGGTTCTGTGGCAGTTGCGGCGGGCCCATGCAGCAGGTCCAGGGCGAGCGGGCGATGCATTGTGCACGCTGTGAGCTGCGCAGTTACCCGCGGATCTCGCCGAGCATGATCGTGCTGGTCACCCGTGGCGACGAGGTGCTGCTGGCGCGTTCGCCGCGATTCGTTCCGGGTGTCTACAGCACCTTGGCAGGCTTTGCCGAGCCGGGCGAATCGGCCGAGGACTGCCTGCGCCGCGAGGTGATGGAGGAAGTGCAGGTCACCGTTCGCAACATTCAGTACATCGGCAGCCAGTGCTGGCCGTTTCCCCATTCGATGATGCTGGGCTTTCACGCCGAATATGCGGCCGGCGAGATCGTTCCGCAGTTGGACGAGATCGAGGACGCGCAGTGGTTTCACATCGACGCGTTGCCGGCCCTGCCGGCTGGGCGATCGATTGCCCGGCACCTCATCGACCTCTATGTGGCGCGCCGCTCAGGCCTGCCCGAACCAGTGCTGCCAGGCTAGGCGTACGGTCAGCGCCAGGACGATCGTGATGAACACCGGGCGAATGAATTTGGCCCCGCCGCCAATCGCGGTGCGCGCGCCGAAGAAGGCGCCGACCATGACCGCCAGGCCCATGCTCAAACCGATCAGCCAGTCGACCTGGCCACTGGCGATGAACACCGTGAGTGCCGCGATGTTGCTGACGAAGTTCATGCTGCGCGCCACGCCGCTGGCGCGAACCAGATCGAGCGGGTAGAGCAGCAGCGTGCTGACGGTCCAGAAGGCTCCGGTGCCGGGGCCTGCGACACCATCATAGAAGCCCAGGGTCAGGCCTTGGGGCAGTTGCCATTTGCGCTTGATCGGCGCGTCGCTGTCCAGTGGGGCTTTGGGTGTGCCCCCGAACAGCAGGTACAGACCGCAGGCGAAGACGATCACCGGCAGCATCTTGTTCAGCCATTCGGCGGGCATGTAATGCGCGGCCCCCGCGCCGAGGAAAGCCCCTAGCAAGGTGCCCAGCAGGGCATTCTTCCATTGACGAGGATGAAACAGCTTGCGGCGATAGAATGTGTAGCCGGCCGTGGCCGAGCCAAAGGTCGAGCTCAGTTTGTTGGTGCCCAGCACCAGGTGCGGCGGCAGGCCGGCGGTGAGCAGGGCAGGGGTGGTTAGCAGGCCACCGCCGCCGGCAATGGCGTCGATGAAACCGGCGATGAACGCCACCAACACGAGAATGAGCAGAACGCTCGGCGTAACGCTGAGGCTGGAAAGAAGGTCGAAGGGCATGTCATCGGCTTCACGGCAGGGTGCATGCGAAAGGCGCATGCGAAAGCCGCCATTTTAGCCATCGCCTGCGCCATCGCAAACCGTATTCGTGTGTAACGCGCCTGACGGCACCGCGTTCATCCAGACACACCGCATCCACCACCGACGCGGCTCGCGCCGCTGCTACAAACACCGCGCACCCCTGTAGCAGCGGCGCAAGCCGCGTCCGGCCACACCGCGTTCATCCGGACCCACCGCGAACCCGGTAGCAGCGGCGCAAGCCGCGTCCGGCCGCACCGCATACCCTTACACCATCCGCGCAATCAACCAATCTGCTCCTTGGCCAACTTCACTACGTTGTCCACGGTAAACCCGAACTTGGCCTGCAACTTGTCGATCGGTGCAGAGGCGCCGAAGCTGTTCATGACCACTTTCGCGCCCGTCGCGCCGACATACCGGTCCCAGCCCAGCGGCCCAGCCTGTTCGATGGCCACGCGGGCGGTGACTGCCGCTGGCAGCACTTGCTCACGGTATCCGGCGTCCTGGTCCTCGAACAACTCCCAGCAGGGCAGGCTCACGACCCGCGCCGCAATGCCCTGAGCCTGCAACTCTTCATAGGCCTGAACCGCCAAGCCCACTTCGCTGCCGGTGGCAATCAGGATCACCTGCGGTTTGTCGCTATCGGCCAGGACATAACCGCCCCGAGCAACGCCTTCGGCACTGGCGAAGCGCTCACGATCCAACGTCGCCATGGGCTGGCGCGACAGCACGATGCACGAAGGCCGATCGGTCTGTGCCAAGGCAATCTTCCAGGCCTGAGTCGTCTCATTGGCATCACCTGGACGTAACGTCAACAACCCCGGGGTGGCCCGCAGTTGGGTCAGATGTTCGATAGGCTGGTGGGTCGGCCCATCCTCGCCCACACCGATCGAGTCGTGGGTAAACACGAACACCACCGGCAACTCCATGATCGCCGCCAGGCGAATCGGCGGTTTCATGTAATCGCTGAACACCAGGAACGTCGAGGTGTAGGGTCGGATGTAGCACAGCGCCAGGCCGTTGGCGATGGCGCCCATGGCGTGCTCGCGAATGCCGAAGTGCAGGTTGCGGCCACCGGGCTCCGTGGCCGAGAAGCTGCCGGCTCCGTCAAAGGTCAGGTTGGTCTTGGTCGAAGGCGACAGGTCGGCCGATCCACCCAGCAACCAGGGGATCTTCTTGGCAAACGCATTCAGCACCTTACCCCCGGCAGCACGCGTCGCCAGGCCTTTGGCGTCGGTGTCGAAGGCTTCCAGTTCCGCTTCCCAGCCTTCTGGCATTTCACCGGCCCGCATGCGTCGCAATTGCTCGGCCAGCTCCGGTTCCCGCTCGCTCAGGGTCTGCAGTTGGCGCTCCCACTGCTCATAACGTTCGCCGTGATGGGTCAGCAGCGTGTCGCGCAGATGGTGAGCGGCCTGCTCAGGCACCGAGAAACTGCTGTTCTCATCCCAACCATAGGCTTTCTTGGCGAGCTTGATCTCATCGTCGCCCAAGGCTTCACCGTGAGCAGCGGCCGTGTTCTGTTTGTTCGGCGCCCCATAGCCGATCACGCTGTCGACCATGATCAAGGTCGGCGCATCGTGCGTCCGGCTGAACTGCTCGAATGCCTTGGCCAGCGCCTCGGTATCGTTGGCATCGGTCACGTGCAGCGTGTTCCAGCCGTAGCCCTTGAAGCGAGTCATCACGTCTTCGCTGAAGGCCAGCTCGGTGTGGCCTTCGATGCTGATCGTGTTGTTGTCGTAGATCCAGCACAGGTTCGACAGCTTCAGGTGGCCGGCCATCGACGCGGCTTCGCTGCTGACGCCTTCCATCATGTCGCCGTCGCCGCAGATCACGTAGACGTTGTAATCGAACAGCTTCAGATCGTCCCGGTTGAAGCGCGAGCCGAGCCAGCGCTGAGCCATGGCCATGCCCACGCTGTTGGCGCACCCTTGCCCGAGCGGGCCGGTCGTGGTCTCCACGCCGGTGGTGTAACGGTATTCCGGGTGACCTGGGGTCTTCGAGTCCATCTGGCGAAATTTCTTGATGTCGTCGAGGCTGATGGCCGGTTGGCCGGTCTTGGTGCCGTCTGCGTCGATTTCCTCGACACCGGCCAGATGCAGGAGGCCATAGAGCAGCATGGAGGCATGGCCGGCGGAGAGCACGAAGCGGTCGCGGTTGGGCCAGTCGGGATGCTCAGGGTGGTAGCGCAGGAAGCGGCTCCACAGGGTGTAGCCGACCGGGGCCAAGGCCATCGGGGTGCCGGGGTGACCGGAATTGGCTTTCTGTACCGCGTCCATCGCCAGGGTGCGCAGGGTGTTGATGCACAATTGGTCGTTGGCGGCGGAGGAGGCTGAAGTTGGAGCTTGATTAGGCATGTCGATTCGATCCCACATTGAGTTCGCGAGGAAATCGCGGTGAAGATGTCGTCAGGGTTGACCCTCCGGCGGCCGGGTAAGTTGCGTTGCAAGCGCCCGGTGCCGTGTCGGCGCCCTCGAGCCAGCCGTTCCGGGCAAATTGTTACCGGGCATGCAACGCAGCTTTATCGAAATCCGGTTTGCCCCACGCCTGCGTCCCGGCCTAAGCTTGGCCGTTCGATGCCGTATGCCCTTACCAGTGGAATCCATGATGCCCAGCCAGTTTCCTTCCGCCAGGCCCCGCCGCCTGCGCCGCAACGCTTCTTTCCGCGATCTGTTCCAGGAAGCCGAATTCAACCTAGGCGACCTGGTGCTGCCGATTTTCGTCGAAGAAGAAATCGACGACTTCGTTCCCATCAGCAGCATGCCGGGAGTCATGCGGATCCCCGAATCCAAGCTGGCCGGCGAAATCGAGCGCTACGCGCGTGCCGGCATCAAGTCGGTGATGACCTTTGGCGTGTCCCACCATCTGGACGCCGACGGCAGTGACACCTGGAACGAAAACGGCCTGGTGTCGCGTATCGCGCGCATCTGCAAGGACACCGTCCCGGAAATGGTGGTGATGGCCGACACCTGTTTCTGCGAGTACACCTCCCATGGGCACTGCGGTGTCCTGCACGGTGATCATGTCGACAACGATGCCACCCTGATCAATCTCGGCAAGCAGGCCGTGGTGGCCGCACGGGCAGGTGCCGACTTCATCTCGCCGTCGGCGGCCATGGACGGTCAGGTGCAGGCGATTCGCAGTGCGCTGGACGAAGCCGGATTCTTCGATACGTCGATCATGGCCTACTCGACCAAGTTCGCCTCTTCGTTCTATGGGCCGTTCCGCGAAGCCGGTGGTACGGCGCTCAAGGGTGACCGCAAGACCTACCAGATGAACCCGATGAACCGCCGCGAAGCGGTGCGTGAGTCGTTGCTCGATGAGCAGGAAGGCGCCGATGCACTGATGGTCAAACCGGCCGGGGCCTACCTGGACATCATTCGCGACATCCGCGAAGCCTCGCGGCTTCCCTTGGCGGCTTACCAGGTCAGCGGCGAATACGCCATGATCAAGTTCGCCGGCCAGGCCGGGGCCGTGGACGAGCAGCGTCTCGTGCGCGAGAGCCTGGGCGCCATCAAGCGTGCGGGTGCGGACCTGATCTTCACCTACTTCGCCATGGACATCGCCCGCGAAGGCATCTGAGGCTCGGCTCACTGCCTCTGGCGCATCGGCATGCGATCGATGGTAGTGAACAGCGACTCGGGATCGACCGGCCCTGGCCGGTCGACCTTGATGCCACCGTCCTTGCCCACCAGTATCACCCGCGCCCCGGCATCGCCCCGATGCCCGACCGCCTGCAGCAGTGCTGCACTGGCTGAACCGCTCAGCGGCTGGCCATTGCGGCTGGCGGCACCCGCGACGATCTCGTACAGCACCATCTCCCGTTCGACGAACCCTTCACGGGCGTCTGGCTTGCCCAAGGCTTCCCGCAGCTCCACCAGGGTCGCGTCCTGAGCGTTGGGGACGATCACGATCAAAGGGCGGCTCTGCCAACGTTCGGCTACCAGCGGATTGGCGTCGCTGGCTTCGGCCGAAGCCAGCGCAAGGCCCAGTCCAACGCCCAGTGCAAGCACTGCAATCGTCGCTTTCATGTTCGATCTCCCGATGGTTTCAAGCCTGTACACAATAGTGTCACTCCCGGTAGAACTTGGCGATGCGCCCGGGGTTCAAAGCCCTACCGCTCCTTCGCAATGGGTCTTCACCATGACACTCCGAATTCAGCAACAAGACATCGAACGAGCCAATCTGCGCACCGTCAGCGAAATCTGGCTGGCAGGGCCGAAGTGCACCTATGACGTGGAAAGCGAGGTCGATAGCAAATGCTTCTGGCGCGGGCAACCTACCGTCAGCCACGACATGCTCAGTGAAGGGACTCACGAACAGAATCTGCAGCGTCTGTGGCTGGTGGTCGCCAACGTTGACGATGATGCCGAGGTGGGTGCGGCCGAAGCACTGCTGCGTGCGTCCCTGGAAAAACAGAACATGGAAGGGGAGTTCTATCCGGCGGAGCAGAAAAACACCACTGCGCCGTGAGTTTTACAGTGTAATAGTCAATCTATTTTACGTTTCAAAATAATGCAAAAAGCCCGGTCGATCAGCCTCGATTCGGGCATTCTGCCTGAACTCGCTTCTAGCTTTGTCTTATAACTAGCTGATTTATGTAGGTATCTGGCAATAATCGGCTGGCATGGTGTGTGCACCGGTATCCCTGGCAAACCGCACGTGAGCGATCACACAGGTTCAACCTGCTAGGAGCACGACAACAATGATGAGCCCTGCCGAACACCTTCCTCCTGCCGCGCTATCCGCCTCCGCGGACAGCTCCAATCACTCGGGAGTCTCCTGGGCCGCGATCTTCGCCGGCGCCGCTGCTGCCTCCGCACTTTCCATGATTCTCGTCGTACTGGGCTTCGGCCTGGGTTTCTCGGCCGTATCACCGTGGGCTGACAAAGGGGTGAGCGCCACGACTCTCGGCGTCTCGACCGTCCTGTGGCTGACCTTCACGCAAATCGCTGCATCGGGCATGGGCGGCTATCTGGCCGGCCGGCTGCGGGTCAAGTGGGCCAATATGCATGGCGATGAAGTGTACTTCCGCGACACCGCCCATGGCTTCCTGGCCTGGGCCGTTGCTTCGTTGGTCACCGCCATGCTGGTATTGGGTTCGGTGGGCAGTGCGATCGGCAGCGGTGTGCAGGCCACTGCCAGCGTCGCCGGTGGGGCGTCCGTCGCAGCCGCGAGCTCCAACAGCGATAGCGCGAGTGACCCCTATGGTTACTTCGTGGACATGCTGTTTCGTGACAACCGTCCCGTCGCGGTCAGCGATGACGCGGCACACGCCGTGGTGACCCGCATCTTTGCCCGTACCGTGAGCAACGATGGACAGCTCGCCGTCGAAGACCGTGCCTACCTGGCACAGCTGGTCAGCCAGCGCACCAACCTGACTCAAGCCCAGGCCGAGCAGCGTGTCGATCAGGTCTACGGTCAAGCGCTGAAATCGGTGCAGGACGCTGAACTGGCTGCCCGCCAGGCCGCTGACACTGCCAAGAAAGTCGCTGCCGCCACTGCACTGTGGACCTTCGTTGCCTTGCTCTGCGGCGCATTCTTCGCCAGCTTCGCAGCAACCTTCGGTGGCCGCAGCCGCGATGCCGTGGTCTGGCATGAACGCGACCGTACCCGCACCCACACACCCACTTCGATTCGCTGATCAAGGAGTACTGCCATGCGCTCGATTCTTTTGTTCTTTCTCGGTGTGCCTATCCCGATCATCATCCTGATCGCGCTGTTCATGCATTGAGTCCCGCCGTATCGGCCGCTTGAACGGGTCGACTCGACACACAACGCCCCTGGCGCAATTTCATTGCCCGGGGGCTTTTTTGTTTGTGCCAGGCGAAATGCGGTGAGTGGCTAATTTTTATCTTCATGTTTCATCAGCAGACATCTGCGCCCCTTGTGATCCGTACTTCGCCATACTGAGCTCCGCCCCTCTGTAGGAAGCCTCCCCACATTTCGCGTGAAAGATCTCAAGGAGCAGCGCCATGCCGACTCGCCGCCAGTTCGTTCAATACACCGCCGCGCTCGGCGCCCTGGCCAGTTGTGGCCCGCTGATGTCGCGCCTGGCGTTCGCGGCGCAGCCGCTGCTGCAACGCAAGATACCGGCGACCGGTGAGTTGCTTCCCGTGATCGGACTGGGTACGTCCCAGACGTTCAATGTAGAGCCGGAGTCGGCGGACATGGCCCCTCTGCGCGAGGTGCTGGCGGCGTTCGTAGCGGGCGGCGCCAAGGTCATCGATACGGCGCCCAGCTACGGTCGGGCGGAAGTAGTCAGCGGCGAGCTGGTGGCTCAAGCCGCCGCACGCGACAAGGTGTTTCTGGCGACCAAGGTCTCGTCCACCGGCCGCGAGGCCGGTATGCGCCAGATCGAGGCCAGCTTCAAGGCGCTGCGCACCGACAGGATCGATCTGATTCAGGTTCACAACCTGCAGGACACCCGCACGCAGTTGGCGCTGCTGCGCGAACTCAAGGCCCAGGGCCGCATTCGCTACATTGGCGTGACGCACTACGTGGAGTCGGCCCAGGATGAGCTGTTGGCCGTGCTGAAGCAGGAGCCCGTCGACTTCGTGCAGATCAACTACTCGATCGGTGCGCGCAACGCCGAGCGCAAGCTGCTGCCGTATTGCGCCGACAAGGGTATCGCCACCTTGATCAATCGGACGTTCGAAGCCGGCCGCCTGTTCGCCAAGGTCAAGGGTCGTGCCGTACCTGAATGGGCCAGCGCCGAGCTGGATGCCAGTTCCTGGGCGCAGTTGATGCTCAAGTTCGTCCTGGCCAATCCTGCGGCGACCGCCGTCATTCCCGCCACGTCGCAGCCGCGTTATGTGCTCGACAACCTGCTCGCCGGCCAGGGTCGTTTGCCCAATGCCGAGCAACTCAAGCGCATTGCCACCGAGTTTGCCTGAGGTGCGTCTTCCATGACCCCCATCGCTGCGCGCTTCACGCAGGTGATCAATGCCCGTCCTGGCGAGGGGCAGGCCGCACTGGCCGGGTTCGCGTTGTTCTTCTGCCTGTTCTGCGGCTATTTCATGCTGCGACCGATCCGCGAGTCGATGGGCATTCAGGGCGGTGTGGAAAACCTGCAATGGCTGTTCACGGCCACCTTCATCGCCATGTTGGTGGCCGTGCCGCTGTTTGGCTGGCTCAACTCCAGGGTGGCCAGGCTTCACTATATCGATTGGGTCTACGGCTTTTTCTGCGGCAATCTGTTGCTCTTCGCCGTTGCGTTTGGCGCTGCGGAACAGGGCATCTGGCTGGCGCGGGTGTTCTATGTGTGGATCTCGGTCTATAACCTGTTCGTCATCTCGGTCGCCTGGAGCCTGATGGCCGACGTCTTCGATGGCGCACAGGCCAAGCGCCTGTTCGCGTTCATCGCCGCGGGCGCGAGCGTCGGCGGTCTCGTCGGCCCGGCCCTGAGCGCCTTGCTGGTGAGTGTCATGGGGCCCAGCGGCCTGTCGGTACTGGCCGCTGTGTTGCTTGCCATCGCCGTCGCCCTCAAGCACCTGTTGATGAGCTGGCGCGCTGTGCACGGGGCAGGGCGGCCCGGCGCCGCTCAGGCCGAAAACCCGCGCCGCCCGGTGGCTGGCAATCCGTTCAGCGGGCTGACCCGTGTGCTGCAATCGCGCTACCTGCTGGGCGTCTGCGCCTTCGTGGTGCTGTTGGCCACGGTCAGCACCTTTCTGTATTTCGAGCAGGCGCGCCTGGTGGCCGAGTTGTTCCCCAGCCGCGAGGAACAGGTCCGGGTATTCGGCATCATCGATTTCGTCGTTCAGGCCGGCGCACTCACCGCGCAGCTGTTCATCACCGGCCGGCTGGCGCAGCGACTGGGGGTTAGGACCTTGCTGGCCTTGGTGCCGGCGCTGGTGTGCCTGGGTTTCATCGGCCTGGCGCTGGCGCCGAGCTTCGCCATGCTGGCGGGGCTGATGATTGCCCGGCGCATCGGTGAATACGCGTTCGTGCGACCTGGGCGCGAGATGCTGTTTGCGCCGCTGGACGCAGAAACCAAGTACAAGGCGAAGAACTTCATCGACACCGTGGTTTACCGCGGTGGCGACGCCTTCAGCGGCTGGGTCAAGAGCCTGCTCGACCTGCTCGGTCAGGGCGTGGTGCTGATCGCGCTGGTGGGCGCCGCCTGCGCCGCGCTGTGGGGCGTGGTGGGCTGGTACCTGGGCGGTAAAGCCGACACCGCCAGCACCCAGCCTGTCGGACCACACAAATAAACCGCCTCGATCGCGTCCGGTTGGCTACAGTAAAGCTGAGTTCGGCCGACACCCTCTGATTACAGCCATACATTCGGACATGATGTCTACGACCAGACGCTTTTCCTGCACCGGCCTGTTCGCTCTGATCAAACGGCTGTGCAGCGTACCTCAAGGCAACTCGCGTCTGCTCGCGGCCCAGTACAAGGCCCTGGCCAGGCAGATTCCTCTGATGTACTTCATCCTGCTGATCAACAGCTGGGCACTGGCCTTTACCCACATGGCCAGTTCGCCGGTGTGGATGACCGTGCACATCCCTCTGGTGTTGACCATCATCAGCCTGGTGCGGGCGGTGGCCTGGCGTCGAGGCTGGCAGCAGCAACCCGACGACGTCGAGGTCGCCCAGGCGCTCGCGCGGACCAACCGTATCTGCTGCGTGGTGGCCATCGGTTTCACGGTCTGGGCCCTGGCGCTGTTTCCCTATGGCGACAGTTATGCCAAGGCGCACGTGGCCTTCTACATGGCCATTACGGTGATCGGCTGCATTTTCTGCCTGATGCACCTGCGTTCCGCGGCCCTGATGACGGCGGTGGTGGTCAACGTCGCCTTCGTCGCATTCTTTGCCTCCACCGACAACCCGACCTTCATCGCCACCAGCGTCAACGTGTTGCTGGTCACCGGCATCATGCTGGTGGTGCTGCAGAACAACTATCGCAACTTCACCGGACTGGTGAACGCCCAGGCGCGCAGCGAAGCCCTAAGCGACGAGAACTTCCTGCTGGCCAACAAGGACAGCCTGACCGGATTGCCCAACCGGCGCTGGTTCTTCAACTGCCTGGACACCTGCCTGGCCAAGGCGGGCGAGGAGGGCCAACGCCTGGGCGTGGGCATCCTCGACCTCGATGGCTTCAAGCCGGTCAACGACCTGTACGGTCACAGCGTCGGCGACCGCCTGCTGGCCGAGGTCGGCACACGCCTGGCTGCGTTGCTGCCCGATAACGTCCAGGTCGCGCGCCTGGGAGGCGACGAATTCGCGCTGATCCTGCCCGACTGTGGCGACAACCTGGAGATTTCCCTGTTTGCCGAACGCATCTGTGTGGAACTGAGCAAACCCTACCTGCTGGTCGATGTGCCGATCCAGGTGGGCGCGTCCATGGGTCTGGCGACCTTTCCCGATCTGGCCGGCAATGCCCATGAATTGTTCGAGTACGCCGATTACGCTCTGTACCAGAGCAAGCACCATTTCGTCGGCCATATGTCGCTGTTCTCGGCTGCGCACCGCAAGCAGCTGCAAAGCGCGATCATCACCGAACAGGCCTTGCGACGTGCGGATCTCGAGCGTGAATTCCATGTCGCCTTTCAGCCCATCGTCGACCTGCAGACCGGTGCCACCGTCGCCTTCGAGGCCTTGGCGCGCTGGCAGAGCGTGGAGCTGGGGCCGGTTCCGCCCGGCCAGTTCATTCCGGTCGCCGAGCGCAGCGGCATGATCAATCGCCTGACCCTGCCGCTGCTGGCCAAGGCCTTGCGGGGTGCCGCGGCCTGGCCGGCGCCGATTCGTCTTTCCTTCAACCTGTCGGCCCATGACTGCGGTTCGCCCGACGCAGTCCAGGCCATCGTCCAGCTGCTCACCAGTGGGCTGTTCGATCCGAGTCGGGTCGACCTGGAGATCACCGAGACGGCGACCCTCAAGGATCTGGATCTGGTCCAGGAAGCGATCGCCACCCTGCGCTCGTTGGGGTGCGGCATTTCCCTGGACGATTTCGGCACCGGCTATTCCAGCCTCAGTCACCTGCATGCGCTGGCATTGACCAAACTCAAGGTCGATCGCAGTTTCGTCGCCCGCCTGCACGAGAAGCCGGCCAGTTACAAAATCGTCAAATCCTTGCTCGCACTGACCCAGGACATGGACCTGGATTGCATTTTCGAGGGCGTGGAGACCCGAGAGGAGGTTCAGGCGTTGGTCGCATTGGGCTGCCGCTATGTGCAGGGCTACTACTTCGCCCGGCCCATGTCCGCGCTGGATACCGCGGACTGGATTGCCCTGGACCATGCTCCGGTTCAGCGCTGACGACGCTTGGCCTTTGCCGTGATCAGGATTTCGAGCCGGGCCGGCCGGGTATGTGGTTGAGGATGGACTTGGAGAAGCCACCGTCGACGCAGATATCTTGCCCCGTCACGTATCCTGACAATGGGCTGACCAGAAACTCGATCACGTTTGCGATATCGATCGGTTGGCCAATCCTGCCCAACGGGATGATTGCCTCCCTGGCTTTCTTGAGTTGTGGGTCAGCGTAGATCTTTTCGGACATCGGTGTGTGTGTCATGCCCGGAGAGACCACGTTGACGCGGATACCTTCGGGCGCCCATTCCAGGGCCAGTGTCTGGGCAAGCATCGTCAATGCCGCTTTGGTCGGGCTGTAGGCGCCCGAGCCGGCATGTGGAATCTGGCCGGACATCGAAGAGGTAAAACAGGCCGCACCACCGCTCTCGCGCAAATGCGGGTAACTGGCTTTGGCGAGGAGCCAGGCGCCGCGTAGATTGACCGAAAACATATCGTCCCAATCTGCAAGCGTCAGGTCGCAAATCTTGCCAGGGCTGGCGATGCCGGCATTGGCCACCAGGGCGTCAAGCCCGCCGAACTCCGCGACCGCTGTCGCCACCAGTTGACTCGGTACTTCATCCTTGCCGAGATCCCCGCACAGTGAAATGGCGACTCCTCCCATGGCCTCGATGGACCTGACGACTTCTTTCTGTGTGTCATTCGGGGCATGTCCACAGACCGCAATTCTAGGCTGGACTCCTCGAGCCAGCGCCGCCTCCGCGATTCTCATGCAGGCCGACGCGCCGATACCACTGCTACCACCACTGACCAGAGCTCTCATTGATGCAGTCCTTCTTATTGGATTTATTGGATGTCGTTGTTTGAACCGGGACATTCGAAACAATGCCAACATACGAAAACAGCTTGTGCTTTGCAATCGAATTGACAACGTAACTCGATTCCATTATGTTTTTTTGGTGTTTGTTTTATCCTGTCCTGGCGGCTACTGCGGCGATCTTCCAGCCAAGTAAGACCGAGGCGTTGTATGGCCTTGGCCAATCACCGGATCAATAGTCCGTGGCCTTTTCCATTTCGTCGAAACAATAACAAGAAGGGAATTTGAGTATGATCATCAGCACGTTTTCCTACCTATGGGCGTCCACGGCCATCGATGCCATCGCCGAACTTTCCGAGCACGGGCATCGCGTGTTCGAAGTGCCTGTCAGTTCGCCTCATTGCTGGCCCGTGGAACTCTCGACTGCCCAGCAGTCCGAAGCCTACGTGCGGCTGCTGGGTTACGGTGCCAAGGTCAGGTCCCTCAACGCTGGCGGCTATGACATCAATCTGGCCAGCCCCGCTGCGAACATGCGTCGGAAAAGTATCGATCACATCAAGGCAGTGATCGATCTGGCCGCCGCCTGGGGTACGCAAGAGGTGGTGATATCCCCTGGCACTCGTCGACCGATGATTTCCCCGCCACTGGAAAAGACCTACGACTGGATGTACGAAAGCCTTGCGGTGCTGACACCGATGGCGAAGCAGGCCGGTGTCCGGCTGCTTCTCGAAAACACGCCGTACTGCTTCACCCCCACGATGCCGCAACTGGCAGAAGTGGTCGAAACCCTAAACGATGATACGGTCAGGGTTGTCTACGACATCGCCAACGCCGCGTACATCGCTGAAGATCCGGTCGCGAGCTTGCTGGCTTACCATGCTGCTATCGAATTTGTGCACGTGTCCGACACCGGTATGGATGTCTGGGGGCATGATCCGGTTGGGACCGGTGTAGTCGACTTCGTAGGGCTGGGTGAGGCCGTTCAGGCCACCTGCGGTATCGAAAACTGCGTGCTGGAAATTATCCGCGAGGAAAACGCGTTGCACGAACTGAACAAGGGTGTGGCGGACCTGCGCGCCAAGGGATGGAAAATTCCATAGGCAGCCCACGGGTTTGCAGGCCCTCAGGGCCTGCCATGCGATCCGTTGCCGACGCCGGGATCAGAAGGGACCAGGCACTTGGGACGTTACTTGGCATATCGCAGCGCAAGCATGCGCGCGATGGGGCAACGAATCACGCTTCGCTCACCGAATTCCAGAGCGCCCAGTGTTCGCCCAGCTTGATGGCTGAACGCTTGAGGCTTGCCAGGTGTGCATCAAGCGTTTCTTCGCGCATGCGTGCTATGGGGCCGGCAATGCTCAGAGTCCCCACAGGCGCGGTGTTGGCTGGGCGCGAGGCGTCGAAGACGGCCACTGCCACTACGCACACGCCGACTTCGCCTTCCTCGCGCACGACCGCATGTCCTTCGCTACGAATCAAGGCTATGTCATCGAAAATGTCGCGAATCGAAACACGCGCCTTGGGGCCTGCGTAGTCTCGGGTGTTTTCTATGTCCCAGGCTGACAGGATCCGCATGGCGCGCTCGTCGCGCATGGTCGACAGCCACACTTTTCCTGCCGCGGTCGTGTGCGGGATGATCTTTTCATCCAGGGCCCGGCGGTATTGCAGGCCCCGAGTGTTCTTGGTGGCCTGAAGTACCCAGGTCAGATGATCCTCCGCGACCTCTGCCAGCCGAACGTGCTCGCCGGTTTCAACGGCCAGGTCATCCAGCAATGGCTGCATGATTCTGGCAAATCCCGTTTCATTGATGAAACTCATGCCCATGCTGGGAATCTTCAGCGTCAAGCGGTAGTGATCCTGTTCGTCCTGACAAACATATCCCCTTTCTCGAAGCGCGCTCAATATGCGGTGAGCCGTTGCCATCGCAACTTGGGTCTGCTCGCTGATCTCAGACAGAGAAAGACCACCCGGATGAGCAAGCAGCAGTTCCAGGGTGTTGAAGTAACGTCCAATATGCGACAAGTTTCCAATCCTCTACGCTGCCGGCCGACGCCAGGCAACTTTGATTCACGATGCTAGAGCCGAACGGGAAAACCACCCAGGCGATCCGATTCATAGGCAGCCTCGATGATACTCAGGACTGTATGCATTGTCGCAAGTCTTGCACCCCCATAGGCAGTGTCACGATCGGCAGCGAGAACATCGGTCACGAAGTTGTCGTAATACACGTCCGAGTTCAGGCTCATCTGCAGGTCGCTGGCCTGGCCGTTGGAATCAATCACACGCATGCCTTCTGCGGTCGAACGGGCGTAGAACCGATCGCTCGACAATGAAAATGAATACTCACGCTGTTCCGGGGTGTTGGCCGGGTAGTTGTATCCCGTTTCGATGGTGCAGATGCAGCCGCTCTCGGTTACCAAGGTCATCATGGAGCCAATTTCCACGGCCGCCAGTTGCGGGTCACGATACATGACCGCAGAAACGCTGCGTATGCGTTCGGCGCAAATCTGCTCGATCAGATCAACGAAGTGAACGGCCAGATTGATCGTGCAGCCGCCTCCCGAGCGTCTTGGGTCGAGCATCCAGGCACAGCTGTTGGTCAGGTAGCGATCGGGTGGGCCGGCATTGAATCGAAATGACTGAGTCCTCCATTTGGCGCCGGTGTGCAGCGCCGCACTTTTGAGCCGGCTCAATAGTTCGCTGTGCCGCCAGATCAGGGGTACGGCCACGAACAGATCAGCGGCTTCGGCCAGTCGTTGCAACTCCAGCACTTCCTGCCGAGTGAGCCCGCAGGGCTTTTCCATGGCGAACGGGATGCGCCGCTCTATCAGTGTTTTGCCCATGTCATGGAGTTCATCGTGCGGGCCGAAGGCGAAGGCGAAGTCAGCTGGCTGGTGCTGCAACAGGGTCTGCCAATCATCGAAGAGCCTTGCGCCGAAGCGTTCGGCCAGGGCGGCGCCGCGCGTTCCGGTGGCGTCGGATATCGCCGTGACGGTGACATCGGCCAGCCGCTCCAGGGCATCCAGGTATAGCGGCGTGTGCCAATGGCTTACTTCCAGGAGAACAACGTTCACACATTCATTCCTTATTGATGGTGGTGGCGTGTCAGGTCCTGCGGTTGCCACAGGGCCGTCCGGCGCAGGCAGAAGGTGTCGTCACCTTCTGCCTGCGTCGTCCAGGTGCGTGTGGCGCTGCGCAGAGCCTTGAACAGTACGTCGACAGTCCGCCTGCTGCTCGTCAGGAACGTGTTACCGACACCGATTGCGGTACGTTCATTGCCGGCTTGCGGCTGGACAGTGCCTGCACCCGTTCATATTCCTCCTTCGACATCGGGACGGCATTGGGGTCGCCCAGGTCCTTGAGGCGTACGCGGTAGGTTTCACGGGTAGTGAACGCGGCGATTGCAGAGATGGCGCAGATGCCGAACGTCAATGCGCCGATTTTCAGGGGGATGTTTTCGGTTCCGGGAGGCGCAATGGTGACGAACAGGGCAGGGAGGAACGCCGTGCAGGCCACGCCGATGTTCTGACCGATTGCCATACCCGTGACACGAACCCGGGTACGGAACAGTTCGGGGAACAAGCTTGGAAACACACCATTGAACCCTTGGTACGCCACGCCCCACATGAGCAGCGACAGAATCAGCGACAGCCACAGGTTGTGAATGCTGATCGCGTAGAGATAAGCGAATGACAGCAGCCCGCCGCACAGGACTCCTACGATGACCGGAGGTCGACGGCCGATCCTGTCAGAAAGCTTTCCAACGAAGGGGATGAGAACGACTGCACACAAATTGCCCAGTACCGGGATCCACATGAACACCCCGGAAGGGAAGCCAATCCCGTAGGCAGGCTGAACTGCATAGGTTGCGCCGAAAACCGAGGCGACGATGGCAAGCACCGCAGAGAGCGCCATGCAGATCACCCGCAGCACATCTCGCCAGCTTTGCGTGATCACTTCGACCACAGGCAATTTCTCGGGTTTGGCGTGAGTCTTCGCTTCGGTGAACACCGGGGCTTCATGAACTTCACGGCGGATGATCCAACCGGCCACCAGTACCACGGCGCTCAGCAGGAACGGAATCCGCCAGCCCCAGGCAGCGAACTGATCGGCAGGCATGAACTGGGCGAGCGGGAGGAACACTGCCGCGGCCAGGAGTTGCCCGGCCTGTACGCCTTGCAGCGTGAAGCTGGCGAAGTATCCGCGACGCCCGTCGGGTGCATGCTCCAGGGTCATGGAACTGGCGCAGGACACTTCGCCTGCGACGGCGAAGCCTTGCACCAGGCGCAGGAAGATCAATATCGCCGGCGCCCATACACCGATCTGCTGGTAGGTGGGAAGCAGCCCGATGCTCAGCGTGGAGAAACCCATCAGGAACATGCAGTAGACCAGCACGGTCTTGCGCCCATGTCGGTCGCCCAGATGTCCCAGCACCACGGCACCGATCGGTCGGGCGACGTAGCCGACACCGAAGCTGGCCAGCGAGACGATGATGCCGACAGTGGGGTTGTCTGTCGGAAAGAACAGTTGCGGGAAAAGCAGCGCCGCAGCAGTGGCGTAGATGAAAAAGTCGTAGTACTCCAGCGCCGATCCTATCCACCCGCTGGCGGCGGCTTTCCTCGACTGGCGCTTGGAATTCGGGTCGGGTTGCAAGGTATCGCTCATGGGATTGCTCCAGGATTTTATTATTGTAACGACGTTCCACTTGTAATGTTGTTCTTGAAAGGTTGTTTCGTCAAGCGGTCTGCACGCCGTTGCACGCGCTGTGGTTGCAATCCATCGCCTAGGCGAGGGGTCGCAATGCCTTTGGCGCACCGTTGCTCGAGTAACCCTTTGCTTTCCTTGCACAATCTTGGACAATCACGCCCCTTTTCAAGGCCGGGGCGCTGCCAGCTGCACGTTTTTCCGCTTCCGGCCATCGATTGAACACCGGCAAGCGGAGATTCGAACGGATGAACGAGCAAGCCAACAGCCTTGACCCCCGATACGCGCAGGCGCCCGCCGCGCTGACGCCCTGGAACCGCCACGACACCACATGGATGCTGGGCCTGTTCGGCACCGCGATCGGCGCCGGCACGCTGTTTCTGCCGATCAACGCCGGCCTCGGCGGCTTCTGGCCACTGATGATTCTGGCAGTGCTCGCCTTTCCGATGACCTACTACGCGCACCAGGGCCTGACTCGCTTCGTGCTGTCCGGACGTGCCGGGACCGACATCACCGACGTCGTGGAAGAGCATTTCGGCATCAAGGCCGGGGCGTTGATCACGCTGCTCTATTTCTTCGCCATCTTTCCGATCCTGCTGATCTATAGCGTCGGCCTGACCAATACCGTTGGCAGCTTCATGGAGCACCAGCTGGGCATGCAGACCCCGCCGCGGGCGGTGCTGGCGCTGGTATTGATCCTGGGCCTGTTGATCGTGGTGCGTTGTGGCGAGCAATTCATCGTCAAGGCGATGAGCCTGATGGTCTACCCGTTCATCGTCGCACTGTTGCTGCTGGCCTTGTACCTGATCCCCCATTGGAACGGCGGCATCCTCGCCACCGCAGGTGAGATGCCCGCGCCGGGCGCGTTCATTCATACCCTGTGGCTGGCGATTCCCGTGATGGTGTTCTCGTTCAACCACTCGCCGATCATCTCGGCCTTCGCGGTGGACCAGAAACGCCGCTACGGGGAGCACGCCGACCAACGCAGCAGCCAGATCCTGGCCCGCGCCCATGGCTTGATGGTGGTGCTGGTGCTGTTCTTCGTGTTCAGCTGCGTGCTGACCCTGTCCCCTGCGCAGTTGGCCGAGGCCAAGGCGCAGAACCTGTCGATCCTGTCCTACCTGGCCAATCACTTCAGCAACCCGGTGATCGCCTTCGCCGCGCCATTGATCGCGATCGTGGCGATCGCCAAGTCGTTCCTGGGCCACTACATCGGCGCCAGCGAGGGCATCAAGGGCCTGGTGCTGAAATCCGGTCGTCGACCCAATGCCAAGGCCCTGGACCGTTTCACCGCGCTGTTCATGTTGCTGGTGTGCTGGCTGGTCGCCACGCTCAACCCGAACATCGTGCGCATGATCGAGAGCTTCGGCGGCCCGGTCATTGCCGCCTTGCTGTTTCTCATGCCGATGTACGCGATCCGTCGCGTGCCGGCCATGCGCAAGTACGCTGGGCACATGTCCAACGTGTTCGTGACGCTGGTCGGCCTGGTGGCCATTTCGGCCCTGGTCTATTCGCTGAGCGTCTGACCAAGCCTGTTACACTGACCACCGATGCCCGACCTGCGGCGGCCGATTTGCGGCCAGTCCAGGGCGGGCGCGCACCGAGGTGGTAGCGATGGACGAAGTACAGCAACTGGCTGACATGCTCCAGCAACATGCCGCAACCCAGCAACGCCAGCAACAGGCGTTCAAGGATCAATGCCAGCACTGGCGGGACAGCATCCAGGCCCTGTTCGCTCAGATCGAAACCTGGCTGGCGCCGCTCACCGAGCGGCAGCTGCTGGTGATCGAGCGCACGCCCTGGGTGGCCACCAGCAGCACCTACCCCAGCGATCATTCGCCCTTCATCAGCGAGTCCCTGGCGATCATTCTGGCGCAGCGTCGGGTAGAGCTGGTGCCGCAGGTCATGGGGCAGGGCGGGGCGATGGTCATTGCCGTGGCAGGCCTGACCTCGGATCGGCACGGCAGCATCTCCATCGTCAAGGACTCGGCCGATGGCGCCTGGTTCTGGCGCAAGGATCGCGGTACCAAGGAGGCGGAATCCAGTCAGCTGGATGCGCATTTCTTCGCTCAGCAGTTGCAGGGGCTGATTCCCAAGTCTCGCGACTGATCAGGGCTGCGCTGTCGACGTCGGGTGTACAGGTCTTGAAGTGCTGAAACGCTTCTTCGAATGATCTGTACAACTATTTTATATCCTTATGTTTCAGCAGTTTATCGGAATCTTGGGGTAGGCCGAAAACTCCCGTTGCGCCTGCGTGAAAGCAGGTATATACCTTGAGAAACACGAAACGTTCTGCAGTCCCGAGACCGAATGCGTCACGGGTGGGACGCCAATCACCGGCTCCAAAGGAGATTGACCATGCTGCCCCCCGGACTTAGCTCGCTGGAACTGCGCAGGCTCGTCGAACTGGCGTTCCTGCCCCAGAAATGCGTGTGCACAGTCACTGGCGATCAGTCAGTGTGCGTGAAGTTGATGAATCCGCAGACCGATGAAGTCGAGATGGTCAGGGTGGACATTCCTCTTGACCGCGTCACCAATGCCCGCGAGTGCGCAAGGCTGGTGCTCGAACTGCGGGCGCGGCCTCGGCCAGCAACTGCAGAAGCCCGTGCCAGAGCCGGTTGATGTGTTTCCCCGAGCAGCTTGGGTGCAGCGGTGTGCAGAACTTTTATTTTCACTTTGCGCATAGGCCGTACAGCCGTTTTCATGCTTAACTTTGCCCTTTCTCAATCCGAAAAGGACAAGGCTCATGGCTCAAGTGACGCACAAAGGCAACGCCATCAAAGTGGACGGCGAGCTTCCTCAGATCGGCGCTCAGGGCCCGGCGTTCACCCTGGTCGGCGGCGGGCTGGCTGACGTTTCTCTGCAAAGCCTGGCCGGCAAGCGCAAGGTGCTGAACATTTTCCCAAGCATCGACACCCCGACCTGCGCTACCTCGGTACGCAAGTTCAATGCTCAGGCCAACGACGTGGCCAATACCGCCATCCTGTGCATCTCGGCTGACCTGCCTTTCGCCCAGGCCCGTTTCTGCGGTGCCGAAGGCCTGGAGAACGTGCAGAACCTGTCGACCTTCCGCGCCCATGACTTCCACCGCGCCTACGGCGTCGACATCGCCGAAGGCGCCCTCAAGGGCCTGACCGCCCGCGCCGTCGTCGTTCTCGATGAGAACGACAAGGTGCTGTACAGCGAACTGGTTCCGGAAATCGGCCAGGAACCTGACTACGCGGCGGCCGTCGCTGTCTTGAAGTGACTCACTCCCTGTAGCAGCGGCGCAAGCCGCGTCCTGTGGCGCCGCGTAAGGTCAGATGCTCCGCGTAGCCCGTGACGCGGCTCGCGCCGCTGCTACAGGGTGCGACGTCGTTGTAGCAGCGGCGCAAGCCGCGTCCGGTTGCGCCGCGTAAGGTCAGATGCTCCGCGTGGCCCGTGACGCGGCTCGCGCCGCTGCTACGGGTTGATCGCCTGTAACCTCCCGCTGCATTGCCGGCCAAGGTAAATTGCCCGTAAAGGCGCT
The DNA here is from genome assembly GCF_040546375.1 of Pseudomonas sp. PvP001. Taxonomy (NCBI): domain Bacteria; kingdom Pseudomonadati; phylum Pseudomonadota; class Gammaproteobacteria; order Pseudomonadales; family Pseudomonadaceae; genus Pseudomonas; species Pseudomonas sp. PvP001. The sequence continues at coordinate 318,538 of NZ_JBEPNQ010000001.1, read as the reverse complement.
TTGCTTATGCCCGCCGACTCCTTATCGTTCAGCCTCCTCAAAGTAGAAGTCCTCCCGCACAATGGTCGATCATTCAATGCAGTCCCCAGGTCCCCGTAAATCGCGTCGCTGGCTGTTCGGCCTGTTGATGGTGCTGGTTGTCGCCGCGTTGTGCTGGTGGTTCTGGCCGGCCAAGAAAAGCCCGGAGAACGGCGCCGCCGCGCCCGCCAGTGCGGGGCGCAACGCAGGTTCCGCGCGCCCTGGTTTCGGCGGTTCGGCCGAGCCCACCCCGGTGCGGGTAGCCGATGTGGTCACCGGTGACTTCCCGGTGTACTACAAGGCGCTGGGCACGGTGACCGCGATCAATACTGTCAATGTGCGCAGCCGTGTGGCCGGGGAGCTGGTCAAGGTCAACTTCCAGGAGGGGCAGCGGGTCAAGGCCGGCGACCTGCTGGCGGAAATCGACCCGCGCAGCTATGAAATCGCCTTGCAGCAAGCCCAGGGGACGCTGGCGCAGAACCAGGCACAACTCAAAAACGCGCAGATCGACCTGCAGCGTTACAAAGGCCTGTTCGCCGAAGACAGCATCGCCCGTCAGACCCTGGACACCCAGCAGGCGCTGGTGGGGCAGTACCAGGGCACCATCCAGACCAACCAGGCGGCGGTCAACGACGCCAAACTCAACCTGGACTTCACCCGCATTCGCGCACCCATCGCCGGCCGCCTGGGGCTGCGCCAACTCGACATCGGCAACCTGGTGGCTGCCAACGACACCAGTGCGCTGGTGGTGATCACCCAGGTTCAACCGATCACCGTGGCCTTCACCCTGCCTGAGAGCGAACTGACGCCGGTGCTGTCGCGTTACCGCAGCGGCGCCAAGTTGACCGTGGAAGCCTGGGACCGGGGCGACACGCGCAAGCAGGCCACCGGCGTGCTGGGCAGCCTGGACAACCAGATCGACACCACCACCGGTACCCTGAAGTTCAAGGCTCGCTTCGATAACCAGGACGAGGCCCTGTTCCCCAACCAGTTCGTCAACGTGCGTCTGCTCTCGGATACCCTCAAAGGTGTCGTGCTGGTGCCCTCGGCAGCCGTTCAGTACGGCGTCGACGGCACCTTCGTCTACGCCATGGACGGTAACGACAAGGTCAAGATCCGTCAGCTCAAGGTGGGCCCCACCGACGGCACCAATACTGTGGTCGAACAAGGTCTGGCCCAAGGTGATCGGGTCGTGCTCGAAGGCACCGATCGGTTGCGCGATGGCAGCCGGGTCGAAGTGGTCGATGACAGCGCCAAGGTCCCCACCACGCCGGGGCAGCATCTGCAGGGGCAGGATGGCGCTGGTGTGCCGGGCGAGAAGGGCAAGACCGGGGCATGAATATCTCGCGGCTGTTCATCCTGCGCCCTGTCGCCACGACATTGACCATGCTCGCCATCGTACTTGCGGGCGTGCTCGCCTATCGATTGCTCCCGGTGTCGGCGCTGCCGCAGGTCGACTACCCGACGATTCGCGTCATGACGCTGTACCCCGGCGCCAGCCCGCAGGTGATGACCAGCGCGGTCACCGCGCCGCTTGAACGCCAGTTCGGGCAGATGCCCGGCCTGACGCAGATGGCCTCGACCAGCTCGGGCGGCGCGTCGGTGCTGACCTTGCGCTTCAGCCTCGAGATCAACATGGACGTCGCCGAGCAGCAGGTGCAGGCGGCGATCAACGCCGCCAGCAACCTGCTGCCCTCGGACCTGCCCGCGCCGCCGGTGTACAACAAGGTCAACCCGGCCGACACCCCGGTGCTGACCATCGCCATCAGTTCCAAGACCATGCCGCTGCCCAAGCTCAACGACCTGGTCGACACCCGCATGGCGCAGAAGATCGCGCAGATCAGCGGCGTGGGCATGGTCAGCATCGCCGGTGGCCAGCGTCAGGCGGTCCGTATCAAGGTCAATCCCGAAGCGCTGGCGGCCAACGGCTTGAACCTGTCCGACGTGCGCACCCTGATCGGCGCATCCAACGTCAACCAGCCCAAGGGCAATTTCGACGGCCCCACGCGGGTGTCGATGCTCGACGCCAACGACCAACTGCGTTCGCCCGAGGAATACGCCAACCTGATTCTGGCTTACAACAACGGCGGCCCGCTGCGGCTGCGTGACGTTGCGCAGATCGTCGACGGCGCCGAGAACGAACGGCTGGCTGCCTGGGCCAACCAGAATCAGGCCGTGTTGCTCAACATCCAGCGTCAACCGGGGGCCAACGTCATCGACGTGGTCGATCGGATCAAGGCGCTGCTGCCCACGATCACCGACACCATGCCGGCCGGGCTCGACGTTACGGTGCTGACCGACCGCACCCAGACCATCCGCGCGTCGGTGACCGACGTCCAGCACGAACTGCTGATCGCCATTGCCCTCGTGGTGATGGTCACGTTCCTGTTCCTGCGCCGCTTCAGCGCGACCCTGATTCCTTCCATCGCCGTACCGTTGTCGCTGGTAGGCACCTTCGGGGTGATGTACCTGGCCGGGTTTTCGATCAACAACCTGACCCTCATGGCCCTGACCGTGGCCACGGGCTTCGTGGTCGACGATGCCATCGTGATGCTGGAAAACATCTCGCGCCACATCGAGGAGGGGGAGACACCGATGCAGGCCGCGCTCAAGGGTGCGCGGCAGATCAGCTTCACCTTGCTGTCACTGACGTTTTCGTTGATTGCGGTGCTGATCCCGCTGCTGTTCATGGCTGACGTGGTCGGCCGCCTGTTCCGTGAATTCGCCATCACCCTGGCCGTGGCCATCCTCATTTCCCTGGTCGTCTCGCTGACGCTGACCCCGATGATGTGCGCACGCCTGCTCAAGCGCGAGCCCAAGGAAGAGGAACAGAGCCGCTTCTACAAGGCCAGCGGCGCCTGGATCGACTGGCTGATTGCCCGTTACGGCGGCGGCCTGCGCTGGGTGCTGCGGCACCAGCCGCTGACACTGCTGGTCGCCGTCGCCACCCTGGGCCTGACCGTGCTCCTGTACCTGGTGGTGCCCAAGGGCTTCTTCCCCGTGCAGGACACCGGCGTCATCCAGGGCATCTCGGAGGCGCCACAGTCGATTTCCTTCAAGGCCATGGGCGAGCGACAGCAGGACCTGGCCAGGATCATCCTGCAGGACCCGGCCGTCTCCAGCCTGTCTTCGTACATCGGCGTGGACGGTGACAACGCCACGCTCAACAGTGGACGCTTGCTGATCAACCTCAAGCCCCACAGCGAACGCGACCTCACAGCCAGCCAGGTGATCGCGCGCCTGCAGCCGGAGGTCGACAAGCTGCTCGGCGTGCGCCTGTTCATGCAGCCGGTGCAGGACCTGACCATCGAGGATCGGGTCAGCCGCACTCAGTACCAGTTCAGCCTGTCCTCCCCGGACGCCGACCTGCTCGCCACCTGGAGCGCCCGTCTGGTGGACGCGCTGAAGCAGCGTCCCGAACTCACCGACGTGGCCAGCGACCTGCAGGACAAGGGCCTGCAGGTGTACCTGGTGATCGACCGCGATGCGGCCAAGCGGGTCGGGGTGGATGTCGCCGATATCACCGACGCGCTGTACGACGCCTTCGGTCAGCGACAGATTTCGACCATCTACACCCAGTCCAGCCAGTACCGAGTGGTGCTGCAGGCCACCGACGCCAGCACCCTCGGGCCGCAGGCGCTGGAGCAGATCTACGTCAAGGCCAGCGTCAACGGCACGGGCACGACCAACCAGACGGCCGACAGCGACACCACTGCCACCAGTGGCACCCAGGTGCGCCTGTCGAGCCTGGCCCACATCGAACAGCGCCGGGCCCAGCTGGCCATCGCGCACATCGGTCAGTTCCCGGCGGTGATGATGTCGTTCAACCTCGCTGATGGTGTAGCGCTGGGCAAGGCGGTCGACGTCATCGAACAGGTGCAGCGTGACATCGGCATGCCGCTGGGCGTGCAGACCCAGTTCCAGGGCGCTGCCGAAGCCTTCCAGGCGTCGTTGCAGAGCACCCTGCTGCTGGTGCTGGCGGCCATCGTCACCATGTACATCGTGCTGGGCGTGCTCTACGAGAGCTACATCCATCCGATCACCATTCTCTCGACCTTGCCCTCGGCGGCGGTGGGCGCCTTGCTGGCGCTGCTGATCAGCGGCAACGACCTGGGCATGATCGCGATCATCGGCATCATCCTGTTGATCGGTATCGTCAAGAAGAACGCGATCATGATGATCGACTTCGCCCTGGAGGCCGAACGCAATCAGGGGCTGGATCCCGAGACCGCGATCTACCAGGCGGCGCTCCTGCGGTTCCGGCCGATCCTCATGACCACCATGGCCGCGCTGTTCGGCGCGGTGCCGCTGATGCTTGCCAGCGGCTCGGGTGCCGAGTTGCGCCAGCCACTGGGCCTGGTCATGGTCGGCGGGCTGCTGGTGAGCCAGGTGCTGACGCTGTTCACCACGCCAGTCATCTACCTGTACTTCGACCGCCTGGGTCGACGCTGGGGGCGCCGACCAGCCGCCGTGGAACAGGCTGAATCATGAACCTCTCCGGACCTTTCATCCGTCGCCCGGTGGCGACTTTCCTGATGAGCGTGGCGATCATGCTGCTGGGCGGGGTCAGTTTCAGCCTGTTGCCGGTCTCGCCGTTGCCCAGCATGGATTTCCCGGTGATCGTGGTGTCGGCCAACCTGTCCGGCGCCAGCCCCGAGGTCATGGCCTCGACCGTGGCCACGCCGCTGGAGCGATCGTTCGGCGCCATTCCGGGCGTGACCACCATGAGCAGCCGTTCCAGCCAGGGCTCGACCCGGGTCATTCTGCAGTTCGACCTGGACCGCGACATCAACGGCGCGGCGCGGGAAGTGCAGGCGGCGATCAACGCGTCGCGCAACCTGCTGCCCAGTGGCATGCGCAGCATGCCGACCTACAAGAAGATCAACCCTTCCCAGGCACCGGTCATGGTCCTGTCGCTGACCTCCGACGTGCTGGCTAAGGGTCAGCTGTACGACCTGGCGTCGACCATCCTGTCCCAGAGCCTGTCCCAGGTGCCTGGAGTGGGCGAGGTGCAGATCGGCGGCAGCTCGCTGCCGGCGGTGCGCATCGAGCTCGAGCCGCAGTTGCTCAACCAGTACAACGTCTCGCTCGATGACGTGCGCACCACCATCGACGGGACCAACGTGCGGCGCCCGATCGGTTTCGTCGAGGACGGTGAACGCCAGTGGCAGGTGCAGGCCAACGACCAGTTGGACAAGGCCGACGACTACAAGCCGCTGATCATCCGCTATCAGGACGGGTCGGTGCTGCGCCTGAGCGACGTGGCCAAGGTCACCGACGGTGTCGAGGACCGCTACAACAGCGGGTTCTACAATGACAATTCGGCCGTGCTGCTGGTGATCAACCGCCAGGCCGGGGCCAACATCATCCAGACCGTCAGCCAGATCAAGGAACAGCTGCCGGCCCTGGAGGCGTTGTTGCCGGCCAGTGTCGAGCTGAACATCGCCATGGATCGCTCGCCGGTGATCACCGCCACCCTGCACGAGGCCGAGATGACATTGCTCATCGCCGTGGTCCTGGTGGTGCTGGTGGTGTTCCTGTTTCTCGGCAATTTCCGCGCCTCGCTGATTCCCACCCTGGCCGTGCCGGTGTCGCTGGTGGGGACGTTCGCGATCATGTACCTGTGGGGGTTCTCCCTCAACAACCTGTCGTTGATGGCGCTGATCCTGGCAACCGGGCTGGTGGTGGACGACGCCATCGTGGTGCTGGAGAACATTTCCCGGCACATCGACGACGGCGTACCGCCACTGCGCGCAGCCTACCTGGGCACCCAGGAAGTCGGCTTCACCCTGCTGTCGATGAACGTCTCGCTGGTGGCGGTGTTCCTGTCGATCCTGTTCATCGGCGGGATCATCGAGAGCCTGTTCCGCGAATTCTCGATCACCCTCGCGGTGGCCATCGTCGTTTCGCTGTTCGTCTCGCTGACCCTGACGCCGATGCTCTGCGCGCGCTGGCTGACGCCGCATGAGCCCGAGAAGGACAACCGCCTGCAGCGCTTCAGTCGCCGCGTCAACCAGCGCATGGTCGCTGCCTACGACCGCAGCCTGGGCTGGGTTCTGCGTCACCGCAGGCTGACCCTGCTCAGCCTGCTGCTGACCATCATCGGCAACGTTGCCCTGTACGTGGTGGTGCCCAAGACCTTCATGCCGCAGCAGGACACCGGTCAGTTGATCGGGTTCGTGCGCGGCGACGACGGTCTGTCGTTCTCGGTCATGCAGCCGAAGATGGAAACCTATCGCCGCGCGTTGCTCGCCGACCCGGCGGTCGACAGCGTGGCCGGGTTCATCGGTGGCAACAACGGCAGCAACAACGCGACCATTCTGGTTCGCCTCAAGCCCATCGAGGAACGCAAGATCAACGCGCAGCAGGTGATCGAGCGGCTGCGCAAGGAGATGCCCAAGGTGCCCGGCGGCCGCCTGATGCTGATGGCCGACCAGGACCTGCAGTTCGGCGGTGCCCGGGAGCAGAGCACCTCGCAGTATTCGTACATCATCCAGAGCGGCGATCTGTCCGCGCTGCGTACCTGGTACCCGAAAATCGTCGCGGCCTTCCGCGCGCTGCCGGAACTGACCGCCATCGATGCCCGCGAAGGCCGCGGTGCCGCCCAGGTGACGCTGATCGTCGACCGCGACAAGGCCAAGCGCCTGGGCATCGACATGAGCACCGTGACCTCGGTGCTCAACAACGCCTACAGCCAACGGCAGATTTCCACCATCTACGACAGCCTCAACCAGTACAAGGTGGTGATGGAGATCAACCCCAGGTATGCGCAGGATCCGATCACCCTGGAGCAGGTCCAGGTGATCACCACCGACAACAAGCGCGTACCGCTGTCGAGCATCGCTCACTACGAAAACAGCCTGGCCGACGACAGCGTCAGCCACGAGGGCCAATTCGCGTCGGAGAGCATTTCCTTCGACCTGGTCAGCGGGGTGACCCTGGACGTCGCCACGCCACTGATCGAGCGCGCGCTGGTGCGGGTCGGTCTACCCGAGGACATCATCGTCAAGGTCGCCGGCACCGGCGATGCCTTCGCAGCCGCGCAGAAAAGCCAGCCTTTCATGATTCTCGGCGCGCTGGTGGCGGTGTATCTGGTGCTGGGCATTCTCTATGAAAGCTACATTCACCCGCTGACCATTCTCTCGACCCTGCCATCGGCCGGGGTAGGGGCCTTGCTGAGCATCTACCTGACCGGTGGCCAGTTCAGCCTGATCTCGCTGCTGGGCCTGTTTCTGCTGATTGGCGTGGTGAAAAAGAACGCGATCATGATGATCGACCTGGCGCTGCAGCTCGAACGCAATGAAGGGCTGGGCCCGGCCGAATCCATTCGCCAGGCCTGCCTGCTGCGCCTGCGGCCCATCCTGATGACCACCATGGCGGCCATTCTCGGCGCGCTGCCGTTGATGTTCAGCACCGCCGCAGGCGCCGAGATGCGCCGTCCGCTGGGCCTGACCATCATCGGTGGCCTGGTGTTCAGCCAGATCCTCACGCTCTATACCACTCCGGTGGTCTACCTCTATCTGGACCGCCTGCGCCACCGCTTCAACACGCGGCGCGGCGTGCGTACCGATGCCGCTCTGGACACTCCGCTATGACCGATTCCGTTTTTCCGCGCGTCTCGCGCCTGGCCAGTGTGGCACTGTGCAGCCTGATGCTGGGCGCCTGCACCCTGGGCCCGGACTACCAACGCCCGACGATCGCCACGCCGGTGCAATTCAAGCAGGCCGATGGCTGGCGTCAGGCCAACCCCAGCGATGCCATGGCGCGCGGCGCCTGGTGGGAGCTGTACGGCGACCGCCAGCTCGATGCCCTGGTGCTCAGGCTCAACCGCTCCAACCAGACGGTCGCCCAATACGAGGCGCAATATCGGCAGGCCCAGGCGCTGGTCCGCAGCACCCGCGGCGCGCTGTTTCCGACCGTCGATCTGAGCGCGGGCAAGACCCGCTCCAGCCAGGGGACCGGCAGCAGCGGTTCGAGCCTGAGCCAATCGAGCAGCGGCATTCGCGATACCTACAACACGCAGTTGGGCGTGAGCTGGGAAGCCGACATCTGGGGCAAGCTGCGCCGCGGGCTGGAGGCTGATCGGGCCAGTGCCCAGGCCAGCCTTGCGGATCTGGCCGCGATGCGCCTGAGCCTGCAGTCGGAGCTGGTGCAGAACTACCTGCAATTGCGGGTCATCGACGAGCAGAAGCGCCTGCTCGAAGCCACGGTGCAAGCCTATCAGCGCTCGCTCGACCTGACTCAGAACCAGTACCGGGCGGGGATTTCCGGCAAGGATGCGGTGTTCCTGGCACAGACCCAGCTCAAGAGCACCCAGGCCGACCTGATCGATCTGGCCTGGCAGCGAGCCCAGCTCGAAAACGCCATTGCCGTGCTCATCGGCATGGCACCGGCCGAATTCAGTCTGGCTGCGAGCACCGAGATCCCGGCGTTGCCGGCGATCCCTCTGGCCGTCCCCTCGCAGCTGCTCGAGCGACGTCCCGACATTGCCGCCGCCGAGCGCTCGGTGATGGCGGCCAATGCCGAAATCGGCGTGGCCAAGACCGCCTACTTTCCCGACCTGACCTTGAGCCTCTCCGGCGGTTACAGCAGCAGCAGCTTCAGTAACTGGATCTCGCTGCCCAACCGTTTCTGGTCGGTCGGCCCGCAACTGGCGATGACCCTGTTCGACGGCGGCCAGCGTGCGGCGGAAGTGGACCGCAGCGAAGCGGCCTACGACCAGACCGTCGCGCAGTATCGTCAGACCGTGCTCGACGGGTTCCGTGAAGTCGAAGACTACATGAGCCAGTTGAAGGTGTTCGACGAGGAAGCGTCGGTGCGCAACGAGGCGCTGCAGGCGGCCCGCGAGTCGTTGCGCCTCACGTCCAACCAATACAAGGCCGGGCTTATTGGCTATCTTGACGTGGTCAACGTGCAGGCAACGGCGTTGAGCAACGAGCGCAGCGTGTTGACCCTGATGCAGAGTCGGCTGGTCGCCAGCGTGCAGTTGATCGCGGCGCTGGGCGGCGGCTGGCAGGAACCGGCACAATAGGCCAGCCGCGTCGGCAACCGTGTTTCGTACCACCTCTGAAACCCCGCACGCCCTGGTCAAGATATCGATGCTGATTGGTACCTATTCCTCCGCCCTCGTGGCCGTATCGCTGTGTGTCGCCATCCTGGCGTCCTATACCGCACTCGATCTGGTCGGGCGCATCGCTACGGCGCAGGGCCGGGCGATCTATCTGTGGATGAGCGGCGGTGCGCTGGCCTTGGGTATCGGCGTGTGGTCGATGCACTTCATCGGCATGCTTGCCTTCGAACTGCCTATACAACTGGGCTATGACCTGGGCCTGACCGCCGCTTCGCTGCTCATCGCCGTCCTGAGCTCAGGGTTTGCCCTGTGGCTGGTCAGCCAGCCGCTGCTGCCCTGGCCGCAGTTGGCCGGGGGCGCGCTGATCATGGGCGCAGGCATCGGCAGCATGCACTACACCGGCATGGCGGCGTTGGAGATGCAGCCTGGCATCGTCTACGACCCCGTGCTGTTCGTCGCCTCTCTGGCCATCGCCGCGGGCGCTTCCGGCGCAGCGCTGTGGATCGCCTTCCGCCTGCGGCGCAACCGGCCGAACGTGCGACTGGCCCGAGCCGGCGCGTCGGTGCTGATGGGCCTGGCCATCGTCGGCATGCATTACACCGGCATGGCCGCGGCCAAATTTCCCGAGGGCAGCGTGTGTGGTGGCGCCCTCGACGGCCTTACCGGGGATGGCCTCGATTACCTGGTGCTGGTCACGACCCTGGCGGTGCTGGGCATGACCTTGCTGACGTCGGTGCTCGATGCGCGCCTGGAGTCGCGCACCGCGGCGCTGGCCAATTCATTGACCCTGGCCAACCAGGAGCTGACGCAACTGGCCCTGCATGACAACCTGACCAACTTGCCCAACCGTATTCTCCTGGCCGACCGCATCGGCCAGGCGATCAGCCAGATCGATGCGGTCGGCGGTTGTCTGGCGGTGATGTTCATCGATCTGGATGGTTTCAAGCCGGTCAACGACGCCTTTGGCCATCACATGGGCGACCAGCTGCTGCGCGCCGTCGCCTCGCGCCTGCGCACCAGCCTGCACGGCCAGGACACTCTGGCCCGAATCGGTGGCGACGAGTTCGTCCTGCTGGTAAGCCTCGAAGCAGCGGCCTACGCCAAGGGTATCGCCGCGCGCCAGGTTCACCTGATCGGCCAGACGTTCGAAGTCGCCGGACACAGCCTGCATATTTCCGCCAGCATCGGTATCGCCCTGTACCCTGGCAACGGCATCGATCAGAACGAGCTGCTGATGAATGCCGATGCGGCCATGTACCATGCCAAGAGCATTGGCAAGAACGGCTACAGCTTCTTCGAAAGCTCGATGAACACCAATGCCCGCAAGCGCTTGCAGCTTCTACAGGAATTGCGTCTGGCGGTAGCCGAGCGCCAGTTGCGCCTGTTCTACCAGCCCAAGTTCGATGCCCGCAGCGGTAAACCGGTCGGCGCCGAGGCGCTGTTGCGCTGGGAGCACCCGCGCATGGGCCTGCTGGCGCCTGCGGCGTTCATCGACCTGGCGGAGACGACCGGATTGATCATCGACATCGGCCACTGGGTGCTTGACGAGGCCTGTCGGCAGATGCGCGAGTGGGTCGAGATGGGCTTCCATGACTGGCGCGTCGCGGTCAACCTGTCGGCCTTGCAGTTCGGCCACGCTGGACTGGTGCGCAGCGTTGCCGTCACCTTGGCGCGGCACGGGCTGGCGGCTGCCAACCTGACCCTGGAAATCACCGAGAGCACCGCCATGAGCGACGCCGATGCCAGCATGACGGTGCTGCAGCAGCTGTCGGACATGGGCGTCGATCTGTCCATCGACGATTTCGGTACAGGCTATTCCAGCCTCATGTACCTCAAGCGCCTGCCTGCCAACGAGCTGAAGATCGATCGCGGCTTCGTTCGCGACCTGGAGCAGGACGGTGACGACGCGGCGATCGTCTCGGCGATCGTGGCACTGGGCCAGGCCCTGGGCCTGCGAATCGTTGCCGAAGGGGTGGAGACCAGCAATCAGCAGTTGTTCCTGACCCGGCTGGGCTGTGATTCCCTGCAAGGCTACTTGCTCGGCCATCCGCTACCGGCCGAGCGCTTCATGCACGACATCCAGGCCGCCATGCACACCGGCAGCGCTACCCAGGCCTGACAGGGGGATTGCGACACAAGGGTTTGCCGTAAACGTCAGCGCCGCTCGCGGGGCTTGCCATTAGATAGCCATAGGCTCGAAGATGTAGACCGTTGGTTTTCTGGCATGGAGCGTCTATGAGTTCCGATCCCCCGACCTTTGCCGAGTTCGGCAAGGGCTCTACGTCCATGCTCGATGCCGCTTCGTTGGAAGCGATTCTGCAGCAGGCCCGTGATTGGCCACACAGCACGGCGTGGGCCTGGTACCGGGCCGGTGAGCAACTGCACCTGGAAGGTCAGGGCGATCCGCAGCGCCACTGGCCGCTGGTCCTGGCCAACCACGAGCTGCAGCGCTTCTGCGACAGCTGCGGGCTGCAGCTATGGCCGACCGGGCAGGGCGAGGCAGTACTCGGCTGGTTGATGGCGCCGTTGCACATTTCCCATGATGGCCCCTTGGCCGACCTGGCTGCCGCCATCGGCCGGCAGGTCCAGACCGACGCCCTGGCCCGTGCGCAGATTACCCAGCGCGTGTTGTACGAAATCACCTACCTGGCCAGCTCCACCCGCGACCGAGGCGTTTTCCTGGTGGGCGTGCACAAGCTGCTGGCCACCCTGATCGATGCGGAAAACTTCTACCTGGCGCTCTACGATGAGCAAAGCGGCAAGATCACCTACCCCTATTACGTGGACGTGATCGATGTCGAGGCCCTCGAAGCGGAAAACTACGAGTACCTCATCCCTGACCACCTGTCGCTCACCGGCCAGGTGTTGACCAGCGGTCAGCCATTGCTGATCGACGCCAAGGGCATTGCCCTGGCCGGGCGTCAGGGGCGTTTTCATTGCGTCGGGCATATCCCCGAGTTCTGGATGGGCTCGCCGCTCAAGAATGCCCGCGACGAAGTGTTCGGCATGATCGCCATGCAGGTCTACGACGTCGAGCGTGCATACACTGCCGAAGACCGCGCGTTGTTCCTGGTCGTCGCCCGGCACGTGGCCATGGCGCTGGACCGCATCCTGCACCGTGCCGACCTGGAAGAAACGGTGTCACGCCGCACCCAGGAACTGTCCCAACTCAACGCGGCGCTGCGCCTGGAAGTCTCCGAGCGCAAGCGCGCCGAGCATTTGCAGGTGGCGCTGTTCCAGATCGCCGAGCTGTCGAGCAAGCCCGGTGAGCTCGATGACCTCTATCACAGCCTCCACGTGATCGTTGGCGACCTGCTGTATGCGCGCAATTTCTACATCGCCATCTTCGACGGCGAAAGTGGTGAAGTGAGCTTCCCCTATTACGTCGACGAACAACTCACCGGGCGACCGCAGCCGCGCCGTGGCAGGCGCGGATTGACCGAGTATGTGATTCGTCAACGCTGCGCCTGCCTGATCGACTTCGATGCCGCCACCCGCTTGATGATCCAGGGCGAAGTCGACGACACCCGCGAGCCGATCCGCTCGCAATCCTGGCTGGGCGTTCCGCTGTTCGACGACGACCGTGTGCGCGGCGTGCTGGTGGTGCAGAGCTACGCCAGCGACGTGCACTACACCCTGCGCGATCAGGACCTGCTGACGTTCGTTTCGCGCCACATCGATACCGCGCTGTCCCGGCGCAGCGCGGCCGAAGCCATCTATGAGGCCAACCTGCGCCTGGAAGCCCGCGTCCAGAGTCGAACCCGCGAGCTCGACCACGCCAACGCCAAGTTGCAGTACGAAAACGCCCACGACGCCCTGACTGCGCTGCCCAATCGCATCCATCTGCAACAACGTCTGGCACAGGCCTGGCATGAGTACTGCGCCAATGACCGAGAGTTGGTGGTGATGTTCATCGATCTTGACCGTTTCAAAATGGTCAATGACAGCTTTGGCCATCATTTCGGCGACCAGTTGCTCTTGGAGGCAGGGGCCCGCCTGCGCAGTTGCCTGCGCGAGGATGACCTGCTGGCCCGCTTGGGCGGCGATGAGTTCGCCGTGCTGGCACCGGACTCGAGCCTGGAGGAGGCCGTGGAGATCGCCGAACGCATCCTGGTGGCCTTCGACCGCCCGTTCTTCATCAATGGCCATGAAGTGTTTTCCTCGTGCAGCATCGGCATCGTCGGCGCCGACCGTCAATTCCACAGCGAACCCGCCGACCTGCTGCGCGATGCCGACAAGGCCATGTACCGGGTCAAGAGTGCCGGTCGTGACAGCTACGCGGTGTTCAACCAGGCCCTGCGCCGTGAAGTGTCCGATCAGGTCGAACAAGAGGGCGCGCTGCGCAATGCGCTCAAGCGCAGCGACGAGCTGCTGCCGTATTTTCAGCCGATCGTCGATGTCCAGACCGGTGAGGTGCAGGCGCTGGAGGCATTGATCCGCTGGCATCAGCCGGACGGACGCATCATCGCGCCAGGACACTTTCTGCCGGCGCTCGAGGGTCTGCGGCTGATCGGTCGTCTCGACCTGTACATGCTCACCCGTGTGGCTCAGATTCTTGCCGAGCCCGCTCATGCCCACTGGCCGCCGGTGCATGTGAACTGTTCCAGCTACAGCATCACTCGCAGCGGTTTCGCCGATGAAGTGCTCGCGGTACTGGCGCGCCATCAGGTGGACGCCTCACGGATCTGCCTGGAATTGACCGAGGGTGCGCTGGTGGCCGAGCCGGCCATGGCCCAGCGCACCATGCAGCAGTTGGCCGAGCACGGCATGAGCGTGGTGCTGGACGACTTCGGTGCCGGTTTCTCTTCGCTCAGCTACGTGCATCAGTACCAGTTCAATGGCTTGAAGATCGACAAGTCGTTCATTCTCGAGTTGACCGGCAGTCCGCGCAGTCGGGCCATCGTCCGTGCCATCGTGCGCATGGCCGAGTCGCTGGGTTTGACCGTTGGTGGCCGAAGGGGTAGAGGACCTGGCCACCTTGCAACTGCTGCGCGAGATGGGTGCATCCCAGGCACAGGGTTATTACTTCGCCAAACCCGCTGCCATACAGGACCTCGATCTGACAGGATGGAAGGCTGTCGTGACGGCAGCGCCACGGCCCGGCGCACTGCATGACGTATGATCGGCGAAATCGTTTTTCGAGAAGTCAGACATGACCCACGTTGCACCCCGATTCGCCGACGTAGTGATCATCGGAGGCGGCTTGAGCGGCACCCTGCTGGCCGTGCAGTTGCTCAGGCAGCCTCGCGGGCAGCGCATTGTCATCATCGAACCACGTCCCGAGTTGGGACGTGGCGAGGCCTACAGCGCTACCGAGCTGGGTCACACCTTGAACGGCAACGCTGCGCGCATGAGTGTCGACCCGGACAACGCCGACGACCTGACCCAGTGGCTCACCCAGTTCATCGACAACGGCGGTTGGCCCGAATCGGCCGAGCAGGCGCTGCCGGTCGCCGAATTGTTTCCACCGCGCGGCATCTTCGGCCTCTATGCCCAGCAACGCCTGGCCGAGGCTCGCGCCCTGGGCCTTCGCTTCGGCTCCACGGCGGAGCACGTGCGGGCGGAGGTGGTCGACGTCCAGACCCACAACGAGCAGGTCCGGGTGACGCTGGATGACGCGCAAGTGTGGTGCGCACCCCGCGCGGTGCTCGCTACCGGCATGTTTCCCGCTGCACGCACCGCCGTGAAGGCGCCCGGCGGACTGAACGCCGCCGCGGTCGATCCGTGGGACGTGCAAACCATGCGAACGCTGGATCCGCAGGCGCGGGTGCTGATCATCGGTTCGGGGCTGACCATGGTCGATGCGGTGGTCTCCCTCGACCGCGCCGGTCACCGCGGACCGATCACGGTGATCTCGCGGCACGGCTTGTGGCCTCATGTGCGTCGTCAGCCGCCGGCCTGGCCAGACTTTCTGGCGGCAGCCAGCGACCTGAGCAGCCCGCGCCAGCTCATGGCCGAGGTGCGCAACCAATGCCGCCAGGCCCTGCAGCAGGGAATCGATTGGCAGGCGCCGCTGGACACCGTGAGGGTGCACATCGCACGGCTCTGGAGCCAGGCCAGCGAGCGGCAGAAACGGCAGTTCGTACGCCATGTACGGCCCTGGTGGGAAAGCCATCACCATCGCTCGCCACCGCCGAGCGATGCGCTGCTGCAGAAGGCCATCGCCGAAGGGCGACTTACCCTGCAGGCGGCCTGCTACCTGAGCGCCGAAGGCACGACCTTGACCATCCGCCGCAGGGGTGAGTCGGTGCCTGTGCCGCTGCACGGTGACGTACTGATCAATTCCAGTGGTATCGAATACGACTGGCGTCGCGTCGATAAACCGTTGCCGCGCCAGCTATTGGCGCGTGGTCTGGTCAAGCCCGGGCCGCTCGCACTGGGGCTGCTGGCTGACGATGAAGGGGCCTTGCTGGACAGCGACGGGATTGCCAGCCGGCGTCTGTTTGCCATGGGGCCGCCGCTGCGTGGGATGTGGTGGGAAAGTACTGCGGTGACGGATGTGGCGGCTCAAGCCAAACGGCTGGCCGCCACCTTGCTGGAGTCCGACTGAAGCAGGGGCGGTGGACGCCGCTGCTTCACCGATCGATCAGTCGTTGGGTTCGGTCGTGTTGACGTAGGGTGGGATCTTGGCCAGCGGCAGCTGGCGGGCCTGATCGGCCTGTATCCCCTTGCGCGACGGCAGCGGTTCCAGCTGCTGCACCTCGCCGGTCTGCAGCGAGCGCTCGATGGCTGCCAACACCCGCACATCGCGCCAGCCTTCGTCGCCGTCCGCTTCAGGTTGACGATCGTCCAGGATGCACTGGGAGAAGTACTCGGTTTCGCCACCGAACTGGTCGACGACCGGAAAGGTATGCTCCTGCTTTTCGCCGTCGATGATCGAGCGATAGGCGATGGCCACGCCCTCGCCGAAACCAAAGCACGGCGAGGCCTCGAATTCACCTTGAGTACCGATCAACTGAAAGCGCTCGCTCGCGGGCAGGCTGAAGCTGACGGTAAAGGTCGCTTGCCGCTGTTCGGCGAAGCGCAGCGTCACGCTGACGGTGTCGAAGGTATTGATCGGCCGCCCCGGCGTTTGCGCACCTACCGCGTGCACTTCCAGGGGCTCGCCGCCGAACAGGTTGCGCACGGCATTGAGCGGGTAGGGTCCCATGTCCGCGGCCGGGCCGGCCCAGAAACCGCTTTTCATCCGATGGTTTTCCGCCTTGGTTTGCTGGGTGAAGGTGGCGGTGAACAACCGGGGCTCGCCAATATCACCATTGCGCACCCGCTGCACCATCTCCACGGTGCCGGGCTCGCAGTGCAGGCGGTAGGCGATCATCAGCTTGGCGTTGCCTCGTTCGGCGGCGGCATTGATCGCCAGGCAATCTTCCTCGCTGGCCGCCATGGGCTTCTCCAGCAGGACATGGATACCGGCTTGCAAGGCCGGGACGGCGAACTCGCGATGGCGAAAATTAGGCGTGGCCAGGTAGATCGCGTCGATTTCGCCGGACGCCAGCAGTTCGGGAAACTGCTCGTAGCTGTAGCTCTTGAGGTCATACAGCGCGGCCAGTTGATCGGCCTTGATGGGGTCGCCGGTCACCAGCGCGGTCATCACGGAGTTGCGGGTCTGGTCCACACCGGGCATGAATGCACCCTGCGAAATCCAGCCGCCGGCAACCACGGCGTAACGAATCTTACCCTGAGCATCAGGCATGGGTCGGGCCTCCTTGTATCACCCGCGAAATGCGTGGTGTCTAGGAAGTCGGCAAGCGTTGCGGGCAGGAGTTCCCGAAGATTGGGAAGAGGAGGGGCAATCGAGGTGGTGCGAGGTGCGGGAATCGAACCCGCACAACCAAAGGTCGTCAGATTTTAAGTCTGATGCGTCTACCAATTTCGCCAACCTCGCATGCTCGCGCATCATACTGATATGGCTCGGAAATGTCATGCGCTAATGGCAGATGGCGGATACCCTGACAGGCCGCTGTCGAGCGGGCGAAAATCAATTTGCCATTAGTGATGACGACGCTCCCGGAGTGCGCGGTTCTTTGCTAAAGTAGTCGCCGATTGAAAGTCGTTTTCACATGCCACGGTTGGCGACCATGCAATGGCTTGCAGCGCGCTGATGGGCCGCCAGGAGATACACTGTGACATCCAGCCAGACTTCGGTGCTGCTCGCCGCTGCCCTCGAGCAATGCGCGCGCGAACCCATCCGCACCCCCGGCAGCATTCAGCCGCAGGGCTTCATGATGGTGCTCGATGCCGCCGCCGAGCGCGTGCTGCAGGTCAGCGACAACGTGCGTCACTGGTTGCAACTCGAGCCTGCGCACGTGCTCGAATGCGCCGTGGCAACCCTCTTCGAGCAGGGCAGCAACCTTTCGTCGCGCCTGGCCGCCTGGCCCGGGGAGGAGCGGCAGCCGTTCCATTTCGCCGATGTGCGTTTCGCGCAAGGCGGCCACCCGCGCGCCATGGCGATGATGGTGCACCGTGCCGACGGCGTCATCATCGCCGAGTTCGAGCCCGCCGCCGACGAGGCCCATGCCTATGGTGCCCTGTATCCGCTGGTGCGGACCTTCATCAGCCAGTTGCACAATGCAGCAGACATCATCGAGCTGTGCCAGCGCTCGGTGATCGAGGTCAAGCGCGTGACCGGCTTTGGCCGCGTCAAGGCCTACAGCTTCGATGCGGCCGGTAACGGCACGGTACTGGCCGAAGTGCGCGATGACGACTATCCCAGCTACCTGGGTCTGTGCTTCCCGGCCTCCGACATTCCCGCCCAGGCTCGGGAGTTGTATTGCAGCAACCGCATCCGGGTGATCGAAGATGCGAACTACCAGGCCTCGCCACTGGTGCCGGCCCACAACCCCGTCACCGGCGCGCCGCTGGACCTGAGCCTTGCGGCCCTGCGCAGTGTGTCGCCGGTACACCTGCAATACATGCGCAACATGCAGACCATGGCTTCGATGTCGATCTCGATCGTGGTCGACGGTCAACTCTGGGGTCTGATCTCCTGCCACCACGACCAGCCCCATGCGGTGGGCTTCCAGACCCGTACGGCCTGTGAGCTGTTGGGCAGCGTACTGTCGCTGCAGATCGAGACCAAGACCGCCCACGCGCAGAACGAGCGCATGCTCGAACTGCGCCGACACATCGTCCAGCTGCTCTCGGCCATGGCCGACAGCGACAGCGTGCGCGCCGGCCTGATGGCACTGCCCGACACCTTCCTGGGCTTCGCCCGCGCCAGCGGTGCAGCGATCATCGCCGAAGCCCGTTGCGAGCTGCTTGGCGACACGCCGCCGCAGGCGGTGGTCGACGCCCTGGCGTTGTGGCTGGCCGAGCGCGGCGGGCAGGAGATCTTCCACAGCGACAACGTGGGCCGCGACGTGCCCGAGTTGCCCGAACTGGCCCGTCATTGCGGCGGTGTGCTGGCCGTGGCCATCTCCGAAATCCATTCCCACTACCTCATCTGGTTCAAGCCCGAGCAGTCGCGCACGGTGACCTGGGCCGGACGGGCGGAGAAGAGCCTGGACAGTTCCGGTGTGCTCAACCCGCGTGCCAGCTTCGAGAGTTGGCAGCAGGAAGTCAGCGGCTATTCCAGCCCCTGGGATACCCTGGAAATCGAAGGTGTGCACGAATTGCGCACCGCCGTGCTGGGTATCGTCCTGCGCAAGGCCGAGGAGCTGGCGCAACTGGCCGGGGAGCTGAAGAAATCCAACAAGGAACTCGAAGCCTTTTCCTACAGCGTTTCCCATGACCTGCGTGCGCCGCTGCGGCACATCGCCGGCTACGCCGAGCTGCTCACCGATTTTGAAGGTCCCAAACTCTCCGAGCGAGGCCTGCGCTTTCTCGAGCACATCGGCGAGTCGGCGCGTTTTGCCGGCACGCTGGTGGACAACCTGCTGAGCTTTTCCCAGATGGGGCGTTCAGCCTTGCGCTTCACCGACGTCGACCTGAATGCGCTGGTCGAATCGATCCGTCTGGAGATGCGACCCGACTACGAAGGCCGCGATCTGCAATGGCACGTCGGACCCTTGCCGCGCCTGGTGGCCGATGCCGCCTTCGTGCACCTGGCCTTGCGCAACCTGTTGTCCAATGCCATCAAGTACAGCCGCACCCGCGAACACGCCGTGATCGAAGTGGGTGCCTACCAGCAGGACGCCGAGACGGTCATTTTCGTCCGCGACAACGGCGTCGGCTTCGACATGGCCTACAGCGGCAAGCTGTTCGGCGTGTTCCAGCGCCTGCACCGCATGGAAGAGTTCGAAGGTACCGGCATCGGCCTGGCCAGCGTGCGCCGCATCATCGAACGACACGACGGCCGAGTCTGGGCCGAAGGCGCTCTTGACCAGGGTGCCACCTTCTATATGGCGTTGCCGAGACGCGCACATTCCGCCAGCACGAATCAACCGAGGTAAGCGATGCTCAAACCCATTCTTCTGGTCGAGGACAACCCCAAAGACCTGGAGCTGACCCTGGTGGCGCTGGAGCGCAGCCAGCTGGCGAACGAAGTGATCGTCATGCGTGACGGCGCCGAGGCGCTGGACTACCTGCTGCGCCGTGGCAGCCATTCCACCCGCGACGAGGGCAACCCGGCCGTTTTGCTGCTGGACCTCAAGTTGCCCAAGGTCGACGGCCTGGAAGTACTCAAGGTGGTACGCGAGACCAACGAGCTGCGCAGCATTCCTACGGTCATGCTGACCTCGTCCAAGGAAGAGCCGGATCTGGAACGCGCCTATTCACTGGGAGTGAACGCGTACGTGGTCAAGCCGGTCGAATTCAAGGAGTTCGTCTCGGCCATTTCCGATCTGGGTATTTTCTGGGCGGTCTTGAACGAGCCGCCACCGGGTTCGTCGCGAATCATTCGCCGCCCCGGCTCCTGAGCCCGAGTCGCGCTGCTGATCGAATCAACCGGCATGCAGCGTGAACCAGGGCTTACGGATGGCGTGCAGAGCGCCACACTCCAGTCACGTTTTCGGAATCCTATGCCGCCCAAGCCCTTGCAATTGCTGTTCGTGGAAGACAGCACCCATGATGCCGAACTGGCGCTGCTGAACCTGGAGCGCGCCGGTCTCGCGGTCGAACCGACCCTGGTGTTCAATCATCAGGCCGTAGAGCAGGCGCTCGCTGGCGGTACGTTCGACCTGATCCTGTGCGATTACATGCTGCCGGGCTCGTCGGGGCCACTGGTTTTGCAGGCGGCGCAACGGCTGGCGCCGATGACGCCGTTCATCTTCCTGTCCGGCGTCTACGGCGAAGAACACGCGGTCGAGATGATGCGCCAGGGCGCCATCGACTACGTGCTCAAGCAGAACCTGAGCCTGCTACCCCGGGCGATACAGCGGGCTATGGACGAAGTCCACGAGCGCCGCCGCAGGCGTAACGCCGAGCGCTCGCTTCAGCACGCCGAAGTCCGCGCACACATCGCCACCAACGCCGCGCGCATGGGCATCTGGGATTACGCGCCAGTCAGTGACACGCTGTTGTGGGACGAGCGCTGCCGGGAACTGTACGAACTGCATCCTGATACCGAAGTGAACATCCAGCTGTTCCTCGACCACTGCCATCCCGAGGACCTGCCTGTCGTGCAGGAACGCATGGCGGCGGCGCTGACCGTGGACGACCAGCATCGCTTTCACATCGAGTACCGCGTGCGTCTGGACAGCGGCACCCTGCGCTGGATCGCCAGCCATGGCCAGGCCTTCTTCGAAGACGGCGTGTGCGTGCGCTTCACCGGCGTCATCCAGGACATCACCGAGCAGAAGCAGGCGACCCAGGCCCTGCAACAGCTCAACGAGATGCTCGGCGAACGGGTGGTCAAGCGTACCCGCGAGCGCGACCGTACCTGGGAGCTGTCCCGCGAGCTGCTGGGGGTGATGCGTTTCGACATGTCGCCGGTCTCGCTCAACCCCGCGTGGGAAACCACGCTGGGCTGGACCCGGGAACAACTGGGCAACATGCAGCTGTGGGAAATCATCCATCCCGACGATCTGGCCGCCACGCGCCGCGAAACCGAAAACATCGCCAACGGCAACGTCTCGACGCGCTTCGTCAATCGCATGCGCCACGCCGACGGTGATTACCGCTGGTTGTCCTGGACCATCGTTCCCGATGAAGGCCTCATGTACGCGGCCGTACGCGACATCACCGGCGAACGTGAAGTGCTGGATGAACTGGCCGGGGCCAACCATCAGTTGCGCGAACAGATCGACGAGCGCCAGCGCATCGAAGCCACCCTGCATCAGTTGCAGCGCCTGGAAGCGGTCGGCCAGTTGACGGCAGGCGTGGCTCACGACTTCAATAATCTGCTGACGGTGATCCTGGCCAGCACGACGTTCATCGCCCGGGATTTCGAAAAAGGCAAGACCGAACGCATCCAGGGTCGCCTGCAGAACATCAAGGAAGCCGGCGAGCGTGGTGCCAAGCTCACCGGGCAGTTGCTGGCGTTCTCGCGCCGGCAGCGCCTGGAGCCGGTAGCGGTCAACCTCAATGGCACCGTGGAGGGCATGATCGAGCTCTTGCAACGCACGTTGGGCGGCAGCATCTGGATCGAAACCGACACCGCGCCCGACCTGTGGAACGCTCTGGTGGATCCGACCCAGACCGAGATGATCATTCTCAACCTGGCAATCAACTCGCGCGATGCCATGCCCGGCGGCGGTACCCTGCGCCTGTCCACGGCCAATGAAACCGTAAGCATGGCTGCCCAGCGTCCGGAAGATCCGGAACCTGGCAACTATGTGGTGCTGTCGATCCAGGACTCGGGCACCGGCATGAGCCAGCAGGTACTGGCCAAGGCGTTCGAACCGTTCTTCACCACCAAGGAAGTGGGCAAGGGCTCCGGCCTGGGCCTGGCCCAGGTGTTCGGGTTCGCCAAGCAGTCGGGAGGGGGCGTGGCCATCATGACGTCGCCGGGCTATGGCACCACCGTCAAGGTGTACCTGCCAGGCGTTCCAGACCAATTGCTGGCCCGCGAAGACGAAGCCGCCTACGTCGCTGCCACCCATGAAGGCGGCGAACGCCAGACCATCCTGCTGGTAGACGATGATCACGACGTGCGTGAAGTGACCGCTACGATGCTGCACGGGCTGGGTTACAGCGTGGTCGAGGCCGACAGTGCCGAACAGGCGCTGAACAAGCTCGACCCCAATGTCGATCTGGTGCTGACCGACTTCGCGATGCCGGGTACCAACGGCGGCGAACTGGCCCACATGATCCGCCGTCGCCACCCACGGTTACCGATTGTCTTCATCACCGGCTATGCTGAACTCGAAGGGCTGGACTCGGAGCACTATCCGCTGGTGCAGAAGCCGTTCCGCGAACAGGATCTGGCCAGCAAGCTGCGCGCCGCCTTCGGCGCCTAGCGGCCTGCCGTCTTCGGCACGAGCGGCACGCCGGCCTGGATCCGGTCATGGATCTCCTGGCGATGCACGGCGACATCCCGGGGAGCGTCAATGCCAAGGCGGACCTGCCCGCCCTTGATGTCGATGATGGTGATGAAGATATCCTCTTCGATCACGATGCTTTCGTCGGTGTTGCGCGTCAATATCAGCATGGCGGGGTCCTCGCGCCTGAAGGCGATCGTTCAGGGCATGTCTGATTAGTGACGTGTGGCCCGCTGGAATAATTCCTTTTTATGATCGACCCGGGTCTGCCGACTTTCCTGGCTCCGTTTTACTGAACCACGCTGTGTCTGAAAGGTCCGTTACATAAGGCATCGCCTTTATTACCCACAAGAGGTAGGCATATGACAGACGTAGAATTGCAAACCACTCCGCAGTTCGAGGAGTGGGACAAATCCTCCAAGGATTTTCTGGACGAGCAAGTTCGCCACGAAGAAACGCTGAAGAACGGCTGCCATATCGTTGTTCGCGCACGCAAGATCGCTGAAGACAAAGTTTCAGTGTTCTTTGGGACTTATGGGTCGGACGGCCGTGTGATCAAGGAGCAGACCGAAATCCGCGATGGATTGACGTGTGCCAAGGACGCTCTGGATTTCGCCGCAGACAAGGCGAAACGTCATGCTGGCGGGGGAGCAGGGGCTCCGGACGACAATCATCATCAGGCAACGCCTATCTGACGATCGCTTCGCGCCGCGGTGCAGCCTGGTTCGAACCAGCTGCATGGCGGCGCTTGAAGGGTCGCGGCAGTTGGCCAATCAGGCCTTGCCATCTCCTTTTTCAGGCGCAGGGCTGCCCGCCTGAATGCGCTTGAAGATCTCTTCGCGGTGTACCTGTACGTCCTTCGGCGCATCGATGCCGATTCGCACCTGCATCCCTTTAACGCCCAGGATAGTGATCTTGATGTCATCGTGAATGACGATGCTTTCGCCTACCTTGCGGGTGAGTATCAGCATGAACGGCTCCTTGATTCCTTTGCTTAGAATTTATCCGGTGTATGACGTGTGTCCATTGCTACCTGAATAGGAGCGCAGCATGACAAATTTAATTCCCTCGAAGCGCCAGGTTTATCGAGGCTCGGCAGCGATGGCGCAACAAGGGGTAACAGGCGCCAGTATGGCGTGCTTCGTGACAAGCGCCTAGCAGATTGGCATTACGTTTGGTTTATGGGTGTGATAGTGGCACTCTTGCCACTATCGTTGATTACAAGGGCTACGGTTGCCATTGCGTGCGTTGGCCACTCAGCTTTCTATCGAGGAAACTGGCCGCGCTGATCAACGCCAGGTGACTCAATCCCTGAGGCGTATTGCCCAGGTGATGGCCATGTCGATCGAACTCTTCGGCGAACAAGCCCAAGGGGTTGGCATAGCGCAGTAGTTGTTCGAATTCCAAGTGCGCCTTTTCCACCTGTCCAGCCCTGGCCAGGCACTCCACATACCAGAACGAACAGGCCGTGAAAGCGCCTTCGTCGCCCGGCAGGCCGTCATCCTGACGATAGCGATAAACCATACCGTCACGAACCAGCGTGCGTTCGATGGCTTCAAGGGTTCTCAACCACTGCGGATCACTGGCGCCGACGAAGCGCACCAGCGGCATCAGCAACATGGAGCCGTCGAGTTCGACGCTGCCCAGCTTCTGTACGAAGTGCCCGGCTTCGGCGTTCCAGAAATGGGTCCAGATATCGTCGTGGATCGCCTGTCGTTCCTTGTCCCAGCGCTCGAACGGTGCCGGCAGCGAACGCTTCTCGGCCAGGCGCAACGCGCGATCGATAGCGACCCAGCACATCAGTCGTGAATGCAGGTAATGCTCGGGCGGGTTGCGCATCTCCCAGATACCGACATCCTTCTGATGCCAACTGCTGCAGACCTTGTCGACGATGTGAGTGACGTGTTTCCACCCCTCATGGGAAATGGCTTCGCCGTACTTGTTGGCCAGGTACACCGCATCCAGCAACTCGCCATAGATATCGAGCTGAACCTGATCATGGGCGCCGTTGCCCACCAGCACCGGACGGGCACCACCGTGCCCGCTCAGGTGATCGAGCTCCGACTCGGGCAACTCTTCGCGGCCGTCCAGGCCATACACCACGCCCAGCCGAGCAGGTTCGTCGGTGCATTCGCCGACCCGATCGCGTACCCAGCGCATGTAGTCGTTGGCCTCGGTGGTGAAACCCAGGCGCATGAACGCGTATACGGTGAACGACGCGTCTCGGATCCAGGTATAGCGGTAATCCCAGTTGCGCACGCCACCCGGCGCCTCCGGCAGACCAAACGTGGCCGCGGCAATGATTCCGCCGTGCCGGCGCGATGTCAGCAGCTTGAGCGCCAAGGCAGAGCGGTCGACCATTTCACGCCAACGACCCTTGTAGTTCGAATGGCCGATCCAGTTGCGCCAGAACGCCAGGGTTTCTTCCAGGCAGGTCTGTCCCTTGCCGGCGCTCACCATGGGGTCTTCTTCGCCACCCAGGATGAATTCGGCGCATTCGCCTTCCTTGAGCTCGAACACAGCGATGGCGCTGTGCTCGTCGATGCTCAGGGTCTGGGTCGCCGACAGCCGCAGAGTGGGTTGGCCCTCGGCCCGGAAGCAGACGTCCTCGCCACTGGCGTAGGCCTGGGTATCGGCGCGGCTGTAGTCGTGTCGAACCCGGCAACGCAGGCGAATGGTGGCCGTGCCGTTGCGGGCTTCGACTCGGCGGATCAGCCGGGGCAGGGCGTCGGCCACGGCGGCGATCGGCATCAGATCGGTGATTTCGACCACGGCATCATGGTCGATCCAACGTGTCTGCAACACGTTGCTGTCGGGCAGATAGATTTGTTGACGGCGTGCAGTGGGTAGATCCGGAGCCAGCTCGAAGACACCGGCGCGGTCGCAGTCGAGCAGCGCGGTGAATATCGAAGGGCTGTCGAATTCCGGCCAGCAGCAGAAGTCGATGCTGCCGTTGTCGGCGACCAGTGCAGCGCTGCGCATGTCACCGATGATACCGTGGGCCTCGATGGGGCTTTGCGTGGTACTGCAGACGTCTTCAGCCATTGTTTCGAAACCCCGGATACAGGCTCATGCCGCCGTCGATGAACAAAGTGGTGCCATGTATGTAGTCACTCAGATCGGACGCCAGCCAGACCACTGCGTTGGCAACGTCGTCCACTTCGCCGACGCGACCGTAGGGAATCAACTCGAGCAGTTTCTTTTCGGCATCGCCCTGGGTGTTCTCTTCGTTGATCGCCGTGCGGATGGCACCGGGTGCGATGGCATTCACGCGAATGCGCTGTTCGCCCACTTCCTGGGCAATGCTGCGCATCAGCAGGTCGATACCGCCTTTGGACGCGGCATAGTTGACGTGGCCTGCCCACGGAATGAGCTGATGCACCGAACTCATGTGGATGATCTTGCCAGCCGCGCGCGACAGCCAGGAACGTGGCCCTTGCTGCTGGAATTGACGCAAGGCCGCGCGGGCACAGAGGAACTGGCCGGTCAGGTTGACTTCGATCACCTTGTTCCAGTCGGCCAGGGTCATGTCGACCGTGGCGGCGTCGCGCTGCAGCCCGGAGTTGGCAACCAGGATGTCCAGAGCGCCATAGGTGTCGACCGTCGTGGCGAACAGGCGCTCGACGTCGTCTTCCTTCGACACGTCGGCGCCTACCGCAATGGCCTTGCCACCCGCTTCGCGGATCTGCGCGACGAGTTTTTCGGCAGGCTCTGCGTGGGAATTGTAGTTCACGACCACGCTGGCACCGGCGGCGGCCAATGCCTTCGCGGCGGCGGCACCCAGACCAGAGCTGGCGCCGGTGACCAAGGCGACCTGTTTATCCAATGAAATCTGCATCCGGGATGATCCTCCGATAATGGCGTTTCAATGCTGACTGACAACGCGGTGCGGGAGTTCAGCCTGGAAACGTTTGGGCACGAATGCCATGCGCAGATGCCTAAACTGCATGACGGCCCAATGTGCCGTCCGCGCACTCCCAGGAGAAGTACCGTGACTACCGAGAATAAAGAATCCGATCGCGAAGACCTCGACCACAAGCCGGAAAATGCCGGCAAGGTCGGTGAGGAGCACAAGCGCGAGAATCAGCAGGGGGAAAAGGAACGTACCCCCTCCGATGAAGGCCAGAGCAAGCCCGTCGGTTGAACCTCCGGCAGCCCCGACCCTTCGGGGCTGCCGATTCGCTACACCGGTTCTGCCAAGGCGCTGCGCAGGTACGGCGCAGTCTGGCTTTGGCCAACCTCGGCCACCGCTTCGGGCCTTCCAGACGCCACCACCTTGCCGCCCTGATCACCAGCCTTTGGCCCGATGTCGATCACCCAGTCCGCCTGAGCCACCACGCGCATGTCGTGCTCGACCACGATCACGCTGTTACCGGCATCCACCAGATGATTGAGCTGCTGCATCAGCCGGTCCACATCGCTGGGATGCAGGCCCGTGGTCGGCTCATCGAGCACGTACAAGGTGGCGCCACGCTGATTGCGCTGCAGTTCGGTGGCCAGCTTGATCCGTTGCGCCTCGCCGCCCGACAGCTCGGTGGCGGGTTGACCGAGGCGCAGATAGCCCAGACCGATATCGCGCAGTACGCTCAAGGGGCGCAGCACCGCTGGCTGTTCGGCGAACACTTCACAGGCCTGATGGACCGTCAATTGCAACACGTCGGCAATGGTACGGCCCTGCCATTTCACCGCCAAGGTCTTGGGACTGTAGCGGGCGCCGTGACAGGTCGGGCAGGGGCTGAACACACTGGGCATGAACAGCAGCTCGACGCTGACGAAACCTTCGCCTTCGCACTCCGGGCAGCGCCCCTTGGCCACGTTGAACGAGAACTGTCCGGCATCGAAACCGCGACGACGAGCCTCGTCGGTGGCGGCGAACAGCTTGCGGACATGATCGAACAGGCCGGTGTAGGTGGCCAGGTTCGAGCGCGGTGTGCGGCCGATGGGCTTCTGATCGACCTGCACCAGTCGCTTGATGTGATCCATGCCCTCGACGATGTGCCCCGATTCCGTCTGCGGCGCGGCGTCTTCCAGCAGGTCTTCGACTTCTTCCTGAGTCTGGCCCAGGTGTTCACCGACCAGCTCCAGCAATACCTGGCTGACCAGGCTCGACTTCCCCGAGCCGGAGATGCCGGTGACGGCGGTGAAGCATTGCAACGGGAATTGGGCGGCCACCTTGTGCAGATTGTTGCGGCTGACGTCGGCGAGTTTCAGCCAGTTGACGGTTTCGCGACGCGGGCGCGGCAGCGGCACGGCGCCGCCGTACAGATAGGCACGGGTCTGCGACGCGTCGATCCGGGCCAGGCCCTTGGGCGGACCGCTGTACAGTACCTGGCCACCCTGTTCGCCGGCCAGCGGTCCGACATCGACCACCCAGTCGGCGCGCGCCATGGTGTCCAGATCGTGTTCGACGACGAACAGGGAATTGCCCGCCGCCTTGAGCCCCTGCAACGCCGTGTGCAATGACTCACCGTCGGCCGGGTGCAGGCCGGCGGTGGGTTCGTCCAGCACATAGACCACGCCGAACAGTTGCGAGCCGAGCTGGGTGGCCAGGCGCAGGCGCTGCAACTCGCCGGACGACAGCGTCGGTGTGCTGCGTTCCAGGGACAGGTAGCCCAGGCCCAGATCGATCAGGGTGTGCAGGCGACCCAACAGGTTTTGCGCGAGTTGCTGAGCAGCCAGGCGCTTCTCCTCGCTGAGTTTCTTGCCCACCTGTTTGCCCTCGGCCACCGGCTTGAGCTTCTGCGCCAGCTGGCTGAGCGGCAGTTGAGAGAACTCTCCGATGTCCAGGCCGGCAAAGGTCACGCTCAGCGCTTCGGGCTTGAGTCGCTTGCCCGCGCAGACTTCGCACGCCGCGCCGATCATGAACTGGCTGACGCGCTTCTTCATCAGTGCGCTTTGCGAGTGAGTGAAGGTGTGCAGTACATAGCGCCGCGCCCCGGTGAAGGTGCCCTGATAGCTGGGTTCCATCTTGCGCTTGAGTGCTTCGCGGGTCTGTTCCGGCGTGAGCCCTCCATACACCGGCACGGTCGGGGTTTCTTCGGTGAACAGGATCCAGTCGCGCTGTTTCTTCGGCAGGTCGCGCCACGGTACGTCCACGTCATACCCCAGGGTCACGAGGATGTCGCGCTGGTTCTGGCCTTGCCATGCCGGCGGCCAGGAGGCCACCGCGCGCTGGCGAATGGTCAGGCTGTCGTCGGGCACCATGGTCTTTTCAGTGACTTCGTACACGCGGCCCAGACCGTGGCAATTCGGGCATGCACCCTGCGGGGTATTGGGCGAAAAATCTTCTGCATAGAGCATGTCCTGGCCGGCTGGGTAAGCGCCGGCGCGGGAATAGAGCATGCGCACCAGGCTACCCAGTGTGGTGACGCTGCCCACCGAAGAGCGAGTGCTGGGCGTGCCGCGTTGTTGCTGCAGGGCGACGGCCGGCGGCAACCCTTCGATACTGTCGACATCGGGCACCCCGACCTGATCGATCAGACGTCGAGCGTAGGGGGCTACCGATTCGAAGTAGCGCCGTTGCGCCTCGGCGTAGAGGGTGCCGAATGCCAACGACGATTTGCCCGACCCCGAGACCCCGGTGAAGACCACCAGGGCATCGCGTGGAATATCGACATCGACGTTCTTGAGGTTGTGTTCGCGAGCGCCGCGAACCTGGACGAAGCCGCTGGGAGCGGTAGGTTTCATGAAAAGCCTTGGAATGTATGAGCCGTGCTATAACCGACCGCAGTCGCCACCCACAATTCCGGCCATCCTCGCTTGCCGCTTTTATGCAGCCGCCACCAGGCGCTCGAGAAACGTTGCCAGGGCGACTTCCTCCAGGCGCAGCCCCTTGCGCTGGCGCGGCTTGGGCAATTTGGCCAGTTCACCCATGACGAAGTGCTCCAGCACCTTGGGATGGATGTAGCACTTGCGACAGACCGTCGGCGTGTTGCCCAACTGTTTGGCCACCGCCTTGACCATGTCGACGATGTGCTTCTTCGCATCGGGCTCCGGCTGCCAATGCAGCTCACGCAGCATGGCCAGGGCCAGGGCACTGCCAGCCCAGGTGCGATAGTCCTTGGCGGTGAAATGAGCGCCGGTGATCTGGTGCAGGTAGGCATTCACGTCGTGGGAACTGACGCTGTGCCGTTGACCTTCCTCATCCAGGTACTGGAACAGATTCTGGCCGGGCAACTCCATACAACGCTTGACGATCGTGGCCAGGCGCCGGTCCTTCACCGTCACCGAGTGTTCGACGCCGCTTTTGCCGCGGAACTGGAAGGCGATCGTGTGGCCTTTGACCTCGACATGCTTGTTGCGCATGGTGGTCAGCCCATAGGACTTGTTGTCTCGGGCGTACTGGGTGTTGCCGACGCGAATCAGCGTGTTGTCGAGCAACGACACCACCGCCGCCATGACCTTGTTGCGATCCAGCCCCGGTGCGGCCAGGTGGGCCTCCAGTTGCCGCCGCACCTTGGGCAGCATCTTGCCGAACTCGATCATGCGCGAGTACTTGTCTTCATCCCGGACCTCGCGCCAGCGCGGATGATAGCGGTATTGCTTGCGCCCGCGTGCATCGCGCCCGGTGGCCTGCAGGTGGCCCTGGGGGTCGGCGCAGATCCACACGTCGGTGTAGGCCGGCGGGATCACCAGCGCATTGATGCGCTTGATTTCGGCTTCGTCGCGTATGCGCTCGCCATCCGCCGTGAAATAGGCGAAATGGCCACGCACCGTCTTGCGACGCAGTCCGGGCTGGGTGTCGTCAACGTAATGCAGATCAGCGGGAAGTTCGATTTCGAGAAGGTCGGACATTTGCGCAGAAAACCGTGGCCTGTGTCTGCAATGGACCGCGGCCGTGCGCGGAAGTCCCGTCGGCGACATTCGCAGACGTTTGCGGCGGTCCACGTGTAGGAGATTTCTCTGAAAGCTTGGGAATTGTCCGGCTTTCATGTCAGCACAGCACGGGAATACTGGCACCGCTGAACAGGGGGCGCTTGAAGCGTGGCCATCCTACGAGGCTAGGGAAAATTTCACTCAAGCGTTTGGGAATCTTCCCATAGCCAACTCGGAATGAGGCGACCGACGCCAACCGCAAATTTGCGGAACACTCCTACAGCAGGTGGTCTTGTCCTGCGCTTGACCGCCGTCCCCTGATCCAGAACCGACAGAGGCGCTGCGAAACGCTGCAAAGGAAGCACGCACCGGGCATGCAAGCGCCGTCCGGCGCCCGCGCAATCAGGAGAAACACATGCGTACAGCACTGATAATCGACGATCATCCGTTCATCCGGTCCAGCGTCAAACTGTTGCTCAAGCAGGAAAGGTTCAGCGTGGTCGCAGAGGCCAAAGACGGCGTCGATGGCGTCCTCATGGCCAAGACTCACCAGCCCGACCTGATCGTGCTCGACATCTCCCTGCCCGGACTCGACGGCATGGATGTCATCGCCAGGATCAAGGAACTGGGGACCAGCAGCCGGATCGTCATCCTCACCTCCCAGCCCGCCGAACATTTTTCCCTGCGCTGCATGAAGCTGGGCGCCATGGGTTATGTGTCCAAGTGCGACGACCTCAACGAGCTGCGCAAGGCGGTAACGGCCATCGGGACCGGATTCACCTATTTTCCGGTGGTCGCCTTCAGCTCGGTGCGCAACAGCGATGCGCTGGTCAGCGAGACGGACAGCATCGCCCGCCTGACCAACCGCGAACTGACCATCCTGCAGCACCTGGCCCGCGGCTTGAGCAACAAGGCCATTGGCGAATTGATGCTGCTGAGCAACAAGACCGTGAGCACCTACAAGTTTCGCCTGATGGACAAACTGCAGATGGGCTCGCTGGTCGAGCTGGCCGAGCTCGCCAAACGTAATTTTCTGGTTTGACGGGTGGCCTGATGAGCCTTCTGGCGGGAATCGGTCACGGCACGCGTTGGGTACTCGTGTGGCTGGCCAGTACGGCCCTGGTCCACGCCGAGATGCTGCCGCTGCATGGCCGGTCGCAGCCAGAGATCGCCTGGTTCGACCGCTTGCAGGTCCAGTTGGCCGATCGCGACCGCCAGTGGCTGCGCGCCCGGCGCGTCTTGCGGGTGGGCGTCAGCCGCCCCGATTACGCGCCGTTCGACCTGTCCGCCAACGGCGCCACCTACGAAGGCATCAGCGCCGACTATCTGGACCTGCTGGCACAGCTGCTCGAATTGAAGGTGGAAGTGCAGGCCTATCCGTCCCGTGAGCTGGCGCTGGCTGCGCTGAAGGCGGGCGAGGTCCAGGTGCTGGGCACCTCCAGCCGGCGCGAAGTGTTGCGTCATGGGCTGCTGCTCTCGAACCCCTATATCGGCGATCGGCCAGTGCTGGCCACGCGCCGGGAGTGGGCGCTGGATGCCGATCCTGCCTCGCCGGTGCGCGTGGCCCTGGTGAGGGACCATGTCTCGCCCAGCGAGGTGCGCGAACGCTTCCCGACCGCTCAGCTGCAGTTCCATCCCACCCCCCTGAACGCCATGGCGGCCGTGGCGTATCAGCAGGCTGACCTGTACGTCGGCGGGGCCCTGGCGATGGTCTACCAGGCCGATGGCAGCCAGTTGCCTGCGTTGCGGCTGCAATCGGCCGAGGGCATCGAAGGGCATGCCTTCGGCTTTGCCGTCGGCCCGCAGGATGCGCGCCTGTTGCGGGTTTTGGACAAGGCCCTGGCGGCCATACCCGACGACGCGCGGGCAACCATCCTGCGCCGCTGGAGCGTCGAGCGCCCGGACGTGGCGGAGCCGGCGGCATTGACCTTGAACGCCGCACAGCGGCAATGGCTGGCCGGACGTCGCGAACTGCGGGTGCTGATGGATCCGCGTTTCGTGCCGGTCAGCTACCGCGACGATCAGGGCCGCTTCGCCGGGGTGGCGGCTGACGTGCTGCAACAGATTGCCCGGCGCACCGGGCTGGCCATCGAGGTGATCGAGGGCACTTCGCTGACACGTATGAGCGAAATGATCGAACGCGGCGAGGCCGATCTGATCGCGGCCATGATCCCCAGCGCCGAGCGGCAGACCCGCCTGGCATTCAGCCGAGGTTTCCTGAGCAGCTCGCCGGTACTGGTTACCCGCGAGGGCGCGCGAGGCCTGGTCTCGCTGGAGCAGGCGAGCGGCAAGCGCGTCGTGCTGGTGGAGGGCAGCCGCGTGCATGAATGGCTGCAGGAAAACTACCCCTCGATCACCCGGCTGGACGCGGTCAGTACGGCCGAGGCGTTGGCCATGCTCGACCGCGGCCAGGCTGAAGCGGCGGTGCTGCCCCTGATCGCCGCGCGCTACATGATCGCGCGACAGTATCGCAACCGGCTGCGCATCAGTGTGGCGCTGCCACTGGCGCCGGTCCATTTCGCCTTCGCCGTATCGCCTCGGGCTCAAGTGCTGCAGTCGATCCTCGACAGCGCCCTGCAGGACATCCCACCGCCGCACATGAGCGAACTGACCCGTCACTGGCGCACTGAAATGATCGTCACCGACGGTCTGTGGCAACGCTACCGCTGGGCGATCATGCAAGGGTTTGCCGCAGCCTTGCTGCTGTTGTTGCTGGCACTGGGCTGGGTCAGCTACCTCAAGCGCCTGATCCGCCAGCGCGTGGATGCCGAGCGTGCCCTGACCACGCAACTGGAGTTCATGCGGGTGATGATCGACGGCACGCCCCATCCGATCTACATCCGCGATCGCCAGGCGCGCCTGATCAACTGCAACACCAGCTACCTGCAGGCCCTGGGCGTAACGCGCGAGGACATCCTGAACAAGCCGCTGACCGGCTATGGCCTGCTCGAAGAGGCGCACGCACAGGTTGCCCAGGACGTGTACATGCAGGTGATGGACCGCGGCGAACCGGTGGTGGAGGACCGCACGCTCACCCTGCAATCAGGCGATGTGCTGATCATTCATCATTGGATGCTGCCCTACCGCGGTGTCGACGGTCGTATTCAAGGCTTGATTGCCGGGTGGGTCGACATCACCGAACGCCAGCGCCTGTGCGAGGCCTACCGCGACGCCCAGGCCCAGGCCGAAGCGGCCAACCAGGCCAAGACGACCTTCCTGGCGACCATGAGCCATGAGATACGCACGCCGATGAACGCGGTGCTGGGCATGCTCGAACTGGCCCTGAAGAAAGCCGAGCAGGGCATGCTCGACAAACCGGCCCTGGAGGTCGCCTCGCAGTCGGCCAACGGTCTGCTGGCGCTGATCGGCGATATCCTCGACGTCACCCGCATCGAGGCCGGTCGGCTGGAATTGCTGCCTGCGCCTTGTCAGTTGGGGCAACTGGCGAATGAAACCGTCGGCCTGTTCCAGGCCCAGGCGCGAGAGAAATACCTGCGGCTCAAGCTCGACATGCTGGGCGCGCCCGACACCTGGCTCAGTGTCGATCCGGTGCGTTTCAAGCAGATCATCGCCAACCTGCTCAGCAATGCCATCAAGTTCACCCGCGAAGGTCAGGTCACCGTGGTCCTCTGCGTGTGGCCGCAGGCCCGCGGTGCACGGGTGGAGTTGAGCGTGGAAGACACCGGGCAGGGCATCGCGCAGACCGATCTGGCGCGCCTGGGCGCCCCCTATCGACAGGCTGCCGGTGGCCGCGGCAGCCGCGTCGGCGCCGGTCTGGGCCTGAGCATCTGCCGTAGCCTGGCTGCGCTGATGCAGGGCAGGCTGGAGCTGCACAGCGTGCTGGGCTGTGGCACCCGGGTGCAGGTGCAGTTCAACGCGGTTCCCGGCGCGGCAGCGCCCCGGCAGACCGCACGCGAGACATCGCGCAGTCGCTTGCCGGCGTTGCAGGTGCTGGTGGTCGACGACTATCCGGCCAACCGGGTGCTGCTGGAGCGCCAACTGACGTTTCTCGGCCATCGAGTGACCGTGGCCGAACATGGCGCCGCCGGGCTGCGCGCCTGGCTGCGCGGTGCCTACGATGTGGTGATCAGCGATTGCAACATGCCGGGTATCAACGGCTATCAGTTGGTCAAGGCGGTGCGCGAGCACGAGCGTCGCAAGCACCTGGAGCCATGCCTGTTCCTGGGGTGCACGGCGAACGCGCAGATCCGCGAGCGCCTGCGTTGCCTGCAGCAAGGCATGGACGACTGCCTGTTCAAGCCATTGAGCCTGGAAAGCCTGGCACTGCATCTGGATCCGCACCGCGCCCGTCGTCAGGCCGAAACCCAGGAGCACGAAGTCGACCTGGGCAGTCTCGATCAACTGACCGGCGGCGATGCGATCTCCCTGCAGCGTCTGCTCGACGATCTGGCCGACAGCAACCTGCAGGATCTCAAACGCCTGCAGTCGCTGACGCAACCTTATGCGATCGGCGAAGTGGCGGAGCTGGTGCACCGGATCAAGGGCGGCGCCCGCATCGTTCGCGCCAGACGCCTGCTGGCGGCATGCGAAGCACTGGAACAGGCCTGCACGGCGAGTCCTTCCGGCGAGCGCATGCGCCGTGGGGTCGACGACCTGGCGAGCGCCATGGTCAGTCTCGACGAATACCTGATACGGCACGAAAGGTCCGGCAAGGCGTAGGAATTTTCCGGGGTGTATTGGGAAATTGCCTGCATCCCGCCTCTGGCACGGAGTTGAACATAGGCATCAAGAACCTGGGGCATGAAGAAACAGAGGAAGTGAGCGTGTCAGACATCAAGCCAACGGTGTTACTTGTCGAAAGCCACGGGTTTCAGCGGGCGATCGCCGTGCAGATGCTCAGCCAGCTGGGCTGCTCATCCGTCTATCAGGCGCAGACTAGCGAGCAGGCGGTGCAATTGCTGCGCGAACACCAGCCCATCGATGTGCTGGTGTGCAATGTCGATGTGTTGGGCGTCGGGGCATTGAGGATCATTCAGGAGGCCGTCACCCGCAAGCGTGTGCGCGCGGTGCTGATTGGCGGCGGACTCGACCCGGAGGTGCGCACCGGGCTGTACCAATGGGTGTCCATGTTGGGCGCCGAGTACCTCGTGGATGCTGGCAGTCCGTTGGACTTCGCCCGGCTGCAGCGCTTCTTTGCGGCGTTGAACAGGCCCAGGGAGGCGGTCATGGCGATACCGTCGACGGTGCGCATCGGGCGTGCCGAGGTGCAGGCGGGGATCGCCGATGGTCAGTTCGACATCTGCTTCCTGCCGCGCTGCACGGTTGCCGATGGGCGTATCCGCAGCGTCGATGCACAGTTGAGCTGGCGGCACCCGCGGCACGGGCCGCTGGCCATGGCGCAGTTCTGTCCGGCGGTGGAGCGGGCCGGGCTGGGCAACGCGTTGTTGCTGTACATGGCCGAGCAGGCGGTCGAGGTCCAGCAACAGCTCGCCGATGCCGGGCTGCAGGTGGGCCTGAGCCTGGGCATGCGGCTCGAACAGCTGGGCCATCCACCGCTGATGAACGAGTTGCTTGGTATCGTGCGCGCACACCTTACGGGCAAGCACCGTGTGGCGCTGGAGCTCAGCCATGTCGGCCTGGCGCGGCCCAAGGCGCAATACCTGGAAACCCTGCTGCGGGTTCGGCTGATGGGCTGCGATCTGGGCATGCAGGGGTTCGGCTTCGGCGGGGCGTCGCTGCAGCGCTTGTGTCAGTGGCCGATCAATCAACTGCGCCTGGCGTCGCCTTTTCTGCTCGAAGCGCCCCACCAGTCGCGACACCTGGCGGTGGTGCAGCACATGTCGGTGGCCGCGCGTACCCTGGGTATCGAACTGACCGTGACCGGGGTGCAGAGCGCGGTACACCACCTGTTGCTGTACGACCTCGGCTGCCTGCGCGGCCAGGGCGACTACTTCGCCGCACCGCTGACTGCCGCCGAACTGCAGCAGCGACTCAAGCAACCCAAGATGCTGCAACCCATACGCCGTGAGTAGCCCCGCCCGCACGCATCACGCGCCTCGCCGGCCCTGTAGCAGCGGCGCGAGCCGCGTCCGGGTTTATCGGGTTCTTTCAGGCATACCGCATCCACCGCCGACGCGGCTTGCGCCGCTGCTACAGGGAAGACGCGGTCTCTGTAGCAGCGGCGCGAGCCGCGTCCGGGTTTATTGCATTCCTTCAGGCATACCGCATCCACCGCCGACGCGGCTTGCGCCGCTGCTACAGGGGATCGCGAGCCGCGTCCGGGTTTGTGGTGTTCCTTCAGGCATACCGCGTTCACCGCCGACGCGGCTTGCGCCGCTGCTACAGGGGGACGCGAGCCGCGTCCGGGTTTGTGGTGTTCCTTCAGGCATACCGCGTTCACCGCCGACGCGGCTTGCGCCGCTGCTACAGGGGACGCGAGCCGCGTCCGGGTTTGTGGTGTTCCTTCAGGCATACCGCGTTCACCGCCGACGCGGCTTGCGCCGCTGCTACAGGGGACGCGAGCCGCGTCTGGGTTTATCGGGTTCCTTCAGGCATATCGCGTTCACCGCCGACGCGGCTTGCGCCGCTGCTACAGGGGACGCGAGCCGCGTCCGGGTTTATTGCGTTCCTTCAGGCATACCGCGTCCACCGCCGACGCGGCTTGCGCCGCTGCTACAGGGGGCGCGGTCTCTGTAGCAGCGGCGCGAGCCGCGTCGGGGGGCGCTGCGGAGTGTCAGATCCACCCCGTGCGGCAATGACGCGGTTTGATGCGATCTTCAGGCCAACACCGCTACGGCCTTTATCTGCGCCCAGGCCTGCAAACCTGCCACAACACCCAACTGGTCCGCGGAAAAGCGGGTGATCCGCGCCAGTATCAAGGTCTCGCCCGCGCGCAGGCTGAGTTGCACGTGCGCCGGATTGTGCGCAGCCGACACCTGCTCGACGGTGACGGCAAAGCGATTGAGAATGCTGCTGGCGTCGTCCTGGCTCAGGCTGAGGCTGACGTCGCGGGCCTGGATCTTGATCCGCACCGTTTCGCCAGCGGTCCGGAGCTCATGAGCGACACGCAGGGGTTCGATAGCGCCGGGCAATTGCAGTGACAACAACTGGTAGGTGGGATCGTAGCTCTGCACCCTGGCCTGGACCACCACCCCGGCATCGGCTTCCAATGCCATGGGCAGGTCGAGGCGCGCCAGGGTCGAGCCCAGTGGCCCGCTGGCCAGCACCCGGCCCTGTTCCAGCACCACCAGGTGGTCGGCCAGCCGTGCGACTTCGTCCTGTGCATGGCTGACATACACCACTGGAATCTCCAGCTCGTCGTGCAGCCGTTCCAGGTAGGGCAGGATTTCACCCTTGCGTCGGCTGTCCAGCGCGGCCAAGGGTTCGTCCATCAGCAACAACCTGGGGCTGGTCAACAGCGCCCGAGCGATACCCACACGTTGCCGTTCGCCACCGGACAGGTGCGCCGGCTGACGTTCCAGCAGGTGGTCGATGCCCAGCAGGCTGCATGCCTGATCGAGCCCGACCTTGCGATGCTCGGGACGGATCCGGCGCCACCCGTATTCCAGATTGCGCCGCACCGAAAGATGCTCGAACAAACTGGCTTCCTGAAAGACATACCCCAGCGCCCGCTTGTGCGGTGCCACGAAAATCCCCCGCGCGCTGTCCTGCCAGACCTCACCGTTGACTTCTATATAGGCGTTCGCAGCCCGCGACAAACCGGCCAGGCAGCGCAGGCAGGTGGTCTTGCCGGAACCGGAGTCACCGAACAGCGCGCTGACCCCGCGCCCCGGCAGTTGCAGGTCGACGTTCAGCGAGAACGCGCCATAGGTCATGTCGATACGGGCATGGATCATCTCATCGACTCCAGGCCGAGTGCGGCTGGCGACTGCGGTGCAACAGCAGCAGCACCACGAAGGAAAACACCAGCATGGCGCCGGCCAGCCAGTGGGCCTGGGCATATTCCATGGCTTCGACATGATCGAAGATCTGCACCGAGACCACGCGGGTCTTGTCCGGGATGTTGCCGCCAATCATCAGCACCACGCCGAATTCACCCACTGTGTGGGCGAAGCCCAGGATGCTGGCGGTAACGAAACCAGGCTTGGCCTGCGGCAGCACGACGCTGAAAAAACAGTCCCAGGGACTGGCGCGCAGCGTCGCCGCGACCTCCAGCGGCCGCTCGCCGATGGCACTGAATGCGTTCTGCAACGGCTGAACCACGAACGGCATGGAGTAGATCACCGAACCGATCACCAGCCCGGTGAAACTGAATACCACCGTGCCCAGACCAAGCGCCTGCGTGACCTGACCAATGAAGCCATGGGGGCCGAGCGCCAACAGCAGATAGAAACCGATGACCGTCGGCGGCAATACCAGGGGCAGGGCGACCACCGCGCCGACCGGACCGCGCCAGCGCGAGGAGGTCCGGGCCAGCCACCAGGCGATCGGCGTGCCGATCAGCAGCAGGATCACCGTGGTCAATGCCGCCAGCTTGATCGTCAGCCAGATGGCGCCCAGGTCGCTGGCATCCAGAGGCATCAGATCTGGTAGCCGTAGGATTTGATGATCGCGGCGGCGGCCGGGCCTTTGAGGTACTGCATCAGCGCCTTGGCGGCTGCACTGTCGCGGCCTTTGTTGAGGATCACCGCGTCCTGCTTGATGGGGTCATGCAACTGAGCCGGAACGATCCAGGCCGATCCACTGGACACCTTGCCATCCTTGTAGATCTGCGACAGCGCCACGAAACCCAGCTCGGCGTTGCCGGTGGACACGAACTGGAACGCCTGAGTGATGTTCTGCCCCTCGACAAGCTTGGCTTGAGTGGCTTCGGTCAGGCCCAACTTGGCCAGCACTTGGGTTGCCGCCAGACCATAGGGTGCTGCCTTGGGATTGGCAATCGACAAGTGCTGGTACTCGTTTTTCTTGAGAACGGCACCGTCGGCGTCGACGTAGCCGGGCTTGGCCGACCACAGCGCCAGGGTGCCGGTGGCGTAGGTGAAACGCGAACCGGGCACGGTTTCCTGTTCGCTTTCCAGCTTGGCCGGGGTGGTGTCGTCGGCGGCGAGGAACACTTCGAACGGCGCGCCATTCTTGATCTGCGTATAGAACTGACCGGTCGACCCATAGGCCGCCACCAGCTTGTGCCCGGTGTCGGTTTCGAAAGCCTTGGCGATGGCCTGGATCGGCGCAGTGAAATTGGCGGCGACGGCGACTTGAACTTCGTCGGCGTGGGCGACGTTGAACGCCAGAGCGGTGCCGAGGGCGAGCAGGGTGGTGGTGAACTTCATGGGGGCATGACTCTGCTGGAAAAGATACCGTCGTATAGCAAAATATATAGCGCAAGGCCAGCCCGATCCGCAGGGTCCTGAACACGATGCTGGGTCGTCAGCCTCAGACGTTGTCCGGCTGCCGCTCGCGAGCGAGCAGTTCGCGCTTGCGCTCGACCCCCCAACGGTAACCCGAAAGTCCGCCATCGGTACGTACCACGCGATGGCAAGGCACCGCTACGGCCAGGGCGTTGGCGGCGCAGGCCCCGGCCACGGCGCGCACCGCATTGGGCGCGCCGATGCTCGCCGCGATTTCGGCGTAACTGGCCGTGGTCCCCGGCTCGATCCTGGCCAGCGCCTGCCATACCCGTTGCTGGAACGCGGTGCCGCGGATGTCCAGGGGCAACTCCAGCCCCGTGCTCGGCGCCTCGATGAAGCCCAGCACCTTGGCCACGATCGCCTCGAAGTCCGCGTCGGCGCCGACCAGTGTGGCTTTGGGAAAGCGTCGCTGCAGATCGTCGAGCAGGGCTTGCGGCTCGTCTCCCAGCAGGATCGCGCACACCCCGCGTTCGCTGCAGGCCACCAGCACCGCGCCGAGGCTGCATTGGGCAAGCGCGAAGTGGATCGAAGCATTGCTGCCACCCTCGCGAAAGGCCGCCGGGGTCATGCCGAGCATGCCATTGGCCGCTTCGTAGAAACGCCCGGATGAATTGAAGCCGCTGGCGTACAGGGTTTCGGTGACGGATTTGCCCTGAAGGAGCTGTTCGCGGACCTTCTCTGCTCGCCGGGCGGTGGCATAGCTGCGTGGCGTGAGGCCGGTCACCGCCTTGAACACCCGATGAAAATGCCAGGGACTCAAGCCAGCCTGCGCGGCAAGCTCGCCCAGTTCGGGCACGCCGTCGCTGACCTCGATATGGCGGCAGGCGGCGGCGACCAATTGGTTGTGAGGGGCAGAAGGGCTGGGCATGGCGCGATTCCATCGATCGTCGAGGCAGGCATGGTAGCGCCTGTTACCGGGGCTAACACTCCGTTGCTTGCGCTCAACCCGCCTTGCGCAGGGTGAAGTTGATGCGCTGCGGACCCATCACCGGGTGCACCCCCTCCTTGAGCGGCAACACGCCATGGAAGCGCAGGCGATCGACTCCACCCCAGACCATCACGTCGCCGTGCAGCAGGGGCACCCGCAACGGGCGATCGCTGCGCTGCAGGCCGCCGAGCTGGAACATCGCCGCAAGCCCTAAGGAAACCGAAACGATCGGCGCACCGTAGTCGCGTTCGTCGCGGTCCTGATGCAGCGACATCTTGGCGCCGGGCACATAGCGGTTGAGCAGGCAGGCATCGGGGCTGAAATCATCGAAACCGGCCGCCGCCGCTGCTTCCCGCGCCAGGGTGTGCAACACGTCGGGCAGCGCTGGCCATGGTCGGCCGGTAAGGGGATCGTCGCTGACATAGCAATAGCCTCTTGCATCCGTGCTCCAGCCGAACTGACCGCAATTGCTCAAGGCTACCGACATGGTGTGCCCGCCGGGCGTTTCCATGCGCCGAAAGGGGGCCGCCCTGAGTACCTCGCGCAGGGCCGGGAGGATCTCCTCAAGCCAGGGCAGGGCAAAGCCGCGCAGGACGAAGGTCTGCTCGCCCAAGGCCTCGCGGCGAGTGGGTTGCTGTGGCTCGTCGAACAACGAGGACTGCATCGCTTTCAACCTTCGGCGCGCTGCCAGATGCCCCGGCCTTGCAGGCGCTGACGATCATGAGCCGCAGTGAAATCTTGCAGCGGTCCCTTGGGCACGATGCCCGTCGGATTGATTGTCGGATGGCTAGTGTAGTAATGGCCCTTGATGTGTTCGAAGTCGACCGTCTGGGCAATGCCGGGCCATTGGTACAGCTCGCGCAACCAGTTGGACAGGTTCGGGTAGTCGACGATGCGCCGCAGGTTGCACTTGAAATGCCCGTGGTACACCGCGTCGAAGCGGATCAGGCTGGTGAACAGCCGCCAATCGGCCTCGGTCAGGTACTCGCCGGTCAGGTAGCGTTGGGTGTCGAGGGTCGTTTCGAGACCGTCGAGCTCGGCGAACACGTCATCGAAGGCGCTGGCATAGGCCTGCTGCGAGGTGGCAAAGCCTGCACGGTAGACCCCATTGTTGACGTTGGGGTACACCGCTTCGTTGATGCGGTCGATGGTCGATCGCAGGGGCGCTGGATAGAGGTCCAGGCGGTTGCCGGTGAGGGCATCGAACGCACTGTTGAACATGCGAATGATCTCGGCCGACTCGTTGCTGACGATGCGATTCTGTTGCTTGTCCCACAGTACCGGCACCGTCACCCGGCCGGTGTACTGCGGATCGTCCCGGGTGTAGCGCTCATGCAGATGCTGCAGCGGCCCCAGGTGATCACCACTGGAACCGGTGTCGCTGTCGAAGGTCCAGCCATGCTCGCCCATGTGCCAGCTCACCACCGATACGTCGATCAGCGTTTCCAGGGCCTTGAGCTTGCGCACGATCAAGGTCCGGTGGGCCCACGGGCACGCCAGCGAGACGTACAGATGGTAGCGGCCGGCTTCGGCCTTGAAGCCGCCTTCACCATCAGGCCCCGGCGCGCCGTCGGCCGTGACCCAATGGCGGCGCTGCGAGATTTCACGCTCGAAGGCGCCGTCCTTGCTGCTTTCGTACCACTGGTCATGCCAGCGCCCTTCGATCAGCAACCCCATGTTCGTCTCCCCGATGCGTGTCCCCGAACTGTATCACGGTGCCCTGTAGCAGCGGCGCAAGCCGCGTCGGCGGCACACGCGGTCGATCTGGCATCGCGCCGATTGGCTACGACGATTTCGCACACCCTGCAAGATCCCGCGCCGCCCACAGGGCGCGGGCTTCTTCGAAGGCCTCTTCGCGGGAACTGCCCAATCCGCGCAGGGCCAGGGCCATGGTGGAGATCAGCGCCAGTTCGCCGTAACTGTCCTGACGCTCGCCCTGCCAGAACTCGACCAGATGATGGCTTTCCAGGCTGGGCGGCTTGACGTGGCGCTGGGCGGCGAGGGCGGGCCATTCCTCGTCCCAGGGCAGGTGGTCGCGGGTGCCATAGAGGTGGCTGGCGCTGTCCGGGTTGATCTCGATCTCGCCACCGTCGCCCTTGACCACGATCGCGGTGTCACCGAGCAAACCGCTGGCATCGCGGTGCACCGCTTGGTAGCCGGGGTGGAAGATGCTCTGCAGGCCACACCGCGCACTCAACGGATTGAGAATCCGCGCCAGCGAATGAATGGGCGAACGCAGGCCCAAGCTGTTGCGCAGGTCGATCATGCGCTGCAGGGGCGCGGCCCAGTCCACCAGTGGCGCGAACGCCAGACCCTGTTGGTCCAGCGCCTGGCCTACCGCGTCCCAGCCCCGGCACAAGGGAATGTTCAAGGTGCCGAGCAACTGCTCGCTGTACAGTCGCCCGGCC
This sequence comes from Pseudomonas sp. PvP001, assembly GCF_040546375.1. NCBI lineage: Bacteria > Pseudomonadati > Pseudomonadota > Gammaproteobacteria > Pseudomonadales > Pseudomonadaceae > Pseudomonas > Pseudomonas sp. PvP001. The sequence continues at coordinate 275,612 of NZ_JBEPNQ010000001.1, read as the reverse complement.
GTGTGGGCGCCGCCGCCGTGCATGAAAATGCGCCGCCCGCTGCCACCCAGGCACTTGGCGGCGAGCAGGTACCAAGGCAGATGGCGCTTCTTGCCGGCGTAGGTTGGCCAGTCCAGATCGACGGCCAGGGCGGGCGCCTGCAAGCGCTCGCGCAGGGCAAGGGTGAATCCGGCCAGTTCCTCGGCGCTTTCTTCCTTGTGCCGCAGCAGCATCAGGAAGGCGCCCAGCTGCGCGTCCTCCACCCGACCGTCGAGCAGCATGCCCATGGCTTCGCGGGCCTCTTCACCGGTGAGATTGCGCGCGCCGCGCTTGCCTTTGCCGAGCGCCCGCACGAACTGGGCGAACGGATGCTCTTCGGGGGTTTCCAGGGTCAGTGCAGGGTAGTCGGTCATATGCAATTGGTCGGTTTGGGCAGGCCCGCCAGCTTCGCAGCGAGTTTGGCAGGAGTGCCGTTGAACAGGCGATTGAGGTGCAGGCTGTTGCCTTTTTCAGCGCCCAGTTGCTGCGCGACGTACTTGATCAGTGGTCGTGTAGCGGGCGAAAGCTGGTACTGCGCGTAGAAACTGCGCAGCAGGTCGATGATCTGCCAATGATCGGGGGTCAGCTCCAGGCCTTCGGCGCTGGCGAGGGCGGACGCAACGTCCGGGTTCCAGTCGTCGAGCGACTGCAGGTAGCCATCCTGATCCAGCGCAATGTTCCGATTGACGACGGTAAGCGTATTCATAGCCAGCTAATGACCTTGTCATAGGCCAGGGTCAGTTCGACGAATCCGGGGTAGTCGAGCAATTCCACGGCGGGGTTGCCTGGCAGCGCCCGTGCTCGCGCGTCTTCGGCCAGGGCGAACACCGCGACCCCGACGCCGGATAGCGATGCCCAGGGCTCGCTGCCTGGTGTGAGGGCGTAGACCGCATCGCCAGTGAGCAGGATGGCGTCGTCGTGGCCCAGCAGGCGCAGGCAGCTGGGCAGGCGCTGGTCGCTGAACGGCGAATGCGACAGTACGTGAAGGGTACTCATTACAGGGTCACCACCAGGTCGAAGCGCGGCAGCAGCTCGCGCAGTTGTTCATCCGTTTGCGTCTGCGCGGCGATGGCCAGCGCTGCATCGGACAGGCCGCGGCGGGCCAGGCTGGCGGCACAGACGAACAGCTCGTCGACTCCGAACAACGGCAACGCCTGCAGGTTGGCGGCCAGGTTCTTCTGTTGCACGGCGCCGGGTGCCTGGGCGTCCGTCAGTTGATAGACACCGTCGTCGAGAAACAGCATCGAAACCGGCAGGTCGTAGGCGCCTCCGGCCAGGGCGATGTCCAGGGCCTCGCGAGCGGCAGGGCCAGCCCATGGCGCCTGGCGGCTGATGATCAACATGGATTTGGCCATCTCAATGACCTCCGAAGCTGACGAGCCGGTCTGCTTGCTGGGCGGCTTCGTGCAACTGCCCCAGCCCTGACAGTTGCCAAGGTTCGGTCAGGTTGGCGGCCGGGCGTTGGTAGCGGCGGGCCTCTTCTTCATTCAGGACGCCGCGGCGCAGGGCGGCGGCGATGCAGACCACCGCATCGACCTGGTGCTCGACGATGAAGGCGCGCCATTGCGCGGCCGTGTCGAATTCGTCTTGCGGGGTCACGACATTGCCGGACGCCGCGTGCACGCCGTCCTGATAGAAAAACACCCGCAGCAGTTGATGGCCTTGGGCCAAGACCGCCTGGGCGAACAGCAGCGCCCGCCGCGAGGCCGGCGAATGGGCGGGCGAGTAGACAGCGATGGCAAACTTCATGGGCGGCTCTGATGTGGAACTGTGGCCATGATAAAGGCTGCCTCTGCAAAAAGCCTAGCGACAAGCGCCGCGCGGAGAATCCGCAAATACACGCAGCCCCCGGACGCGGCTCGCGCCGCTGCTACAGGGGTACGCGGTCGGTGTAGCAGCGGCGCAAGCCGCGTCGGCGGCGTATGCGGTGTGCCTGGATGAACGCGGTGAGCCCGGAACAGCGGTGCGCGGTCGGTGTAGCAGCGGCGCAAGCCGCGTCGGCGGCGTATGCGGTGTGCCTGGATGAACGCGGTGAGCCCGGAACAGAGGTACGCGGTCGGTGTAGCAGCGGCGCAAGCCGCGTCGGCGGTGTATGCGGTGTGCCTGGATGAGCGCGGTGAGCCCGGACGCGGCTCGCGCCGCTGCTACAGGGGTACGCGGTCGTTGTAGCAGCGGCGCGAGCCGCGTCGGCAGTGTGTGCGGTGTGTCTGTATGGACGCGGTGAGGCCGGACGCGGCTTGCGCCGCTGCTACAGGGGGACACGGTCGATGGTCGGCGGTCGCAAGCCGCGTCAGCGGTGTGACAGCGTGCCGCAGCCCTGCCGCGCAGCGCTCTGGCTCGCAGGATTGCGCGCGTTTGCTGTCGAAGTTGTCATACCTCTTCGCGTCGGTGCGGTTTACAGCGCCCGTCAAGCTGCCTAAAATTCGTCCAAAGTGTTGGGATCTATTGGGTCCACGGCACATTACCTATAAAAAAAGCCCGTCAAAGACGGGCTTTTTGCGTTTCTGATGCGCACTCATCGCCATCCGCCACCCACCGAGGCCTTTTTTCCATGCTCCGCCTGTTGCTGCTGTTGCTGTCCTATTGCTACAAACGCGTCACCACCAGCCTTGCGTCCATGCGTGATCAACGCATCGACAACGGCTACTCCACCTTCGAAGAAGTCGACGAAGGCGGACGCTGGTCCTGGCTGACGCTGCTGACCATCGCCGTGTTGAGCTTCTATATCCTCGGCAGCCTCGGCTTCTACGCCAAGGTACACATCTGGGACGCGCTGTCCGAAGACCAGAAGAGCATGGTCATCGAGTCGATGGCCGCCAACCAGCAGATGCTCTGATTTCGATCAGCGTTGCACCACCAACGGCTGCAGCGGATAGACACGATTACGGCCCGAGGTCTTGGCCCGGTACAGCGCCTGGTCCGCGGCTTCGACCAGGTTCTGGGCACGCGCGTCCGGGTCGTTGTTGCGCCACACGTGCACGCCCGCGCTGATGGTCACGATGCCCAGATCGCTGCCAGCATGGGCAATGGCCAGTGCGCGCACCGCCAGCAGCACCTTCTCGGCAACCTGCCAGGCCCCGGTTTCATCGCTTTCGGGCAGCAGCACCAGAATCTCCTCGCCGCCATAGCGCACCACCAGGTCGCCTGACCGGCCCACGCAGCCCAGCACCGCCTGGCCTACCGCCTTGATGCATTCGTCACCTGCGGGATGGCCGTACAGGTCGTTGAAGCGCTTGAAGTGATCGATGTCGAGCATGATCACCCCCAGCGGGCGAGCGTTGCGTCGAGCCCGGCCAATCTCGTCAGGCAGTGCCGCATCCAGTTGCCGGCGGTTGGCCAGGCCGGTCAAACCGTCCTGCATCGCCAGCTTCTGCAGCGCGGCGTGGGCATTGCGTAGTTCCGCCTCGGTACGCAGACCATGGCGGATCTGCCGGATCAAGGTCATCGCGCAGAGCGCCAGGGCCACGCCAACCACCAGCACGAATACAGCCGAGCGCAGCAGGTTCTCGTACCAGCTGGCCAACAGCGCAGCCTTGGATTCAGCGGTTTCCAGCACCAGCGGATAATTGCGCAAGGCATGGTAGCTGTACATGCGCTCCACATCGTCCACCAGCGAACGCTGCAGCAATGTGCCGTGATCGGCCTGAGGCAACATCTCGCTGAAGATCTTGCCCTTGGCCAGGCTGCTGCCGATGACGTTTTCGTCGAACGGTCGGCGCAGCAGCAGGGTGCCGTCCCTGAGCAGCAGGGCGATGACCCCATGAGCGTCCAGGTCGAAGCCGGCGTAGAACTGATTGAAATAGTCCACTTTCAACGTCGCCAGCACCACACCGGCGAACCTGCCATCGGCGCCGGTCAAGCGCCGGGACACGGGAATCACCAGGGCGTTGGTGGAACGGCTGCGAATCACCGGGCCCACATGCACGCCGGGGTCGGGACTGGCCTGGTGGTAACGGAAGTAGTCGCGATCGGCATTGTTCAGCCCCGGCGGATCGACGGCGTTGGAACTGGCGATCCATCGCCCCTCGCTGTCGTAGATGAACAGCCCCTGCAACTGCGCCAGCGAGCGCGTCCACCCCTGCATCAGGTTGCGCAGCCGCTGCACCTGAGGCGGAGCGGTGCCGTCGACCTGAATCCGCTCGATGAGCCCCAGCAGTACGGTGTCCGATTGCTTGATGGTGTCTTCGGCATGCTGCGCCAGTGAGCGAGCCAGGTTCGAGGTGGTGATCTCGCTGACCCGCAAGGCCTGTGCTCGCGCAGTCAGGGTCTGCCAGACGTCAAGGACGATGAGCGAGACCACCACCAGCGCCACGAACAGGATAGCCATGCGCTGGGCCGAACTGTCGGACTTCAAGGCAATTCGATACTGCGCGTCATCTGCCATCAGCGGCTTCTTTATAGGCGTGTAGGTGCAGTCTAGTGGGTTACGCTCAGCACACAACCGTTGACTGCGCCGCACCCCTGCGCGGTGGCTGCGGTTGTCATTACATCAGGGCAGGTTGTACGATGACTTCGGTCATCATTGCTGCGTGGCGTCGTTGCGCCGCGTGGCGGTACGATAACAATACCAACGATGCAAACAGGAGGATTTCATGACACAGCCATCGACCCGCGACGTTCCCGTCTTGATCATCGGGGCACTGCTGCCCAGCCTGCAGGAGGCGGTGGAAACCCACTTCGATGCGACCCGTTTCTGGGAACTGCCGGATCAGAACGCCTGGCTTGCCCAGCACGGCGACCGAATCAGAGCCATCGTCACTTCGGGTGCCTTGGGCGCCAGCAGCGAAGTGATCGGCAAGCTGCCCAACCTCGAAGCCATCTTCAGCTTCGGCGTGGGCTACGATTCGATCGCCGTGGATGCCGCACGCGACCGCGGCATCGTCGTGACCAACACGCCGGCCGTGCTGGACGACTGCGTGGCCGATACTGCCATGGCGTTGACCCTGGATGTCATGCGTCGCTACAGCGAGGCGGATCGTTTCGTGCGGGCAGGCCAATGGACCCAGGGCAAGTTTCCGCTGGCCAGCAAGATCGGTGGCAAGAAGATCGGCATCGTCGGCCTGGGCAACATCGGCGAGTCAATCGCCAAACGCGCAGCCGCCTTCGACATGGAAGTGCTTTACCACAACCGCAAGCCCAAGGCCGGCGTCAGTTACCACTACTACGCCGATCTGGACGCGATGATCGGCGATTGCGACGTATTGGTTCTGGCGGTGCCCGGGGGCAAGTCGACGGAGGGGCTGATCGATGCCAAACGTATCGGCCTGTTGGGCAGCAAGGGCTTTCTGGTCAACATCGCCCGAGGCAGCGTTGTCGATCAGCCGGCCTTGATCCAGGCGCTGCAGGAAAAACGTATCGCCGGTGCCGGTCTGGATGTCTACGAGGACGAGCCCAACGTGCCGCAGGTGCTGATCGACTTGCCCAACGTCGTACTGCTGCCACACCTGGCCAGCGGTACCCACGAGACGCGCCAGGCCATGGGTGATCTGGTGTGGAGCAACATTCAGGGCTATTTCCACGACGAGCGCAAGGTACTGACGCCTGTGGGTTGACCTCGGCGAACCCTGCGGCAGGCATGCAATGTGACCTGCCGCGATCCCCGCCGGCATGCGTCGAGCGCCTGATCGCGCTGCTCGACGCGAGCCGGTTTGCAGGTCAGGCAGCGCCCGCCGTTTCACTGGGCTTGCTCGCCGCACGGCGCAGCGCGATGGGCGCGCTGGGCAGGTGAATATCCGGATTCGCCACGCCGCTGGGCGACAACTCATGGGTCATCTCGAATTCCGCCCGCACCGACCAACCACAGATTTCGTTCGTGCATTGCAGGTAAGCCACGCGCAGGAACACATGCGTACCTTCGCTGGTGCGGATGCGCATCCTGTTCTTGCAGTGTGGGCATACCATCTTGTAAGTGCTCATTTTTCAAACCTTATGATCCGCGCGTGCTCTTGAAGCCGAGACGTGCGAGTCAACTACAAAATTTAAGTAAGTCTTCCCTGAATGAATTGCTGATGCTGCCTGCGTCTTGCCATTGCACAATGAGCGGATAAAAGGCTTTAAGTCCAAGTCACCGCGTCACGTAGGAAATTTCGTTATGATGGATGTAAGCTGTAGGACTGCATCTTGAATATCCTTGATTTGAGAACTAGGGTTAATATTTATATGCAATTCGAATAAATTAATATACTCAAATTGAGTGGGTCAAGCGGAACTTATCAACGTGTGTACCTCTGAAGCAACCCAAGTGCTGGACCGGCTCAAGCACTTAATGGCAGCCCCCAGCGATGCAGCACTGGCCAAGGCATTGGGCATCAGCCCGCAAACACTGGGGAGTTGGCGCGCACGCGCCAGTATTCCCTATGCCTTGTGCATGGATCTTGCGCGCACCGATGGCATTTCCCTGGACTGGTTGCTGTTGGGCCGCGGTGCCATGGTCCCGGAACCGCAAGCCCTGATGGCCGATGATGCGCTCGTCGCCATTCTGGCCACACTGCAGGGACTCGATGCTCAGGACCAAGAGCACGTTCACAGGGTGGCTCTGGATCGAAAGTTGTTGCGTCAACTTCAACGAGAAGTTGCCAGCCTGCGTAATTGCAGCTGATTCAAGGGCCTCTGAAGCGACGCAGGATCTGTTCGATGTCCAGTCGCCGGACCCAGGTTCTCAACTTCAGGCTCAGGGGAATCACCAGCAATGCGCAACCAAAAGCGGCGATGCCGCAAGTGAGCTGGGGTATGTGGGTCTCTGCCATTGGCGCAAAAAGCAGGCCGACACCGATTGCCATCAGCAGATTGCACAACTTTCGCTTGCCGTTATTGGCTCGCTGCTGGCTGACCACCAGGCATGCGCCGAGTACCGCACCCACCAAGTGATCCAAGGACATCCACAAAGCGGAAGCGTCCAGAGCAAGATCCGATAATGCCGCAGCCCCAGCGGCCAGCGTTTCATGATCCATGATCCGACCGTACGCGCGTCGATCCCTTGGGCCGATGACCCATGGCAATGGAACGCTCCTTATTGTTCAAGCACATGGCACTGCTCCTCAGGTCTCGAGCCGCGACCGGCGGCCTTGCAACCATCCTCTCCCGGCGACTCTCAAGCCTCAAGGGTGCGGCCTTGTAGGAAAGCCGCACAGAGGTACTGTTCGCAAACGCCGGGCTCGAAGCAGGTCCCGCAGCGCAGGAGCCGTGGGCTCAGGCGATAGTGACGGCCGCGTGAGCCCGTTCCAGCAGGCGCTGGTTGCGCGCAGACAGCTGGCGAAGTTGCAGCTGCTTGCCGAACTTGCCGTAGCGCGCTGCCAGGTTTTCCATGGCGGCGATGGCCGAATGATCGACCATGTGCAGGTGACGACAGTCGATATACACCTGGTCCGGGTCGTTCTGCGGATCGAACAGCGCCTGGAAATGCGTGGTCGAGGCGAAGAAGAGGGTGCCATGGGGGGTGTAGACGCGGGCGTCGCCGTTGTCATGGACGTCGCTGCGCATGTCGCGCGAATGCTGCCAGGCGAAGGCCAGCGCGGCGATGAGGATGCCGCACAACACTGCGGTGGCCAGGTCAGTGAAAACGGTGATGATGGTCACCGCCACGATGACCACGGCATCGTTGGCGGGCACTTTGCCCAGCACCCTCACCGAACCCCAGGCGAAGGTCTGCTGGGCAACCACGAACATCACTCCGGCCAGTGCGGCCAGCGGGATGCGCTCGATCAGCGGCGACAGGAACAGGATGAACAGCAGAATCATCACGCCACTGACCACGCCGGACAGGCGCCCGCGCCCGCCGGAGCTGAGGTTGATCACGGTCTGCCCGATCATCGCGCAGCCGCCCATGCCGCCGAACAGGCCGGAGGTGATGTTGGCCACGCCCAGGGCCACGCACTCGCGATTGGGCTGACCCCGGGTCTCGGTGATCTCGTCGGTGAGGTTGAAGGTCAGCAGGGTTTCCAGCAGCCCGACCATGGCCATCAGGGCGGCATAGGGTGCGATGATCTTCAGCGTTGCCAGGTCCAGCGGCACGCTCGGCCACGTGAAGCTGGGCAGGCCGCCGGCGATGGTCGCCATGTCGGCCAGGGTCCGCGTAGGCAGGTGCAGCCACTGCACCAGCAGGCTCACGCCGATGATCGCCACCAGGGCGCCAGGCACCGCTTTGGTCAGGCGCGGCAGCAGGTACACCACGGCCATGGTCAGCAGCACCAGGCCGGCCATCACGCTCAATTCATTCATCGGCAGCCATTGACCCTCGTGGGTCTTGAAGTGTTCGAGCTGCGACAGGGCGATAACGATCGCCAGGCCGTTGACGAACCCCAGCATGACCGGGTGCGGCACCATGCGCACCAGCTTGCCGAGCCGCAGCAGGCCGAAGAGCGCCATGATCAGGCCGCTGAGCACCACTGTGGCCAGCAGGTATTGCACGCCGTGCTGCACCACCAGCGCGACGATGACCACGGCCATCGACCCGGCAGCACCGGAAATCATCGCGGGTCGCCCGCCGAGCAAGGCGGTGAGGGTACAGATGATGAATGCGCCATAAAGGCCCATCAACGGATTGACCTGGGCCACCAGTGCAAAGGCGATGCATTCGGGCACCAGCGCGAAAGAGGAGGTGAGACCTGCAAGAACGTTGCGACGTATATCGGTTAAGGACATGCAATACCTTTCAGCACAAAAACACCCCGCGGCAGGAAGCCGTGGGGTGTGTCTATCGATTTTTTGGAAGGCGATCAGTTTAACAGCTGTTGCGAAGTGTGTCTGTCATGCGCCCATGTCGAAAGTGTCGGGGTTGGGGCCCAGACGACCGGTTTGCGGGATATGGGCGATGGCTTGCAGGTCCTGATCGTCCAAAGTGAAATCGAACACGTCCAGGTTCTGCGCGATGCGCTCCGGGTTGCTCGAACGTGGGATCACGATGTACTGGCTCTGCGTGTGCCAGCGCAGGATAACCTGAGCCGGGGTCTTGCCATGCTTCTCGGCGATCTGCGAAAGCACCGGCTGCGAGAGCAGGGCGCCGCCTTGGCCCAGAGGACTCCACGATTCGGTGACGATGTTCAGGCCCTTGCAGAACTTGACCAGGTCGACCTGAGAGAAATCCGGGTGCAGCTCGATCTGGTTCACCGACGGTGTGACGCCGGTGTCGTCGATGATGTGCTGCAGGTGGTCGGGATGGAAGTTGGACACGCCGATGGAGCGCACCCGGCCTTCTTCCTGCAGACGCACGAAGGCCTTCCAGGTTTCGCGATAGGCGTTCTTCTTGGGCAGCGCCCAGTGGATCAGGTAGAGGTCGAGCTGCTCCAGGCCCAGTTTGGCCATGCTCGCGTCGAATGCGCGCAGGGTACTGTCGTAGCCCTGGTCGGTGTTCCACAGCTTGGTGGTGATGAAGATCTCGTTGCGCGCCAGTTCGCTTTCGGCCACGGCGCGGCCCACGCCGGCTTCGTTGCCGTAGATCATGGCGGTGTCGATGTGGCGGTAGCCCGCTTTCAGGGCGGCGACACTGGAGGCATAGGCCTGGTCGTCGTCGAGCTGCCAGACGCCCAGACCCAGTTGTGGGATCTGGATACCGTCGTTGAGGGTGATCAATGGCGCATGTGGCATGGGGTAGCTCCTGGTAGCGGTGAGTCAATGGGATGTCGACCCGCCGCTACCGGGCATAGTTCATGTCAACGGATCAGACGAAGAGCATCGCCGGCTGCTCCAGCAAACGCTTCACCGCCTGGATGAACCGCGCCGCATCCATGCCGTCGACCACGCGGTGATCGAAGGAGCTGGAGAGGTTCATCATCTGCCGGATCGCGATCTGGCCATTGACCACCATGGGTCGCTCGACCACCCGGTTGACCCCGACGATGGCCACCTCGGGGCGGTTGATCACCGGTGTCGAGGCGATGCCGCCCAGCGCGCCCAGGCTGGTCAGGGTGATGGTCGAGCCGGACAGCTCGTTGCGCGCCGCCTTGCCGCTGCGCGCGGCGTGCGCCAGGCGGTTGATCTCGCCTGCGGTGAACCACAGGTCGGCCGCCTCGGCGTGCCGCAACACCGGCACCATCAAGCCATTGTCGCTCTGGGTGGCGATGCCCATGTGCACCGCGCCGTAACGGGTGACGACCTGCTGCTGATCGTCGTAGTGCGCGTTGATCTGAGGAAAATCGCGCAACGCCACCACCAGGGCGCGGATCAACAGGGGCAGCAGCGTAAGCTTGCCGCGGGTGTCGCCGAACTGTGCATTGAGGTCAGCGCGCAAAGACAGCAGGGCGGTGACGTCGATCTCTTCGACATAACTGAAGTGCGCCACCTGCCGCGTGGCTTCCTGCATACGCTGGGCGATCTTGCGGCGCAGGCCGATGACGGCGATACGCTCTTCATCGGTGCGAGGCGCGCCGGTCGCTGCGGCCTGTGGCGTGCGGCTGCCACTGAGGAAGGCGTCCAGGTCGGCGTGACGAATGCGCCCGGCCGGACCGGTGCCGCGCAGCAGGGCGAGGTCGATGCCTTCGTCGCGTGCCCGCTGACGCACGGCGGGCGAGGCGAGCGGTCGGGCACTGGCCTCGCAGATGGGTTTGCCTGGCGCGGCGGTGGCCTTCACTTCGGCTCGGGCCGGCGCTGCGGTTGACGGTGTCGCAGGGGCGTCTGCCATTGTGACGGCTTCTTCGGGATCGGCCGCGGCCACGGGCGTATCGGCCTGGTGATGATTGCCGCTGCCTTGCACCTCGATGCGGATCAGTTCCGCCCCGACCGCCATCACCTCGCCCGGCACGCCACCCAGCGCGACCACGGTGCCTGCTACCGAGCTGGGAATTTCCACCGTCGCCTTGTCAGTCATGACGTCGGCCAAGACCTGGTCTTCACTGACGGCATCGCCGACCTTGACGAACCACTCCACCAGCTCGACCTGCGCGATGCCTTCGCCGATGTCCGGCATACGAATCACATGCGTGCCCATTCAGACCTCCATCACACGTTGCAAGGCAGCGCCGACACGCGTCGGGCCAGGGAAATAGGCCCATTCCTGGGCATGCGGATAGGGTGTATCCCAACCGGTGACGCGCTCGATGGGCGCCTCCAGGTGATGGAAGCAGTGTTCCTGCACCAGGGCCACCAGTTCGGCACCGAAGCCGCAGGTGCGGGTCGCTTCGTGGACCACCACGCAGCGTCCGGTTTTCTTCACCGAGGCGACGATGGTGTCCAGGTCCAGCGGCCACAGGCTGCGCAGGTCGATCACCTCGGCGTCGATGCCGGTTTCTTCGGCGGCAGTGGCCGCCACGTAGACGGTGGTGCCGTAGGTCAGCACCGTGACATCGCTGCCCGGCCGGACGATGGCAGCGCTGTCCAGCGGCACGGTGTAGTAGCCCTCGGGCACGGCACTGGCGGCGTGCTTGGACCACGGCGTCACCGGCCGGTCGTGATGACCGTCGAAGGGGCCGTTGTACAGGCGCTTGGGCTCCAGGAAGATCACCGGGTCGTCGTTCTCGATGGCCGCGATCAACAGGCCCTTGGCGTCGTAGGGGTTGGACGGCATCACCGTGCGCAGGCCGCAGACCTGAGTGAAGATCGCCTCCGGGCTCTGGCTGTGGGTCTGTCCGCCGTAGATACCGCCGCCGCAGGGCATGCGCACGGTCATCGGCGCGCTGAACTGTCCGGCCGAGCGAAAGCGCAGGCGTGCAGCCTCCGACGCCAGTTGGTCGTAGGCCGGGTAGACGTAGTCGGCGAACTGGATCTCCGCCACCGGGCGCAGACCGTAGGCGCCCATGCCGACGGCGATGCCGACGATGCCGCTTTCCGAAATCGGTGTGTCGAACACCCGTGAGCGGCCGTATTTGGCCTGCAGCCCTTCGGTGCAGCGGAAGACCCCACCGAAATAGCCGATGTCCTGACCGAACGCGACCACCTTGGGATCTCGTTCGAGCATGACGTCCATGGCCGATCGGATGGCCTGCACCATGCTCATGATGGCCGTACTGTTGTGCTGCTCGATGCGTGTTTCTGTAGGCATGTTCATGGTGTCAGACTCCCATCTGCTGACGTTGCCGACGCAGGTGCTCGGGCATGTCCTTGTAGACGTCTTCGAAAATCGTCGCGGCGCTGGCGACCCGACCGCTGACCAGGGTGCCGAACTGCTCGGCCGCCTTCAGCGCGGCGCCCACCTGGGCTTCGATCTCGCCCTGCAGCGCGGCGTGCTGCTCCTCGCTCCACACACCGCTGACGATCAGGTGCTGCTTGAGCCGTGCGATCGGATCGCCCAGCGGGAAATGCTGGCCATCGTCGGCAGGACGGTATTTGGAAGGGTCGTCGGACGTCGAGTGCGGGCCGGCACGGTAGGTGACCCATTCGATCAGGGTCGGGCCATGGTTGCGGCGGGCGCGCTCGGCGGCCCAGCGCGAGGCGGCGAACACGGCGAGGAAATCGTTGCCGTCGACCCGCAACGAGGCAATCCCGCAGCCCACGCCGCGGCCGGCGAAGGTGGTCGCTTCACCACCGGCGATCCCCTGGAAGGAAGAGATCGCCCATTGATTGTTGACCACGTTGAGAATTACCGGCGCGCGGTACACGTGGGCGAAGGTCAGTGCGGTATGGAAGTCGGCCTCGGCGGTGGAGCCGTCCCCGATCCACGCCGAGGCGATGCGCGTGTCGCCCTGGATGGCCGAGGCCATGGCCCAGCCCACGGCCTGCACGAACTGGGTCGCCAGGTTGCCGGAGATGCTGAAGAAGCCTTCGTCCTTGTAGGAGTACATGACCGGCAGCTGGCGGCCCTTGAGCGGGTCTTTCTCGTTGGAGAACAGCTGACAGATCATGTCGACCAGCGGCAGCTTGCGCGCCATCAGGATGCTTTGCTGGCGGTAGGTGGGAAAACACATGTCGTCGTTGCGCAGTGCCAGCGCATGGGCGCTGCCGATAGCTTCCTCGCCCAGGCTCTGTATATAGAAGGACATTTTCTTCTGGCGCTGGGCGGTGACCATCCGCGTGTCGTAAATGCGCGTGGTCAGCATGGCGCGCAGGCCGTCGTGCAGCACCTGCGCGGGAATGTCCTCGGCCCATGGGCCCTGTGCGTGACCCTGTTCGTCGAGCACCCGCACCAGGCTGGCTGCCAGGTCGGCGGTGGCCTGGGGGTCGACGTCGACGGCAGGCTTGCGTACCGCGCCCGCAGCACTGAGTTGCAGGTAGGAGAAATCCGTCTTGCAGCCGGGACGGCCGCTGGGTTCAGGCACATGCAGCCTGAGGGGAAGATAGTCGTTCACGTCGTCACTACCCTTGATCTTGTTGTTGTGGGTGCAGCGCTAGGGTTGAGTCTAGTCGGCCTTGGCAGGCCGCTCGGAACTTATGCTACGGCGCGGCGATGGCGAAATCATGTCCAAAACGAGGCCTGGCAGCGCACGTCTTGCATGAATCATGCGTCGCGCTCAGACATTCAAGAGAGTTCATGCGCGATCCGGGCAAGTGCGTTGCGCAGCCCGGAAACGCAAAAACCCGCCGAAGCGGGTTTTTGTGATGAAGCGGGCAGGGCGTCAGCCCAGAACGGCTTCCGCGCCAGCGAACAGCGGCTGCGCGGCGGAACGACCGGTCACCAGAGACAGGTCGTCGACCAGAATGCGCGGCCCCTTGCGTTGCTGCATAACGATGTCCAGCGCACGGCTGGGCTTGAGCTCGACGTCGTCGAAGGTGATCATCTGACCCGGCTCCACTGCGCGTTTCATGATGGCATGGCTCATCAGGCCGATCGGAACATGATCTTCGTGACGGTCGATGATCACGCTCTCGCCGCGCAGCTGGAAACCGCCGATGCCACGGCTGATCAGCTCACCTGCCGGCATGGCATGCTTGGCGATGGCGGCGACGCCCACGGTGGGGTTGGTCGAGTTGTTCAGCAGGATGCCGCCGCCGTTGAGTACCCGACGCAGGGTCTTGCCCACTTCCAGCGAGCACAGGTGGAAAGGGCGCAGCAGTGCGTAGTAGGGACCGGCGCCCAGTTTCAGGTACTGCAGGGCCTGGCTCTGGACACGGTCGTGACGACCGACCAGGAACACACCGCCGGCGGCGTAGCCGCTGGGGATGACGTAGTCGACGATCGACTGACCCAGGCCGTCGGCCAGGGCGCCGAGCACGGCGGCGCTTTCATCGAGGTTGGTCGATGGCAGGCCTTCCATGCCCTGGCGGGTGATGGTCGCGCCGAAACCGTTGGCGACCAGCGCCTGTTCGATCTGCACCTTGGTGCCGTCGGTGAACGAGGTGGTCTGCTCGATGCTGATGCCCTGGCGCGAAGACCAGTAGGCCATGTCGGCGTGGGTCGGGTTGTGGTTCAGGTAACCCTTCATGTTGCCGTACACCAGCGGTTCGAAGCCCATCATGATGGCCTCTTCACGCAGCGCAGCCAACGAACCGGGCTGATCGCCTTCAGCTTCGGTGATGAAACCCTGGCCGGCAAGGTAGGAACCCGTCGTGACCTGCAGTTCGGCGTTCACCGTGATGACCCGCAGGCCGGCACTGAACGCGCGCTCGATCACCACCGTGCCGTGGCACACGTCGCCGCTGCATTCGATCACCAGGTCGCTGTGGTCGATCAGATCATCGAGCGAATTGGTGAGGACGCCGTCCAACGGAAAATTCGCCAACTCCCGTACCGGGCGACGGGTCAGGACCCGCGTCACCTGTACGTCCTTGTAATGCTTGGCCAGAAGCAGGACCAGGGCGCGTGCAATCATGCCGGTTCCGCTCACACCAATTCTGGTAACAGTCGTTTTGTCCATGGGGCGTACTCTCGAATAGTTGAACAGCAGGAAACAGCTAGGCACAACAGGCCGTCCGCGATCCCTGGTCGGGGACGGCGCCTGGGGTGTGCAGGTCCATCAGGGCACAGCGAAATCAGGTACAGCCATCATCATCTCAGTGGAAACGTAGAACTCATGCCCAGCTTCGAGTTCTCGCCGTCATGAATGGCTCGCTGCAGCAGCGCCAGGCGATCCTCGGCGTTGCGACGATGAGCGAAATAAGTCAGTAGCGAATTGAAGATCTTGCGGTTCAGGCGGTACATCCATGGCGATGCCAGCCACACGTGTTTGTCGAACCAGGCCTGGTTGCGCGCCGAGTAGTAGGCGCGGAAATCCGAGTTGCCGAGCAGGAACGATTCATAGATGTTGCGAGTGTTGGCCTTGTTGTTCCAGGAGTCCTCCAGCTCATCGATGACCGCGTCGGTGAGCAGATACAGGTGCCCGCCGTTGGCGGTGATGCGCCGGGTGTACTCGGTGTCGTCCACATACAGGACCAGCTCGCGACGCGGCACGCCGATGCTTTCGTACAGGCTGCGATGGCCGAGCATGCCGCCGTAGGGCGCGAAAGGCAGGCTGAGCATGGCGGCCGGTTTGCTGCCGCGCTTGCCCCAGGGGCGACGACGCCACAGCTTGTAGGGGATCTGCGCGACGTGGAAACCGAAGTAGCTCGACGGCCGCTGGGTGGCGAAACGCAGCGGCACGCCCTGGGCGATGTCTTCCTGCTGGCCGGGACGAAAGCCCAGCACCGCGACCTGGGCGCTGCCGTGTACGCCTTCCAGGCGCTTGAGCTCGGCGTGCAGCAACTCCACGGCAGCGGGCGTCGGGGTGTTGTCGTCGTCCATCATCCAGATGTACTCGGCGCCGTTGGCCAGTGCAGCTTCTATACCCACCGCGTAGCCATTGGCCGAGCCGCTGTTTTCGGCCAGCTGGATCACTCGCACGCGGCCCGGCCAGCGCTCGGCCAGCTCGTCCACGGGGGCGGTCGCGGCATTGCTGACGATCAGCACTTCGTCGATCTCGGTGAAGCTCAGAGCGTCGGCGACCAACTGTTCGAGGTAGCCCAGGCGATCGCCATAGGTCACGGTCACGATGGTCGTGCCCTCTCTCGGGCAGGGTTGCTCACCGGAGAACACTTCGAGGTACGAGTAGCCATCGATGAGGATCGTCGATTGTCGTTGATGTGTATCGACCATGTGGAAGCCTTCGCTTGAAAAGAGGAGGGGGTTTGCACCGCCTATGGGTAACGCTGTTTTCCGCGTGCTGCAGCGGAGCGCATTGAAACGAATTCCAAGCGAGGCAATAACACTGCATGTTCCGTACTTGCATTCAACGACACTTTTGACACTGTTCTCGATACACCGCATCCCACGCGATACCGGACTTAACTTCTTGTCATCGGAAGTTAAAGCTACCGCCGGTCCTTGCCTAAGCAGTGGGTCAACTCATTCATGTGCCTAAACGGCGCTTTCGCCAGAACGGCTAGACGCTCTTCTTGCCTTCGAAAAGTCTCTGGAGCGAGGTTTTACGGGCGTTGAAGTGAATTTAAGGTGGCGTCGCCTTGTAAGTCAATGCGCCTTTTCACGATTTTTGACAAAAATTTTACATTTGACCGCGGATTTTCCTAAGTCATTGATTTATAAGAAAGTCAATGTTTTGTCGTGGTCATATGTCAATAATCCGTGCGCCAAATCCGCCGCGTCAAAAAACTAATTGACTGTATTTAATAAGCTTTGTGTAGGCCGTCTGAGTTAATAATCATGCACGGCGCGCAAGACTTGCACGCTGCGTAAGTTTGGGAGATGCTTCTTTCCGTTCGTCGGTGGCAGTGAACTTTCTTCGTGCCCCGATCTTTTATCGCATCCAGAGCCGTACTCCGTCATGTCGCCGTTGCTACCGCATCTGTGTGGGGCGTCTGGCCGTGTGCGTAAGTAGGAGCGCCGGGTTTCAAAAGATTTTCATTCGTCGCGCCAGGCCGCGGGGTCATACCGATGTTGTTCAATTCGATGGTATTCATTGCCGGTTTTCTGCCCGTGGTCTTGCTGGGGTTTTTCGTGCTGGCGGGAACCGGGCGCAGGCGCCTGGCGGCGGTATGGCTGACCCTCGCCTCGCTGGTCTTCTACGGCTGGTGGAACCCCGCCAACGTGCCTCTGTTGCTGGGTAGTATCGGGTTCAACTACGTGCTGGCCGGTCAACTGTTGCGCACCCGTTCCAAGGCATTGCTGATCCTGGGGGTGGCCGCCAACCTGTCGCTGTTGCTGTACTTCAAATACACCGGTTTTCTGTTCGGCAGCCTCAACGAAGCGTTCGGCCTGGGCTGGACCTTGCAGAACATCACCCTGCCGCTGGCGATCTCGTTTTTCACCTTTCAGCAGATTGCCTACCTGGTGGACACCCATGACGGCGAGGTGGTCGAGCACGACTTCGTCAACTACTGCCTGTTCATTACCTTTTTCCCGCACCTCATCGCTGGGCCCATCACCCACCACAGGGAAATGCTCGAGCAATTCCGCGACGGCGACAACTTCCGGCCGCGCCTGGTCAATCTGTCCATCGGCGCCAGTATCTTCTTCGTGGGCCTGTTCAAGAAAGTGATCATGGCCGACCCCATGGGCGAGAAGGCTGCCCCGGTCTTCGCCATGGCCGCCGACGGTACCGTGCCGGCCCTGCACGACGCCTGGATCGGCGCGTTGAGCTACACCCTGCAGATCTACTTCGATTTCTCCGGCTATACCGACATGGCCATCGGGCTGGGGCTGCTGTTCGGCATCAGCCTGCCGGCCAACTTCAATAGCCCGTTCAAGGCGCGCAATGTCATCGACTACTGGTCGCGCTGGCACATGACGCTGACCCGCTTTCTCACCAGCTACATCTACAACCCCATCGTGCTGCGCATCACTCGTCGGCGCATGGCTGCCGGTCTGCCCATGCCCAAGCGCGGCAAGATGAGCCTGGGGACGTTCTGCGGGGTGGTGGCCTATCCGACCGTGCTGACCATGTTCATTTCCGGGGTGTGGCACGGTGCGGGCTGGCAGTTCGTGGCCTTCGGCCTGGTGCACGGCTTCTACCTGGTGGTGGCTCATGGCTGGCGCGCCTGGAAAGCGCGCCGGGGCTGGGCGGTGGACAGCGATCGCTGGGTCCATCGGGTACCGGCGGTGCTGTTGACGTTCGTCTGTGTGGTGGTGGCGATGGTGTTCTTCCGCGCGCCCAGCCTGACCGGCGCCTTGGCGGTGCTGGGCGGCATGCTGGGCATGAGCGAGCTGCCCGCCCAGTTGGCAGCCCAGCATCTGCGCAGCTTGATCATGATCGCGGCCCTGCTGGCATTCGTCTGGTCGCTGCCCAACCTCCAGCAGTGGATGGGGCATTTCCGCACGGCGCTCAATGCCAAGCCGGATCTGCACTGGCTGCAGCGCCGAGTGCCGGCCAGCGCCTGGCAGCCCAGCGCCGCGATCGGTGCCGGGATCGGCGTGCTGGCCTTTTTCGCGCTGGCCACCGCGTTTTCGGTGGCCCCCAGCGAGTTTCTCTACTTTCAGTTCTGACAGATCAAGGTGCCGACGATGGAACAGTTAGCCTGGCTTGCACAACACCCCGACCTGGGCGCGGCGATCGCTTCTGCAAAATCATTGAGCGATCCTGTGGCACGCCTGCGCGAAGCCGCCCGGCTGGCCGGCTATCGTCGCGATTTCACCCTGACCCTGCGCCTGGATCGCCTGGCCAGGGAGGGCATCGATCTGCTCGCTCGTGACGGGCAGTCGGCAGTGCCCGGTTTCACCCCGTTGCGCGTCGCCGTGCTGGCCTCGCACACCGTTGACCACTTGCTGCCGGGGATCCGCGTCGCCGCGCTGCAACGTCAGGTCGGTGTGTCGCTGTACCTGGCGCCTTATGGTCAGTATCGCCAGGCGTTGCTCGGCGACGATCCGGCGTTGAAGGCTTTCGCTCCGCAAATCATCCTGCTGGCCCTGGATGCCCTGGACTCGCCTCCCGCTTGCCCTCTGCATGCCAGTGCGCAAGAGGCCGAAAGCGCCGTGCAGGCGCGCGTCGCCGAGTTGCGCGGGCTCTGGCGCAAGGCCCGCGATCGCTACGCCGCCCAGGTCATCCAGCAGACCTGGGTGCCTGCCGGCCCGGCGCTGTTCGGACACTTCGACGCGCAGGTGCCGGGCTCGCCGCGGGCCTTGCTCGAGCGCCTCAACAGCGAGATTCGCCGCGCCGCAGCCGAGGACCGCGTGTTGCTCATGGACCTGGCCTGGAGCGCTGCCTGCGGCCAGTACGGTGACGGCCTGGCCAACCCGGTGCGCTGGCATCAGGCCAAGCAGCTGGTCAGTCCGGTCTGGGCACCGCTGTATGGCGACCAGTTGGCGCGCATTGCCGCCGCCGTGGTTGGTCGGTCGCGCAAGTGCCTGGTGCTGGACCTGGACAACACCCTGTGGGGCGGCGTGGTCGGCGACGATGGCGTGGACGGTCTGTACCTGGGGCAGGGTAGCGCCACCGGCGAAGCCTTTCTGGCCTTCCAGCACTACGCGGTGCAACTGGCACGTCGCGGCGTGATCCTGGCGGTGTGCAGCAAGAACGACCAGCAGGTCGCCGAAGCCGCCTTCGGTCATCCGGAAATGGCCCTCAAGCGCAGCGATATCGCGGTGTTCGTAGCCAATTGGGAAGACAAGGCGAGCAACCTGCGGCGCATTGCCGAGCAGTTGAACATTGGCCTGGACAGCCTGGTCTTCGTCGACGACAACCCGGCCGAATGTGACATCGTGCGCCGCGAGTTGCCCCAGGTCGCCGTTCCGGAGCTGCCCGATGACGTCGCCGACTACCCGGCGCGGGTCGCGGCGGCGGGTTACTTCGAGGCCATCGCCTTCACCGCCGACGACAGTGCCCGGGTGCAGACCTACCGGGCCAACAGCGAGCGTCAGGCCGCCATGGCCGAGGCCACCGACATGGTCGGCTACCTCAAGGGCCTGCAGATGGTCATGCAGGTGCGGCCCATAGGCGCTGCCGAGCGGGCGCGGGCCACGCAACTGATCAACAAGACCAATCAGTTCAACCTGACGACCCGACGCTACAGCGAGGCAGAAGTGCAGCAGTTGGCAGACAGCCCAGGCGCACTGGCCTTGAGCCTGCGCCTGACCGACAAGTTCGGTGACAACGGCCTGATCAGCGTCGTGCTGGCACGTGCCGATGCGGCCTGGGCCAGCGACGAATTGTTCATCGACACGTGGCTGATGAGCTGTCGCGTGCTGGGGCGCCAGGCTGAACAGGCGGCCCTGCAAGCGCTCTCCCAATACGCCACGAACGCGGGCTATCGCGCCTTGATCGGCGAGTATCGCCCGAGTGAGCGCAACGCCATTGGTCGCCGAGCATTACCCCCAACTGGGTTTCGTTCACCAGCCGAACCCCGATCCTGCCTCGACCGCCACGTTCTGGCGTTACTTGCTTGCGACTCCTCCTCATTTCAACCACCACATCGAGATCCGCCATGACTGAAACCACGACCGTATTGCAGGAACTGACCGAGCTGTTCCGTGACCTGTTCGACGATGAAAGCCTGGAGCTGAACGACGACACCACGGCCGACCAGGTCGAGGGTTGGGACAGCCAGATGCACGTGATGCTGATCGTCGCCGCCGAGCAACGCTTCGGCATCAAGTTCCGCACCGCGGAGCTGGAGTCATTGCGCAACGTCGGACAATTCGTCCAGTTGATCGAAAGCAAACGTTCCGGGAGTTGACCCATGCAACCCACCGCACAGCCACAAGCGGCGCCCGCCGATCGGGCGGCCATGGGTCCTGCCTATTTGATCTGGATGGGTGTCGGGCTGTTCGGCAGTCTGGCGCTGTTCGCCAGCCTGATCCTGGGCCTGCGCGTCACCGGCAACCTGCCGCCGCCGGCATTCTCCAACAGCCTGTGCGCCGACGAGAAACTGGGGTTCATGCGTGAGCACCCGGTGCCGACGCCCAACGTGCTGGTGATCGGCTCCTCGGTGGCTTGGCGCCACTTCGACGGGCAGACCGTGGCTGAACGAGCGCCGGGCGTGCGGCCACTCAACGGCGCGTTCTGCGGGCTGCACGCCAACCAGTCGGTGTACGTCGCCAACTGGCTGCTGGACCGCGAAACCACGGTCGAGCAGGTACTGATGATCGTCGATCCGCTGGATTTCGCCGGATGCAGCACCGTCGCGACCGCTGTTTTCGATCGCCGCGACGCCGATGCCTATGTGTATGGACAAGGCTCGGCGTGGCTGCCCTACATGCGTTACTTCAGCCCCGGCTCGTTGCTGCGCAACGCGCGTACGGTCAAGGCCCAGCGTGCCGGGCAGGTCGAGTTCGATCCACTGGTGTTCAACCGCTACGGCGACGGCCCGCTCGACACACAGAATTCCCGTGAGTTGCTCTACGGCCAGCCCGAACCGCTTGACCCGACCTGCTTCGCGGCGCTGGACAGCCTGGCCCAGCGCCTGAAGCGTGAAGGGCGCCCGTTGACCGTGGTGGCGACGCCGCTGCATCCGCAGTGGAAAGCCGAACACGAAAGCCGGGGCCGCTTGCTGGCCGAGTTCGACAGCCGATTGCGCCAGACCCTGGCGCACAGCGGCGCGCAGTTCTGGAACGCCGACACCGATCACCGGATCAGCGAGACGGCCTTCGTCGATGCCATCCACCTGCGCTGGAGTGCGGCCCAGGCACTGTCCGTCGATATTGCCGCGCGCCTGGCGCCGGCCTCGGAGATGGCCGTGGTACAGCGCCAGTAGCCTTCGCTGCCGACGCTTCGAGCGGCATGCAGACCGCTGAAAAAATCCTTGCAGAACCTGCCGAAACGTTAAAAACCTGTCACGCTTCGGCGCTGCTAGTCTGCCCGTACGCACCCTACGGGCAATTGCATCATGAAGGCTTGGGTCATTCCCCTGATCGCGCTGGGCTGCAGTGCAGCGCTCGATGTCCGAGCGTTGTCGCTGACCGAGCCCGAGCGTGCCTGGATCCGCGACAACCCGGTGGTGGAGTACGCGGTCGATCCCTATTGGCCCATCGAGTATGTAGAAAACGGCCAGCACCGCGGCCTGACCCGCGACTACATCGATCACATTCAGCGCAGCACCGGCCTGCGCCTGGTTCGCGTACCCACTTCCGACTGGCAGGCGACGCAGCAGGCCTTGGCTTCTGGTCGACTGATGCTGGCCTCGGCGGTGTCCGAGCGGCTCCTGGGTGCGCAGCCACGCAGTCAGATCCTGTTGAGCCAACCGTATTTCTTTGGCGCAACGGTGGCCATCACCCGCGCCAGCACGCCGATGCTGTTCACTGCCAGCCGGCTGGCCGGGCAGACGGTGGCGGTGAAGGGCGGGGGCGGCTATGAAAATCACCTTCGCCAGCACCATCCCGACGTCCGCCTGCTGTTGATCGGCGACGCCGAGCAGGCCTTGGCCGCCGTGGCCGATCAGCGTGCTGACGTGGCGATCGGCCTGGACGCCGTTCTGCAACCGGTGCTGCGCCGCAAGTATGCCGGCCGCCTGCACCTGGCCGGCGTGGTGACCGACATGCCGGTGGTGCTGGCCATGGGCGTGTCGCCCAGCGAGCCGTTGTTGCTGAGCATCGTCGACAAGGCGTTGCAGAGCCTGACCTCCAAGGCCACCGATGACATCTACGACCGCTGGTTGGTGCAGACTGATTTCGGCGCACCGACCTGGCAGACCTTGGCCCAGTATTACTGGCCCGAATTCGTCGCCGGTGTCCTGCTGTTGCTGCTGCTCTCCACCCTGGCTCGCCGTGCCCGCTCGGCACAACGGCGCGCGCAGCGCAGCGAACGACGCATGGCGCGCTTTCTGGCCATGATCAGCCACGAGATCCGCACGCCGATGAACGCGGTGCTGTCGGCCATCGAATTGCTGTCGCGCAGTCGGCTGGGTGCCCGCGAGCAGCAGTGGGTCGGCCTGGCCAACGATTCGGCGGTGAACCTGCTCGAGCTGCTCGACGATGTGCTGGAGATCACCCGCCTGGATGCGGGCGCCGTGCGACTGGACCCGCAGCCCACCGATCTCGTTGCATTGGGCCGCAGCGTCGCCGAACTGTATCGCCTGCAAGCCCACCGCAAAGGCCTGACCCTGGACTACCGCGCGCGCGGGCTGGATCACGCGTCGGTCAGGATCGACCGGCTGCGGCTGCGCCAGATCCTGTCCAATCTGCTGTCCAACGCGGTCAAGTTCACTCACCAGGGTAGGGTCGGTCTGGCCCTGGACTGCAGGATGATCGACAACGGCTCGGCGGCACAGCTCACCATCGAGGTCAGCGACAGCGGGGTCGGTATCGCACCGGAACGCCAGAACGAGGTTTTCGATGCGTTCACCCAGGCCCACGACAGCACGGCCGAGCGCTACGGTGGCAGCGGGCTGGGCCTGGCCATCTGCAGAGAGCTGGTGCAACTGATGGGTGGCAGCATTGCCCTGCACAGCATCGTGGGCCGGGGTACCGAGATCACCTGCCGCCTGCCCGTGGTGCTGGAAGCGCCTGCATCGGTCGTGTCGACAACAGTGGCGCCGGTTGTGCAAGACGCGCCGCTGGCGTTGCGCCAGACGGTGCTAGTGGTGGAAGACCACGTACTCAACCAACACGTCATCGCCCAGCAACTGGAGACGCTGGGCTACCCGAGCACCGTGGCCGTGACTGGCGCACAGGCCCTGGCCGCCATCACCGAGCAGGACGACCTGGGCCTGATATTGCTGGACTGCCAACTGCCGGACATCGATGGCTACACCCTGGCCCGGCGCATCCGGCAACTGCCTGGAACCAGCGCGCACCTGCCCATCGTCGCCATCTCCGGCGCCAGCGACCCCGAGCACGTCGAACGCTGCTACGCCAACGGCATGAACGATGTGTTGCTCAAACCCCTGCAACTGGCAGCACTGGCGCGGGTGTGCAGTCAGTTTCTCACTCTGGACCCGCAATGGGCCGCTCCACCTGCATGGACACTCGATGCGACAACCCAGCAGGCCCTCGATCAACTACTGGTTGTTACGTGTCGGGACGACTTGCGCGAGCTGATCCAAGCCCTGGAGAACCAGCAGTTGCCTCCGGCGTTTGCTCTGGCGCATCGCATGCAAGGCGCTGCACGCATGACCGGCGCCATGGATCTGGCCGATGCGTTGCAGCGTCTGCAACAACGCCTCGGGTCAATCGCGCTGCCGTCCATAGACTGGCAGCCATGGGTCGAGGAGGTGTACCAGGCGCTGAACGACCACGAGCGATTGCCCAAAGGCTAGATGATGTGTCCATGATTTGATTCTATAGACCTTTAGATGCTAAGTTTGCGTCTGAAGACCCATAGGGAATTTGACCATGACTGCCTCCCCGCAAAATGTCGGGTTTACCCGTAACCGGTGTGTAGCAGGTCTGCACGCGGCCTTGCGCATCCTGGACAGATGGCAGGCGTCGGGCGAGCAGGCCTGCAAGATCCTGCGTATCTCGCGCAGCACGTACACCCGTGGCCGACAGGGCGATGCCCAATGGTCCGTGAATCTGGACATGGATCAGATGCACCGCATCAGCTTCGTGCTCAACATCCATGCCGCCTTGCGCACGATTTTCGACAATCCGGAAAACGTCTACGGCTTTCCGAGCATGGAAAACGCCAATGCTTTCTTCAATGGCCGCAAACCGCTCGACATCATGGCCCAAGGTGATTTCATCTCACTCTACGAAACCTTCCGCCGCGTCGATGCGTTGCGGGGCGCGCAATGGTGACGGCGGCGCGCTTGCCCACCTCGCCTGGCACCGCCGTGCAGGCCCATCGTCTGATCAACTCGAGGTTTCCGCCCATTGCGCTGTTCGACGATGTTGCCGATGCCGAAGAATTCGAAGTGCTCTACCGGCTTCAGGCGCTGACCAACCCCAGGCTGCAGAATGAGGTCGGCATCCTACAGTTGATCCCGTTGGAGCAGATCCCGTTCGGTATCGTTGGCTGCTCCTATGCCACCGCGCCCTTCACCCACGTCAACCCAGACGGCTCGCGCTTCAGTGACGGCAGCTACGGCGTGCTGTACCTGGCCGACACGGTCGAGACAGCGATTGCCGAGGTGCACCATCACCAGAACCGCTATTGGGCGAAGGTTGCGGGCTTGAACTACGAGCGGTTCGTATTCCGCAGCCTAGTCTGCGCATTCATTGACAGCGGCTGTCGGGATGCCACCGAGTTGTCGCTTCACGACGCTATCTATGCGCCCGACGACTATAGCGCTGCCAATGTCCTGGGTGCGCAGCTTCGGCAACTGGGCGCAGCGGGCCTCCAGTACCATTCGGTCCGCTCGCCGGGCAACCACTGCTGGGCATTGATGACCCCCCGGCATGTCGCCTCGATCATCCAGAGGCGCCCATTACGAAATGATCTGGAACGGTGGCATTACCAGCGTCAACCGAGTTTCCAGCCCCTAGCAGCACTTCCCCCTGCGGGAGCGTGAGCAGTCAAGTTGAACCCGTGCCCAGCCACGGTCTCTGAACAGACACTGTTTCCAATTCCACGGGTGATGCATGATCGAAATCAACAGCTATACCACTGTCAAACGTCGACCACGGGTACCGCACGACGTCTTCGCTCATTACTGGCGCGATGTGCACGGCCCCCTGTGCGCGCGCCTTCCAGGGCTGGGTTTGTACATTCAGCACCATCTTTCCCGCGAGCAGGATGCCCACTTGTGGCCCCTGGCCGAAGGCATCCAGGAAATCAGCGACTACGAACTCGACGGCGGCGTGGAGATCGGTTTTCTGTCTGCAGCGGATCAAAAGCAGTTTCAGGACGCCAGCTCGCTGTTGTTCAGCGACGAGCAGAACATGTTCGAGGAAACCCTGGCCTATGATCTGCCCGAAGGTTCGATCAATCTGGTCAACCGCACCGGCGATGAAGTGATGAATGGCCTGGACCAGGCTGATCGCATTCATCTGCACCTGAGCCCGCGTGGCACACTGGATAGCCTGCACCAGTACCTGCGCGACGAGCTGGGCCCATTGCTGGCGGCCAGCGACGCGGTGCTCAAGGTGCGTCTGCACCTGTGCGCGCCGTTCAACAACGATGGCATGCATCCGCCGGCGCCGGATGTCGCCCACACCGCGACACCGGTACGTGAGCAACTGGCCGTGCTGGAGATCGCATTCGTCAGTCCGCTGGCGCGTCGGAAGTTTTTCCAGAGCGATGAATTCCAGCAGTCGCAGGCAGCACAGGCACGGCATATCGCCCAGCTCAAGGCCTTTGCGGTGTCCGGTGTGTATACCTATGTGTATGACGGCGAAATCACCACGGCTGGCCTGCGTGGCAGTCGCGCTGCCGAGCTGATCGACTACCTGGGAGCCAACAACCAGATCACCGCCGACATCAACGCGCTGTTCTCACCCGAACGCAGCTGACCACTTGACTGGACTGGCACAAGGGCGTGCGCCTGCACGCCCTAGGCCGATCCTTCAGCTCTGCTTGGGCGGCGTCCCACGGAAGTGATCCAGGCCCTGCACCGGTTCCAGCTTCACCGGCTGGCCGGTGCGTGCGCTTTCGTAGATCGCTTCCATCAGCTTGTGGTCCTGCACGCCTTCCTCCCCCGGCGTCCAGGGTTGCTGGTCGTGCAGCACGCAGTGGGCCATATGGTCCAGCTCCTGGGCGAACTGGTTCTTGGGTTGCAGGGTCAGGCGACCGTTGCGGGTCACGTCACCGTCGCGCTCGATGATGGACAACTGCTGGCCCTGATAGAGAAATGCATTGGGCATGTCGACGCAGGCGCTTTCCAGATTCAGGCGCTGGTACTTGTCGTCGCGCGCACCGTAGCTGGTGAGACAGTTGGCGAAGGTACCGGAGGGAAAGCGCAGGGTGAATTGAACGGTTTCCTCGACCTGCGCGTAACGTGGGTCGCCGGCCGGTGAGTACAGTTGCGCGAACACTTCGACCGGCTCTTCGCCGGTGATGAAGCGGGCGGTGTTCAGGCAATACAGACCGATGTCCGGCAGCGAACCGCCGCCGGCCATGTCCATCTTGTGCCGCCACTGTCGCTCGCCGTCCGCGGCCACCGTCTGGGTGTTGGTCGCGGTGTAGGCGACCAGGCGACCGTGCTGCTTGTCCTGCACCAGCTTGCGCGCGCGCAGGTTGTAGGGTTCGTACTGAATTCGGTAGGCGACCATCAGCTTGACCTTGGCCTGACGGCAGGCTTCGACCATCGCCTGACCGTCCCTGGAAGACACCGACATCGGCTTTTCGGTCAGCACATGCTTGCCTGCGGCCGCTGCTCGCTCGCAGAACTGGCGGTGCATGGCATTGGGCAAGACGATGTACACCACCTTGATGTCCGGATTGTCGGCGATTCGCTCGAAATCCTCGTAGCTGTAGCAGGCCTCGGGCTTGATGCCGTACTGGGTCGCGACCGCCTTGAGCTTGTCCGGGGTACCGGACACCAGCGCCACCGGCTTGGCGTACAGCGATTCACCGAAGGCGGGAAGAATTTCCTCGAGGGACAGTCGACCCAGGCCGACGATGGCGAAGCCGACGCGCTGCTCAGGTGGCAATGGGCTATCCGGTTGCGAGGAGGGCGTGTCGGCGGCACCGCGCCAAGGCGGGAAGGTCACGCTGCCGTTCTCGACCTTGCCCACGTCCACCACTGTAGGGGGCGTGAACCCCTCGGCCATGGCCTGAGGCGCGAGGGCCGCGGTGCCCGCCGCTGCAGCAAGCAGCTTGCACAGTGAGCGACGGTTGAGTTCGGGGGGGTTGAGTCCGGTGGGACGGTCGGGCGGGACGGAAGTCATGCAGCTTCTCCTTGAAGGCGACGGAACCAAGCGGTCGCTTGCGCACACGACCGCTACAGAACCGACCTTCGCGCCGCGGGTACGGTTTCCTCGCCTTGGGCGGGGACAGACCAACGGCGCCGGGCCTCAAGCCACGGGCTTTGGCTCCTCCACAGGCGCTGCGTCGACCTTGTCGTTGATCAGCAACATGCTCTGCGGCGCCGACAGCGCCACGCCCATGGTGCGCAGACGATCCAGAATGGTGAACAGCAGGTCGCTGCGCGTGCCGCCGACTGAGCGCGGGCTGTTGACGAAACCGCTGACGCTGATCAGCAGGCCAGCGCTGGTGAGGTCCTTGAAGGTCACCGAAGGTGCCGGGTCGGCGAGTACCGCTTCATGCTCGGTGTAGGCGGTCATCAGCAGTTCGCGGATCTTCAGGACATCGGTGTCCAGCGGCAGGGTGAGGGTGATGCCCACCACACCCAAGGCGTTGCCCATGGTCACGTTGCGCACGTTCTGGGTGATGAACTGCGAGTTGGGCACGATCACCGTGGAACGGTCGCCCATCTGGATCTCCGTGGCGCGGACATTGATGCGGCGAATGTCGCCTTCCACACCGGCCAGGCTGACCCAGTCGCCGACCTTGACGGGCCGCTCGGTCAGCAGGATCAGGCCGGAGATGAAGTTCTGCACGATCGCCTGCAGGCCGAAGCCGATACCCACCGACAGCGCACTGACCACCCAGGTCAGGTTGGTCAGGCTGATGCGCAGCGTCGACAGCACGCCGATCCCCAGCAATACGAAGCCGATGTAGCCCACCAGCGTCACCAGCGAGGCGCGCATGCCAGCGTCCATGTTGGTTTCCGGCAGCAGGCGATCACCCAGCCAGTTCTTCAGGATGCGGATGCTCAGCAATCCACCGACCAGCAGCACCGCGGCCAGGAGGATGTCGCCGGGAACGATATTCAGATCGCCAAGGGATTTGCTGCCCACGTCCAGGCGGGCGAAGCTGGCCAGCAGTTCGCTGGGGTTCGAGCCGGACGGCATGAAGGCCAGGATCAGTGCGATACACAGCAGCAAGGTCCGGCCGATACCGGCGAGCAGGGTGCTGGCCTGGGCCTGATGGCGTGGCGACAGCCCGAGCATGGCGCCCAGGGCCTGACCGCCCGCCTGCTTGGGCGACAGCAGGGTTTCGCAGATGTCGACGAAGAACACGGTCAGCAGGTACGCCGTGGAGGTCACCAGGCCGATCCACAACAGCTTCACGGTCAGCACGTAGGCCAGGGTCAGATAGCCGCTGAGCAACCCCAGCAGGATGATGCCGACCCAGACCGCGAGAATGAACGGGATCAGACCGACGAAGCCTGCGGTGCGCTCCAGCGCCAAGCGGCGACGGGTCCGGCGCACGCGCACCAGGCCGTAGACGAAGATCAGCGCGACCAGCAGCGCGGTCAGGCCGTTCACCGCGACCGACAGCGCGAGGCTGCTGGCGATCACGCTGTTGATGCGCTCGAATGTGCCGGTCACCATCAGGGACAGTGCCAGCACGGCCGGAAGACCACCGATGGCGGTGGCCACCGGGTCGGGAATGTTGGGCAGACGCCACGACGGATTGGGCAGCATCAGCAGGGCACGGCCCATGCCCACCAGGAACGCGCAGAACAGGATCAGCGTCTGCACCTGATCGATCAGGTTGAGCACATTGGCGCTGGGCTGGGAGTGGCTGACGATGCCCCACTGCAGCAGCGAGGTCGCGGCGCTGATGGTCAGCACTGTGGTCAATCCCGTGGCCAGGGCCAGGGTGCTGCGGCGCAACCGACCCTCGGGAAACCAGCGGATCATGGCCCGCACGAGCAACCGTTCGATCAGGCGTCGGGCCACCACCCACACCAGCAGGGCGGACAGCACGATCATCACGAAGGTCCCGCGCGAGCCGGGCGCCATGGCGGTGTCGAAGACTTGCCTGACGTCTTGCCACAAGCCGCCGAGCTTTCGCACGTCCTCTTCGGTGGGCCGAATCAGGCTGGACCAGAAGGCCGAACTCAATGGACTGGCCGAGCGCGTGCTGATCTGGGTGTCGAGCAGGTTGCGGCGCAGGTTGAGGATCTGCGCAGCCAGGTCGCTGGCCGAGGTGCTCAGGGCGGTGGTGTCGGTCTGGTCGGTGGTCAGCGCTTTTTTCTGGTTGACCAGGGTCCGACGCTGCGCGGTCAGGGTCTGCGGCTCGTCGGGCTGGGCGGCGCCGAGCACGTTGAGCTGGTCGTCCAGATGGCCCATGTCCACGCTCTGGCGGGCGAGCAGGGCTTCGGCCTGACGCTGCACCTGCAGGGCGGCCTGGCGCAGACTGGCGAGCAGGTCGTCATTGGCGGCGGTGGACACCTTCTGCCGGATCTGGTCGAGCTGGTCGCTGAGCTGCGCCGGCGTGGCCAGGACTTCGACCGGCGCGCTGTCGGTGCTGGCCGCAGGGGCAGGCGCAGGTTCGGCAAGGGCGGGCACACTGGCCCATAGGCACAAGGCCAGCAAGCCCATACACCAACGATTGATCATGGATTGCCGCATCTTTCGATTCTCTTTGAGCGGAGGTCCGCACGCGCGGAGCTCGGAAACGTGAAAACACCGATTGCCCTTGCCTGACCACCGAGGATGGGCACGCACGGGCCGGGGGAGGTTACAACATGTGAATGAGATTGAGGCCCCCGTTTTGCGCGAATTCGACTGCACCGGTCGTCGGATTCATCAAACCGTCACAAAAGCTGTGCACAGTTCCGTTGCCCTTTATCTCAGTGAGTTTCTTAGATGAAAAGTTTGATGAAGTCTGCCGCGCTCGCCGTTGCCGTTTCGCTCAGCGCCAGCTCCATGGTTTTCGCCGCTGACGGCATCCGCCTGACCGGCTCTGGCGCCAGCTTTCCGGCCCCGATCTACCTCACCTGGTTCAAGGACTTCAGCAAGAAATCCGATGGCGTGACCGTCGACTACCAGTCCAAGGGGAGCGGTGCGGGCGTACAGGACTTTTTGAACAAGACCGTCGATTTCGCCGCCAGCGACTCGGCCATGAAAGATGAAGACATCGCCAAGGTCGCCGAAGGCGCCCAGCTGCTGCCGATGACTGCAGGCGAGATCGTTCTGGCCTATAACCTGCCGGGAAGCCCCAAGGGTCTGAAACTGCCGCGCGACGTCTACTCCAACATCTTTCTGGGCAAGATCACCAAGTGGAACGATCCGCAGATCGTGGCCGCCAACCCGGACCTGAAACTCACCGACATGCCGATCACCGTGGTCGTGCGTGCCGACTCCAGCGGCACCACCGCGGTGTTCACCAAGCACCTGGCGACCATCAACCCGGCGTTCAAGGCTGACCTGGGCGAGGGCAACACCGTCAACTGGCCTGCCAGCGACAAGTTCATCAAGTCGCCCAAGAACGATGGCGTGACCGCCACCGTGCGCCAGACCCCGGGCGCGATCGGCTACATCGAATACGGCTTCGCCAAACTGGCCAAGGTCGACTTCGCCGTGCTGCAGAACAAGGCCGGCAAGTACGTGGTTCCGAACGCCGAGAGCGGCGCCGAGGCCCTGGCCGCGGTGAAGATGCCGGAAAACCTCGTGGCCTGGCTGCCGGACCCCGAGGGCGAGAAGTCCTACCCGATCACCACCTACACCTGGATGATCTTCCGCAAGGACAACGGCAACCCGGCCAAGGCCAAGGCCATGCGCGACATGATCGAGTACAGCCTGACCGAAGGCCAGAAGATCGCCGACTCGATGGGCTACATCCCGCTGCCGCCGTCGGTTGTCGAGCAGGTTCGCAAGGCCAGCGCCAACATTCAGTGACAGACGCGGGACCTCGCTCGGCAATGGCTTGACGGCCCTGGCCGGCGAGGTCTTCTTCCACACCCCGGAACTTATCGATGAACAGCCCTTTCGTTGTACCGGATAACCCGGACTCAGCCTGCCAGCCGCCTTCGACGAAGGACTTTCTGGTCGACCGCACGTTTCGTGCGCTTGCGCGCGTCGGTGTGGTACTGATTCTGGCCGTGGTATTTGCCCTGATTTTCGAAGTAGGGCGCAAGGCACTGCCCGGCATGGAAAAACATGGCTTCGACGTGCTGTTCGGCAGCGTGTGGGACGTCAACCAGGGCAAGTATGGCATTCTGCCAGCCATCTGGGGCACGCTCTACAGCGCCTTCATCGCACTGGTCATCGCTGGTTTCTTCGGCATCAGCATGGCGATCTTCCTGACCCAGGATTTCCTTCCGGCCAAGCTGGCTTCCGTGTTTCGCACCATCGTCGAACTGCTCGCGGCCATCCCCAGCGTGGTCTACGGCCTGTGGGGCATCTACGTGGTGATCCCGGCCATTCGTCCGCTGACCACCTGGCTGCACACCGAACTGAGCTGGATCCCCTTTTTCGGCACATCGCTGAGCGGACCGGGCCTGCTGCCCGCCGCGCTGGTGCTGGCCATCATGATTCTACCGACCATCGCTGCCGTGTCTCAGGACGCCCTGACCGCCGTGCCGATGAAAACCAAGCAAGCGGCCTATGGCATGGGCACCACCCACTGGGAAGCGATCCTCAAGGTCATGGTGCCGTCTGCCGCGACCGGCATCTTCGGCTCGCTGGTGCTGGGCCTGGGCCGGGCCCTGGGTGAAACCATGGCCCTGGCGATGCTGGTGGGTAACGCCAACAACATCTCGCTGTCGCTGTTCGCACCGGCCAACACGCTGGCGGCCCTGCTGGCGCTGAACTTCCCGGAAGCCGGACCGGGCGAGATCGAAGTGCTGATGTACGCGGCCCTGGTGCTGATGCTGATCACCCTGATCGTCAACGTCATCGGCTCCATGCTCATGGTCTACGCACAACGGGGGACTAAATGATGAACAGCCTGAGCACGCCCACCGCCGCCTTGCCCAGTCTGCAACGCAAGTTCGAAGGCCGCGCCCTGCGCAGCCTGGTGCTGACGACCCTGGTCTGGGCGGGCGCGCTGATTGCCAGTGTGCCGCTGCTGTCGGTGCTGTACATGCTGATTACCCGCGGTGGGGCGCGTTTGAGCCTCGAGGTGTTCACCGAACTGCCACCCACCGGTTTCGAAACCGGCGGCGGCTTCGGCAACGCCATGGCCGGTACCTTCGTGATGGTCGGCATCGCTGCGGCGATCGCCGTGCCGGTCGGTATCATGGCGGCGGTGTTCCTGGCCGAACTGGGTCCCGACAGCAAGCTGGCCAACGCCGCGCGCTTTGCGGCGAAGATGCTCACCGGGCTGCCGTCGATCCTGGCCGGGGTATTCGCCTATGCGCTGGTGGTGATGACCACCGGTACCTATTCGGCCCCTGCGGGCGGTGTGGCCCTGGCGGTGCTGATGCTGCCGATCGTGGTGCTGACCGCCGAAGAGTCGATGAAGATGGTGCCCAAGGTGATGAAGGACGCCGCCTATGGCATGGGCTGCACACGCTCCCAGGTGATCTGGAAGATCATCCTGCCCACCGGCATGCCGGCGATCCTCACCGGGGTCATGCTCGCCGTGGCACGTGCCGCCGGGGAAACCGCGCCGCTGTTGTTCACCGCGCTGTTCAGCAACTACTGGATCTACCACGACGGCAGCCTGGCGGTCATGAACCCCACCGCGTCGCTGGCCGTACTGATCTACAACTTTTCCGGCATGCCCTTCGACAACCAGCTGGAGCTCGCCTGGGCGGCCTCCCTCGTGTTGGTGATGATCGTGCTGTTTGTGAACATTGTCAGTCGTGTTTTCGGCAAGCCCAAGTTCTGAGAATGGGAGCACCTATATTGTGAGTGTACTATCCGTGCAAAAAGCCGTCCCGTTCGCGACCCAGGCACCTGTGGTCATGGACTGCAAGCTCGACAAGATTTTCTACGGCAACTTCATGGCCGTGCGTGACAGCCACGTGCCCATCGAGAAGAACAAGATCACCGGCTTCATCGGCCCCTCGGGCTGTGGCAAGAGCACCGTGCTGCGCAGTTTGAACCGCATGAACGACCTGGTGAAAGGCTTTCGCTTCGAAGGCCACGTGCACTTCCTGGGTCAGGACGTATACGGCAAGGGCGTAGACCCGGTGGTGGTGCGCCGTTACATCGGCATGGTGTTCCAGCAGCCCAACCCGTTTTCCATGAGCATCTTCGACAACGTCGCCTTCGGCCTGCGGCTGAACCGCTACAAGGGCGACCTGGGCGATCGGGTCAAGCACGCGTTGCAGGGTGCCGCGCTGTGGGACGAGGTCAAGGACAAGCTCAAAGTCAGCGGGCTGTCGCTGTCCGGTGGCCAGCAACAGCGTCTGTGCATCGCCCGCGCCATTGCCACCGAGCCCGAAGTGCTGCTGCTCGACGAGCCGTGTTCGGCACTCGATCCGATCGCCACGCGCCGGGTCGAGGAACTGATGGTGGAGCTCAAGAAGGACTACACCATCGCCCTGGTCACCCACAACATGCAGCAGGCCATCCGCGTCGCCGACACGACCGCGTTTTTCTCGGTGGACATCTCCCAGGGCACGCGCACCGGATACCTGGTGGAAATGGGCCCGACCGCGCAGATCTTCGAGAACCCGCGCGAACAGATGACCGGTGATTACATCAGCGGCAAGTTCAGCTGACCGATGGCAGGAAGCCCCTCGTTTTGCCTCACTCCTCAAGGATTCAGGATCATTCATGTCGGTAACCCGTCGTCTTGATTTGGCCGCGATCGAACGAGCCCTGCGTGAAGTGCAGGGCCGCTTCGCCGAGCTCAGCAAGCACTTCACCGAGCAGCGTGATCCGTTGACCGACGAGGTGGTGGAGAACGTCCTGGCCGGCTACGCCCTGGTCGACGACTACGTGGCGCAGGGGGTGGACCTGTTCGATCTGCAACAGGTCAACCTCATGCTGGAGATCAACGCCACCGTGCTCTGCGGGCGTGATCCGGCGCGCCGCGTCGAGTTCGCCCAGCACCTGGTCGCCACGGAAGAGCATTTCTTCAACAACACCGAAGGCGGCATCAAGGACCTCTACAACTGGTACTGCACCTACCGCAGCGAGTCGGTCTGGAAGCGTGCGGCAGGTGTATACGTGCGCATTCTGAGCAAGCCGCAGCTGTTCATCGAAGGCAACAACCGTACCGGCTCGCTGATCGTCAGCTACCTGCTGATCCGCGCAGGGCTACCACCTTTCGTGCTCTCGGTGGATAATGCGCCGGGCTATTTCAACCCCTCGTCGGTGATCCGCAATTCCGCCAAGCATGGCGTCAAGGCGCTTTACGAATTGCCCAAGATCAAGAAGAAGTACGCCGCCTTTCTCGAAGAACAGGCGCCGGACCCGAAAAAGTTCTTCCTCACTCACAAGCAGCTGGCGCTGCATGAGGGCAGGGGACGATGAATCCGACACTCGACAAACGTGGCTCAAACCGATGTGGCAAGCGATCACAGGTCTTATTCCGATGAATCCGTTCAACCGTCCGCGCGTGCGTATTTCATTCGACATCGACGACACCCTGGCATGCCTGCCCCATCACAGCGAGGCCGAGCGCAGCTGGCTGCCGGGCTTTGTCCACCGCTGGCTGGGTGAGCCACTGCGTATCGGCACCCGCTCCTTGACCCGTGAACTGCGCCGTCAGGGTTGCAGCATCTGGGTGTACACCTCGTCGGGCCGCACGCCGGCCTACATCAAGCGCTGGCTGCTGCTGCACGGTATTCGGGTGGATGGCGTGGTCAACAGCGAGGTCCACAGTCGGGCCTTGGCCAGCCATGGCATGAGCCTGTCGCCTTCCAAGTTTCCGCCGGCCTTCGATATCGACCTGCACGTCGACGACTCCGAAGGCGTGGAAAGCGAGGGCCACGAGCACGGCTTTCGCGTGGTCGTGGTTCGTCCCGATGACGAACGCTGGACGCACCGCGTGCTGGATGCGGTGGCCGTGGTCCAGGCGCAACTGACGCGTCAGCAGCAGCCTGTACGCCAAGCTCAGCCGGTCCGCCAGCGCGTCCAGGTCTATTCCTGAAGCCCCAGGCTAGCCCTTCACCGATGATTCCTGCGGCCCGTAAAGACGGGTCGCAGCGAAGGCCTCCGGGTCGGCCGCCTGATACTTCTTCATGCGCCGCCACAGGGTCGTTGTGCTGATCTGCAACAGCCGCGCCGCCTGTTCGCGATTGCCTCGCACGCTCTGCAATGTGTCGAGCAGCACCTGCTGCTCGCTGCGGGCAAGTCCAGGGGTGGCCGGGGCGGGCGGGGGCAAGTCTTCCAGTGCTTCCTCCAGCCAGGCGCCGCTCATGTCGCGGCCCTGGCTCATGACCGCCAGACGTTCGACGATATTGCCCAGCTGACGAATATTGCCCGGCCATTCGTGGGCGCTCAGCCGCGCCAGCAGCTGCGGGCCAGGGGGCGCAGCGGGGATGCCTGAGCTGGCCAGCAGGTGCGTGACCAGCTCCGGAATGTCCTGACGGCGCTCGCGCAGGGCAGGCAGTTGCAATTTGAGCACGCAGATGCGGTAGAAGAAGTCCTCGCGGAACAACCCCTGGGCGACCAACTGCGGCAGGCGTTTGTTGCTGGCGGTGATGATGCGAATGTCCACCGGTGTGATCTTGTCGTCGCCGATTCGCACGACCTTGCGCTCCTGCAGGGTGCGCAGCAGTTTGAGCTGGATCTCCGCCGATGTTTCGCTGATCTCGTCGAGAAAGATCGTGCCGGTGTGGGCCAGCTCGAACACACCGGCCTTGCCCTCGGCCAGGGCGCCGGTGAAAGCGCCTTTCACGTAGCCGAACAGCTCGCTCTCCAGCACGCCAGGCGCGAAGGCTGCGCAGTTGATCGCCACGAACGGTCCGTGGCGGCGTTTCGAGGCGTTGTGGATGCTCTGGGCGAACAACTCTTTGCCAGTCCCGGTTTCGCCTTCGATCATCACCGTGCTGTCCACCGCAGCGAAGGTCTGCGCCAGCCGCTTGGCCTTGGCCAGCGCCGGACTGCTGCCGATGATCGAAGCGAAGGTGTTCTCGGCCACGTGCTGGCGCGCCAGTTGCCGACGCATTTTCTGCTCGATGGCTTTGATTTCGGTCTGCTTCTGCAGGGTTGCGACGGCGCCGATCACCTGTTGGCCCAAGGTGATCGGCGCGATGCTCAGGGTCAGTGACAGGCGCCCCAGGTTGATCAGGGCGCCACGCACCGCCTCGCCCTTGTCCAGCACTCGGGCGAAGTAATCCTGGGGCAGCAGACCGGCCACCTTGTCGCCACAGCCTACGGCTCCCAGGTACTGGGTGGCGACATTGTTCATGTTGGTAATGACCCCGTCGCTGTCGATGCTGAAAATGCCTTCGGACACGCAATCGAGGATGGAGCGGATCATTTCGTAGCGGCCCTGCAGTTCCAGCCGCTTGTGCAGACGCTCCTGCTCGATGCGCAGCAGGTGCAGGGCTTCATCGATGGCATCGACGGCGGCGTCGGCATCGGCCTCGGACATCACGTAGCGCAGGCCGCGTGCCCTCACGGCCGGCTCCAGCGACAGACCACCGATGGCCACTTCGATGCCTTCGGCCTGCAGACGGTCGAGTTGCAGGTCGGTGCTCTGGGCGCTGCCGAACGGGTCGATCGAGCAGATGGTCACCGCTGGCATGAAGGGCCGGGCCTTTTCCAGGATGGCGGCGTAACCGTCCGAAGTGGCGAGGAAGGCGATTCGCTCCGACACCTTCAGCGCCTGGTGATAGGCATTGATGCAATCGAAAAAGGTATGACGCACCTCCACGATCGGCACCTGGAAGCGCTCGCGCAGCACGCTGGCGGTCTTGCCGCGGCTGATCAGCACACTGGCGCCCGCGTCGAGCGCCTGCTGCGCCATCAGTACCGCCTGGTGCTGCGCGGCCTCCACCACGGCCACGGTCAGGCCGC
Source organism: Pseudomonas sp. PvP001 (assembly GCF_040546375.1). Taxonomy (NCBI): domain Bacteria; kingdom Pseudomonadati; phylum Pseudomonadota; class Gammaproteobacteria; order Pseudomonadales; family Pseudomonadaceae; genus Pseudomonas; species Pseudomonas sp. PvP001. Next base: position 238,276 of record NZ_JBEPNQ010000001.1, on the reverse strand, counting down.
GTCGTTCCAATACCTGGTTCATCACGGCGGTAAGGGTGGTGGAGGGGGAGATGACAGCCAGTTTGCCCTGCATGGGAGGCGTCCTTCTTGTTGGAGTTGTCATGGATCGATGGCACGCATTGCACGTTAGGGGCTGATGAAAGCTTTTGCAATCAAGTGAAATTACCCTGCACGCGAGCGGACTTCAGTCCTGTATTCCCACCGACCTTAACTCCCTGATCCTGTTGAATAAACACTCGGTCGGCCAACTTTGGCACATGCCTTGCTCCCACTCCTTCAATAACAATACAAAGAAGGAACACACGGATGAAACTGGTCTTCATCGGGTTTGGCGAGGCCGCTTACCACCTGGCCACCGGTCTGCACACCCAAGCCGATCTGCAACTCGGCGCCTACGATGCCCACGCAGACGATCCCCAGCGCGGCGCGGCGATCCGCCAGCGCGCCGAGCACACACGAGTCACGCTCTTCGACTCTCTGGAAAACGCCTGTCAAGGCGCCCGCTTCATCCTCTGTCTGACCAGCGCCAGCAGCGCCCTGGCAGTGGCCGAGCGCATCCTGCCGCTGCTCGTTGCCGGGCAAACCTACGTTGACATGAACTCGGCCGCACCCACCGTCAAGCAAGCCATCGATGCATTGCCCAAGGCCGAAGGCGTGGCGTTCTGCGACGCTGCGGTCATGGGTACGGTACCCGGCAACAATCATCGCGTGCCCATGTTGCTGGCAGGTAAGGGCGCATCGGTTTTTGCCGAAGCGTTCACGCCCCACGGCATGCGCCTGACCGTGCTCGACGCCGAGGCGGGCGCCGCGTCGGCGATCAAGATGCTCAAAAGCGTGGTGATGAAAGGCCTGCCGCAACTGCTGATCGAAGCCTTTCAGGCGGGGGAGAAGTTCGGCGTGCTCGACACCCTGGTCGAGTCGCTGGGCGAATCCCTCGATGGCAAGACCGTCGAGCAACTGGCCAACACCTTTACCGCCCGCACCCTGATCCACGCCAAGCGCCGCAGCGCCGAGATGGACGACGTCGTCGCCACCCTCGAAGACGCCGGGGTCGACGCCACCATGTCCCGGGCCAGCCATCGCCAGCTGGAAAAGCTCGCCGCCACCGACTGGCACACGCAACTGGGCGAGAACGGCAGCGAACTGGACTACCGCGCCGCCATTCGCCACCTGGTCAACCATCGCTGAGGACAACCCCATGAATACCGAACACTATCTGCCCCTGCCTGAACTGATCCCCCAAGACCTGCTCGACCGATTCCGCAAGCTCAGTCCCGCCCAGTTGTGCGATGGCATGGCCAAGCTGGGCATCGCCCGCAACGGCGCCATGGACGCCGACCTGATGCCGCTCGACGAGCGCAAGATCATGCTCGGCACCGCGTACACCGTCGACACCGAAGACGGCGACAACTTTCCGATTCACGTGGCCGTGTATCAGGGACAACCGGGCTATGTGCTGGTGGTCGCCGGCAAGGGCTACCCTGGGCGGGCCTACATCGGCGACCTGATGGCGGGCGCTGCGCAGGCCGTCGGGCTCACCGGGCTGGTCATCGATGGCTGCGTGCGCGACAAGGTGCCGCTCGCCGAACTGGACATCCCCGTCTACGCCAAAGGCTTCATGCAGCGCAGTCCGGGCAAGCAGGGGCCCGGCAAGATCAACACCACCGTGACCTGCGCCGGTGTCGAGGTGGCAGCGGGCGATCTGGTGTTCGGCGACTACGACGGCGTCACCGTGGTGCCGCGGGCACGCCTGTTGGAGGTGCTCGAAGCATCGGAAAAAAAGAGTGTTTACGAAGAGCAGCGCCGCGAAGTGATTGACCACTACGTGCGCTGCCGCGACGGCGGCGAGCCGCTGCCCGAGCTGGCGCCGGACTGGGTCACTCAATTGCTGCAGGGCCGCTGAGGCCCGACAGGCTCGGCGTCCAAGGCCGGGCCTGCGCAACAGACGCTGCTTCTCACGATAAAAATAATAGGTGGAGACGTTCGGATGCTGACCATTCTGGGCTATACGTTGATCACGTCGTTCCTGCTGCTGGTGATCAGGCAGAAACTTTCGCCCTTCACTGGCTTGATCGTGGTGTCACTGGCGGTCGGGGTGCTGGTGTGCCTGCTCAGCGGTGTGCCGCTGGAGATGATCATCAAGTGGATCAGGGAGGGCCTGTTCTATTCCCAGGGCGCAGACGGCAAGGTCTCTCTGGGCACCGTGAACCCGACGGTGATGATTCTGTTCGCCGTGCTGTATTTCAGCCTGATGATGAACGTGGGGCTGTTCGACCCGCTGTGCACCTACCTGATCCGCAAGGCCAACGGCGACCCGCTGAAGATCATCCTGGTGACGGCATTCACCTCCTCGGTGGTGACCCTGGACGGTGACGGCACCACCACCATCCTGATCATCACCACCGCGTTCCTGCCGCTGTACAAGCAGATGGGCATGAAGCTGTCCAACCTGGCCATGCTGATCATCCTGCCGTGCGGGCTGGGCAACTGCCTGCCCTGGGGCGGTCCGCTGGCACGGGCGGCGGCGGTGCTCAACCTGGAGGTCAACACGCTGTTCGTAGCGATCCTGCCGATTCTGGGGGTGTCGTTCATCTACGTGTTCGGCATGGCGTACCTGATGGGCATCAAGGAGCGCAAGCGTCTGGGCTTCGTTGCCGGTGAAAAGGTCATTGTCACCGCCGAGCAGATCGCCGAGATGGTCACGGTCATCGAAGACCACGACAAGGAACTGAAGCGGCCCAAGCTGTTTCTGTTCAACCTGGCACTGACGGTGGCCATGCTGGTGATCCTCATCGCCGGCTGGGCCAGTGGCGCGGTGGTGTTCATGCTGGGCACGGCGCTGGCACTGACCGTCAACTACACCGCGGTGGAGCAGCGCGAGCGCATCACCGCCAACGGCGGCGATGCGGTGGCGGTGGCATCGATCATTCTGGCCGCGGGCTGTTTCCTCGGCATCTTCAACGGCAGCGGCATGGCCGGCGCGGTGGCCGAGCACATGGCCAGCCTGATCCCCGAATCGATGGGCAGCCACACGGCGCTGATCTTCGCTTTCCTCGGCGCGCTGGCCTGCTACGCACTGCCGGTGGACGCCTATTATTTCGGCATCCTGCCGGTGGTCGCGCCGATCGCGTACAGCTTCGGCATCACCCCCACCGAAATCGGCGTCGCTTCGTTCATGGGCCAGGCGCTGCGCTACGCCAGCCCCACCGTGGCCTGGCTGTTCCTGCTGATGAACCGCACCGAGATGACCTTCGGTGAATACCAGAAGGAGTTCTTCAAGTGGTCGCTGCCGATGTTCGGGATCTTTCTGGCCACAGCAATCGTGACCGGCGAACTGCCCATTGGTTGAGCTCAGTGGTTGGCGTTCATCGTGCCTGCGGTGAATTCCGATCAAACGGCCGAGGGGCACGCCGGTCTATCCCTGTACAGCGAGTGCGGGGATATCCCCTGCGCCATCGTCGAGGGCAAAACATGAACCCTGTGTTCGATCAGGTCGCTTTCCTGGGTTTCGACGTATTCGGTACCGTCGTCGACTGGCGTACCAGCGTGGCACGGGAGGTGGAACCCTTTCTGGCGCGTCATGCCATTTCAGTCGATCCGTTGCAGTTCGCCAGCGATTGGCGCGGGCTGTATCAGCCCTCGATGGAGGAGGTGAGGTCGGGGCGGCGGCAATACGTAACATTGGATGTGCTCAACCGCGAGAACCTGGACACGGTGCTGACGCGACATGGCGCGGATCTGGCCGCTATCCCGGGCCGGCAGCGCGACGAGCTGACCAAGGCATGGGAACGCCTCGACCCATGGCCCGACTCCGTGGCCGGGCTCACTCGACTCAAGCGCAGGTTTGCCATCGGCGCGCTGTCCAACGGGCACATTGCCGGCATGCTCAACCTGGCCCGATATGCCGGTCTGCCGTGGGACGTGATTGGCGGCGCAGAACTGAGCCGCTCCTACAAGCCTCAGGCAGTGACCTATCAACGGACCATCGCCGCCGTGGGGCGTTTGCCCGAGGAAACCGCGATGGTCGCCGCGCACAATGACGACCTCGCCGCGGCCCGGGAAAACGGCATGCGCACGGTATTCGTCTGCCGGCCCACCGAGTACGGAGCCCAGCAGACCAAGGATCTCGCTCCGACCCAGGCGTGGGACATCGTCGTCAGCTCATTGACTGAAGCGGCCGACGCGCTGGGCTGCTGAATAGACGGCGTCGGCGGCTTCGCGGCCACGGACCGCTCCTACGGGAGGGTTGCATATTACCGTAGGAGCGGTCCGTGGCCGCGAAGGGCTCAGCGCGGTTCACCTGAACGCGCCAAGAGCTGTTCGACCTCTTCACGATTGGGTGCATAAGCGCCCGCATTGGCGCACGACACCGAAGCACATGCCGCAGAGAAGGCCAGGCGCGCCTGCGCCGCTCCGATGCCCAACAGGCCCGAAGCCAGCCAGCCTGCCATGCTCGCGTCGCCGGCACCCACGGTGTCGGCCACCTCGACGGCGATGGCTGCCTGCTCGACCTTCCTGCCCAGGGTGAACAACACCATGCCCTCGGCGCCACGGGTGAATAGTACCTGAGCGTTCGCGTTCATCTCGCGCAGCTGCTGCAGGGCCTGTTCTTCGCTCAAACCGGGATAGATCTGACGCAAGTCTTCATCCGACAGCTTGATGATGTCCGCCAGCTCCACCATGGCCGGAAAGGTCACCTCGCGGTAACGGCTATCCATCAGGTTGCGCCAGTTGGGGTCATAACTGATCAGCTTGCCGTGTCGCTTCACCTGCCGAGCCACTTCCACCAGTCTGTCACCCAGTGGCTGGCGCGCCAGGCTGATGCAGCTGAAATGGCAGAGCTGCGCAGCTTCCAGCCAGCCCGCCGGCAGAAGCTGAACGTCGAAATGCAGATCGGCTTCGCCGGCAAAAAAATAACGCGGAGGGTGGCTGGAGGGCACGATCGCCACCAACGGATCGACGTCGATACGCTGCAGGAAACGCATATCCAGGCCTGCGGCTTCGGACTGCCTGAACAGCTCATCCCCCAGCGAATCGGTACTGATCGAACCGGCGAACGCCGTCGAGACCCCAAGGCGACTCATGGCCCGCGCCACGTTCCACGGCGCGCCACCCGGATAGCCCTGCCAGCGCCCGGGTGCGTGTTGGACCAGGTCGGTGAGTGCTTCACCAAACACCACGACTGCGGGCAGTTGCCTGTTCATCCAGCTTCCTCTTGTTATGTAGGGCATCGCTCGAATGGATCGAACGTGGAGCCGGGCAACATCGCCGCGGGCATCCGCAAAGTTTCGGCAACATACTCTGAAAGGCCGGGGCGCTGGTAGCCCGGTTCTTGCACCGTGCTGATACTTTTTTGCCAATCCACAGCATTGACTGCCGCTTGCATGCTCATGCCAAAGGGCGACTGCTTTTACTGCTGTCTGCACTCACGGCAAAGAATCCAAAAAACCTATACAGTTTTCCAGTTCTGTGACGATACAGATGGCGAGGTGCCATGGATCAGGCCCGCCACCTGTATAGAGCTCTGTTCATGCCTGTCCTGTTTCCTTTGCGCCGCGATCGGCGCGCCTTGCAACAATTGCTGTCCGCCCTCACTCAGGGTACCGAACCTCAGCTGCGAGGGTGTGCCGCCGCCCCGGCGGTCAATCGCGCGCTGGAGGCCGTCAATCAATCCCGCAGCCACGCCGACACACGGATTGCCGCCCTCGAAGCGGAACTCGAAACCGCCCGCGAACTGTTGCGCGAAACCGAACAGGCGGCCCGTGCCCACGAGGTCAGATTCGACCTGGTCAACCGCGCCTCCAGCGAAGGCTTGTGGGACATGGAGGTCGTGGCCGGCGACCCGGTCAATCCCAACAATCGCTTCTGGTGGTCGCAGCAACTGCGCAAGCTGCTGGGTTTCAACGACGAGCGTGATTTCCCGAACGTGCTGGCCAGTTGGGCAGATCGCCTGCATCCGCAGGACAAGCAAGCGACGCTGGATGCCTTCGCACGTCACCTCAACGACAAATCAGGCCACACGCCATACAAGGTCAAGAATCGCCTGGCGATGAAAGACGGCAGCTACCGCTGGTTCTACGCCCAGGGCGAGACCCTGCGCGATGCCCAGGGCCGGCCTGTGCGGGTCGCCGGCTCGTTGCGCGACATTCACGATGAGCTGCAACGGGACCACGAGCACGAAGTCATCATCACGCGGTTCGAACTGGCTCGGGAGATGCTGTCCGATGGCCTCTGGGACATGGAGGTGATCGCTGGGGATCCGGTCAACCCGAAGAATCCCTTCTGGTGGTCGACGCAATTTCGCAGGCTGCTGGGCTTCGAAACCGTCGAAGAGTTCCCCGATGTACTCGACAGCTGGGCATCCAGACTGCACCCCGATGACAAGGAACGCAGCCTGGCTGCTTTCGGCAGCCACCTGAATGATCGCTCGGGCAAGACGCCGTTCGACATCGAGTACCGGCTGAAAATGAAAACCGGCGAGTATCGCTGGTTCCGCGCTCGCGGCCAGACCCGTCGGGATGCGCAGGGCGCACCCCTGCGCGTGGTCGGCGCGCTGGTGGACGTCAATCTGCTGCACGAGCAACAGGCGTTGCGCGAAGCGGAGGTGGAGCACCAGCGCACCCTGGAGGACAACATCGCGCAGCTGTCGCAGATCGTGTCCACCATCCAGAGCATCGCCAATCAGACCAACCTGCTGGCGCTGAACGCAGCCATCGAAGCAGCGCGCGCGGGCGAAGCCGGGCGCGGGTTCGCCGTGGTCGCGGACGAAGTGCGCAAGCTGGCTACGCGGACGACCGAGGCGACCGAGCAGGCGGCCGGGATGATTTCGCGGTAGGTCGTTGCCACTGCGTGCGCTCGCGGCGCGCGGTGGCAGAGGACCATTGATAACATCATGACACTACGGCTGTCCGCGATCGTCCCCCCATTTTCGAGAGGGCAGCCAAGTGTTCTCGGGTGGCGTTTTCGAGCTTTTGCAGGTCGACAATGACGATCGCACGGTACTGGAGTGTCAACAGCCCTTCGCTTTCCCAGAGTTTCAACTGCCGATTGACGCTCTGGCGAGAAACGCCCAGCTGCTGGGCGAGACTTTCCTGACTGACCTTGAGGATTGGCGCCTGTTGGCTACCCGAGCGATGAATCATGGCCGCGAGACGCGTGGCCAGCCTGACGGGCAGGGGCGTGAGGATTGCACTTGCGGCCCAATCCAGCGCCATTCGGTATCTGCTGCAGACCAGACGTGTGATAGCCAACAGCACATCCGGTCGCCTCCTCGATGATCTGCCAGAACGCGCTTGCAGGAAGCACGGCCACCTCCATTGAAGAGCTGGCGCGAACATCATAGGTTCTCGGCAAATCATCCAGAAGCGGGACTTCCCCGAACCAATCACCCACACCCAGTGAAGTAAGAAAAAGCGGACGTCCGCTGGCGCTCTGGCTGTTGACTCGCAACGTACCCCTGATCACCCGGAACATGCCGAGGGGTTCCGAACCCTGGGGAAACACTGCCTCGGACTTCACCAGCCTTTTCACGCGCGCGCCTTGGAGCAGACGAGCATCGACTTCGGTTGGTAGCGACCAGGGCGAGGAGGGCACTGCGGTAAATGGTCCCGACATTGCCAATACCCGACAATCTTGTTTTAGAGCCTTGGATAGTATCAAAAGCCTCTAGCCTGTAGACGACAGGCCTACTGGAAGCAGGAACACAGCATGTACGTTGGTCACTTCGCAATTGGCCTGGCAATCAAGGCCCGTTACCCCAAGGTTCCCGCGTTGCCCATCATGATGGGCGTTGGCTTCCTGGATCTGTTGGACGGGATCTTCATTCTGCTGGGTTTCAATACCGTAACCCCCAACCTGGCCAGTGGGCCCTACCTGTTTTTCGATCTGACCTTTATCGATTGGGACCACTCCCTGCTCGCTGCGCTGTTCTGGTCCATGATCTGGGGGCTGCTGTTCATCAAGCACCGTGCAGTCGCGGCGGTGGCGGCCTTGGCGGCCTTCTCACACTTCATCGCCGACTGGCCGATGCACAATAGCGACCTGGCACTTTACCCACACTCGATCGAGCACTACGGGTATGGGCTGTGGGGCAAACTGGGAACGCTCGCCTGGGTCCTCGAAGGCGTTTTCTCGGCGGTGCTGGCTGTCTATGCCTGGCGGATCAGCGCGCGCCGCGGAGTCAGCCTGGTCTGGCCCTGTGCGGTGCTGGTCGTCCTGTTCCTGCAGCTTTCCCCAGTGGCTTCGCCGATGAAATTCGTGGCTACCTTGCAGGAACCGCTGACGCACATCCTCCACGGAGCCCTGGTCTCACTGGGGTTCCTGATCCCCGGGTTGTTGCTGACGTGGCTTCTGGACAGGGCGGAGCGAGTGTCCAGTTGAACCTGGCGCCCAAGTGGGTCGATCACTGCGCCGAATACACCTTGATCTGCGATCTGCCCGCGCGCTTGGCCTGGTACAGCGCCTCATCCGCATGGCGCAGCAGCGTGTGCACGTCCTCGCCCGCTTCGGGGAAGAACGCGATGCCTATCGATGAGGTGGTGTGGATTTCCTGGCCCTTCACATTCCACCGGTGGCTCAGGGATTCGCACAGGCGGCTGGCAACCTGAAGCGCCTGTGCCTGATCGGTGTGCGGTAGAAACGCGACGAACTCGTCGCCACCGATGCGCCCGAACAGATCGCCTTCGCGCAGGCAGAGGCGGGTGCGTCGGGCGAAAGCGATCAGCAACTCGTCGCCGAGTTCGTGACCCCGCTGGTCGTTGATCAGCTTGAAGCGATCCAGGTCCATGTAGATGAGTGCCGAAGGCAGTGGGGCGCTGGCAGGCGTCGTGGGTTGAGCCAACGCATGGGCGATCAGGTCGAGAATCCCCCTGCGGTTGGATATACCGGTCAAGGCATCCAGGTGGGCGAGGTTCTTGAAGCGTTCTTCGCTGGCTTGCAGGGCCTTCTCGGCAAGCTTGCGTTCGGTGATGTTGCGGCTGACGATCAGCAGCCGGTAGCGCGTACCGTCGGCATTGAAGGAGGGCGTCTTGATGACCTCCCAGGTATTGATGCGGTTATCCTGACCCATGAAGGATTTTTCGACGATCGTTGCGCGGCGGTTGCGCCACGCCAACTCGTCCGTCTCGACGTTGCGCGCGAAACCCTCGGCAAACTTCGGCTGCAAGGTGAGCAGTTCGGCATCGGTGATACCGACGTAGTCGAAGCTGCTCATTTCGTAGGCGGCAAGGGCCGTCTTGTTGCAGAACAGCCATCGTCCGGCGCCGTCCTTGACGACGATGAACTCCTGAATGGCGTTCAGGAGGGACAGAAAATCTACGTGATCGGCATTCGGAGGCATGGTGGGGTGTTACCAGCGGGGCAGGGTAGCTTGATGAAAGGGTATCGGCTGCGGCTATGGGGTCTGAAGACCGGCTGTCGAAGGCTCGGCTCAGACTTCGGCCAGCAATTGCGCCAGTCGAGCATGCTCCCAGGTGCTCAAGAGTTCGATAGGATCGGTGCCGTAACGCTGGGCCGAGTCGAAGGCATACAGTCGGCCTTCAGGGCTCTGGCAACGCTCGCAATGGAAGCGACCGTCGTCGTGCGTATGGAAGGTGATGAGCCACCCATCGGCGCCGACCGTCAGCGTTGAGTCGAGGGTGTTGGCCCAGCACGCGTCGCCCAGACGGTATAACGTGCGGGTCCCCAAGGCGATGTCTCGAAGCAACTGGCAGGTTTCGCGTGCGGTGAGAGGAGTTACGGACACCAGAAGGCTGCCACTTGAAAAAAAGAAGGGCATGTTACAGGACTTTGGCGTATTGAACGGCTCATCACATCGAGAGTGGACAGCATGCCGATTCACTATTCAAGAAAGCTGACCGGCAGAGACCGCGCAAGGCTGGCAACACGCAATTGGGATGTATCCTCGGGTCGAGAAACCGAAACAGATAAAGCACGCCATTCAGGATCGAGCGCAGCACATTGCACGTCAATCGCTCAGCACTAATAACATCATGACGGGCAGCCCCAGCACCTTCAATCCTGTCTCCGCGCGCCGTGAGCAAAGAAGGGCCGTCATCGCGCTCGACTAACATCCCGCACTGCAATGATCACCCTACTTCAATAACAGTAACATCATGACACCTACGCCGTTTTATCTGACTCACACACTGCGTTCACAACCTAGTTAACAACAGAGGAGGCGCTTGAGTTCTGTTCCCAGTCCAAACCTTTCTCAATGCTCTTCTGCCTTCTTGGGCATCGGTCCATACACACGATGCTCTTCCTTGTAGCGGAACAGGTTCATCGCTTCCACGTACGGATCATCCTCCAGCAATGCCAGGCGGGTGTTTTTCTTCACCAGGATCTTCGGCTCGTAACTTTGAAGCGGTTTGACCTTCGGCGCTGGCTGGCCTAGTTCGTAGACGAAGGGGACCGGTGCAATGATCGGCTTCACTTTCGCGTCTGCATTGCGAACCCGCGCGCGAATATGAGGCTGCACCAATCGACGAATCGCGACCTGTTCGCTCGGGTTGAGCTTGGCCAACATGTCGATGCCGTAGAGTAGGGCGTTCTCCGCCGCAGCTTCCGAGGAGTGGTGCACGGTCGCTTGTTTGTCGCGGTATTGATCGAGCAACTCTTTCCATTCTTCGATCAAGTCGCCGGCCATCTTGCGTGCGCCGGAAGAGCCGGTGTCATCCCAGTAGAAGTTGATGACCTGCGGATCGGTAAGCACATGGGTCAAGCGCAAAGCCTGCTTGGGAACGATACCGTTCCCGCTGCCCTTGAAGCGGCCCCAGACATTGCGGCGATCGTTGGTCTTTTCGATGGCCCCGATCAACTTGCCCAGTTCGCCACGAGTGGCGTTCGTCTGCAGGATCTTGTCGATGGCCGCGCGGGGCAGGGCGATCACACCGGGTACACGCAGCGTTTCCCGTGGGTGCTGGCCAACTTTGACCCAGATACTGGTGAGTGCTTCGAACGCCGTTTGTACTGCCTCATCGCCGTAGAGCGTACGAACTTCTATCGGTTCGTTGCGCACCGCATCCTCGGGCCGGAAATCCAGGCCGAACATGGCATCGACATGGGCTTGATCCCTGAAGGCCCGCAGCACTTCGCCCAGCTCCATCAACTCGGACTGGAGCCGGTTGACCATGGCGATGGCCGCGCTCGTTTGGCTAAGATGCAGGTCCATACGTTTGTCCAGGTGATGGGCGGATGGCGCATTCTAGCGAGGTACTGTGGTTTTATACAGCCCTGATGATTTTCGTATCGGGATGATTTCGCTGCCGGGTCGATGGAGACAATGTTTGAAGAAGAGTGAACTACCGGTAAAGCACTGCGCCACATGCGGTCTGCCCTACACCTGGCGCAAGAAATGGGAAAGATGCTGGGATGAAGTTCGTTATTGCTCGGAGCGGTGTCGACGGCAGAAAAAGTCCGCGCCGGCCTCCAATCAATAACGGGCGTCATCAGCCCGCTACCCGAGCGGTGCTCTGCCGGATCGTCAGCTGATAGGGCAAGGTCACGTGCCGTGCCGCCAGCGGGCGTTTCTCGATCACGCTGATCAACATCTCTACCGCCTGCTGGCCGAACTGTTCGGCCGGCTGGGCGATGGTCGTCAGCGGCGGATCGCAGTAGGCGGCCAGTTCGATGTCGTCGAAGCCGGCCAGTGAAACGTCTTGAGGTACGCGCAAGCCCATTTCCCTGATTCGCTTCAACGCGCCGATGGCCATTTCATCGCTTTCACAGAACAGTGCGGTGGGGCGCTCGGGCCCAGCCAGCAACTGCAGCGCACCGTCATAGCCGGCTTTCAGACTGAAATCGCCCGGCCAGATCAATGCCGCGTCGGGTGCGATGTCGGCTTCGCGCAGCGCCGCTTCGTAGCCCGCGCGGCGGTCGTGAGTCAGCGGGCTGTCGGCCGGTCCGTTGATCAAGCCAATGCGTCGGTGGCCCAGGTCGAGCAGGTGCTGGGTGACGGCTTTGGCAGCCGCTTGGTTATCCAGGCTGACGGTTGGATGACGACCGCTTTGCAGCACTTCGCAGGCGTTGACGATGGGCGGCACGTCCGAGAGGTCGCTGGTTGAAGCGAACGGATCGTAGGCGCGCAACTGCAGAAGCCCGTCGGCCTGATGGGCGTGTACCAACTCGGCAAATTCGCGCTCGGTGGCTTCGCAACCCAGGGTGTCGCACAGCAATACGCGATAGCCGGCGGCCTGGGCGGCTTTCTGGGCGCCGCTGATGACGCGGGCAAAAAAACCGTTGGCAATGTTCGGCACCAGGACGACCAGGTTGAACGTGCGCCGCGAGCGAAACTGCACGGCCATCAGGTTGGGTCGGTAGCCGGCCTGTTCCACGGCGACGTTGACCCGGTCACGGGTCTCGGGCAGCACTCGCTCCGGGGACTTCAAGGTGCGCGACACCGTCGCCACCGAAACCCCGGCCAGGCGCGCCACTTCACGAATGTTCGACAAGTCCACCTCGTTTCTCGGGGATACCTAGGCGAAGCTTACCGCAGTTCGCGGTAGGGTCCGGGACCGATTTTCAGCGGCTGTCCGTTTGACAGACCACAGTTTGGCGCCTAGATTCGATGTAAGGATGTAACCGGTTACATCGGCTGGTTGCGTATCGCACGTCAGACAGGTACCTGCTTTGAGGCTGGGTTTCATGCACAAGACAAGAATGGGGTTCGTCGGCGGTGGAGAGGGTTCTTTCATCGCCAAGGCACACCGTCAGGCCGCCGCGCTGGACGGGCGTTTCGAACTGGTGTGCGGCGCCTTCAGTCGCGATCCTTCGAATAACCAGCGGACGGGCAATGCCCTGGGGCTTCAGCCGGCGCGCACCTACGCGGACTGGCAACAGATGATCGAGGCCGAATCACGCCTGCCCAGTGACCAGCGCATGCAGCTGGTGGTGAACGTCACGCCAAATCATCTTCATGCCCCGGTCGCTCGGCAGGCCATTCAGGCAGGCTTTCACGTGTTCAGCGAGAAGCCCGCCGCGTTGAACCTGGCCGAGTTGCAGGCGCTTGATGACGTGCTGCTCGGCAGCGATCGCCTGTACGGTCTGGCCCACGTTTACCTGGGTTACCCCATGGTCTGGGAAGCCCGTGAGTTGGTGCGCAACGGCGTGATCGGCAAGGTGCGCAAAGTCATCGTCGAATACCCCCAGGGCTGGCTGAGCCAAGACATCGCCCGCGATGGCAACAAACAGGCCGATTGGCGTGACAACCCGGAACAGTCCGGTATCGGCGGCTGCATCGGCGACATCGGCACTCATGCGTTCAGTCTTGCCGAGTTTGTCGCCGATCAGCAGGTGCACGCCCTCAGCGCCATGCTCGGCTCCCACATCGAGGGCCGCCGGCTGGACGACGATGCCAGCATGCTGTTCAAGATGAACGGCGGTGCGAGCGGCGTGCTCATCGCCAGCCAGGTCTGCGCCGGCGAGGAAAACCCGCTGAAAATCCGCATCTACGGCGAGCGGGGCGGACTGGAATGGCGTCAGGAAGAGCCGTCCAGCCTGATCCATCGCTCGCTGGATCAGCCCATGCGTGTCCTGCGCTCGGGCCTCGGGCAGCCGTGGCTCAGCGCGGCTGCCACACGACGGATGCGTCTGCCGGCCGGCCATCCCGAGGGTTACCTGGAGGCGATGGCCAATCTCTACGTGGATTTCGCCGACGCCATCCAGGCCGGTGGCGGCGGCAACCAGGCACCGGGCGTGCCAGGCATGGAGGTGGGTCTGCGTGGAATGGCCTTCATCGAAACCGCCATCGCCAGCCACGGCAGCGATGCCAAGTGGACCGAGTTGGTCTGTCCTCTGCACTCACGGAGCCTTTCATGATGAGCGTTGCAACCGAACACGGCCTGCGTGGGCCGGGCATATTTCTGGCCCAGTTCATGTCGGACCAAGCGCCTTTCGACAGCCTGGCCAATATCGCCAGCTGGGCCGCATCCCAGGGGTACAAGGCCATTCAATTGCCCACGCTGGGTACCCGATACATCGACCTGGAAAGAGCGGCGCACAGTCAGACGTACTGCGACGAACTCAACGCCATTTGCGCAAACGCCGGCGTGCAGATCAGCGAGCTGTCCACCCACTTGCAAGGTCAACTGGTGGCGGTGCATCCGGCTTTCGATGCGGTGTTCGACGAGTTTGCGCCGGTCCACGTGCGCGGTCGGCCCGAGGCCCGAACGCAATGGGCCAGCGATCAGCTCAAGCTTGCCGCCCGCGCCAGCCAGCGGCTGGGTCTGAAAGCCCACGCGACCTTTTCCGGTGCGCTGCTGTGGCCTTATGTCTATCCGTGGCCGCAGCGGCCAAAGGGTCTGGTCGAACAAGGGTTCGCCGAACTCGCCAGGCGCTGGCTGCCCATCCTCGATTGCTTCGAAGACGCTGGCGTCGACCTGTGCTACGAGATCCACCCCGGCGAAGATCTGCACGATGGCGCTTCGTTCGAGCGTTTTCTGCAGGCGGTCGGCCACCATCCGCGGGCCGCAATTCTCTACGACCCCAGCCACCTGCTGCTGCAGCAGATGGACTATCTGGGTTTCATCGACCGCTATCACGCGCGCATCCGCATGTTCCATGTCAAGGATGCCGAGTTTCGTCCCGATGCCCGGGCGGGTGTCTACGGGGGTTATCAGGATTGGATCGACCGGCCTGGACGCTTCCGCTCCCTGGGCGACGGTCAGGTGGATTTCAAATCGATCTTCAGCAAATTGACCCAATACGGTTTCAACGGCTGGGCCGTGCTGGAGTGGGAATGCTGCCTGAAGGATTCGGCCCAAGGCGCGGGTGAGGGCGCTGCGTTCATCGAGAGCCACATGATCACACGCACCCAACGGGCCTTCGACGATTTCGCCGGGGTGTCTGCCGATGTTCATTCCAACCGGCGATTACTGGGCCTGCCCGAAGACTGAAACCTGCGAGCCTTCGACCGACACCTGCCATAACAATAAAACGGTGAGTGCAATGAAAACCATGAACGCGCGATTGAGCGTGATGATGTTCCTGCAGTTCTTCATCTGGGGCGGTTGGTTCGTCACCCTGGGCACCTTTCTGGCGACGGGACTGGGGGCCAGCGGCGGCCAGATCGGCTTGGCGTTCTCCACACAATCGTGGGGAGCGATCATTGCGCCTTTCGTCATCGGCCTGATCGCCGACCGCTGGTTCAACGCCGAGCGCATCCTGGCCGTGCTTCATCTGCTGGGCGCGGTGCTGTTGTATCAGCTGTATCGAGCAGCGGATTTCGCCACGTTCTATCCCTATGTCCTGGCCTACATGATTGCCTACATGCCCACCCTGGCCCTGGTGAACTCGGTCGCCTTCCGGCAGATGCAGGATCCGGCGCGGGAATTTTCCCGCATCCGAGTATGGGGCACGATCGGCTGGATCGTGGCCGGTCTGGTCATCAGCATGGTGTTCGCGTGGGATTCGGCGCCAGGCATCGCGGGCGGAGCATTGCGCAACACCTTCCTGATGTCGGCCATCGCCTCCCTACTGCTCGGTTTCTACAGCTTCACGTTGCCCGCAACCGCGCCCGTGCAAGCCAGCGGCGAGCGCCAGGGACTGCGCCAGGTGTTGGGCCTGGACGCACTCGGGTTATTGAAGGATCGCAGCTATCTGATCTTCTTCCTGGCCTCGATCCTGATCTGCATACCGCTGGCGTTCTATTATCAGAACGCCAATCCGTTCCTGGCCGAGATCGGTGTTGCCAATCCCACGGCGAAAATGGCGATCGGGCAAGTGTCCGAAGTGTTGTTCATGCTGCTGCTGCCGTTGTTCATCGCCCGTTTCGGCATAAAGATCGCGCTGCTGGTGGGCATGCTCGCCTGGGTGCTGCGCTACGTGTTGTTCGCCTACGGCAGTGGCGGTGAAGCGGTCGCGCTGCTGCTGGTCGGTATCGCGCTGCATGGCGTGTGCTACGACTTTTTCTTCGTCTGCGGGCAGATCTACACCGACGCCAAAACCCCCGAGCGCTTTCGCAGCTCGGCACAGGGGTTGATCACGCTGGCTACCTATGGGCTGGGCATGCTGATCGGGTTCTGGGTGGCTGGGAAGGTGACCGACCACTACGCATCGGGAATGCTGCATGACTGGCAGAGCATCTGGCTGTTTCCGGCCGGGTTCGCAGCGGTGGTGCTTATTGGGTTTTGCTTGATGTTCCGGCCCGAGCGGCGCGTGCAGGGGCTATGAGCGGCACAGAACAGTCATCCGGCCATTTGCATCAGCCAGTCCTGCCGCATCTGCGGCACGGCTTCGACCAGGCGCCGGGTGTAGTCGTCGAGCGGTGCGCTGAGCGCCTCGGCCGTACGGCCGTGCCGAACGATGCGTCCGTCATGCAGCACGGCGACCTCGTGGGCAATCTCCCTGGCGACGTGCAGGTCATGGGTGATGAACAGATAGGACACGCCCGTTTCAGTTTGCAGCCGTCGCAGCAATGCCAACACGTCCAGGGCAACCAGTGGGTCGAGGGCCGAGGTCGGCTCATCGCAGATGATCAGGGCGGGTTCTGCAGCCAGGGCACGGGCGATGCAGACGCGTTGTTTCTGCCCACCGGAAAGGGTGTGCGGAAGTCGCCTCGCAGTGTCCGCAGGCAGGCCGACCTGTTCAAGCAATTCGGCCACGCGCCGTTGCCGTAGCGGTCGGCTCAGCCCGGTGAATGTCTGCACGGCGCGCTCCAGTTGATCGCCAATGCAGAGTCTGGGGTTGAGTGCGTTGTCCGGAATCTGATGAACCATCTGGATCTGCTGCAGATGCTCACGGGTTCGCCGACTCAGGGTTGGGGGCAACGGCTTGCCGTTGAGCGTCATCGACCCGCCCACGTCGCCGAGCAGGCCGCAGATGGCTCTGCCCAAGGTCGACTTGCCTGATCCGGATTCACCGATCAGCGCCAGCGTGCGGCCTTGGCACAGGCTCAATGAGAGCTCGTCGAGCACCGGTTGCTGCCGGTAGCTTGCGGTCAGCGAGCGGATGACCAGCAGCTCATTTGCTGCAGTATCTGTGCTACCCAACATGCGGCCCGCGCGCCCGGCGCTGAGCAGATCCTGGGTGTAGCCCTGCGCCGGACGCTGAAGGATCTGCTCGGTGGTGCCATGCTCCACGCATCGCCCATGACGCAGCACCATGATCTGGTCAGCCAGTTGTGCGACCACCGCCAGATCGTGGCTGATATAGATCGCCGCAACACCTGCCTGGCGAATCACCTGAGCGATCGCTTGCAGAATCCCCAGTTGGGTGACGACGTCCAGTGCCGTGGTCGGTTCGTCGAAAACGATCAGCTGCGGCGAACTGCACAGGGCCATGGCGATCATCGCCCGCTGCAGTTGCCCGCCCGAGACCTGGTGAGGGTAGCGTGAAAAGAACGCCTCAGGCTGTGGCAGCGAGAACTGGGCGAACAGCTCCAGTGCCCGCGCCTTGGCGGTTTGTGCGTCCATCAGCCCGTGCAGTTGCGCGGCCTCGATCACCTGGGCTCCGATGGTAAGGGCTGGATTGAACGCCGATCCGGCGGATTGAGCGACGTAGGCAATGCGTTTGCCGCGAATCCGGCGCAACTCGGGTTCCGACAGGTGCAGAAGGTCGCGCCCTTCGAACAGGATACGTCCGCCGGCAACTGCCATGCCTTCGCGTAGATGACCCAGCAGGGCCTGCCCGATGGTGGACTTGCCCGCCCCCGATTCGCCAATCAAGCCCAGTACTTCGCCTGCCCTGAGGCTGAAAGAGACATCGTCAACCAACAGCCGTCCAGGCTCGCCCTTGGCAGCTATTCGCAGCTGCTCGACACGCAACAGCGGCGCCGTTGCAACCGGAGTGAAATCAACCATGGTTGCGCGCTCCCCATTGGCGGGTGTTGGTCCCCAGCAGCCAGTCGGCCAGGCTATTGATGCACAGCGCTAACGCGGCGATCGCCGCGCCGGGCACCAGCGCTGCCCAGACCCCGAACAGGACACCGTCCTTGTTATCACGGGCCAGGCCACCCCAGTCGGCGGTGGGTGGCTGGATGCCGAGACCCAGGAACGACAGCGCGGAAAGAAACAGCAGAATGAACACGAAACGCAGGGCGAACTCGGCAATCAGGATCGGCAACGCATTGGGCAGGATTTCTCGCAACAGGATCCAGCCTAGGCGCTCACCGCGCATGCGGGCCACATCGATGAACTCCATGGCGGCGATGTCCACGGCCACGGCGCGGGCCACGCGCAGGATACGGGTGGCCTCCAGCACCCCGAGCACCAGAATGATCACACCTAGGGTCTTGGGCAGCGTTGCCAGAATGACCAGCGCCAGAATCAGCGTGGGTATGGCCATGAGCACATCGTTGACCCGCGAGATTAGTTGGTCGATCCACCCCCCTGCAGCCCCGGCGATGAAACCCAGCGTCGTGCCACACACGAAGGCCACCACCGCCGCGGCGGCGGTCACCGACAATGACGTGCGCGTACCCCAGATCAACCGTGACAGGAGGTCGCGACCCAGGTTGTCGGTGCCCAGCGGTGCCAGCGCCGACGGCAGGTCCCATGCGGAGCCGATCACCTGATTGGGGGAGTAAGGTGCCAGCCAGGGCGCGAGGAGGGCGACGACAACGAACAGGCTCAAGCCAACGATGCCGGGGAGGTGAACGATTCTTGGAGCGGGCATGAATTAGTTTCCGTGGCGTAGACGGGGATTGGTCAACAGCGCAATCACATCGGCGAACAGATTGAGCAGGATGTAGATGGCCGCCAGGACCAACGCACAGCCCTGTACGACAGGCACGTCGCGCTTGGCGATGCTGTCGACCAGGTATTGGCCCAGGCCGGGATACACGAAGACGTTCTCCACGATCACCACACCCACCATCAAATAGGCCAGGTTCAGCACGATGACATTGATGATTGGTCCCCAGGCGTTGGGTAGTACATGGCGCCACAACACCCGCATCGGCGAGAGGCCCTTGAGCACGGCGGTGTCGACATAGCTGCTGCGCTGGGCGCTGAGCAATGCTGCGCGGGTCATGTTGCTCATGTGGCCGAGCACGGCCAGCACCAGCGTGGCACCGGGAAGCACGATCGCCAGCAACCGCTCCGACAACGTCATGCCCAGTTGCACGCTGCTGTTGCTGGGCAACCAGGCAAGGGTCATGGAGAAGACGAAGATCAGCAGATAACCCGAGAAAAACTCCGGCAAGGCCACGGTCATACGACTGATCAGGTTCAGCAGTCCGTCGATCCAACCACCGTGAAAGCGGACCGAAACCAGACCCATGAGCAGCGCCAGGGGCACCGCCACCAGCGCCGTGCTGCCGGCCAGGAACAAGGTGTTCTGCAGCCGTTCCGAGAGCGCGACTGAGATGTTCTCCCGCGAAGTCAGGCTGATGCCGAAATCGCCCTGCAGGATTCCGCCCAGCCAGTGCAGATACCGCCAGGCCGCTGGCTGATCCAGCCCCAGTTGCAGCTTCAGCGCCTGGATGGCCGCAGGGGTCGCGGATTGACCAAGGATCGCGGTGGCGGTATCGCCGGGCAGCAGGTTCAGGCCGATGAAGATCAACAGCGAAGTGGCCAGCAGCATCGCCAGGCCGACAGCCAGCCGTCGCACGATCAGGCTTGTTAAGACGCTTTGCCCTTCTGCGCCCACGCTAACCGGCAATGTCGCAGGCATGATGGCTATCCTTCCAGCCAGACTTTTTCGGCGGCGCGGTTGCCGCTCAGCGGCACTCCAGGCACCGACTTGAAGCCCTTCACATTGCTGCGCGTGGCCGCGAGCGCATCGGCGTACAGCGGGATGATTTCACTGCTTTGGTCCACCAGCATCAGCTGGATGTCGTGGTAGATCTGGCGGCGCTTGTCTTCATCGCTTTCACCGCGCGCAGCCTTGACCAGTTGATCGAACGCCGGGACCCGCCAGGCCGATTCGTTCCACGGCGCATTGCTGGTGAACACCATGGACAGCAGGGCATCGGCAGTGGGCCGCGCGCCCCAGTTGGAGGTGCAGAATGGCTTCTTCAGCCAGGTATCGGTCCAGAAGGCGTCGTTCGGTACGCGCTCGATGGCCAGAGGAATACCGGCTTTCTGCGCCGACTGCTGATACAACTGGGCGGCATCCACCGCCCCCGGAAAACCGGCGTCTGCCGCGTGCAGCGTGAGCGGTCCGGCGAAGCCCGCCTTTTGCCAGTGAAAGCGGGCGCGATCGGGATCGTAGGGCCGTTGCGGAATGTCCTTGGCGAAATACCGATTCGAGGGAAACACCGGGTTGTCGTTGCCCACCGAGCCATAACCGCCCAGCACCGTGTCGATCAGCTGTTGCCGATCCACGGCGTACTTGAGCGCCAGTCGCCCATCAAGGGAATCGAACGGCGCGACATTGGCCAGGCCCGGCAGCGTGAAGATCTGGCTGTCCTTGTCGCGGATCAGCTGGATCGACGGCATCTTTTCGATGCGACCGACAATGCGTGGATTGACTCGATTGATGATCTGCACCGAACCGCTGACCAGCGCCGCCACCCTGGCGGTCGAATCATTCATGGCCAGGGTTTCGACCGAATCGACGTGGCCGCGGGAAGGGTTCCAGTGATTTGGGTTGCGCTTGACCAGCATGCGCACCCCCGGCTGGAAGTTTTCCAGGATGAAGGCCCCGGTACCGATGGCTTTTTCGAAGGGTTCGTTTTCGGCAGTGATCACGAAATGGACCGCCGAAAGCAATGCGATGAACTCGACGTTCGGATCTGCCAGCGTGATGGTGACTTCGTGCTCGGCGCTGGCCCGCAGGTCTGTGACCGGCTCCAGATACACCTTGACGGGCGACGACGATTTCTCGTCGCGGTGGTGATTGAGCGACCACACGACGTCCTTTGCGCTCAACGACCGGCCGTCATGGAATTGCACGCCTTTACGGATGTTCAACACCCACTTGCGACCACCGTCGGCGCTGGACCAGGATTCGGCGAGTGAGGGAACGATGGCTCCGGTGTCATCGACTTCCACCAGCGCGTTGAACAGCTGGCTGCCGGTGACGTACATCCAGCTTTCGAACCAGAAGGCAGGGTCGAGGCGGTCGGTGGTGGAGGCGTTGTCCAACCCGACCACCAGATGCCCGCCTTTTTTTGGTTCCAGGCTGTCCTGTGCGAAGCCTCGCAAAGGCCAGGCAGACGCCATCGCCGCTGTCATCGCCGCCGCGCCGGTGCCCTTGATGAAAGAACGACGATCAAACATGCAAGGCATCCTGTGCAGCGGGGGCAAGGTCAGCGTCGACCAGGGCGGTCGACAGCGCGTGAATGTGTTCCGGGCCTATGCCACAGCAACCGCCAACGATAGTCGCCCCTTGGGCGACCCACTCCTGAGCCCAACGCAGATAGTTGCTTGGCTCGGTGTCCCGCCGCATCGCACTGAGGCCGACGTTGGCCCCACGTTTCTGATCCGAATGTTCGAAGGCGTTGGCATAGATGCCCAGCGCGGAATTGCTCTGGGCGCCCGCTTCGAGCAGGGCGGCACTCATGACTTCAGGCGGGCTGCAGTTGAACAGAATGGCCGCCGCGTTCAGCTGCGTCGCAGCGGCTATGGCTGCAGTGATGCTTTCCCCGGATCGCAGTTGAGCTTTGCCCTGAGCATTAAGTGCATCATCCAGGGTGAAGGAAAACCAGCGCGGACGTGGGTCGTCCTTGAGCAGATCGGCGACCAGCCGCACCTCGGCAATGGAACTCTGGGTCTCGGCCAGCCACAGATCGACCTGATCACTCAAGGCATCGATCAGCACCTGAAGAATCCTGGCCGCCTGCACCGGCTCGAACAGATCCGGACGATACGAGCCCAGCGCCGGAGGCAGCGAACCCGCAACCCGAACGCTCTGCGCGCTGGCATCGGCCGCATCGCGAGCGATGGCACCCGCCAGGCGCGCCAGGGCCGCCCCATCGCGTTCGAAGCGCGCATCGCCGATGTGAAAGGGCACCACGGCGTAGCTGTTGGTCGTGATGATCTGCGCACCGGCCTCGATGAAAGCGTCGTGGGCCCGCCGCATATATTCAGGTGCCTCGATCAACGCCAGTGCCGACCATTCCGGCTGCCGAAACGGTGCGCCATTGCGCGACAACTCACGGCCCATACCACCGTCGAGAATTTGAAGCTGTTTGGCCATTGTTGGTATCCGAGATCCAGATAAGAAGTAGGTCGGTCCTGCAGCACTGGAAGATAAGTGCTGTATTAGCGCGCAGGGATCCGACAGAAAGAGCAGCGATAGTGTGTTGAAGCCGCCGCCATACAAGGCGTGCTTAGATTGAATAGAAATATAAATGCTGCTGCAACTTCCGTGGTGGAATAGCGAACTGAGTTTTAGCTATATATTGAAGTACTGTTTGCTGAGCAACAGTGATTCAACACTTTGTGATTTAGCGGATCATATTTTCACTATTAACGATTAGCGTGCGTCCACTGCGCTATCCCACGCAGGCTCTTCCGGAAACCGTACGACCAGAAAGTCCAGCATCGCGCGCAATACCGCCGATACGTGCCTGCGAGACGCATACACGGCATGAATGCTCAACGTCATGGGTTGGTAGTCGGGCAGCAGGGCGACCAACTCTCCTGTGCGAACAAGGGGCGCTGCCAGGTAGGTCGGCAACAGCGCAACGCCTGACCCACACAAGGCGGCCTGCAAGGTCGTGACGGAGTCGTTGGTGCTGACATTGCCATTGACTGCAACACTGCTGGGCTCGCCGTTGCGGGTGAAATGCCACAGGCTGCTGCCGTGATAGGAATGCGTCAGGCAGTTATGCAGGGAAAGGTCTTCGATCGTTTTAGGCTCCATGTGGGTTTTCAGATAGCTGGGCGCGGCGCAGACCACCGAGCGGCAGGTGGTCAGGCGCCGGGCGATAAGGTTGGGGTCAAGCTCGTTAGTGATTCGGATCGCCAGATCCACGCGCTCGTCGACCAGATTGACCGTGCGATCGAGCAGTTGCATGTCGATCCGTACCTTGGGGTAGCGTGCGACGAATTCGGTAACGGCCCCAGTGAGCTGGGCCTGTCCGAACGAGGTGCTGGCCGTGATGCGCAGCAGTCCTTCGGGCTCGTCTTCGGGATGAGTCGCGATCGCCTGCATGTCCTCGGCCAGGTCGAGCATTCGCCGGCACAGTGGCAGCATTTGCGCGCCCACTGCGGTCAGGGTTAGGCGCCGCGTCGTGCGGTGCATGAGCCTGGCGCCTGTCCAGTCCTCGAGCTCCGCCAGAAACCTGGAAATCACCGGCCGTGAGAGCCCGAGCTTATCGGCGGCAGCCGTCTGACTGCCGCAGTCCACGACGGTGACGAAGGCTTGCATCGCCAACAACTTATCCATGATTAGCTCTATTTCCCGAAACAAATATGCAGCAAATCTACTGTTTTTCGAGCGATAAATCTCATCTAACCTCCATTCACCTCAACCTTCGAGATGGAATGTCCATGATCCACTTCATCGCACGACGTGTGTTTGCCAGTCTGATACTGCTGGGGGTCGCAGGGGCGGCCCTGGCCGCAGAACCTCTGCGCGTAGAGGTCTACAATCCGGGCCCGCAGGCGATTTTTCCGGTGTCCTCGGTACTTGTCACCGGCGAGAAAGAGGCCGTTTTGGTCGACGCACAATTTGCCCGGCCGCAGGCCGAAGAACTGGTCAAACGCATCCACCAAAGCGGGAAAACACTGACTGCCATCTACATCAGTCACGGCGATCCCGATTACTACTTCGGCCTGCAAACCATCACCGAGGCCTTTCCCAAGGCAAAAGTGCTAGCGACCGCGCAGACCGTCGCGCACATCAAGCAAACCAAGGACAGCAAGCTGGCCTATTGGGGCGCCCAAATGGGGGACGGCGCTCCAGGCAAACTCATCGTGCCGCAGGTGCTGGAAGGCAACCGTCTCGAACTGGAAGGTCGACAGCTGCAGATCATCGGCCTGGACGGCCCACAACCCGAGCGTACCTTCGTCTGGATACCGTCAACCAGAACGGTACTCGGCGGCGTCGTGCTTTCCAACAACATCCACGTCTGGATGGCCGACACACAAAGTGCCAAATCCCACGCTGACTGGCTGGCCACGCTGGCCCATATCGAGAAACTCCAGCCTGAGACCGTCATCCCCGGCCACTTTCTGTCCGGTGAACGCAAGGCAATCGACGCGGCACGTTTCACGGCGGACTACATAAAAACCTTCGATGCCGAGACAGTCAAAGCCAAAGACTCGACCGCATTGGTCGCGGCGATGAAGGCGCATTACCCGGCGTTGGGCGATGAGTCGTCACTGGAACTCAGCGCCAAGGTCGCCAAGGGGGAGATGAAGTGGTAGTTGGCCTGCAGGCAGATTGGACTTCCATCACCGAGCTCGTGCAACCGGTAACGCTGCTTTGATAGCCGTGCCATCGAACGGCGTCACGACAGCGGTGCGCCGATAGTCACTGGGCGTCTGGGCCATTTCGTGGCGGAAGTGGCGATTGAAGTTGGAGACATTTTCGTAGCCCACTTCAAAGCAGATTTCCGCCACGGAAAGCTGGGTCTGGACGAGTAGCCGGCACGCGCGCTGGATCCGGAGCTTGCGCATCAGGTCGATGAAACCGTGGCCGGTGATGCGTTTGAAGAAGCGCGAGAAGCCTGCCTCGCTCATGCCGACGCGCGCGGCGATGGTCGACAGGCGCAGATCGGTCGTGAGCTCGTTGATCAAGTAGTCGAATGCCTGATTGATACGCTGTGAACTACGTGCGTCCAGCGATGGCGAGTAAAAGGCGCTGGCCAATACTCGAACCTCGCGCTTGGGGGCTCTGGCCAACGTGGACAGCAATTGCAGGAACGCAATCAGCCGCTGCAGCCCGTCGGCCTTACCAATGCCCTCCAGCAAGGCGGCCGCTTGCAAGGCAGTGCTGCCGGTAAATTCGATGCCGCGTCGTGCCTGTGCCAACAGGCTGTTCAGCTCTGAAAGTTCAGGCAGCGAGCCGCGCAGGTTGAGCAGGGCGGCGCCATCGAACTGCAGGACCACGTCACGGCCGCAGATGCGTTCACCGGGCGCAACGTCGCCCATCCAGTCATGGGGAAGGTCCGGCCCGATCAGCGCCACATGCCCTGCGCCGAAGGGGCCAATGTAGTCACCCGCCAGAAGCTTGCCGCTGCCTGCTCGGATCAGGTGGATTTCATACTCGGGGTGGTGGTTCCAGCGGGCGAGCTCGTAGGGATAGTCGTGCTCATACCAGCGGAAACTCTGGTCAGGGCCAGGCAGGATGACCTCGAGATCGGCGGGCCGATGCTCGAACAGGGCAGCGCGGTTATCAGGCATCGAGTGCCCCTTTTTTGTTTGTGGTGCGGATCGGGTGCAGCGGCTCCAATTCCCGCACCATACGCTGAGTCTGCCCCGAGCAGCTAGTCCCTGCGTTGCGCCGGTTTAATAGTTTCTTGATCGCACGCGTCGATGGATAGGACGGTCAAAAAAGTATCGAAACGACGTTCGCCATTCGTTTGAGCGGGAATATTGGGGGGTGATCTAATCGGCTCGTACAGCGCTGCGGCCACGGCACGATCCGCGCGGCGATGGTCGACAACAACAATAACAGCTCCGGTCGAACCGGCCTGGAGCGGAGAGCCCCATGAAGATTACCCCTGCGCTAATTCTTTCGGCTGGTCTGTCAGTCGCCTTCGCCAGCCATGCTGCCGAGACCCTGACGATCGCGACGGTCAACAACGGCGACATGATCCGCATGCAGCGGCTGTCGAAAATCTTCGAGCAGCAGAACCCCGATATCAAACTCAACTGGGTCGTTCTCGAAGAGAACGTGCTGCGCCAGCGCCTGACAACCGACATTGCCACCCAGGGTGGCCAGTTCGACGTGTTGACCATCGGCACCTACGAGACACCACTGTGGGGCGCCAAGAACTGGCTGGAACCCATGCAGAATCTGCCGGACGACTATGATGTCGATGACATCTTCCCTGCGGTCCGCCAGGGTCTTTCGGTCAACGATACCCTCTACGCGTTGCCGTTCTATGGCGAAAGCACGGTCACCTACTACCGCACCGATCTGTTCAAGGCTGCGGGCCTGACCATGCCGGAAAAACCGACCTGGTCGCAACTGGGTCAATTCGCCGCCAAGCTCAATAAGCCGTCCAAGGATCAGTACGGCATGTGCCTGCGAGGCAAAGCTGGCTGGGGTGAAAACATGGCATTGCTCAGCACCATGGCCAACGCCTTCGGGGCACGCTGGTTCAACGAACAATGGCAGCCCGAACTCGATAGCCCAGAGTGGAAAGCCGCGGCGAATTTCTACGTCGATACGCTGAAGAAATATGGCCCTCCGGGCGTATCCAGCAACGGTTTCAACGAAACGCTGGCGTTGTTCAACAGCGGCAAGTGTGCGATCTGGGTGGATGCCAGCGTGGCGGGTTCGTTCACCACCGACAAAGAGCAGAGCAGGGTGGTCGACCGCGTGGGCTTCGCGCCTGCGCCCACCGAGGTCACCGACAAAGGCTCGTCCTGGTTGTACGCCTGGTCGCTGGCCATTCCCGCCACCTCCAAGCACAAGGATGCCGCCAAGACGTTCGTCACCTGGGCAACTTCCAAAGCCTACATCCAGTTGGTCACCGAGAAGGATGGCATCACCAACGTTCCGCCTGGCACGCGCCTTTCGACCTACAGTGATGCCTACCTGAAGGCGGCCCCATTCGCCGAAGTCACCTTGCAGATGATGAAGCACGCCGATCCTTCCAACCCGTCAGCCAAGCCGGTGCCGTACGTGGGCATCCAGTACGTGGTGATTCCGGAGTTTCAGTCGATAGGCACCTCCGTGGGCAAGCTGTTCAGTGCAGCGCTGACCGGGCAGATGTCAGTGGATCAGGCACTGGCATCTGCTCAGTCCACTACCGAACGCGAGATGAAGCGCGCGGGCTACCCCAAGCAGTAATCCGCCCACGACACCCGCCGGCCCGACGCCGGCGGTCACCGCCGAACAGGTAAGTGGTGATCTCATGGACGCCTTCGCGGCCACTGACCGCTCCTACGGGTACTGCACGATCCTTGTAGAAGCGACCAACACCGCCAACAACGTACTCTCAAGGTAGACCCAATGAAACGTCTCGAAGGAAAAAGCGCCCTGATTACCGGCTCTGCACGAGGCATCGGTCGTACATTCGCCCAAGCGTACATTCGCGAAGGCGCCACGGTCGCGATCGCCGACATCAACTTGGAACGTGCCCGGGCGACCGCCGCCGAACTGGGACCGCAGGCGTATGCGGTTGAAATGGATGTCACCGACCAGGGATCCATCGATGCCGCCATGGCGGCGGTGGTCACGCAGGTCGGCAAGCTGGACATCCTGGTGAACAACGCGGCGCTGTTCGATCTGGCGCCGATCACCGAGATCACAAGGGCCAGCTACGACAAGCTGTTTGCCATCAATGTCAGCGGCACGTTGTTCACGCTCCAGGCCGCTGCCAGGCAGATGATCGCGCAGGGGCATGGCGGCAAGATCATCAACATGGCCAGCCAGGCCGGTCGCCGAGGTGAGGCGTTGGTGGGTGTCTATTGCGCGACCAAGGCGGCGGTGATCAGCCTTACCCAGTCGGCAGGACTCAACCTCATCAAAGACAAGATCAACGTCAATGCCATCGCCCCCGGAGTCGTGGACGGCGAGCACTGGGATGGTGTCGATGCCTTGTTCGCCAAGCACGAGAACCGTCCTCTGGGCGAAAAGAAACGCCTGGTTGGCCTCGAAGTTCCCTTCGGCCGAATGGGCACGGCCGAAGACCTGGTCGGGATGGCGGTATTCCTGGCTGGCCCGGAGAGCGATTACATCGTTGCGCAAACCTACAACGTCGACGGTGGCAACTGGATGAGTTGACCGTCCCGCGGACGGCAGCGTCTGCCTGGGACTGATCCTGCCCGCCGAACATCCGGTGCGCATGATCTTCGGGTCATTCGCGGCTGTCCGTATCCACCCTTATCTCCACCGACATACCCGGCCGCAGGCGCTCGAACAGCGGCTGATCACGATCGATGGCGATGCGTACACCCAGGCGCTGGGGCACCTTGACGAAGTTACCGGTGCCGTTGTCGGCGGTCATTGCCGAGAATTCCAGGCCGGTGGCCGGTGCCATCCGCTCAACGATGCCGCTGAACGTCGTGCCGGGAAGGGCATCGACCTCGAAATGCGCGGTCTGACCGGGGGTGATGCCATGGGTCTGCGCTTCCTTGTAGTCGGCAATCACCCAGCGGTCCGTCTCCACCAGACTGAACAATGCAGTACCGGCGCCGACGTAGCGGCCGACATGGGATTCGACACGGCCGAGCTGACCGTCAGCCGGCGCCACGATTCGTGTCCTGGAGAGTTGTATCCGCGCCGAGTCCAGCGCCGCTTTGGCCTGCTGCACTTTGGCATTCAACCCCTGTGCCGCCACCTCTTGGGTACGCACGTCGGCGCGCGCCACCTTGATATTGGCCTGCGCTTCGGCAAGCGCGCCTTTGGCACTGCGCAACGCCGCCAGCGCGGTGTCCCTCTCCTGGATGGACACCCCACCTTCCTTGACCAGCGCTTCGCTGCGGGCGTAATCCCCTTGGGCGCGAAGCAACTCTGCATTGGCAGTGCCAAGTGCGGCCTGGCGTGCGCTCAAGGTCGCCACGGCAGACGCTTGAGACTGGGCGTTGTTGGCCAGGTCGCTCTTGGCGGCGTCGAGGTCGGCGACCGCCTGCTCGACACTGGCGGCGTAACTGGCAGGGTCGATCTGCGCCAGCAACTGGCCTTCGTGGACGGTTTCATAGTCCTTGACCAGCACGTTGGTGAGGTGCCCGGAGACCTCTGGTGCCAGAGTCGTGACATAGCCACGCACGTACGCGTTATCGGTATAGGGACCGTCATCGCTGAAGGGAAAGAAACGCCATATGTAAAGCACCAACGTCACCGCCAGCAACGCAACCAGGGCAATTGCACCGAGCTGGATCAGGCTGGGCTTGGCAGGCTTCCAGGTATCGTCGGACGACTCGGACGGTGACGATTCGGAAGGAGAGTCCTTGCTCACGTGGGTTTCCTCTTTGGATGGCGATTGGAGTAGCTGGAATAAGCGGCGGCCGCCAGCACCACCAGTGTGGCGGCCAGTGCAATCACCAATACCAGGCGAAAGCTGTTCAGGTAGCCGATCACACTGGCCTGGCGGCTCACCTGGCTGGTGAGCGTGGAAAGCGCTGACGGATCGACGCGCGGATCGGTTGCGCTCAGGCGATTGGCATAACCGGAGATCGCATACCGTTGTGTCGCGTACTGGACGCTGTTCAGCAGGGTCGAGCCAATCACACTGCCCAGGTTCTGTGTGGCGGCGAAGATCAACACGGTCGGCACCAGTACCTGCGGACCCTGCTTCAGCACCTGCGAGACGCTGTAGAGCAGCGCCGGGCCGACGAACAGCGTGGCACCGAAGCCGATCAGGCACTGGGACACGATCAGGTCCTGCGGGCGAACCGAACCGTTGCTGAAGCACGCCAGCAGCGCGCCCATGGCAATGCAGCCCAGCGCGGCGACCATCTGATACAGCAACGAACGCGGGTTCAACGTCGCCAGCATGATCACGATGCCTGCCAGCATCGCCACGGACACCCAGCCAAACAGGGCATGGTACTGATCGTTGTTGAGGCTGCGCAGGGCGAACAGGCCAGGCACGCTCGTGGTCTGCACCGCCAGCGAAACACGTTCCAGCAGCGCGATACCCATGAACGTGCAGATATGGCGATTGCTCAGCCAGCCGATGTCGATCTCGGGACGCTTGCGGCACGCCTCGACCAGCAGGGCTGCACCGATGGTCAACACAGCGCCCAGCATCAGCTCGCCAACGAATGGTGCGTCGTTCCACCAATAGGTGGACGCGGTGGCCAGCCCACATCCCAACATGACGGCGCCACACGCCACGAACACGCCCGTGATCAGGTCTACCCACTCGAAGGTCTTGATGCGGTAGGTAGGTGGTAGTGGATTCAGCGCCAGGATCACGATCTGCAGGACAGGTATCAGCAGCACCAACAGACGCAGAGTGGTGTTGCCGTCGGCAATGAGAAAGTCGACCGGCACCAGGCGCGCCAGTGGCTGAGCCAACTGGACACAGGCGATGGGCGTCGCCACCGCCAGAATCCGTTTGCTCTGGGGCAGCGCCGACATGAGGTAATAGACACTTGAAGCCACCGCCGTCGAGGTGGCCAGACCGTTCGCAGCGCGGGACAGTATCGCGGTGGTCAGATTGGCGAACAGCACATCCGCCGCTGCCGCCAGCGCGTAGAGCCCAAGGGCGCCGAACAGCATGAGCGGCAACCCGAACTGCTGCCGCCCCTTGATCACGAACAGGTTGCTGCAGGCACCCACGCCGACGAACACCCCAGTGAGCCAGACCATCTGGGCCGAATACGCCGAATAGCCGCCGGCCAGTTGCGCCAGGTTTTCGGTGATCAAGCTGTTGCCGAACGTGCCTGACAGGCTCATCAGCAGCGCAACGATCACATAGGCCACTCTGCGGCCAAGGGTGTGTGGCGGAAGATAGGGCGCACCCGCAACGTTGGGACGTTGGTCCTCGGTGAAATGGTAGGCGTGGTCAGTGGACATGCAGGTGAGCTTCGGGAACTTGAACGATCTGAGCTTTGGTTCAGCTGAAGCGATTTAGTTCGAGGCGGTGTGGCTGCCGGTGCGCGGCGGAACGTCGCGTGCCTTGAACTGGCTGAAACGGTTCTTCCCGACAGGGGTCACTTTGATAACCGGCAATTCGGAATCCGACTTATGAACAGTACACCGCAGAACAGTTTGCACTCCGCCATCTTTGCCGATGCTCAAACCCTGCGTGCGCAGGCACAGCGTCTTGTCACCCAAATGAGCGAAGACGAGAAGTTTTCCTGGCTGTCCGGCCCGATGGCCATTCCCGTTGGCGATACGCAGAAGCCTGCGGGTGCCATTGGCTCCGCTGCTTATTACCCAGCCATCCCGCGCCTGGGCATCCCGGCCATGCAGCAGGCTGACGCGAGCCTTGGCATCAGTAACATCGGTAATGTGCGTCCGGGCGATCACGCCACCGGCCTGCCCAGTTCACTGGCCCTGGGTGCTTCTTTCAACACCGGGTTGGCCTATGAGAGCGGCGCTCTGGTCGGTCGCGAAGCGCGCGCGAAAGGGTTCAACGTGCAATTGGCGGGCGGCATCAATCTGATCCGTGAGCCACGCTGCGGCCGAAACTTCGAATACGTTTCCGAGGATCCACTGCTCTCCGGTGTAATGGGTGGCCACTCGGTCGCCGGCATCCAGGCGCAGGGTGTGGTGTCCACGGTGAAGCATTTCATCGCCAACGGGCAGGAGACTGGGCGAGTGATGGTCAGCTCCAATCTGTCGGAGCCTGCCATGCGCGAATCGGACCTCCTTGCGTTCCAGATCGCCATCGAGTTGGGCAACCCCGGCGCGGTGATGCCGGGGTATAACCTGATCAACGGCGACTACGCGTCGGAGCACGGGTTTCTCATCAATCATGTGCTCAAGGGTCAATGGCGTTACCCAGGTTGGGTTATGTCGGACTGGGGCGCGACCCACTCCACGGTCAAGGCCGCGCTGGCCGGACTCGACGTGCAGTCGGGCGCCAACCTGGACGACCAGGCATATTTCGGCCAGGCTTTGCGCGACGCAGTCAAAGACGGCCGGGTGCCGCAATCGCGTATCGACGACATGGTCACTCGGATCCTTACCAGCCTACTGGCAGTGGGAATCCTCGATCAGGCCGGGGCTGAGTCGAAGCCTCAGCCGATCGATTTCAGCGCTCACAAGCTGATCGCACAACGTCAGGCCGAAGAAGGCATCGTACTACTGAAGAACGATGCCGGATGCTTGCCGATCCCGCAGAAGCGCAAACGGATACTGGTCATCGGCGAGCACGCTGACCACGGTGTGCTCTGTGGTGGCGGATCTTCGGCCGTCACGCCGCTGGGCAGCCTGAAGAAGCAAGGCACTACGATCATGGGTGTCGGTGTGGACAAGGTCTATCAACCTGCTCCTTTGGTCGCCGCCATCGCCGAGGAAAGTTCGGCCGAGGAGGTGGCCTTCCTCGACGGTAGCGACATCGATCTGGCGGTGTTCGAGGCCGGCCGCAGCGACGTGGTGATCGTCTTTGCTCAGGAGTGGCGTTCCGAAGGCCTGGATGCCGTAGGCCTCGGTCTGCCGGGTAACCAGGACGCGCTGATTGGCGCGGTCGCAGCGGCAAACAGAGCTACCGTCGTGGTCATTCAGTCCGGCGGGCCGGTGCTCATGCCCTGGAAAGATGAGGCGGGTGCGATTCTGGCGGCGTGGTACCCAGGTTCAGGCGCCGCGGCTGCCATCGCCGGAGTGCTGTTCGGCAGGGTCAATCCCTCCGGCCGTCTGCCGCTGACCTTCCCAGCCAGCGAAGCCCAATTGCCCAGACCCGAGCAGATAGACCCCGAAACCACGACTTCCAACCCTGGTATGCCGCGCAAGGGCGGTATCATCCCGATCGATTACGACGTTGAAGGTTCGGACGTCGGCTATCGCTGGTTCGCGCGCGAGCAGCTCAAGCCATTGTTCCCATTCGGGTTCGGGTTGTCCTATACCCAGTATGAGATTCCCGGCCTGAACGTAGCGTACGGGGAGCACATCAAGACGTCTGTGCAGGTCATGAACAGCGGCAGCCGGGCGGGCAAGGTGGTCGTCCAGTGCTACGTGGCCAAGCTGGGCGAACAGGGTTTCGTTCGCAGGCTGGCAGGCTTCGCCAAAGTCGACCTGGACGCCGGGCAGCACAGTATTGCCGAGCTGGAACTGGAGCCTCGGGTGTTCGCCAGGTACCAGGAAGGACCTGACGGAGGTTGCTTCAAGATAGGCAAAGGTACTTATCGGGTGTGGGCTGCACAGCATGCCGAGGCAGAGGATGCCTATCAGGATATTGTGGTGGACGAGGACCGTTTCATCGCGCCATGAGGCGTGGCAGGACTGACACAAACCGCCTTGAACAGGCGGTTTCAGTTGACGGCTATCGACACAGACTTGCGATCACGGGTGCCACAGCGCATGATGCCTCCACTATAGGGTAGGGGGGTAGGGTATGGCACACACCAAGGCGGCGAAAGAACAGTTGCTCAAACGGGTCAAACGTATCGCTGGCCAGGTCCAGGCCATCGAACGGGCACTCGAGGACGACGCCGACTGTGCAAAGACCCTTCATTTGGTGGCAGCCACCCGCGGCGCCATGAACGGTTTACTTGACGAGATCCTCGAGGACCATGCCTGGGAGCACGTTGCCAAGCCTGGCTTGAGCGATGAAGAACGAGCCAAAGGCACCGAGGAACTGCTCGAAGCCGTTCGCCGCTATGGGAAATGACATCGCCATGACCAATGCCTCGCTCCAGCACAGCCACAGCCATGACTTCCTTGGCGTTGACCATGATCACAACGCTCGGCGTACGCTGTGGGTTGTGGCCCTCACCGTGGTCATGATGATCGGCGAAATCGCGGCGGGCTACGTCACCGGTTCGATGGCATTGCTTGCCGACGGTTTCCATATGGCCACCCATGCAGCTGCATTGGGAATATCCGCGGCAGCCTACGGATTTGCACGCAAACATGCGGCCAACGATGCCTTCAGTTTCGGCACGGGCAAGGTAGGGGATCTGGGTGGGTTCGCCTCAGCGCTCGTTCTGGGTCTGGTTTCAGCGGGTATCGGCGTCGAGTCGGTCATGCGCCTGTTCCAACCGACGTCGGTTCAGTTTGGCACCGCGACGCTTATTGCGGTTGTCGGTTTGATCGTCAATATCATCAGTGCGCTACTGCTATCGGCCGGCGGTCACAGCCATGGTCATGGTCATGGTCACGATGATCATCATCACGACGAACCAGCCCATGGTTCGGACAACAACCTGCGCTCGGCTTACGTACACGTCATGGCTGATGCAGTCACGTCGGTGCTGGCCATCGCTGCACTGCTGGCCGGCAAGTTCCTTGGTTGGGTATGGCTTGACCCATTGATTGGTCTGGTAGGTGCCGTGGTCATCGCCCGCTGGGCGTATTCATTGATGAAAGACACTGCGGCTGTATTGCTGGACAGGACAGACGAGCATGTGGCGCAAGAAATTCGCGAACTGCTGCAGGGCGAAGGTTTTGACATCACCGACTTGCACGTCTGGCGGGTCGGTCCGCAGGCGCGAGCGGCGATTGTCAGCGTGCATGGCGATTCTGGACGCTCTGCAGATGACGTTCGAGCCGCACTGAAGTCTGTGCATGAGATCAGTCACCTGACTGTTGAATATCGACTGGCATGACACCTGCGCGGGGCAGATTTCATCTACTTGAATTCATAGCCCGCATGGCGGGCTACTGAATCCGGTCCTGAACTAAAACCAGCGATCCAACCTCGGTCAGTTCTGCAGCGCCTGCACCGAACCACCGTCGACCCGAAGGTTACTGCCGTTGATGAAGGACGCGCGTTCAGACACCAGCAACGCGATGGCGGCGGCCACTTCTTCTGGCTTGCCCCGACGTTTCTGGACGATGCCAGGACGCTCTTCCTCAAGGAAGCTTTCGATGGCTTCTTCGAAGGACACACCCAGTTCTTCGGCGCGCTTCTTCATCATCCCGTCGGTCATGGGTGTCTCGATGAACGCTGGGGCCACGGTGTTGCACAGCACGCCGTGAGCAGCTTCCTTGTAGGACAGGTTCTTGATGAACGCACCCAGCGAGGCCTTGGCGGTGTTGTAGACCGCTTCTTCCCAGTACGGCTGCACGGCGTTTTCGGAGGTGATGCAGACGAAGCGTCCCCAGTTGTGTTTGCGCATATCAGGGATGGTTGCCCGAGCAACGCGGACGGCAGAGAAGAAGTCCGTGTTCCAGGCTTCGAGGTAGTCCTCGTCCGACAGCTCCAGCGGATCGCCCTTGGCACCCGTGACGCCCGCAGTGTGAACGACGATGTCGATCTTGCCGAACTTGTCTCGACCAGCCTCGACGACGCGCGCGACCTGGTCCTGCTGGGTCATGTCGGCGGCCACGAACACGCTGTCGGCTTTCAACCAGGTGTAGGCCTCTTCCAGCTTCTGCTGATCCATGTCACTGAGCACCAGTTGCACGCCTTCTTCATGCAGCTGTCTGGCAGTCGCCAAGCCAACGCCGCCGCTGGCACCGGTAATGAGTGCAACGCGGCCTTTGATTCCCAGATCCATATTCACCTCGCTCAACGATTATGCCGACATGGCGGCGTTCAAATGCGTGTTTCAAACCGGGTGTAGCTAGAAGATGGTTATTTGCTGCACTGCTCTTTAGCGAAGGTCAGCATCAACTTCGCCAGCGCCTGAGGCGTCTGCATCGGCATCAGATGACCCGCATTCGGAATGACTTCCAACGTACTACGCGTAAAGGCCGCCAGCGTGGTCCGGCGCTGCTCTTCGGGCCCCGGCACCTGCTCATCGAGCTCGCCACAGACCAGTAGCACCGGGTAATCGATCGTCCCCAATCGGGCAGTCCAGTCTTCACGACTGCCGTGATCGACCCAAGCGCGCCAGGCATCGAGGTTCAGCCATTGGGCATCGGCGATGGCGACTTCGCGAACGTCGTCAGGCAGGCGCAACGTGCTGGATTCATCGACGAAGGCTTCAGCCTCGGGAAGCGTCTTGGCATAAGCGCGTTGCTGGTCTCGGTCGGCATCGCTCATCGGCTGTGGGCCGGGAGGCGAGGGCGCGACCAGTACAAGCCCGCTCAGGTAGTCGGGCCGGCGTGACGCCAGCACCACGGCGACCTTGCCTGTCATCGAATGACCCACCAACACGCAGTTCGTCAGGCCCAGTTCCCGAATGCATTGATCCACGTGCTCGACCATCGCTTCGACGGTATACCCCTCGACCTGCGCCGCATCGCCGAATCCCGGCGTGTTGATCGCTATGCACTCATGTTCGCCGTCAAGATAGGGAAGGGTAGGAAACCAGGTGCGGTGAGACCCGCCCAGGTAATGCATCAGCACGAAGGTGGGCGCCCCGTGGCCTTGTCTGCTGTGTGGAAGCATGGATATGACTCGTGAGGGTTTGCCAATTGAGGGGGGTGACGAAAGCAAAGTTCAGTCGGGCTGTTGCCTGACTTGCTGCAATCAATCGCAACACAGTACAGAACTCGATAATCGGAATGGGCAAAAAACAGCGCCGAAAAGGCAAACCAGAGTGCTGGGGCGTGTAGATACTCTCGCTCATGACCTGTCGGCTGTCTGGCTCGGCAGCCCTAGGCGATTCTGGAGAGCCCGTATGGCGCCCCCAATGAAACTTCAGCTCATCTTCAACGGTGAGCGCAGGGAGCTGGATCTCGACTCCCGAACCACATTGCTTGACGCGCTGCGTGAACACACGCTGCTGACGGGCACCAAGAAAGGATGTGACCAGGGGCAATGTGGTGCCTGCACGGTGCATGTCGATGGGCAGCGTGTATTGAGTTGCCTGACGTTGGCGGCTCAGATCGAGGGCTGCGAGATCACCACCATTGAAGGGTTGGCCCAGCCAGATGGCACGCTGCATGCCGTGCAGGCTGCGTTCGTCGAATTCGATGCGTTCCAGTGCGGCTATTGCACGCCTGGGCAGATCATGTCGGCGGTGGCCTGCATCCGCGAAGGCCACACAGGGAGCGATGAGGACATTCGCGAATACATGAGCGGCAACCTCTGCCGTTGCGGCGCCTACCCCCACATCGTCACCGCCGTACGCACAGCGGCGGCACGTCTGCAGGGGAGCAAGGCATGAAGGTATTCGACTACGTCCGCGCCACCGATGTGGCGCATGCTCGTCAGCAGGCAAGTCAACCCGACACCCGTTTTCTGGCAGGTGGAACCACCTTGCTGGACCTAATGAAATGTTCTGTAGAGCGACCGTCGCGGCTGGTTGATGTCACCCACTTGCAGGGTTTGAGCGAGATCGAGGTCAGCACCGGGCAGATCGACATCGGCGCCCTGGCGAAGATGAGCCACGTCGCCGCGCATGCCCGTATCCAGCAGCAAGCACCGGTGATCAGCGAGGCACTTTGGCGCGCAGCCTCGCCCCAATTACGCAACATGGCGTCCATTGGCGGCAACCTGATGCAGCGCACCCGGTGCACCTACTTTCGTGACCCTGCAGCCTATCCCCAGTGCAACAAGCGTGTACCCGGCTCAGGTTGCGCGGCCCTCGAAGGTATCAATCGCAACCATGCAGTGCTGGGCACCAGCGCCGACTGCATTGCTATCTATCCGGGCGATCTGGCTGTCGCGCTGGTTGCGTTCGACGCTCACATCCTTATCGCCGGGGAAACGCGGCGGGAGGTACTGGCCGATGACTTCTATCGGCTGCCCGGCACGCGCCCCCGATATCGAGCATGACCTGACTCCAGGGGAAATGATCGTGGGAATACGGATTGCGCAGTCGGCAGCGCTCAAGCGTTCTCACTACCTCAAGGTACGAGACCGCGCTTCGTACGAGTTTGCCGCCGCCAGCGCTGCAGTGGGTATCGAGTTCGAAGACGATGGCCGCACGCTCAAGGTCGTACGCATCGCCATGGGTGGAGTAGGGACCAAGCCCTGGCGCGCGCGTGGAGTAGAGCAGGCGCTGGTGGGCAAGGCACTGCGCGAGGATGTCATCCGAGAGGCCGCCATGCTGGCAGTCCAGGGGGCCCAGGCACGTGTACATAACGGCTTCAAGATAACGCTCGCCCCGCGCGTCGTCGCGCGCGCATTGATGACTGTCGGAGGTCTGGCATGAGCGATCTTTTCAACCCCAAGCTGCAGCGCCGCACATTGCTGAAAACGGCAGCGGCTGGCTCCGCAGCAGCCTACGTCGGCCTGGCCTTGAACCCGTTGACTGGGGAAGCGGCGCCATTGCTGGAAAAAGACCCGAGTGGCGCTGTCGGAGAGCGGGCGGTGCGTCAAGACGGCGGGCTGAAAGTCAGAGGCCAGGCACTTTACGCGATCGAGCACGCCATCGAGGGGATGCTGTACGGTGTTGTCGTGCAATCGACGATACCCGCCGGCCGCATCACGGCCATCGATACGCAAGCCGCCGACAAGGCGCCGGGCGTGGTCGCCATCTACACCCATCTGAACCCGCTGGCGATCCAGCCGGCCACGCCGTTCATCAAGGGCGGCGCTGCCACCGAGAACTTCACGCCCTTGCAGGATGACGTAGTGCGCTGGAACGGCCAGCATGTTGCACTGGTCGTTGCGCAAACGTTCGAGCAGGCCACCGAAGCGGCCCATCTGGTCAACGTCAGTTACGCCGCGACGGCCGCCATCATCGATCCCGATGACAGCCGTGCCAAGGCACAACCCATCGATGACCTTCAAGCCAAATGGGGTGATGCGCCGGCGGCCCTCGCGTCGGCAGCGGTCAAGGTCGAAGGTGTCTACACCACCCCACGTGAATACAACGTCCCCATGGAGCCCCACGCCTGTATCGCCCATTGGCAGGGCGAGAAGCTCACGGTCTATGAATCGAGCCAGTGGGTAGGGGGCGCACGCAACGTGATCGCCCAATGGATGGGGCTGGAGATGGCCGACGTACGCGTTGTCTCACCCTTCATCGGCGGAGGATTCGGCTGCAAGGTGGCTCCCCATCCGCATGTGGCCATGGCGTGTTCAGCCGCCAGGTCGCTGGGCCGGCCACTGAAGGTAGCCCTGACACGCCCGCAAACCTTCACCAGCTACGGGGGTCGTCCGCGAACGGGACAACGACTGGCGCTGGGCGCGACCCGCGATGGCCTGTTGGTTTCGGTCGTGCACGACGGCTGGAACGAGACTGCCATGGATGACACTCATCTGGAGCCTTCCACCTCGGTCACGGCATTGATGTATGCAACGCCCAACATGCTCGCCCGCCACAGCCTTATCCCCGTCAACACCGTCAATCCGGGCTGGATGCGCGCGCCAGGCGAGAACATCAGCACCTATGCGCTCGAAACTGCCATGGATGAGCTGGCGGTCAAGCTTGCCATGGACCCGGTCGAGCTCAGACTGCGCAACTGGGCTGCCGAGGATCCGAAGGCGAGGATCCCATGGACCAGTCGACGGCTGCGCGAAGCCTATGCTGCAGGGGCCAACGCATTCGGTTGGAGTGAGCGCAACCCCACCCCACGCTCGATGCGCGAAGGCCATGAGCTGATAGGTTGGGGCATGGCGGCAGGTACCTATCCGGTCTGGCGGACACCGGGAGAAGCCAAGATCGTCATCCATCGAGACGGGCGTATCGAAGTACTCAGCGCGGGCACCGATCTGGGTACGGGCACCTACACGATCCTCGCCCAGACCGCAGCGGAAGTACTCGACGTACCCACCCGTTCGGTCAAGGTCAGTCTGGGGGATACCGACTTACCACGTGCGCCGATCGCTGGCGGCTCGCAACTGGCCAACAACCTCACGGGTGCGGTTTACAAAACGGCGAAACTGGCCCGCAGCGAGCTGATCAGAGTGGCGACCACGGACCCGAAGTCGCCTTTGCATGGCATGGTCGCAGCGAACCTGATCTTCAAGAACGGCCGAATCAAACCGTCGCAAAGACCGGGAGAGGGCATCAGCTTCGGCGACCTGCTGACGGCACTGGGCAAGGAGCGCTTCGAGATTTCCACCGATACCTTCAAGGCGGGCGCCACGGAGGCCGACCGTAACGCGGCCGCCCACGGCTTCAGCCAGATGCAGTTGCCCACCACCGGTGGGGTCTCCGCGCACAGCTGGGGCGCGCACTTCGTTGAAGTACGGGTCGACGAGGACTTTGGTACGGTCAAGGTCAAACGCATGGTCGCGGCGTTCGACAGCGGTCGGGTCTACAACCCCAGGCTTGCGGAAAGCCAATGGATGGGCGGCATGATCATGGGCATTGGCCAGGCGCTTTTCGAAGAAGGCCATATCGACCGTCGTGACGGCCGTGTGGTCAATGCCAGTTTTGCCGACTACGTCGTACCGGTGAACGCTGATGTGCCAGAGATCATCACCATCGATGTCGGTTTACCCGACCTGCAAGCCAGCGCCTTGGGTGGCAAGGCGGTCGGCGAGCTGGGGATCGTGGGTGTGGCCGCGGCCATTGGCAATGCGGTGTATCACGCCACCGGCAAACGGATCCGCGATCTGCCGTTTACCATGGACAAGCTGTTGACCTGAGTGAAACGCGCAGCGTGCGGCAGCGTGGTTCACGCCGCACGCTCCTCCCCACTCAGGCCGACCAGTTCTGCAGCCAGAATGCATAGGGCGTGGGCAGCACCGCTTCGGGTTTCTCTATCCCCAGCTCCCGAGCAGCATGGAAGGGCCAATGTGGGTTGGCCAGTAGCGTACGAGCGAAGAACACCAGGTCCAGCTTGTGCTCACGGACGAAAGCGTCAGCCTCTTTCGGGTCCGTGATCATCCAGCTCGTCGCAACCAGCAGGCCTGTCTCCAGCCGCACGCGTTCAGCGTACGGAACCATGAAGTTGGGGCCCCAAGGTACCGGATCATTGGCGCTGGTGAGGGCCAGCCCTACGTCGACCAGGTCCAACCCCGCTTCCTTGGCCCACTTCAGAAGCTGCAGGGATTCGGAGAACGACTGATGTGTGTTTTCGCCGAATTCGGTCACGCCCAGGCGCATGGTCAACGGCAGATGTTCCGGCCACACTTCCCGCACCGCCTTCAGGGTTTCGAGCAGAAACCGGGCACGGTTTTCCAGAGGACCGCCGTACTGATCCTCACGGACGTTCGATTGCGGTGACAGGAACGTTTGCCCGAGAAAGCCGTGTGCGAAGTGCAGTTCAAGCCACTCGAAACCGGCTTGTCGTGCACGAACGGCCGCGTCGACGAAGTCTTGCTGAGTCACCAGGATTTGTTCTTGAGTCAGTTCCGCCGGTACGTAATCCGAGCCAGGCACATAGGGCAGGGCGCTGGGGGCTACCGGTGTCCATGCCTGCGGATCGGTGCGTTCAAGCGGCGCGCCTCCTTCCCAGGGTGGTGTACAGCCTGCCTTGCGGCCTGCATGCCCGATCTGAATGCCGGGAACGCTGCCAGCCGCCTTGATCGACGCGGCGACCGCTGCGAAACCGGGTACGTGCTCGTTGCTCCACAAGCCCGCATCGCCCGGCGTGATTCGACCTTCGGGGGTTACGGCGGTGGCTTCGACGATCACCAGCCCCGCACCGCCACGTGCCAGCATGGTGTAGTGGGCCTGGTGCCATTCGTTGAGCAGTCCATCCCGTGCCTGGTACTGGCACATGGGCGAGGCGACGATACGGTTACGCAGGGTGACGCCTTTTACGGCGAGCGGATCGAAAAGTGAGGCCATGACAGGGGCTCCGATAAAGGGGGTAGCCCACGTTAAAAGGAATCACGAAATCGAGCTTGCCCTATTCAGGGCCATGATTGCCTAAAACGATTTTTAATTGCTCCTGCAGGGCTGGTGTGGCGCGTTCCCCATGGCGTGCCGGCAAACGTCGTCAGTATGGGCAATCATCAGATTCGATCCGACAACCCAGAACGTTGCTGCAAGGGGACACTGGCAATGGGGTCTGCACTGCAGGTCACCCTCGAAACCAAGTCCCGCGTCTTCAGGAATCACGAAGGCGGCGGCCTCAAAGGAGCAGGATCACATGAACTATCGAAAGTTGGGTCATTCCGGATTGTCCGTATCGAGCCTCATTCTGGGCACCATGGGGTTGGGTACTGAAACGAATGAGAAAGAGGCGTTTGCCATACTCGATGCGTATCTCGATGCCGGTGGCAACACCCTTGATACAGCCGACGTCTATGGCCAGGGTGCCTCCGAAGAGCTGATCGGTCGGTGGCGAAAGAGCCGGTCCGGCGACATTGTCGACCGCACCGTCATTGCTACCAAGGTTCGCTTCGGCACCGGGCCGGACGTCAACGATGTAGGGCTGTCACGCCGCCACCTGCAGCGTTCACTCGACACCTCACTTATCCGGCTCAGCGCACAAAGCATCGATCTGTACCAACTGCATGGTTGGGATCCACTGACCCCCGTCGAGGAAACGCTGTCCTTCCTGGATGCGGCATTGCGTGCAGGCAAGATTCAGTACGTGGGCGTCTCCAACTTCACCGGCTGGCAACTGCAACTTTTCATCTCTACCGCCCAGGCCATGGGCGTGCCTTTGCCTGTAACGATGCAGCAGCAGTACAGCCTCGCTTATCGCGAACTCGAATACGAAGTCATCCCGGCCGCCCTTCATAACAACGTCGGTTTGCTACCCTGGTCGCCACTGGCTGCGGGATTCCTGACCGGCAAATACATCCGCGATAGTGAATCCGGGCGCGGCGGCCGGCTGACTTCCGACAACCCCATGAATCAACACATCGCCAGGCAACTCCATATGAGCGATCGGAACTGGGCGACTCTCGACGTGATAAAAGACGTTGCTCAACAACTCGGCGCTACGCCCAGTCAGGTGGCACTCAGTTGGCTGACATCGCAACCTTCGGTCACCGCTCCCATCATCGGCGCCCGCACCCTCGAGCAGTTGCAGGACAACCTCGGCGCAGTGGATGTGGTGCTCGATGAGTCAGCGCCGCAGCGACTGACCGAAGTCAGCGCGCCAACGCCTGATGATTACCCCTATGGGCGTTTCGGTGCACTGCAGCGCAAGCGCTATATCGACTCCAGCGAACAAGCGTTGCGCGAGCTGTAAAGTCGCAGGAGCCCCTGGAAGTCCGCGCCGGCATGATCGGAGTGGATTTCAAGGGTTCATTGAACCCGCATGCGCTTGATATCGCGCTGCGGTGGATGGCCGAACAGGCGGCTGTATTCGCGACTGAATTGGGAAGAACTTTCATAGCCCACCAGACCGCCTGCGCTACTGG
Organism: Pseudomonas sp. PvP001; assembly: GCF_040546375.1. Classification (NCBI taxonomy): domain Bacteria; kingdom Pseudomonadati; phylum Pseudomonadota; class Gammaproteobacteria; order Pseudomonadales; family Pseudomonadaceae; genus Pseudomonas; species Pseudomonas sp. PvP001. Next base: position 195,552 of record NZ_JBEPNQ010000001.1, on the reverse strand, counting down.
CATCGATGTTTTCGCTGTACATCAACTGGCGTGCGGCCTGCAGGCGCAGTTGTTTCTGATACTGCAAGGGGCTCATTCCCGTAACGGTACGAAAGTGCTGTCGGAAAGTGGAAGGGCTCATATGGGCAATGGCCGCCAGATCATCCATGCGCAGCGCCTCGCTGTAATGAAGTTTGAGCCAGGCGACGGCTTTGGCGATGTTCTGGCTGGGCGACCCTGCGCTGACGACATGAAGCAAATGAGGCCCGTGAGCGCCATTCATCAGCCTGATGATGATCTCTTCCTTGATCAACGGCGCCAGTGATTTAAGCAGTTCGGGCTGATCGAACAGCGCAATCAGGCGTTCGAGCGCATCCAGCACACCGCTGTCCAGATCATTCACGGACAAGGGTTTGAAGGCTTCGTCCTTAAGCCTCTGCGACGACTGCAGCCGCTCGGCGATTTCGACGACCAGCGCATTCTCGAAGGTCAGCATCATGCCCAGAAAAGGCTGTGCAACGCTGGCCTGGATGACATTGGAAATCACCGGCATATCGATGTTGGTGACCATCGATTGCCCCGGCCCATAGGTCATCAACTCTTCGCCCACGATCACCTGTTTGCGCCCTTGCACGGTCAGGCCCAGGCCCAGACCGTAGATACAGTGCAGGGGCATGGTGAGTTTATGACGGCGGTGCAGCGTGAGGCCAGGTACGGGCGTTTCGTGATCACCGTCGCTGCGTGCCCACCGGCTCAGGGCCTGGGCCAGCCTGCGGGTATCGTTGGCCACGAGTGGCTCGGGATTGCAGGAGGAGCTGCTTTGCAGCTCGATGGAGTCGGTGGGGTGTTCAAGGTGAGCCACAAGCTCTTCCTCCATGCTTGGTCTGGAAAGAGGCTGAAGAAAGCGCCAGAACGCTCTGGTTAACGCAACTGTTTCAAGAGCATCTGGGCGGATCAGGCCCACGTTGCACGACTGGGTTTCATCGACGCCAGTATTGCAGGGCAATCGAGGGGCAAATTGCCTGAACAGACGTCTTTATTGCCTATTCCGAGCATAGACCGGAATAGTAAAGCCCGACCCAACGAGGTGTCAGCTCAGACCCAAGGTTCCAAGGAATAGGCAAGAACCCGCGTAGATCAGGCAATTCTGCGAGGCGACTCGCCTGCATACTAAACCGGGTAATTACGCCCCATTCGCCAGGGGATTTTGCCAACACAGCGGACCATAACCCCCATGAACAGTCTCGACCTCCAAGTCGTCCAGCAAGCACAGCAATGGCTTGAGCAGGGACAATCCGTGTGCCTGTGTACTGTTCTGTCGACCTATGGCTCCGCGCCACGCGGGCCCGGTGCAATGCTGGTTGCCTTGGCAGATGGGCGTTTCTGCGGATCGCTGTCCGGCGGGTGCGTGGAAGATGATTTCCTGGAACGCCTTGGCCGTGACGAATTCGGGCCTGACAACCAGGTCGTTCGCTATGGGGAAGGGGGCTTGGCGCCATCTTTGAAGCTACCCTGCGGTGGCGTCCTGGACGTCCTGGTTGAGCAGTTCGTCGCCGGCTGCGAGGCACTCGAGCATTTTTCCCTGCTGTTGCAGGCGCTCCAAGGCCAGCAGCGGATCATCCGTACGGTTTCTCTGGACACCCTTGACCGGACACTCGACGTCTGCTCTGCACAGGGTTCGACGGTCGAACTGTCCGAGCGGCAAATCACGATTCGCATCGGCGCGGCGCGGCGGCTATTGATAGCGGGGCTCTCGCCCGTCGCAGAGTTCTGCGCAAGCTTTGCCGTGTCTCTGGGTTATGAAGTGATCGTCTGTGACCCCCGCACCGAGTTGCTTGCTGGCTTTGCCCTTGAAGGAGTCAAGGTCATCGAGCAACTACCGGCGACTTTCATCGCCAATGGCGGCTGCCACGCGAGTACCGCCGTCGTCGCGCTGACCCACGATCCCCGCCTGGACGACCTCACGCTACTTGAAGCGGTGAGAACGCCTGCGTTCTACATTGGCGCCATGGGCTCGCAGCGCACCAGCGAGAAACGCCTGGAACGCGTGCGCCGCATCGGCGGCCTGGATGATGAGGCGATCGAGCGGATCAGCGCGCCGGTGGGCTTGCGGCTGGGCAGCAAAACCCCGGCGGAAATTGCCTTGGCCGTCATGGCTGACATTGTTCGGGTGGGTAATGGGGTGGGTCGAGGCGCGCTGTGAGTGTTGAGTGCGATGCCTGGAAATCGGGCGGTATCAGGGCTTTTCAGCGGCACTCGCACCCCAGTGGTTATGTGATCGGGCAATGATCACTGATCAGTCTCCGTCATCTGGGCTTGCAAGCTCAGGTATCGCTGCGCCCGTGTCACGATAAGGTAGTCGATACAGTCCGTCGCCAAATACCTTGCGAACAGAATTGCCAATCCAAACAGCAACAGCCCTGAAATCCCTAAGATCGGCGAACCGGCGCGAACCAAGATATTCAGACACCAGGCCCCTAAGAACAGAATGAGAAGTGTACTGATACCACTCGTCCAGGCGCTCAATTTATCCAAGGATGTCACTGACAAAACCGGAGTCTTGCTATCAGGCTGCAGTGCCACAAATTTTGAAAGGCTTTGAAGCTGCATGCGGTTCCACCGCCCAGTCTCATCCAGCTCGAGCAGGTATTCCATCTTCGAGCGGCTAGTGCTGACGCCGGAGGCGATTCGAAACAGCTCAAGCTCCGTAGCGTCATCCAGATATCGAATGAGCCTCGTGTTGGTCGCACCTGATCGAATGTCTCTGAGGCGGGACAAGCGTTTGCGCACGAAGTGCTTATCGTGCCAGTCCATTGCCTTGATGATGTGAGACAAAATCTTCATAAGCACTGCCAGCGTGGCTGCGGCTGCAACGAAAATGCTGTAACTGCTATTGAGCAGTGGTTGTAACTGCTGAATGACGTCCATGTGTTCGCTGCTTCCCTGTTTTGACTGCGCGATTCTATCTCGACTTTGTCAGATGTTAATAAGCCGATCGGCATGGGCAGCAAGAGAATGATGCTGTCCTGCCTTCTCTATCAATCCTCTCTCGCCTTCGCCCGAAAATGCGCACAACGCATCTTTGGTAATAGGATTATGCGCATTGGGTATTTCACCTCTTGCCCGTGCGTCTCTATCTTGTCGCAGCTTCCATAGGAATTCTTCTCTCGAAGCACTGGCGGCCTTGCTGCTGACCACATCCTAAATTCCCCGAGACCGTACCCGCGGATCGATCCTCACCGTCCTGAATGGGCTTTGGAGACAACCGTGCGTTACCTGAAGAAACTGGCGATCGGAGTGGCCACGTCCTTGCTCTGCCTCTCGGCGAGCGCGCAGACGCTGGTAGTGGGGGACCAGAGCTATAACGCACAAGCTGTCATGGAAGCGGCAGGCGTGTTGAATGACCTGCCTTACACCCTTGAGTGGAAACAATTCACAGCAGGATCGCCCGTTGCAGAGGCCCTGAACGTCGGCAGTCTGGATATCGGCTTGCTCGGTGACGCGCCTGCTCTGTTTCTGGGCGCCCTGGGTGCGCCGATCAAGGTGATTGCGGTAGGTCGCCAGAGCCTCGATGGCGTCGCCATCCTGGTAAGCAAGGACTCACCGATACGCAGTATCGAAGATCTCAAAGGCAAGCGCGCCGCAATCTGGAAAGGCTCCTGGAGCCAGCAGTTGTTATTCACTGCGCTGGACAAGGCGGGTGTTCCGAGAGACTCGCTTGACCTTCGCTATCTCAGCGCCCTGGACGCCTCTCATGCTTTGGATGGCGGCTCAGTGGATGTGATCGCCACCTGGGAACCTTACGTCACCCAGCAGGAAAGGCAGGGCGCGCGCATCCTGGCGACGGCAGACGGGCTGATTCCTGCGCAAAGTTTCATTGCCGCCAACGCCAAAGTCATCGATCCCAAGCGTGCACTGATCAGTGATTTCCTGCAGCGATTGAAGAAGGCTCGCGACTGGACGTTGCAAAGTCCTGCCAACACAGACGCCTATGCCGACGCCTGGGCAAAGCGTACCCGCGCGGACGCCGACATCTCACGAGCCTGGTTCGCCCGTGCGCGAACCACCGTCGAGCCGCTGAGCCCACAAGCCCCCATCCAGGCCCAGAAGACCGTGGACTTCTTCGCCAGCCTGGGTCTGGTCAAGGCCTACCCTGCGGCGAGTCTGTTCGACGATTCCTTCGCAGCGTCGCTCCAGCCCGCTGTGGCAAAAGCTCAGCCCTGAACCGGCTGACAGCATCCCAGGCTTCTACCTACTCGCAAGGAACACGATCAACATGACGTCACGAAAGCTCAAACTCGGTGCTCTGACAATGGGCTGCGGCGGCCCGGGGCGGCACAACCTCTGGCTCGACCCAGAGTTGCCGGCTGACGCCAGTGTGAACGTTGATTGGTACATCGACATCGCGCAACAGGCAGAGGCTGCGCTGTTTGACCTGATGTTCATCGTCGACAGCCAGTTCATCACGCCAGGCTCTCCCTCGCACTATCTCAATCGGCTGGAACCCCTGACGCTGCTATCCGCGCTCGCGGTCACCACCCGACATCTGGGGTTGGTGGGCACGCTCACCACTTCCTACAACTCGCCTTACAACGTCGCACGTCGACTCGCGTCGCTCGACCTGATCAGCAAGGGGCGGGGGGGGTGGAACGTGGTCACCAGTGGCGACGCAGGTACCGCAGGAAATTACAGCAGGGACGAGCATTTCGACTACGATACCCGATACGGCCGAGCTGCAGAGCATGTGCAGGTCGTCCAGGGACTGTGGAATTCCTACGAGGAAGATGCCTTCGTACGCGATCGGCAGACTGGGCAGTTTCTCGACGCGAGCAAATTGCACGCGCTTAACCACCAGGGTGAACATTTTTCCGTGGTCGGCCCGTTGAACATCCAGCGCTCGCCGCAGGGACAGCCCGTTATTTTCCAGGCCGGTGATTCCGAGCAGGGACGCGACCTCGGCGCCGCCACCGCCGACGTCGTATTCACCCACGCGGCCAGCATCGAGCAGGGCCAGACGTTCTACCGCGATATCAAGGGGAGGGCGGAGCGCCTGGGGCGAGATCCCGAGCAGCTATTGGTCATGCCAGGCGCTGAAATCCATGTAGGCGACACCGACGAGCACGCGCGTGAAATCGAGCGGCACTATCATGAAGTCGACCATAGCTTCGAGCTCGCCTTTAAGGAGTTCGGTCGCAACTTCGGCTGGCACGACTTCAGTCAGTACGATCTTGACGCGCCTTTCCCACAGCAAAGCCTCGAAGCCGCGCGCAGCAGCTTCTTCACGGCCGCCAAGCGGATTGCCGATCAAGCGAGGGAAAAAGGATTCACGTTGCGCCAAGCCGTGGAGTTCGGCCGGCAGTTGCGGCCGGGAGCGTTCGTGGGATCAGCGGAAACGGTTGCTCGAAAGATGGCGGACTGGTTCGAGGCGCGGGCGGTGGATGGGTTCAATATCTACATTGGGCACCCATCGCAGTTCAAGCGATTCACTCAGGAGGTTGTTCCGTTGCTGCAAGAGCGGGGGGTGTACCGCACGGCTTACGAGGGGACGACGTTGCGGGAGAGTTTGGGGCTGGGGATTCCGGGGTTTGTGCGTGCCCGTTCGGCTAAGTCATCTGCCTAGCTTCTACGCTGTTGCCATCCAAAATCTTTCAACGTCGAGGCCATTCCGGAGAACCACCGACAAGATTGCCTTGCCAGTAGCACGAAAAACTTATGATGCGGCTGATGATCCTCAGGCGTCTGCAGGCGGATCGTAGTCATTTACGTAGGCGACGTTTGTCTGCAGGCGTGCCAGCAGGGTGACCAGCGTGTCGACTTCTGCCGGCGAAAAACCACTCAGCAGTCGCCGCTCGCGCTCTAGCGCGACCTTCAGCACCCGGTCATGCAACGCCTTGCCCTCGGCAGTGAGGCTTACCGTATAGCGACGTGCGTCTTTGCTATCTATCTCTCCCGAAATTCGCCCAGCCGCTTCCAGAACCTGCAGCGATCGACTGACCGCGCTTTTATCCAGGCCGATAACCTGGCAGATGCGATTGGCAGTGATCTTATCTTCCACCGCCAGCAGGGCAATCAGTCGCCATTCCACAACCCCGATCCCGAAATGCTTGCGGTAGCTGAGCGAGGCACCGGTAGCGAGCTTGTTTGCCAAAAAAGTGAGCATGGCTGGAACGTAGCGATCCAGATCCAGCTTATGGGTTTCCACCATGGGGGAGCTGCCTTCAAGGACGATGAACGGTACGGCCAAACTAGTTGACACCGCAACTAAATAATCGGATTCTACTTTCAGCCGCGCGCCGTGCGCGGGCAGCTCGCATCATAGGCGACAGCCGCCCCAACAAAAATAATTATCAGGTAGCCCTCAATGAACCGCATCGCCAACAAGCCTGATCTGCACCGTCTGCCAACGGCCACCAGCCCGCCATAGCCCCCTTCGCCCGCTCGATCTTCGTTCGTCTTTTGCAGCCACTTTCGAGGTGGAGGGTCGTCTCATGCTCCAAGTTCTTGTCAAACGCAAATCCATCGTCGCCGATGGGATCTGCAGTTTCGAATTATGCCTCGCTAATGGGGAATGGTTGCCCACCTTCACTGCCGGTGCCCATGTCGATGTGCATTTGCCCGGCGGCATCGTTCGCCAGTATTCATTGTGCAATCCACCTCAGGAGCGTCATCGCTATCTTATCGGTGTGCTCAGGGACCCGTCATCGCGCGGTGGGTCCCAGGCGCTGCACGATGCCGTGCAGGAAGGCCACACTTTGCAGATCAGCGAGCCGCGCAATCTCTTTCCGTTGGCAGGTAATGGAACCAGGCACCTGCTGATTGCAGGGGGTATCGGTATCACACCCATGCTCGCCATGGCTCACGAACTCGACCGCCAAGGTGCGGATTTCGAGCTGCATTACTGCTTTCGCTCCGCCGACCGCGCGGCGTTTCTCGATGACCTGAGCAAAGCGGTATTTACCGAGCGGGTGGTGCTGCATGACGACAGTAGTGTGGTGCCATCCACTCTGGATGCCCACGCCTTGCTGCAAGGTCCTGAGCCGGGCCGGCATCTCTATGTGTGCGGCCCGGGCGGCTTCATGGATTACATCCTCGGTTGCGCCACAGCAGCAGGTTGGCCACAGGCCCAAGTGCACCGGGAGTTCTTTGCGGCGACGCCGATAGACCATGACGCGGACCAGGCCTTCGAAGTGCAGCTCGCGCGGTCAGGCAAGGTCTTTCATATTCCGGCCGATCGCTCGGTATTCGAGGTGCTGGACGAAGCTGGCATCGAGATCGAGACCTCCTGCGAGCAGGGCATTTGCGGGTCCTGCATCACTCGGGTGGTGCAGGGCATCCCCGATCATCGCGACCAGTTCATGACCGACTCCGAGCACGCCAACAACGACCAGTTCACGCCATGCTGCTCGCGGGCGAAAACGCCATGCCTGGTCCTGGATCTTTGAACCCTACCCTGACACCAGCGATATACGGGAGAACACCATGAACGCCCCAGGCAGCCAAGCCTTTGCATATGAAGTACCTGCAGTGCCGTCTTTGCCCAGTTTTCCTCTTGATCAATGGTATGTGGCCGGTTTGGGCTGGCAGCTCACCGACACGCCTGTCGCCCGCACTTTATTGAACAAGCCCATCGTGCTGTTTCGCACCGCCGATGGCCAGGTGGCCGCACTCGAAGACCGTTGCTGTCACCGTGCACTTCCCTTGTCCAATGGCACTCTTGAAGGGCAGGGGCTTCGCTGCGGCTATCACGGATTGCTGTTCAATGGCGAAGGCAAGTGCATTGAAATCCCTGGGCAGGAAAAGATCCCCAGCAAGGCCAGGGTGCCTGCGTACCATGTGCGGGAACGAGACCAGATCGTGTGGATCTGGTTCGGTAGCAGCGAACATTCCGAGCCGAGCTGCGAGCCGCCCGCGTACGAGGTGCACAGCAGCGGCGAATACCTGTTTGACGGCGATGTATACCACTACGATGCGCCTTATCAGCTCATTCATGACAACCTGATGGATCTCAGCCATCTGGGCTACGTGCACCTGCGCACCATCGGTGGTAATGCGAGTATTCACATGAATGCCGAAATGAAGGTGGAGAGCGATGATGCATCGGTTACGGTCACTCGCCATATGCCGGGTTCCGTTCCGCCTCCCACCTACGTCGCCGCATACCCTTTCAAGGATCGTGTCGACCGTTGGCAGCAAATCGAGTTTCACGTCAGCCACCTGCGCATCTGGACAGGCGCTGTGGACGCCAATACCGACGACTTGAATGATCCGCAGCGCGGCGGCTTTCACATGCGCGGCTTCCATGGCGTCACTCCGGAAACCGACACCACCAGCCATTACTTCTGGACCATGGCCACCAACCCGCAGAGCGATCACGAGGCGATCAAGGCCAAGGTCATCGAGCAGACCGCTTTGACCTTTGACGAAGACAAGGTAGTGATCGAGGCGCAATACCAGAACATGTGCCGTTTCGGTGCTCGCCCGATGATCGATATCCATGTCGACGTGGGCGCCAATCGGGCGCGCAAGATTATCGAACGGTTGCGTCACGCCAACCATTCGAGCGCATAGCGAGCCCCATGAGACAGGGGGTGAGATTTCTCGGTAGTCACATCCCCGAACCTTGGCATGGCCAAGGCGCATTGAGTATCCGGTAAACAACAAAAACAAGAAGGTACCCCTATGCACCTGTTACGCACCCGCAATTCCGGGCCGGCTTCGGCTGCCCAGCGTTTGGCTGTTCATCGCTGCTATGACCTGGGAGTCCTGTGCCATGGATAAGTCGATCGGACAACTGATGGATGAAAAGCCCATGGTTGGATTCCAATGGGGGGTGGTCGGCCTGTGTTTTCTGATCAACATGCTGGACGGTTTCGATGTACTGGTCATGGCGTTCACGGCGGCGTCGGTGTCCAGCGAGTGGGCGCTGTCGGGTATACGACTCGGTTACCTCCTCAGCGCCGGCCTCGTAGGCATGGCGGTTGGGTCGCTGTTCATCGCGCCCTGGGCGGACCGCTTGGGTAGACGACCTTTGATCCTGGTCTGCGTAACCGTAGCGGGCGTAGGGATGGTGTCGTCGTCTCAGGCGTCGTCCCCGGAAATGCTTGCCGCATTGCGGCTGCTGACAGGCCTGGGCATTGGTGGAGTGCTGGCCAGCAGTTATGTCGTTGCCGGCGAGTACGCCAGCAAGAAATGGCGGGGACTGGCGATCAGTCTGCAATCGACCGCTTACGCCCTGGGCGCCACGGTGGGAGGGTTGATCGCAGCGCAGATCATCCCGTCCATGGGATGGCGTGCGGTGTTTTTCTACGGTGGGATCGCCACGCTCATGACCCTTCCGCTGCTGGTGGCATGGTTGCCGGAATCCCTGGTATTTCTGGCATCTCGCCAGCCAAAGGGTGCGCTGCGCAAGATCAACCGGTTGCTTGTCCGGGTTCGGTTGGCATCCATCGTCGAGTTGCCACAGATCCGGCAGTCAGTGCATCAGCCGCTGCGGGTGGCGTTCGCCCAGCTGTTTTCGCCGGCTTTGCTGCGTTCCACCTTGCTGATCTGGTTGGCATTCTTCCTGGTGATGTTCGGCTTCTATTTCGTGATGAGCTGGACCCCAAGGCTGCTGGTCGCCGCAGGCTTATCCAACCAGCAAGGGATCACCGGCGGGGTACTGTTGAACATGGGTGGCATTGTCGGTACGGCCCTGGTTGGCTTGCTTGCCGCGCGGTACAAATTGTCGCGTGTGCTGATCGGCTATCTGATCATCAACAGCGTGCTGCTGGCACTGTTCGTACAGTTCACCTCCAACCTGAATCTCGCATTTGCCTTGGCGTTGGCTATCGGTGTGTTCGTGAATGGCTGCGTGGCAGGGCTCTACGCATTGACGCCAACGCTTTACGACGCTTCGCAGCGGGTCACCGGCCTTGGATGGGGGATAGGCATCGGGCGTACAGGCGCGATTCTGTCGCCGTTGGTAGCGGGGCAATTGATCGATGCTCAATGGGCGCCTGCTCATTTGTATGTGCTGTTCGCCGGGGCCTTTGTGCTCGCAGCCTTGGCGATAGGAGGGTTGAAACCCCGCCCGGCTGGCGATCTGCAAACAACCGAGCCTGGCCTGACCGCCCGATAAAAAAATAATAAACAGGGACTTCGCTATGAAAGCGTTGATCAATTGCCCCTGGCTGTTCAGCCTGGGTAGCATGGGGATGCTGTTGGCTGGCGTCAGCCAGGCAGCACTGGTGTCTGACTCGACGGTGACACTGACCAGCCGTAATTTCTATCTGGATCGAGACTACAAAGGCGAGACCCCCTACGCGGCGGCGCGAGAATGGGCTCAAGGTTTCATTCTTCGTGCCCAGTCCGGCTATACCGAGGGCGCGGTTGGATTTGGTCTGGATCTGACCGCAATGGTTGGGCTGAAACTGGATTCATCGCCAGACCGCACGGGCACGCAATTGATCGAGTTCAACCCGGTGACTCGCAAGACGCGTGACGAGTATTCGGAGCTTGGGACTACTCTGAAAGCCAAGGTATCCAAAACTCGGCTGTTGCTGGGGACGCAATTTCCCAGTCTGCCCGTCATAACAGCCAGTCCGGCACGACTGCTGCCACAATCCTTCAGGGGCGTGTATCTGCTCTCCGAGGATGTACCCAATTCAACATTGCACGCTGGGCGCATGGACAGGGTCAATCAACGGGACTCCACGGACTACCAGCCCCTCTACATTGCCTCTCCCAATGGGCGTTTCACACCGGGCGCCAGCTCGACACAGTTCGACCTTCTGGGTGGTGACTATCGATGGTCACCCAGCTTGACGCTGCGATACTTCCACGCCGAACTGAGCAACATCTACCAACAGGATTTTGCCGGATTGCTGCATGCGCTGCCTTTGGGGCCGGGCAAGCTCAAGATGGATATCCGCGTGTTCAACAGTCGAGAAGATGGCCGGGCAGAAGCGGGCAGGGTAGACAACGTGAGCGCAGGAGCGATGCTCACCTACCAGATCGGGCCACACAGTTATGGCTTGGGTTACATGCGACAGATGGGTGATACCGCGATGGTGTATCTCGCCGGCGGCGAGCCGGTAGTGCTCAGCGATGGCACCATGAGCGCGGATTTCGTCAACCCCGATGAGCGCACCTGGGCTCTGCGATACGACTACGATTTTGCAGCGGTGGGCATTCCCGGTCTTTCAGGGATGCTGCGGTATCTGCACGGCAGCCATATAAACCTGCCACGTCTGGGAGGCAGCCACTTGTCGGAGTCGTCCAAAGACCTCGAACTCTCATATGTCGTGCAGTCGGGACCGGTGAAGGGTTTGAGTCTGCGCGTAAGGCAAAACTTCTACCGAAACGATCTGACTGCTGCAGCGACCTTCCGCAGTGACAATGAAACGCGGGTCAATATCGATTACACGTGGAAGCTCTGGTAACCAGGTCGTTCGCTGCAATTGTGAAAGGCGCAGGGGCCGCTGTTATCCCAGCGGTCTCTGCGTGTGCGTGCTTTTCGGCTATTCCGGTTTGCCACCCGGCATCCATTTCTCACGGTGTTCAAACAGGAAGTACTGAGACGTGTCGGCACTGGAGGGTTCGACCCGGGGCGCCCAGCTGTCATCGTGCAAGTCCATGTCAGCATCGTACTCGACGTGACATCCCAAGGGGCTGTTGAAATACCAGAACCAGTTCGAGCCCAACTGATGGCGACCGGGCCCCCAGAACGACTGGTAGCCTTTCTCGACGAAGCGGGTGCCCGCCAGCAGCACTTCAGTGGGGCCCGCCATGTGGAAGGTGAAATGCTCGATACCCTTCATGAACGGTGGCGTGTTGATGAAGAACAGCGTGTGGTGATCCAGCGTGCCCGCCGGGCGCAGGAAGGGACCCGTGCCGATGAAGCGATCCGTGCAGACGAACCCCAACCGGGTGTAGAACGCTTCGGCCTTGTCGGCGTCGGGCACGAAGTACACCACATGGGACAAGCTGCGGGGCAGGGCGGCCATCTCGTTGCTGGCGCCCAGACTGTTGACTTCGCGCAGCGTCGTCGAACCTGGTGCATTGCTGATTTCCCCAGGCAGCGCCAGCGCCCTGCGCTGAGTGATGCGGAAGCCCAGCGCAAACCCCATGTCGTCGACGGCATGCAACACGCCGTCATCGGTGCGGTGCACCTCTCGGTCTTTGCGCAGCTCGTGTTCGATGGCTTGCAACGTGCTCTCGTCGGCGACTCCATACACCGTTTCACGCAAGGTGCTGGCGGTGCCCATGGGCGCCGGCAAGCCACCGTGGTCACGATGGCGGATCAGCACGCCGGTACCGTCCAGTGCCTCAAGGAAGCCCCCTTGTTCGTCGACATCCAGAGGATGGAGTCCGTAGTCGATCAGGTATCGCACGCAAGCCCGGACGTCGTCCACGCCGAACGTCAGGTATTCCGGTCCGATGATATTCATGAGCTGTCTCTCTTGTTCTGGCTCAGGCCGTACGGCCACCCAAGGTTTCGGCGACCCAGTCAGCGATGTACTGACCGGCGTTGACGCTGTTGTCAAAGCTGGAGTGCTGCACCCCACCTTCACGGCTGGTGAAGATTTTCAGCTCGCGTTGGGGGCTGTTCACCAGTTGATCGTAAGTGCGCTGTGCCCATTTGAGCGGGATCTGGCTGTCCTTCTCTCCGTGGGTCACGAGGAAGGGCACCTTGATGCGATCCAGTACGCCGTCCAAGTGCACGTTCTCGGCAAGGCTCATGAACTGGTCGATGTCTTTAGCGCCCCAGACCCAGCAAACGTGGGCCCAGTAATGCGGCACCGGCAGGTTCCCCTCATTGGCCAGGCGACGCTTCTGCACGTCGCGCCAGTCATGGTTGGCGCCCCATACCACGCCGCAGGCGAACCGCGGCTCGTAGGCCACTGCACGCGGGCAGTAATAGCCGCCCAGCGAGACGCCCTCCAGGCCGATGCGTTTCGCATCGATCTCGCTGCGTGTTTCCAACCAATCGACCACAGGGCTGGCCCAGTGCTCGCTGTCGAAGCGAGCAGTCAATCCTTGCAGACGCAGCGCTTCACCCGTGCCGGGCTGGTCGATCACCAGAGAAGACACTCCGCGTTTGGCCAGCCAGGCTGGCAGCCCGACGCGGTATTTCATTTCCTTGGTGGAATCCAGGCCGTTGACCTGCACCAGGATCGGCGCCGGGCCTTGTATGCCTTCGGCGCGGGTATACAGCCCCGAAAGATGGGTGCCTTCATAAGGTATTTCCACGCGTTCGCAGTTCTCTGACGACAGAGCGATGCCGCGCGCGAAGGTCTCCAGAAATCGCTGGTACAGCGCCTCTCGAGCCGAGGCGCCATGGGCTTGCAGGCGTTCACAGGTGATGTAGTAGGTGGCGGCGCGGTTGTATTTTTCGCCTGCGGAGAACAGTCGGCCGCGGCTTTCATCCTCGCTGGCCAGATCACACAACTTGTCGGCCATCTTTGCCCAGGTTTCACGAAACGCCTGTGTGCCCTCGGCGTCCGGGTGCTTGGCACTTTCCTGGAGCGGCGCGCACATCTCCTCGATCTCACCGATGCGGGCGCCCATCTCTATCGCCAGGTCGACCGACAGGTTCCAGACGTAATTGGTAGGGAAGTAGCGAAACATAGTTTTTATTGTCCTTTTATCGGTTCCGGGGCGCGGCCAGGTCAGCCCATGCCGCAGCAGGCAACGCCGAAAAAAGCGTTGCCTGCTGGCCGAAACTCGCATGCATTGATGCATCGGACAAATGGCGAGTGCGGATGCCAGCCATCGCACTTCGTGATAGGTGGACAGGAGGCAGTGTCAGGATCACACGGTGTCAGATCAGAGCAGGCGCCTCGGACCTCTTCACCGCGTCCAGAAGCTGCCCGCGGAGCCAGCCCAGCATGGCATCGCCGTCCAGGCTTCGATGCCATGCCATGTACTCCCGCATCACCGGTAACTTCACTGGCGGTGGCAGCAGGCGTAGCGGCAGCAATTGCGCATACAGCATGGCCAGCCGACTGTGCATGGTAGCGATGCGCTGCGAGCCGATGAGCAGGTGCGGAATGGTGTTGAAGTCGTGGGTGATGACTTCCAGCCGTCGTTTGCAGCCGTACTGGTCCATGAACCACTGTTCGATCGCCGGGGTGCGACTGCGTCCGAACGCGGCGGCCACGTGGCCCAGCTCCAGATAGTTTTCCAGCGTGAACGGCTCCCTCAGGCTGGTATTACCGGTCCAGGTCACGCACACGTGCTGCTCCTCGAACAGCAGTTGAGAAGGATGTTCGGCGTTGATGTGCTGCTCCGGAGCGATCATCAGATCGATCTCGCCGCGCATCAACATCTCCAGGGCAGTTTCGCCCGGACTCATCAGCTCGAAGGTGACGTGGGGTGCGTCACCGTTGATGCGGTGAATCACATCCGCCAGTAACACGTTGATCAGGTAGTCCGAGGCCATGATCCGAAAATGCCGCTTGCTCAGGGCCACGTCGAACACCGGCTTGGCGGCAATCGAGGTCTGGATCTTGAGCAAGACTTCACGGACCGGGATCTGTAGTTCCTTGCCCAGCAGGGTGGGCGACATGCTGCGCCCGACCTGCACCAGCAAGTCATCCTCGAAATACGTTCGCAGCCTGCGCAGGATGCCGCTCAGCGCAGATTGGGTCATGTGCAGTCGCACCGCCGCTCTGGTGATGTTCTGTTCTTCGAGCAGTACATCGAGCGCCACGAGCAAGTTGAGGTCCAGATGGTTGAATCGCATGGGGTGAGCCCCTTCTTGTAGTTTTTTTCAAAATACTTTCCATGCCAACTCACGATTAGTCAACGCCTCGTTTCGTCCCTATCGTCAGCCACAGGGCTTGAGCCAGCTGTGTACGACTGGCCACCTGAACAACAACAAGAACAAGGGATCGCGTGATGACCGAAGTCAACAAAGTGCTGGTGGTGGGTGGTGGCATCGGCGGCTTGTGCGCCGCTATCGCCTTGCGGCGCCAGGGCGTGGCGGTAGACCTGGTGGAACTGAAGTCCGACTGGACGGTGTATGGCGTGGGCATCATCCAGCAGAGTAACGTGGTGCGTGAAATGGCCCGGCTAGGTGTGCTCGACCGTTACCTGGGCGCTGCCTACGCGTTCGAGGATGTCGGTATCTACGACCTGCAAGGCAACCCCTTGGCGCGTATTCCCGGCCAACGCCTGGCCGGGCCGCAATACCCGGCCAACGTCGGTATTTCCCGTCTGGCGCTTCATCAGGTATTGAGCAGCACTGCCATCGAACTCGGTGCGCAGGTGCGTCTGGGGCTCAGCGTGGAAAGCTTCGAGCAGGACGCAGATGGCGTGGACGTCACCTTCACTGACGCCAGCACGGGGCGCTACGCATTGCTGGTGGGGGCAGACGGTGTCTATTCGAAGATCCGCGGCATGCTGTTCGGTGATACCTACAGGCCGCGCTTCACCGGCCAGGCCGTGTGGCGCTACAACTTTGCCCGTGACCCCTCCATCGACCATCTGGCCAGCTACATGGGCCCTGGCGGCAATGCGGGCCTGGTACCGCTCTCCGACAACCTGATGTACCTGTTCTCGACCTCACACGAACCGGAAAATCCCTGGTATGAACCTGCCCAACTGGCCGATCTGATGCGTGACCGCATCGCCAACGTCGGCGGCCTGGTAGGCACCCTGCGCGAACAGATCACCGACAGCACCAAGGTCGTCTACAAGCCCATGGAAGTGGTATTCGTCGATGAACCCTGGTTCAAGGGACGGGTACTGCTGATCGGTGACGCTGCCCATGCGACGACACCGCACCTGGGGCAAGGCGCCGGGATGGCGATCGAAGATGCGCTGGTACTGAGTATGGAGTTGGCGGGTGAGGGCAGCCTGCAGGCCAAGCTCGAACGGTTCATGGCGCGGCGTTTCGAGCGCTGCAAGTTCATCAGCGAAAAATCCGTGCTGGCAGGCGATCGCGAAATGGCTCGCGATCAGACATTCGACCGTATCGGCCTGACCAAACAGATGCTCAAGCTGACGGCCGAGCCGATCTGACCAGGGTAAGAGAAGCGGATGTGATCGCCATGAAGCCCATTTACCTATGCGCACAGGCCTCGCTGGCCGAAGGCTGTGCCCGAGGCTTCGACCCGCTCGGGCGGGGCCACGACACCCTGATGGTGCTGCGTTGGCAGGGCGAACTCAAAGCCTGGCTCAACCGTTGTCCGCATCTTGAGGTGCCGATGCACTACCGCAAGGATCGATTCATGTCGGCCGACCGCAGGCACATTGTCTGTTACGCCCACGGTGCGCTGTTCATGCCCGACAGCGGACTTTGCGTATTGGGTCCGTGCCTGGGGCAGTCGCTGCGCCCGCAGCCCCTGTACGTGGATGAACAGGGTGGTGTGTGGTTGTCTGCCGGCGAACTGGCCTGCGATGACCGCAGCATCAGGCCCTGACGACGCGGCCATCGACATCAAGAAAAGGTCAGGGCCAACCCTGGCGCTGCGAATGCTGGCAGCCATCGTTTTGCGTGTATTGGTCGTCCTACAGGTATTGCACTTCGAGATACGTCGCATCAGAAGAGTCGATTAGTCAAAACGGCCTTGCGGCCTGAAGCTGTAGCCATACACCACTGCCCAAAGGGCGGCGGCCACAACAATAAAAAGAATCGAGAGGGCTCCATGAAGTTCATCAAACGTTCGCCGACCTCCCCAGCAGTCTTCCGTGCATACCCTGGCCAACCCATTGCCCGGGAAACTCGTGCGCGCCTTCGGCAAGGCCTCTCAAAGCAACTGCCGGCGGTTGCCTGAAGGCAAAGCAGTGCTGACTCGACCCAGCAACACTGGCAAAAAATCCTACGGATAAAAACAAGAAAGAGGGTTATTCGATGGTGACTAGCACATGTGCGAAGGAATGCCTGCGCCCAAAATTTGCGCGCAACCCGTTGGTCCTGGCCTTGGCTGCGCTGTGGGGCAGTGTACCGCTGGCCCAGGCGTTCGATTTCGAAACCGGTAACCCGGATGTCCGTGCCCGTTGGGACAACAGCATCAAGTACAGCTCGGCCTGGCGCACCAAGAGTCCGTCGTCCCGGCTCACCGAGGGTGCGGGTGCGTTGAACGATGACGATGGCGACCGCAACTTCGATAAAGGCCTGATTTCCAGTCGGCTCGATCTTCTATCCGAGTTCGACATCAGCTACCAGAACTTCGGTGCTCGGCTCAGCGGCGCGGCCTGGTATGACGACGTCTACAACAAGAAAAACGACAATGACTCGCCGGGCACGGCAAACAGTTACTCGGTGGACTACGACCATTTCACCCACGACACCCGCAAGCTGCACGGTCGCCAGGGCGAACTGCTGGACGCCTTCGTCTACGGCAAAGGTGACCTGGGCGACATGCCGGTTTCTGGCCGCATCGGTCAGTACGCCATGCAGTGGGGTGAGAGCCTGTTCTATGGCATGAACGGCATCGCCGGGGGCATGGCCCCGATCGATGTGGTCAAGGGGCTGTCGGTACCCAATACCCAGTTCAAGGAACTGATCCGTCCGGTGCAGCAGATGTCCGGGCAACTGCAGCTCACTCCGGACGTCTCCGTCGGTGCCTACTACCAGTTTCGAGTGGGAGGCCAACCGCCTGCCGGGTGCGGGCAGCTACTTTTCGACCTCCGACACGTTCGGCGACGGCAACGAGCGCCTGTTCGTCGGCGCGCCGCTGTTCCCCGGTGCACAGCCGCTGGCGTTTTACCATGGCCAGGACAAGGACGCCAAAGACTCGGGGCAGGGCGGTGTACAGGTGAAGTGGCGCACCGAAAACTATGACTTCGGCGTGTACGCGATTCGCTTTCACGACAAGAGCCCTCAACTGAACGTGCGACCGGATTTCGCCAATCTCAACCCTTTCACCGGGGATGCGGGCGAGTACAACTGGGTCTACCCCGAAGGCATCAAGGCCCTTGGCGCCAGCTTCTCGACCACCGTGGATGCATTCAACATCGCCGGCGAACTCTCCACGCGTTGGGACCAGCCGCTGGCCTCGACCAATCAACGCACACTGCTCCCCGGTGAAGGCCTCTCCAATCGAGCCGACGACGCGTTGTATGCCACCGGCCGGACCCTGCACGCCAACCTGTCCTGGCTGGCTACCCTGGGCCCCAACCTCCTGGCCCAGGAGACCAGCTTCCTGGGCGAGATCGCCTGGAACCGCGCACTCAGCGTGAGTCACAACGCTGCTGCCGTGGACCCCAACGCCGATCGCGACGCGTGGAGCTTTCGTACGGTGTACGAACCCACGTACCGCCAGGCCTTTTCCGGCATGGACATCAGCGTCCCGTTCGGCGTGAGCTACACCCACGGCGCTTCCGAAGCGCTGGGCACCGGTTTTGGCAGTGACCGCGGCGGTGACATCAATATCGGGATCAAGGGCAACTACCTCAATACGTGGAACCTGGGCCTGACCTACACGCATTACTACGGCCCGGCCAACACCTTTCTGGATGCCAACAACCACTACACCTTCGAACAATCGCTCAAGGACCGGGATTTCGTGGCCTTCAGCGTCAGTCGTACCTTTTGAGCCCGGAGGGCACTGCCATGAACACCTGCAAATCCACGACCCTTCGCAAGCACGTGACTGTCCTGTTGACCTCCCTGGCCGCCGCCATGCTGCTGGCCCAGGGCGCCATGGCCGCCGACGCCGCCAACTTGAAAACCACCCTCACGCCGCTGGGCGCCGAGCGCGCCGGCAATGCCGATGGCAGCATCCCGGCCTGGACCGGCGGGCTGACCAAACCTGACCCGGCGTACAAGGAGGGTGGCAAGCGAGGCGACCCGTTCGCAGCGGAAAAGCCGCTGTTCAGCATCACCTCGAAAAACATCGGCCAATACGCTGACAAGGTCACTCCCGGCGTCCAGGCCATGTTGAAAAAATACCCTGACAGCTATCGGTTGGACGTGTACTCGACGCACCGCACCGCGGCGGCGCCGCAGTCGGTATACGACGCCACGTATGCCAATGCCGGCAAGACCAAGCTGGTCGACAGTTCAGCCGGGCTGATTCCCCAGGATGGCGAGGGTGGTATTCCCTTTCCACTGGCCAAAGATGGCGTAGAGGCCATCTGGAACCACTTGATGCGTTGGCGCGGGGCATCTTGGCACACCGATTTTACCCAGTACCTGACCACCTCCGATGGCAAGCATGTGCTGACCAACAACTCGCGAGGCGATTACCAGATGCCGTGGTACCTGCCCGATGGTGGCAAGAAGGACGGCACCTTCTGGGCCATCCGCATGATCAACGACGGGCCGCCGCTGCGCGCGGGTGAGGCCATCACCGGGCGGGAGAATGTCAACGCCGAAAACACGGGTGCCTGGACCTACCTGCCGGGCCAGCGTCGGGTACGGCGGCTGCCCAATGCCTGTTGCGACACACCGACACCGGCGACCGCTGGCGTGATGAGTTTCGACGAATTGTATGTGTTCAATGGCCGTGTCGATCGCTTCGACTGGAAGCTGGTCGGCAAGAAGGAGATGTACATTCCCTATAACGCCAACAAGGTATTGACTGCCGCCAACGCCACCGATGTGCTGGCCGATCATCACCTCAATCCGGACGTGCTGCGCTGGGAACTGCACCGGGTATGGGTTGTGGAGGCTACCTTGAAAAGCGGCAAGCGCCATGTGATGCCGCGCAGCACATACTACCTGGACGAGGACACTTGGGCTGCGGTGCTGGGCGAGCGCTACGATGCGCAGAACCAACTGGCCAAGGTGCTGTGGACCACGCCTGTGGTGATGCCCGACCTGCCGGGCGTAGTGACCTTGACCAATGGCTTCTACGACCTGCTTTCCGGCACGTGGTTTACCGGTGATATTTTTGCCGGCAAGAACGAGCAATATCGGGTCATGCCACCCTACAAGGACTCGGTGTTCACACCGGACGCGTTGGCCGGCGAAGGCGTGCGCTGAGATGAAACTCAATGCATGGCTGGGCCTGGGGCTACTGACCCTGGCGCCGCACTGGGTAGTGGCCGCACCGGCAGTAGACGTGCTGAGCAGTCCGGCAATGCAGTCGCCACTGGCGCTGCACGCCGCTTTGCAAGCCATCACTCGCGCAGGGGACCGCCTCGTGGCCGTGGGCGAACGCGGTACCGTGCTGGTGTCGGATGACGACGGAACACACTGGCGCCAGGCACAGGTGCCGGTCAGCAGTTCGCTGACGGCCGTGCAATTCACCGACGCCCGTAACGGCTGGGCCGTCGGCCATGCCGGGGTGGTGCTGCACAGCAGTGACGGCGGTGAACACTGGGCGTTGCAACTGGACGGTCGCCGCCTGGCCCAACTCGAACTGGACGCCGCCCAGGCGGCCGGGGACGACCAGCGTCTGGCGGCAGCCCGCCAGGGCGTAGCCGATGGTGCCGACAAACCCCTGCTGGCGCTCGCTTTCAGCGACGCTCGCCACGGGCTGGTAGTGGGCGCCTATGGCCTGGCGCTGTACACCGCAGACGGTGGTGCCAGTTGGGTTTCCTGGGCCGGGCGTCTACCCAATCCACAAGGCTTGCACCTCTATGCCGCTGTGCAATCCCCCAACGGTTTCTATGTCGCCGGGGAGCAGGGACTGTTGCTGCGTTCGCAGGACGCGGGCCTGCACTTCGAATCCCTCGTTACACCTTACCAAGGCAGCTATTTCAGCCTCGCCCTGCAACCTGACGGCACGCTGCTGTTGGGGGGCTTGCGAGGCAGAGTGTTCCGGTCGACCGATCACGGTGAAAGCTTCGAAGCAGTTCCTAACCCATCGCCGATCTCTATCAACGCCATGCAGTTACTGGGCCCTCGGCTGCTACTGGTCAACCAGGCGGGTGGCCTGTTGCAGGCGTCGGCCGACCGCTCTGGCCTGACCCCGCTGGCGCTGCCACCCGGCCCACCGCTGACCGCCGTCGCCCAAGCCGCCAATGGCGCCCTGGTGGGCGTTGGCTTTGCCGGGCCAGTGCGCTTGGCTACCCCTATGAATGCTGCGGAGTAAGGCCATGCATGTCCCCAACTCACCTGGCGTAGAGGCCACCAACGGCCGACTGGCCGATTTCGACCAACACTCCGGCTCGTTGCTCGAAAGGGCTCTGTTCAACCACCGGCGCACAGTGCTGCTGCTGTGCTTGCTGGTGACCGTGCTGCTGGGCTGGCAGGCCACGCGGCTGCAGCTCAATGCGAGCTTTGAAAAGATGATCCCCACCGGCCACCCTTTCATTGCCAACTACCTGGAGCATCGCCAGGAGCTTTCAGGCCTGGGCAACGCCGTGCGCATCGCAGTCATCAACACTCAGGGCAGCATCTACGACCCGCATTATCTTGAAGCACTGCAAAAGCTCAATGACGCTGTGTACTTGCTGCCAGGTGTAGACCGCGCCTTCATGAAATCGCTCTGGACACCGGCCACGCGCTGGGTCGGCGTGACTGAAGAAGGCCTGGAAGGCGGGCCGGTCATTCCCGACGGATACGACGGATCGCGCGCGAGTCTGGATCTGCTCCAGCGCAATATCGAGCGCTCCAACGAAATCGGCCAACTGGTGGCGTTCGACCAGCAGTCGAGCATCATCTACGTGCCACTGCTGGCCACCACTCCCGATGGCCAGCCGCTTGACTACAACGCATTGTCACAGCAACTGGAAACCCTGCGCGCCCAGTACCAGCAGCACGGCATCGAAGTGCGCATCACCGGCTTTGCCAAGGTGGTGGGCGATCTTATCCAGGGGCTGCGGCAAATCCTGCTGTTTTTTGCCGCGGCCATCGCCATCACGGCCGCAGTACTCTATTGGTACACCCGTTGCCTGCGCAGCACGGTACTGGTGATGAGCTGTTCGCTCGTGGCCGTGGTGTGGCAACTCGGGCTGTTACCGATGCTGGGGTTCGAGCTGGACCCCTATTCCGTACTGGTCCCGTTTCTGGTGTTTGCCATCGGCATGAGCCACGGCGCGCAGAAGATGAATGGCATCATGCAGGACATCGGCCGCGGCATGCACCGGCTGGTGGCCGCCCGGTTCACTTTCCGCCGTCTGTTCCTCGCCGGGCTGACGGCCCTGCTCTGCGATGCCGTAGGCTTCGCGGTCTTGATGATCATCAAGATCGAGGTGATCCAGGACCTGGCCCTGATCGCCAGCATCGGCGTTGCCGTGCTGATTTTCACCAACCTGATTCTGCTGCCGGTGCTGTTGTCTTACCTGGGCGTGAGCGAAAGGGCTGCCCGGCGCAGCCTGCGCAGCGAAACCGCCGAGGCTGCCGGTGCCATACGCCATCCCGCCTGGCGCTTTCTCGATCTGTTCACGCGCAGACGCTGGGCCACTGGCTGCGTGGCGATCGCGGCGTTGATGGCCGCAGGTGGTTACGTTGTCAGTCTTGACCTCAAGGTAGGCGACCTGGACGCCGGCGCCCCGGAGCTACGCGCCGACTCGCGCTACAACCAGGATAACGCCTACCTGACCCGTCACTACGGTGCCAGCAGCGACGTGTTCGCAGTCATGGTCAAGACGCCCGCCGGCGGCTGTTCCAGCTACGACACGCTCAAGCGGGTGGACAATCTGGACTGGCAGTTGCGCAGCCTGCCGGGGGTCGACTCGACCAACTCGTTGGCATTGCTCAATCGCCGCGTGCTGGTGGGGCTGTCCGAGGGCAACCCCAAGTGGTACGAATTGCTCAACAACCAGGCCACATTGAACATGATTACCGCGGGTGCGCCTCGTGGCCTGTACAACGAAGACTGCAGTCTGCTGACCCTGTATGCATTCCTCACTGATCACAAAGCCGACACCCTTGCACGTGTGGTGGACAGCACTCAGGCCTTTGCCCGTGAAAACGACAGCGAGCAGGCGCAATTTCTGCTGGCCGCCGGTAGTTCGGGTATCGAGGCGGCGACCAATATCGTCGTCAAACAGGCTAGCCACGAAATGCTCTGGTGGGTGTACGGCGCAGTATGCCTGCTGTGCCTGGTGACCTTCCGCAGCTGGCGAGCGGTGCTCTGTGCGGTACTGCCCCTGATGCTGACCTCGATACTGTGCGAAGCGTTGATGGTATGGCTGGGCATCGGCGTCAAGGTCGCAACCCTGCCGGTGATCGCCTTGGGCGTGGGCATAGGTGTGGACTACGCGCTCTATGTGATGAGCATCGTGCTGGCCGAAATGCGCCGTGGCTCCAGCTTGTCGCATGCCTATTACCAAGCCCTGCAATTCACTGGCAAGGTGGTGATGCTGACCGGCGTCACCCTGGCGATCGGCGTGGGCACCTGGATATTTTCCCCCATCAAGTTCCAGGCCGACATGGGCGTGCTGCTGGCATTCATGTTTGTCTGGAACATGGTCGGCGCACTGATCCTGCTACCGGCGCTGGCGTACTTTCTGTTGCCGCCCCAACCCAGACCGGCCCCTGCTGAAGAGCAGGCGGAGCGAGCGCAGGCCACACGCAAGTCGCCACGCACAGCCAAAACTGCGCGCCGTCCCACCGGGCTGGAGGTGCGCCATGAGGGCTGATCGCCAAGCCGGCTTGCCGCAGTCATTGCTGTTGCTCCTGGGCAGTTGCTTACCGGTGTTGGGCGCCGTGCTGCTGGCGCCGGTGCTGCCGCGGATGCAGACGCACTTTGCCGATACGCCCGGCGTTGCAGTACTGGTACCGGTGGCACTGACCCTGCCAGCGCTGGTCATTGCGCTGGTTGCACCGTTTGCCGGAATACTGGCCGATCGCATGGGGCGCAAGCCGTTGCTGCTGGTGGCCATGCTGTTGTATTCGGTGTTCGGGACCTTGCCGCTCTGGCTGGACTCGTTGCCGGCCATCGTACTCAGCCGCGCCGGTATCGGCCTGGCGGAGGCGGCGATCATGACCTGCTGTACCACTCTGATGGGTGACTACTACAACGGGGGCCGCCGCGAGCGGCTGTTTGCCCTGCAAATGGTGGCCACCTCGCTGTCCGCAGCGCTGTTCATCGGCGTGGGCGGAGTCTTGGGGGAGGGCGGCTGGCGCACACCGTTCAGTCTCTACGCCGTCGGCCTTGTGTTTCTGCCGTTGATGGCGCTTTGGCTATGGGAACCTGAACCGAGGCATGTCCAGACCTCGTCCCACAGCAGCGCACCCATGCCCCGTGGCGCACGCTGGCGCCGTTGCTAGGCTTGGCGGTGCTGGCCGGCTTGAGCCTGTTCATCGTGCCGGTGCAGGCCGGTTACCTGCTCAATTTGCTGGGTGTCGATGGGCCACAGCGAATCGGTATGACCAT
Organism: Pseudomonas sp. PvP001; assembly: GCF_040546375.1. Classification (NCBI taxonomy): domain Bacteria; kingdom Pseudomonadati; phylum Pseudomonadota; class Gammaproteobacteria; order Pseudomonadales; family Pseudomonadaceae; genus Pseudomonas; species Pseudomonas sp. PvP001. The sequence continues at coordinate 171,373 of NZ_JBEPNQ010000001.1, read as the reverse complement.
GGGCGGCAACCAGGTCGGCGTGGTGCTGGGTGCTCTGAGTTTCCGCCTGATCGGACGCGCCCGGTCGTCATATCTCTTGCTACTGGCGTTCACCTTGGCCGGTGGCGGCGGATTGATGATGGCGGGCGCCGGTACACACCTTACGGTGTCCGCAGCAGTATTCATCAATGGTCTGGGCATCGGCCTGATGCTGCCCACTTTGATCACCCACATCATGGCATTGGTCAGTTTCAATCAACGCGGCCGCGCCAGCGGTTCGTTCACCGCCGCCATTTTCGCCGGTGAATTCATCAGCCCACTGGCGGTGCTGGCCCTGACGTCCGGTGTGGTAACCGCACTGCCCGCAGCGCTGGCAGTGATCGGCGGGCTGCAATGGCTGGCGGCACTGAGCTGCCTGCGCATCAGTGCTCGCAGTTCCACGCAGGAGCACGCATGACCGCGCCCTGTTCCCGGTTGCTGCCCACGACAGCGCTTCATCACAGGACCCTATCTTACCGTCGGGCGCCGCAGCGCCCTCGGTAACCGCCATTGAACGAGGACTGCCCATGCAACCATTACCCAGCTTCAAGCGGGTTGTCACCGGCCATACCCCTGACGGCCGAGCTACGTTGGCGCATTGCGGTATCGCGCCCAATACATTCGCCTTGCAAGCCGTGCCTGGCACGGTCTTCCACGAAATATGGAACACCCATGCCAGCCCCGCGCTCATCGACAACGGTGACGACCCCACAGCCCGTGCACTGTGCCTGAGTCCCGGAGCACAGGGCAGCCTGATTCGGGTAGTCGACATTCCGCCTGACAGCGTCCAGAACGCCCTCAGTGGCGAGGCCGCCGCGGCAGCATTCGCCGAGATCGGCCAGGCCGATGCCAGCACCGGCCGAGCCGATTCGCGGCACAAACTGATGCACCGTACCGAAACAGTCGACTATGGGATCGTCACCGAAGGCGAGGTATGGCTGGTGCTCGACGATCAGGAGGTGCACCTCTCACGCGGCGACGTCGTCGTGCAGCGAGGTACCAACCACGCCTGGAGCAACCGTACCAAGACGATGGCGCGGATGGTGTTCATCCTGCTCGACGGAACCTTCGCCAGGGAGCTGCGGCCATGAAGCTGGCGACCTTGCCCAACGCCAGTCGCGATGGCCAGTTGGTGGTGGTATCGCGTGATCTGCAATGGGCGGCGCAGGCCCCCATCCCTACCTTGCAGTTGGCCATCGAGAACTGGGCGGAAAACGAGCCGAAATTGCAGGCGGTGTACACGCGGCTGAATGCCGGTACGTCCGCCGATGCCTTTCGTTTCGATCCGGCCCTCGCCATGGCGCCGCTGCCGCGCGCCTACCAGTGGTGCGACGCCTCGGCGTTTCTCAACCACGGCACACTGATGCAGAAGGCGTTCAACCTGGAGCCCATCGATGGGGCCGAGCATACGCCACTCATGTACCAAGGCGCAGGCGATGACTTCCTCGGCGCCCAAGCTGACATCTGCCTGCCCAGCGTCAGCCAGGGCATCGACTTCGAAGGCGAATTCGCGGTGCTCCTGGACGACGTGCCGCTGGGCTGCCCGGCTGAACAGGCGATAGGGCACATCAAGCTGCTGCTGCAGGTCAACGACATCAGCCTGCGTGCCTTGGCGCCCCGGGAAATGAAAACGGGATTCGGGTTCCTGCAGGCCAAGCCGTCGTCAGCCTTCGCACCGGTGGCGGTAACCCCTGACGAGTTGGGCGACGCCTGGCGTGACGGGCGTGTGCACCTGGCGCTCAACGTACAGTGGAACGGTGCCTGGTTCGGCCAGCCGCACGGTGGGCAGATGAACTTCAGCTTTGCTCAGCTCATCGCCCATGCCGCCCTGACCCGGCGTCTGGGCGCGGGCAGTCTGATAGGTTCGGGTACCGTGTCCAACGCTGAACGCAGTGCAGGCTCGGCGTGTATTGCCGAGCGTCGCGCCATCGAAATGATCGAACACGGCGCGCCTCGCACCGGCTTCCTGCAGTTTGGGGATCGGGTGCGCATGGAAGTGCTCGACGCAGGCGGCCAGTCGCTGTTCGGAGCGATCGATCAACGTGTGGTGCGAGCCAATGTGTAGGGGGCGCCCATGCGTGTACTGATCACCGGAGCCAACGGTTTCGTCGGGCGCCAGCTGATGCTTGCGGTGCTGAGCAAAGGCGTACTTCGCGGCCAGCCGGTGCAGCGCCTGCTGCTGCTCGACACCCGACTCGATGAGCTGCCGCACGACCCGCGTGTGCGTGCGCACCTGGGCAGCATCACCGATGCAGCATTGCTGCGGCGGGCATTGGCGGATGGCATCGATGTGGTGTTCCATCTGGCCAGCGTGCCGGGGGGCGGCGCCGAGCAGGATTATCCGCAGGGGTATCAGGTCAACCTGCTGGCGAGCCTGGAGCTGCTCGACCAGTTGCGCAACCCGTTACGCCCACCGGTTCTGGTCTACGCAAGCAGCGTTGCCGTGTACGGCGACAGGCTGCCGTCGCGCATGGACGAAGCCACCGTTGCGCGCCCGCAATTGTCGTACGGCGCGCACAAACTGATGGTGGAAACTGCCCTGGTCGACCTGGCCCGTCGTGGCGAGGTCGACGGCCGTGCGCTCCGACTGCCAGGCATCGTTGCACGCCCCAGAGCCGCGAGCGGCCTGCGCTCGGCATTCATGAGCGATGTGCTGCACGCTTTTGCAGCGGGCGACGCCTACGTCTGCCCAGTGAGTCCCCAGGCAACGGCCTGGTGGATGTCGGCGCAGTGCTGTGTGGACAACCTGCTGCATGCCGCCGAGCTGTCGGGTTTGCCATGGGATACCGAACGGGTGTGGCAGTTGCCCGTGTTGCAACTGTCCATGGCGCAGGTGATCGACGCGTTGGCCGGCCGTTTCGGCGAGGCCCGCCGTGAGTTGATCAGCTTTGCCCCGGATCCGCACCTGCAAGCGTCGTTCGGTGCGTTACCGCCAATGAAAACTGCCCGTGCCAAGGCCGCCGGCTTCTGCCATGACGGCAGTGCGGCCATCCTGGTACGCCAGGCACTCAACTTACCTGCTGCGAGGAAACCCTTGTGATGACTGCCAAACGCCGCCTTGTGGATCTGTCGGTGACCCTGGACAACAACCCCTATACCGACCCACCGCCGTTGCTGCCGAAAATCGACTACATGGACCACCAGCAAGGCTGGCCGGAAATGGCGGCCATGTTCCCAGGCCTGACACTGGAGCAGATGCCGGGCAACGAATCCTGGGCTGCCGAACGCCTGAACATCACCACGCACAGTGGCACTCACATGGATGCACCCTGGCATTATGCGTCGACCACCGACGGCGGCAAACCTGCCTGGGGTATCGACGAAATGCCTCTGGATTGGTGCTTGCAACCCGGGGTCAAGCTGGACTTTCGGCACTTTCCCGACGGGCATGTAGTCACGGCGGCTGAGGTTGACGCGGAGCTTTCCCGGATCGGGCACAGGCTGCAGCCTTTGGACATCGTGCTGGTGAACACCCGCGCCGGTGCCTTGTTTGGCCAGCCGGGCTATCTCGACGCAGGTGTCGGCATGGGCCGCGAGGCAACGCTGTACCTGCTGGACCACGGCGTACGTGTCGTAGGCACCGACGCCTGGAGCTGGGACGCGCCGTTCAAATACACCCGCGAGCGCTTCGCCGCCAGCGGTGATGCATCGATCATCTGGGAGGGTCACAAAGCCGGAAGGGACACCGGTTACGGGCAGATGGAGAAACTCGCCAACCTGGATCAACTGCCAGCCAGCGGGTTTGTGGTGTCGTGCTTCCCCTACAAGATCAAGCATGCATCGGCGGGTTTCGTGCGCGCAGTAGCGATTTTCAATGATGAGGAGCCAACATGATTCGCCAGGCCATATCGGCCCTCTGTCTAGTGTTCGCGCCTGGCATGCTATTGGCGGATGACGCTGCGATCGACCAGCACGCCCGCGCGCTGCTCAAGCAAGCGGTCGATTACTATCGACTGCAAGGCGACGCAGCGCTACCTGCGTTCAGCCGCCAGGGCGAATTCATCGACGCTGATCGCTATGTGTTCGTTGTTGACAAAACCGGCACGCTGCTCGCCAGCGGCGGACCTTCTGCGGTATTGATCGGGCGTGACGTCTCCGGTGTTCTGGCGCCGGAGCTCACCACCGCCTTCCGGGCTGCGTTGAACAGCCCGACCGACGAAGGCGTCCAGAGCGCGGAGTACCGATGGACCAACCCAGTCAATGGCCGGTCCGAGCACAAGCGCGTGTACTTCCAGGCCGTCGGCGACCGAGTGATCGCCGCCGGCCAGTACCTGCCACGCGCCACTGCCGAGCAGGCGCAGCGATTGCTCGACAGGTCGGTGCAGGCCATCGAGCAGGATCCGCAGCGTAGCCTGCAGGCCATCAACAACTTGTCGGCCGAGTTCCGCGAAGATGATCTGTACGTATTCGTGGTCGACCTGCAAACCCACCGCTACGTCGCGCATGGGTACAACCTGCGCCTGCTCGGGGTCGACTTTACCACCATCCGCGACCCTGCCGGCAAACCGGTCGGCGCACCGATCCTGGCATTGATGCGTAACAGTACTGAAGCCGGTTACGACTACCGCTGGAAAAATCCGGTGACCGGCAACATAGAAGAAAAGCACGCGCTGGTACGCAAGGCAGGGGGCTACGCGGTGGCGGTGGGGTACTATCGTCGGGGGTCGAAGTAGCTGCATCCTGTTCGCAGAGACCGCTTCGATGGCTTGAGTCTCGACGCAGAAACCCGACCCAGCGCGGGTCGTATGGCGATATCATCCATCTTTTGCCGACGCACGATCCTCCAATCCTCGCGCAGTCGATCCCTCACAGGTACCCTCGATTGAGCACGTCCGCCTACGTTTCCGGGAATATTTCGAAGCACGTATGGGTAGCCGTCGCCAGCAGCGGTGCAAGCTTGCTGGCGTTTTTTCTGCTGGACATCCTCTCGCTCATCTACGTGAGTTTGCTCCACGATGAACCCGTACTGGCGGCTTACGGCGTGGCCAAGACCTTCACCTTCCTGATATCGACCCTGCAGGCCGCTTTCGTCGTCTCTTGTGCCGCGGGGCTCTCCAGACGCATTGGAGCGGGAGATCACTTTGAAATAGCGGGATTCGTTCGCGGCTTGTTCATGCTCAGCGCGATAGTCATCGCCGTCACGGTGATGGCCGAGTTGGCGCTGTTCAGTGACATCAGCGTTTGGCTGGGGGTTGATGCTTCGGTCTCCAGGCTTTGCCACCAGTATGTGCAAGTGGTGTTGCCGGCGACCCTCATGATGACGATCGTGCATCTTTCGACGCAGATACTGCGGACCTATGGTCGCGTGCAGGCTGCAATGTACGTCACGGCGGGTTGCACACTATTCTTCGCCATCAGCGCGCCATTGTTCATGTTTCAACTCGAGATGGGTTTGTTCGGCAGTGCCTTGGCATTTGCCCTGACTGCGATCCTGGGCGCCTGCATGGGCCTGATCGGCATTGCCACGTGCCCCGGGGTGAGGGAACGCTACCCGCTGCTGAGCAGCCTCTACACCCATAGCCGGGGAATACTGCACGTGGCTGGGCCTGCTTGGCTGGGTAATCTGGCAACGTTCATAGGCGTTGCGTGCCTGTTGAAGGTCATGGTGCCTTTCGGGGTGGCAGCGCTTGCGGCGATGACGGTCCTGGACAGGATCGTCCAGACGCTCTATTGCTTCTTTTTCGCCTTGCCCAACGCACTGGCGCCTATCCTTGGCCAGAATCTGGGCGCTCGGGAAACGCTACGGGTGCGTGCGTCCATACGCTGCGCCCATCGCCTGGTGCTGGTCTACGGCACGGCAGCGTGGCTGGTTGGGGTGCTGCTGTCGCATGTACTTGCCCAGTTCGCTGGGCTGTCATCAGCGACCCAATCGATGATTGACGAGGTGCTGTTATATGCGGGTCCGTTATGGGTTCTGATAGGTGGCGAACTGGTCGCCGTTGCCGTGTTTGTAAGCTTTGGACGTGCGTGGTATGTTCCCGTTTTCGCCTGGCTCAGGGCGACTCTTGGCACAATCCCCTTTCTCTGGTTGGGCGCCCATTTGAATGGCAGCACCGGCGCGTTCATCGGCATGCTGGCAGGCAATGCATGCATCGGCGTGGTGGCTAACTTGACCAGTCGTTTCATCAGCACTGGTCGACCCAAGGAGGGTTGAATCGTGGCACTGCAACCTCACACCCCATGCCGCTAGGCCCCGGGGATTCAGCCGCCGCCAAGCAAAGGCGCATTCCCAAAGGGGACCTGCGCAAGGCTGCGATCATCAAAGCTGCCATGACGATTTTTGCGCGTGATGGTTTTGCCGGTGCATCGCTGAGCAATGTGGCGAAGGTTGCCGGCCTCTCGACCGTCGGTTTGTTGCACCATTTTCCCAACAAGCTGGCGCTTCTGCAGGCTGTACTCAAGCACCGGGACGAATACGTGACGCGGCGGTTGCGCGAAGCGGATCAGGACGCGACGCTACAGAGTTTCATGTCGTTCCTGAAACTGGTATTCGAGTTCAGCATCGAGGACGCATCGGTCAGCCAGGCGCTCATCATCATCAATACCGAAAGCCTCTCTGTTACCCACCCTGCCAACCTGTGGTTCTGCGAGCGATTCAATATCGTTCATGCGCACCTCAACGATCACATCACCCGGCTGGTGCAGGCTGGGGAGATACGCGTAGACGTCGACGTCAAGCAGGTAGCACTTGAAGTCGTTTCGATGATGGACGGTATGCAGATCCAGTGGCTGAGGTCGTCGTGCACTCTCCAGATCGAAGCTGGCTTCACCCGGTTTCTCCAGCGCCTGGAACTGGACCTGACACGCCATCTCTGAATGCCGAGTCCAAGAGCCTGACCAACGCCGTGGCCGGTGGCGTGCGCCACCGACCACAAGCCGTCAGTAAGCCTGCTGCGGCTTGACTTGCACTGCCTTGCGCAGTGACACGGGGAGGGGGTTTGAATCACGGGTCGTCAACTGCTCGGGATACAGAGCAACGACGGTGCGATTCAGAGCAAGGTTTTCGGAGTCCTTGCCCACCAACACCTTGAACTTGCCAGGGTCGACATTCCAGCTCACCGTGTCAGGTGAGTAGTAGGCGAATGAACGAGAATCCAGGGCGATGGTGACGGTCTTGCTTTCGCCGGGCTTGAGGTACACCTTGGTGAAGCCTTTGAGCTCCTTCTCGGGACGTTCCACCTGCGGCTTGGACGGTTGCACGTACAACTGGGCGACTTCAAAGCCAGCCTTGTCACCGGTATTGGTGACCGTGAAGGTTGCGTTGATGGTTGCCCCAGGCGTGAGCACGTTGGTCGACAGCTTGAGATCGCTGTAGGCGTACGTGGTGTAGGACATGCCGAAGCCGAACGGATACAGCGGCTTGGCGTTTGCCTTGTCGTACCCGCGGTAGCCCAGGAACAGCCCCTCGCTATAGGTCATTTCGGTTGGCGGGTTGGGGCTGCTGAAATAGTAAGGAACAGGGTCCGAGTAAGAGGCGAAGCTGGGGTTGTCCTGCACTTTCTTATCCAGCGTGATGGGCAGTTTGCCCGACGGGTTGACCTTGCCGTACAGGATCTCTGCCAGCGCCTGGCCGCCTTGTTGACCTGGGAACCAGGCATGCAGCGACGCGGCGACTTTGTTAGCCCAAGGCTGCATGTCCATGCCGCCACCGCCATGCAGGACGACGATAGTCTTGGGGTTGGCCTTCTGAACCTGAGTGATCAGCTCGGACTGGAACTGTGGCAGTTCGAACGGGTGATCCAGTGATTCGCCTTCGTATTCGAAGTTACTGCCTGCCGCCACTACGACGGCGTCGTAATCCCCCAGATTGCTAGGCGGACGCAGCGAGGCCCAGCTCATCTGTACGCCATTCATGCCGCCCAGAACCGGGGTGTAGTTACCCTTGAGCCGGCGATATTCCAGACGTACCGTGTACTCGGCACCTGCTTTCAGGCTTGCAGTCTTGATGGTGCGTGGTACCACGGGAATCAGGTCGAAGGAAACCTGGCCACCCTCATCCTGGGCAACCAGCTCGTCATTGATCCACAACTTGTAAGCACCATCGGCGCGAACCTTGAATACGTGGGGGCCCGTGATGGTCGGCTTGATCTTGCCGGTGAAACGCGCCGAGAAGTTTCCGGCGGCCGGGTTGTACCCGCTGACAGTGGTCGACCCATGATCGGTGACGTTGCTGTTGGTGATCCAGTCCAGGTTGATGCCCGGTTCAACACGCGTTGCTGCGGGGTCACCGGTCAGCGTGGTGTTGGCGAAGTACTCGGCCTTCACACCGGTGTTGCTGATCGCTTTCTTGGCAACGCTGGGTTGGTACCAGACCGACGAACGAGGGTTCAGGCTCATCTGTGACAGGTACTCGATCCGCGATGGGCTGGCGGCCAGTTGCTGCATCCCGCTCAGCTCGGTCACGAAGCTGGCTGCGGAGGAGTACGCGGTGCCAAATGGCGAAGTGGGTGCCTGAACCGCCATGTCGCCAATAACCGCGACTCGTGCGTCCCGGCGCAGTGGAAGGACCGGGCCACTACCACCGACGGCCTCGTTGCGCAGCAACACAATGGATTCTCGTGCGACGTTGAGTGCAGCGATCTGACCGTATTCGGGGTGGTTCAGCGGCTGGGCCTTGTTGATGCCTTTGTCGAAACCGTAGCTGACCAAGGCCCTCAGATTGCGACGCACCTTGTCATCGATGACGGCCGGGTGGAGCATGCCATTCCAGATGTAGGGCAGCAGCTTGCCTTCGGTGAATTGCAGCCCGCTGGGCATGTCGATATCGGTGCCTGCCCAGGCACCTTTGAAGGCGTCCTGCACCGAGTTGAAATCGCTCATGACATTGCCCTGGAAGCCCCATTGGCCTTTCAGGATGTCGGTGATCAGATGGTGGTTCTCACAGGCATACTCACCGTTGATCTTGTTGTATCCGCACATTACCGAAGCGATGTTCGAGTTCTTGACCAGCGATTCGAAAGCCGGCAAGTACAGCTCCTGCATCGCCCGCTCGTCAATCTTCACATCCAGGTAGTGCCTGTTAGCCTCCTGCTCGTTCATCAGGTAATGCTTGGCAGCCGCCTGGATACCTTGGACCTGAATACCGTTGGTCACCGCAGGAGCGAGCACGGCGCCCAGAAACGGGTCTTCGCCACTCATGTATTCGGCCGAGCGTCCGTTGAACGGTGTACGGTAAAGGTTCACGGCTGGCGAAAGCATCTGCTGCCCACCTGCGATGCGGGTTTCGTAGCCGATGGCGAGTCCGAACTCTTTCGCCCGGTTGATGCTCCACGTGGCCGCCAGCGCAGATGGAGATGGATACTGGGCGCCGAATGTCCGGCCGTTGACGAGAACGCCCATCGACGAGTCGTACGCCACCGTGCCCTGAAGCCCGAACTTGTCCAGCTTGGGGATCATGCGACCGTCGTCGACTCTCGAAAAGTTGATTTTTTCCGAGAGTGACATGTTGTCGAGCATCGCACCCACGCGTGCTTCCACTTCGTTGCCCGTCATGGGGGTCACCGCCAGCGCGCTGGCAGCCTGGGCAACGCTCATGGCGAGCAGCCCGAGCCTGAAGCCTTGTTTGATATTAGCCACTGAATTACTCCTGGATACGTGTTGAAAGGGTCTACGGCGCTGAGGGCTGCTCAGTTCTGTTCCTCGACGCTCGGCGCATCCTCGGTGTCGACAGGGGCTTCCAATATCGGTTGTTCGCCTGAGGTGCGGTTCTTCTGCACTGCGTCGGCACCGGTGAGGTGTTCGCGTTTCTCGTCCACCGCCTTGCGCAGATCGGCGGAGGTGTTGGCGGAGGCGGGGGTGTTGTCAGCGGCAAAAGCTGAAGCTGCGGTAATACACAGAAGTGCGCAGGCGCCGGCGCGCAGCAAGTGTCGAGCCATCAAGGAATTCTCCAGATAGAAAGGGATTAGGCGGCAATGAGCGTGCGTCCGGCTGAAGGGAGCAGGAACGCGAATGCTGAGTCAGTAGTTTGGGTCTAAAAGTTCTGAACTTGCAAAAAACAAATTTACTAACTTGATATGCTATAAAAATTCAATCGCTAGGACCCTATAATTATTAATAGATCATTGCCGAAAATAATCCCTTGGCAGTGTAAAAAAGCGTCTTATAGCCAAAATACGGCATAAAAAATCTTTTTCAAAAACAGAGTGTGCGTTAGGTTTTGGCAGGTGATATAGTTCGCAAAACCCAGGCTGGTGCCAAATTTTCCCTATCAAAATAAACGACGGCCTAAAAGCAGATGCCGCAGCTAGTGGCAGATGGCGCGAGATCTTTTCACAGGTAGGATCATTCCTATTTATAGATCCAACACTTCCACCGAGGGTCGCCACTGAGCGGCACTGAACTTTGAACATCCCATCCACCTACGAAGTCTGCGACTGGCTGATTGACGCTTCGCTGCTGCGCCACAGCGACGCGGAGCGCGGTCGACGGCTGCTCGACGAAGGTGAGGAGGGCGATCTGGTGGGCATACTTCAACGACTCGGGGTTCTACCCGCTGGCGTGATCGCCGATGCCTATGCCGCGTTGATGGACGTTCCGCGCCTGGATGTCGCGGCGCTCCCGATGTCAGCCGATGAGGATGCGCCGCCCTCGTTGCGCTTCATGCATCATCACGGTCTGGTGCCCATCTCCACGAGCCAGGGCGACTTGCTGGTCGCGGTCTCGAGCCCCGTCTCGAGTTACGCGCTGCAAGCCATCGCCTATTACTACCAACGCCCTATAGGGCCCGTAGTCGGGACCCCGGCTGAGGTTCAGGATCTGATCGAGCGCCTCTACGGGCAAGGGCGCACTGCGATGGGGGCGCTGGTCGAAACACTGGATGAGCCCGGCGTTTCGGCAGAAGACATCGAGCACCTCAAAGACCTGGCCTCTGAGGCACCTGTCATCAGGTTGGTCAATCTGGTGATGCAGCGGGCCGTAGAGCAAAGGGCCTCGGATATCCACATTGAACCCTTCGAAACCCAGCTTCAGGTCCGGTACCGAATCGATGGGGTCTTGTATGACGTCGAGGCGCCCCCGGCAAGTCTGACTGCCGCGATCATCTCGCGAATCAAGATCATGGCGCGGCTGGACATTGCCGAGCGCCGGCTTCCGCAAGACGGTCGAATCGTTTTCAAGATTCAGGGGCGAGAGCTGGATCTGCGTGTTTCAACCGTGCCGACCAGTTTCGGTGAATCGGTAGTGATGCGTCTGCTGGATCGACAGACTGTCAATTTCGACTTCCAAAGCCTGGGCTTCGATGGTGCCCGTCTTGAAGCATTCACCCAGGTACTCGAACAGCCACACGGTATTCTGCTGGTCACCGGCCCGACGGGGTCTGGCAAAACCACAACGTTGTACACCGCGCTTTCACGCCTCAATACGGCCGATCGAAAAATCATCACCGTCGAGGACCCCGTGGAGTACCAGCTTCAGGGTATCAACCAGATTCAGGTCAAACCCACCATCGGACTGGATTTCTCCGGGGCGTTACGCTCCATCCTGCGTCAGGATCCCGATGTCATCATGATCGGTGAGATGCGCGACCTGGAGACCTGTCGGATCGCCATCCAAGCGTCGCTTACCGGCCATTTGGTGCTGTCGACATTGCACACCAACAGCGCTGCGGCGAGCATCACGCGCTTGCTGGATATGGGGGTGGAAAGTTATCTGGTGGCGTCCACCGTCCGGGCAGTCCTGGCCCAGCGCTTGGTCAGGCGCCTGGACCCGGCGACTCGAATCCCATTCCAGGCCCCGGACGAACTGATTGTCGAGTACGGGCTTGAACGTTACACCCAGAAACGTCCGATCATGCTCTACCGCGCCGATCAGCATGCAGCGGGTGGCGGCTATCAGGGCCGCAGCGCAGTCACCGAGTTGTTGATCATGAACGACGAGCTTCGAGCGTTGTTGGTGCGCAAGGCCGACGCGTCCTCGCTGGAGCAGGCAGCACGCCGGGCAGGTCTCAGAACTCTGCACGAAGACGGCTTGCGTCAAGCCGTCGAAGGCATCACTTCGCTCGAAGAAGTCCTGCGCCTCACGAGCGGCGATTGATCCATGGCCCATTACAGATACTCAGCCCTGAACCAGGACGGTGGTCGCGAGCGTGGTCGCCTCGAGGCCGCAGATGCGCAGGCAGCGGCGCAGATTCTGCACAAGCGCAATTGGCTGGTCCTGGAACTTCGCGCCAGTGCCACCTCAAGTTTCACCACCCGGGCTGAACGGCCTGCAATGAGCAATACGGCATTGGCGCGCTTCACTCAACAGCTGGCAACGCTGCTCGGGGCGGGTCAGGACTTGCAACGAGCCTTGGGCGCGGTGCTCAAGCAAACCACGGATGTGAGGCAGAGAGCGCTCGTAGAAACACTTCGCCAGCAGGTCAAGGCGGGCAGACCGTTCTCGTCGGTGCTGGAAGAACAAGGTCGACAGTTCCCTACGCTTTACACCGCCCTGGTCCGCGCGGGCGAAGCAGGCGGGACGCTTCAACAGACGCTGAGCCAATTGACGGATTACCTGGAGCGCAGCGAAAAGCTCCGGGGCGAGGTCATCAACGCGCTTATCTATCCGGCCTTCCTGATCGTCGGGGTGCTGGGGTCACTGGTATTGCTGCTCACCTATGTGGTGCCGCAATTCGTACCGATTTTTCGCGACCTGAATGTGCCGCTGCCACTGATCACGGAGGTCATCCTCGCATTGGGTCAGGGGCTCGCCGCGCACGCATTGGCGCTCGGCGCCGCGGTGCCGTTGTTGGCGACTGCCGTGACGCTGTCGCTGCGCGACCCTCAACGAAGAGTTCGTATCGATGCCAGGCTGCTTCGCGGCAAAGTCCTGGGCGGGTTGCTGCAACGCATCGAGGTGGCGCGGTTTACTCGTACGCTGGGGACTCTTCTGAGCAACGGAGTAGGGCTTCTGCAGGCACTGGTCATCACCCAGCAAGTCTGTGGCAACCGAGCACTGAGGTCGCAACTGGGCAGCGTGACCGAAGCCGTCAAAGGCGGCAGTACCCTTGTCAATGGTTTTGGCAGTGCGCCCCTGGTCCCTGACCTTGCCCTGCAGATGATAGAAGTCGGAGAGCAGGCCGGTCAGCTCGACGCGATGCTGTTGAAAGTCGCGGACATCTTCGATGTGGAGGCGAAACGCTCGATCGATCGGATGCTGGCCGCATTGGTTCCCACTCTGACCATCGTCATGGCCGCGTTGGTCGCCGTCATCATGTTGGCCATCATGCTCCCGCTGATGAGCCTGACCAGTAATATTTGAGGATCATCATCATGCTGCACACGAACTCATCGATGTCCCGCACTCAGCGGGGTTTTACCCTGCTCGAGATGCTTGCCGTGATTGTCCTGTTGGGGATCGTCGCAACCATCGTGGTACGGCAAGTGGGCGGCAACGTCGACAAAGGCAAGTACGGTGCTGGCAAAGCGCAGCTCGCCAGCCTGAGCATGAAAGTGGAAAGCTATGCACTCGACAATGGCGCTCCGCCGCCGACTCTGCAGGCATTGGTGAGCAAGCCGGGCAATGCGAAGACCTGGACCGGCCCCTACGCCAAACCGTCCGACTTGAAAGACCCGTTCGGACATGCGTTTGGTTACCGATTCCCAGGTGAGCATGGCAGTTTCGACCTGATCTTTTTTGGCCAGGATGGTCAGCCTGGCGGCGACGGCTATCAGGCCGACTTGGGTAATTGGGAATAATCGTGCTCGACGCCAGGCGCAACCGGGGATTCACCCTGATCGAGCTGCTGCTGGTCATCGTGTTCATTGGTGTCGGCAGCGCATTGGTAGTGAGCGCTGTCTCCACCGGCCTGGGCAAGGCGAACGAGCGGCAAGTGGTGTCCGCGATGGTTGACGTGCTGCGTTCGGCCAAGACCAAAGCCATCGTCACAGGCCAGCCGGTGCGTGCCGTGTTCGACCTGGCCAATCGGCGGTATCAGGCATCGGGCGAGGCGGTTCAGCAGTGGCCGGACTCGCTGGAAGTGACCGTGACAAGCTCATCCGAACTCGGTTCTGCGTTCGAGTTTTACCCCAGTGGCGGCGCCAGTGGAGGGCACATCGATGTCAGGTTCGGCGACCAGCAATGGCGCATCGATGTGGCTTGGCTAAGTGGCAACATCAAAGCGCGCAGACGGCAATGAGATCCGCCCGTGGCTTCACTCTCATCGAGGTCTTGGCCGCCCTGGCGTTACTGGGCGTGTGTGCCAGTGTACTGCTGGTAGCCGTGGGTAATGCAGCGCGCGCCATGGCGCATGTCGAGAACAGTGACAGGCTGGTGAGCGTGGCGCGGTCTTTGATCGATGCTCAACCTTGGGACATGGAAAAATCGGGCCCTCAACAGGGCAAGTGGCCAGGCGGGATTCGCTGGCAGGCGTCGATCACGTCCATGGCTCATGGTGAAGGGACAACGAGATTGGCTCGGCTGGATCTCATCGTGAGCGGTGGTGAACGGCAGGTCCAGTTCAGCACCCTGCAGCTACTGGGTCGCCCGGCAGGTACAAACCGATGAGGTCTGCAAGTCGGGGATTCACCTTGATGGAAATGATGGTGGTGATGCTGCTGTTGTCGGTGCTGCTGCTTCTGGCCGCCGGCGGTCTGGTTGCGGCAGCCCGTTCCAGCGAAAGGGCTGCCGACTACGTGACGAGCCTGGAGCAGATGCGCGCCGCGCAGCGAACCTTGCGCGCCACGATCAGTGCGGCGCTGCCTTTGCCGATCGGCACAGGGCCTTCATCGTCGAAGCCGGTACTGTTCGACGGACGAACCGATGAGCTGAGGTTCGTAGCACCACTTGCGCCGTATCTGGGCGGAGGGCTGCGCTTGCACACGGTCAAGCTCACGGCTCATGAACTAACGATGTCGCTGGCCATGCTGGACCCCAACAGACCTTGGGGTGATGCCCAGGAGTTGCTCAGTGATGTGGTAGAGGGTCGGTTCTGGTACGCAGGCAACGATCCCCAGGGCAAACCCACTGGCTGGTTGGAGCAGTGGCCCTGGACGGATCGACTGCCCAGGTCTGTCCGGGTCGATATGTCTGTCGCAGGGCCCGTGGCCTGGCCGTCCATGCAGATCAACCTTTACGTTGACCTGGCTTCGCCAGCAAGCCCATGAGCAACCAGCGAGGAATAGCGCTGTTGCTGGTGCTTTGGGTATTGGCGCTGCTCAGTCTGATGTTGGCCACGTTGGCGTCGTCGGTGCAGTTGCAGAACCGCCAGGCGCTCTGGGAGCGCCAGCACTTTCAGGCATTACTGGCCGCGCAGGCCGGTATGAACATCGCGATTGCCGGGTTCGCGGATTTGAAGACCCGTCAGGTCTGGCAGGCTGATGGAAGCGTGCATGCCCTGGAATTCGATGGGGCGAAAATCGAAGTCAGCATTCGCAGCGAAAGGGGCTATCTGGATGCCAATGCCGGCAGCGAGGCAGATTTCGCTCGGTTGCTGATGGCCTGTCACAGCCCGGAACGCACTGCGTTGGCCATAGCCCGTGCGCTGGGTGCACTGCGGCTGGTCCGTGATGTTGCCATCCATGCAATTGAGCAATTACGAGAATTACCGGGAATGAGCCGAGAGACCTATCTGTGTGTGGCACCGCACATGACGTTGTGGAGCGGTCAGACACGACCGGATCCAGCGGCTGCCACAGCGCTGTTGAGAACCGCATTGAAATTGCCGAAAACGGCGCTCGCGGCGGATGGCGGTGCGATCTTCACGGTAGAGAGCATCGCCCACCTGCCCACGGCTCACGAAGCCGGCATACGCACGACGGTGCTGCTACAGCCAGCGGGTTCGACCGCAGCGCCTTACCGCATCCTGCAGCGGTCCGAGCGATGACTGCGCGCGAGTCTCTGGCTGCGGGCCTGGCCGCCTGCCAGCAGCGTTTGCACGGTCTCTGGCAATCTGCTGGGGGCGAAACCGCTTGGCGATGGTGGAGTGCCGAGTTGTTCGCCATGCTGCCATCGTTCGTGCGCCGACGTGTGGCCGCAGCCACAGCGCAGGCGAACATAGACTGGCCACTGGGTGAGACTGTCGAGGTCAAGGCAAACGCCACCCTGGTGCTGCCCTACGCATGCGTGCTCACCCAGGTCGTCAGGCTCCCGCAGATCGCAGGTAGCAATGCGGCGACCGTGATCCGGTACGAGCTGGACCGATACAGCCCTTACCCCGCGTCCGACCTCAGCTACGCCGTCCAAGTGATTTCGGTGCGCAACACGGTCGCTGAAATTCGATGGGTCGCCATCCCTTCGCAACGGCTGGACGCGATATTGCAGGCCTGTAAAGCCCGCGGGTTCCAACCCCGAAGCATTGATGCCCGGAGCCAGGAGGGCGTGCCGCTCGGTGTGGACTTGATGCCCGGTTCTGCGCGTACCTCGGCGCCGGGTGGCAAGCGAATCGATCGCTATCTGCTCGCCACTTGTCTGGTCTCGATGTTCGTGCTGTTGAGTGTGTGGCTTGCCCATCGCCAGAGCCTGCTCGAGACCGTGCAGGCCGCCGTTGAGTTGCAGCACAGCGAAGTGGCTGCGCTGCGCGAGCTGCGACAGGAACTGGACAGCACCCAAGGTGCGGCCAGCTATCTGCGGCAGAAAAAAGCAGAGCTGCCTGCTCTGTCCACGGTGCTCGGTGATCTGGCGACATGTCTGCCGACCGATACGTCCCTCGACAGGTTGGAAATCAACGACCAAGGCGAGGTGACGATGGCGGGCCAAAGCGCCAGGGCCAGCGTCCTGATCAGCGCGATGGCTGAATGCAAGAGCGTGGAAAAACCCCGTTTCGACGGCGTCATCAGAGCGGACGAGCGGACTGCAAAAGACAATTTCAACGTCAAGGCGCAACTGCGCCGGGAGACTGCGGATGCGCAGATCACTGACTCGGACTGAGCGCAGAGCCTGTGCGCTACTGATTCTTGGGGCATTGGCTGCATCGGCATACTGGCTATTGATCGCCAGCTGGTTCACCGGTCCGCTCGCGTCTATCAACGAGCAAATCAGCCAGCTGCGTGAAGTGCAGCACGATAACGCGCAGCTACTGGCCCGTCGTGGTTCGCTGGAGCGACGGCTGGAAGCGGTGCGCACGGATCCATCCGGCGCCGACAGCTTGTTGCCCACGGGAGATCCCAGTGCTGTGGCGGCAGACCTGATGCAGCACCTGGCCGATCAGGTCAGTGATGTGGCGAACCTTGGCGCAGGTTGCAGCGTGCAGCAGCGAATGCCGATGCTGTCGGATGCCTCTGCCGAGCCCTATGTGCCGGTGAAAGTCAGCCTGACACTAGAGTGTGCCACACAGCCGCTTGTCAGCCTGTTGCACGCATTGGAGACGCAGCGGCCAATGCTGTTCGTCGAACATCTAAGCGTGCAACGACGGCCCGAGGTCGCATCACACGGCCCCGCTGGGCGGCTGACCGTGCACGTGTTGGTGCGCGGTTATCTTCCGCCTGCACCTGCCGTCAAGAGCACAGGGGCATGAAGAATCTACGCTTCGCCACGTGGGTGCTCTCGGCTTGCCAGGTTGCACTGGCGGCAGGCTGCTGCTGGGTCATTGCTCACTCGACGCCGGTCCCTGACTGGTACCCCGCTCCTGAAGAGAAAGCGATCGCTCTGGCCGATACGCCTGAAATGGGATTGCCACAAGTGCCACTCCAGCGTTTGCAAGCCGCATGGCTGCGCCCCGTGTTCAGCGGCGATCGTGCTCCCGATCCTGGCCCCGGCGCACAGGACGTGTCGGAGTTGCGCGGGGTGATCCTGACTGGC
The DNA here is from genome assembly GCF_040546375.1 of Pseudomonas sp. PvP001. NCBI lineage: Bacteria > Pseudomonadati > Pseudomonadota > Gammaproteobacteria > Pseudomonadales > Pseudomonadaceae > Pseudomonas > Pseudomonas sp. PvP001. Next base: position 153,643 of record NZ_JBEPNQ010000001.1, on the reverse strand, counting down.
GTTGTCAAAACCGCCACGACGAGCCTGATCATGCTCCGGCTACCTTCGGGACAGCGGATCATCCTGCGTCGCGGAACCTCGCTTGCCAGTGGCTGGCTGTTGCAATCGGTCGAGTCCGACGGAGCCACTTTTTCCTTGCAGGGGCAACAACAACGTTTGCTTCTGCTGCCCCCACGCCTGCCCGCACCTTCGCGGGATGCCATGCCTAAACTTCCTGAAAACCTGAAGCCATGATCAAACACCGTTCGGCCCGTAGCTCGCTCATCCAGTTGTTCCCCATCGCGGCCCTGTTGCTGGCCGGCTGCAGTTATCGCGCCGACACCACCTCCTGGGACGATGACCTCACGCGCGAGGCCCTGGACGGCACAGGCGCGCAGCGTAAATTCGTCCCGGAACCCGTCGTCCCGTCCACCCGTGCCGCTGACCCGGCAGCCGGCCCTGGCAAGAGCACCAAGGAGCAGATCATCCGTGGCTCCCAGCGGTTCATCGCCGCGGGACAGTCACGGCCCGTCGCGGGCAGCGCTCAGGATTCATCCGCCGATATCGTCTTCAACTTCACCGATCAGCCTATCGAGGCCGTCATCAACAGCATTCTGGGTGACCTGCTGCAGGAGAACTACAGTATCGCCCAAGGTGTCACCGGGTCGGTGAGCTTCTCCACGTCCAAGCCTGTGACCAAGCAACAGGCGCTGGGCATACTGGAGACACTGCTGGGCTGGACCAACAATGCAATGATCCGCCAGGGCTCCCGGTACGTCATCGTTCCTGCCGCTCAAGCCGTGGCTGGCAAGCTGGTTCCTGAAATGCCGATGGCTGCACCTGGCGCCGGGCTTTCGGCAAGGCTGTTCCCGCTGCGCTACATCAGCGCCACCGAAATGCAAAAACTGCTCAAGCCGTTCGCACGGGAAAATGCTTTCCTGCTGGTGGACCCGGCGCGGAACGTTCTGAGCATGAGCGGGACCGCCGAAGAACTGGCCAACTATCAAGATACCGTCGACACCTTTGATGTCGACTGGCTCAAAGGCATGTCGATCGGCGTGTACGGATTGCAGCGTGCTTCAGTGGCAGAGCTCATGCCTCAGTTGCAGGAGTTGTTCGGCCCCCAGAGCGGCACGCCACTGGCCGGCATGGTGCGGTTTCTGCCAGTTGAGCGAACCAATTCGATCGTTGCCATATCCTCCCAGCCCGCCTATCTCACCGAGGTGGGGCAGTGGATCCGAACGATCGACGAGGGGGGTGGTAACGACCCGCAGATGTACGTCTACGATGTGCTCAACATGAAGGCGACCGACCTGGCCCGCTATCTACGTCAGATCTATGGCAATGGCCAGATTGCCGACGAAGCGCCTGCCCGTGTGGCACCTGGCCTGCGTACCACGCGGCAAAGCTCCCTCGGGGGTGGCGCATCCATGAGGGGGTCGACCGTCGGTAGTTTGCAAGGCGGAGGTACGGGGCAGGGTGCAGGTGCGGCGGTCGCAGGCTTCAATCAGGCCGAGAGTTCCGAGGATGAGACGTTCGGTGAGCAAGCCTCGGAAGATGTCGACCCCATATCCTCGGCCGCTGGAGAAGCTCAAGGCGCTGGCAGAGGCATCGATCAAGACACACGCATCACCGCTCAGCGCAGCAGCAACCAATTGCTGGTGAGAACGCGCCCGGCCCAGTGGAAGGAGATCGAAGCCGCCATCAAGCGGTTGGATAATCCTCCGATGCAGGTGCAGATCGAAACGCGCATTCTCGAAGTGCAACTCACCGATGACCTGGACCGGGGCGTGCAGTGGTACCTGGGCCGGCTGGCCGGAAACTCGGCGGTCCCCGCTACCGCCAACACGCCAGGTAGCCAAGGCGCCTTGGGCGGCGGCGGGGCGGGCCTGGGGGCTGCGGATTCGTTCTTCTATTCTTTCGTCAGCACCAATCTGCAGATCGCCATTCGCGCACTGGAATCCAGTGGCCGGACGCAAGTGCTGTCCGCACCGTCCCTGGTGGTGATGAACAACCAGCCGGCGCAGATTCAGGTCGGCGATAACGTTCCCATCAGCCAGACCACGGTGAACACCACCAACTCCGACACAACGCTGAGCAGCGTGGAGTACGTGCAGACGGGGGTTATTCTGGACGTCGTACCGCGGATCAATCCCGGCGGCCTGGTGTACATGGATATCCAGCAGCAGGTAAGCGATGCGGTGTTGTCCAGCATCACTGCCACCCAGGCAAATCCGCGCATATCGACACGCTCGGTGGCGACCCAGGTCGCTGTACAGAGCGGGCAGACCGTATTGTTGGGCGGGCTGATCCAGCAGAACAACGCCGAGAGCGGCTCTTCGGTTCCCTATCTGGGCCGCGTTCCAGGCTTGCGATGGCTGTTCGGCACTGAATCCAGATCCAAAGCCCGCACCGAGCTGATTGTTCTGATCACGCCCAGAGTCGTGACTGGTGGTGCGGCCGCCAGACAGGTAACGGACGACTACCGCCAGCAGATGCGACTGCTCAGGCCAGGTGCGGATCGAGATGCGCTCTGATTGAGCGCAGTGCTTGTGTACAGTGCTGCGAGACTGTCTGGTTGCTCCCCAAAAGGTTGCGTTCAGAGAATGGCTGCTTCGACCCTCTTGCGTTTTTTGCTGCAGATTACCTTGGTGCCATCCCCTGGAGTATCCGTTGAGCATCGGCATCACTTAGCGGGTAATCGAAGAACTCCCGGTAAAAATCCTGGGTCGTGCGCGCCATATCGACGTCGCTGAACCGCGTCGGGTGCAGTTGCTGCGCAGCCCATTTGATCTGCAGGGCGACTTCGGTGCCATAGCGATCCCAGGGAAACACCCCGGCCGGGTTGCGCAAGACACGCTGATGCTTCACGGCTGTGAGCTGTTGCAGTAAAGACGCCTGTGCCGCCTGATCCAGGCTGCCGGCGCCTGCGGCCAGTATCAGCACATCGGGTTGCCAGGCCAGTACCTGTTCGGCCGACACGATCTGCATGTTTCCCGCAAGGCCCGTTGCAGCATTGCGCCCACCGGCGATGCGTATCCAGTCATCGATCAGCGTGCCACTGCCATCGACCTTCAACGGGTTGATCGAAGCGATGTGCAGCACCTTTGGGCGCTGCGCCATCGGGATCGCCGAGACCTTGTCGCTGACAAGCTTCAATTGCCGATCCAGATACGCGTTGTAAGCCTGCGCGCGACGCCTGGGTTCTTCACCGCCCAGCGCCTGGGCGGTGGCGACCATGGAACGCTGCAAGCCGAGCAGGTCGGTGTACCCCATGCGCATCACGGGCAGGCCGACCTGCTCGTAGGCTACGGATTGGCGGTCACCCACCGAGGTGAAAACCAGATCGACCCGCTGCCCCAGCAGGCCTTCGACATTGAATGTTGTGCCCTCGATGCTCGTGGCGTCGTTCAGGCTGGGCAAGACTTTGAACATCCATTGCTGGCTACGTGGGTGATTGACCGTCGAGACGATCCGCGAGCCTGCTCCCAGGGTCATCAGCAGCACATGGTGGGCGTACCAGGCGTCGGCGATACGCAGCGGCTCGTGAAGAATGCTGACGGTTTTGCCGCTGTCATCGATCACCTGGATGGCAGCAGTCTCGCTCGCATAGGCGCTGAGGCTGCCGAGCAATAAGCAACTCGCGACAGGGCTCGCCCAACCTCCGGGCAGTTTGCGACCCATTAGAGATCCACCTGAATCGAGGCCTGCAACATGCGCGGTGCACCCGCGCTCGCGCTGGCCTGACCGGCGCCGGTGTAGCCGTTCAGGCCGCCGGGGACAATGTTCGTCCAGTAATGCTCGTTGCCGACGTTGGTCATCTCCAGGCGATACACCGTGTCGCGGTTCATCAGCCGGGTGGTGTAGCTGGCGCCGATGTCGAAGGTCTGGTAGCTGCCGACCCAGTGATCGTTGCTGTCATCCACCGGACGCGGACCGACGTACCGGGCATTGAGATTGACGGCAAGGCCTGGCACCTGATCGATACGGTACTCGGTGAGCAGGCTGGCAGTGACGCGCGAAAGGCCGACGATGCGGGTGTCCTCGGTGCTGGCATTGCCGGTTGAGAGCAACTTGGGATCGAGCCAGGTGATGCCGCCATACATCCTCAGATTCTGCGTGACGTTGCCGTCGGCGAGCAATTCAAGGCCACGGTTACGTTGCTCGCCCGCGATGGCGTAGACGTTGTCGGCTTGGGTGTAGGCGAACGGACGCTTGATCTGAAAGGCGGCCAGCGACAGGTTGACGCCACCGACCACCCACTTGCTGCCCAGCTCCCACATGCGGCTGCGGTAGGGCGAGAGAATACTTCCGGCGTTGCTGCTGCCAGCCGTGGCGCTGTCGCCTTGCTGCAGGCTGTCGGCGTAGGTGAGGTAGAGCGTCAGGTCATCGAGCGGCTTGTAGATCAGACTGCTGGCAGTGCTGATGCCCGAGCCTTCGGAGGCGCTATGAACGCCTGCCAGCGTGTAGTTATCGGCGGTCAGGCGGCTCTGGCTGCCGCTGAGCATCAGGCTCCATTGCGGGGTGAAGGTGAGGGTATCGCCGACGATGAACGAGCGCTGTTTGGCGTTGGCCGAGTGATACCGGTCGGTGAAATCGGGGTAGTTCGGCTCGGCGAAATTGGCAGGGTTGCTCAGGCTGGCAGTGCCCAGCGGTCTGGGTGCTGCCAGCTGCGGGGTTGTAGTTGTCCCAGTCGAAGCCGGTGAGGCCGAAGGTCAAATCATGGCGTACCGGCCCGGTGTAGAGGGCACCGTTGAGGTTGGCGAGGTAGCTGTTGATGGTGAAACGGCTGGCCGTCGCGCTCGAAACCGACGTGCGGTAGGTGCCGGCGTTGTTGATCAGGGTGTTGGTCACGCCGGTAGATTCCCGGTCGGCGATCTGCCGCAAGGCGCCGACGTCGAGCTTCCAGTTGCCGTCGAAATCATGTTTGAAGTGCGCGCTGGCGGTGTCGGTGGTGTTGTTGTCGCCCGCGTAGTTCTGGCCCAGATTGCTTTTGGTTGGATCCGGCGCGTGGGGCAGGGTGACGCCGGAGGCGACCGCGAACTTGCCGGGCAGCCCTTTGGCCAGGTAGTTGTAGTGGCTGAAGTTGGTCTCGATGACGCTGTCGTCGCTGATCTCAAAGTCTGTCGCCAGGCTCACCAATTGACGGCGCAACGTGCTGCCCGGCGCGTAGCTGTGCCCCTGTTCGTCGACCAGATTGAGACGATATCTGATCTTGCCTTCAGCATCGAACAGGCCACTGAGGTCGGCGGTCTTGAGCCAGCTCAGGCCAGTGCCGACGCCCAGGGTCACGCGGTTGCGGGTGAAGTCAGTCGGCCGCTTGGACAGCAGGTTGAACGTGCCTGCGGGGTTGGCCGGACCGTAGAGGGATCCCGACAACCCGCTGAGCACTTCAACGCCCTCCAGTTGTTCGGCCGGGTAATCGGTTGTCGAGACCACATTGAGCCCGTCCAGACGACTTTTCTGCACCACGCTGCCTTGCAGACCACGGGTCTGCGGTCGGGCACCGTCGGCCTGCACCGAGGGGAGGTAACGGATGATGTCCTTGAAGCTCTTGAGTTGTTGGCTGTCGATCAGATCGCGGGACATGACGCTGATGGAGTAGGGCGTGTCCTGCAGGCGCCGCTGGCCCATCGGCCCGAGGGTCGCGGACTTTTCCCGTGCTTGCTGGGCGATGGATTCATTGGCATCGACATCGATAGGCGCCAGCGTGATGTCCTCGGCGCGGGCCAGGTGGATCGCGCTGCCCAGCAACAGCGGCGCAAAAGCAAAGCGGGACGAGCGGGACTGTCTCATTGATGAGGGACTCAGCAAGGGATAAAAAAGCGATGACCGTCAGCGTCGATCTGTCTGACGCTGACGTTGTAGAGGCGCTGCATGAGCGCGCTGTCGACCACTTGCGCAGGCGCGCCATCGGCGATCAAACGGCCTTCGTGCAGCACCCAGACGCGATTGGCCGAAGCCTGCGCCTGTTCGGGGCGATGGGTGCTGGAAACAATGGCAAGGCCTTGCTCGGCCAGGCGTTCGAGCAGTGCAAGCAGGCGCAGTTGATGGCCGTAATCCAGGCCCGTGATCGGCTCGTCCAGTACGATCAGCCGGGCGCGCTGCACCAGCGCCCGAGCGATCAGCACCAACTGTCGTTCGCCGCCGGACAGTTCGGTGTAGGTGCGCGCTGATAAATGGGCGATGCCCAGATCGGCCAGGGCCTGCTCGACGTACTCCTCATCGGTGCGGCTCGGGACGCTCATCAGACCGGTACTGGGCAGCCGGCCTTGCGCGACGATGTGCGAAACGCTGAAGGGAAAACCCGGTGTATGGCTTTGCGGCACGTAGGCCAGCTGCCGGGCGATGGTCCGCCGGCTCAGCGCCTTCAAGGGTTGCCCTTGTAAACAGACCTGCCCGGATGCAGGCGCCAAGAGACCCAGCAGGATACGCAGCAAGGTGCTTTTGCCCGCTCCATTGGCGCCCAGCAACGCGATGTTGTCGCCGGGGTTCACGTTGACCGAGATGTCTTCGAGAATCTGCCGCTCGCCGATGCGATACCCCAGCCCTTCGGCCTGCAACAACGTCATAGCCAGCCCCTGCGCACGCGATGCAGCACCAGCACGAAGGCAATGGCACCGAACAGTTCGGTGATGATTCCCAGCGGAATTTCACCCGCCGACAGGCTGCGCGCGACGCCATCCGCCGCCAGCAGAAAGGCACCTCCCAGACAGGCGCTGACCGGTAGCAGTCGCGCGTTGCCCGGACCCACCAGCAGGCGCGCAAGATGCGGCACCAGCAGGCCGATCCAGCCGACCATGCCGGCCAGGCTCACCGTCAGAGCACAAATCAACGTGGCCAGCACGATCACGCCGTAGCGAATGCGCTGCACCGGCACGCCGAGGCTCAGGGCCTCGTCATCACTCAGGGACAGAGCATCGATCGCGCGCCCCGCCAGACACAGCAGGACAATCGCTACCGTCAGCATGGGCCCGATGATCAGCAGTGTGCTGCGGTCCACTGCGCTGAGACTGCCAAGCAGCCAGTAGACGATGCTTGGCAGTTGATCGACTGGGTCAGCCAGGTATTGGGTGATCGACAGCAATGACGTGAACAGCGCATTGGCGACGATCCCGCCCAGCACCAACAGCAGGATCGACGTCGTCTGAAACTGGTGGGCAATGCCGACCCCGACCGCGACGGCAATCAAGCCGGTGACACACGACAGCACGGCAATCGGCAGCGCCTGCCAATGACAGATGATCCCCAGCGCCGCGCCGAACGCACAGCCGCTGAGCACCCCCAGCAACCCCGGCGATACCAGTGGATTGCGGAACACCGCCTGATAGGCCGCTCCGGAAACCGAAAGCCCGGCCCCTACCAGCATTCCGGCAAACATGCGCGGTGCGCGAGCATCGATCAGCAGGCTGTGGATCAACCGATAACGCTCGGCAGGCATGTCGCCCACGCCGCATAGGGTCGCCAGGAAATGGAGCAGTTCAAGGGGTGAAATCGCATAGCGGCCGAGCAGCAGAGACAGCAGGACGGTGACTATCAGCAAAAGGAAACTGAGCAGGGGAAGCGGAAGGCGCGCTGGAACGGGCATCGGGGGCTCGGATTTGGGTATATAGGTAACTATACAGCGGTATGGTGAGCTGCTCTACGTGGCGGGTTGCCACGTGGAGATCTTCATAATTGACCTGAAATGAGCGGCGGCACCGACTTACCGGTTGCTCATCGAGCCGAAGAAAGCTATGTCCGCTCGTGGGGGGCCAAGCAGGGATTCTGTGCTGAACTGCGGGAGTCCGAAGCGAGATCATAGGTAGGCGAGGGCGGGCCTCAAACGCAGCTGCGCCTGCTCGCAAAAGCACGGCCTCTCAACTTTAATAATGCATCAACCCGTCTGGTTCACTGATAAACAAATTCCCAACCGTCGATTACTAATGGACTATAGGCGCCATTTGCGGCCTTTTCAGGAGGCCAGCACTTGCAGCAGCAGGAGCCCGTGAATGAACATCAAGATTGAGGCGCTGATTGCCCGTAAAATCGGCTTCGCCTCACACCAGAATGCGGTACCGCTCGTACGCGAGTTGAGCATCTGGAACCAAGAAGAGACGACCCTAGAAAACCTCACCCTGACTTTGAGTACCGACCCGGACTTCGTCGAAAGCCGAACTTGGAATATTGACCGTATCCATGCGGGTGATCGACTCAGCATTTCCGAACGCGACATCAAGCTCAATGCAGGCTACCTATCTGGGCTTAGCGAAAGCCTGACCGCTGATGTCGTAATGCGTCTGGTTCAAGGTGAGAGCCTACTCCTCGAACAGCGCTTCCCAACAGAATTGCTGGCTCGAACAGAGTGGGGCGGTTTGAGCGCCATGCCTGAGCTGCTGGCTGCTTTCTGCATGCCCAATGACCCAGCGGTAGACCGTGTGCTCAAAGCCGCTTCGCAAGTGTTGCGCCGGGCAGGCAAGAAAGATGGCATTGACGGCTATGAAAGCAAATCACGCAGCCGTACTTGGGAACTGGCCTCTGCCATCTGGTCAGGGGTTTGCAGCTTTCAATTGAGCTACGCATTGCCTCCGGCCAGCTTCGAGCATCAGGGCCAGAAGATCAGGCCCCCGAGTGTCGTGCTGGAAAACGGTGTTGCAACGTGTCTCGACACCGCCTTGTTGTTCGCAGCGGCGCTAGAGCAGGCCGGACTAAACGCTTTGCTTCTGATGACAAAAGGGCATGCATTCGCTGGCGTCTGGTTACAGCCTCAAGAGTTTTCGCAACTGCTGACCGACGAGGCCTCGGCAGTGCGCAAGCGTCTTGATTTGAAGGAGATGGTGGTTTTCGAGACCACTTTGGCGACACAAGCGCATCCGCCTAGCTTCAGCCAGGCAGTCGCAGCGGCCGAACGGCAGCTCGATGATGAGCAGTTCATTATGGCCATCGACGTACATCGTGCCCGCATGCAGAAGATACGCCCAATGGCGCTGGTGTCTGCGGTCGAGGTGGTCGACTCGACCTCCGACGCGTTGTCCGCTGCTCAAGGGCTAGAAGATGCTCCGCAGCTTCCAGGGTTCGATATCGAAATCAACGAAGGAAGCGACGGTCCAGCCGGCAAGCTTACGCTTTGGCAGCGCAAATTACTTGATCTCACCACTCGCAATCGCCTGCTGCACCTACCAGATAGCGCCAAGGGTGTTCGTCTTCTTTGCCCGGACCCAGCCGCTCTTGAGGATCTTCTCTCCAGTGGCGGGCGCATTCGCGTGGTGCCAGTACCTGACCTGAAAAGCAGTGGCCGTGATGTCGCTCTCTATGAGCAGCGAAACAACGAAAGCCTGGTTGATGAAGTCGCTCGCCAGGCACTTGCGCGTGGCGAAGTCCTAGCGAATCTGGAAAAGGTCAAGCTTGAAGCGACGCTCATCGATCTGTTTCGCAAAGCGCGCAGCGATTTGGAGGAGGGCGGGGCAAACACCCTGTTCTTGGCCATCGGTTTCCTAAAGTGGAAGAAAAGCGCAGACGACGTAAAAGCGTACTCAGCCCCACTGATCTTGCTGCCGGTAAAGCTTGAGCGCAAAAGCGCTTTGTCCGGAGTGACACTGAGCCTGCTCGATGAGGAGCCACGTTTCAACCTCACGCTGCTTGAACTGCTACGTCATGATTTTGAGCTGGTGATCCCTGGGCTCGATGGCGAACTACCGAATGATGAAAGCGGCATCGATGTGACCGGCATCTGGAACATGGTGCGGCGAGCAGTACGCGATGTGCCCGGGTTTGAGGTGAGCACCGAGCTGGTTCTGGGCACATTCTCCTTTGCCAAATATTTGATGTGGAAAGACCTGAACGCCAACGCGGCGCAGTTGCTGCAAAGCCCTCTGGTCAAGCACCTCTTGGAGCCAAATGAAGCAGGTCAGAGCTTTTCCTGTTCAGACGACTTCCCACGGCCCGAGCGACTGGATTCATCTGTCACTCCCGCACAACTGTTCGCACCACTGCCTGCCGACTCGTCGCAGCTATCAGCCGTAGTTGCTTCTGCCAGTACTCATAGCTTTGTAATGGATGGTCCACCTGGCACCGGGAAATCGCAGACCATTGCTAATATGATTGCGCACAACCTAGCCTTGGGCCGTCGCGTGCTCTTCGTTGCTGAAAAGCGTGCGGCCCTGGATGTGGTTTATCGCCGACTGGCTGAAAAAGGACTGGGCGAGTTCTGCTTGGAGCTGCATTCAAGCAAGGCGTCGAAGGTTGAAGTGCTCAAACAGCTGGATCGTGCGTGGCACGTGAGCGACGCATTGAGCCCCCAAGAGTGGGAGCATGAAGCTGCGCGGTTGCAAACCCTTCGTTCACGACTGAACCAGTTGGTTGACGTCCTGCACCGCCGTTGGGATAACGGCCTTTCCCTGCACCAAGCGATTGGTCGTGTAATCCGCGACCACAGCCTACAGACACCGAAGCTGAGCTGGGCCCCGACCACACGGCACGATGCTGCCGAGTATGGAAATTTACTCGATATCTCCCGGCGGCTTGGCTTAAACGGCAACGCCGCTCGTGATCTGTCAGGCAGATTTGGTGCTCTGTCGCAGACCCAATGGTCGAACGCCTGGCAGTCAGAGATCGCCAAGGCCTCACGTGAATTGCCGCAGGCGCTTGATGCGTTGAACGCCGCAAGCGAGAAGCTCCTTGGGCTGACGCACCTGTCGTTGCCTGTAGCCGAGGTGGTTCAGATCCAGCAGTTATGTGATTTGGTCACTCTGGTCGTGGAGTCCCATGGGCAGAACCTTTCCTTCGCATTTGCGCCCGATGCTGTGACGCGTATCGAATCCGCGCGACGGGCGTGTCAGTTGATCGAGAGCTACAGGGAGCTTGAGGAACGGCTCTCACTGGATTACGCCGATGAAGCGTGCCGCCGTGTCCCGTTCGAACAATTGCGCAGTGACTGGCAATCGGCTGAGGGTAAGTTCTGGTTCCTGGCAACGTTCGCCCAGAAAAAGGTTGCGAAGAAGTTAGCCACATTGGGTGGTGCAGCGGGTCTTCCAGATACCCTGGCCGATCTCGCTACTTTCGAGCGCCTTCATGCTCAGCTAACCGAGTTGGATGGGTTGGCAGGCGATATGCAGTCGATTCCAGGCTGGCAAGGTCTGACGAGCGACAGCGCCCGCACACTGCGCGCTGTCATATTGGCTGAAAATCTGCGCGGGCTGCTGAGTGCTCACGCCGAATCACCCGACCACCTGGTTTCCTTGCGCGGCTCAGTCGCGCGTCTTGTCATCGATGCGAATGAAATGCTGGCGCCAACTGGGCAAATCGCTGCTGCGCTGACGGTCTTGCAACAAGCCTTATCGCGATATGACGATGCAGCACGACTATTTGCGGGACTGGCTGGAAACAGCACCGGTACGCATCCGTCCGTTGCTGCACTGCGGGCTACCACGCTCTCCATTCAGCAACAGGAAGAACAGCTAAAAGCATGGTGCGATTGGTGCCGAGTCCGCGAGCAGGCTACCGAGGCTGGGCTCATCAGTCTGGCTCACGCTCTGGAAGCAGGACGTCTGTTGCCAACCACAACTGAAGACACATTCGTCACTGCCTACGCCCATTGGTTTGCGACCCATGGCATCGACAGTGAACCGCTTCTCAGAAACTTCGTCGCTGCCGAACACATGAGTGATATCGGGGCAATTCGTTCGTCTGGACGATGAACTGGCGAAATTAACCGTGCGATACATCCGGGCGAAGCTCTGCGGGCTTATCCCGTCCAAGAACGACATCCCCAAGAGCAGCGGCTTCGCGATTCTCAAACACGAATTGCAAAAGTCTCGTCGGCACAAACCGGTCCGGCAGTTGGCGATTGAGATGGGCGATGCGTTGAACCGCCTGGCTCCGTGCATGCTCATGAGCCCGCTGTCCATTGCGCAGTTCCTACCTGCCGATCAGCCTCCATTTGACTTGGTCATCTTCGACGAGGCTTCGCAGATCGCTCCATGGGACGCCATTGGCTCCATTGCTCGAGGCAAGCAAGTGGTAATCGCAGGTGACCCGCGTCAGATGCCACCGACCAACTTCTTCAGCCGTGGTCCAAACGCGGGGGACGATGCTACCGCCGAAGACATGGAAAGCATCCTGGATGAATGCTTGGGGGCAGGGGTGCCAAGCCACAGCCTGAGCTGGCACTACCGAAGCCGTCATGAAAGCCTGATCGCGTTCTCCAACCATCGTTACTACGATAGCAACCTGATTACCTTCCCAGCGGCGGAGACCCGTGCAAGCGCTGTCGAGTGGCGCAAGGTTGAAGGTGTCTATGCGAAAGGGAAAGGCCGCTACAACCAAGCTGAGGCTGAAGCCATCGTCATGGAGACGGTAAAGCGTCTGACCGATCCTGCGTTCGTCGCTGCCGGCCACTCAATCGGGATCATCACGCTTAACTCTGACCAGCAAAAGCTGGTCAACGATTTGCTGGATACCGCACGCAAGCAGTACCCAGAAATCGAGCCGTTTTTCCAAGATACACAGACCGAACCTGTAGTCGTGAAGAACCTGGAAACGGTCCAGGGCGATGAGCGCGATTTGATCATGCTCGGGATAGGTTATGGACCTACGGAGCCGGGCGCGCCGGTCATGTCCATGAACTTCGGCCAGCTCAACAAGGACGGTGGATGGCGCAGGTTGAACGTCGCCATCACCCGGTCTCGGCGAGAGATGCTCGTTTTCACATCCTTCGATCCGTCGATGATCGATCTGAACCGGACCAACGCTCGCGCCGTCCGCGACTTGAAGCACTTCATCGAATTCGCTCAGCGCGGCCCGAGGGCACTGGCCGAGGCGATACAAGGCTCGGTAGGCGGCTACGACTCGCCGTTCGAGGAGGCTGTCGCCCAGGGTCTCCGACGTCTTGGCTGGCAGGTAGTGCCACAAATTGGCGTATCGCGTTTCCGCATCGATCTGGGAATTGTTCACCCTGATAGGCCGGGTGATTACTTGGCAGGCGTTGAATGCGATGGCGCCACATATCACAGCGCTGCCACTGCTCGGGACCGAGACAAAGTTCGCGCGGCGATTCTCAAAGGCTTGGGATGGAATCTACTGCGCTTGTGGTCGACGGAATGGTGGGTGAACAAGGAAGGCGCTCTACAGAAGCTGCACGCAGCCCTCAATGACCTACTGGATCAATCCCGGCTGGCAGTTGCGCCAATTCAGGCGGATGACGTGGTAGCTCCAACGGTCGTGATCGACTTCGCCGTGGAGCCAGAGATGGACGAGGTTGTAGAAGTCTCCACTGAATCCCCGGTCGCTCTCAGTAATGAGCACTCATTGGAGGTCGGAGAGGCTCGAATCGCTCGCGACTGTAGCGCCCAAGCTGCTGCCGGACGACAGGGTGAATATCGAGTGGCTGATCTTTCGGCACTCGCCTCATTGATCGAAGCCGAGCGGTTTCACGTACCTGAATACACCCCCGTGCTACAACAGATCATCGAAGAGGTGCTTCGCCAGGAGGCGCCAATCCTCGACACGCTATTGGTTCAACGTGTCGCACGTGCACATGGCTTCCAACGATCGGGTCGACTGATTAGAGATCGCGTGTTGGAGCTGGCTGATCAGCATTATCACGTCCAGCAGGCGGGCTTTGGAGAGGTATTTATCTGGCAAGCTTACGGCGATGTGATGGCGTGGTCGACATACCGTGTTCCCGTATCGGCCAACGATGCACGTTCGATTGAAGAAATTGCCGCAGAGGAGCTGCGCATCGCTGCGAGCATCATTGATGCGGCAGACCCTGCATTAGAAGTTGCGCGGCTGCTTGGGGTCAAACGGCTCACTGGGGCTGCGCGTCAGCGTATAGAGCGAATTCTGAATGCGTGACCAGAGGCGCTCCATGAGCAACAACGGTTAGCAGGAGAGCCTGGGGGAAAACCCCGCGACGACCAGCAGTCAATCACCAGGTGATCTGGGCATCGAGTAGCTGGTTCACCGTTTGTGCCGGCGGTGCGGGTCGTAATCGTACGAGCCCAAAACTGTCACTACCACAGTGCCGGGCGAAAATCAGAGGCGCGATCAACCTAGACCATGACGCTCATGTCCTCGGGAGTGGTGTAACTGAACCAACCGAGGGCGCCGAGCGGACTAACGAAGATAGCCATCGTGGTTCTTGTGGAGGGGGTGTGGCCTGAGGTGGGCAAGGATGGTTAATACCTGATTTAACATAATATACATTATGCGTAACGTTATGATGCGCGATTCGGGTGGCAGGGTTGCCTTTGGTCTCCCGGCGTCGGTCCTTCATCAGACGATCCTGATCCTCTGGTACCCACACTCTCATAAGCATCAATCTCGAGTACTCATCGCCCTCTGTGCCGACCGATTCGTGGGAGCATCTGCTCAGCCTCTGTCCATCCCACGTCAAGCGCTTGGGACCTGCGTAGCGTCAAGTACGTTTCTAAAGCTGTTAATCATCCTCGTCAAGATTCACGTCTTGCAGCCGCAGCGCTAAAGCTGCCCGTTGGCTGGCCAGTCAATCGTAAATCTGGGCGAGATCTCCGATAACTCAAAACCCAATCAATCCACAAACCTGTCCAACCTATTAGGAGTATGCGGTCAGCTATCGGATTCAGATCTCCGATCCATTGGAGTTCTCATACCGAAATTGCCTGTATCGGACCTGTAGGTTGCCGACAGCGCAAGCACGGCATCTTCAACCAGTTGTCGTCGTATTCCATGTCGCTACCTACTCATGCCACATTGACCGGAAATCGGGTTCTGCGTTGCTGGCGAGCCATTCCCGGCGGCAGAGCTCGTATTTCTCAACCAGCACAGCGTAGCCATCAACCAATACGCGCTTCCACTGGCAAAACTTACAGCTTGACGACGCGAATCAAGCGTACCTGGGCAACGCGTGAGTGACGCCCTCAAAGTGAAGCGAAAACCCCCTATTTCCGCTGAAACTCCTCCGAAAGCCACGATAACTCTACTAAATAAGCATTTAGTAGAGTTACTAATGAAGCCTATCCACGAACACCACCCGCCTGCCCCGAAATCACATGCGCGGCACGCTCGTCTTTAACGGCATGGTCACCGAATCTCGTTCACATACATGAAGTGCTCCGTACTCGCGCGCTGGTGCGTGATCATCACTGGCGTTGCCGTCTGGTCGAAGGATATGGCGTCGATGATCATCACGGCATGGGGAGCCTCCAGCTTCAGCAGCTTGCAGTCCTCAGCCGTGGCCAGGCCGGCGGTCAGCTGTTCGCGCACCGCCGCTACGCGTATGCCGTAGTGTTCGAGCAAGTGGCGATACAAGAGTTCGGGAAAGGCGTCCGGCCCGGGGAAGTCCGGGACTTTGCTTGCCACTACCGTGAAATGTTCGTGCATGGCGGCGACGCCGGCGATGGTACGCAGTCGATGCAGGCGGTAAACGGGGCTGGCAGGATCGATGAGCAGTTTGTCGGCCTCCTCCGCCGTGGCCTTGCCCGTCTGGTAGTCGAGCAAGGAGGTGCTGGATTTCAGCAGTGCGCCTTCCTTGTTGTGCAGCCGGAAGTACTGGAAGAAATAGCGCAGGTTGTGCAACGGCGCCCAGCCGGTGACGACGGTGCCGGTCTTGCGGCGGCGCATCAGCATGCCTTCTGTCACCAGTTCAGCCAGTGCGCGACGCACGGTGCCTACCGATACGCCGAAGTCTGCGGCCAACGCGTTCTCACTGGGGATCACCGTGCCACTGGCCCACTCCCCTAGCAGGATCGCCTCTGAGACCCGCCGCTTCACCACTTCATAAAGAGGTGCGCTGTCCTGTTCGCTCAGTCGGGCAAAGCT
Organism: Pseudomonas sp. PvP001; assembly: GCF_040546375.1. Lineage (NCBI taxonomy): Bacteria > Pseudomonadati > Pseudomonadota > Gammaproteobacteria > Pseudomonadales > Pseudomonadaceae > Pseudomonas > Pseudomonas sp. PvP001. The sequence continues at coordinate 137,887 of NZ_JBEPNQ010000001.1, read as the reverse complement.
GGCGTCGGCAGCCGGTGCGTTGCTGTTGGTCATCGTTTTTCCTTGACGGGCCATGCGGTGGTGTTTAACTATAAACTATATAGAAATACGGCGAGACTCAAAATGACGATGAATGCGGCACTTGAGCAGGCACTTGAATCGATCGAAACGGATCATGATGGGCTGATCGACGATCTGCAACGCATGATCGTGGTCGATACCTGCTTCCCGCCCGGCGCAGGCTACGGCGCCTTCGCCGACTTGATGGAAACCCTGACTGCGCCGCTTGGCTTGCAGGCGACACGGGTCTCGGTGCCCGAGGCGCTGTGGCAGACCCGCAGCGGCGAGGCCCATGGCGAACGCATCAATCTGATCGCCCGGCATCCCGGAAATCAGGAGGTCTGCAGTCTGTATTTTCATGTCGACACGGTGCCGGCCGGTGACGGCTGGAACCACCCTCCTCTGCAGTTGACCGAAGCTGACGGCAAGCTGATCGGGCGCGGCACGGCCGATATGAAAGGCAGCATCGCCGCCACCTTGAGTGCCTTGCGTGCGGCGGCACGTTTCGACCTGCCGCTGCGCTACTGCCCTTCCCTGCTGTTGTGTACCGATGAAGAAGGCGGTCTTTATCCTGGTATCCGCTACCTGGCCGAACGACGACTGGTCGAGGGCCATATCCTGAGTTTCAACGGCGGTGCAGCGCCGAGGATCTGGGCTGGGTGCTTTGGCAGTGTCGACCTGAAGATCACGGTCAAGGGCCGCTCTTCGCACTCCGGTGAACCGGTCGATGCCATCAATGCCATCGAGGAAAGCCTGCCCCTGCTGAACGCCTTGTACGCACTCAAGCAGCAGGTAGAACAGCGTGCATGGCCGATGCCGGCGCCGCCCCATTACAACGGTGCACCCCTGATCTCGCGAATGACCTTGGCCGCGGCCCATGGCGGTAGCAAAGGCTCTACCGTTCCAGCGCAGTTCGAGGTGCTGATAAACCGTCGCTACGCACCGCAAGAGCCCTTCGATCAGGTGCTGGCCGAACTGCACCATTGCATCGACGCCGCCATGGCCGGAAGCGCGGCACTTGCGGTGGAAGCTGAAGTGATCGGCCATCTTGCGCCGGTTGCGGACCCGACCGGTCCTCATTGGCCGCGCTGGCAAGCCGCCTTGGGCGTGGGTTTCGGTTTCACCGCCGAGCAGTTTCAGTGCTATGGCTCCAGCAGCAGCTCGGATATGGGCTGGGTGCAACAGGCCGGTATCCAGGAGATTTTGTTGGGCGGCCTGATCCGCCCGCACAGTCGCATTCACGCCAGCGACGAATACACGACCCGCGAAGATCTGGTCGCCCTGGCCAAGTCGATCCTGGTCTACCTGGCTGCAGACTTCACCCCTGAGACCGCCGCAACAGGCTAACCCCAAGCGACCACCGAAGACTGGCATCAAGATCGGTCATCGGCACTTTTTACCTAGCTGCCCCATCATCTCTTTGCTAAGTGAATTATCGCCATGACTACCGTTTTCCGGCTCAACCGTCGCCGCTTTCTTGCAACCACGGCCATCGTCACCGGCGCTGCCATGCTGCCGTTCTCCAGCACATTGTGGGCCGCTGGCGCCGCGCGCAAAGGCGGCACACTGCGCATCAGCGTCGACCAGGCGGTGGGCATGCTCAATCCGCTGCTGGCTCGTGTCAATCCCGAGTACCTGCTCAGCGAGCTTCTGTACAACGGGCTTACACGCCTGAGTCACGACATGCAGGCCGAGCCCGATCTGGCCACGTCCTGGAGCCACAACGAAGCGCTGACCGAGTGGACCTTCAGCCTGCGCGACAACCTGCTTTTCCACGACGGCAGCCGCTGCACATCCAGGGATGTCGTGGCCAGCCTGCAGGCGATCCTCGATCCCAAGACCGCTTCGCCCGGCCTGCGCAACATCGGCCCGATCAAGTCCGTGGAAGCGATCGACGAGCTGCACGTCAAGCTGACCACCACCATGCCCTACGCAGACCTGCCCATCAGCCTGGCCTACCCGGACGCCAAGATCGTGCCCGCGGCGATCGTCCAGGGGGATATGGCCCGCCTGACGCGCGAAGCCGTGGGCACAGGGCCGTTCAAGCTGACCTCGTTCGAGCCCGAGCGGCTGGTCGTAGTCACTCGCAACGAACAGTTCCACGACCCCGAACGTCCGTTTCTGGATCGCGTCGAAATCCGTGTCTATCCCGATCCGACTGCGGAGAGTTCTGCGCTGATGTCCGGCGACATCGATCTCATGCTGTCAGCCCAGGCCACCGAGTTCAGCCGCCTTGGCCAAGCCAGCGGCGTGACCGGACTGCGCGCACCTTCCGGGCAGTTCCTCAACATCAACATGGCCTGCGACCAGAAGCCGTTCAACGACGTACGGGTGCGCCAGGCGCTGTCACTCTGTGTCGATCGGGCGGCACTGGTGGACTTCGTGGCGGAAGGCTTCGGCACGCCGGGCAACGATACACCGCTCAATGCCGCTTACCGTTACCACGCCGATATCGAACTGCGTCAGGCCGATATCGCCAAGGCCAGGCAGCTGTTGGCCGACGCCGGCTATCCCGATGGCCTGGACATCACCTTGGTGGCCTCCGATAAGCCCTCTACGCGCACCCAGCTGGGCATCGCCGTACGGGAAATGGCCAAGCCAGCCGGGTTCAATATCAAGGTCGAGACCATGGCCAACAGTACCTACCTGGATCAGGTCTGGAAGAAGGGCAACTTCTACGTCGGTTTCTACAACATGCAACCTTCGGCCGACGCGGTGTTTTCTCTGCTCTACACCTCGGACGCTGCCTGGAACGAAACGCGCTGGAACAACAGCGAATTCGATGCCGCCGTGGCCGCTGCACGGGGCACGGACGATCCGGTCAAGCGTGCGGCGTTATACGGCACGGCCCAGCGCCTGATGCACGAGCAGGTGCCATCGCTGATCCCGACCTTCTTCGATGTACTGGCGGCCCAGCGCAACTATGTTCAAGGCTATCGATTGCACCCTCGCGGCGCGGTGTTTCGCCTGGACCAGGCCTGGTTGGATGAAGGCGCCCCGAAGCGCGGATGAATCGAGGGTAATCCTGTGACTGCTGCCTACCTGACCAAGCGTTTGCTTCTGGTCGTCTATACCCTGCTGATCGTTTCGCTGCTGGTGTTCGCCATCACCCAGTTGCTGCCGGCCGATGCCGCCGTGACGCTGCTGGGCCAGAACGCCACGCCTGAAGCGCTCGCCGCCCTGCGCGCCAAGCTCGGGCTGGACCAACCGGCGTGGCTGCAATTCGGCCACTGGCTGATGGCCGTTCTGCAAGGCGATCTCGGCCTGTCGATGCGCAACGGCCAACCGGTGCTGGGTTCATTGCTGGACGCGCTGGGCCGCTCCCTGTTGCTGGCGGGATGTTCCCTGCTGCTGATGCTGGCCGTGGCCATTCCGCTGGGCATTCTCGCCGCTGTACGGCGCGGGCGACCGGTGGACCTGATCATTGCCCTGTTCTCCTATATCGGTGTTTCGTTGCCCGAGTTCGTCACGGCAACCCTGTTGGTGCTGCTGTTCGCCGATGTCTGGCAGCTGCTGCCGGCCACCGGTTACGTGCCGCTTTCGGAAAACTTCGGCGAGGGCCTGCGGCACCTGATCCTGCCGACGCTCACGGTGTCGATGATCATGGTCGCTCACGTGTCGCGGATGGTGCGCTCCGAGATGATCGACGTGCTCGAGACCGACTACATCCGTGCGGCGCGGCTCAAGGGACTGTCGCGGCGCCGTGTGCTGTTGCGTCATGCGCTGCGCAACGGCCTGCTGCCGACCATCACCATCGTCGCGCTGGACGTGGGCTATCTGCTGGGTGGCATCGTCGTGGTGGAAGAAATCTTCAACATTCCAGGCATCGGCCGGGAGCTGCTGGTGGCAGTCGCGGCCCGCGATCTGCCGGCCATTCAGGGCGGTGTGCTGATCCTCGCCGCAACCTATTGCGTGGTCAACTTCATCGCTGACCTGACCTATGCCTACCTTGATCGGCGGATTCAATATGCGTGACATCATCTACCGACTGCTGAGCTCGCCGCAGGGTCTGGTGGGCAGCATCATTCTGCTGCTGGCGATCGTGCTGGTCTGCGCCGGACCGGCGCTGGCCCCTTACGACCCGGAAGCGATTTCCATTTTGGCCCGGTACAAGGCACCCAGCTTGGTGCACTGGCTGGGCACCGACCAGCTGGGGCGCGACATTTTCAGCCGCCTGCTCATCGGAGCCCGCGCGACCATTTCGCTGTCGGTGCTGGCCACCGCGATGGCGATGCTGCTGGGCGCATTGCTCGGCACGGCCAGCGGCTACCTGGGCGGGCGTATCGACGAGGCGCTGATGCGCACGCTGGACGCGGTAATGTCGATCCCCAGCCTGCTGTTCGCGCTGTTGATCGTCAGCACGCTCGGCAAAAGCGACCTCAACGCCGTGCTGGCGATCACCATCGCCTTTGTTCCCGGCATGGCGCGGATCGCGCGCAGCGTTGCCCTCGCCGCTCGCCGTCAGGACTACGTCAGCGCTGCCATTGCCCGCGGCGAATCCACTGCCTACATCGTGGTGCGGGAAATGCTGCCCAACATCGTCGCGCCGATCATCGTCGAGGCAACCATTCGGGTCGCGTTCGCCATCATGCTGTTCGCCACCCTCAGTTTCCTGGGCCTGGGCGCGCAACCGCCGCAGCCGGAATGGGGTTTGATGGTGGCCGAGGCCAGACGTTATTTCTTTCAGGCACCGTGGATGATGCTCATGCCCGGCCTGGCCATCGCCATCATCGCGATCGGTTTCAATCTGCTGGGCGATGGCTTGCGCGATGCCCTCAATCCCAAGGGGCACCGCCAATGACTGCCGTGTTGCAAGTGGCTGACTACAGCCTCGACTATCAACTGCCAGGCGGCCCACTCCACGTCTTGCAGAACATCGACTTCCAGGTCGGTGCAGGCGAAGTCGTGGGGCTGGTCGGCGAATCCGGTTCGGGCAAGACCACCCTGGGCTTTGCCATCATGCGCTACCTGGCGAGCAACGCTCGCGACGTGGGTGGCAGCATCATTCTGCAGGGTGAAGACCTGCTGCAGATGCCGCAACGCCAGGTCGAGCAGTTACGCGGCGGACGCCTGGGAATGATCTTCCAGGACCCGAGCGCGTCGCTCAATCCAACCCTGAGCCTGGGCGAGCAGGTAGTGGAAGTGCTGACCCGCCATCGCGACCTGAGCTATCGGGACGCCTGGGCCCTGGGTGAGCAACTGCTCGCCGATGTCGATCTCAAAGACCCGGCGGCGATGATGAAGCGCTTTCCCCACGAAGCCTCCGGCGGTGAAAAACAGCGCGTGCTCATCGCCACGGCGTTCGCCTGTCGCCCGCAATGCCTGATCTTCGACGAACCAACCACCGCGCTGGACGTGATCAGTTCTGCGCAGATCCTGCAGCTGTTCCGGCGTCTGCGCGAAGAAACTGGCGTGGCCTCGCTGTACATTTCCCACGACCTGGCCTTGGTCTCGCGGGTGGCGGATCGGGTCTGCGTCCTGAATCAGGGGCGCATCGTCGAGCAGGCAGCCGGTGCGCGGATCTTCAGCGCGCCCAGCGATCCCTACACGCAACGACTGGTCGCCGCCGTGCCGGCTGCGGATAAGCGTCTGCTAAGCGAAACCGTTGCGCCGAGTCAGCCGCTGCTGCACGTCAACGGACTCAGCGTGCGTTACGGTCGTCCGGGTTTGCTCGACGGTCTGCTGCGACGTGCCGCCAAGCCTTCCCTGGCGGCGCGAGACATGACCCTGAGCATGGCGCGTGGCGAGATCCTCGGCATCATCGGCGAATCCGGTTCGGGCAAGTCGACTCTGGCCAAGGCGCTGACCGGCCTCACCCCGTTCACCGGGCAGGTGCAGTTCGAGGGCGTCGACATTCATGGCGCCGCCGACATGAGCCGTGACTACCGGCGCAAGGTGCAGATCATCTTTCAGCACCCGGATGCCTCGCTCAATCCGCGCCAGACCATCGGCCAGATTCTCGCTCGCCCGCTGCGGCTCTATGGCCTGCCCGAGGGAGAAACCGAGCGCCAGGCCGTCGCCCGACTGCTGCGCGAGGTGCGCCTGCCCGAGGATTTCGCCGATCGCTTTCCACACGCCCTGTCCGGCGGCCAGAAACAGCGGGTGGCGATCGCCCGCGCCTTCGCGGCGCGACCTGAGCTGGTGATCTGCGACGAGATCACCGCTGCGCTGGACGTGTCGGTGCAGGCCACGGTGATCGAGCTGTTGCTGGAGCTGCGCCGCAAGCATGGCACCGCCTACCTGTTCATCACCCATGACCTGAACCTGATCCGCCAGATCGCTCACCGCATCGCCGTGATGTACCGCGGCGATCTGTTGGAAATCCTGCCCGCGCAGGATATGGCCGAACAGTCCCGTCACCCCTACACCCGTGCCCTGCTCCAGGCAGTGCCGCAGCCCCTCACCGAAATGGAGCAACTCGATGACGCCTGATGCGCTGATCCACAGCATCGATGAGGCCTACTGCCTCGACTTTCTTGCGCGCATGGTGCAGCACAAGAGCTACAGCGCCACGGCCGAGGAGCGTCGGCTGGCCGAATACATGGCTGGGCAGATGAGCGAGCTGGGGCTGCACAGCGAGCTGATGCCAGTGCCAGGCGAACGCCTCAATGCCATTGGCACGCTCAAAGGCCAGGGCGGTGGTGGTCACAGCCTGTTGTTCAACGGCCATCTGGACACCAACCCGGTCACCGAAGGCTGGACCGTGGACCCGTGGGCCGGCAAGGTCGATGACGAGTTCATCTATGGCATCGGCGTCTCCAACATGAAGGCCGGTGATGCCGCCTACTTCTGCGCGCTGAAAACCTTGATAGACGCCGGGGTCAAGCTCAAGGGCGACGTGATCCTGACCTATGTGGTCGGCGAGCTGCAAGGCGGGATCGGCACCATCGCGGCGATCGAACAAGGCGTGAAAGCCGATTACTTCATCAACTGCGAACCGACCGACCTGCAGGCGGTGACCCTGCACGTGGGCTCGCTGATGTTCGTCATCGAGCTGACCGGCGACACCCGCCATCTGTCCAAGCGCGAAGAAGCGGTGGACGTCATCACTGCGGCGGTGCAGCTCATTCCGCAGATCAACGGCATCACCTTCAGCGGCGCCCGCACGCCGGAACACGAGCAGGTCAACCGCGGCCACATCGGTGTGGTCCACGGCGCCCTGGGTCGCGAACTGGAAGAATGGCGTCCGCCGCAGGTCGCCGATTTCCTGCGCTTGCGTGGCTCGGCCCGCTACACCCCTGGGCAGACCGTCGAGTCGGTGCTCGCCGACCTGCAAGGACTCCTTGATCGCCTGTGCGAACAGTTTCCCGGTCTGCAAGCCAAGCTGATCAACGACAGCGACAACCAGCCGCTTATGCCGCCTTTCGAAGTGGCGCTCGACTCGCCCATCGTCAAGGCCGTGAACGCCGCCTATCAGCAGGTGCGCGGTGAACCGCAGCCCACCGGAATCATCACCCCGCCGGCGTACTTCGGCACCGATGCCGCGCATTTCTATCAGCGCCTGGGCATGCAGGGCGTGGTCTGCGGGCCCGGTGGCAAGTTCAACACCATGCCCGACGAGCGTGTTCACAAGCGCGATTACCTGGACATGGTCCGCGTCTACATCCTCGCCATTCTGAGCATCTGCGAAGTGGCCGCGAGCAACTGATTCACCGCTGCAGGGCATGGACGCCCCATAACAATAATCTTGCTTCAAGCCTTCGCCATCTGCTGATTATTCTCGATAAGGGTCAACACCATGCGGTCAGCTTTAATGCTTGGCAGTGCAACACTGTGCGCGGCCATTTCCCCTGCGGCTTTTGCCGACGACGTGCTCGACAACCCGTTCTTCAAAGACAGCAGCACGCAGGTCATGGCGCGCAACTTCTACTTGAACCGGGATTTCCACAACACCGGCCCGAACGCGCAGAGCTATCGCGAAGAATGGGCCCAGGGCTTCATCGGCACCTTCACCTCTGGCTTCACCCCAGGCACCCTGGGCCTCGGTATCGACGCCATAGGCCTCTATGGCATGAAACTCGACAGCAGCTCGGACCGCATCGGTACCGGCCTGCTTCCCAGCAATGGCCGGCACACGCCGGGGATCGATCGGGCCGAGGACAACTACTCCCGCGCCTCGGCTGCGGTAAAGCTCAAGGTCTCGAACACGGTACTCAAGTACGGCGAAATGACCCTCAACCTGCCGGTCTACTCGACCGGGGACAGTCGCCTGTTGCCCGAGACGACCGAAGGGTTCTACTTGAGCAGCAAGGAAATCGACAACCTGCGCATCGATGTCGCCCACCTCACCTCGCTCAGCACGTACGCGCAAAGTGGCCACAACGCCGGCGGCATGACCGCGTGCGGACGTCTATGGCGCCACCTACAACTTCACCCCGGCCTTGACCGGCGCGCTGTATGCCTCGGACGTGCAGGATCTGTGGAAAAAGAAATACGCGGGGCTGAGCTGGGTCAAACCCATCGATGACCAGCAGGCGTTTTCCGCTGACTTCAGGTTCTACAACCAGAAGAGCACCAGCGCCGAGCGCGGCGGGGATATCGACAGCAACTCGTTCAGCCTCAAGACCGCCTACAGCTACGGCACGCACAAGCTGACCCTGGCCTATCAGGCCATCACCGGCAAAGGCGGTTACGTCTTCTACACCGACGGCGGCAATACCAACTACATGGCCAACTACGTGCAGTACGCCGAATTCACCCGCGAGGACGAACGTTCATGGCAGGCACGCTATGACTTCAACTTCGCCGGCCTTGGGGTGCCAGGGCTGGATGTGTTCGCCCGCTACCTGCGTGGCGACAACATCACCCTGGCCAACGGCGCGAGTGGCCAGACCGAATGGGAACGTGATCTGGAAGCAGCCTACACGGTGCAGAGCGGTCCTTTGAAAAACCTGACCTTCCGCCTGCGTCAGGCCACCTACCGCAACTCGTTCAGCGGCGATCTGGATGACGTGCGGTTCATCACGCAGTATCCGATCAATCTGTAGGTGACTCCGCAGGCACTCCGCCCGGTGAAATCTCTCGCCGGGCTTTTGCCCCTGCTACACACTCAACCGACGACTGAACTTGGTCTCCATCACGATATGCGACGCGGTGTGCGCCACGCCCTTGATCATGTTGATCCGGGTCAGCTCGGCATTGAGTTCGCCCAGGGTCCCGGTGGCCAGGTGAATGATGAAGTCCGACTCCCCAGACACCGCGTACACGGCCTGCACCGCGTCGATCTTGCGCAGCGTCGTCATGACATCGGTGTAGCTTTTGTTGGTGCACGAAGTCATGGTGAAGCAGTTGATGGTCGGCTGTATCCGGTCGTGGTCGATGCGCACGCTGTAGCCGGTGATGATGCCGGCTTTCTCCAGCCGCTGGATGCGCTCCTGCACCGAGGAGCGCGACACGCCCAGCTTGCGTGCCAGCGACGCGGTCGGCTCGCGAGCGTTGGCCTGTAGTAGCGCCAGCAACTGGCGATCGTTCTCGGTCAGGTTGAACAATGTACGGGGTGAGTGTGCTTCCATGCCGTATCGACCTTGCGTGAGGAGGCGTTAGCGCGGCCCTGCGCCGGCGTGTCGTTCCTGGAATCTATCCATCATCTTCAAACCGGTATACACCAATTGCGCCGCCGGTGGCCCGAATGGGCCACCATTCCATTGCAGACCATAGCGATCGAACAGGCGGTAGCGATCCGATTCACCGCAGATGGCCTCGGCGATCACCCGCCCGCCTGCTGGCGCGGTGTTCATACCGTGCCCCCCGAACGAAGCGCAGGACCACAGCCCTGGGCCGATTGGGCCGATGTGGGGCATTTTGTGCCGCGCATAGCCCATCAGTCCAGACCATGCCTTGTCGATCCTCAGGCCTCGAAGTTGCGGGTAAACGTCGAGGATATCGGCAGTGAGCAGTTGTGCCAGGCGCTGTTCGTCCTGCAGGTTGTGGGTAGTGATGTGGCCGCCCCACAACAGCCGATCGCCGTCGACGATACGGTAATAGTCCGAGGCACGGCGGGAATCACCGACGGCTTCTGAAGTGCGCACCGCCTGCTGCAGGCGCGCGCCCAGCGGCTCGGTGAGGACCACGTAGGTGGCAATGGGCAGGAAGGCGCGGTGCAGTTTGCCGAACTCAGGGCCGCCGTAGCCGCCGCAGCAGTACACCACGTCAGCGCAATCGACACTGCCGTGGGCGGTCGATACCTGCGAGCGCCCTGCCCGGCTGACGACTTCGAGCATGGCGCACTGCTCGTGAATCATCCCGCCCTTATGCTCGATCAACTCGGCCAAGCCAAGGCAGTAGTTCAGTGGGTGGAAATGGAAGCCGTGGGTATCTCGCAGCCCCTGGTAGTAACGCTAGGGTGTTGAGCAGAGTGCGCAAGGCATCGCGGTCGAGGTAGTCGAGGGTAAAGCCGAAGTCGCGCTCCATGCGCTCGCTGAAGCGCTTGAGGCTGTCGGTATTGTCGAAGCGGCTGACACTCAGCTTGCCCCGACTGGGCGCGCAGCCGGGCAACTGGTGCCCGGCGATGGTCTCGCGCACACTGTCCACGCCCTCCAGGGACAGTCTGAACAAGGCCGCAGCGGTGTCTTTGCCGCAGCGCTGCTCGATGGCCGACAGACCTTCGGACCAACCCTGCAGCACGAACCCGCCATTGCGACCCGACGCCCCCCAAGCAACCCGCGCCGCTTCCAGCACGACCACGGACTTGCCGCGCGACACCAGCTCCCATGCCGTGCTCAGCCCCGCCAGGCCACCGCCCACGATGCACACGTCGACGTTGACTTGGCCAGCGAGCGGCGGGCGCACGGGGGCCACGCGCATGGTCGCGGTGTAATAGTTGTCGATATAGCTGAACATGAAGACCTCGTCCTTCGTCGGGCGTCTACCTTGCGCGTGCCGGGCCAAGGGACACGCGCAGGGGATTGGTTCACTGCACCTTGGTGAGGTCGGCGCCGTACCATTTTTCGGACAGCTGCTTGAGAGTACCGTCGGCTTTCATCTCGCCGACGACCTTGGTCAGCGCCGCGTTGAAGGCGTCGTCGCCCTTGTCAACGGCGATCGCCAGCGGTTCGTAGTAGGCCGGCTTACCCTCGACCTGAACGATCGGGTAGCCGTTCTTGATGGCAGCGGTGATGGTCGGCAGGGCCGACAGGGTCGCGTTCAGACGCACACCGTTGCCCATGCGCAGATCATCCAGCGGGCCCATGCTGTCGCCGTAGGTTTTCACTTCGCCAGGCTCCACGTCATAGGTGAAGGACGGCACGTCGGCCGCATCGATGGTCAGCCGACGATTGATGTAGTCCTCCGACGTGGTGCCGGCCTCGACGCCGATGATCTTGCCATTGAGGTCTGCGGTCTATTGGTACCGGCCGCGGCCTTGTGCACGGCGAATACATACGGGGTGTAGTAATAGACCGCAGGAAAATCCAGAACCCGGCCGCGCTCGCGCGTAGGAGTCATGGAGCCGACGGAGATGTCCCAGCGGTTCGACCAACGCCCGGCGGTGATGATGCCGTACTCGGGCGTGACGAACGCGACCTTGCTACCGAGTCGCTTGCCGATCTCGGTGGCCACGTCGATATCGAAACCCTGCAGGGCATTGTCCGGCCCGAGAAACGACTGCGGTGGCCAATTGGCCGCCGTGGCCACTTTCATGACCTTGGTCGAGTTGATGCGATCCAGGGTGGCGCCGGCCCAGGCAACTCCGGCCCCGGTCATGAAAACACCAGCCAGTGCGGCAGCGGTGAACAGGCGAGTCAGCGACGTCATGGTGAACCTCCAGAGAGCAGCGATACGCAGTTGTCGTTGTTGTGGCGTGTGCAGCGTTTGAAGCCATTTCCGGCCCTGACGGATCACTCAGTGGCTGAGAATCTGCGAGAGAAACTCGCGGGCACGCTCGTGTTGCGGGTTGTCGAAAAACGCCTGCGGCGAGGCCTCCTCAACGATGCGGCCCTGGTCCATGAAGATGATCCGGTCGGCAACGCGCCGGGCGAAGCCCATTTCATGGGTGACGCAGAGCATGGTGATCCCGTCCTCGGCCAGTTCGCCCATCACGTCGAGCACCTCCTTGACCATTTCCGGATCCAGTGCCGAAGTCGGTTCATCGAAGAGCATGATGCGCGGGCGCATGCACAGCGCCCGGGCAATGGCCACGCGTTGCTGCTGGCCGCCGGACAGCTGGCCGGGGTACTTGTCGGCCTGGTTGCCGATACGCACCCGTTCCAGGTACTCATGGGCCAGAGCGCGGGCTTCGGCATCGCTGAGTCGGCCGACCAGGCGCGGCCCGAGCATGAGGTTGTCAAGTACACTGAGGTGCGGAAACAGGTTGAACTGCTGAAAGACCATGCCGACCTGGCGGCGTATGCCCGCCACGCACGCCGCGCCGCGGGTCAGTGGGGTATCGCCGATAATCACCTCACCTTGCTGGAAGTCTTCCAGCAGATTCAGGCAACGGATCAGCGTGGACTTGCCGGAGCCCGACGGCCCGCAGATCACCACGATCTCACCGCTGGCAATGTGCAGATCAATCTCCTTGAGCACATGAAACTCGCCATACCACTTGTTCAGCCGACGCACCCGAACAGCGGCTGAACGGGGGGACGCAGCAGGGACGGTCGATCGATTCATGGCAAGCTCCAGGTTCATAGCGGGCGCCTTTTTCATATCAAGCACTGGCCCTACTCAGCGGTGGGCACGGTTGAAATGCTTTTCCAGGCGGGCCTGGACCGTTTCCAGAACAATCGACAGCAGCCAGTACAGCACCGCCGCAGTGATCAACATCTCCAAATGGCGAAACTCCGCGCGGCCTTGGGTACGCGCCAGGAACATCAACTCCCAGACGCCTATCACCGACACCAGCGAACTGTCCTTGAGCATCGAAATGAACTGGTTCCCGGTGGGCGGGATGATCAGCCGCATGGACTGCGGCAAAATCACCCGCATCATGGTCTGCAGCGGCGACAGGCCTATGGCTCGCGACGCCTCCCATTGCCCTCGGGGAATGCTGCTGATGCCGGCACGGAAGATCTCGGTCATGTAGGCGCCATAGCACAGCGACAGGGCCAGAATACCCGCAGGCACCGCGCCGACCACATAGCCCAGTTGCGGAATGCCCAGGTAGATGAGGTAGATCTGGATCAGCAGCGGCACACCACGAAAAAACGAGGTGTAAAAGCTGGCGATCGCGATGGCGAAGCCGTTGGACGAAAGGCGTGCGGTCGCACCCAGCAGGGCAAGCACGAAAGCGATGGTGATGGAGATCGCCGACACATACACGGTCGTGAATACCCCTTGGGTAATCATGAAGCCGACCTTGGTGGCGATGAATGAATATGAAAGGTCAAAGGTGTCGAAGAACAGCAGGAACATCAGCAGTAGTTCGCACCACACAGTGACGATCTGCGCTCGCAAGGGGAAGCGACCGAGCACGAACAGGTTGAGGACCAGCGTCAGGGTGAAGGTGACCGCCACGGCTACGTCCCTTGCCAGGGGCGCGTGCAGATCCAGCAATATGGGTGCCATCAGCCGGGCCAGGCCACTCTCGCCGAGGCCGGCGAAGAGCGTCACCGCGAAGCACACGGCGGCTACTGTACCCATGAACGCCGGACTGTCGGTTGCGCGCGGCTTTACGATGTGGTCCTTGAACATGGCATGGACACCTTTGTTGTTGTGTTTTCATTATGGGCGCGCAAAACGCCGGACGGCACCCTGCGTTATGGGTCCATTCAACGATAAATTAAGCGCATTCGCCGGCTTTACCCTGACAAATGCAAGAACATACCGGCAGATGATCGTTAGCGAATCGTCTGTTGCGGCATCGCGCGCGGCTTGGTGAATTGTGGATCGTCCGCATCGAGAATCAGACTGCGGTAATGCCCAGGACTGGCCCCGGTCCACTTGCGAAACGCCTTGTAAAAGGAGCTGGCATCGGCGAAGCCCAGGCGCTCGGCGATGTCTTCGAACGTTGCCTGGGGTTCAGCCAGCCACAGCACGGCACGCTCCCGGCGCACGCTGTCCTTGAGGGCCTGATAGCCGGCGCCCTCCTCGGTCAGGTGCCGGCGCAGCGTGGCTACCGAAACGCCACAGTGGGCCGCCATCGCTTCGATGGCTGGAAAATCGGCAGCCGGCAGGTTGCGCAGGTGTTGGCGGATGCGCCAGCCGAGGCTGTCGGGATCGCGGTAGCGCACCAGGATGTTGGCCGGGGCGCGGGCCAGGAAACGGCGCAGCTCCGTTGCGCTGCGCCGTACGGGAATGTCGAGGTGTTCGGCGGCGAAGATCAACCGCGTGCGTGGCCGCTCGAAGCGCAGGTTGGGCGAGAACATCACCTGGTAATCACCAACGTATCGGGGCGCAGGGCCGCGCAATTCCATGGCCAGGATCGGGATGCGCCGGCCTGCCAGCCAGCAGGCGATACCGTGCACGATCATCCAGTAGGTGAAACAGGAAAATGCGCGTTTGGGGTCAGCGCTGCGCTCGCGCAGGACGATCTCCGCGAGCGATTGCTGGGTCGCCAGACGGCCGTCGTAGTCGCTGAGCATCAGTGCAAGAAACTCCAGGGCCAGCTTGAGCGCGGCGCCCACGGTCGGCTGCTGCCGGCAGGCCTGGCAGAGGAAGGCGAAGCTGCCGCGGCGCAATGGCCGCGCATCCATGGCGAAGAACTCGTCATCCAGCGCCCTGGCCAGTTGCCGCCAGAGCCGGGCGTAACGCTGAACGGGAACCCGGGCCTGATCGTCCAGCAGCAACCGGTCATCGATGCCCGCCGCCTGAAGGATTCGCTCCAGGTCGACATGGCTGTCGCGTACGGCTTCACGCACGAGGTGGATCGAGATCGTGTCGCGCATCGACGGGCTGTCGAGCGGTGTTCGGGTCAGGCTCACTCATCCTCGCTCACCGCTTCTGCGCGAAACGGACCGAATAGGCTGCGGAGCAATCATTGCCCCGCTCTTCCGGTCGTCATTTCTAATGCATCGGTCGGCGCCGAGCAAGCACCCTGACCACAGGCCTCCTCAATAGAGGCATTCGACCGCGATGGCGGTGGCTTCACCGCCGCCGATACAGATGGCGGCGATGCCGCGGCGCAGGTTGCGCTGCCGCAATGCCGCCAGCAACGTCACCACGATGCGCGCCCCGGACGCGCCGATGGGATGACCCAGTGCGCAGGCGCCGCCATTGACGTTGACTTTGCTTGCCGGCAGGTCGAGGGCCTGCATGGCGGCCAGGGTGACCACGGCGAAGGCCTCATTGATCTCGAACAGATCGACGTCTTCCAGCGCCCAGCCGGTGTTTTCCACCAGCTTGCGAATGGCACCAATGGGCGCCACCGGGAACAGGTGCGGTGCATCGGCGAAGGCGGCATGCCCGTGAATGACCGCCAGCGGAGCAAGTCCGCGAGCCTGGGCTTCGCTGCGGCGCATCAGCAGCAAGGCCGCGGCGCCATCGGAAATCGAGCTGGAATTCGCCGCCGTCACGCTGCCCCCCTCACGAAAGGCCGGTTTCAGCGTGGGGATCTTGTCCGGGTTGGCCTTGGGCGGCTGCTCGTCATCGCTGATCATCTGGGGCTGCTTGTTGCGGATGACCTTCACCGGCACGATCTGCGAGGCAAAACTGCCGTCGCTGATGGCCTGGCGTGCGCGGGTCAGCGAAGCCAAGGCGAATTCGTCCTGCGTCTGACGGCTGAAACCGTGCGTCTGGGCGCAGTCCTCGGCAAAGGTACCCATCAGGCGACCGGGTTCGTAGGCGTCTTCCAGGCCATCGAGGAACATGTGATCGAGTACCCGGCCGTGGCCCATGCGATAGCCATCACGGGCGCGATCCAGCAGGTAGGGCGCGTTGGACATGCTCTCCATGCCCCCGGCCACCACCACCCGAGCGCTGCCCGCGAGCAAGGCGTCGTGGCCCATGAGCATGGCTTGCATGCCCGACCCGCACATCTTGTTCAGGGTGGTGCAGGTCGTGGCATGGGACAGCCCGGCGCCCAGTGCCGCCTGGCGCGCCGGTGCCTGGCCCAGCCCGGCCGGTAGCACGCAGCCGAACAGGACCTGGTCGACGCTGCCGGCATCGATACCGGCGCGCTCGACGGCAGCCGCAATGGCCGCAGCGCCCAGCTGGGGCGCGGTCAGGCTGCGCAGGTCGCCCTGAAAGCCACCCATGGGTGTGCGCACGGCACTGACGATAACGATCGGATCTTCATTCATCTGCAGTCTTCCTTATTACCTGGCCGCCATGCGCAGGGCGCCGTCGAGACGGATCACCTCGCCATTGAGCATGCTGTTTTCGATGATATGGCGCACCAGAGCGGCATATTCTTCCGGCTTGCCCAGGCGTGGCGGAAAGGGCACGTCGGCGCTCAGCGCCGCGCGCACCTCATCGCTCATCCCGGCCATCATCGGGGTTTCGAAGATGCCCGGCGCGATGGTCATCACCCGAATGCCGTAGCGCGCCAGTTCCCGTGCCGCCGGCAAGGTCAAGCTCGCCACCGCGCCCTTGGATGCGGCGTAAGCGGCCTGGCCGACCTGACCGTCGAAGGCGGCCACCGAGGCGGTGTTGATGATCACGCCGCGTTCGCCTTCGGCGTTCGCGGTGCTCTTGGCAATGGCCTCGGCGGCCAGGCGCAGCAGGTTGAAAGTACCGATCAGATTGATATTGATGATGCGGCTGAAACTGTCCAACCCATGAGCGCCCTGCTTGCCAATGATCTTCTCGCCCGCCACCACGCCGGCGCAATTGATCAGCCCGTGCAGTTCGCCGAAGCTGCCCATGGCCATGTCTACGGCGGCCTGGGCGGCATCGGCCTGAGTGATGTCGGCCACTGCGTAGCCGGCTTCCAGTTCACTGGCCTGCGCCTTGAGCGCCTCGGCGTTGAGGTCCACCAGCATCAGGCGTGCGCCTGCACGGGCCAGCATCCGCGCGGTGGCGGCACCGAGCCCGGACGCAGCGCCACTGACCATGAAAACCTTGTCTTGGATGTGCATGAAACGGTCTCCTCGTCAGGCGCTGGACGCCTGCTGCTTGGCAATTTCCTGATTGCGCAGGATGAAGCGCTGCAACTTGCCGCTGGGGGTCTTGGGTAGCTGCTCGACGAATTCGATCTCGCGCGGGTAGGCATGGGCGGCGAGCCGCTGACGCACGTGCAGGCGAAGGGTTTCGGCCAGCTCGGGGCCTGCCTCGAAACCCGCCTGCAGCACCACGAAGGCCTTGATCACTTCGGTGCGCTCCGGGTCGGGCTTGCCCACCACGGCGGCCTCGACCACCGCCGGATGCTCGATCAAGGCGCTTTCCACATCGAAGGGCCCGACTCGGTAGCCTGAGGTGGTGATGACATCGTCGTTGCGGCCCACGAAGCTGATGCTGCCGTCGGCATTGAGCTCGACGGTGTCGCCGCTCAGGTAATACCTGCCTTTGAACGCCTTGGTCGGCATCCCCAGGTAGCCGCCGAACCAGCACAGCGGCGAGCGCTCGCGGTCTACCGCCAAAACCCCGGGTTGACCGGCCTCCAGTTCATGCAGATCGGCGTCGAGCACCACGATGCGATGGCCAGGCACGGCAAAACCGGCCGAGCCTTCGTGCACGGGATGATCGAGACCATGATGGTTGCACAGCACCATGCCCAGCTCGGTCTGGCCGTAGTGATCGTGGACCACGACGCCTAACTGTTCGGCGAACCAGCGGATCACCTGCGGGTTGAGCGGCTCCCCAGCGCTGCTGGCAATGCGCAGTCGCCCGCGCACGCCGGCCGCGAAACGATCGCCGGCAGCGATCAGCATGCGATAAGCCGTTGGCGATCCGGCGAGGTTGGTGATCGCGTACTTGTCGATCACTCGGCAGGTGCTGTCAACCGTAAAGCCGCCGTTGTAGAACAAGGTGGCATGACCCAGGGCCAGCGGGCCGGCCACGGCATAGTAGAGCCCGTAGGCCCAACCCGGATCAGCCAGGTTCCAGAACCGATCGTCGCTGCGCAGTTGTACGGCATCGCGCAGATAGCCTTTGAACGCCAGCAATGCGCGCAGCGGCACTTCCAGCGGCTTGGCCGGCCCGGTGGTGCCGGACGTGCACATCAGCATGAAAGGCGCATTGCCAGCGAGCATCACGGGCTCGCATTCGCGGCTCTGCCCTTGCAGTGCCGTCCAGAAGTCGTGTTCGCCGGTGCCCGCTGCGGTACAGCCCACGGTCAGCACGTTGGGACGGTGATCGAGTTCGTCGAGCTTGGGGCGATTGTGCAGGTCGGTCACCACCCAATTGGCCCCCGAACAATGCAGGCGCTGCTCGATGGCCTTGGGACCGAACGCGGTGAACAGCGGCTGATAGACCGCGCCGACGCGCCAGGTACCCAGTATCGCGATCAGCAGTTCGACCGTGCGTGGCATCAGCCCGGCGACGCGATCGCCCGGTTTGACGCCCTGACTGCGTAGGAAATTGCCGAACTGCGCCGCATGGGTCTGCAGCTGCTCGAAGGTGTACTGCGTAGCCACGCCCTGCTGCGACTCGCAATACAGGGCCACGGCCTGTTCGCCGAGGTGGCGGTCGCAGCATTCGACACAGGCATTGAGCTGATCGAGGGTGCCGTGCAGATCCTGCGCGGCAGTTTGCGGGTAATCGAACGCCTGAGCGGTAGTGAAATAATCGCGCATCACATGACCCTGCTTGTTGTTATGGGATCTGGGTGTTGTGAGATCGTTGTGACCCTGAAGGCACTGGCCGATAGTGATCCGCCCGTGCTTTCGCGACAATGTTTTCAGCGCTCAGGTCATTTGAGCGGTTTAGCCAGTGCTAGCGTTTTGAATCCCGCATTCGCCGAGCATTGCGGCTGTTGCTGGCGTGCTGGAAGCCTCATTCATTCCGTCTTTCGACTCCGTGTCTTGCGCGGCGGCAGGCGCAGCAGGGCCAACTGGGCGTCCAGAGTCTCGGCGCGTGCCTGCTGGGCGGCGGCGGTTTGCAATGCTGACGCCTGCCCTGCTTGCGCGGCCTGAAGCTGGGCTTCGAGCTGCTGTCGCGCATGTTCCCCCTGCTCCACGGCCAATGCCGAGCGCGCTTCGCGGGCCGCTGCCTGTAGTTGGGCCTCGCCAAGTGCGCCTTGTACGTGCTCCAAACGCTTCTGCAATGCTTCGAGTTGCTTGTGTTGCTCACGGGCCTCGAGGCTGCGCGCCTTGAGGTCTTCGCGGGCGCGGTCGACCTCGCGGTGCGAGCGCTCTTCGACGCCCCGCACGTAGGCCTCCTGAGCCAGGCGATTGTGCTCGGCCTGCTGCTGTTGCTCACGGAGCGCTTGTTGAAGGGCCGCTAGATCGGCCTGCAACTCGCTGCGTGCGCCCTGCAGCTCGACGCGCTGATGCTGCAAATCGTCGATCTGCTCCTGGCGCTGAGCCAGGAGTTTTTCCAGGTCGGCCAGGCGGGTCTCGGCGTTGCCGCGGGCGGTTTCCGCATCGGCCACCTGGCGGCGAGCCTGGGCAGCGTCGCGGCGGGCTTGTTCCTCGACCTCCGCGACCCGCTCGTACTCCGCCGTGAGCTGCTCACGCTGGGCCGCCAACGAATGTTCGACCACGCCTTGGGCCAGCGTGGTTGCCTGCTGCCAGATCGCAACGAACGCCTGGGCCACTTCAGCCGGCAGCCCAGGCAGCCGGGTTTCCCCGCGCAGCCGCTCGGCTAGGCGCTCCCACCACTGATCCAGCAAGGCCCCAACCCTGGCCGGGCTGCCGCGACCTAGCTCCAGGCGCACGCGTTCGACCGTTGGCCGCTCTCCCCGGGCCAGCACGGCATCTGCCGCGGCAAATACGTCATTTTCCGGTACGCCTACTGCCATGGCCTGCTCTCCGTTGGATTAGGTATGATAATGAAAGATTATCCGACCTTATAAATTACATATTGATAATATAATACGTTGAACGTAATGAATAATACACATGACATTTTGGTGGCCGATGCAAAGCCTCTGGACCTGTATTCACTGGCAGAAACCACCGCTCGTGCGGCCCAGGCGTTTGTGGCTGCGGGCACCGCCGCGAATACGGTACGCAGCTATCGCAGTGCTCTGGCGTACTGGTCCGCGTGGCTGAAGCTGCGTTACGGGCAGGTGCTGGGTGATGCTGCATTACCTGCAGCGGTGGCGGTTCAATTCGTTCTGGACCATCTGGCACGGCCGCTGGAAGACGGCACATGGAATCACCTGCTGCCCGA
Source organism: Pseudomonas sp. PvP001 (assembly GCF_040546375.1). Classification (NCBI taxonomy): domain Bacteria; kingdom Pseudomonadati; phylum Pseudomonadota; class Gammaproteobacteria; order Pseudomonadales; family Pseudomonadaceae; genus Pseudomonas; species Pseudomonas sp. PvP001. The sequence goes on along the minus strand of NZ_JBEPNQ010000001.1, from coordinate 117,700 downwards.
CGCCATCGACGCCGCTCTGGTCGAAGCCGGTGCCAAGTCACGGCTGGGTGCCCTGGCCTACAGCACCGTGCAGCATCGTCTGGCGGTGCTGGGCAAGTGGCATCGGGTGAAGGGCTGGGACAGTCCGACCGAGTCGCCAGCGCTCAAGACCTTGTTGCGCAATGCGCAGAAAGCCCAAGCGCGCCAAGGCGTGACCGTGCGCAAGAAAACGGCCATGGCCTTGGAGCCGCTGCAGGCCATGCTGGCAACCTGCACCGACGGCCTGCGGGGCACCCGCGATCGCGCCCTGCTGCTGTTGGCCTGGAGTGGCGGTGGTCGGCGCCGCTCCGAAGTGATCGGGCTACAGGTGGGTGATGTGCGGCGTCTGGATGCCGACACCTGGGTCTACAGCCTCGGTGCCACCAAGACCGACACCGCCGGTACGCGACGAGAGAAGCCCCTGCGCGGGCCTGCGGCTCATGCGTTGGCGGCGTGGCTGGCTGCCGCGCCGGCGACCACGGGCCCACTGTTTCGTCGTCTGTACCGTGGCGACAAGGTGGCGAGCCAAGGCCTGGGCGGCGACCAAGTGGCGCGCATCGTCAAGCGTCGGGCTCAGCTTGCAGGTCTGGAGGGGGACTGGGCCGCCCACAGCCTGCGCTCGGGTTTCGTGACCGAAGCGGGCCGGCAGGGTGTGCCGCTGGGTGAGGTGATGGCGATGACCGAGCACCGCAGCGTGGCGACGGTCATGGGCTACTTCCAGGCCGGATCGTTGCTCAACAGCACCGCTACGCAACTGTTGAAAAGCGAGGATGAGGAATGAGTTCTAGGCAGGTTGTTGAAAGATGGACGGAAACAAAGTCATCAGCGCCGGTCAATAGTCTGTCGACGCTGACGCTTGCGCGTACCACGTCGCCCTATTCGAACATCCAGGATAATCATTATGACCACTTCCAAGCTGTTGCCTCGCCTTGCTCTCGCTGCCCTTTGCGCCCTGAGCGTACCTGCCTTCGCAGCCGAAACCGGCGCCAAGGAAGAAAGCGTCACCTTGGACCGTCCAGGCAACGGTGATCATGAAATCAAAGAGGGCGACAAAGTGCCCGACTCCTACAAGCGCAAGGAACTGGCGATCGATCCAGCCAAGCATGGCCTGAAGCAGCCCGGCGAGAACGAGCAGTGGGTCGAGATCAAGGACAAGTACGTGCGCGTGAACATTCCTAACGGCACCATCGTCGAGATGATCGACAAGTCTTCGGTCAAGAAGTGAGTTTTTGGCCCCAGCCTGGGCAACTTCAGGCTGGGGCCGTTTGCTTGGGTACCTGGTTCGCGGCCGATGACCGCGCCTACGGGCGCCTGGCGTATTGCAGCGGCAAGACCGTGGTTGACTTGATGCGCTCCATGGCGAAGGTCGAGCTGATGTCGGAAATACCCTCCACCTGAATCAACCGCTTGTACACTGCGTCATAGCCGGCGATGTCCGGTACCACAATACGCAGCATGTAGTCCGTATCCCCCGCCATTCGATAGCACTCCATCACTTCGGGCAGTGCCTCGATGACCCTGTGAAAATCCTCCAGCCATTGCGCGTTGTGCCGTTGCGTACGCAGCTCGGCAAATACCGTTACGGCAACATTCAACTCGCGTGCATCGAGCAGCGCGACGCGCTGGGTGATGACCCCCTGCTGTTCGAGCTTCTGGATGCGACGCCAGCAGGCAGTGCCGCCCAGGCCGATCTGCTCGGCGATGTCAGCCAGGGGACGGGTACAGTCCGCTTGCAGGATGTCGAGAATGGCCATGTCGAACTTGTCCATGAAAATGCGAGCCTGAGTGGGTCTGTACGGGTGGCTATAAGTATGCGGGAAAATCCTTCTGTTATATCGACAATCCGAGCAAAGATTTTGCGTATTCATCCAGCTGATCTGTACAGATATCAAATTTTTTCACCGCGTCCATCGCTAGCATGAGCGGTACGAAATCAGCACTGGTCGAGACGCTATGCCTACCCTCCCCGTATACCTGGATTACGCCGCCACCACGCCCATCGACGATCATGTCATCAGCGCCATGCTGGCCTGCATGGGGCGCGATGCCGTCTATGGCAACCCCGCCTCCAGCGCCCACGCCTACGGCCAACAAGCGCGCCAGGCCGTTGAACTGGCGCGGCGGCAAGTGGGCGAACTGATCAATGCTCCGGGCGAGGATATCGTCTGGACTTCGGGCGCCACCGAGTCCAACAACCTGGCGATCAAGGGCTGTACCCGTCCCGGCGATCACATCATCACCAGCGTGCTGGAACACAAGGCGGTCATCGACACCGTGCGCGAGCAACAGGCGGCTGGCTGCGAGGTCACCTGGCTCAGCCCCGACGAACGCGGGCTGATTCAACCACAGGCCGTGGCCTCGGCACTGCGACCCAATACGCGTCTGGTGTCGCTGATGTGGGTGAATAACGAGCTGGGCACACTGACCGATGTTGTGGAGATCGCACGACGGGTACAGGCGCATGGCGCGCTGCTGCATGTGGATGCCGCCCAGGCGGCTGGCAAGGTCGAGATCGACTTGGCTCAGGCAGGCATAGACCTGCTGTCCTTGTCCGCCCATAAGCTGTATGGACCCAAAGGGATCGGCGCCCTTTATGTCGGACCACGCGCTCGCCCGGTACTGCGCGCACAAATGCATGGGGGTGGCCATGAACAGGGCCTGCGTTCAGGCACGCTGCCGACGCATCAGATCGTGGGTATGGGCGCAGCATTTGCCCAAGCCAGCGCGCAGATGCCGAGCGATAACCGGCAGATCCAGGCACTGTCCCAGCGATTGCGCGAAGGATTGCTGGCGCTGCCAGGCGCATCGCTCAACGGGTGCGCCGAGCAGCGGATTCCCCACACGCTCAACGTCTGCATCGACAGCCCGACCTTTTCCATGCAGGCAGTGGCCGGACGTATCGCGGTGTCTTCGACCTCGGCCTGTAATTCGGCAAGTGCCGCCGCGTCGCACGTGTTGTTGGCACTGGGTTTGAACCAAGCTCAGGCGCTGAGCAGCCTGCGGGTGAGTCTGGGTCGCTACAGCACGCAGGCCGATGTCGACCGAGCCATCGCCGTCATCAACGACGCCCTCAAAGCCCCCGCGCCATTCTGGTGATCCCCGGATCGCATGCATTCATCAAGGCCCCGCAATCCCCGTAGCAGCGGCGCAAGCCGCGTCCGGCCGCAACGCGTTCATCCAGGCACACCGCACAAACCGCCGACGCGGCTTGCGCCGCTGCTACAGCGACCGCGTGCGCCTGCTTCGGCTTCAACGCGTTCATGCAGCGGGACCGCCTATACCGCCGTACAGCGACCGCGTGCGCCTGTAGCAGCGGCGCGAGCCGCGTTCGGCCGCACCGGGTGTATGGAGGGGGTCGGGGGGGATCCTGGGTGCTACCGTTCGTCGGAATTGCGGCACCGATCATGGCCATTCGCTGCCCAAATCTGCGTACCGATTCCTATAACGGAGAAATACCATGGTCACTCGCACGATTACTCGCTTTGCCCTCGTCGGCCTGCTGTCTGCCACCAGTATGTATGCGTTGGCCGGTTCGGTGCCTCCAGGCAAGGAAATCAGCCCTTCGTCGCCAACCACCAGCACTGATACCCGCACGGGCAACCAGATGGGCAGTGGTCGTACCAACGATGCCAACAGCAGCAGCGGCACCACCACCTCCGGCACCCCGAATGGCTCGGGCACCTTCAGCAATGGCACCGGCAACAGCAGCGGTAGCGGTGCTGTAGGCAGCGGCACTGGCAACGGCGCCAGCTCCGGCAAGGGCGCAGGCAGCGGCGCGGGTGGCAGCAGCGGTAACTGATTCTGCGGCGGCTCGAGCGCATCGCGTTCGAGCCTTCTGCGTTGCCGTGATCCAAGCGGGTGGCTGGGCCAAGATGCGTATCACCGCATCCGCTCAGGCCACCCGTTTTCACATCCATCCCTTTTATCGTTTTTTTGGGTATTCTTCCGGTCTCGATGCCACGGTGCAGCCGCCCTGCCCCATGGTCCCATCACCTCCGACCAGGAAGCCCCATGTCCCAGATCATCCTCGTACTCAATGGCCCCAACCTGAACATGCTGGGCTTGCGTGAGCCTGCCGTGTACGGCCACGAAACCCTGGCCGATGTAGAAGCCATGGCGGTGCAGAGCGGTCAGGAATTGGGTCTGAGCATCGAATGTCGACAGACCAACCACGAAGGGCAAATGATCGACTGGATCCACCAGGCCCGCCAGCGCGTGGCCGGCATCGTCATCAACCCGGGTGCGTGGACCCACACCTCCATCGCCATTCACGATGCACTGATCGCCTGCGAAGTACCGGTGCTGGAAGTGCATATCTCCAACGTCCACCGCCGTGAAGAGTTCCGTCACCACTCATTCGTCTCGAAAGTGGCGGTCGGCGTCATTGCCGGTTTCGGCACCCACGGCTACAAGCTGGCGATCAGTCACTTCGCCAAATTGCTGAACGCCAAGCCCGCCATCTGATCCGGTTTTTTCAGCGCTTTCTGGATCTGTTTTACCTTGCTCGGAACGTCCATAGTTACCTGAACGAAATTTCATGTTCTGGAGGTGTGTTATGGACGGTGTGATCATGTTGACCATCATCACCGCTACGCTCGGCTCGTTCGGCTATGTGATGTACCTGATCCATAAGGAGAACGAGGAAAACAAATAGCCTGAGAACAAAAAGGCCGCTGCGTCTGCCGCAACGGCCTGGGCTGCACTGCTTGCCAGCGCGCTTACTTGATGAAGTTGTCCACCAGCATGTGCGCCACGTCATCGGCGCGCCCGCTGAGCATGGCCTTGGCTGAATACAGGGCCATGTTCGAGACTTGCGAAAGCTCGATCTTGGGCGGCATCACCAGTTCTTCCGGGTTGACCTTGACGTCCAGCAACGCCGGGCCGGGATGACTCAGGAAGCGCTGCACGGCCTGCTCCAGGCTCGCGCCGTCCGACACCTGTTCGCCGTAGAAACCCATCACCTCGGCCAGCTTGGCGAAATCGGGGTTGTGCAGGTCGGTGAAGTTGTCCAGCAAGCCTTCGACCTTCTGCTCGATCTGGACGAAGTTCAGCGAACTGTTGTTGAACACCACCACCTTGATCGGCAATTTTTCCTGAACCGCTGTGAGCAAGTCGCCCAGCAGCATGGCCAGGCCTCCGTCGCCGGACAATGATATGACCTGGCGCTGCGGGTAGGCCTTCTGCAGGCCCAGCGCCTGTGGCATGGCATTGGCCATGGTGCCATGGCGCAGGCTGGTGAGCGTGCGACGTTGGCCGTTGGTGTTGATATGGCGCAGCACCCAGACCATGGGCGAACCGCCGTCCGCGGTGAACAGCGCATCTTCGCTGGCATGCTTGTCCAGCAGATGGGTCAGATACTGCGGATGGATCAGATGCCCGTCGGTATGACGCTGATCGTGGGCCAGGGTCTTGAGAGTCTTCTGACGCACCTTGAGGCAGTCTTCCAGAAAGCTGTGCTCGGTACGCTCGGCCAGCAAGGGCAGCAGCGCCTTCAGGGTGGGCAATACGTCACCGACCACGCCCAGATCGATGGGATGACGACGCCCCAGATGGGCGCCCTTGCGATCCACCTGAATGATCTTGGCATTCTGCGGATAGAACTGGCCCCAGGCGAAGTCGGCACCGAGCAACAGCAAGGTGTCGCACTCCATCATCGCGTGGTAGCCGGACTCGACCCCGAACACGCCCGTCATGCCCATGTTGTAGGGGTTGTCGTACTCGACGAAGTCCTTGGCACGTGAGGTGTGAGCGATGGGCGCTTTCAGGCGCTGGGCCAGTTCGATCAGTTCGTCGTGGGCGCCTTCGCAGCCAAAGCCGGCGTAGATGGCGATCTTCTTGCCCTTGCCCAGCATGTCGGCGATTTCGTTCAACTCATCCAGGCTGGGTTGCAACACCGGACGCGGCTGATGGACGCTGAAGGGACGATCGTTCTTCACCTCGGCGGAGCTGATGTCCGACGGCAGGATGATCACCGCCACTCCGCCTTCATTGAGCGCGGTCTGCGCAGCGAGCGTGGTCACCCGGCGTGCCTGCTCCGGGGTGTACACCTGCTCGCAGAACACCGTGCAACTGCCATAGATGGCCTTGAAGTCCACTTCCTGGGGAAAGTCCATGCCCAGTTCGCTGGTGACGATCTGGCTGGCGATCAGCACCATGGGCGCGTGGTTGCGCTGGGCTTCGAAGATGCCGTTGATGAAGTGCAAGCCGCCAGGCCCGCACGACCCGGCGCAGGCCGTCAGGCGACCGCTGATGAACGACTCGGCGCCAGCGGCGAATGCGGCGGCTTCTTCATGGCGGACGTGCACCCATTCGATATCGCTGCGCGAAATCGCATCGGTCACGTGATTCAGCGTGTCGCCGACGATGCCGTAGCAGTTGCGCACACCTGCTTCCTGCAAGGTCTGGATCACGATGTCGGCTACTTTCTTGCTGGCCATGAAGGCCTCCTGGTCAGTGAGTCATGCAGCTTAGGCTGGAGCCGGCCTGGGGAGTTCAGCCCGACTGGCGCCTCGCCATGCCTTGACGCGTCGAAACCGGGCGGCGTTGCCCAACGGTGCGGATCATGCTTTATTGGCGGCCTTTTTCACTGTTCAAGGCCCTCGCCATGTCTGCCCGCAAGTTGCTCAGCGCCGCCCTCCTCGTGCTTGTTTCCCCCCTGGCCATGGCCCATGCCCCATCTGACCCATCCGGTGCCCGCCGCCGATGCCTCCGTCGCTGCGCCAGCGCAAGTGAGCCTGGGCTTTTCCGAAGCCATCGAAGTGGGCTTCAGCAAGGTCACGCTGACGGCCGCAGGCGGTGAACCGGTCTCCTTGCAACCCTTGGCCAGCGCCGTCGACGATCGCAAGACCCTGGTGGTCAAGCCTGCCGCGCCATTGGCGGCCGGGCAGTACACGGTGCACTGGCAGGTGGTGTCGGTGGACACGCACAAAAGCGCCGGCGAGTACCGCTTCACCGTGAGTCCTTGAGCATGAGTGTGTTGATCGTTCTGCGCTTCCTGCATTTCACCAGCCTGATGCTGGTGTTCGGCGCCTGCATGTTCCGCCCGCTGCTGCTCGATCAGCCCGGCCAGAAGGGTCGGCTGCGCAACCTGATCGATCCCCTGGTGTGCCTGCTGGCAGCGCTCGCGCTGATCAGCGGTGTCGCCTGGCTGTTCGCCGTGGCCTTCGAGATGGGCGGTTCGCTGGACATGGCGCTGGTGCGCCGGGTCCTGGGTGAAACCTTTTTCGGCAAGGTCTGGACCCTGCACCTGTTCGCCTGCGTAGCGGTCCTGGTGTGCCTGCGCCTCCCTCATCCAAAACTTCAGGTAGTAGCCCGCCCCCTGAGCGCGTTGGCCCTGGCCACGCTGGCACCGGTCGGTCATGCAGCGATGTTCGAAGGCTCGGCGGGCACCTGGCTGGTGATCAACCAGTTGATCCACCTGCTGTGTGTCGGCGCGTGGTTGGGCGGTCTGATGCTGTTGATGTTCGTGCTCGCACGCCCCGGTGATCAGGATCTGCGCGTGGTGCTGGGTCGCTTCAGTGGCGTGGGGTGTGTGCTGGTGGCGGGGTTGCTGGTGACCGGGCTGATCAACACCCGGGCGTTGACCGGCTCCTTCCTGCCAGTGCCAGGTGCGTCCGGGTTCGCCACGGTCCTGGCGGTCAAGCTGGCGTTGGTGCTGGCCATGCTCGGCCTGGCTGTGTGGCACCGCCGGCAACTGGCTCGTGGTCCGCTGGACGTGCAATCGTTCAAGCGCACGGTCACCCTTGAATGGGCCTGCGGACTGGGCGCGGTGGCGGCTGTCGCCCTGCTCGGCACTCTGGCGCCGACGCCGCTGGGGTGAGTCACCTGCGGCGTATTCGACCTGCGGCGGACAAAACCTGCGGCGCATAAAAAAAGGGCCGTGCTCCCCTGCAAGAGCACGACCCTCAAGATTCTTTCGGCTTCAAACGTGACAAGACACCACGTGGTCAAACGTGGGGACCGAATCAGTATGCGGGGGAATTGTTACAGTTTGGCGATGGACACTTCGGTGGATTTCACGAAGGCGATGACTTCGCTGCCGATCTGCAGTTCCAGCTCGTGCACCGAGCGGGTGGTGATGACCGACGTCACGATGCCGGCTGGCGTCTGCACGTCGATTTCCGAGACCACCGGGCCTTCGATGATTTCCTTCACGGTGCCTTTGAACTGGTTGCGTACGTTGATCGCTTTGATGGTCATGCAGTCATCCTCGTTAGACATTCGGTCGCACCGCAGTGCGTGGAGTAGAGATTGCACCTTCGGCCGAATATTTAAAAAGAATAAATAATGCTTTTTATATGTCTTTTGGAGATATGCGACGCTGATGACCTTGTGCGTTACAGGCGTCAGCTCGTGCGCTTATTCGGACTTGGCAAAGCGTAGACCCTGACGAATCCCCATCACTTCGGCTTCCAGCTGCGGATAACCCACTGCCGAGCCGGCATAGCTGAAGCCGTAGGCCATGCCGGGCTGCACCGCCGCAACCAGGGTCTGCGTGATGGCCAGGGTGCCGTTGCGGGTGACCTTGCAGGTGGTCTGCGCTGCGGGCAGGTTGCCCAGCGTCGTCGATTTCACCTTGGTGCACAAACTCTGGTAGCCGGAGCGGGAAAAGTTGATCTGGATTGCCTTGCGCATCTCCAGCAACACCGCTTCCAGGTTCACGGCATGGTCCTGGGCCAGGGCGCCACGGGTCATTTCCACAATCATCAAGGGGTCGCCATTGGCGTCCGTCTTGGTCGCGCGCTGGCGGCTGCCGCTGGGCTGGCCCTGAGCGTCGGACGCATCAGGCAGGATCTGCACGTCCCAGTCGGCCGGCCAGACGATCACGCTGTCGTCGGCCCAGGCCGGTGCGCCGATCACCCAGCACAACAGCAGGCAGTGGGCGTGTCGCAGATAAGGCATCGCAGTTTCCTCCACGGCAAAAGGGCCATCAGTCTCGCAGACCCGCGGGCGCAGCACTACGGTAATATCCGCAGCGATCGATGGCCATTCAGGGAGCAGGTGTCAATGACCCAACGGATCTTCAGCGGCGCCGGGCAAAGCAAGAACCTGCTGTACCTGGCTTCGGCCAACGAGCGCCTGCGCGACGGCACCCAGGCCAGCCTGCGCGTGGGGTTCGTGTTGCTGGAGCATTTCTCCCTGGCGGCCTTCACCGCCAGCCTCGACACCCTGGTCACGGCCAACCTGATCAGCTCGGGCGCCTATGCCATTCGTTCCTACGGGCTGGCGCCCGGGCAGGTCATCAGTGACCTGGGCATCCTGCTGCAGCCGGATGCGCCGTTGATGCCCGGCGCGCATGACGAACTGGACCTGTTGATCATCTGTGGGGGCTTTCGCACCCCGATGCGCGCCTCCGTGTTGCTCAATCGCGTACTTGGCGACTGTGCTCGACGCGGCATCGCCCTGGGCGGTCTGTGGAACGGTGCCTGGTTCCTGGGTCAGGCAGGCCTGCTCGATGGCTATCGCTGCGCGGTGCACCCGGAGAACCGCGCCTCGCTGGCCGAACTCAGCCCGCAGATCACCGTGACTCCGGCCAGCCAGGTCATCGACCGTGACCGCTTCACCGCCGCCAGCCCCAATGGCGGCTTCAGCATGATGATGGCGCTGATCCGTGCCCAGCGCGGCGACACGCTGGCCGACGGCGTCGAGCATATCCTCGCCTTCGAAGGGCTGCGCTTTCGCCGCAGCGGCGCGCAGGCCAATGGCAAGCTCAGCCAACCGCTGCGCAACATCATCGACCTGATGGAGAGCAATCTGGAGGAACCGCTGTCGCTCGACCAGCTGGCGGAGTTCGTCGGCCGCTCGCGGCGCCAGATCGACCGATTGTTTCAGGACCAGCTCGGCACTTCCCCCCATCGCTACTACATGGAACTGCGGGTCACCGAAGCACGACGACTGCTGCAGCATTCACAGCTGTCGATCATGGAGGTGGCGATCGCCTGTGGGTTCGTTTCGGTCAGCCATTTCAGCAAGTGCTACAGCGGCTATTTCGGCCACTCGCCATCGCGTGAAACCCGCTTGGCAGACTGATCGGCTGCGGGTGACGGGGAACCGTAGCGGCATCTGCCGGTCGACTTCAGTTCATGCCACACGCGAGCCTTCGACCCATGGAATACGCCCTTCCCGACTCCTTGCTCGCCCGCGTGCCGCTGCCCTGGCTGAGCACGCTGATTGCCGCGGTGCTGGCGGTATGCGTCGTTCTGCTGATCCGCTGGGTCGGCCTGATCATCCTGCGCCGCGTATCGAAGTCATTCGTCCTGGCCCGGCAGCTCATCCTGCGGGCCGAGCAGCCGACGTTGTGGCTGATGCCGCTGATGAGCCTGCAGGCGGTCTGGACCTCGGCGCCGGATGACCTGCTGATGATCAACACCGTGCGCCACCTCAACGGCATGCTGGTGACCGCCTGCCTGACCTGGCTGGGCCTGCGATGCGTCAAGGCCGTGGCCACTACCATGACCATCAAACATCCGCTGGACATCGAGGACAACCTGGCGGCGCGGCGGATCCAGACCCAGGTGCGGGTGCTGGTGCAGTGCCTGAACGTGCTGGTGCTGATCTTCGGCATTGCCCTGATCCTGATGACCTTCCCGGCCGTGCGGCAGATCGGCACCAGCCTATTGGCGTCCGCAGGCCTCGCAGGCCTGGCCGCCGGCTTTGCCGCCAAGCCGGTGCTGGGCAACCTGATCGCCGGCCTGCAGATCGCCATTTCCCAGCCGATCCGCATCGATGACGTGGTCATCGTCGAGGGCGAATGGGGGCGCATCGAGGAAATTACCGGCACCTACGTCGTGGTGAAGATCTGGGATGAACGGCGCATGGTGGTGCCGCTGCAATACTTCATCGAAAAGCCCTTCCAGAACTGGACTCGCAGCACGTCGAGCATCATCGGCTCGGTGTTTCTCTGGGTGGACTATTCGGTGCCGCTGGAAGCGCTGCGCGCCGAAACCCGGCGCCTGTGCGAGGAAATCCCGCACCTGTGGGACGGTCGCGTCGAGGTGTTGCAGGTCACGGACACCAGCGACAAGGCGATGCAGCTGCGTATTCTGTTGAGCTCGGTGGATTCCTCGCGCAACTGGGACGCGCGCTGCTATGTGCGTGAGCGCCTGATCACCTTCGTCAACAACCGCTACCCCGAATGCCTGCCGCAGCTGCGCGCCGAGATGTCGACGCGCACCCTGCACCCGGCCAACGAAGAAGGCCCGAGCGACGTGGTTCGCCAGCCGCCGGTCTGAGGTTCACCGGCGGCTTCTTAGCACTGGACATCAGCGGCGCGGAGCAGCCTTCGCTGCCGCTTTTTCGTCCTGGCGGTCCGACTCGAACAACCTCGCCAGCTCGGCGCGCGCTTCCTGGGCAGTCTGCATGACCTTGGCCTCATCGTCGTAGATCGCGTGCTGGGCCTGGAGCACCTGTTCATCGTGACGTTTGAAGCGGTTGATCCGCGCATCGGCTTGGGATTGGCTCAGCCCCAGCCCCACCAATGTGCGCCGTGTGATCTCCAGGCTTGAGTAATAGGTTTCGCGAACCGCCTGCGCGCCGTGGTCGACCAGCCGGTGCACATGCTGGCGGTTGCGCGCGCGGGCGATGATCTTCACGTGCGGGTACAGGCGGTGGACCAGTTCGGCGGTCTTGATGTTGATTTCCGGATCGTCGGTTGCGATGACGAAATACTCGGCCTGCTCCACCTTGGCCGCGCGCAGGATCTCGGGCCTCAGCGGGTCGCCGTAGAACACCGGCAGGTGGCCAAAGCTGCGCGAGAACTCGATGGATTCCACCGAGGTGTCCAGGGCCACGAAACTAATCTTCTGTGCTCGCAGGATACGCGCCACGATCTGCCCCATCCGGCCCATGCCGGCGATCACCACGCGGGGCGCGTCGCTGTCGATCTCGCGGTATTCCTCGGGCACTTCCACTGGCGGCGTCTTGGTCCGCAGCAACCGTGCGCACAGCAGCAACAGCAAGGGCGTGAGCGCCATGGACAGGGTGATGGTCAGCAGCAGCGTGTCGTACAGGCGCGCATCGAACAGGCCCTGCTCCCGCCCGATCTTGAACACCACGAAGGCAAATTCGCCACCGGCGGCCAGCACGATGCCCAGGCGCACCGCGCTGAGCCGACCCAGACCACCGGCCAGACGCCCGATCAGCATCAGCAGCGGCAGCTTGATCCCGATCAGCAGGACTGTGAGGCCCAGCACCAATGCCGGGCTTTCGAGCAACAGGCCCAGATTGGCGCCCATGCCGACACTGATGAAGAACAGGCCCAGCAGCAGCCCCTTGAAGGGTTCGATCTGTGATTCCAGTTCGTGCCGGTATTCCGAGTCGGCCAGCAGCAAGCCGGCGAGAAACGCTCCCAGGGCCATGGAAACACCGGCCAGCTCCATCAGCCAGGCGGTACCGATCACCACCAGCAAGGCCGTGGCGGTGGATACCTCCTGCAGACCGGTGCGGGCGACGATACGAAACACCGGCCGCAACAGGTAGCGTCCGCCGATCACCACCACGGCGATGCTGCCCAGTACCCGCAGGCTGTGATCCAGGGTACTGCCCTCGCCGGCATCGCCGCTACCGCCGGCCAGCAATGGCACCATGGCGATCAGCGGGATCGCGGCAATGTCCTGGAACAGCAGAATGGCGAACGCCAGGCGGCCATGGGGACTGTTCAGTTCCTTGCGTTCGGCCAGGCTCTGCAACCCGAAAGCCGTGGATGACAGCGCCAGCCCCAGGCCCAGGACCACGGCGCTGTTCAGCGGTTGCCCGAAGGCCAGCAATGCCACGGCGCCAATGACCACCGCGGTCAGCAACACCTGGGCCAGACCGACGCCGAACACCGCCTTGCGCATGACCCACAGGCGTTTGGGCGACAGTTCCAGGCCAATGATGAACAGCAACAGCACCACGCCCAGTTCGGAGATGTGGCTGACGCTTTGTGGATCGCCCACCCAGCCCAGCACCTGCGGGCCTATGACCACACCGGCGAACAGGTAGCCGAGCACCGCGCCCAGTTGCAGGCGCTTGGCCAGTGGCACGGCGATCACCGCAGCCAGCAGGAACACCACGGCAGCTTGTAGCATGTTGCCTTCTTCGGGCATGGGGAACTCCATTTCGTAGGGAGAAAGCGCGGACCGCGGCCGCATTCTACAGCGCGCAGCGCATTGACGATGCGGCGGCGACATGATTTGCTAGGCGCCATCGTTTGGGTGCCCTTCACAGGGTGAAACGGGAAACCGGTGCGTGCCAGCCTCCAGGAGGGATTGGCACAAGTCCGGTGCTGCCCCCGCAACGGTAAGCGAGAGAAGTGTCAGATCCACTGTGCCCACGGGTATGGGAAGGCGATGCTTTCAAGGCGGGCTTCATGCCGCCCCTCGCAAGCCCGGAGACCGGCCCAGACAATCGTTGATCGACAACCCTGCGGTGGGCGGGCTCTGTTGCGAGCATGGCGCGCCCGCGCCAGGCTTTCTTCGTGCGCGTGCCCGATCGATGGTGCCACATACCGTGGACCACCGCCGTGGGGACCACATGAGGGAACGCCATGTCTACCACCGCCTCCACCCCCGAACACGCCCTGCCGTCCGCCGGCACCCTCGCGCAGCGCATCGCCTTGGCGGTCGGCACCTTCCTGCTGGGCTGCTGCCTGGTGGGCTTCGCCGGCTTCTCGCACATCGAGGCGGTGCACAACGCCGCTCACGATACCCGGCACAGCGCCGCCTTTCCGTGCCATTGAGGAGCGGCGAGATGATCAGGCACATCGCCCGTACCGCTGGTTTCAGCGGCTTGTTGGCCGCCCTGCTGCTGACCTTGCTGCAGAGCCTGTGGGTCTCGCCGCTGATTCTCCAGGGCGAAACCTATGAAACCGCCTCGGCCCAGCACGAGCATGACGAGGTTTCCGCTGCCGGGCACGAACACGCCGAGGCCTGGGAGCCGGAAGACGGCTGGCAGCGCGTGCTGTCGACCGCCGGAGGCAATCTGGTGGTAGCCGTGGGGTTCGCCCTGATGCTGGTGGCGTTGTATACGCTGCGCGCCCCTGGGCGCACTGCTCAGGGGCTGTTGTGGGGACTGGGCGGATTCGCGGTGTTCTGTCTGGCGCCGAACCTGGGGCTGCCGCCGGAACTGCCCGGCACCCAGGCAGCGGACCTGGTGCTGCGCCAGACCTGGTGGATCGGTACCGCGGCCTCCACTGCGGTAGGTCTGGCATTGCTGGTGTTCGGCCGTGGCACGTTGCTCAAAGCCCTGGGACTGGCCATCGTGTTGGTACCGCACCTGATCGGCGCGCCCCAGCCCGAGCATCATTCGAGCCTGGCACCGCAGGCTCTGGAGCAGCAGTTCATCATCGCTTCGCTGGTGACCAACGCCGTGTTCTGGCTGGCCTTGGGGCTGATCAGCGCCTGGTTGTTCCGCCGAGCCGGTCGCTGAAGCCGATGACAGCGCTGTGGGTCGGGTTCGGCTGTCGTGTGGGGTGCAGCGCGCAAGCGTTGCACGACCTGCTGGAGCAAACGCTGCTCGAACACGACCTGCCCTGGGCTGACGTGCGTGGCATCGCCAGCATTGATATGAAGGCGCACGAACCGGGGCTGGTGGCGCTGGCCGAACGTCTCGGCTTGCCGTTCGCCACCTATGGCGCCGCGACCCTGGCGCCTTATCAAGATCGCCTCAGCCATCATTCCGCGCGCTCGTTCGCCGCCACCGGCTGCCTGGGCGTGGCGGAAAGCGCCGCGCTGGCCATGGCCGAGGATGGCGCCCAGCACGCCTCGATGCTGCGCGTCAGCCGACGGCATTCGGCGGTGGCAACCCTGGCCATCGCCTGCACGGAACGTCACCGCGGCTGCACGCAGCGCCCAACTTGAATATCATTCACCCCTCCGCCCGTCAGGAATACCCATGACCGTTTACTTCATCGGCGCCGGGCCGGGTGATCCGGAGCTGATCACCGTCAAGGGTCAGCGTCTGATCCGCCAATGCCCGGTGATCATCTTCGCCGGTTCGCTGGTGCCCGAAGCCGTGCTCGAAGGGCACACTGCGCATCAGGTGCACAACAGCGCCGAGCTGCACCTGCAACAGATCATCGAAATCATCCAGCAGGCCCACGGCCGTGGCCAAGACGTGGCGCGGGTGCACAGTGGCGATCCCGGGCTGTACGGCGCCATCGGCGAGCAGATCCGGTGCCTGCGCGAGCATGGCATCGACTACCAGATCATTCCGGGCGTTACCGCGACCGCGGCCTGTGCGGCGTTGCTGGGGGTGGAACTGACACTGCCCGACGTTTCGCAAACGGTGATCCTGACTCGCTACGGCGACAAGTCACCCATGCCGCCGGGCGAAAGCCTGGCCAGCCTGGCCCAGCATGGCGCCACACTGGCCATTCATCTGGGAGTGAAGAATCTGGGCAGGATCGTCGCAGAACTGTTGCCCAGCTATGGCGCTGGGTGCCCGGTCGCGGTGATCCACAAGGCCAGTTGGCCGGATCAGGATTTCGTGCTGGGCACCCTGGCCGATATCCAGGATAAGGTCGCGACCAAGGACTTTCGTCGCAGCGCGCTCATACTCGTGGGCCATGTGCTGCAAACGGATAGCTTCGCCGACTCCGCGCTGTACCGCGCCGGTCATGCTCACCTGTACCGTTCGTGAATCACCACGCTGCGAGGTCGTTTCCATGAAAGTGATCGCTTGCCTGGTCTACCCCGGCGTGATGAGCCTGGATGTGACCGGCCCGATGCAGGTGTTCGCCTCGGCCAACGTCGAGCTGACGCGCCAGGGGCTGGCGCCCTTCTATGACCTGCAACTGCTGGGCGAAACCCCAGGACCCGTCGCGACCTCGGCCGGGCTCAAACTGCATGCCGATGCCAGCTGGCAGTCAGTGGACTGCTCCACCTTGGATACAGTATTGCTGCCCGGCGGCAGCAGCGATGCCGAGCAATGCGCCAATACCGCCCTGCTCGCCTGGCTGCGCGCGGCGGCGCCTCAGGTACGGCGTTTGGGCTCGGTGTGTTCGGGCGCGCTGATGCTCGCCAGCGCCGGGCTGCTGGACGGTTTGATCGCCACCACCCACTGGGATGATGTCGAGGCGTTGAAGACCTTCGCCAACGTACAGGTTCGGGGCGATCGGCTACACACCTTTGATCCGTCGGACAAGGATGGCCACAGCCACATCTTCACCTCGGCCGGCGTCACGGCCGGCATCGACCTGGCGCTGGCCTTGATCGAGGCCGATCTGGGCCGGCCACTGGCGCTGGCTGTGGCGCGCCGCCTGGTGCTGTTCCTCAAGCGCTCGGGCGGACAGACGCAGTTCAGCCCGCACCTGGCACGCATCAACGGGCCGACGTCGAGGCTGACCGAGCTGCTGGAATGGATCGCGCACAACCTCAGCGCCGACCTGTCCCTGGAAGCGCTGGCGCAGAAGGCCAACATGACGCCACGCACGCTGTATCGCGTGTTCTTCGCCGAATTGAACATCACCCCGGCGCGACACATCGAGCGGGTGCGCCTGGAAGCGGCCAGGGCCATGATTCAGGGTGGGCAGTTGTCAGTACAGAGTGTGGCGCGGTTGTGCGGCTACGGGCATGCAGAGAATCTGCGCCGCAGCTTTCAGAAAGTACTCGGGGTCAGTCCCCAGGGGTATGCACAGCGCTTCGGCCAGTAAGGCCCGGCACCGACGCTGCACGGAGGCAGCGAGTCGGTGCTCGAACCACGCCGATCAGTAGTAGGCGTTTTCTTTCTGGGTGTGGTCGGTCACATCGCGTACGCCCTTGAGCTCGGGGATGCGTTCGAGCAAGGTGCGCTCGATACCGTCCTTCAGGGTCACGTCAGCCTGCCCGCAACCCTGGCAACCGCCGCCGAACTGCAGCACGGCGATGCCGTCCTCGACCACGTCGATCAGGCTGACCTGGCCGCCATGGCTGGCCAGACCGGGATTGATCTCGGTCTGCAGGTAGTAGTTGATGCGCTCGTTGACGGGGCTGTCGGCGTTGACCATCGGCACCTTGGCGTTGGGTGCCTTGATGGTCAGCTGCCCGCCCATGCGGTCGGTGGCGTAGTCGACCACGGCGTCGTCGAGAAAGGCTTCGCTGACCGCGTCGATCCAGGCGGTGAAGCTCTTCAGGCCCAGCGCGGTGTCTTCCGGCTTCTCTTCACCCGGCTTGCAGTAGGCAATGCACGTCTCTGCGTACTGGGTGCCTGGCTGGGTGATGAACACGCGTATGCCGATACCGGGGGTGTTCTGCTTGCTCAGCAGATCGGCCAGGTAATCGTGCGCAGCGTCGGTAATCGTTATAGCGCTCATAGTGGTTCCTCACAGACTTGCCAGGAGTTTACGCGAATCCGGCGACGCTGACAAAGCCTGACTGTTTTGGTCGGGAATCAGTTGATACGCGCCATCGCATTCGAATCCAGACGTGCGTCGGTCCAATGCTTGACCCGGCGATACAGGCGCTTTTCGATCCACACGTAACTGGCCCACGACACCAGGGCGATGGTCGGCACGCAGAACGCAAACACCCAATACGGGTTCAGGTGCCAGCGCACGCTGGCCAGCCAGCCGCCGTAGAGCACCAGCACGTGCACCAGATAAACCGAGTAGGAGCAGTCGCCCAACGCCTTGAGGATGCGGCTGCCACGGAAGTGCGGTTCCATGGCCACGCAGGCCAGCACGATCAAGGCGCTGGGCAGGCCCCAGTGCAGCAGACGGTCGCTGGAATCCAGGTGATAGATCAGCAGCGCCGACACGATGATCACCGCCAGCGGCAACCACAGGCCCTGGGCGATCCAGCCGCGGCGATAGAGCATGCCGATGCCGATGCCGAGCAGGAACTCGTAGATGATGTTGTTCTGATAGAAACGGCTGACCACCCCATAGCGCCCGAGCACTTCGCTGACCGCCACAAGGGCGGCGGCGACGATCAACGGCCGGTAGCGCTGCGGCACGGTGAACACCAGGGAGAACAACAGATAGAAGAACATCTCGTAGTTGAGCGTCCAGCCTACGTTCAGCGTCGGGTAGAGGCCGTAGCCGCCGGGGTTTTCCGAGGGGATGAACAGCAGCGACAGGATGAAGTGCGGCAGGTCGATGGCGGCGTGCGGCAGCCATTGACCCAGACTGACCAGCATCAACCCCATCAGCGCGGTGTACAGCCAATAGGCCGGGACGATGCGAATGATGCGGTTGAGCAGGAAGCGCCCTGCGGGCATCTGCTTGTCCTGGGTCGAGAGGTAGATCACCAGCCCACTGATGACGAAGAAGATGTCGACGCCCACCGCACCCCGGTCAGTGAAGAACTGACCGATGGGGCCTGAGGCGTGGAAGTCGAAAAAGATCTGCATGAAGTGATGACAGACCACGATCCAGGCGGCCAGGGCCCGTAGAGCTTGAAGCGAAATCAGCATGCGTACCGCCTTTTGAAACGAGAATTCGCGCCCCTTTTCGGGGCATTCCGGGGGGTGGGACTGCAAAAATCCGGAAAAGGTCGCGCATTTCGTCGATGCCTGAGCTGATGCGCTGATGTTTCACAATCGGCAGGAAGCACGTGATTCGACTAAATGGCTGACTCTCAACATGAGCGAAATTCATGGACATGCCCTTCGTGATCAAATAGCGCACAGGTTTGCTATTATCCGCACCCTGTCACAGTGTCCGAATTTTCTGAAAGAGTGGTTCCCATGTCCGACCGCAGTGCTCGCCTTCACGCTCTCCAGCAAGCCCTCAAAGAGCGCATCCTGATTCTCGACGGCGGCATGGGTACGATGATCCAGAGCTACAAGCTCGAGGAAGAGGATTACCGCGGTGAGCGCTTCGCCGATTGGCCCAGCGACGTCAAGGGCAACAACGATCTGCTGCTGCTCAGCCGTCCGGACGTGATCGCCGCCATCGAGAAGGCCTATCTGGACGCCGGTGCGGACATTCTGGAAACCAACACCTTCAACGCCACCCAGGTGTCCCAGGCCGACTACGGCATGGAATCGCTGGTGTACGAGTTGAACGTCGAAGGTGCGCGGGTGGCGCGCCAGGTCGCCGATGCCAAGACCCTGGAAACGCCGGACAAGCCACGCTTCGTGGCTGGCGTGCTGGGCCCGACCAGCCGCACCTGCTCGCTATCCCCGGACGTCAACAACCCCGGCTACCGCAACGTCACCTTCGACGAGCTGGTGGAAAACTACACCGAAGCCACCAAGGGCCTGATCGAAGGCGGCGCCGACCTGATCCTGATCGAGACCATCTTCGACACGCTCAACGCCAAGGCAGCGATCTTCGCCGTGCAAGGCGTCTACGAAGAACTGGGCTTCGAGCTGCCGATCATGATCTCCGGGACCATCACCGACGCCTCGGGCCGGACCTTGTCCGGGCAGACCACCGAAGCCTTCTGGAACTCGGTGAGCCATGCCAAGCCCATTTCGGTGGGCCTGAACTGCGCGCTGGGCGCCAGCGAGCTGCGTCCCTACCTGGAAGAGTTGTCGAACAAGGCCGGCACGCATGTGTCCGCCCACCCCAACGCCGGCTTGCCCAATGCCTTCGGTGAATACGACGAACTGCCGTCGGAAACCGCGAAGATCATCGAAGAATTCGCCCAGAGCGGCTTCCTCAATATCGTCGGCGGCTGCTGCGGCACCACGCCCGGGCATATCGAAGCCATCGCCAACGCCGTGGCCGGCTACCCGCCGCGCGCCATTCCGGAGATCCCCAAGGCCTGCCGCCTGTCGGGCCTGGAGCCGTTCACCATCGATCGCCAGTCGTTGTTCGTCAACGTCGGCGAGCGCACCAACATCACCGGTTCGGCGCGCTTCGCCCGATTGATCCGCGAGGAGAACTACACCGAGGCCCTGGAAGTCGCCCTGCAGCAGGTGGAAGCCGGCGCTCAGGTGATCGACATCAACATGGACGAGGGCATGCTCGACTCGCAGAAGGCCATGGTCACCTTCCTCAACCTGATCGCGGGCGAGCCGGACATCTCCCGGGTGCCGATCATGATCGACTCCTCCAAGTGGGAAGTGATCGAAGCCGGGCTCAAGTGCATCCAGGGCAAGGGCATCGTCAACTCGATCAGCATGAAGGAAGGCGTCGACGCGTTCATTCACCACGCCAAGCTGTGCAAGCGCTACGGCGCTGCGGTGGTGGTCATGGCCTTCGACGAGGCCGGCCAGGCCGACACCGAAGCGCGCAAGAAAGAGATCTGCAAGCGTTCCTACGACATCCTGGTGGATCAGGTCGGCTTTCCGCCGGAAGACATCATCTTCGACCCGAACATCTTCGCAGTGGCCACCGGCATCGAGGAGCACAACAACTACGCCGTCGATTTCATCAATGCCTGCGCCTACATCCGCGATGAACTGCCTTATGCGTTGACCAGCGGCGGCGTGTCCAACGTGTCGTTCTCGTTCCGTGGCAACAACCCGGTGCGTGAGGCGATTCACTCCGTGTTCCTGCTGCATGCCATCCGCAACGGTCTGACCATGGGTATCGTCAACGCCGGCCAGTTGGAGATCTATGACCAGATCCCCACCGAGCTGCGCGAGCGTGTCGAGGATGTGGTCCTCAACCGTACGCCCGAAGGCACCGACGCCCTGCTCGCCATCGCCGACAAGTTCAAGGGCGACGGCAGCGTCAAGGAAGCCGAAACCGAGGAATGGCGCGGCTGGCCGGTCAATCAGCGCCTGGAACATGCGCTGGTCAAGGGCATCACCACGCACATCGTCGAGGACACCGAGGAGTCCCGGCAATCGTTCAAACGCCCGATCGAGGTCATCGAAGGCCCGCTGATGTCGGGCATGAACATCGTTGGCGACCTGTTCGGCTCGGGCAAGATGTTCCTGCCCCAGGTGGTCAAGTCGGCGCGGGTGATGAAGCAGGCCGTGGCCCACCTGATTCCGTTCATCGAGCTGGAAAAAGGCGACAAGCCCGAGGCCAAGGGCAAGATCCTGATGGCGACGGTGAAAGGCGATGTGCACGACATCGGCAAGAACATCGTCGGCGTGGTGCTGGGCTGCAACGGCTACGACATCGTCGACCTGGGCGTGATGGTTCCGGCCGACAAGATTCTTCAGGTCGCCCGTGAGCAGAAGTGCGACATCATCGGCCTGTCCGGCCTGATCACCCCTTCGCTGGACGAGATGGTCCACGTTGCCCGGGAAATGCAGCGCCAGGATTTCCACCTGCCCTTGATGATCGGCGGCGCGACCACGTCCAAGGCGCACACTGCCGTCAAGATCGAACCCAAGTACAGCAACGACGCGGTCATCTATGTCACCGACGCTTCACGCGCGGTGGGGGTTGCCACCCAGTTGCTGTCCAAGGAGCTCAAGCCCGCATTCGTCGAGAAGACCCGCCTGGAGTACATCGATGTTCGCGAACGTACCGCCAACCGCAGCGCACGCACCGAGCGTCTGAGCTACGCCCAGGCCGTCGCGGCGAAGGCCAGCTTCGACTGGAGCAGCTACAACCCGGTGCAGCCGACCTTCACCGGCGCCAGGGTGCTGGACGATATCGACCTCAATGTCTTGGCCGAGTACATCGACTGGACGCCGTTCTTCATCGCCTGGGACCTGGCCGGCAAGTACCCGCGCATTCTCACCGACGAGGTGGTGGGCGAAGCGGCCACGGCCCTGTTCGAGGATGCCCAGGCGATGCTGCGCAAGCTGATCGACGAGAAGCTGATCCGTGCCCGGGCGGTGTTCGGCTTCTGGCCGGCCAACCAGGTCGAGGATGACGACATCGAGGTCTACGGCGACGACGGCCAGCCGCTGGCGCGTCTGCATCACCTGCGTCAGCAGATCATCAAGACCGATGGCAAGCCGAACTTCTCCCTGGCCGACTTCGTGGCACCCAAGGACAGCGGCGTGACGGACTACGTGGGCGGCTTCATCACCACGGCAGGCATCGGTGCCGAAGAGGTGGCCAAGGCCTATCAGGACAACGGCGACGACTACAACTCGATCATGGTCAAGGCACTAGCCGACCGGCTGGCCGAGGCCTGCGCCGAGTGGCTGCACCAGCAGGTGCGCAAAAAGCACTGGGGTTATGACCCCGAGGAGACCTTGGACAACGAGGCGCTGATCAAGGAACAGTACAAGGGCATCCGCCCTGCCCCCGGCTACCCGGCCTGCCCGGACCACACCGAGAAAGGTACGCTGTTCGACCTGCTCGATCACAACGGGCAGAGCGGCGTGACGCTCACCGAGCACTACGCGATGTTCCCGGCAGCGGCGGTCAGCGGCTGGTATTTCGCTCACCCTCAGGCGCAATACTTTGCCGTGGGCAAGATCGATCGCGACCAGGTGCAGAGCTACACGGCGCGCAAGCAGCAGGATCTGGCCGTCAGCGAGCGCTGGTTGGCGCCCAATCTGGGTTATGACAACTGAGGCAGACTCAGCTTGCCGTACTGGGTCAGCCTCGGCTGAACCAGTACACCGCTGTCGCCATGACCACCACGATCATGAAGCCTATGGCCCAGGCGTCGACATGGCTGTCGTTTTTGCGGGTTTTCAGGGAGTTGCTCATCGGCATCGTCTCTTGTGATTTTGTTGGACGCTGGTTCCAGTAAAGCCCAAGGTGGATACGCCGACAAGCACACCTGTCGCCTTTTGCCTTCATCGGTGGCCGACAGTCGACCCAAGGTGCCGTGACGCGTGTCCGCCAGACCCCGAATACGTTTTCTTGGGACGATAATTGGCCCAGTTGGCGTTGCCGAATATCGAGTCGTGAGAGACTTTATTGCCATCCTTGTAGAAGAAAAGGTTCGCACGAACTTCGGGCAGGTTTCTATGCCGATACAGCCAGCGCAGTTCGCTGGAGGTAATACTTGCGCCATGCCCTTGTTTTGAGACCACCGCACCGATGTCATCGCCAATGACATCGGCTACGAAATGCAGGGGTTGCTGCCTGACCAATAGTTGGAATTCGAGCCCTGCCTTACTCGTTTTTTTCCACAATGGAACACCCAGCTTCATGGCATTGAAGGGCTGGCTTTGCAGGAGTCGAGCATCCTCCTGATCTTTCACGTTGTACTTGGGATGCACCGCCAGGAACGACTTGAACTGGATAGCTCGACCGGCGTCGTTCAATTGTTTGCCGATGGTCCGGTCGTCCGCGTATTTCAAAGGGTCGGTGGCGTCCCAGACGGCGTTGGTAATGTCGTTCTGGATAAGAATGTTGCTCTTGATGCTGGGCTTGCGAAGTGATTGTCGCAGGACTGCCAGCAGGTTTTTGGTGGGGGGCTTGATGGGTTCCTTTTGCTTGAATCCTGCGGCTATCAACGTTGAAACCGCTTTTTTGCGGGGCGCATCCAGCCCATATACTATATCTCCCGGCTTGAATGTATCGGCGAGCGTGATGCCGCCGGCGACCTCATTGGCTTCGGTGGCAACACGTCCGTCATTATCCCTGAGCGTCACCGGGTTGTTTTTCACCATACGATACAGATTCAACCCATCCACGGTCCCTACCGGGTCCGCGCTCAACCATCGACCTGCCCATGGCTGATAGTATCGATGGCCATAGTAGTAAAGCCCCGTCGCATCGCGCTCCTTGCCCGAATACCTGACCGACTTGTATCTGGCCTCGGTTTGGCTACGTGCTGTCCATAGCGCGGTTCCGCCATACGGATAATATTCTTCGTCGCCAATCACCATGCCGCCGCCGTCGACTTCCAGTCCACTGCTGCCGATAAGATTGTCGTAGGTATAACGCAATACATGATTGCTCAACCCTTCCGGTAGGCCTGATGCCCAGTACAAGCCTCGCACGCTTGTTCGACCAGCCACTTCCATCGTAATGACCTGCAGATGCTCAGTGACCTGCTCGTCAATTGCCGAGCTGCGCTGTTCCAGGCCTGGCAGGTACACCACTTGCCGTCTATGAGTCCCGTCGGTGTGACTGATCAGACTGGTCTTAGTGACACGTTGGCGGTCGTGGCCATACAGGTAGCTTTCGTGGTCGCGACTGTCCTGTTTGGTGGTCGCAGGCGTCACTCGGGCCAGCTCGCCCGACGGTGTCCATGTCAACGCTTGAGCGGGCCGGAGCTGAAGCTGCTGTCCGCCTGTGCCGAACAGGGCCTCAACGTCTGAGGGGTCTGCGGCCAATGTGCTTACTGCTCCTCGATTGCTGGTGTCACTGATCGTAATCGCAGTGGTGTGATTGTTATCGTTTGCCGGAGAGCTGTGACGGATTTGCGTCATATTGCCAGCTGTATCGTAGCTGTAGCTTCGACTGTAGAGGGTGTAAGTGGAGGTGTCGGGTAAAGCCATGGCCGTGGGCATTCGCCCACGGGCGGCTGGTTGCCTGCCAGTGGCCATTTCGCGCCCGGACGCATTCACCAACTGGTACAAACTGTCATAGGTGTAGGTGTTCAGCGGTTGCACTTTCTGGTTACGCCAATAGCGCGTTTCTTGTGCCTCGTTGCTGACACTGACAACGTTACCCACCCGGTCGTATGTATAGCGCAGATCCTGCAATGTTCGTGCGCCGGCGGCATGGCCTGCAGGGCGCACGGTTCTGATCCGGCTCAGACGCTCTGTGTCTTGCTCGTAGTCGTAGTGAACGACTACGCCGTTGCCGTGCCTCTCGCGCTGCTTCTGCCCCGTCGCGCCGTACTCCACTTCTTCGAGGATGACCTGAGGCGCAAGATCCTGCCATACCAGAGAGCTGCGGGTCACAAGCCCGGCAACGTCGTATTCGACGCATTGCACGTTGCCGCAAGCATCGGTCGTTGCGAGCGTGCCGCCGGTTGGATCTATCGCTCGTTTGGTGGTGTAACCAACATCAGTAAGCAGTTGGCTCCATGCCTGGACGCTGTTGCCGAACCAATTGGAGACTGTGTTCGGATCATCGCCCTCCTTCACCAGCCACCTTGTGACAGAGCTCGCAGGCCCGGCCAAAGAGAACGCGTCAGTACACTCCAACCCGGCGCCGTCGTAGCGCATGAAGACTTTGCCGGCCAGGTTCATCGCCTTTTCGGCGTCAGCATTGCCTGCATAGACAAAACGCTCGCTGACCTGGGGTAGAGCCGCTCCAACTTGCTGCGTCACGCTCACCGGACGACCAGGCAAGGCGCAATCCTCATACTGCCAAGTGCTGTTGACGGCTTGGCTCAGATCCAATCGGCCTGTCTCCGTTTGCTGGATGTGAGAAATTGCAACGGCGGGCCGCCCGGCAGCGTCCTCCAGGGACAGGACAATCCCGGTATCGGCGCTGTGAACGCGCAATGCCTTGCCGCCAAGGCTGCGCACGTAGGTGAAATTGGTCAGCCCTACCCCGTGAAGGCGCGGGTCTGCTTCAAGTACCGTGAAACCTCCATAATTATGATCATATCGAGTGATGCGACTGTCTGTGAGACCAGGCGCACCAGGGTGACGGTGGTAGGCAATGTCGCGCAGCGTCAGCCCTCGACTGTCGACCGCCACGACTGAAGGCGTGTGGCTATGAACTGATGAACTCAAACTTATTCTCCCGTACGCTTATGAATGGCCGGTAAGGCCCGGAGAAATTTATACGGCGACACGGTGAATCAGAGGGAGCAGGGTCATTTGTAGGGAGCTCTTGTACGCAGCAGAATGAACTCTGCAGTACTTGAGTGGCCCCAACTGCACTCAAGTACTGCGGGATCCAACGGCCATGAACGACACTTTCGATCTCAACCGCTTCATCGACGCCCAGCGCGCCGTGTACCCCGATGTCCTCGAAGAACTGCGCAGTGGTCGCAAACGCAGCCATTGGATGTGGTTCATCTTTCCCCAATTGGCTGGCCTCGGTCATAGCGAGACGGCGCGCTTCTATGCGATCAGCGGTGCGGCCGAGGCGACGGCTTATCTGAACAATCCATTATTGGGTGCGCGCCTGCTGGAATGCACACGCACGGTGCTGGAGCATTCCGGTCAGAGCGCCAGGGCGATGTTCGGCACCCCCGATGACATGAAGTTGCGCTCGTGCATGACCTTGTTTGCCAGCGTGGCGCCGGAGCAGGTGTGCTTCCAGCAAGTGTTGGATCGGTTTTTCGACGGCGAGAGCGATGCGAAAACCATCGCGTTGCTGGAACAACCCCTGTAGCAGCGGCGCGAGCCGCGTCATGGGTCATGCGATGTGGCTGATGCAATGCGGTGGGGCCGGACGCGGCTTGCGCCGCTGCTACAGGGATTTGTGCAAGCCCCGTCACCGGCCACGCGGTGTGCCTGATGTAATGCGGTGGGGCTGGACGCGGATGGCGCCGTATTTGTAGCAGCGGCGCGAGCCGCGTCAGGGGCCACGCGGTGTGCCTGATGCAATGCAGTGGGGCCGGACGAGGCTTGCGCCGTATTTGTAGCAGCGGCGCGAGCCGCGTCATGGGTCATGCGGTGTGGCTGATGTAACGCGGTGGGGCTGGACGCGGCTTGCGCCGCTGCTACAGCGGGGATCATTCGAGGGTTGCAAATAATCGATAGCCTGCTTTGCTTTAACCAACGTTCCCTGTGCAAGGGGACCTCAACCGCACGCCTGCGAACGAGCCCATGACCGAGTCTGCCCAACCTGCAACGCCCTCTTCGTCGTCGATCACCCTGCAAATCATCTCCATCGTGTTCTACACGTTCATTGCCTTCATCTCCATCGGCCTGCCCATCGCGGTGCTGCCCGGCTACGTGCACGACCAGCTGGGGTTCAGCGCCGTGGCCGCAGGTGTGGTGATCGGCGCGCAATACCTAGCAACCTTGCTCAGCCGCCCCAGCGCCGGACGCATGGCTGACGCGCTGGGCACCAAGCGCACCATCGTCTATGGGCTGATCGGTATCGGCATCAGCGGAGCGCTGACGTTCGTCTCGGTGTTTCTGCACAGCGTGCCGCAGTGGAGCCTGGGCGTGCTGATCGCCGGGCGTGTGGTCCTCGGCCTGGCGCAGGGCGCCATTGGGGTGGGTACCAGCAGTTGGGGAATCAGCCGCGTGGGCGCCGAACACATGGCCAAGGTGATTTCATGGAACGGCATCGCCTCCTACGGCGCCATCGCCATCGGCGCCCCGCTGGGGGTATTGATGGTGGCCTTCGCCGGGTTCTGGAGCCTGGGCGTTGCGCTCATGGCCCTGAGCGCTCTGGGCTTGTGGATGATCCGTGACACACCGGCGTCACCCGTGGTGCGAGGTGAGCGCATGCCGTTCTGGTCCGCCTTCGGCCGAGTCGCGCCCCATGGCATGAGCCTGATGCTGGCCTCGATCGGCTATGGCACCCTCACCACGTTCATCACCCTGTATTACGTGGAGCGCGGCTGGGAAGGCGCGGCGTGGTGCCTGACCGCCTTTGGCATCAGTTTCATCGCGGCTCGCCTGGTGTTCATCAACAGCATCAACCATCTGGGTGGCTCCACCGTGGCCATGGCCTGTATCGCCACCGAAGTGGTCGGCCTGGCCATGCTGTGGCTGGCTCCTTCACCGATCTTCACCCTGGCGGGCGCGGCTTTGGCCGGGTTGGGATTGTCGCTGGTCTATCCAGCCTTGGGCGTGCTGGCCATCCACAAGGTACCCGGCACCAGCCGGGGCGCGGGCCTGAGTGCGTTCGCTGTCTTCTTCGATTTGGCCTTGGCGATCGCCGGGCCGGTGATGGGCGCGGTGGCTGCCGGATTTGGCTATGGCTCGATCTTCGCTTTGGCGGCCGGCCTCTCCCTGATCGCCCTGGGGCTGACCGCGTGGCTGTCGCGACAGGATCAGTGATCGGCGGTCTGCAGGCCGGCGCGTGAAGGTCGACCCAGGGTGTGGGTGAAGAACTTGCCCGCCTCGTGGATCAGGTCGCGGTGGATACCTTCGCGGTCCACGCCGTCGGCATCGGTGCACAGCGCCGGCGAGGCGCTACGCTGTTCGTCCGTGCACGGAGCCATGAACACGAAGTGACCGGCGCCGGGCAGTAGGCGATAGTCGGTGTTGCCCGGCAACTTGCGCGCCAGCGCTTCGGCATTCTTGTCGATGGCCACAAGTTGGTCATTGTCGCCGCTGTAGATCAGGGTGGGCAGATGGACTTCGGCCAGGGTCTGGCGGCCAAACATCAGGCTCAACGGCGCCATCAACAGCAGTGCACGCACCCGTGGGTCGGCCTCGGGGGTCAGGTCATCCCGATCGGCTTCCAGTTCCCCGCGGGTCTGGCAGGCATCGGCGTCGTAGGGTCGCTCTTCGCAGTATTTGCGCAGACGCTGCAGATCAGGCCGTGCACCGGACAGAATCAAGGCCGTTTCGCCGCCTGCCGAATAACCGATCACACCGACCGCATGGGTGTTCACGAAAGGCGACAGCATCGAATCACCCAGCGCTGCAGTAATGGCTTGGGAGATCTGTAGCGGCCGTCCGTAGAGATTGCTGAGTTTGCCCAACCGGCTGTGATCCTGGGCATTGTCGCCCGGGTGCACGACCGCTACCACGACGAAGCCCTTGCGGGTCAGCGCGGTGATCAAGTCATGCAGCGCCAGCGGCGTGCCGGTATTGCCGTGGGACAGCATCAACAGCGGGAAGCGACCGATGGCGACTGCCGCATCCTGCTGTGCATCGATGCTGTAGCCGCCCAGACGCGCCGGATGTGTGCGGTCCTGGGTCGGATAGAAGGCATAGGCGTGCATCGGCTGATCGTCGAGCGGGTCGTTGAAGGTCAGCAGGTGATAGCCCACGTTCCAGCGGGCGTGAGGATTCGCTTGAGCCTGCACCGAAAGCAGGCTCAACAGCAGCAGAGAAACGATTACTGCACAACGACGGACCATCGCGGCGCTCTTCCTTGGCAAAACCTCGGGGGTAGGTTCTGACACAGCATAGGATGGGCCAAGTCACACCCCGGTTCCGTGAAATATTGTACAGACGGGCGCGCGGCCCTCGCCGAGCTGAACCCTGACGGTGCCGGTCACTCTATGAAGTGCCCTGTGTGGCCTGATCGTTCGATCCAGGGCCGTACTTTCCTCACTGAAAAGGACTCCAGCATGAGCACCCGCTCGCTCTTCTCGCCACGCCGCACCGCGCGCACTCCATTGCTGTGCCTGGTCGCCTTGGCCATGGCCGGATGCGCCGGCAACAACAGCGCATCCAAGGTGGACGCGCCCGGCGCCCCGACCACGGCCCTGACCAAAACCCTCGACGCGGGCGCGAATGCGCTGCAGTCACGTCCGCCCATCAACGAGTTGAACGCCTATCTGGATGGCTTTCATTTCTACAACGGGCACCCCGGCGCGCAGATGGAAGCCCATCACTACTGCGCCATCCTCAACGAGGAAGTGATCCAGTGCGTCATTTATGACGGCAACGTCAAGGACGCCAAGCTGATGGGCGTGGAATACATCATCAGCGCCCGGCTTTTCGCCCAACTGCCCAAAGCGGAAAAAGCGTTATGGCACAGCCACGTTCACGAAGTGAAGTCTGGCCAGCTGATCGCCCCGGGCATTCCCGCGCCTGCCGAACACGCCCTGATGGACAAGCTGGTGAACACCTACGGCAAGACCTGGCACACCTGGCACACCGACCTGGACAAGCAGCTGCCGCTGGGGGTGCCGCAACTGATGATGGGCTTCACGGGCGATGGACAGGTCGACCCGGCGCTGGTGCGCGAGCGGGACAAGCGTTTCGGCATCGACAGCGCGGAGAAGAAACGGCAGCGTGCCGACATTCCCACACCCCAGATCGACCCCGGTGCAGACGCAGGGAGCAAAGGACAGGTCATCCAGATCCAGGACCCGACCGGCAGCCGGCACGCCCATTGAGGCGAAAACGGCACCACCCACCGATCCGGTTGAACTTGCCGAGCACGGGGGGCCTCCCCTGTAGGACATACATTGATCAATGAGCCTACACATGGAAACGTCGATTTTCTGGACCGCCGCAGCGGTCATCGTGTTACTGCTCGATCTGTGGGCGCTGGCCAGCATCTGGAAAAGCACCAAGAGCTCCGGCACGAAGATTGGCTGGACCGTACTGATTTTCATCTTCCCGCTGGTCGGGCTGGCCATCTGGGGCTTCGCCGGACCACGGGGCGTCGCCATTGCCCCGACGTCCGACGAGCACAGCAAGGGCTGAATCGCCATACGCCGCGTGCAC
Source organism: Pseudomonas sp. PvP001 (assembly GCF_040546375.1). Classification (NCBI taxonomy): domain Bacteria; kingdom Pseudomonadati; phylum Pseudomonadota; class Gammaproteobacteria; order Pseudomonadales; family Pseudomonadaceae; genus Pseudomonas; species Pseudomonas sp. PvP001. The sequence continues at coordinate 87,688 of NZ_JBEPNQ010000001.1, read as the reverse complement.
TCAGCGATGGATGCACATCCGATGAAACTGCTGCGTTCCGGCAGCAGTCACACTTTCACGGCCTGCAACGCTCAGTCCGCTTCATACCCTACACAAGGAATTGACCATGAAATCCAAATTCTACGCCGCTGCCCTCGCCCTTTCCGTCTCGCTCGCCAGCCATGGCGCCTTCGCCGCCTCCGATGATTTCGTCGAGGACGCCTCCGCCAAAGGCGTTGCCGAAGTCGAAGCAGGCAAGCTGGCGCTGGAAAAAGGCACCGCTGCGGACGTGAAAACCTTCGCCGACATGATGGTCAAGGACCACACTGCCGCCAACCAGAAGCTCAAGGCACTGGCTGACAAGAAGAACATCGACGTCTCGGACAATGCCGAGTTGCTGGACAAGGCCAAGGCGATGATTCTGGAACTGCGCTCGGCCAAGTCGTTCGACCAGGCCTATGCCAACAACCAGGTCAAGGCGCACGAAGCGACCATCGAGATCTTCGAAGACGAAATCAAGAACGGTGAAGATGCCGAACTCAAGGCATTCGCCACCGAGACCCTGCCTAAGCTCAAAGCCCACCTGGTAGAGGCCAAGAAGCTGGCCGCTGCCCACGGTGGTGCGGCTGCGCACTAAGCACTCAGCCAACGCGCGCAACACCCGATGCCCCCGCACACTGTGCGGGGGCATTTTTCATGGGGGAAAGGCTGGAAGCCAGGGTCAGAACGTGAGGCCCAGGTGTTGCCCGGCAAAGATGACCTGATCGAACCAGAATGCCTGGTGCAGCGCAACGATCAGCCAGAACACCAACTGATAGGAAACCTTGCGCGTCTTGTGCCGGAACAGTTGCTGGGCGATGAGTGCGCCTGGCCAGCCGCCCAGCAGTTCGGCGCCGTGCAGCAGTTTTTCCGGGGTGCGCTGGCCCTGCCCTTGGGCCTGGCGCTTGTCGTGCCAGTACAAGCCCACCGTCAACAGGCTCATCAGTGCATAGACCGCCAGCACCGACGGGTGCCCGGCCATCGCCAGGCGCAACAGGCCAAGAAAGGGCAGCAGGCACAGCACGACGAATACCGTGATTTTCAGCGCCAGGAATTGCACCGGGCGTTGCTGACCACCGCGCGGTCGCGCAGACGCCCGTTCGGGCGCCGGATCAGCCTTGCGCACTGGACCAATCGATCCAGCCGAACTGCCAGGTCGCCAGGATGATCAGGCCGAAGGCAATGCGGTACCAGGCGAACACGGCGTAGCTGTGGGTGGCGATGAACTTGAGCAGACCACGCACGGCGATCATGGCGAAGATGAACGACACCACGAAGCCCAGCGCGAACACCGGGAAGTCGGCTGGCTGAAACAGGTGATGAAACTTGTAGCCCGAATACACCGCGGCACCGACCATGGTCGGCATGGCCAGGAAGAACGAGAACTCGGTGGCGGTCTTGCGCGACAGACCGAACAGCAGGCCGCCGATGATGGTCGAGCCCGAGCGCGAGGTCCCTGGAATCATCGCCAGACACTGTGCGAAACCGACCTTGAGAGCATCGCTCCAGCGCATGTCGTCGACATGGTGCACGCGCACGGCGTGTTCGCGCTTCTCGGCCCAGAGCATGATGAAGCCGCCCAGTACCAGGGCGACCGCCACAGTGATGGGGTTGAACAGGTATTCATGAATCTTGTCGGCGAAGATCACTCCCAGCACGACCGCCGGCAGGAAGCCGATGAACAGGTTCAGGGTGAAGCGCTGGGCGTTGCGCTGGGTTGGCAGGCCTGTGACCACTTCCATGATCTTGCGGCGAAACTCCCACACCACCGCCAATATCGCACCCAGCTGGATGATGATATTAAAGGCCATGGCCCGTTCGCCGCCGAAACCGATCAGGTCGGCCACGATGATCTGGTGGCCGGTGCTGGAAATGGGCAGGAACTCGGTCAAGCCTTCCACGATGCCTAGAATCAGCGCCTGCATGGCGGTCCAAAAATCCATCATTCCCCCAATTGGACCCGCGCCTGGCGTGGTCCTGTCTGTTTAATAGAACTCATTGCCGTCGGGCCCCGCGATGCTAACAGAGCAGCCTGTGCAAATCCGCACGCGGGCGTCGGTGAGTGTTGATTGAGTTGAAGTTTCATCTTTGCAGCGGGTGAACCGCGCAGGACGCGCGCAGTATCGGCGGCGCAGGTTACAATCCCGGCTTTGCATGCATCGCATGCACCTGCCTGAGATTGCCCATGTCGCCTTTGGAATTGTTCGCCGCCACGCTGGGCGTGATCGCGGTGTGGTTGACCGTGAAGCAGAATTGGCTGTGCTGGCCGATCGGCCTGGTCATGGTGCTGATCTATTCGTACGTGTTCTACGACTACAAGCTGTACTCCAACATGCTGTTGCAGGGGGTGTACGCCGGCGTCCAGGTGTACGGCTGGTGGCAGTGGACCCGTGGCGATGGGACAGCCGTGGGCCCAGCGGTGACCCGCTTGGCGCCCAGACCTCTGCTGGGTGGGCTGGCCATCGGCCTGGTAGCGGGCCTGGCACTGGGCGCGGCGATGGCCACCTGGAGCGATGCCAGCCAGCCGTGGCTGGACGCGCTGCTCACCGGTTTCAGCCTGGTGGCGCAGTGGTGGATGGCCAACAAGCGCGTGCAGTGCTGGCCACTGTGGATCGTGCTGGATGCGATTTTCGTCGGTCTGTTCGTCCACCAAGGCCTGTACCTGACGGCCGCGCTGTATGGCCTGTTCCTGATGCTGGCCGTTCACGGCTGGCACCAGTGGCGCAACAGCGAAGCGGTGCCGCGATGAAAGTGGTTGTGCTCTGCGGGCCGGAGTCGTCGGGCAAGAGCTGGCTGGCCGAACGCATGCGCGTGCGCCTGGGCGCCGTGGTGGTGGGCGAATACGTGCGCCATTTCATCGAACGGGAGCAGCGCGACACCTGCTATGCCGACATCGACACCATCGCCCGCGGTCAGCTGGCCTGGGAGGATGCCGCTCGCCACAGCCAGCCCGCACTGTTGCTGCTCGACACGCACCTGCTGAGCAACCTGCTGTGGAGCCGCACCCTGTTCGACGACTGCCCGGCGTGGCTTGAACCTGCGCTGCTGGAGCGCCACTACGATGCCCACCTGCTGCTCTCGCCCGAAGGCGTCGAATGGTCCGCGGACGGCCAGCGCTGCCAGCCTGACCTGGCTCAACGGCAAACCTTTTTTCAGCAAAGCCAGGCGTGGCTGCAGGCCCACGCGCTGCCCTGCACCGTGATCAGCGGTGACTGGCTGGCGCGTGAAGCGCAGGTGCTGGCGAGCATTCGACATGTTCTGGATCAACCCTAGCGTGCAATCAGCGCATGTGATGTTTGTGCAGCAGGCGGTAGAGCGTCGGGCGTGAAACGCCGAGCACCCTGGCCGCCGTGCTCAGGTTGCCGCCGTGGCGCAGCAGCACGTCGCCCAGCGCCTGACGCTCGGCACGGTGCTTGTAGTCGTTCAGCGTGCCCATCGGCGCGGTGACCAGGGTTTCGATACCCAGCCCCAGGTCGATGGCTTCGATCTGATTGCCGGGGGCCAGCGCCTGCGCCTGACGAATCCTGTTCGCCAGCTCGCGGACGTTGCCCGGCCAGTCGTGCTCACCCATGGCAATAAGCGCCTCTTGACTGAAGGGACGATGACGTCGGCCGTTCTCGCGGCTGTAGCGCTGCGCGAAATGGTTGGCCAGCATGGCCAGGTCGCCATAGCGTTCGCGCAAGGGCACCGCGACGATCTCCAGCACGTTGAGTCGATAGTAGAGGTCTTCGCGCAGCTGTCCCCGGCTCATGGCCAGCGTCAGATCGGTGTCGCTGGTGGCCAGCACCCGAACGTCCACTTCACCTGCAGCCTTGCGCTGGAGAAAGCGCAGCAGTTGCTCCTGAACGTCCAGCGGCAAGTCCTGCACCTGTTGCAGCAGCAAGGTTCCCCGGTCGGCAGCCTGCAGCACGCTGCCGGACAGCGGATGCACATTGCTCTGCCCGCAGCCGGGCGCGAACAGCGGCGTCTGGCCCGGACGATGGGTGCGAGCCTGGCAGTCGAACACGATGAATGGCTGCTGCCTGCGCGGGGACTGCTGGTGCAGCGCACGCGCAATCAGCTGCTTGCCGGTGCCCGCCTCGCCGTGGATCAGAACCGGGGAGTCGGTGGCGGCGAATTTGCTGATGAGCTTGTACAGGTCGCGCATGGGCTGACTATCGCCCCAACAGTCCGCAAGGCTCGCAGGGGTAGGCATTCGAATTCACAGGCATGGCCTTTCCTTGCATGGACGTGCTCGGGAAAATACATCAAAAACAGCGGGTTGCAACTTACGTCAAAATGGTAACGGAAAATTGACGTTTAACCCCCGCCAAGGCTTCAGCACGGACCCTTGACGCCAGATAGGGGCGTCAGCCGTACGTCTCGCGGACAGCCAGCGGCGCCGGTGTACAATCGCCGCTTTTGGTCAGGCAAGGGATTGGAAATGCAGGCGTTCGATTGGCATCGTGTGCTGCTGGGTGAAGTCAACATGGGCTTTCTCGGCGAGGTGGTCGCCCGCACGCTGATGGCCTATGTGGTGGTCTTCCTGTTCCTCAAGATCGCCGGGCGACGGGGGGTGCGCCAGCTTTCGCTGTTCGAGCTGGTGGTGATCCTGACGCTGGGCTCGGCGGCAGGCGACGTGACCTTCTACGAGGACGTGCCCATCCTGCCAGTACTGGTGGTGTTCGTGGCGATGATCATCTTCTATCGCCTGACCACCTTTCTGACCGAACGCAGCGGTCGCTTCGGCGAATGGCTGGAAGGCAAACCGTTTTTGATCATCCGCGACGGCGTGTTCGAGCTCAAGGCGCTGCAGAGCGGCAACATCACTCACGCCGAGTTCCTGATGGAACTGCGCCTGCGCGGCGTCGAGCACCTGGGGCAGGTGCGCCTGGGCATTCTGGAGGTCAATGGCGATGTCAGCCTGTACTTCCACGAGCGTGAAGACGTCAAGCCGGGGCTGTCGATCCTGCCGCCCGAGCATCGTGTGTCACTGACCAAGGTTGACCGTGAAGACCTGTATGCCTGCGAATACTGCGGTCATCTGGAAACCCTGCGCGATCAGCAGGCACTGCCCTGCCCTCGCTGTGACAATCCTGTATGGAGCAAGGCCCTGAGCAACCCCCGGGCCAGCTGAGACTAGGCCCGTGGCAGGTCTTCCAGATGCCGATACTCGGCCTTCAATGCCGACGCCAGGGTGCGGGCTCGACCCAACCGGATCGGCCCCCGCTCCATGTCCACCAGCAATGCCGGGCAGGCCAGTGGTGCCACGCCGTCCAGCGACTTGAGGCGCCCGTCGGTGAACACCAGGCAGCGCTGGGCTTCCTCGGGATAACGCCGCGCGCGTTGCTCCAGCCAGTCACGGGCCTGATCCAGCGCCGCCAGCAGCGGCGTGCCGCCACCGGCGCCCAGCTCGGCGAGCCAGGGTTGCAGGGCTGCCGAGGCTTTCAGGCCGTGGCATTGCCAGATCGGCCCGCTGCCACTGGCAGTCAACAACGCCAGCCGTGCGCGCTGCCGGTAGGCATCGTCGAAGACCTGCGCCAGAACGCCCTTGGCCTCGGCCAGGGCGCCATGCCGGCGCGTCGAGGCAGAGGCGTCGACCACCACCAGCCACAGTTGCTGCGCCGCGCTGCGACGTTGCTGCCAGCGCAGGTCATCGCGCTGGAGTGGTCGTCCTTGCAGCAGCGTGGCCGGCCAGTCCACCGTACCGGCCGATGCCGCGCGCGCCGCACCCTGTCGCCCTTGTTCGAGGTGGCCCTTGCCGGGCCGAGCATCCGCCGGGCGCGGACGGATGCTCAGGGCTTTTTTGGCCAGCTCGTTACGCTGCGGCGTTCACCTACCGGAACGGCTTGGGCGGGCATGTCGCCCCACTGGCCCTGACCCGGATCGGAAGGTTGCGCGGCGCTCGCAGCGGGCGGCGGCGGCGCTGGCTTCGACTCGGGCTGGCGCGGTGCCTGGCGGCGATGGCGCAGGGCGAACTCGGCCACTGCTTCGACGTCCTCGTCGAGAATCTGCTCAGCCCCCCGCCAGGCGGCGTGGGCTCTTGCTGCGCGCAGCCAGACCAGGTCGGCACGCAAGCCATCCACGCCCTCGGCGAAACAACGGGTGGTGATGGCTTCCAGCGCCTGATCGCACAGCGGGATCGATTCGAGGCGTTCCCGCGCCTGCTGGCAGCGCAGCCGCAGCGCTGACTGGGCTGGGGCCCATTGCTCACAGAAGCCCTGAGGGTCGCTGTCGAAGGCCAGGCGACGGCGGATGATCTGGCCACGTTCGGCGGGCGCGGGCTGGCCGTCCAGGGCAATGTTCAAACCGAATCGGTCGAGCAGCTGCGGGCGCAACTCCCCTTCCTCCGGGTTCATGGTGCCGATGAGCACGAATCGCGCGGGATGAGCATGGGAAATACCGTCACGTTCGATGCGGTTGACGCCACTGGCGGCAACGTCCAGCAGCAGGTCGACCAGATGGTCGGCGAGCAGGTTGACCTCATCGACGTACAGCACGCCGCCATCGGCCTTGGCCAGCACCCCGGGCGAAAAGCGTGCACGGCCTTCACCCAACGCAGCTTCCAGATCCAGCGTACCCACGAGACGGTCTTCACTGGCACCCAGCGGCAATGTCACCAACTGGCCATCGGCAAGCAGGTCGGCCAGGCCGCGCGCCAGCGTGCTCTTGGCCATGCCCCGCGGCCCTTCGATCAGCACGCCGCCGATGCGCGGGTCGATGGCGGCCAGGCACAGCGCCAGCTTCAGCGAATCGGCGGCCACCACGGCGGCCAGCGGAAAGTGCACGGTGTCGGTCATTGCAGGGTTCTCTTCAGGCATCTTCTTCGGTATCCAGCAGCAGGTCTTCCACGGCCTGACGGTAGTCACCGGGCTCGGCCCACAGGCCACGTTGCTGAGCCTCGAGCAGGCGTTCGGCCATGTCGCGCAGGGCCGCAGGGTTGTGCTCCTGCAGGAAGCCACGGGTGTCCGGGTCGAGCAGGTAGGCGTCGGTGAGCAAAGCGTACTGATGGTCGTCGATCAGGTGGGTGGTGGCATCGAAGGCAAACAGGTTGTCGACCGTCGCGGCGAGTTCGAAGGCGCCTTTGTAGCCATGTCGCTTGACCCCTTCGATCCACTTGGGATTGGCCGCACGGGCGCGCACCACCCGATTCAGCTCTTCCTTCAGGGTGCGCACGCGTGGCACGTCGGGTTGGCTGTGGTCGCCGTGGTAACTGGCAGTCGTCTGTCCGCTGAGGGTTTCCACGGCGGCGAGCATGCCGCCCTGGAACTGGTAGTAGTCGTTGGAATCGAGCAGGTCGTGCTCGCGGTTGTCCTGGTTCTGCAGCACCGCCTGGACCTGGCCCAGGCGCCGCGCGAACGGCGCGCGTGCGGCGGTGCCTTCGTCATCCGCGCCATAGGCATAGGCACCCCAGTTCAGGTAAGCCTCGGCGAGGTCTTCGCGGGTCTGCCACAGGCGGCCGTCGATGGCGCCTTGCACACCGGCGCCATAGGCGCCGGGCTTGGCACCGAAGATGCGCCAGCCCGCCTCGCGGGCGGCCTGCTCCGCCGAGACACCCTCGGCCAGCAACTGAGCCTGTTCGCTGCGAACCTTGGCCGCCAGGGGGTTGAGGTCGTCGGGCTCGTCCAGCGCAGCCACTGCCTGCACCGCGGCATCGAACAGGCGCAGCAGGTTGGCGAAGGCATCGCGAAAGAAGCCGGACACCCGCAGGGTCACGTCCACCCGCGGGCGGTCGAGTAGGCTGAGCGGCAGAATCTCGAAATCGTCCACGCGCTGGCTGCCGGTGGCCCACACCGGGCGCACGCCCATCAGGGCCATGGCCTGGGCGATGTCGTCGCCACCGGTGCGCATGGTCGCCGTGCCCCATACCGACAGGCCGAGCTGACGCAGGTGGTCGCCATGGTCCTGCAGGTGCCGCTCCAGGATCAGGTTGGCCGAGGCGAAGCCGATCCGCCAGGCGGTGGTGGTCGGCAGGTTGCGCACGTCCACGGAAAAGAAGTTGCGCCCCGTGGGCAACACGTCGAGACGGCCACGGCTGGGCGCCCCGCTCGGCCCGGCGGGCACGAAGCGGCCGGCCAGGGCGGCGAGCAGCCCGTGCATCTCGGCCGGCCCGCAGGCATCCAGGCGCGGCGCCACGGTGTCGCGCAGGTGACCGAGAATGAGCTGCACGTCATCGAAGCCATCACCCAGCTCAAGCGGGCCGTCCAGTGCGCGTTCGATCAACTGTGCGGCGTACAGCTCGAGTCGTTCGCGACCGTCACCGGCGCTGCGCCACGGTTCGACGGTCAGCTCGGCCAAGGCTGCGGGCAGAGGCCCGATCCAGGGGGCGCCGAGGTCGCAGTCGAGCGGGTCGAAGCCCAGCGCGAAGGCCTTGGCCAAGGCGCGCAGCAGGCTGGCCTGAGCGCCCTGGCCGTTGCCCCGAGGGATGCGCAGCAACGCCAGCAGGGTATCGGCGCGCAGACGACCTTGGGGTGACTCGCCAAACACGTGCAGACCGTCACGAATCTGCGACTCCTTCAGATCGCACAGGAAGGTGTCCAGGCGTGGCAGCCAATCCGCCGGCTCGGCCCCTTCGGCCATCTGCAGTTCGTGGTCGATGCGGGTCTCGCGCACCAACGCCAGAATGTCCTTTTCCAGGGCCTGGGCGCGGCGCGGATCGAGCATCTGTGCGTCGTAGTACTCGTCGGCCAGCAGTTCCAGGTCGCGCAGCGGCCCGTAGGTTTCGGCGCGGGTCAGCGGTGGCATCAGGTGGTCGATGATCACCGCCTGGGTGCGGCGCTTGGCCTGGGCGCCCTCGCCCGGATCGTTGACGATGAACGGATAGATGTTGGGCATCGGCCCCAGTATCGCGTCGGGCCAGCACTGTTCGGAGAGGCCCACACCCTTGCCCGGCAACCACTCCAGGTTGCCGTGCTTGCCGACATGGATCAGCGCATCGGCGCCATAGGTGTGGCGCAGCCAGAAATAGAACGCCAGGTAGCCATGGGGCGGCACCAGGTCGGGGTCGTGATAGACCGCGCTGACGTCCACCTGGTAGCCACGGGCCGGTTGGATGCCGACGAAGGTCAGGCCCATGCGCAGGCCGGCGATCATCATCCGGCCATTGCGGAACATCGGATCGGCTGCCGGCTCGCCCCAGCGCTCGCGGACGGCGGCCTGATTGGCTTCGGGCAGCAAGGCGAACGCGGCCAGGTAATCGTCCAGCGCCATGCTCTGGGCACAGGGACGCAGGTCCAGCTGTTCCAGGTCGTTGGTCACGCCACCGAGCAAGGCATGGATCAAGGCCGTGCCGCTGTCGGGCAGATCGGCGACCGGGTAACCCTGCTGCTGCATGGCGCGCAGGATGTTCAGCGCCGCCGCCGGGGTATCCAGGCCAACGCCGTTACCGATGCGCCCATCGCGGGTCGGGTAGTTCGCCAGCACCAGGGCGACACGCTTGTCGGCATTGGGCAGGCGCGCCAGGGCGGCCCACTTGCGCGCCAGTTCGGCGACGAAATCCATGCGCTCGACATGAGCCCGGTAGCACACCACGTCGCTCTGGCTGCGCTCGTTGTGCCAGGCCAGGTCCTTGAAGCTGATGGCACGACTGATGATGCGCCCGTCCAGCTCCGGCAAGGCGATGTGCATGGCCAGGTCGCGCGCACCCAGGCCCTGCGCGTTGGCCTGCCACAGCGCCTGGTTGTCCTGGGCGCAGATGGCCTGGATCACCGGAATGTCGCGGCGAAACGGGCGCAGGTGCGGGGTTTCGGGGCTGGACTGGGCGAAGCCGGTGGTGTTGAGGATGATCGCGGCATCCACTTCGTCCATCCACGCCTGGACCTGCTCAAGGCACGCCGCTTCCTTGAGGCTGGCCACGGCAATCGGCAACGGGTTGAGCCCGACCGCCTGCAGCCTGGCACAGAAGGTATCGACGAAACCGGTGTTGGCCGCCTGCAGGTGCGAGCGATAGAACAGCAACGGCACCACGGGCCAGTGCGCTTGCCACTGCGCCTGCCAGTGGGCCAGATCGGCGGTCGGTTGCGCCGGATGGTAGATGACCGTGCGCGGCAGTGGCTGAGGTGATTCGCAGGGTTCGGCGCGACCGAACCAGGTATTGCCGAGGTAGCCGAACAGGTTGCGCGCGTTTCCCATGCCGCCCTGGCGCAGGTACTGCCACAAGCGGTCGGCCTGCTCGGCAGGCACCGTACAGCGCTCGGCCAGTTCGGGATCGGGGCGATCGCAGCCCGGTACCAGGATGACCTGCACGCCCTGCTCGGCCAGTTGCATCAACTGCTCGACGCCGTAGCGCCAGTAGCCGATGCCGCCGTGCAGGGAAATCAGGATGACCTTGGCGTGGCGCAGCACCTGGTCGACGTAGAGGTCGACCGAGGCATGGTTCTGCACCTGCATGGGGTTGGCCAGGCGCAGGCTGGGGTAGTCCTTCGGCAGATGCTCGCTGGCCTCGGCGAGCAGCGCCAGGTGCGAATCACCGCTGCAGAGAATCACCAGTTCGGCAGGCGTCTGGCCAAGGTCGGCGATGCTGTCGTCCGGCACGAAGCCGCCCGGCTGGGTTCTCAGCAGGTGCATGGGTCAGGCTTCCAGGGCCGCGCGCAGTTGCGCTTGCAGCGAGTGCGCGTCGAGGTCCTGGCCGATCAGCACCAGGCGCGTGCTGCGTGCTTCGTCAGCAGACCAGGCGCGATCGAAGTGCTTGTCGAAACGCGTGCCCACGCCCTGGATCAGCAGGCGCATCGGTTTACCCGGAACCGCCGCGAAACCCTTGACCCGCAGGATGCCGTGTTGAACCACGGCGGCGTTGAGCGCCTGCAGCAGTTTGGCCTCCTCGGCCTGGGGCAGTTCGATGGAGATCGAGTCGAACGCATCGTGGTCGTGATCGTCGTGGTCGTCACCCTCGTGATGGTCATGATGGGTCTTGCGTGCGTCGATGTGCTGCTCCGACTCGGCGCCCAGGCCCAGCAGCACCGCCAGGGGCAAGCGACCGCTGCTGGCTTCGACTACCTTGACCGCTGCCGGCAGTTCTTCGGCCACCTCGGCGCGCACGGCGGCCAGGGCCTGGGCATCGATCAGGTCGGCCTTGTTGAGGATCACCAGGTCGGCGCTGGCCAACTGGTCGGCGAACAGCTCGTGCAGCGGCGACTCGTGGTCCAGGTTGGGATCGAGCTTGCGCTGGGCGTCGACCTGGTCGGGGAATGCGGCAAAGGTCCCGGCGGCCACCGCTGGGCTGTCGACCACGGTGATGACCGCATCGACCGTGCAGGCACTGCGGATTTCCGGCCACTGGAAGGCCTGGACCAGCGGCTTGGGCAAGGCCAGCCCGCTGGTTTCGATGAGAATGTGGTCGAGGTCGGCGCGGCGAGCGACCAGCTCGCGCATGACCGGGAAGAATTCTTCCTGAACCGTGCAACACAGGCAGCCGTTGGCCAGCTCGTAGACGCGGCCGTTGGCCTCCTCTTCGCTGCAGCCGATGGTGCACTGCTTGAGGATCTCGCCGTCGATGCCCAGCTCGCCGAATTCGTTGACGATCACGGCAATGCGCCGACCCTGGGCGTTGTCGAGCATGTGCCGCAGCAAGGTGGTCTTGCCCGAGCCGAGGAAGCCGGTGACGATAGTGACGGGTAGTTTGGACAGCGTTTTCATCGGGTCGCCCTGATTGCGCGGCAGGGCACGAGACGAGCGCCGCTACGGCAGGCGCCGGCATTCGTCACCGGATCACCCCGCCCGGTTGAATAGGAAAGAACGGCGAGGCAGGTCTCCTGGCTCGTGATGCCGGCCCTGCGGGCCGAGGCTGCAGCGCCTTCCCGCGAACGATCGCAGTGGCCTTGGCGCAGCCTTCATCACTTACAGTTGCGGGGGCAGCCGCGGCTTGGACCGCGTTCCCGTCTTAGCTCTGCCGGGCAGAGAACCTCGAACGCGCAAGGCTAACACAGGGCACGGGATGTGTCAGTGACGCGGCTCAGACCCGATAGCGCACGTGCGGTCGACCGTCGGCCAGACTGACTTCGGCGTGTACGCCGTAGACCTCGGCGATCAGGCCCTCGGTCAGGACCTGGGCCGGCGCGCCGCTGGCCACCAGGCGCCCGTCCTTGAGCACCACCAGCACGTCACAGAACATGGCTGCCAGGTTCAGGTCGTGGATCGCCATAACGCAGGTTAGGGGCAGGTCCTGGATCAGGTGCAGCAGTTCCAGTTGATGCTGGATATCGAGGTGATTGGTCGGCTCGTCAAGCAGCAGTTCGCTGGGCTGCTGGGCCAGGGCGCGGGCGATCTGCACCCGCTGCCGCTCGCCACCGGACAGGGTGTGCCAGCGCCGCTGCGCGTGGCCGCCCAGGTTGACCTGGGCCAGTGCTTGGGCAATGGCCCGATCGTCTTCGCGCAGCCACGGCGCGAACGGCGAGCGATGGGGCGTACGACCCAGGCGCACGACCTCCTCCACGCGAATGTCCACCTCGGTGCTGGCGTGCTGCTCCACCATCGCCACTTGCCGGGCGATGGTGCGCCGCGCCAGGTCGGCCAGGGGCTGATCGTCGAGGCTGACGTGGCCCTGGCTGGGGCGGTCCAGCCCGGCCAGCAGGCGCAGCAGCGACGACTTGCCCGAGCCGTTCGGGCCGATCAGCCCGACCAGACTGCCAGGCGTGATGGCCAGGCTGACGTCGTCGAGAATCAGCAGCCCACCGGCCTTCCAGCTGACGTGGTGCAGTTGCAGGCTCATGCTCGACGCCTCGCACGGTAAAGGATCAAGGCAAACGCCGGGGCGCCGACCAAGGCCGTGACCACGCCGATGGGCAATACCTGGCCCGGCACGATGATGCGCGCGACGATATCCGCCAACACCATGAAATTGGCGCCGATCAGTACCGAGGCGAGCAACAGCCGAACATGGCTCGGACCCACCAGAAAGCGGGCAATGTGCGGTACCACCAGGCCGACGAAACCCACCGCACCGACGATACTGACCAGGGTGGCGGTGATCAGCGCGGTGGTCGCAAACAACACCAGCCGCACCGCCACCACGGGCACGCCCAAGGTGGCGGCAGCGTCCTCACCGAAGACGAATGCGTCCAAGGCGCGAGCGAAGTACAGGCACAGCAACAAGCCTGCGCCGACCACGGCTGCGGCCAGGCCCACGTCCGGCCAGCGCACCCCGCCCAGGCTGCCGAGCAGCCAGAACATCACGCTGCGGGCCTGCTCGGCATTGGCCGAGGTCGAAACGATATAAGCGGTCAGCGCATTGAACAGCTGCGATCCGGCCACCCCGGCGAGAATCACCGGGGCAGGACCGCTGCGGGCACCCGCAGCCAGCAGCAGCACCAGGCCGAATGCCAGCGCGGCGCCGAGAAAAGCCCCCAGGGAAATGCCGATCACGCCGCCGCCCAGGCCCAGCAGCATGATCATCACTGCGCCGGTCGATGCGCCGGCAGAGATGCCCAGCACATAGGGTTCGGCCAGCACGTTGCGCAACAGCGCCTGCAGCACTGCGCCACAAATCGCCAGACCGGCGCCACAACAGGCGGCCACCAAGGCGCGGCTCAGGCGGTACTCCCAGATGATTCCCTGGACGATACGCGGCACCGCATAGTCGCCCAGATCGAGGCCGTTGAGCAGTGCCTTGCCGACCGTGCCCAGGTCGATACCCATCTCCCCTACCGATACCGCCAGGGCGATCGATACGCTCAGCGTGGCGAGGGCCAGCACGGCCAGCAGGCAGCGCCAGATCCAGCCATCTTCACGGGCCAGGCGCTGGATCAAGGGGTGGCCCGTGTACGCTCGAGGCCCGCCGCGATGTCTTCCACCGCGCGCACCACATCCATGGACGGATTCAGCGACTGTGCATCGACGACGATGATGCGGTTGTTGCGCACCGCATCCAGTTCACGGGTCACCGGGTCGCTGCGCAGGAAAGCCAGCTTCTTCTCGACATCGTCGGCCGGATACAGTCGACGTTGCATGCGGGCGACGACGATCACGTCGGGGTTGCTGGCGGCGATGCTTTCCCAGCTCACGCCAGGCCACTCCTCGTCGCTGTCGACGATGTTGCGCAAACCCAGCAGACGATTGATGTAGCCCGGCGCGCCGTTCTTGCCGGCCACCCACGGGTCCCCTTCCAGGCGCGTGCTGGAGAACCAGTACACCACTGACAAGGGCTTCTGCCCGGTGCGCGCGGCGCGCTCGGTGGCGGCCTGGATGCGCGCTTGCAACTGGGCGGTCAAATGCTCCCCGGCAGGCTCGACGTCGAAGATGGTGGCCAGCTCGCGAATTTCCTTGTTCACCAGGTCCATCGAGAACATCTGGCTGCGACTGCCGTCGGCATTGGAAGTGGCGGTGACCTGCTTGCCGTCGCAGTCGCTGGGCGATACGTAGGACGGGATGCCGAGACTGGCCAGTTGCTCGGGCTTGGCGACTTCACCGTTGGGGCCGACATGGTAGGTGTACTGCGCGACCACGATGTCGGGCGCGGTATTGGCCACGGCTTCGAAGCTGGGCGCATTGTCGGCCAGGCGCGGCACCTTGGCATTGTCGGCGCGCAGGTGCTCGGGCAGCGGCCCGAACCAGACTCCGGTGCCGACCATGCGTGGTGCCAGGCCCAGTGACAACAGAATCTCCGTGCTCGCCTGACCCAGGCTGACCGCGCGCTGTGGCGCCGCCTGGACAGTCACCGGCGCTCCACAGTTGGGCACGGTCAAGGGATAGTGGGTGGCGGCGAGGCTGGCACCGGCGGCGAACAGACCGACGACAGCGACGCTGGCGTGGGCAAAGACGGCAGAAAAACGCATGGCAACTCCTTGGATGGCGCGTCCAACAGGTTCAGGAAAATCCCAGGGGCAAGGTCTGGCTGACGACATGTAACATGCCGATCACAGTGGCGCGACCGCGCCGGATTCGAACCGGCTTCCTGCACTGGGCGAAGACAAACGGCGCTGACGGTAGGCGACCCGTCGGCAAAGATCAAATGGTTTAGCCCCGACCAGGGGGTTCAACCGCCTTGGCCGCCCTAGGGCGCGCCGTCGCTCGGCGGATCTGTGCGGTCCTGCTCGACGACATAACCGGTGTCGATGCTGACCACGACCGACATGCCGGGCCGCAGCCGTTGCGCTGCGGCCTGGTCCGGGTCCACGGTGATGCGCACCGGAATGCGCTGGGCGATCTTGACGAAGTTGCCGGTGGCGTTGTCGGCCTGCAACAGGCTGAATTCCGAACCCGTCGCTGGCGAGATGCGCTGCACATGCCCGCGCAGTCGCAGGTGATTGAGCGCGTCCACGGTGAAGGTCACCGGCTGACCGATGCGCACGTTGGCCATCTGGGTTTCCTTCATGTTGGCCACTACCCACAGCGTGTCGGGGACCAGCGCCATCAATTGCGCCCCGGAGTTGACGTAGGCGCCCAGACGCACGCCGATCTGTCCCAACTGGCCGTCGCGCGGCGCTACGATGCGGGTGTTGTCCAGGTCGATGCGGGCCAGCTCCACGGCGGCCTCGGCGTTGGTCACGTTGGCTTCCAGCGAGTCGCGGTTGACGATCACCGTCTGCAGGTCTTCGCGAGCGATCGCCAACGCAGCCTTGGCCTGCGCCACCGACGCCAGCGCCTGGGCATTGGCGGCTCGGGTCACATCCAGCTCGCGGCGCGACACCGAGCCATCGCTGATCAGGTCCTGGTTGCGGCGCAGGTCCGCAGCGCCCTTGCGGGCCTGCGCTTCGCTGTCGACGACCGCCGCCTGGCGCTGGGCGATGGTGGCTTCGGCACTGCGGCGCTGTTGCAGGTTGTTGGCCAGTGCGGTTTTCTGCACCTGCACCTGGGCCAGCGCCTGGTTCAAGCGTTGCCTATAGATGCGGTCGTCCAGACGCACCAACAGGTCGCCGGCCTTGACGAACTGGAAGTCCTGCACGGGCACTTCGTACACATAGCCCGCCAGCTGCGGCCCGATGATCGTCACCTGGCCCCGCACCAGCGCGTTCTCGGTGCTTTCGATGTGGCTGCTGAACGGTGGCAGCTGCCAGGCATACAGCACGATCGCCACGCCCACCAGCGCCACACTGGCGAAGATCAGGCTGGACAGCACCCGCACCCGTCGCGAGCGCGGTTCGGTGGCTGCCGGATTGGGGGGCGGAGTCTGGCCTTCGGGCGTGGCGGCGATGGCGTTGGTGGTCGTGGACGTCGGTTCGGTCATGAAGTGCTGGCGCCGCTGGTGGATACAGTAGGTGTCGCGGCGGTGGTGACCGCCCGGGTAGTGCTCATCAGCCACAGGCTGCGTACGAAGATCCACAGCATGGTCAGTACGGCAATGATGCAGATCAGCATGAAGACATCGTTATAGGCCATGACGTTCGCCTCGCGGGTGGCGGCGGTGGCCAGGGCACGGGTGCCCAGAGTCGTGCGCAACGCAGGGTCGGCGATGCTCGCCAGGTAGCTCGCGGCGGAGCCGCTGATGCGCGCTTGGACCAGCGGATCCAGGAACGTCAGGTGCTCGACGATCATGCTTGAGTGGTATTTCTCGCGCACGATCTGGAACGTACCCAGCAACGCCGCGCCGATCAATCCGCCGAGGTTGTTGCAGATACCGAAGAGAACCGAGAAGCTCACCAGGTTGCGCGGATTGGTCAGCACGTGGCGCATGCCCAGCACCATGGTCGGTCCCAGGAAAAACGTGCCGCCAAAACCCAGCAGGAACTGGCTCAGGTACATGTTGGCCGGGCGCGTGAGGTTGCTGGAGAAGCTGTCCATCGCCGAGCCCACGGCCATCAGGGCCAGGGCGATGATCAGCGGCATGAACAGATGCTCCGGGTTGATCGTCCAGGCGCTCACGGCCAGCCCGGCCACTGCGCCACAGAGCATCACCACATAAAGGGTGCGCATCTGCTCCTGGCCCATGTTCAGCACCTGCAGCAGCCCCACCGCCCCGGTGGACTGCTCCGACAGCACCATGCGCGTGAGAATCACCGCCAGGGCCAGGCGGATGGCGACGCCGCTGCCCAGCCAGCGGGTCATCAGCATCGGGTTGCTGCGATTGTGCTCCACGGCCAGCCCACCGAGGATCAGTACGATCGCCCCTGCCGACGCCCAGCCGATCCAGTCCGCCTCCAGCCACCAGTCGATCCGCCCCAGCGACAGCACGGCGCAGAGCAAGGCAATACCCGTCGCCAA
The DNA here is from genome assembly GCF_040546375.1 of Pseudomonas sp. PvP001. Classification (NCBI taxonomy): domain Bacteria; kingdom Pseudomonadati; phylum Pseudomonadota; class Gammaproteobacteria; order Pseudomonadales; family Pseudomonadaceae; genus Pseudomonas; species Pseudomonas sp. PvP001. Next base: position 70,558 of record NZ_JBEPNQ010000001.1, on the reverse strand, counting down.
GATGGCGAAAATCAGGAAATCCAGCGGTTCGAAGGTCTTGAAGCGGTCGCCCCCGGCGGCAGCTTGAGCAGGAACACGCAGCCCAGGGTCAGCAGCGCCATGCCCAGCTCGAACAGATACAGGCCGCGCCACTCGGCGATCTGCAGCAAGTCTTCGGAGAATACCCGAGCCAGTGGCAGCGCCAGTTGCGAGGTACCCAGGCCCAGCACCAGGGCCTTGAGCCGCCACTTGGCGGGAAAGGCCTGGATCATGTAGTACAGGCCCAGCGAACTCAGCGCCGCGCCGACCATGCCGTGTGCGGCCCGCACGGCGATGGCCGACGCGAGATCATTGACGAACAGGTGGCCGAAGGTCACCAGGGCATAGAGCACCAGAAACAGTTCGGTGAAGGTGCGCAGCCCGAATTGCTGGCGAAACTTGACCAGCAGCAGGTTCATCGACACGTTGGTCATCACGTAGGCGGCCGGCAGCCAGGCCATCTCCGCCGCCGTGGCGCCGAGTGCGCCCTGCAGAAATTGCAGGTTCGCCACCACCAGTGAGTTGCCCAGGCCACCGGTCAGGGCCACCAGTAAGCCAACGATGCCGAACGCCAGCCGCTTGGGTGTCGAATGCAAGGGCGTCGAGGGTGAGCCCGGCAGGTTCGGCTTTTCGTGGGGCAGCCAGTCGCGGCTCGTGTAGCGGGACATGCGGTGGCCTTGGCAGGTGGCAAGCGGAACGTTGGAAAGGGTGCGCTAGTAAACCTCACCCATGGGTGGCTTGCCAATGGTCGCCGCCCTCTCGATTTGACTGCGCCTCGGCAGTGACTCAAGCTGAATACCCCGGCCAAGCCTGCGCCTCTTCGGATACCTGCATGTCTAAACGCGTTCGCCTTTCGCTGATCTTGATTGTGTTTTCGCTGCTGCTGGCAGGCCTGTGGTATGCCTTGCGCCCCGCCGCCACCACGGCGCCGGTTGCACCGCAACAGGGCTACACCAAGGCCCTGAACCAGGCCCGCAACGGTCAACCAGGCGCGGCCCGCGTGCTCTATCAGCAGCTGGCGCGCAGCGATCTTGCACCCGAGCGCCGCGCTGCGCTGTATGCCCAGCTGCACAACTACCCCAGCCCGCAGGCGCTCAAACTGGCCAGCGCCGATCTGCACAGTGACGAGGCGCAGGTACGACATGCCGCGATCGATGCGGTAATCGGGCTCGTCCCCGAAAGTCAGCGCAGCGTGCTGCTCGGCCCGTTGCTGGAAGACGAGGATCAGGCCATCCGCTTCCATGCCGCCCGTGGCCTGCTCGGCCTGCCGGTCGATGAGTTGGGGCTGTATTTCGCTCACCTGGACAAGGTGGTGAACGCCTACATCGCCGACCTGCAAGGCCACACCGACGACGCCACCGCTCAGCTCGAACTGGCGCGCCTGTATCTGCATGATGCGGCCTACGAGCAGGCAGAGCAGGCCTTGACTCGCTACCGCACCTTGGCGCCGGACGACCTTGAAGCCATTGCCGTGCAAGTGGAGTTGCTCGAACGACAAGGCAAAAGCGACTCGGCCCGCGCCTTGCTGGCCGAGCAGTTGCTGGCCCATCCGCAATCGGCGCTGTTGCAGCAGCAACTGGGCCTCTGGCTGATGGCCCATGACGAGGACGAATACGCCCTGCTCGCCCTCGCCCGTGCGGTGGAACTGGCACCGGACAACAACGATTACCGCTACGTGCTGGCCACCAACCTGCACGACCTGCAGCAGATCGAGGCAGCACAGAAACAGCTGGAAGAGATCCTGCGCCGTGATCCGGCCAACCGCCGCGCGCGGGTGCTGTTGATCCAGTACTGGAAAGAAACCGGGCAGTTGCAGAATGTGCAGATACTGTTGGCCGAACTGGAACAGCAGAACGCCGACGATCCAAGCCTGCAACAGGGCCTGTGAAATCGCCTGGTTCCAATGGCGAATTTCGGTCATGCCACACAGGAACCCCGCTACCGGCACGGTGTCCAGTATCATGCTGTAGCACATTGCGCAACGCAGCCCTTCCCGCTACCCGAGGACACCTTTTTGACGACGGCCAAAGCAGCCACCGGCATTGCCGGGCTGGACGATATCTTGGGCGGAGGTCTGACCCGCAGCCATATCTTCCTTCTGGAAGGCCAGCCGGGCGCAGGCAAGACGACGGTAGCGCTGCAATTTCTCCTCGATGGCGTTGCACAGAACGAGACCTGCCTCTATATCACCCTGTCCGAAACCGCCAGGGAGCTGCGCGAAGGCGCCCTTTCCCATGGCTGGGAGCTGGACGAACGGGTCACGGTGTTCGAGCTGACCCCACCCGAATTGGTGCTGGACCTGCAACAGCAGCAAAGCCTGCTATACAGCAGCGACCTGGAACTGGGCGAAGCTACCCGGCAGATCTTCGATGAAGTGGAACGGGTAAAACCCTCCCGAGTGGTTTTGGACAGCCTCTCGGAGGTGCGTCTGCTGGCTCAGGGTTCGCTGCGCTATCGCCGGCAGATCCTGGCCATCAAACACTATTTCGCCCGCTTCCATGCCACGGTGCTGCTGCTTGACGACATGACCAGCGAACCGCTGGACAAGACGTTGCACAGCATCGCCCACGGCGTGATTCGCCTGGAAGAAACCGCACCCGACTACGGTGCCGAACGGCGCCGTCTGCGCATCATGAAATACCGTGGGCAGAAATACCGCGGTGGCTATCACGACTTCACCATCCAGCCCGACGGTATTCACGTGTACCCGCGTCTGGTGGCGGCCGAGTTCCGTGCTCGCTACGAACGCAGCCAGCTAACTTCGGGCATCGCCGAACTGGACGCGCTGCTGGGCGGCGGTGTCGAGAACGGTTCGAGCACCTTGATCATCGGCCCTGCCGGTACCGGTAAATCCTTGCTCTCCATGGTCTTCGCCGCCGCAGCGGTGGAGCGCGGCGAAAAAGTCGCGCTGTTCATCTTCGACGAAGAACTCAGCCTGCTCTTCGAGCGCATGAAGAACCTGGGCATCGACCTCGAGGCCTACCAGCATCGCGGCCAGATGATCATCCAGCAGGTGGACGCCGCCGAGCAGTCGCCCGGCGAGTTTGCCCACATGGTGCGTACCAGCATCAACCTGCATTCCATCAAGACGGTCGTGATCGACAGCATCAACGGCTACCACGCCGCCATGATGGGCGAAAGCACGCCGGTGCTGCACATCCACGAACTGCTGCTCTACCTCAACCGCCTGGGCGCCTCCACCTTCATGACCGTGGCTCAGCAAGGGCTGGTCGGCGACATGAAGGCGCCGGTGGACATCACCTACCTGGCCGATACGGTCATCCTGTTGCGCTACTTCGAGGCGCTGGGCAACGTACGCCGTGCGGTGTCGGTGATCAAGAAGCGCTTCGGCAGCCATGAAAACACCATCCGCGAATACAAGATCAGCAGTCAGGGCATGACCGTTGGCGAACCACTGAGCGCGTTCCAAGGGGTGCTGCGCGGCGTACCGACCTACATCGGTGAAGCCCGCCCCCTGCTCGAAGCAGACGATCAGTGAAGATGTCCATACCCACCTCGGAGCGGGTGCTGGTCCTGGCGCCCCTGGGACGCGATAGCCAGGTCGCCTTGCAGATCCTGGGCCAGGCGGGCATCGAGGGGGCTGCGGTGGCGGATGTCGACGAGCTTTGCACACACCTGCAACGCGAGGGCGCGGGTGTGTGCCTCATCGCCAACGAAGCGCTGTCCGAAGCCCGGATGCAGCCCCTGCTGGTGTATCTGAGTCAGCAACCGGCCTGGTCCGACCTGCCGATCGTGCTGATGACCCACCAGCGCGCCGCCGATCAGGCGCAGTCCATGCACCTCGCGGCGCGCCTGGGCAACGTGACCTTCGTGGAGCGCCCGTTCCACCCCATGACCCTGGTCAGCCTGGCCAAGACCGCCATTCGTGGCCGTCGCCGTCAATACGAAGCCCGGGATCGTCTGCTCGACCTGAGCGAAAGCGAACAGCGCTTGCAACATGCCATGAGCGCCGGTCGCCTCGGCGCCTGGGAACTGACCTGCCACCCGCTGCAGCTGAATTGCTCGAACCGGACCCCCGCGCCCATTACGGCATCGAGGCCGGCGCTCGCTTCGATTACTCTGATTGGCTGTTGTGCGTTCATCCCAGTGATCAAGCGATGATGCAGGAAGCGCTGATCGACAGCTTGCAACTGGGTGCCGATTTCGCCGCGCAATTCCGCAATCGCTGGCCCGACGGTTCGCTGCACTGGGTCGACGTGCGCGCCCGGGCGATCCCTGACGAGAAAGGCCTGATCCAGGCGTTGGTCGGGGTAACCACCGATATCACCGAGCAGAAGGCGGCCGAACAGCAGTTGCGCGAACTCAACGGCAACCTGGAACAGCAGGTCGAAGAACGTACCGCTCAGGTGCGCATCAACGAAGAAGCCCTGCGCCAGGCGCAGAAGATGGAAGCGGTCGGCCAGCTGACCGGGGGCATTGCCCACGACTTCAACAACATGCTCACCGGCATCATCGGCAGTCTGGAACTGATGCGTCGACGCATGAAGCGCGATCAGTTCGACGACCTGCCCAAACTCATCGATATGGGGATCAGCTCGGCCAACCGCGCGGCGTCGCTGACCCACCGGCTGTTGGCGTTTTCCCGCCGTCAGTCTCTGGATTCCAAGCCGGTCCAGGTCAACGAGCTGGTCCGCTCGATGGAAGAGCTGCTGCACCGCAGCCTCAACGAGAGCATCACCTTGCACCTGCGCTTCGACCCGGAACTGTGGATTGCCGAAGCCGACCCGCATCAGCTGGAAAGCGCCCTACTCAACCTGGTGATCAACGCCCGCGACGCCATGCCGGGGGCTGGCGAGGTGATCGTCGAAACGGGCAATCGTCATCTCGACGAACGCTTCACCTCCGGCCAGCAGAATCTGGAGCCGGGCGACTATATCCTGCTCAGTGTCAGCGATACCGGGCTGGGCATGGACCCCGCCGTGGTCGACCGTGCGTTCGACCCTTTTTTCACCACCAAACCCATCGGCCAAGGCACCGGGCTCGGCCTGTCGATGATCTACGGCTTCAGCAAGCAGTCCCGCGGGCACGTGGCCATCGACAGCACACCCGGCCAGGGCACCACGGTGCAGCTCTATCTACCGCGTTGCTACGCCTCGCAGCTGCCGCACGCGCTGGTGCCGGTAATCGAGTCACCCATGGCGCGCAATGGCGAGACGGTGTTGATCGTGGAGGACGACAATGCGGTGCGCACCTTGGTCTGCGAAGTGCTGCGCGAGCTGGGTTACGGCTACCTGGAGGCAGCCGACGCCAGTGCCGCACAACCGATTCTGGCGTCCGGGCAGCGCATCGACCTGCTGATCAGCGACGTCGGTCTGCCCGGCATGAATGGCCGGCAACTGGCCGAAGTGGCGCGTACCCTGCGGCCTGGGCTCAAGGTGCTGTTCATCACCGGCTATGCCCAGGACGCGGAAGTGCGTGCCGGTTTCCTCGATGACGGCATGCAAATGATCACCAAGCCGTTCGCCTTCGACGTCCTCACCGCCAAGGTCCGGGAGATGTCCCAGGCCTGATTCAGCGCTTGGGCTTGATCCGCAGATCGCTGAAGCATGGCAGGCTGGCGTCGACGCGGTCGGAGGCGCGGGCGCCGGGCCTGGTCGCCGTTTCCACGTACCAGTAGCAGCTGTGGATGGCCCGGGTGATCCCGACGTAGGCCAGGCGCAGCGCTTCTTCATGCTGAGCGCTGTCGTAGCCGTCCACCTGCCCCGGCGGCGCCAGACCGGCCAAGGCATACACCTGATTCTTGTAGGGCGAGCGACTGGCGTACTGGCAGTCCCCCAGCAGAAACACCGCATCGGCCTGCAGCCCCTTGGCGCTGTGGAAGGTGAGCTGACGCAAGCGGCGCTGCTCTACGGGCAGCGCCTGCTCAAGCTGCAACAGGCCCTGGATATGTTCGGCCAGTGCCTGGCGATCACTGTTGCGGCGATACAGCACCAGAATCGAATCGCCCGCCGCATGATGCTCGGCAGCGCGTCGGGCAAGGTCTGCAAGGTCCCGAGTCAGCACGGTGACGGGCACCGGTTCGCGGGCGAACGTGGTGCGCGCCTGGGCTTTCTTGCCCGGTATGGCCGGCGCCGATGCGACGACATGTTCGGCGGCGTCGATCACGACCTGGTGGCTGCGGTAGTTGTCGATCAGCAGGATGCGCGTGTGCTTGTGGGCACTGAAGGTGCGATTGAACTGCATGAAGTAGCTGGGCGTGCTGCCTCGCCAGCCGTAGATCGATTGCCAGTCGTCACCGACGCACATCAGCGAACTGTGCTGGGCCGCTCGTTCACCAGCCAGAGAAGAACCTCGACGAAGGATTTCGGCAAGGCTTGCCTTAAGCCAGCCGACGATCTGCGCGGAAATGTCCTGGAATTCATCGACCAGCAGATGGGACATGGGGCGCAGGGCTTCATCGGGCAGCTCGCCGACCCTGGAGTCAGAGCCCTCTCCCAACAGCGCGAACATGCGGTTGAACAGCATGATCGGCGGGGTCTGCCGCTGCAGGTGCGCCTCAAGCGCTGGCCAGTAGGTACGTAGTGCGGCAAAGAAGGCGGTTTCGGGGTCATCGGCGTCCCAGGTCATTCGGTCGATGGCATCGACTACCTGCAACCCGAGATTCTCGATGAAGGTTGCGGCGGCCACGAAACAATCGAGCAGCGGCGCTGGAGAAAGCTCGCCGGGAAGCTGGTACTCGAAACCGGGGCCGGACAGCGCCTTGCTGTTCAATGCACCCAAGACCTTCTTTGCATCATCTGGATTGTCCAGCCAAATCAAAGACTTATCGCAGAAAGCTTGAAACAGGGTGCGCTTTACGGCCCACTCACCCCAGACAGGTATCTTGGCGCCCGGCCGGGTCAACTGGGGGTCGGTATTGGCATCGAAACCCAAGACAACCCATGTGTCGAGTTTGGCTATGTACCCATGGGCATGGAATGTAAATCCTTTTATATCAATTGGTTGACGGTCGATCTTGATCCCTTTTATAGGCCAGGCGTTTGCGTTGCGCCATTGATCTTCGATCAAGTCGCACAGCTCCACATCGCGGGCACTGGCCAGACTCAGGGCTTTGAGGCGTTTCTGTACATCTGCGTCTTGCGGGTCGAGCTTGCGCAACTGGGCTGCGCCTTTGCGCAGGCTGGCGATATGACTGGCAAATGCAGGATCGCTGGTCATCAGATCGCGATAGCACTCGTTCATCAACTGGCGCTGGGTATCGTTGAGACGCAGCTGGAAGGGGTTGGCTTCTTCGGCGCCTGCGCCAGCGGCGCCCAGATTCTCGAAAGCGCGAACGTCGGACAGGCCAGGAAGCGCATGGACCATGGGCAGAACCAGCGAATGGTAGGTTCTGACGACTTCACGCAGATTCTCGAATAAATATGAAATCTCCCACTTATCAAAGACTTCACACAACTTCTTGATAAAGTCTCGACGTGACTCCCGGGTGAAGGTTACGACGCTGAGGCTGTCGAGTTCGAATCCCAGGTAGTGGTGCAGGACCAGCACTCTGAGCACCAGCGACGTGGACTTGCCCGCGCCGGCGCCAGCGACTACGCAGGTGGCCGGTGTGGTACTGAAGATCATCTTCCACTGCGCGGCGCTGGGTTGGGCCTGTTCGGGAAGCCGCGCAGCGACGTCGGCCTTGATGGTCTTCTTCAGGGCTGGAGTGAGTTCCAGCTGCCAGGGGGCAAACAGCAAAGGCTGTGGCGCCGGTAGCGTGGCGGGCTTCTTTGGCGCACGGGCGGGCCGCTTCGACGTTGATGCGGGAGAGGGTTCGCAGGAGGGTTCGGGCGCAGGTGATTCGATCAGTGGCGTATGGAACCAGGCATCACGTTGCTGCGAACGCAGCCAACGCCAGCCCCGGGCAATCAGGCCCTGAGCCTGACGGTCTTTGTCGGTGGGTTGCGATGACACGAAAACTCCTGGGCATGTCGCGAGAGCCGCAATATACCAAAGATCCTTATCGCTGACGCTGAGCGGGTCAGGCGGTGTGCCTGGGGCTCCGTGGTGCCTGCCGACGCGGCTTGCGCCGCTGCTACAGGAGCCGTGTTTGCCATCGATCCCCGTGTCGGCGGCGGAAGTGATACACCTGGAAGACCACGCCAAGGCCGCACGCAGTGCTTCTGTAGCAGCGGCGCGAGCCGCGTTGGCGGCGCATGCGGTGCATCTGGAAGACCGCGTCAAGGCCGGACGCGGCTTGCGCCGCTGGTACAGGGATCGCGGTGCTTCTGTAGCAGCGGCGCAAGCCGCGTTGGCGGCGCATGCGGTGTATCTGGAAGACCGCGTCAAGGCCGGACGCGGCTTGCGCCGCTGCTACAGGGGATCGCGGTGCTTCTGTAGCAGCAGCGCGAGCCGCGTCGGCGGCGCATGCGGTGCATCTGGAGGACCGCGTTGAGGCCGGACGCGGCTTGCGCCGCTGCTACAGGGATCGCGGTGCTTCTGTGGCAGCGGCGTACGCGGTTTATCCAAGGGGCATCAGCCGATGGCGGAATCCACCAACACCTGCGCTTCGGCCACCAGACGCTGCAGGTGGGCCTTGGTCGATGAAGCTTTCGGCGTAGATCTTGTAGATGTCCTCGGTGCCCGATGGACGCGCGGCGAACCAGCCGTTGGCGGTGATGACCTTCAGGCCGCCGATGGCTTGGCCGTTACCAGGCGCATGGCTGAGGATCTGCTCGATCGGCTCTCCGGCCAGCTCGGTCGACTTGACCTGCTCGGGCGACAACTTGCTCAGGGCCGCCTTCTGCTGAGGGTTGGCCTTCGCTTCAACACGGGTGGAGAACGGCTCGCCCAGGGTTTGCGTCAATGCGTCATAGGCCTGGCTCGGATCGCGACCGGTACGAGCGGTCATTTCAGCTGCCAGCAACGCAGGGATCAGACCGTCCTTGTCGGTGGTCCAGACACTGCCATCCATGCGCAGGAATGACGCGCCGGCGCTCTCCTCTCCACCGAAACCCAGCGAACCATCGAACAGCCCATCGGCAAAGTACTTGAAGCCCACCGGCACCTCATGCAAACGACGACCCAGGCGTGCGGTGACACGGTCGATCAAGCCACTGCTGACCACGGTCTTGCCCACGGCCGCGTCGTTGCGCCATTGCGGACGGTTCTGGAACAGGTAGTCGATGGCCACGGCCAGGTAATTGTTCGGCGCCAGCAAGCCACCGGTTGGCGTCACAATACCGTGACGGTCGTGGTCAGGGTCGCAGGCGAACGCCACATCGAAGCGATCCTTGAGGCCGATCAGCCCCTGCATGGCATGGCTGGATGACGGATCCATACGAATCTGCCCATCCCAATCCACGCACATGAAACGGAACGTGGAATCGACTTCGGTGTTCACCACCTCCAGATCCAGCTGATAGTGCTCGGCAATCGCCGACCAGTAGCGCACGCCTGCCCCGCCCAACGGATCCACACCCAGACGCAGACCGGCTTTGCGGATCACATCGAAGTCGATCACGTTGACGAGATCGGCCACGTAGTGATGGATGTAGTCGTGACGATGGGTGGTCGCCGCTTTCAGCGCTTGCTCATGGGGCATGCGCTTCACATCGCGCAGACCATCGGCGAGCAACTCGTTGGCTTTGGCTTCGATCCACTTGGTCACGTCGCCGTCGGCAGGCCCGCCATTGGGTGGGTTGTACTTGAAGCCACCGCTTTGCGGAGGGTTGTGCGACGGCGTGATCACCACGCCATCCGCCAGGCCGCTGCTGCGCCCGCGGTTGTAGCAGATGATCGCGTGGGAGACGGCTGGCGTCGGCGTGTACTCGTCGTCCTTGGACAGCATGACCTGTACGCCATTGGCGGCGAACACTTCCAGCGCGCTGGCGCCGGCAGGTGTCGACAGCGCGTGGGTGTCGATGCCGACGAACAGCGGGCCGTCGATGCCTTTGCTGCTGCGGTAGAGGCAGATCGCCTGGCTGATGGCCAGAACGTGATTTTCGTTGAAGCTCAAGTCGAATGAGCTGCCACGGTGGCCCGAAGTGCCGAACGCCACACGCTGGGTAGGCTCGCTCGCGTCCGGTTGGCCGGTGTAATAAGCCGTGACCAGACGCGGGATGTCGATCAGCAGCTGGGCTGGGGCAGGTTTGCCCGCAAACGGACTGAGCTTCATGCAAAAACCTCTAATGTAGGTACCGAAACGGAGAATGACAGTTTAGTGGCACTTCGACACTGGAGGTAGGGATTTGATTCCCTTTTTTGACGCTTATTTATCAGGACGACTGGCAGCGGATTGCCCGCTGCCCGTCGCAGCGCCTGATCAGGTGATCGGCGCAGGGTTGAACAAGGTGATGTCGTTGTGCAGGCGATAGCGCTCGGCCCAGGTCTGCTTTTCCCCGCTCGCCACGGCCAGGTAGTAGTGGAACAACTCCCAGCCCAACTCCTCGATGGTGGCGCGCCCGGTCGCGATGCGTCCGGCATCGATGTCGATCAGGTCCGGCCAGCGCTCTGCCAATTCGGTACGGGTGGATACCTTGACCACGGGTGTCATCGCCAGGCCGTAAGGCGTGCCACGGCCGGTGGTGAATACATGCAGGTTCATGCCCGCGGCCAGTTGCAGGGTGCCGCAAACGAAATCGCTAGCGGGCGTTGCACAATAGATCAGCCCCTTGCGATTGACCCGCTCGCCCGGGCCGAGCACGCCGTTGATCGCGCTGCTGCCGGACTTGACGATCGAGCCCAGGGATTTCTCGACGATGTTCGACAACCCGCCTTTCTTGTTGCCCGGCGTGGTGTTGGCACTGCGGTCCGCGGCGCCGCGCTCCAGGTAGTTGTCGTACCAGTCCATTTCGCGCACCAGCTCGCTCGCCACTTCGTGGGTTTCGGCCCGCGAAGTCAGCATGTAGATGGCATCGCGCACTTCGGTGACTTCGGAAAACATCACCGTGGCACCGGCCCGAATCAACAGGTCCGAGGCGAATCCCAACGCCGGATTGGCGGTGATGCCGGAGAAGGCGTCGCTGCCGCCGCACTGCATGCCCAGAATCAGCTCGCTGGCGGGCACGGTTTCGCGGCGACGTTGATCGAGCTTGGCCAGGCGGGTCTCGGCCAGGGCCATGATCTGCTCGACCATTTCCCCGAAGCCATGACCCGAATCCTGCAAGCGGTACAGCCACGGCTCGCTCAGGTCCACCGAGGGATCGTCCTCGTGCATCACCTGCCCGGCCTGCAATTTCTCGCAACCCAGACCGATCACCAGTGCCTCGCCGCCCAGGTTGGGGTTGCGTGCCAGATTGCGTACGGTGCGAATCGGAATGTAGGCGTCGCGTGCATTGATCGCCACGCCACAGCCATAACTGTGGGTCAGGGCTACCACGTCATCGACGTGGGGATACTTGGGCAACAGCTCTTCACGGATACGTTTCACGGCATGGTCCAGCACGCCGGTCACGCACTGCACCGTGGTGGTGATCCCGAGAATGTTGCGGGTACCGACGGTACCGTCGGCGTTGCGATAACCCTGGAACGTGAAGCCTTCGAGCGGTGGCAGCGCAGCCGGCACCGCGTCGGACATCGGCAGGCTGTCCAGCGGCGGTGCCGACGGCATCGCCAGTTGGCTCTCCTTGACCCAACTGCCTTGGCGAATGGGTTCCAGCGCGTAGCCGATGATCTGCCCGTAGCGCACCACCGTGCCGCCTTCGGCGATGTCGACGGTTGCGACCTTGTGGCTTTGCGGCACGCCTTCGATGACGGTCAGGCCATCGGGAAAGCGACTGCCTTCGGCCACGCCCTGATCGTTGACCACGACCACGACGTTGTCGTCTGCGTGCAGGCGCACGTAGCGGGGAGAATCGGAATGTTCGATCAATTGCATGGCTTGGCCCTTCCAATCAACTCAGGCTGAATCGAGAGCCGCGTGCCGGCACTGCCGGCCGCGGTCTTGTCGTTGGCTGCAGACGCTTCAGGGACGCGCGCCGGTCAGCTGCGGTGCATCGTCGACGATCGGATCGCCGTTCTCTTCGCGCAATACCACACGCTTGATCGGGCCGACGATCACCAGGTAGCTGAACACCGCGACCAGGGCGTTGGCGCCCACATAGACCAGCGCGTACTTGAACGAGCCGGTGGCGCTGATGATGTAGCCGATCACGATCGGCGTGGTGATGGAGGCCACGTTGCCGAACATGTTGAACAGCCCGCCGCTGATCCCGGCGATCTGCTTGGGCGAGGTGTCGGACACCACAGCCCAGCCCAGTGCGCCCACGCCCTTGCCGAAGAACGCCAGCGCCATGAACGCCACCACCATCCATTCGGCCTGCACATAGTTGCAGATGACCATGGTGGTCGACAGCATCAAGCCGCACACGATCGGCGTCTTGCGAGCGAAGGTCAGCGAATGACCGCGACGCAGCAGACTGTCCGAGATCACCCCGCCCAGCACGCCGCCGATGAAGCCGCAGATGGCCGGCAGCGAGGCGATGAAGCCCGCCTTGAGAATGGTCATGCCGCGCTCCTGAACCAGGTACACCGGGAACCAGGTCAGGAAGAAGTAGGTGATGCCGTTGATGCAGAACTGACCCAGGTACACGCCCAGCATCATGCGGGTGGTGAGCAGTTGGCGAATGTAGTTCCACTTGGGCTTGGACTTGCCGCCCTTGGCCTGGTCCATGTCGACCAGCCCGCCGTTCTTCTCGATGAAGTCCAGCTCTTCGGCGCTGATGCTTGGGTGTTCCTTGGGGTTGTGGATGTACTTGAGCCACACCGCCGAGAACAGGATGCCCAGGCCGCCCATGACCACGAAGACGTGCTCCCAGCCCCAGGAATGAACGATCCAGCCCATCAGCGGAGCGAACAGCACGGTCGCGAAGTACTGCGCCGAGTTGAAGATGGCCGATGCCGTGCCGCGCTCGGCGGTCGGGAACCAGGCGGCTACGATGCGCGCGTTGCCGGGGAAGGACGGCGCCTCGGCCGCACCCACCAGAAAGCGCAGCATGAACAGCGCGATCACCGCGTTGGCCATCGGCAGGTAGCCGACGAAACCCTGCAGCACGGTGAACAGCGACCAGGTGAAAATGCTCCAGGCATAGACCTTCTTCGAGCCGAAGCGGTCGAGCAGCCAACCACCGGGGATCTGCAGCAGGACGTAAGCCCAGCCGAACGCGGAAAAGATGTAGCCGAGGGTCACGGCGTCGATGCCCAGGTCTTTCTGCAGACTGGCACCGGCGATGGAAATGGTGGCGCGATCCGCGTAGTTCAGGGTGGTCACCACGAACAACAGAAACAGGATCATGTAGCGCACGTGCGTCTTCTTCGTCGCTGGCATGCGAAGGTACTCCCACGAGTTATTTTTATGCGGGTAGAAGGTAGGTAGCCGGGTGTTTCAGATCTTGCGCAGTCAGCTAAAGACTGTACTGGGCGTCTGAGAAACGGAAGAAGTCGGACAACAGCGGAAGGACATCGCGCGGATAATCATGGTTGCAGCACCCTGGACGTTGGAATTATTAGGGGACACCGGTCTGTGCCGGTACTGCAGTTACGTTATCGTACAACGCTACGGATATCCATACCTCGAAGATGAATTATTTCCAGATATGTAGCGATGTCGGCAGGGAGTCATCGTACTACTGCGCAAAAACGGTCAAATCGACAGCTCTTCGTGAGCCTTGACCACCCGCGCCCGGCTGTTGGCCAGGTGAATGCGCATGGCCGCCCGGGCCGCGTCATAGTCGCCACGGGCGACTGCGTCGAAGATATGCGCGTGCTCGCGCACCAGTCGCTCGTGCTTCTGCTGCCGGTCCAGCCGGGCGATGGCCACCGTGTCCAGGCGCGCCCGAGGAAACATGCTGGTGCCGAAGTGGGTGATGATGTCGACGAAGTAACGATTGTTGGACGCTTGCGCGATCTGCAAGTGGAACTGGAAGTCGGCGACGATGGAACCGCTGGTGTCGCAGGCCTGCTCGAAACGCTTGACTGCTTCTTCGATGCTCGCCAGCTGTGCATCGGTGCGACGCAACGCCGCCAGCCCCGCCGCTTCGATCTCGAAGCTGATGCGCACATCGAGAATGGCGATGACGTCCTGCAAAGTGACGATGGTGGCAGGGTCCAGACGCGACACGGTCGAGCCGGGCACGTTGAGCACGAAGGTGCCGATCCCGCGGCGGGTTTCGACGATGCCCGACACCTGCAGCCGCGACAGCGCCTCACGCACCGTGGCCCGGCTGACCCCACCCACCGCCATCAATTCCAGCTCGGTGGGCAGCTTGTCACCGGGCTTGACCACGCCCTGGCTGATCATCCTGCAGACATCGTCCACCAGGCTCTGGGCCAGGTTGCCCGGCCTGCGGCGGGTGATGTCGGCGGTGACGGTGTCGTTGCTCATGGAGGGGCAATCGTGGCGGCAAATGGAAAACCGATCATATATCAGGGTGTTGTGTGATGACAGCGCGAACACGTCGTCCCTTTGGTGCATTCCCAGGCTGCGCAGCGCCCGTGAAATATACCTCGCGGCCCCCCTTCACAACGGCTGCGGCAGCACTAGAATGGCGGCGTGGTCGCGGTCCCCAATAACGCTGTCGCCTCCCCTCCCGAGCCAACATGTCCAGAGTCAATCCCTGCCTTGAGTGCGGCGCCTGCTGCGCGCATTTCCGTGTGTCCTTCTATTGGGGCGAATGCCAGTCCGCAGGCGGCCCGGTGCCCGACGAGCGCGTCATTCAGGTCACCCACAACCGGGTGGCGATGCTCGGCACGGACGTCAAGCCTTCGCGTTGCACCGCTCTCGTCGGCGAAGTGGGCAAGCCCGGCGTCAGCTGTTCGATGTACGCCCAGCGCTCCAGCACCTGCCGCGAGTTCGAGGCTTCGTGGGAGCATGGCGAACACAACCCGGCCTGCGATACGGCGCGCGCGGCCTATGGTCTGCCGCCACTGCCTGCGCCCGTGATCATCTCGCTGGCCAGCTGAGCGCCCCTCTTTCGTCGCGGGCCAGAGCGCCACGCTTCAGTGCGTGGCGATGGTCATCGACGAGGTCTGGCGTTTAGCAGATAATCCGCCATCATTACGCTATCTTGCCCCATCTCTGTACAGGAGTTCCTGCATGGCCGCGCTGAACACGCAAACCGTTGACGCTTTCAAATCCCAACAAAACGCCATCGTCGAGCAATGGCTCGCAGGCCTCGAAGCCAGCGGTGCCACGCGCAACATCAAGGAAGCCGACCTTCAACAACAGAGCAGCGAACTGCTGAGCCAGTTGATCATTGCCCTGGAAACCAGCCAGACCCACAACATTGCCGGCAGCCAATGGGCCGACGTGCGTCAGGTCCTGGAAAAGCTGTCCCACAGCCGGGCCTTGCTGGGCCACGATTCGCACCAGACCGCGCATTTCATCTTCGCCCTCAAGCGTCCGCTGTTCGCCGTGCTGCAAACGACATACGCCAACCAGCCGACAGAACTGGCCGAACAGGTGCTGCTGGTCTCCGACCTGCTGGACGGGCTGGGCATGCACACCATCCGTACCTTCCAGAAGTCGCGCGAGATGGTCATCAAGCGCCAGCAGGAAGAACTGCTCGAGCTTTCCACCCCGGTGGTGAAGCTGTGGGAAGGTGTACTGGCGCTGCCGATGATCGGCACGCTCGATTCGCAACGCACCCAGGTGGTGATGGAGTCGCTGCTGCAGCGCATCGTCGACACCGGCTCGGAAATCGCCATCATCGACATCACCGGTGTACCGACCGTGGACACCCTGGTGGCCCAGCATCTGCTCAAGACGGTCACCGCCATTCGCCTGATGGGCGCCGATTGCATCATCAGCGGCGTGCGCCCGCAGATTGCGCAGACCATCGTTCACCTGGGCCTGGACCTGCAAGGCGTGGTCACCAAGGCCAATCTCGCCGACGCCCTGGCGCTGGCCTTGCGGCGCCTGAATCTGACCGTCAGCAAGGCGGTCTGAGGCCATGGAACGCATCCCGATATTGCAGATGGGGCCGTACCTGCTGGTGACCATCCAGGTCGACATGCACGATCAACTGGCGATGACCTTGCAGGACGACCTTGCGCAAAAGATCAGCAAGACGTCTGCCCGTGGCGTATTGATCGATATCTCCGCGCTGGACATGGTCGACTCGTTCATTGGGCGGATGATCGGCACCATCTCCGGGCTGTCGCGGATCATGGACGCCGAGACCGTTCTGGTCGGCATGCAGCCTGCCGTGGCCATCACCCTGGTCGAGCTGGGCATGAACCTGCCCGGCGTCAGCACCGCGCTCAACGTGGAGCGCGGCATGCGCCTGCTGCAGGCCCGAGTGAACGGCTCATGAACGTCGAAAGCAGCGGCAGCCAACCGGTTCGCCTGGAACAGGACGTGGTGCTGGCTCGCCAGACCGCGCGCAAGCTGGCCCAGGACTGCGGCATGCGTCTGATCGACCTGACCAAGCTGGTGACTGCGGTCAGCGAGCTGGCACGCAACACCGTGGTCTATGGCGGTGGTGGCGACATGGACTGGCAGATTCTCGACGACGGCGTGCGCAAAGGTCTGCGCCTGACCTTCCGCGACGAAGGCCCGGGCATTCCCGACCTCAAGCTGGCCCTGACCGACGGCTTGGACCTCCGGCAATGGCCTGGGTCTGGGCCTGACCGGCGCACGGCGGCTGGTGGAAGAATTCGAACTGGACACCGCGCCCGGCCAAGGCACTCGCGTGACGATCACTCGATGGACCTGACCTTGCGCAGCGCCATCACTCAGGTGATCGCGCTGCAGGACTCCAGCCAGGTCGGCGAAGCCCGCCGCGCCGCGCAGCAGATGGCACAGGCCCAAGGCCTGGATGAAACCGACTGCGGCCGCGTGGCGCTGGTCGCGACCGAGCTGGCCAGCAATGTCCTCAAGCACGCAGGTCATGGCGAGTTGCACCTGCGTGCCCTGCCCCATCCCACCTCGCCGGGTGTGGAACTGCTGGCGCTGG
This sequence comes from Pseudomonas sp. PvP001, assembly GCF_040546375.1. NCBI lineage: Bacteria > Pseudomonadati > Pseudomonadota > Gammaproteobacteria > Pseudomonadales > Pseudomonadaceae > Pseudomonas > Pseudomonas sp. PvP001. Next base: position 53,642 of record NZ_JBEPNQ010000001.1, on the reverse strand, counting down.
ATCGCGGTACGGGCTTCGAGCTGCAGGAATGCCTGGCCGACGGCTATTCTACGCGCGGTACCCAAGGCATCGGCCTTGGCGCGCTGGCGCGGCAATCGGAAATCTTCGACGTCTACAGCGACGCCCGCGGTTCGGTGGTGCTGGCACGGCTGTACCGCAAGCGCGACTCGCAAGCCGACCTGCGCCTGGGCGTGACCCAGCGCTCGCTGCACGATGATCCGGCCTGCGGCGACGCCTGGCAGGTGGCCTTCGCCGGCGAGGGCATCAGCGCACTGGTGGTGGATGGTCTGGGGCATGGCGAGGAAGCCGAAAAGGCCGCCCGTGCAGGCTGCCAGGCATTCGCGCAGGCGCCGTTCGCGCGGCCCGAACAGGTGCTCGATGAGTTGCATCAGGCCATGAACGGTACTCGTGGTGGGGCGGCGGCCGTGGCCCAGTTCGACTACGACTCGGCTCAGTTGCGTTTCGCCGGCATCGGCAACATCGGCGCTACGCTGGTCGCGCCCGGCAAGAGCCGCGGGCTGGCTTCCCATCCAGGGATCGTCGGCGCGCAGTTCCGGCGCGCGCAGACCTTCACCTTCGATGACGCCAGCCACCAGGTGCTGATCCTGTACAGCGATGGCCTGCAGTCACGCTGGAACATGGCTGACTACCCCGGCCTGATCCACCTGCATCCCGCCATCATCGCGTCAGTGCTGTACCGCGACTTCTGTCGCGGTCGTGACGACATCACCGTATTGGTTATCGCCCTGGAGCCCGCCCATGTCTGAACCCCTCGAACTGGACGCCCAGGCCAGCGCGGCCCTAATCGCCCAGTTGCGTGCCGAAGCACAAGCCCTGCGTGAAGAACTGGATGAGACCAACCAGGGCGTGCTGGCGCTGTACGGCGAACTCGACGGCCAGGCCGAAGAACTGCGCCAGGCTTCGGACCTCAAGAGCCGCTTCCTTTCGTACATGAGCCACGAGTTCCGCACGCCGCTGGGTTCGATCCTGAGCATCACCGGTCTGCTCGCCGATGAGCTGGACGGCCCCCTGGCGCCGGAACAGCAGAAACAGGTGAGTTTCATCACCAACGCGGCCCAGGAGCTCAGCGACATGGTCGATGACCTGCTCGATCTGGCCAAGATCGAGGCCGGGCGGATCACCATCTCGCCCGCCTGGTTCGACATGTTCGATCTGTTCTCGGCGTTGCGCGGCATGTTCCGGCCGATCGTCAATGCCAGCGCTGTGGACCTGATTTTCGAAGAGCCCGCCGGGCTGCCAAGGCTGTACACCGATGACAAGAAGCTGGCGCAGATCCTGCGCAACTTCATTTCCAACTCGCTGAAGTTCACCCTCGCGGGCGAAGTGCGGGTGTCGGCCAAGCTGGAATCGCCGTCGCAGATCCGCTTCGCCGTGACCGATACCGGTATCGGCATTCCCGCAGAACTGCATGGCACCCTGTTCGAGGACTTCGCCCAGATCGATTCTCCGGTGCAGAAGCGCCTGCGCGGCACGGGGCTGGGCCTGTCGCTGTGCAAGCGCTTTGCCGAACTGCTGGGTGGCACGGTAGGCGTGGAGAGCAGTCCAGGCGTAGGTTCGACATTCTTTGTGATCATTCCGTTGGCCATCGCGCCGGAGCCTGGCCATGACACCTGAAGTGCGCGTCCTCATCGTCGACGACAACAGCGCCACGCGCTACGCCTTGCGGCGCCGATTGGAGCAGCACGACATCACCATTCTGGAAGCCGGCACCGGTGGCGATGGCCTTGCGCTCATCGCCAGCGAGCCGCTGGATGCGCTGATCCTGGACGTCAACCTGCCGGACATGAGCGGTTTCGACATCGTCCGCCTGCTGCGCGCCAAGCCGGCCACGGCCTTGCTGCCGATCATCCATGTCTCGGCGGCCTCGATCCAGACCGGCGATATCATCACCGGGCTGGAAGCCGGTGCCGACGCCTACCTGATCCATCCGGTCGATGCTGACGTGCTGCTGGCGACGCTGCGCACGCTGTTGCGCGTGCGAGATACGGAAAACGCGCTGCGCGAGAGCGAGGCACGTTTTCGCGAGATTTTCGCCAACATCGCTGCCCCCATCGCGGTGATCGACGAGCAGTTGCAGGTGATCGAGTGCAACCATGCCTTCTCCCAGCTCCTGCCCACGCCGGTCTCGCTGACCAGCCTGCAGACTCAACTGGCTGCGGGCCAGGAATCGGTGCTGGACGATCTGCAGGTGCGCTTGAGCAAGGGCGAACGCTGGCGCGGCAACCTGACCCTCAAGGTCGACGAACAGCTGCGTGAAACCGAATGGCAGGTCTCGCCCTACCGCGCTCCTGGCCATAGCCTGGTGTTCATCGAGGACGTGACCGAGCATCGCCAGCGCGAGCGTCAACAGCAGATCCAGTTGGCCGACGCCCAGACCTTGCTGGCCCAGGAAGTGGCAGAGCGGGCACGCACCGAAACGCAGCTGCTGCAGGTGCAGAAGATGGACGCCCTGGGCAAGCTCACCGGGGGTATCGCCCATGACTTCAACAACCTGCTGACCGGTATCATCACGGCGCTGGAACTGATCAAGAAACGGGTGGAGCCCGCAGGCGCCGCAGCCAGCGTCGACAAGACCGTGTCGCGCTACGCCGACGCGGCGCTGCAGTCGGCCACCAACGCCGCCGCCCTCACCCATCGCATGCTCGCCTTCGCCCGCCAGCAGCCGCTGGACACCCGGCCGATCGCGATCAATCAGCACGTGCATTCATTGGAAGACCTGCTGCGCCGCACCATCGGCGAGCGGATCACCTTGAGCCTGGACCTGACCGACAGCGCGGCGATTGCCATGGTCGATCCGATCCAGTTCGAAAACGCCGTGTTGAACCTGGTGATCAACGCCCGCGATGCGCTGCCCGAAGGCGGCAATATCCGCCTGTCGACCTTCGCTGCCTATTCGCGAGGCGACACGCGCCTGGCCGACGGCGACTACGTGGTGCTGTCGGTGCGCGACGACGGTACGGGGATCGATCACAGCATCATCGACAAGGTCTTCGATCCGTTTTTCACCACCAAGGCGGTCGGCAAGGGCACGGGGTTGGGCCTGTCGACGATCTACGGCTTTGCCCGGCAGTCTGGCGGTGATGTGAGGATTCGCAGTCTGCTCGGTCATGGCACCGAGGTCACCTTGATGCTCCCGGCCGGCCTGGCGCTGCTGCCGCTGCCCAGCGAACCGGTGCAGTTGGAGAATCGCGGCAAGGGTGAGCACCTGTTGATCGTGGAAGACATGGCGTCGGTACGGATGTTCGTGGTCGAGGCGCTGACCGATGCGGGCTACCGCTGCACCGAGGTGGACAGCGCGCTGGATGCCTTGCAAGCCCTGCGCACCGACCCGTCGATCCAACTGCTGCTGACCGATGTAGGCTTGCCGCAAATGAACGGCCGCGTCCTCGCCGACGCTGCCCGCGACATGCGCCCCGAGTTGCCCGTGCTGTTCATGACCGGCTACGCCGAAAACGCCTTGGACCTGCAGACCTTCCTCGCCGAGGGCATGGACCTGGTCATCAAACCCTTCCGCATGGGCGACCTGGTCAGCCGCATCGCCCACCTCCTCGACCGCGACCCCTTGTAGCGGTATACGCATTTCACCCAACCCACCACGCCGCCCCCGGACGCGGCTCGCGCCGCTGCTACAGGGGGGGTACACCTGTCGGCGGTGCATGCGATATCTCTGACACAACGCGTCGGCAGTCGCTGCGCCTGCCGATCACAGCCAGATCGCATCCCACAGCGGATAATCACCGACCTTCTCGACCAGGCCAGCGCGAACGGGGTTCATGATGATGTAGCGGGCTGCCGCTCGCAGGTCGTCTTCGCGGCGCATCGCTCGGTCGTAGTAGCCTTTCTGCCAAAGGCGGCCGCAAGTCGCGTTGCGGCGATTGATGGCCAGGCTGCTGCGCGCCTTCATGCGGCAGATGACCGTGGCAAGGTCGCCCTTGCGCAGTTGAAACAACCAATGCATATGATCCGGCATCACCACCCAAGCCAGAGACTCGACATCCCCCGACTCATGCATGGCCCGCAACTGAGCCACCAACAACCGAGCACTTCGCCAACAGGCAAACACCGATTCCCGGTCTGCCGTCACACAGGTGATCGAATACACCTGACCCACTTCGCTCGCGCGCCCCTTGCGCAACCCACAGGCTCTCCTGCACGCCGACATTCCCTGGCCTCCGGAAAATCCGTCAAGGTAGGAAACCGGTGAACCGTGAGCAAGCCAGCAATCGTTGCCGAATCGGACGAAGGCTTCAGAACCCCGAGCCCGCACGATCCAGGCAGGCGTCGACTTCCGCATGGGTCGGATGGCGCAGAATCTGCAACGATTGCGCGGACCAGCTCACCAGACCCAGCTCGACGAACTCGCCAAGCCAGCCCTCCATGGGCCACTCCTGCCAACGTTGATGGAAGCGCTGCGCATTGGCCACGATCGCGGAGAAATGGTTGAGCGGCGGACGCCAGGTGGGATGGTATTGATGGAAAGCCCGTGCCGTCGCCGTCCTCAACTCGACACCCTGCCGACGCGCACTGAAAGCGAAATCGGTGTCTTCAGCACCGTAGCCCAGATACCCCTCGTCGAACCCACCGATGCGTTCGAACACCGCGCGCGTACAGGCAAAGTTCAGCGACCAGAACAGATGATGGGGCAACAGCGAACCCGGTGCGCCCCGGTATTGGCTCAACGGGTGGGCCACCCCATCTCGGGCCAGCGTGGCATGGGTCCAGCCCTCCAACTGCGCGGTGCTGGGCAGATAGCGCACCTCGCCCAGATGCAAGGATTCAGGCATCTCGCGCAACGCGGCCGCGTAATCGGAAAGCAGGCTTTCGCCAGGGATGCAGTCCACGTCGAGAAACACCCACTGCTCGCCTTCGCACTGACGCACTGCATTGCGCGCCCTGGCCAGCGGCAGACCGTGGGAAGCATCGTCGACCACCAGGCAGTGAATCGGAAAACACTCGCTATGCAGATCGCGCGCAGGCTGGTTCATGAACACCACCCAGAACACCTCCGGCATCAGACTACCCCGCTCCAGTCCGCGGATGACATTGTCCAGCTGCCGCTCGCGGCCATGCACCAGCGTAATCACATTCAACATTTCAGAACCCACTGACCTTGCTCAATGCCGGAAGCCGCACCGGCTCGCCATAACCACTGCCAACCGGTGTACCACGCCTCACACGCACCGAACCACTCCAGGCGATACGCCGACCACTGGATTCAATCTGACGAATCAGCTGCACCTCATCCTGCCCCGCCTTGAGCCCGCCCGCCTCTGCATAGGCTGCGGCACTGATGCCCAGGTTCGCACCATGAACACTGGGCCGCGGCTCGTCAAAGGCAATGGACCGTCGGCGACGCTGGCCGGCAACTGCCTTCAGCATGCCCGGTTCGAGGTCCACGCGACCACAGACCGCATCCACCCGGTACGCCAACTGAGCCGCCAGCCAGTCATCGGGAACGCGAGCGTCGGCCTCGGTCCAGGCCAGCCAACGCGCTCCAGCCTGGACCAGATGAGCAGCGCCCGCCGCCCGGGCAGTGACTTTGCTGCCAGCGCCAATATCGATCAACCGCACCGGGTAGCGCTGGGCAATGTCCCGCGACCGGTCGCTGCAGTTATCCAGCACCACGACGATACGGACCAGCTCGGTGCACAAGGTGCCATGCTCGGCGGCCAGCATGACCGATTGCAGGCATCGGTCCAGGCTGGCCTGCTCGTTGTGCACGGGTATGATGACGCCGATCATGCTGAACCTCTTGAGACCATGAAATCGCCAGGACCCTGCAGGTCGTTGACCAGCAATCGACTCGAAGATGGCCAAGAGGTTTCACGGCGTCGATCAAATGAGCCGATTCATTCCAGGCCGATCTTCAGCAATTCCCCGTCGTCGTCATCGGTCAGCACGTACAGGTAGCCGTCGGGGCCCTGACGCACGTCGCGGATACGCTCGCCGCGCTCGCCCAGCAGACGTTCTTCGTGCACCACCTTGTCGTCTTCGAACTGCAGGCGGATGAGGTCTTCGGATGCCAGCCCACCTATGAACAGGTTGTGATTCCAGCGCTTGAACTTGTCGTTGTCATAGAACGCCATGCCGCTGATGGCCGGCGATTTTTCCCAGACATGGTAGGGATCGGTGATGCCCGGACCGGTTTTTCCTTTCGCTTCAGGAATCGGCTCGCCGGAATAGTTGATGCCGTGAGTGTAGAGCGGCCAGCCGTAATTGGCCCCCTTCTCGATGATGTTCAGCTCATCGCCACCCTTGGCGCCGTGCTCATGGGTCCACAGGGTGCCTGTCCACGGGTTCAAGGCCGCGCCCTGCTGGTTGCGGTGGCCGAACGACCAGATTTCCGGGCGCACGTTTTTCTGCCCTACGAATGGGTTGTCCTTGGGCACCTTGCCGTCGGGGAAGATACGCACAACCTTGCCCTGCAGCTTGTCCAGATCCTGGGAAGTCGAGCGCTGGTTATTTTCGCCCAGAGCGATGAACAGGTAGCCGTCGCGGTCGAACACCAGCCGCGAACCGAAATGGTTGCCAACCGACAGCTTGGGCTCCTGACGGAAGATCGTGGTGAAGTTTTCCAGGTGAGTCAGGTCCTCGGACAACCGGCCGCGACCTACCGCCGTGCCTCCCTTGCCGTCCTCACCCTGCTCGGCATACGACAGGTAGACCATGCGGTCAGCCTTGAAGTCGGGCGACAGCACCACGTCGAGCAGCCCGCCCTGGTTCTTCGCCCAGACCTGCGGCACGCCGCTGATGGGCGACGAAATCTTGCCTTCGGTGCTGACCACGCGCAGATCACCTGGTTTTTCGGTCACCAGCATGCCTTTGTTGTCCGGCAAGAACGCCAGAGCCCACGGGTATTTGAGGCCTTCGGCAACGGTGGTGACCGTGACCTGGCCCAGTTCGCTCTGATAGGTTTTCACCGTGGCTGCCGAAGCGGCCACTCCATACAGGGCAAGGCCGGCGAAGGCCGAGGCGAAAAGGGTCTTGTGCAACATAGGGCTTATCCTTCAGCGAAAAAAAGAGGAATCATCGCGTGCCAGGGGCAGTGCGGGGTTGCTGGGTGCCGTCGGCCGGCCGGCGCAGGTTGTTGCCGTTGCCGATGCCGCGGTTTTCCAGCGTCGGCGGCCGCGGGTTATCGGTGCGCGGTGTCGGCTGGCGCAGCTGCGGATTGGGCTCAGTGGTGCCTTGCCGACTGTTAGGGTTGATCCGTCGGATCGGGCTGTTATAGGGGTTGGAGGTGTCGTTTGCAGCCAGGCTGATGGGCTGGCGTAGCGGCGCGTGTGCCGCGGCCACGTCGGCCAAGGCCGAATGGGACAGCATCGCGCCAAGAAGCACGGTCGCCAATAGGGACAACTTCATTAAGGGCGTGTCCTCGATCACGGTGGGTTCAGGCCTTTGAGGCCGAATCGTCCTCGGCGTTCGCCGCGCCATGGCCTGACGACACCCCCGAGGTGATTCACCATGTTTCCGAACGGCCCGCGGGCTCAGTCCTGAGTCAAGCCGAGCCGCTCGTGCCATTGAGCCAAAGATTCGTCAGGGTACTGCTGGAATTGCCGGTCATTCTTGCCAGCTTCCACCTCAACCCACCCTGCCTTGGAGTCCAGCAGCAAGTGAGTGTGCTCCGGCGGTACGGGCAGCTCGCTGTCGATGGCGCTGGCAAAGGGATGCACCAGCTCCGGCCAGGCCGGATCGAACAGCCACAAAGCGCTGCCGCACAGATGACAGAAATGTCGTTCGGCGGTACTGGCGTGAGTGCCAGTGCCGTCTTCGTCGGGCATCCGGGCGTGGTAGACGGTGATGTGGCTTCGGCCCTGCACATTGAGGCTCGCGGCCTCACCCCCCAGGTTGATCGCGTAGCCACCGCCGCCCTGGGTCTTGCGGCAGATCGAACAGTAGCAACGCTGATAAGGATAAGGGTGGGCGCTGTGCAGGCTGAAGGTGACGGCACCGCAGTGACAGGATCCGTGCAATTGCATGGCTGAACTCCGTATCGAATGACCATGAAGGGTCTGCTGGACCCCGTTCAGCGTAGACCCTGCACGGTCGCTTCAGTTTCGCAGGTAGCGCCCGCTGGCAGCGACGAACAGCAGCAGCACGATCAGCACGCCCAGCGCGATCGACAGACTGCTACCGTGGGCGACGAAGCCGATGAACGCCGGCCCCACCAGAATCCCCGCATACCCCAGCGAGGTCATGGCCGGGAGGGCTGCGCTCTGCGGCATGGTGGTCTGCCGGCCGACAGCGGTGAACAGCACCGGGACAATGTTGGAGCAGCCGGCACCGATCAGCGCGTAACCCAGCAACGCCGCAGGCCAGGCGGGGATGGCGAGCGACAGGGCCAGTCCGGCAGCGGCGCACAGCCCACCGAACAAGGTAACCCGCGCCCCACCGAAGCGAGCGACGATCCTGTCGCCGGTCAGACGGCCGATGGTCATGGCAGTGGCGAACGCCGCATAGCCAAGTCCGGCATAGGCCGGTTGCATGTCCCGCTCGGAGACCAGGAACACCGCACTCCAGTCGAGCATCGCGCCCTCGGTGAGAAAGACGATGAAGCACAGCGCACCGAGAAACAGCACGATGCCGCGCGGCATGGCGAACAACGGGCCGTCGCTTTCGTTGCCGTAGGGCAGCAGGTGGGGTGCGGCCTTGAATACCGCCAGCAGGGTCACTGCCACCACACAGGCCACTGCCAGCAACGGCGTCAGGCCCAGCGCGAGCAGTGCGGTCATGCCGCCGGCCCCGAGTATGCCGCCGACGCTGAACAGGCCATGGAAGCCCGACATCATCGGTCGGCCACTGGCTTTCTCGACCAGCACTGCCTGGATATTCATGGCGCAGTCGATGGCCCCCATCCCTGCACCGAACAGTAACACCGCACCGATCAGCAGCGGCAGGGTCCCGGCCGTGGCCAGCAAGGGCAACATCAGGCAGATCAGCACGCCGGCACCGACGATGACACGTCGGCAACCCCAGCGGGCGCACAGATAACCGGACAACGGCATGGCCAGAATCGAACCGGCCCCCAGGCCTAGCAACAGCAACCCCAGACTGCCATCGCTGAGTTCGGCCCGCGCCTTGGCCAAGGGCACCAGCGGGGCCCAGGCGGCCATGGCGAAGCCGGCGATGAAGAAAGCGATACGGGTGGAAAACTGCTCTCGCCGCCCGGCTGCGGCGGTGGCGTAGGTGCTGCTCGACGACATGATCAAAGCCTTGGATGAGAAACGTGTGAACGGTAGCAGACCCGCCCCGAACAAAGGGCGGATGCCCCAAACGCAAGATGAACAATCCCGACAAATGCCGCCAATCGGCGAACTTGCCCGGCAAAATTCAATCAGTGACTGGTGTACCGACCAATAGAGCGACCCCCATTGTGTTCAGTTCCCCCGCCAGATTCACCCTCTTCCTGCTGTCTGTGCTGCTGAGTTTCAGCCTGCAGGCCGCCGAAGCACCCGCAGCCGATGCACCCACCGAAGACCCCGCGCCGCTGGTGCAGGGAGGTCTGCTGGGCGCCCTCAGCAATGGCATCGATGATGTGCAGAAAAAGCTCGATCTGGACGAGCACGTGCTCGACACCTGGCGCTTGCGCACCGACCGCGCCGCCAACGAGGTCGACACGCTGATCAATCGGCATTCACGCTCGGCGCTGGACCTGGCGACCGATTTCATCCTGCTGTCGGTGTGCTGGATGGCCACGTTTCTGGCCGTGCATTTCCTCGGGCGCTTCATCGTCGCGCGCAGCGCACGCCGCCGATTCGTCAGGGAACGGCCTCGGCTGCACAACCTGCTGGGCTATATCCTGCCCTTCACGCTTGCGGCCATCGTCGCGTTGCCGGTGACGCTGTACGCCAGTCATTCCCTGGACATGTCCATCGCCCGCGCCATCGGCATGTCGCTGGCCTACGCCACCAGCAGCGGCATTTTCTCAACGTCGGTGATCATGTGCGTGATCACCCTGTTCGACAGCGGACACAAGCGCGCTGCCGTGGGGGCCTTGCGACGCTATGCGCCACGGCCGCTGTTCATGATCGGCTTTCTTGCCGCCCTCAGCGATGCGCTGACCAGCCCGCAGATCGCCCGGCAACTGGGGACCAATTTCACTGCCAGCCTGGCGGTGGTCGCCGGCCTGTTCGCCACCCTCTCGTTCGCTGTACTGGTGGTGCGCATGCGCCGGCCTGTGGCCCACCTGATCCGCAACCGGCCACTGCCGCAGCGTGTGCAGCATCGTGCGGTGCAGGAATCGCTGCGGCTGTTCTCATCCCTGTGGTACCTGCCCATTCTGCTGATGATTCTGGTGTCGGCGGTGCATCTGATCGGTGCGGGCGAGGAAAGCCAGAAAGCCTTGCAGAATGCGCTGCTGACCACGGTCCTGCTGATCGCCACGGTGTTTCTCAGCACGGTCATGCAGCATCTGTTCAAGCCCCCCGCCACGGCCACGCCGCGCCTGCGTCCCTATAAAGAGCTGCTGCGCAGCCTGGGGCACGCGGTGGCACGCATCGCCATGGCCATCGCCTTCATCGAGCTGCTGGGGCGGATCTGGGGCGTGTCGATGCTGGAGTTCGCCGCGCGCAACAGCATGGGCCGCGCCATCAGTGATTCGCTGAGCAGCATCGGCTTGATCCTGTTGGTCACCTGGCTGCTGTGGGTGGTGCTGGACACCGCCATCCAGGAAGCGCTGAAGCCCTCGGTGGGCAAGCGCGCCACGCGTCAGCCGAGCACGCGGGTGTTGACCATCCTGCCGATGCTGCGCAACGCGATCAAAATCATCCTGCTGGTGATCTGCACCATCACCACCATGGCCAACCTGGGCATCAACGTCGCGCCGCTGCTGGCCGGTGCCGGGGTAGTCGGCCTGGCCATCGGCTTCGGCTCGCAACAGTTGGTCCAGGATGTCATCACCGGGTTGTTCATTCTCATCGAAGACACCATCGCCATCGGCGACTGGGTGGTGCTCGATTCCGGGCATGCGGGCACCGTGGAGAGCCTGACCATCCGCACCCTGCGCCTGCGCGACGGCAAGGGCTTCGTGCATTCGGTGCCGTTCGGCCAGATCAAGGCAGTGACCAACCAGTCCCGGCAGTTCGCCTATGCGTTCTTCTCGGTACAGTTCACCTACGACAGTGACATCGATACGGCCTTGGACCTGATCAAGCAGGCGGGCCAATCGATCGTCGACGACGTGATGCTCAAGCACAACCTGCAGGGGCCGCTGCAGGTGTTCGGGGTGGACAAGATGGACCTCAACGGCATCGTCCTCACTGCGCAGTTCCGCACGGTGTCCGGCGGGCAGTACGGTGTCGGGCGGGCGTTCAACGAGCGGCTGAAGAAGCTCGTCGACCAGCACGACAACGTGCGTTTCGCCCAGTACTACCCTGCCCTCGGCCTGCCCGCACCTGCCGCCGTCTGAAACGCAAGACGTCGACGCTCACAGGGCATGTGAGCGTCGGCGTCGATGTTTTCAAAGCAATGATCAGCTGCCGTCGCCGCCGTGCGCTTCTTCGAAGAAGTAGTCCTTCCAGCTCTGCGCCTTGTTCTTCAGCACGCCCAGCTCATGCAGGCGCTCGGCGTAGATGAAGGTGCGTTGCGGCACCACGGTGAAGTCGATCTCCGGGTCCTTCACGATCTTCTCGACGAACGCCTCGCTCAGGGTGGATTTCTCGACACGGATGTAGGTCTTGGCGGCGGCGACCTTGTCCGCCTTGACGATCTGCGCCGCTTCCACCAGCGCGTCATAGAACGCCCTGTAGGTCTTGGGGTTTTCGTCGTGGAATTTCTGCGTGGTGTACAGCACGTTGAAGGTCGCCGGGCCACCGAGAATGTCGTAGCTGCTGAGCACCTTGTGCACCTTGGGGTTTTCCAGGGCCTGATACTGGAACGGCGGGCTGGAGAAATGCGCGCTGATTTCCGAACCGCCAGCAATCAGTGCCGAGGTGGCATCCGGATGGGGAATGCTCACCGAAATGTTGTCGAATTTCTTGAATTCCTTGTCGCCGTAAAGCTTGGCCGTTTCCAGTTGCAGGGTCCGCGACTGGAAGCCTACGCCAGCGGCGGGCACCGCGATGCGATCCTTGTCGGTGAAGTCTTTCAAGGTCTTCACGTCTGGATTGTTGCTGAGCAGGTAGTTGGGCATGGAGCCCAGCGAGGCAATGGCCTTGACGTTCTGCCGGCCCTTGGTCCGATCCCACACGGTGAGCATCGGCGGCACACCGGCCGAAACCACGTCCAACGCACCGGCGAGCAACGCCTCGTTCATCGCGGTCGCGCCGGAAATGCTGTTCCAGTCCACCTCGATGTCGATGCCCTGCTGCTTGCCGTGCTTCTCGATCAGGTGCTGGTCACGCACCACGTCGAGAATGAGGTAGCCGATGCCGAACTGCTGGGCGATGCTGATCTTGCCTTCGGCGCTGGCCCCACCGGCCAGCAGCGCAGCGGCGAGGCCGCAGGCCAGGGAAAGCTTGTTTGCAAATAACATGTTGAATGCTCTGGACAGGGATTGAGGGATCAGCGCTGCATGCCCCAGCGCTTGATGGTCAGACGTTCGAAGGTGTTGAACAGCAGGTTTTCCACCAGCAGGCCGATCAGGATCACTGCGGCCAGGCCGGCGAACACCTTGTCGGTGTACAGCTCGTTACGGTTCTGGAAGATGTACCAACCCAGGCCGCCCTTGCCGGACGACGCACCGAACACCAGTTCGGCGGCGATCAATGTGCGCCAGGCGAACGCCCAGCCGATCTTGAGGCCCGCCAGGATCGACGGCAGCGCCGCCGGTATCAGGATGTACCAGACGAAGCGCAAGCCACGCAGCCCATAGTTGCGCCCGGCCATGCGCTGGGTTTCAGAAACGCCGAGGAAACCGGCGTAGGTGTTCAAGGCAAGCGCCCACAACACCGAATGCACCAGCACGAAGATCAGGCTGTTCTCGCCCAGGCCGAACCACAGCAACGACAGCGGCAACAGGGCAATGGCCGGCAGCGGGTTGAACATGGCGGTCAGCGTGCTGAGCAGATCGCGCCCCAGCTGGGTCGAGACCGCCAGGGTGGTCAAACCGAACGCCAGGACGATGCCGATCAGGTAGCCCTTGATCAGCACGGTCAGGGAAATCCACACCTTGCTCAGCAGTTCGCCACTGGCGATGCCATCGATGAAGGCGTTGGCGGTCTGCAGGAAACTGGGCAGCAGCAGATCATTGTTCTGCCAGCGTGCCGCCAGTTCCCAGAGCACGGCCAGGGCGAGCAGGATCACACCCTTGCGCACCCACGCCTGTTGCCAGATACGCTGAGGCAGGGAAATGTCCCGAACGAGTTCGGATTGAGTGAACGGCTCAAGAGCAACTTCGTACTCCTGACGCACGGGTGGGGAAAGGCTCATGGATGTGCTCCGAATGCGGCGAGGTCAGTGCAGCGATATTAATAGGCGATGCGCAAATGCTGGAAATCCACCGGACGGTCCATCACCGGCTCCTCACCTTCGTCGAACAGCAGCCGGTGAATGCGCTGGGCGCTGGCCTGGAAGTCCACGCCACCCAGGCTGCCAAGGTCGAACTGGTGGCTGTTGATCTCGGCCCGCACCCGGCCCGGATGAGGTGATAGCAGCAGAATGCGATTGCCCACCACCAGGGCTTCCTCGATGGAGTGGGTGACGAACAGCAAGGTGAAGCGCACTTCCTGCCACAGCTCCAGCAGCTCTTCCTGCATCTTGCGTCGCGTCAGCGCATCGAGTGCGGCGAACGGCTCGTCCATGAGCAGGATCTTCGGCTGCATGGCCAACGCCCGGGCGATCGCCACCCGCGCCTTCATGCCGCCGGAAAGGGTGTGCGGGTAGGCATCGGCAAAGGCACTCAGGCCGACCTTCTCCAGGTAGTAGCGGGCACGCTCGTTGGCCTCGGCACGCTTGAGCGTCCGCGACGCCAGCAGCGGGAACATCACGTTCTCGATCACGGTTTTCCAGGCCGGCAGCTGGTCGAACTCCTGAAACACCACGATCCGGTCGGGGCCCGGCTCTTCGATCCGCTCACCCGCGAGGCGGATCTGACCTTCACTGGGCTTGATGAAACCGGCCACGGCCTTGAGCAAGGTGGATTTGCCGCACCCGGACGGGCCCAGCAAGACGAAGCGATCGGCCCGATCGACTTCGAAGCTGACCTGGTGCGTCGCACGCACCACCCGTTCGGAGGTGCGGTATTCGAGGCTGACGTTCTCTACCTGCAACAGGGTTTCGGGAGTCGCCCGTTGTCCGGTTGCCGAATCGGTCCCAGCGCTGGCCGTGTGGCCTGGCAGTGCAGCGTTCATGCAAGACTCCCTATCAAAACGGCGCATCGCCCTGGATGGTGGTGCGGTACAGCTTGCGCCGCAGGTGGTCCGGGCAGCCGGCCGCGAGATGAATCAACGAGCGGTTGTCCCAGAAGACCATGTCGTGGGCTTGCCATTGATGCCGATAGACGTTGTCTGCGCGCACGCTGTGGGCATAGAGCTGCTGCAGCAGATCACGGCTTTCGTCTTCCGGAAGGCCGACGATGTGGGTGGTGAACCCTTCACTGACGAACAGGGCCTTGCGGCCGTTTTCCGGATGGGTACGGACCACCGGATGGGTCACGGTCACCACCTGGGCCAGCTGCTCCGCCGTCAAGGTCGGCCGCCAATTGGCCGCATTCTTGCCCTCGCTGTAGCGCGCGGTGTACGAGTGCACGGCCTGCCTGCCTTCGACCGCCGCGCGCAAGGCTGACGGAAGAGTGTCCCAGGCTCGATGCATGTCGGCGAACAGGGTGTCGCCGCCCTCGCTGGGCAACTCCTGCGCATGCAGCATTGAGCCCAGGCTCGGCAGCTCTTTGTACGACAGGTCCGAGTGCCAATACTTGCCCGCGTCACCCAGCCCGACCGGCTGGCCGTTCTCGACGATGTTGGAAACGATGAGAATCTCCGGGTGCCCGGCCAGCAGAAACTGCTTGAGCACATGGATCTGCAGCACACCGAAACGGCGGCTGAAGTCGATCTGCTGCTGGGGCGTGATGCGCTGGTCGCGAAAGACCACGACGTGATGGTCGAGATGGGCCCGGTGGATGCTGGCGAAATCCTGGTCGTTGAGCGGCAGGCGCAAGTCCAGGCCGATGATTTCGGCCCCGACATGGCCGGCCAACGGACGGATCTCGAAGGACTGACGAGGGATTTCTGAAAGGGCGACGGCCATGTTGTGCTCCGACTCTGGCTATTGAGTACGAGGGAATGGCCGAACTGTAGAGGTATAAGAACAGAATTTTAAATATCGTTATCGAATAACGATATCACTGCCGGGACTTTCGATTCGACGCGCTTTGTCGGATGTCTCTGATCGGATTCAAGTTTTTTCGTGAACACGGAAGAAAAATCGCGAATCCGCTGTCAGAAACCCGCTATTTACCCAGGGCTATTGCGAAACGTCTTACAGTCAAATACTGTACGCACGTACAGCCCATCAAGGAAACGCGTCGTGACCACTGCCACCCCCGCCGCGCCGAGCGCCTATGAACGTCTAGGCGTGCGCATCCAGAAGATCATCAACTCACCCACCGCGCAGAAATCCCGTGCGGCTCTCATCTTTCGGCTCGAACACGAGAGCGAGGATGACTGGGCGCAAATGCTCGAGGAAATCGCCGAGAACGACAACGTCACCCTTGCCCACCGCGACGACGGTGGCGTGCAGATTTTCTGGGTTGTACCGAAGGAAGATTGATTCAATGATGGTTCGCAGTCTGTTCGTCAGTTTGATGCTGTTCAGTTTCACCGCCCACGCCGATGCCCCGCGTACCTTCAGCGAAGCCAAGAAGATCGCCTGGAAGCTGTACGCGCCACAATCCACGGAGTTCTATTGCGGTTGCAAGTACAGCGGCAACCGCGTGGACCTCGCCGCCTGCGGTTATGTCCCGCGCAAGAATGCCAACCGCGCCGCGCGTATCGAATGGGAACACATCGTGCCCGCCTGGCAGATAGGCCATCAGCGCCAATGCTGGCAGAACGGTGGGCGCAAGAACTGCACCCGCAACGACAAGGTCTACCAGACCGCCGAGGCCGATTTGCACAACCTGGTGCCGAGCATCGGTGAAGTGAACGGCGATCGGAACAATTTCAGCTTCGGCTGGCTGCCCGAACAGCGCGGGCAATACGGTTCGTGCCTGACCCAGGTCGACTTCAAGGCGAAAAAGGTCATGCCCCGACCGTCGATCCGCGGCATGATCGCGCGCACCTATCTGTACATGAGCAAGCAGTACGGGCTCCGTCTTTCACGCCAGGACACCCAGTTGTACCAGGCGTGGGACAAGACCTATCCGGTGCAGGTCTGGGAGCGTCAGCGCAACCAGCAGGTGGCCTGTGTGATGGGGCATGGCAATGCGTTCGTCGGACCGGTGGACCTCAAGGCCTGCGGCTGACGCGCCGGCCCTGCGGTACAGCCGTGCCTCAGGGCTTGTCCGCTTCGCTGAAGGGCATCACCACCGACTCGATCCCCCGCGAGCCCATCAGGCGAGCGCGCTCTTTTTCAGCCTCGGCCTTGCTGTCGAACGGGCCCAGATAGACGACGGTCTGCCCCTCACGCTGGACGAAGCTGGCGACGAAGCCGTTTTCCACCAGACGGGCAGCCATGTCGGTGACCGAGCCCATGTTGCGGCCCGACACGATGCGTACCTCCCAGCGCTGCCCCGGCTGTTCGGCGACATCGGTCTGCGGCAACAGCTCTTCGGCGCTGCCGCAGACTTCGCGCACGCGCGGATCGTTGCCGTCGTTGTCGATGACCACCTCGAACTGGTCGCCATGGGGAATGGCTGCGTAGCTACGGTACGGTCCATAGACGCCTTGGGCGTCCTTGCCTTTCACCTGGCCACAGTAGTTGCCTTGCTCAGTGGTGCGCACATTGGTGAAACGCGCCGTCTTGGGGTTCTCCAACAACTGCGAGACCGCCTCGTGGGCTTTTTCGAACGCTGTGCCGCAACCGGCCAACGTCAGCACTGCCATCACCATCATCAACTTGCGCACGCGTCCACCTCCAGAATTCGAGGCGCGGATTTTATCACCATCCGCCCTCCCCGCGCCCGCCCGCGCATTGAGCGTCGCTGACGGGCCGGCGGCGCCATGGCATCATGTCGCTTTATTTCCCACAGTCAGCAGGGCCTAGACATGATCGCCAAAGAAGACCGCAACCAAGCCGCATTGGCGATATTTCTCGATGCACACTCCGACTTGCGCGAAGAGATTCAGGTGCTGAACGCCCGCGAGCAGGCGGAACAGGTGCAGTGGGCGTTCGAGGACGAAGCTCAGGCACAGGGGCTGGAACCCTGGGAGCTGGCGCTGCAGTTGATTGCTGAAAGTCCGGAAGAACTCAAGGCCATGCGTCTGGAGGTGCATCGGGAAGTGGCCGATGCACTCGGCCTGAGCTGGGAGGATTACTGCGAATTCAACGAAGTCGAACCCTGACATGACCGACGGTCACGGATCGAACAGAACCTGCCCCGTCCGGCATGCCTCGAATGCATGACCCAACGTCAACTTGCGAGGCATGCCATGAATACTGATATCGACCCAATCCCGCTGATCGGCCAGGCCGAGGCCGATCCGCTGGCAGATGACCTGACCAGCGATGGCGCCGCCCTCAACGATGCAGATGACGGCGAGCCCGAAGTGCTTCCGGACGATCCGGACATCGATGGCGCCGATGCCTCGACCGAGCCTAGCTGAAAGCTTACCGACGATCCGGCAATTCACCATGGCGGCTGTAGGTCAACCCTTCCAGGTCGATCACCATGGCGAACCAGCCGGCAGTGGCCAACAGCACTACCAGCGCCATGCACGCGATCCATCTGTTCATCATTCTCAAGCATCCTTGCCCAACTCGAAACGCATGGCGTTCGACATCCTGTCCATCGTCTCCATCGCCATCCCGACAACCCGGTCTGATCGATAGTAGTTTTTTGCCATCATCACGGAACTGGCCAATGGCCTTCATGTCTGATGCCCGGTAAAGCGGGAGCATTATATGACAAGCCGGTTCACGGACTACGAGATTCGCTATGTACTCAACGGTGAGTCCCGGCGCTTTCAACAGCGAGACACGCACATGAGCGATGCCGATGCCTGGTACTACGCGGCCTTGCACTCGGGGATCGGGCTGGTCTATGGCGGCACCAGTCCCGGGGAACATGCCGAGCAGTTGCGTCGGCACGTCGAACGTCGAGGGCTGCATGATGTGCAATGGCGGCCGTTGAATTGAATCCGCGACATCCAGTGCCGCGCATTGATAGGCTGCCGTAACACTGCAAGAAGGTGGCCGCGATGTTCCAGCAAGATCTATTGGCGCTGCACCTGATGCGCCTTCACCAGCATCAGCAGGCCTACACCGGCGCTCTGGCCGATGTCCGGCGCTGCCTGGATCGACCAGACACACTCACGGAGTTTGACGATTTGCTTGTCGAGATTGAAATGCGCGGCGCTCAACTCGATGCCTTGGTGGAGCGTCTCCGGCAACTTTCCGATCGTTGAGCACAAAAAAAGGGCGACCCTTTCGGATCGCCCTTTCGTACCGCCCAGCAGAGCGGATTTTGTTTGGTAGGCGCGATTGGACTCGAACCAACGACCCCCACCATGTCAAGGTGGTGCTCTAACCAACTGAGCTACGTGCCTGCTGTGAGGCGGCATTCTACGGAATCGAAGCTGCCTGTCAACTCATTTTTTTGCGCTAAGCCTATGAAATGCGGAATTATTTTCAGCGCGTACTGATCCGGTGCGCTGGTGAGGTGCAGGCAACTGCGATAGCATCCGGGCACAGGCGAATTCCACCGAGCCGAGGTTGCCGGATGTCCAGCATGCAGTATCCACCGTCCTTCTATGCCGCTTCCGCCAACGCGGCGCCGCTCCGCCCTGCCCTTCAAGGCGAAGTCGAAGCGGATGTGTGCATCATCGGCGCGGGCTACACCGGATTGTCCAGTGCGCTGTTTCTGCTCGAGCGGGGTTTCAGCGTTTGCGTGCTGGAAGCGGCCAAGGTCGGTTTCGGCGCTTCGGGGCGCAACGGTGGGCAGATCGTCAACAGTTACAGCCGGGATCTGGATGTGATCGAGCGCAGCGTCGGCGCTGATCAGGCACGGCTGCTGGGCGACATGGCCTTCGAGGGTGCTCGGATCATCCGTGAACGGGTGACCCGCTACGGTATCAACTGCGATCTGAAGAATGGCGGTGTGTTCGCGGCGCTTACCGCCAAGCAGCTCAAGCACCTGGAGGCCCAGCAGCGTTTGTGGGAGCGCTATGGTCATACCCAGCTGGAGCTGATGGACCAGAAGCGCATTCGCCAAGTCGTGGATTGCGAACAGTACGTAGGCGGTTTGCTCGATGTCAGTGGTGGTCATATCCATCCACTGAACCTGGCGTTGGGCGAAGCGGCGGCAGTCGAGTCGCTGGGCGGCCGCATTCATGAGCAATCGCCAGCCATACGCATCGAGCGTGGCGCAAGCCCGGTGGTTCATACCGCTCAAGGCAAGGTGCGGGCCAAGTTCGTCATCGTCGCCGGCAACGCCTATCTGGGCGACCTGGTGCCGGAGCTGGCGGCCAAGTCGATGCCGTGTGGCACCCAGGTGATTGCCACGCAGCCCTTGGGCGAGGAGCTGGCGCGCAGTCTGCTGCCGCAGGACTACTGCGTGGAGGACTGCAACTACCTGCTCGACTACTATCGCCTGACGGCCGACAAGCGCCTGATCTTCGGCGGTGGCGTGGTGTATGGCGCGCGAGATCCGGCCAACATCGAGGCGATCATTCGGCCGAAGATGCTCAAGGCGTTCCCGCAGCTGGCGCAGGTGAAGATCGACTACGCCTGGACAGGCAACTTCCTGCTGACCTTGTCGCGCCTGCCGCAGATGGGTCGCCTGGGCGACAATATCTATTACTCCCAAGGTTGCAGCGGGCATGGCGTGACGTACACCCACTTGGCGGGCAAGGTGCTCGCCGAGGCGCTGAGCGGCCAGGCCGAGCGGTTCGACGCGTTTGCCGACCTGCCCCATTACCCCTTCCCCGGCGGCCGCGCCCTGGGCGCACCCTTGACCCAGCTGGGCGCCTGGTACTACAGCCTGCGCGACCGTCTGGGATTCTGACCCGGACGCGTTCATCCAGGCGCACCGCGAGTGCCGCCGACGCAGCTTGCGCAGCTGCTACAGGATTGCAGCTGATTCCCCTGTAGCAGCGGCGCGAGCCGCGTCCGGGCTCGACGCGTTCATCCAGGCGCACCGCGAGTGCGGCCGACGCAGCTTGCGCAGCTGCTACAGGATTGCAGCTTGTAGCAGCGGCGCGAGCCGCGTCCGGGCTCGACGCGTTCATCCAGGCGCACCACGAGTGCCGCCGACGCAGCGTCCGAATTCGCAGGATTCCCCTGTAGCAGCGGCGCGAGCCGCGTCCGGGCTCGACGCGTTCATCCAGACGCACCGCGAGTGCCGCCGACGCAGCTTGCGCAGCTGCTACGGGATTGCAGCTGATTCCCCTGTAGCAGCGGCGCGAGCCGCGTCGGGGTGCATGCGGTTCTTCGGCATGACTGCCGCGGCCTCAAGCGTGGTATGCGGTTACGGGCCAATGGCCTCGCGCGCGCGAGCCGCGGCGGGTTCCTGGCCGGCTGCGGCGGTTTCGCGGGCGGCGTCGAGCCAGCGCTGGCGGTCGACCCGGGCCGGCAACTGGTTCGGTTGTTGAACCAGGATGGCCCACGACCCTGCGCTTTTCCACGCGGACGCAAAGCTGTCGAAATCCATTGGCAGACGCCGGTTCATCCCCGAGCGCAGCAGCACGTGCCGTTTGAACCGGTCGTAGCCCACCAGCAAGGCATAGCGAGGTTGCGACCACAGGAACGAGCCTTCGCTGTAGCGCAACAACACCGGATTGCCCGCCGCCACTTGAGCCAGCAGTGCGTTCAACTGTGGATCGAGCGGATACACCAACAAGCCATATTCACGGGCCACCTGGGTGATGTTCTGTTGCAGGCGATCCGTCTCGCCGGGCAGCTTCAAGGCCGGATCGAGCAGCCCGGGTGTAATGGTAATGCCTTGTTGCGAGAGCATGCTGGCCAGCACCATCGAACCGCTCTGGTTGGCGTTGCCACGATAGAACGGTACGCCATTGAGCTCCACCCGGTCCGCCAGACCCGGTAACGCCGGGCCATTGTTGCTGGCACAGCCGGCCATGCCTGCCATCAGGCTGCAGGCCAACAGCAGCCTGGTCATGACGTTCGATTTACGCAGCATCGTGTTCCTCGGGACTGGGGCGGCGCACAACGTGCCGCGCGAAAGGCCATCATAGATTTCCCACGGTCCACGGTATAGCCGCCCGGTGATCCATTGCCGAAAAGCAGGATCGACTCACGCAAATGACCTTTCGTCAATAGGTTGAAACGCTCGCAAACCCTCAGGGTCATCTATTACGTGACCGAGAAGACGCGAAAGCAATGGAGGTAGTGATGAGCCTTGCAATGATAATCTTCAGCCTGATTGCCGGCTGGATGGCCGTGGCAGCCGCCATGCTCTGGGGTGTACTGCGCATCGCGCGTCGCCATCAGCACCATGAGCCGCAGGTCCGGCAACAAGTCAAACCAAAAGCCGCTGTAACGCTGCGCCGCACTAGTACCCCGCAACACATCTGAATCAACCCGCACAAAGTACCAGGCGAAAAAAAGGGGGCATCCATGCCCCCTCGCTTTGTCCTCCTCGCTTACACCTCGCGGTTGGCCGCCAGCTTGCGCTGCTTGGCCCTGCGCGACAGCATGTTCAAGCCTTCGATGGTGGCCGAGAACGCCATGGCTGCGTAGATGTAGCCCTTGGGTACGTGGGCACCGAAGCCTTCTGCAATCAGCGTCATGCCGATCATGATCAGGAAGCCCAGAGCCAGCATGACGACCGTAGGGTTGTCATTGATGAACTTGGCCAAAGGTTCGGCAGCCAGCAACATCACCACGACGGCGCTGACCACGGCGATGATCATGATCGGCAAGTGCTCGGTCATGCCTACGGCGGTGATGATGCTGTCGATGGAGAACACCAGGTCCAGCACCAGGATCTGACCGATCGCCGAAGCGAAGCTCAGGCTGACCTTGTCGCCGATCTTGGCTTCTTCCTGCTCGACAGGGTCCACGGTGTGGTGGATTTCCTTGGTCGCTTTCCACAACAGGAACAGACCACCGGCGATCAGGATTACGTCTTTCCACGAGAACCAGTGATCGAACACGGAAAACACCGGCTCGGTCAGCTGGACGATATAGGCCACGGTGCTCAACAGACCCAGGCGCAGGATCAGCGCCATGCTGATACCGATGCGACGGGCCTTGGCCTGTATTTCCTTGGGCAGCTTATTGGTCAGGATGGAGATGAAGATCAGGTTGTCGATACCGAGCACGACTTCCATGATCACCAGGGTTATCAACGCCACCCAGGCGGTGGGGCTTGAAGCCAGTTCCAGTAGGTATTCCATGTATCGTTCCTGCCCTTATCACGGTTTGCTGAATGTCTGGAGAGGCTCGGCCGGTGCCGCGCACAGTAGCGAGCCCCAAATACTGGCTCTTTGCTAGCGAGGCATTCTAGAGAGATGGACAGTTCTGGAAAATTCGTATTTTTACCAGCTACACTTCGGTTTTCACGAAGTGTAGGTGCCCGTGCTCAACTATCGTCAGCTTCACTATTTCTGGGTTGTCGCGCGCACCGGAAGCATCGTGCGCGCCAGTGAGCAACTCAACCTCACCGCACAAACCATTAGCGGTCAGATCAGCCTGCTCGAAGAAACGTTCTGCGTGAAATTGTTTCGGCGTGTTGGCAGACATCTTGAGCTGACCGAGGCCGGTCGTCAGGCCCTGCCCTATGCCGAACGCATGTTCCAGATGGCCGGTGAACTGGAAGCGGTGCTGCGCACTCAGCCTGATGAAGAGCAGATCCCCTTCCGTGTGGGCGTGGCCGACGTGGTGCCCAAGTCGATCGTCTACCGGCTGATCGCACCGACCATGGAACTGAGCGAACCCCTGCGCATCACGTGCCGCGAAGACAAGCTGGAACGCTTGCTGGCCGACCTGGCCATCCAGCGCCTGGACATGGTCATCTCCGACAGCCCCATGCCATCGCACCTGGACATCAAGGGCTACAGCCAGAAGCTGGGTGAGTGCGGCATTAGTTTCTTCGCCACCGAGCAATTGGCCGCTCGCCATGGCGGGGATTTCCCGCAATGCTTGCACGGGGCGCCGCTGCTCATTCCCGGTCAGGAAAGCGTGTTGCGCAGCCGCCTGATGCGCTGGTTCGGCGACCAGGGCCTGCTGCCGCGGGTGGTCGGGGAATTTGACGACAGCGCCTTGATGCAGGCCTTCGGCCAATCCGGCAGCGGGATCTTCATTGCGCCCAGCGTCATCGCCGATGAAATCATGACGCAATATCGCGTCCGCTTGATCGGGCAGACCGAAGCGGTCACCGAGTCGTTCTACGTGATTTCGGTCGAGCGCAAGGTCAAGCATCCTGGCATCGTGGCGATCACCGAGGGCGCGCGCCGGGAGTTGTTCACCCCGCCCGCCTGAAGGTTTTCCAAGCGCCGCAGACAAATATGGCAACATGGCCCCTCGGCACCCAGAAAGAAGGATTCCCCATGAAGATCATCAACGCCCGGTTGCGCAAGACCGATGGATTGCACACTGTCACCTGCGAGGGCGCCGTCATTGCCTCGATCCAGGCGCAAGGGGACACGGTGACAGCCCAAGGGGATGACATCGATGCGCAAGGAAACCTGCTGATCGCTCCACTGGTCGAACCGCACATTCATCTGGACGCCACCCTCACCGCCGGTGATCCGCAGTGGAACATGAGCGGCACGCTGTTCGAAGGTATCGAGCGCTGGGGCCAGCGCAAGGCCAGCATCACCCACGAAGACACCAAGCAGCGCGCCTTGACCACCATCGGCATGCTCGCCGAGCACGGCATCCAGCATGTGCGCACGCACATCGACGTTACCGATCCGACCCTGGGCGCGCTCAAGGCCATGCTCGAAGTGCGCGAGGAAGCGCGCCACCTGATCGATCTGCAGATCGTGGCCTTTCCTCAGGAAGGCATCGAATCCTACCCCGGCGGCCGCGAACTGATGGAGCGCGCGGTGGCCATGGGCGCCGATGTGGTCGGCGGCATCCCGCACTTTGAAAACACCCGAGAGCAGGGCGTGAGCTCCATCGGTTTTCTCATGGACCTGGCCGAGCGCACCGGCTGCCTAGTCGACGTGCATTGCGACGAGACCGATGATCCGCATTCGCGGTTTCTCGAAGTGCTCGCCGAGCAGGCCCGGGTGCGCGGCATGGGCAGCCGCGTCACCGCCAGCCATACCACCGCGATGGGCTCCTATGACAACGCCTATTGCTCGAAACTGTTCCGCCTGCTCAAGCAGTCGGGCATCAGCTTCGTGTCGTGCCCGACCGAAAGCATTCACCTGCAGGGTCGCTTCGATACGTTCCCCAAGCGCCGCGGCGTCACCCGCGTGGCCGAGCTGGACCGGGCCGGCATGAACGTGTGCTTCGGTCAGGATTCCATCAAGGACCCGTGGTACCCGCTGGGCAACGGCAACATTCTGCGGGTACTGGATGCCGGTCTGCACATCTGCCACATGATGGGTTTCGAGGACCTGCAACGCTCGCTCGACCTGGTCACCGACAACAGCGCCCGCGCGCTCAACCTGGGCGAGCGCTACGGCATCGCCGTCGGACGTCCGGCGAATCTGGTGATTCTGGGTGCGGAGAATGACTACGAAGCGGTACGCCAGCAGGCCAAGGCACGGGTGTCGATCCGCGGTGGCCGGGTATTGATGAAGCGGATACCGGAGCGGGTCGAGTTCAGCCTCAGTTGAATGAGGACGCCATACCGTCTTGACCGCTATTGTTGCCTTGAAGACAGGTAAGACAGCCCTCTGACACCCTCTGACATCGCGCCTGACAGATACGTCCTACACTACAAGGATCGTTCCTACACTCATTGCCATGCCTCACACCTCTCTAGAGTGGTCTGCGGCGGATTCGTCCATCCGCCTTGCCAACTCATAGCCCCTGAGAGGAGCATCATCGTGCAACAAGCAGCTTTTTCTACCCAATCCTTCACTCGACACGGACTCGGACTCGCCGTGTCTGCGGTCCTGCTGACTACCCTCAACTCGGCCTCGGCCAGCGAGCTGATTGCAGCTGATGGCCCAATGGGCATGGCTATTCTCGGCAACCAGGCCGGCGTACCGGTCGTCGATATCGTCGCGCCCAATACGCAAGGTCTTTCCCACAACCGCTGGCAGGACTACAACGTCGGTACAGCCGGTCTGGTGCTGAACAACAGCCTGGCGGCTGGGCCAGTACAGCTCAACGGCGTCGCCCTGGATATTGGCGCCAATCGGCAGTTCGCTGACGTCGCCGCCAGCACCATCCTCAATGAGGTGGTGGGCACTCGCGGCTCCACCATTGCCGGCTCGCAGGTCATCTTCGGTCAGGCGGCGGACTACGTCTTGAGCAACCCCAACGGCATCGAGCTCAACGGCGCACGCATGACGCTGGACTCGGCCCACACGGCAACCTATGTGGTCGGGACGCCCGAGTTCAGCGATGGCGTGATCAGCCAGTACGATACACGTTCGCAGTCCCCGGCCGAGCACCGCCTGGTGGTTGGCCAGAACGGCCTGGATGTCGGGACCGGATCGGTGCGTCTGATCGCTCCTACCGTGCAGAAAACCGGAACCATCACTGCGGGCGGCGACTTGACCTTGCTGCTGGGTAATCACCTGGTCGACGCACGTTCTCTGTCCACCGAAGCCGTTGCTCGGTCATCCGCGGCGGTGGATGCCAGCCTGCTGGGCGCCATGCACGCCAGGCGCATCAAGATCGTCAGCACCGATCAGGGTGTCGGCTTGAACATGGGCATCACGCGACTGCGGGGTGACAAAGGTATCGAGATCAGTTCGGCCGGGGCGTTGTCCATCGGTTCCAGTGTGGTCAACCAAGGACAGCATGGGCAGGCGGCGATCGACGGCGGCGAACAGGACCTCGTGCTCTCAGCTGGTGGTGACATGACACTCAAGTCCGTGGCGATCGTTGCACAGAACATTGACGCACGGTCCCGCGGGCTGCTGAAGCTGGATGCATTGAGCAACCAGACCGAGACGCAGCGCCAGGCCAGCGCCGATGACCATTGGTTCACCCTCGCAGCCGGTGAATCGGACGCACAGGTCACCGAACGCAGCTTGACCCATGTCGGTAACCGGTTGAAAGCAACGCTCAACGTACGCCTGGACGGCCGCAGCGGTATCGAGATGGCAGCTACCCGCGTCGACGGGCCGGAAGATGTCGGATTTTATACCGTTCGGGGCGGCGTGCAGCTCGGCGCCAAGATGGACCAGTCGTGGCGCACGGTGCGAGTGGCTTCCCTCCAGGGCACCGATGACAGCGCCTCCACCTACACTGAAACCGCTCAGGCTACGCACATTCAGGGTGGTACCGTCAGCCTGCCTACGGCCACATTGCTAGGCGCCACGATCAATGCGACTCATTCGCTCGATATAGGCGGCGCGGGGGCTACCCACATCGGCAGTCTGGATTTCAAACGTACGCTCACCCAGGGAACCGGCGCCCGCCGGGTCAGCCTGACGGACACGCTCGCACACGAGGCGCTGCAGGAGCGCCGGTATCAGCGACCATCGCAGTTGCAGGCCCCCAACGCCAGCCTGTCGCTGCATGGCACGGAAATTCGCATCGTCGGCAGTCAGCTTTCGGCGAAAGACGTTCGTTTGCAATTCGATGGCACCGTGGTCATCGAAGGTGGCAGCGAGGACACTCGCATCGAAGGGGCACGACCTGCAGCCCAGCAGTTTCAGCGTAGTTTCGACCGTAGCGCGCAGAGCAACGTCGCCAGCGTCGTTCAGGCCACGGACACGCTGGCAATACGGGCGCGCCGCTCGACATTCCGCGAGGGTAGCGTATCGGTCAGCGGTTCACATCTGCTAGGCGACAAGGCTGTCATCGTCGATGCCGAGGATAATATGTGGATCAGCAGCGCCGACGAAAAGCAGAGTTTCAACCTCAGCGGGCCGCAGTGGGGACCGGTACCGGGTGAACGGCCGCAAACGGATGCCTGGAGCCGCAAGGGCTTCCCGGGAGTCTCAGGCACGGAGCACGCTCGGTGGCGCGGGTTCCCTGCACGTTGCTGCCGGTGGCCTGCTCGACGTGGCCGGTTCGTCGCTGGATGCCGGAGGGGATATCACGTTGGCGGCCGCTGACATCCAGTTGACCGGTAGCCTGGCGCCGACCGGCCCGCGCAATGAAACCATATGGTTGGACAACGACCTGCCTGGGTACTATTTCGCGCCGATTGCCGGTGGCACCGATGCGCGGGTGACCGACCGAATCAATAATGGCTTCGCGATGAAGGCCGGAGGCAGTATCGATATCACGGCGAAGCGCTTGGCCACCCATGCCGCTTCGGTGAATGCGGCAGATCAATTGACGCTGCCGAGCGGTCTGGCGCTGTTCAAGGACACGCCAGTGGAAGACGCCGACGCGATTCGCAGCAACTACCATGGCTACGTGGCGCCGCGGCCGTCGAGCTGGCAGAGCCTGGCAGGCCTGCCCTTGGCAGCGTTGGATGTAGCCGTGCCATCCAGCAATGGCACGACCCGCGAGTCGACATTCGTGGCCGGGGAGGTCAGCGCCGATACCGCTCAGCGCATCCAGGCTCTGAACATTCCACTGACCCTGCGTTGACCTGTGTATCCGCCATCCGAGACCGCGTGGACCGCCGACGCGGCTCGCGCCGCTGCTACAGGAGCGCGGGGTGGCGGATATCGGGTGTGAATCACCGGGCGAGGCCGCCGAACCCAAGAGCGCATTGCGGATACCACGCGTGAACCACCGGGCGAAGACGCCGAATCTGCGCGTGGATCACGGCTCCTGTAGCAGCGGCGCAAGCCGCGTCCGGTGACACTGCGGTGTGTCTGGATCAAGAGCGGTCGCCGTTCTGTACCAGCAACATGATCGCGTCCCGCTTCTCCAGCAGGTGCTGGCGCAGGATGGCGCTCAGGCGCTTGCCGTCGCGGGCCTGCAGGGCTTCGATCATCTGTTCGTGGTCGTGCAGGGCGCGGTCCCACTTGGGCGCCTGCTGATTGGACAGGAAGCGCAACGCCTGCAGGCGGCGGTTGACCGTAAGGTACATCTGACGCAGTGCGGAATTGCGCGAAGCCAGGCTGATCAGGTCGTGGATAGCGCGATTGCGCTGGTAGTACCCGACCAGATCCTGCTGGCTCTTGCTCACCACCATGGCGTTGTGCAGAGCCTTGATTTCGTCGAGCTCGGCGTCGGTCATGCGCTCGCACGCCAGCTCCCCGGCGAACGCCTCCAGGCCGCTCATCAATTCGAAGGCTTCGCGAATCTCCAACTCGCTCATGCGCGCCACACTCGCCCCTCGGTTTGGATTGATTTCGATCAAACCCTCCCCGGCCAGCACTTTCAGCGCCTCGCGCAGCGGCGTGCGGGAAATGCCCAGGGTTTCACACAGCTCACGCTCGTTCAGCTTGGTCCCGGGCGGCAGCACGCCTTCGGTGATGAAGCCACGCAAGTGCTCTACCACGGTGTCGTGCAGGCGTTGACGCTCTACCCCGTGGCAACTGCAGCGCAGGCGCGGGCGCTGAAACCATTGACGAAGACTGCATGCAAACTCCTTGTATCGACAGGTCAACCAGCGCTCTTCTTATTCTAAAAAGCACGAATTCGACACGATATTAGCGCAAATGAGCCGTTTGACACAGGGTGCCCAGCTGCTAATGTAATTTTGCATTCAAAATACAACAACAAAGGGTCACCCCATGCTCAAGCTCGATTTCCATCCTGCCGGCCGTCACTTCCTGCAGATCCCCGGGCCCAGCCCGGTGCCCGACCGTATCCTTCGCGCCATGAGCTACCCCACCATCGATCACCGCGGCCCCGAGTTCGGCCAGCTCGGCCTCAAGGTGCTCGCGGGCATCCAGCAGATCTTCAAGACCCGCCACCCGGTGATCATCTACCCCGCCTCGGGCACGGGCGCCTGGGAGGCCGCGCTGTGCAATACCCTGAGCGCAGGTGATCAGGTGTTGATGTTCGAGACCGGTCATTTCGCCAGCCTCTGGCAGAAGATGGCCGTCAGTCTGGGGCTCAAGCCAGAGTTCATCGGCCTGCCAGGCATCGAAGGCTGGCGCGGTGGTGTACGCGCCGACATGATCCAGGCCCGCCTGGAACAGGACAGCGAGCACCAGATCAAGGCAGTGTGCGTGGTCCACAATGAAACCAGCACCGGCGTGACTTCCGACATTCCCGCCGTGCGCCGGGCCATCGATGCCGCCGGCCATCCGGCGCTGCTGCTCGTGGACACCATTTCCGGTCTGGCTTCTGCCGACTATCGCCATGATGAATGGGGCGTGGACGTGACCATTTCCGGCTCGCAGAAAGGCCTCATGCTGCCGCCGGGCATCAGTTTCAACGCCCTATCGCCCAAAGCCATCGAAGCCAGCCAGCGCGGTGGACTGCCCCGCAGCTTCTGGGCCTGGGACGAAATCATCGAGATGAACAAGACCGGTTACTGGCCCTACACCCCCAACACCAACCTGCTCTATGGATTGTCCGAAGCGCTGGACATGATCCTCGGTGAGGGCCTGGACAATGTCTTCGCCCGCCACCAACGCCTCGCCCACGCCTGCCGCACCGCCGTGCAGGCCTGGGGCCTGCCCATTCAGTGCGCCGACCCCAGCGTCTACAGCCCGGTACTGACCGGGGTCATGACCCCTGAAGGCGTCGACGCAGACCAGGTGCGCAAGACCATTTACGAACGCTTCGACATGTCGCTGGGGACCGGCCTTGGGAAACTGAAGGGGCGCATGTTCCGCATCGGCCACCTGGGCGACTGCAACGACCTGACCCTGATGGCAACCCTGAGCGGTTGCGAGATGGGCCTGCAGATGGCCGGGGTGAAGCTTGAGGCCAGCGGCGTACTGGCGGCGATGGATTACCTGGCCGGACAACACGTGCCGCTGCGCCGCGAATGACATCAACGGCGCCGCCGCTCAGGCCGGCGCTCATGCGACTGACTATCCCGACTCAACGCCTGCGGGCGTAAACAATAAGAAACTGGAGATAGAACATGAAGCGGTTATATCTGCGCCCTACCACCGTGGTGCTCGTCATGCTGTGCGCCATGTATTTCATCACCTACCTGGACCGGGTCAACGTCAGCACCGCAGCGGTCGGTTTCGGCAAGGAATTCAACCTCAGCAAGACCGAAATCGGCATCGTCTTCTCGGCCTTCGCCTATCCATATCTGGTGTTCCAGATCATCGGCGGCTGGGTCAGCGACCGTTTCGGCGCCAAGCGCACCCTGGTGGTGTGCGGGCTGATCTGGGCCAGCGCGACGGTGCTCACCGGCATGGCAGGCGGCTTCGTCTCGCTGCTGGTGGCGCGGGTCCTGCTGGGGTTGGGCGAAGGCGCGACCTTCCCTGCCGCCACTGCGGCGATGTCACGCTGGGTCGGCAAGGAGAACCGCGGTTTCGCCCAGGGCATCACCCACGCCTTTGCCCGCCTGGGCAATGCGTTGGCACCTGCAGCGATGGTCGCCGTGATGGCGGCGTATGGCTGGCGCGAGTCGTTCTACGTCTGCGCCGGCATCAGTTTTGTCTGGGTGGTACTGTGGGCACTGGTGTTCACCGAGCAACCCAAGGATCACCCGCGCATGACCCAGGCGGAACTCGCCGCCCTGCCCCCGCCCAAGCCGAAGAACACCCGCAAGTTGCCCTGGGGACGGCTGTTCCGGCGCATGGCGCCGGTCACCATCGTCTACTTCTGCTACGGCTGGACCCTGTGGCTGCTGCTGAGCTGGGTGCCGATGTACTTCATGAACATGGGCCTGGACCTGAAGAACACTGCCATCTTCGCCTCCACCGTGTTCTTCGGCGGCGTGGTGGGCGATACCCTGGGCGGCATCGTCAGCGACCGCATCTACAAGCGCACCGGTAACCTCAACCGGGCCCGCAGCCTGATGGTCGCCATCTGCCTGTCCCTGACCCTGGTAGCGCTGCTGCCGCTGATGTTCACCCACGACATGTACGTGTCCCTGGCCTGCCTGGCCATTGCGTTCTTCTTCTCCGAGATGACCATCGGCCCGATGTGGGCCATCCCCATGGACATCGCGCCGGACCACTGCGGCACCGCCAGCGGCATGATGAACACCGGCTCGGCCATGGCCGCGATCATCAGCCCAGTGGCCGCCGGACTGCTGATCGACAAGTTCGGCAACTGGCAGCTGCCGTTCATGGTCAGCATCGTGCTGTTGGCCATCGGTGTGGTGCTGTCGTTCCGCATGCGCCCGCAGAACCGGTTCGTCTACGACCTGCCGGCCAATCCCGTCACCACCGCCGTGGCGATGCCCAAATGATCCGTTGACGCCCAGGTAGGCGTAGGATGGCACGGATGTGCGCGGTGACACGCCAGGACGGTCACCGCGCTCCCTGACAGAAGGAGCCTGCCATGCCGCGCTTGTGTGCCAACCTTTCCATGCTGTTCACCGAACATGCCTTTCTCGACCGTTTCGCCCTCGCTGCACGGGCGGGCTTTCGCGGGGTGGAATTCCTGTTTCCCTACGCATTCGACAGCACCGAGATCAAGGCACGGTTGCAACACCATGGCCTGACCCAGGTGCTGTTCAACCTGCCACCTGGCGACTGGGACAACGGTGAGCGCGGCATTGCCTGTTTGCCCGATCGTCGCGAGGAATTTCGCGCCGGCGTGGCCACGGCCATCGAGTACGCCAAGGTGCTGGGCAATACCCGAATCAATTGCCTGGCCGGTATCGCGCCGTCAGGCAGCGATCCGCAGCAGGTGCAGCAGACCCTGGTCGACAACCTGCGCTACGCCAGCGAAGCACTGGCGGCTCACGGTATCCGCTTGGTCATGGAAATGATCAACACCCGCGACATGCCAGGCTTCTATCTGAATGGCACACGGCAAGCGCTGGCGATTCGGGAACAGGTGGGCCACGAGAATCTGTTTCTGCAATACGACATCTATCACATGCAGGTGATGGAGGGAGATCTGGCGCGCACGCTGCAGGCGCACCTGCCTGCCATCGGCCACGTGCAACTGGCGGACAACCCCGGCCGGCACGAACCGGGCACCGGGGAAATCAACTTTCGATTCCTGTTCCAGCACCTGGACCGGATCGGCTACCAGGGCTGGGTCGGTTGCGAGTACAAGCCGCTGAGCGGGACGGAGGCCGGGTTGGGCTGGATGAAGAGCCACAACCTGGCCTGAGTCTGGTGGTTACAACGGCTGGCGTTCGTAGGCGCGGTATTCCGGCTTCCAGAAATGCACCTCGATCGCTTCGCGCAGTGCGGCTTCATCCATGGGCGCCGCCACACCATCCTTCTGTGCGGCCAGGCCTACGGCCAGGGCGATGCGCTTGCTGACCGACTGCACGTCGCGCAGCGGTGGCAGCATCTGCCCTGGCGCTGCGCTGTCGGCCAGCGCCTGGGCCGAAGCCATGAGCATGCCGTCGGTGATGCGCGTGGCCCGACTGGCAATGGCACCCAACCCGACACCGGGGAAGATGTAGGAGTTGTTGCACTGGGCGATGGGAAAGGTACGACCCAGCACCTCGATCGGCAGGAACGGACTGCCAGTGGCCACCAGTGCATTGCCCTCGGTCCACTGCAGGATGTCCTTGGGGTGGGCTTCGATCTGCGAGGTCGGGTTGGACAACGGCATGACGATCGGCTTGGAGCAATGCTGGTAAAGCGTCTTCACCACTTCTTCGGTGAACAGCCCGGCCTTGCCGGAGACGCCGATCAGCACGCTCGGCTTGGCGTTGCTCACCACTTCCAGCAGGGTTGGCCACTGTCCGGCGAACGACCAGGACTTCAGGCTCTGGCTGTCGTGGGCCAGGCGCTGCTGGAAGTCGTAGAGGTCGGGCTGGCGATCGGTCAGCAGCCCCTTGCTGTTGAGCAGATAGACCCGGCTGCGGGCCTCGCTGTCGCTCAAGCCTTCCAGCTGCATGGCGGTGATGATCTGCTCGGCGATGCCACAGCCAGCAGAGCCGGCGCCGACGAAAGCCACGGTTTGCTCGGACAGTTTCTGGCCTTTGACCTTGCACGCGGCCAGCAAGGTGCCCACGGTGACCGCGGCGGTGCCTTGGATGTCATCGTTGAAGCAGCACAGCTGATCGCGAAAACGCTCCAGCAGGGGCATGGCATTGCTCAGGGCGAAATCCTCGAATTGCAGGATCGCCTCCGGCCAGCGGCGCTGCACGCCCTCGACAAAGGCCTGCACGAACGCTTCGTAGCGCTCGCCGCGCACCCGTTCCTCGCGACGTCCGAAATACAGCGGATCGGCCAGCCGCTCGGGGTTGTTGGTGCCCACGTCCAGCACCACCGGCAAGGTATAGGCCGGGCTGATGCCACCGCACGCGGTGTACAGCGACAGCTTGCCGATGGGGATGCCCATCCCGCCCACGCCCTGGTCGCCCAGACCGAGGATGCGCTCGCAGTCGCTGACGACGATGACCTTGACGTTGTCCTTGGTCACGTTGTTGAGAATCTCGTCCATGCGTTCGACGTCGTCGATGCTGATGAACAAGCCGCGATGACTGCGGTAGATGCGTGAAAATTCCTGGCAGGCCTTGCCGACGGTCGGGGTGTAGATGATCGGCAGCATCTCGTCGATATGGTCATCGACCAGGCGGTAGAACAGGGTTTCGTTGGAATCCTGGATCGAGCGCAGCAGCACGTGGCGTTCCAGATCGGTGGAGCAGGCCTGGAACTGGTGATAGGCGCGCTCGCATTGCTGGTCGATGGTTTCGATCTGTTGCGGCAGCAGGCCTTGCAGATGCAGGGCATCGCGTTCCTGAGCGGTGAAGGCAGTGCCCTTGTTGAGCAACGGCGTGGCAAGCAGTGCCGGGCCGGTGAACGGGACCTTTACAGGGCGTTTGGCGGAGCTGGTCATGCTGTTTCTCCCTTGCTTATTGTATTTTGCATTCAAAATAGACGCCTTTGCCAAAGGGTGCCATCGGTTTTAGCGCAATCGCCGCCCTGACGCCAGCCATGCGCTCTGTTCCCTGTCTTTTGCGCTAGCCGCGGGAAGGCCCGCATACCGCCGGGGAATAAAGCGCTTCGAACCTTTGCCGATCCTGCACCGTCGTAAATGCAGGCCCCTCGTCACGGGGCCTCCATAGCCAAGGACCACGACCATGCAGATCATTCATCCCAAAGCCCGCTACCAGCCCTATAGCTCGTCCTCTGGAGGCTGGGGATCGGCGTTTTCGGTGATGAACATCCTCTGGCGTCAACAGGCGCTGGGCAAGGGTCCTGCGGCATTGTTGAAGCAGAACAAGCCCGACGGCTTCGCCTGTGTCAGCTGCGCGTGGGCCAAGCCGGGCAACCCGCACGCCCTGGAATTCTGCGAGAACGGCGCCAAGGCGACCGCCTGGGAGCTGACCGCATTGCGCACCGGTCCCGAACTGTTTGCCAAGCACAGCCTGGCCGAGCTGCGGACCTGGAGCGATTACGAACTCGAACGCCACGGCCGCCTCACCCACCCGATGCGCTATGACGCGACCAGCGACCGCTACGTGACCACCACCTGGGAAGAGGCGTACCGCGGGATCGGTGAGCAACTGCGTGGGCTGGAGCCCGACAGCGTGATCTTCTACGCCTCGGGCCGTGCCTCCCTGGAAACCTCGTTCATGTACCAGCTGCTGGCGCGCGCCTACGGCACCAACAACCTGCCCGACAGTTCGAACATGTGCCACGAAAGCACCTCGGTCGGCTTGCAGGAAAGCATCGGCGTGCCGGTCGGCACGGTGTCCCTTAATGACTTCGAGCGCACCGACTGCATCTTTTTCTTCGGTCAGAACGTGGGCAGCAACAGCCCGCGCATGCTTCACCCGTTGCAGGAAGCGCGCAAGCGTCAGGTGCCGATCATCAGTTTCAACCCGCTGCGCGAGCGTGGCCTGGAGCGCTTCGTCAATCCGCAATCGCCCGTGGAAATGCTCGGTCCCGATTCCACGGTGATCAGCACGCAATATCACCAGGTCGCCATCGGCGGCGACACCGCGGCGGTGATGGGTATCGCCAAGGCGCTGCTGGCCATGGATCGGGTGGCACAGGCCGAGGGCCGGCCGGCGGTGATCGATCACGCTTTCATCGCCGAACACACCGAAGGCGTGGACGCGTTCCTGGCTCAGGTGGACCAGCATGAGTGGATCACCCTGGAGGAACGCAGCGGCCTCAAACGCGCGGCACTGGAAGCCGCCGCCACCGTTTATGCCCGCAGCGAGCGAGTGATGATCATTTACGGCATGGGCCTGACCCAGCATCGGCATGGCGTGCAGAACGTGCAAATGCTGGTCAACCTGCTGCTGTTGCGCGGCAACATCGGCAAGCCCGGCGCCGGCATCTGCCCTGTGCGCGGGCATTCCAACGTGCAGGGGCAACGGACCGTAGGCATCACCGAGGACCCGGCCAAGGTCCCTGCGGACAAGATCGAATCGCTGTTCGGCATCCAGGTGCCCAAGAACAAAGGCATGGCCACGGTGGACGCCTGTGAGGGCATCGTCGCCGGTACGGTGAAAGGCTTCATCGGCCTGGGTGGCAACTTCCTGCGCGCCGTCCCCGACACCGATCGCATCGAGCCCGCGTGGGCCAACCTGACGCTGAACGTGCAGATCGCCACCAAACTCAACCGCACCCACCTGTTCCCAGGCCAGCATGGCTGGCTGTTGCCCTGCCTGGGTCGCATCGAAAGCGACGTCCAGGACGGTCGCCGTCAGGTCTACACCACCGAGGACAGCACCGGTTGCATCCGCGCCTGGGAAGGCCGTGCGGAACCGGCCAGCGAGCACCTGCGCGCAGAGCTGGCGATCATCGCCGGCCTGGCCCAGGCGACCCTCAGTGGTCGCGAGCAGATTCCGTGGGAGCTGTGGCGTCAGGACTATGCCCGCGTGCGCGAGGCCATTGCCCAGACCTACCCGGAGATTTTCCATGACATGGAGAAACGGATGTGGGAGCCCGGTGGCTTCCACCGCCCCTTGGGCGCCTGCGAACGCAAGTGGACCACGCCCTCGGGCAAGGCTCAGTTCGTCACCGCCAAGACCCTGGACGAAGACGACGACATCTCGCAGAACAGCGATCAGCGCGATGTATTGCAACTGATGACCCTGCGCAGCAACGATCAATTCAACACCACGGTGTATGGCTACGAAGACCGCTTCCGCGGCGTCAAGGGCACGCGCAGCGTGATCTTCCTGAATCGCAATGATATCGTTCGGCTGGGCTTCCACCCCGGTGACTGGGTCACCATCCGCACCGCCATCGAGCCAGGAGTACGGCGCGAGGTGGGGCCGATGCAGATCATCGCCTACGACATCCCGATCAATTGTGCGGGCGCCTATTATCCCGAATGCAACGCATTGATTCCCTTGTGGCATTACGCGAGCAAGAGCAAGGTACCGGCCGCCAAATCGATCCCGGTCACCTTGCACAAGGTCCAGGCCCGCGCCGAAGACATGGCCCACGCCGTTCCGTTGGCGGACCAAGTGATGTAACGCCCCTTCTTCCTGTAGCAGCGGCGCAAGCCGCGTCGGCGTCACACCCGGTGTGCCTGAAAAAACGCAGGGCCCAGACGCGGCTTGCGCCGCTGCTACAGGGAGGTCGGTTCGTGCCGATGCGGCGGCGCATCAGAAGGATTTCGTCAAATGGCGAAAATACGCCTTCAAGGTGTCGATGAAATCCTCGGCCAGCAGGGTACGGTTCTCCGTGTGCGGCCAGATAACGTAGGTGGGCAAAAGAATGTCCGGGCGAAATGGCCGCACCACGATCTCCCGGTGTAGGTAATCTCTGGCCACCAACGGGTGTACCAAGGTGATGCCCATGCCATGGGCGACCATTTCGCAGTTGATTGCGCCGTACTGAGCTTCCACCGCCATCACTCGCTCGACGCCGGCCTGCTCGAACAACCTGTCGACCAAGGCCCGAGTGCCATCACCGTGGCACAACGACACGAACGGCTGCTGGTGCAGATCGCCGAAGGTGATGCTCTCGCGCTGCGCCAATGCATGGGTCGCCGGCAATACGCAAACCGCTGCCACCTCGGCCAACAACTCGACCTGATGGTTCACCACATCGCCCGGATGCACCACGATGCCGATCTCGCAGAATTGCGATTTCACCCATTGCTCGACGGTCTGCGACGAGTTGACGTGCAGCGACACAGTCAATTCCGGACGGGTCGAGGTGAAGGTCTTGAGCACCTCCGGAATCACGCTCATGCCCATGGAAGGCACCGCCGCGACGCGCAGCCGTCCAGTGCCCAGGTTGCGAATGTTCTTGGCCGAGTGCTTGAGGCTGTCGAGCCCGACGAACGCCCGCTCCACCTCCTGAAAGAACGCCCTTCCCTCCTGGGTGGGGATCAGTCGCACCCCGGCGCGCTTGAACAAGGTCAGCCCGGTACTCAACTCCAGTTGCGCGATCAGTCGGCTCACATTGGGTTGCGAGGTGTACAGCACATCGGCTGCCGCTGTCATCGAGCCCATGCGCATCACGCTGCGAAACGCTTCGATCTGCCTCAGGTTCACTGACGCCTCCATATCAAATATGCATGACTAGGCCAGATATCCGTATTTGACCATATACCGCCGCC
This sequence comes from Pseudomonas sp. PvP001, assembly GCF_040546375.1. Lineage (NCBI taxonomy): Bacteria > Pseudomonadati > Pseudomonadota > Gammaproteobacteria > Pseudomonadales > Pseudomonadaceae > Pseudomonas > Pseudomonas sp. PvP001. The sequence continues at coordinate 15,947 of NZ_JBEPNQ010000001.1, read as the reverse complement.
CTCGCAATACTCAAGCCCAGCAGCACCTAGCGCACACCAAGATGCGTTACCCCGGCGAGGCTTACGGCCGGGAGCATGCACAGCGCATGCGTGGCCCCGGTTCGCCGGAGCGACCGACGCATTGTTCGATCTGCCCCCTGCACTTCGGAGATAGTCTGTGAATAGCCAACAACCGTCCTTTCGCCTCACCGTCCTGCGCGTCGCCCTCGCTGTCGCAGCGCTGACCAGCACCGGCGCCCACGCCGCCCCTACCCTCTATGTCGCCGGTGTCGGCGGCTCGACCGAACAGATGTACAAGAGCAAGATCATTCCGGCGTTCGAAAAGCTGCACGACGTCAAGGTGGTCTACGTGGCCGGCAACTCCACGGAAACCCTGGCCAAGCTGCAGGCGCAGAAAGGCCGCCAGCAGATCAACGTCGCCATGATGGACGACGGCCCCATGTACCAGGCACTGCAGCAGGGCCTGTGTGGCGAACTCAGCGAGGCGCCCGTGTACCAGCAGCTCTACCCGTTGGCCCGCCTCAGTTCGCAAGCCACCGGCATCGGCATGGTCGCCACCGGAATCGGCTACAACGAGGAAGCCTTCAAGAAGCGCGGCTGGGAGGCGCCCGATTCCTGGGAAGACCTCGCTGACCCTCGCTACAAGCAATTGCTCGGCATGCCGCCGGTGACCAATACCTACGGCCTGCACACCCTGGTGGAAATGGCCCGCCTGCGCGGTGGCGGCGAGAAAAACATCGACCCCGGTTTCAAGGCTCTCAAGGACGAGATCGGCCCGAACGTTCTGGCTTGGGTGTCGGCACCCGGGGAAATGGACGGCATGATGCAGAACGGCGACGTGGTCATGGCCGTCTATGGCAGCGGCCGCGCCGTGGCCCTGCAGGGCACCGGCTTCCCACTCAAGTTCATCTATCCCAAGGAAGGCGGCGTGGCCTTGCTGCTGGCCGCCTGCGGCGTGACACCCAATGCCGAGCCGGCGTTGTCGCAGGCCTTCATCCAGTACGTGCTGTCGCCCGAGGTTCAGGCCATTCAGGCCCGCGAGAACGGTTTCGCACCGGTCAACAAGACCGTTCAGTTGAGCCCCGAGCTTGCCGCGCGCATGCCCTACGGTCCGGACAAGGTCAGCGCCTTGATCAAGGTCGATTGGGAGACGATCAACCAGCAGCGCAGCGAATGGACCACGCGCTGGAACCGTACCGTCGAACGCTGATACACCCGCCCCGTTCGATTTCTCCCGACCCTTTCCTGGAGCCGCAGGCGCACGCCTGCGTGGCAACGCCATGGCATTTTTGACACTGGAAGGCCTCGTCAAGAACTACGGTACGTTCAAGGCCATCGACGGTTTGAGCCTGGAAGTGCAGCACGGTGAGTTCGTCGCCCTGCTCGGTCCTTCCGGGTGTGGCAAGACCACGACCCTGCAATCGATCGCTGGATTCGTGCAGCCCACTCAAGGGCGCATCGTCCTCGACGGCCGCGACATCACCCACGTCCGTCCGGAAGATCGCGGCCTGGGCATCGTTTTCCAGAGCTACGCGCTGTTCCCGCACATGACGGTGGCGCAGAACATCAGCTTCGGCCTGGAAATGCGTGGCATGGCCAGGGCCGAGCGCGCCAGGCGCGTGGCCGAGGCACTGGAACTGGTGCGGCTCGGCGGGCTGGGTGAGCGCTACCCCAAGGCCCTGTCCGGTGGCCAGCGCCAACGGGTGGCGATTGCCCGAGCTCTGGCGATCCGCCCCAACCTGCTGTTGCTCGACGAACCGATGTCCAACCTGGATGCCAAGCTGCGCGAAGAAATGCACATCGAGCTGCGGGCGATCCAGCGCGAGCTGGGTATCACCACCATTCTGGTGACCCATGATCAGGTCGAGGCGATGACCATGAGCGACCGCATCGCTGTCATGCAGCGCGGCCGCATCGTGCAGATCGATACGCCCTTCGAGGCCTATGAACGACCTCATTCGCCGTTCGCGTCGGCCTTCCTCGGCAAGACCAACGCCTTCGCCGGTGCCGTGCAGCTGCGCAACGAGCGCTGCTGCCACGTGCAGGTGCGCGACACCTTGCTGCATGTGCCCCACGAGGACCGCTCCCTGGGTCAGGACGTCAACGTGTACATCCGCCCCGAGAAAATCCGCCTGACCGAACCTGGCCTGGGCCGCATCAACGGTCGGATCGCCCTGCGGGTGTTCCTCGGCAACCTGTGGTTGCTTGCCGTGGACAGCCACTTTGGCCTGGTCCACCTGACCCAGCCGAATCTGGGGCATGTACCGCCCGCCGAGGGCAACGAAGTCGGCCTGGACTGGTCGGACGACGACCTGCGTCTGCTCGATCGGGAGGCTGCCCATGGCCAGGTATGACGCCGAACACGTTGGCGCAGCGCCCTGGCTGCTCAGCGGCCCTGCCTTGCTGGTGTTCATCGCCCTGTTGCTGGCGCCGTTGCTGCTGACCGCACTGCTCTCGCTGAACCTGTTCAGCGACACCGAGGGCGTGCTGCCGGTGTACAGCCTGGCCAACTACATCGAGGTGTTCAAGGACGACTATTTCCACGAGATCTTCCTGCGCACCGGGGCCATGGCCCTGGCGGTCACGCTGCTGTGCGTCGTGCTTGGGGTCCCGGAAACCATCATCATCGCGCGCATGGCGCCGCGCTGGCGTTCGACCTTCCTGCTGGTTGTACTGGGTCCGCTGCTGATTTCAGTGGTGGTACGGACCTTGGGCTGGGCGATTCTGCTGGGCAACAACGGTTTGATCAACGATGCCTTGCAAGCCCTGGGCATCACCGACCAGCCGGTGAAGATCCTGTTCACCCAGGTGGGCGTGATCATCGCCCTGACCCACGTGCTGGTGCCGTTCATGGTGATCGCGGTATGGGCCTCCTTGCAGCGTCTGGACCTGCAAGTCGAATGGGCCGGTCTGTCCCTGGGCGCATCGCGCCTGACCGTGTTCCGGCGCATCATCGTGCCGCAGATCATGCCGGGCATTCTCTCCGGCTCGATCATTGTCTTCGCCCTGGCCGCCTCGGCCTTCGCCACCCCGGCGATCATCGGCGGACGCCGGCTCAAGGTCGTCGCCACCGCCGCCTACGACGAGTTCCTCGGCACCCTCAACTGGCCCCTGGGCGCGGCGATCGCCGTGCTGCTGCTGGTGGCCAATCTGATCATCATCCTGGGTTGCAGCAAGCTGGCCGAGCGCCGCTTCAAGCAAGTCTTCGAGTAGGCCGCCATGCACAAGAACGGTTTTTTCTCGCTGCTGTTCCATATCCTGTTCATCGCCTTCATCGTCGCCCCGTTGCTGGTCGTGATGGCCATGGCGTTCACCGACAAGGGGTACCTGTCCCTGCCCACCGATGGCCTGTCGCTGCGCTGGTTCAGAGCCTTGCTGGGCAACCAGGAAATGCTCGACGCGTTCGTGTTGTCGATCAAACTGGGGCTGGCCTCGGCCACCATCGCCACGTTGCTGGCCATCCCGGCCGCCCTGGCCATCAGCCGCTACGACTTTCCCGGCCGGGGCACGCTCACGGGCTTTCTGCTGTCGCCCCTGATGATTCCCTCGGTGGTGTTGGGGATCGCCTTCCTGCGCTTCTTCTCCCTCGCCCAGATCGGCGGTTCGTTCTGGGCGCTGTGCCTGACCCACGTCATCGTCGTGCTGCCCTATGCTCTGCGCCTGACGCTGGCGTCCACCATCGGCCTGGAGAAAGACATCGAGCAGGCCGCGCTGTCGCTGGGGGCCAAACGCTGGACTGCGTTTCGTCGAGTCATTCTGCCGCGCATCCGCACCGGTGTGCTGGGCGGATGGATGCTGGCGTTTATCCAGAGCTTCGATGAGCTGACCATGACCGTATTCGTCGCCACCCCCGGCACCACCACCTTGCCGGTAGCGATGTACAACCAGATTTCCCAAACCATCGATCCTTTGATCACGGCGGTATCGACCGTGCTGATCGTCGGCACGTTGATCCTGATGCTGGTGCTCGATCGCCTGGTGGGCCTGGACCGTGTGCTCATAGGAGAAGGCAAATGAAGCGCTCGACGGCAGCGATCAATACCGACGTCATCGTCGTCGGTGGCGGGCTGGTGGGCACCGCCGTGGCCTACGGCCTGGCGCGCGAAGGGGCCGACACAGTGGTGCTCGATCAGGGTGACGATGCGTTTCGTGCCTCGCGCGGCAATTTCGGCCTGGTCTGGGTACAGGGCAAGGGCTACAACCTGCCCGACTATGCGCGCTGGACCCGGTCTTCAGCGCAGCGCTGGGCCGGCCTGCGCGATGCGCTGCTGGCCGACAGCGGCGTGGACGTCAGCCTCAAGCAGCCAGGCGGTTTTCACATGTGCTTCAGCGATGAAGACTTGCTGGAGCGCGAGGCCCGGCTGCGGCAGTTGCAGGTCGCAGTCGGTGACTATCCCTTCGAGATGCTCGACGCCGCCGAGCTCAAGGCGCGCCTGCCGCTGATCGGCAAGGCCGTGGTCGGCGCCAGCTACACGCCCCAGGACGGCCACGTGAACCCGCTGAAACTGCTGCGCGCTTTGCATGCTTCGGCGCAGCGCCACGGCGCGCGTTTCGTCGGTGGCCAGCACATTGGGCGTATCGAAGGCAGCGCCGGCGACTTTCGCGTATGGGCGGGCGGACAGGCCTATTGTGCGCCCCGCGTGGTCTTGGCCGCCGGGCTGGGCAACCCAGGGCTCGCCGCGCAGGTCGGTCTGCATGCGCCAGTTGCGCCCAACCGTGGGCAGGTTCTGGTCAGCGAGCGGGTCCAGCCGTTTCTCGACTACCCCACCATCAATGTTCGCCAGACCGACGAAGGCACGGTGCAACTGGGCGATTCCATGGAAGAAGTCGGCTTCGACGACAGCACTTCCACCGGCGTGCTCTCGGCGATTGCCCAGCGCGGCGTGGCGACCTTTCCGCTGCTACGCGATGTGCGCCTGATCCGCGCCTGGGGAGCGCTGCGGGTGATGAGCCCGGACGGTTTCCCGATCTATCAGCAGTCGACAACTCATCCCGGCGCCTACGTGATCACCTGCCACAGCGGTGTGACCCTGGCCGCCGCTCATGCCCTGCGCATCGCGCCGTGGGTGATGGGCGGCGCGCAACCCGACGAATTGGCCGTGTTCAACGGTGACCGTTTCCTCAGCGACAAGGTGCTTGCCCATGCCCACTGAAGCCCCCCTCCGCGCCCCGCTGTTCCAGGCGCTGGCCAGCGAAACCCGCAGTAGCCGCCGCGTGACCTTGAGCTTCAATGGCGAGCCCCTCAGTGTCCCGGCCGGCATCAGTGTGGCTGCGGCCCTGTTGCTGTCCGGCATCGAGCGCTTTCGCGCCACGCCGGTGAGCGAATCGCCTCGCGCGCCTTATTGCATGATGGGCGTGTGTTTCGAATGCCTGGTCACGATCGATGGCGTGCCCAACCGGCAGAGTTGCCTGATCAATGTGGCCGAGGGCATGCAGGTGCGCTCCCAGGAGGGCGCTCGCGATCTGCCCTTCGACATGCCGGTGGTCGCTACTCTGGAGGTGCAGCCATGACAGCGGAATCGGTCGACGTCGTCGTCGTGGGTGCGGGCCCGGCGGGCATGGCCGGAGCCAGCGAACTGGCCGGACTGGGCATGAGCGTGGTACTGCTGGACGAGCAAGGCAGCCCTGGCGGGCAGATCTACCGCGGCATCACGCTGGCCCCGCTGAGCCGCCGCGACCTGCTGGGACCGGACTACGCCCATGGCAACGTGCTGGCCAAGGCGCTGGCGGACACGTCGGTGCGGCACGTCAAGGAAGCCGCAGTATGGCAGGTGAGTCGCGACCATCAGGTGAGCTATCTGCATGGCGGGCGCATGCACACCTTGCAAGCCCGCGCGGTGTTGTTGGCCACCGGCGCCATGGAGCGGCCCTTCCCCATCCCCGGCTGGACATTGCCAGGCGTGATGACTGCGGGCGCTGCACAGATCCTGCTCAAGAGCGCGGGCGCCGCGCCAACCGAACCGGTGGTGCTGGCCGGCTGCGGACCGTTGCTGTACCTGCTGGGCTGGCAGTACCTGCGCGCAGGCGTGCCGATCAAGGCGTTGGTCGACACCACCCACCGCGACGACTATTGGCGCGCGCGGCGGCATCTGGTCTCGGCACTGCGCGCGTGGCCCTACCTGCGCAAGGGTCTGCAACTGATGCGCAGCCTGCGCCAGGCGCGCATCCCCCATTTCACGGGCGCCACGGCCCTGGCGGTCGAAGGCAGTGATTCAGCACAAGCGCTGAGTTTCAGCGTTCGGGGCAAGACCGAGCGCATCGCTACCCGGTGCGTGCTGCTGCATCAAGGTGTGGTGCCCAATATCCAGTTCAGCCAGTCGTTGCGGGCCACCCATGCCTGGGATCCGCACCAGTTGTGCTTCAGCCCGCTGCAGGACAGTTGGGGTGAACTGGACGTGCCGGGGGTCTTCGTCGCCGGTGATGGCGGCGGCATCGGCGGGGCCCAGGCGGCGGCGCTGCAGGGTCGGCTGGCAGCCTTGGGCATTGCCGCGCGACTGGGCACCCTCGGGGCGCCGCAACGCGACCGGAGAGGGGTGGGTCTGCGCCAGGAATTGAACGACAACCTGCGCATCAGGCCGTTTCTCGACGTGCTGTACCGCCCCCGCGACGAGCATCGCATCCCGGCGGACGAGGTCATCGTCTGCCGCTGCGAGGAAGTCACTGCCGGCCAATTGCGCGAATTCGTCGCCCTGGGCTGCGCCGGGCCGAACCAGGCCAAGTCGTTCGGACGTTGCGGCATGGGGCCGTGCCAGGGACGACTGTGTGGCCTGACGGTGACCGAAGTGATCGCCGATGCCCGCGCGGTACCGGCTGGCGAGGTGGGCTACTACCGGATTCGGCCGCCGATCAAGCCCATTACGTTGGGAGAGCTGGCCGGTGACTGAGTCTCTGCGCAAAGGTGCTGACGTACTGGTCATAGGCGGTGGTATTCACGGCCTGAGCACCGCCCTGCACCTGGCTCGCGCCGGCGTCCGGGTGACCGTGCTTGAGGCCGAATACTGCGGGCGGCATGCCTCCGGGGTCAACGCCGGTGGCGTGCGCACCCTGGGTCGCCACGTGGAGGAAATTCCCATGGCACTGGCTTCGCGAACGCTTTGGCACGGCCTGCAGGACGTGCTCGGCGAAGACGGCGGCTTCGTCGCCAGCGGCCAGCTGAAACTCGCCGAGAACGAAGCGGAGTTGCAGGAGTGCCAACGGCGCGTGGAGCAGTTACGGGCCTTGGGTTTTACCCATGAGGTGTTGATCGATCGGCAACAGGTGCAGGAGCTGGTACCTACGGTGGCGCCCCATGTGGTGGGCGGTATCTGGGTCAGCGGCGACGGCTATGCGGTGCCCTACCGCACCGTGACCGCCTTCCGCTTGGCAGCGCAAAGGCTGGGTGTGCAGATCTTCGAGCAGACGCCGGCGCAGCGCATCGAGCGCTCCGCCAACCACTGGCGCGTGGATACGCCTACGGGTGTGTATCAAGCCGAGCATCTGGTGGTCACGGCTGGTGCCTGGGCCGGGCAATTGGCGGCGCAGGTCGGCGAGCCGGTGCCGGTGCATCCCGAGGGCCTCATGCTCATGGTCACCCACCGCGTGGCACCCTTCTGTACACCTGTGCTGGGAGCCACGGGCCGAGCGCTGTCGTTCAAACAGTTCGCCAATGGCACGGTGGTGATCGGCGGCAAGCTGGTGGGGTCGGTGGAATTTTCCGCCCGTCATGGCGAGGTGCAGATGGACCGCCTGAGCACCAGCGCACGCACCGTGACCGACCTGTTTCCGCACTTGCGTCATCTGGGCGTCAACCGCGTCTGGGCCGGCGTGGAGGCGTTCACCGCCGACGATATTCCGGTGATCGGCGCCAGCGGCAAGGCCGACCGGTTGAGCTATTCCTTCGGCTTCTGCGGCAGTGGTTTCCAGATGGGCCCAGGTACCGGCCAACGCCTGGCCCAGCAGATTTTGGGCGAGCACTCGCCGATCAGCCTCGACCCCTTTTCCATCGGACGCTTCGCCCAGCAGGCGATGACGCTCGAACAACCTGCAACAGCCCTTATCCACTCGTGAGGAAATACACCATGCTGGACATCAAACGCATCGAGACCAATCAGCGCATGAGCCGTGTCGTGCAGTGCAATGGCTTCACCTTTTTGGGCGGTCAGACCGCCACCGACCGCAGCCTGGACATCAAGGGGCAAACCGCGCAGGTGCTGGCCAAGATCGATAACTTTCTGGAACAGGCAGGTCTGGACAAGACGCGTATCGTCACCGCGCAGGTGTGGCTGTCGGATATTCAGGCCAATTTCGCCGGCATGAACGAAGTGTGGGACGCCTGGGCCCCCGAAGGCCATGCCCCAGCCCGCGCCACCGTGGAATCGCGCCTGGCCGCCCCGGACCTGCTGGTGGAAATCACCGTCGTCGCAGCCGGCTGATCCGCGCTGCCTGATTCGCGGGCAGAGCCCGCTCCCACATGAGTATGCAGATCCCCTTGTGGGAGCGGGGCGGTCGGCGAGCCTTCTGCCCGCGAAGGGCGCGCTGCGGTACATCAGACAGACCGCATGCGCCGCCGACGCGGCTTGCGCCGCTGCTACAGGGGTACCGCACTCCCTTTGTGGGAGCGGGCTCTGCCCGCGAAGGGCGCGCTGCGGTACATCAGACAGACCGCATGCGCCGCCGACGCGGCTCGCGCCGCTGCTACAGGGGCACTGCAACCGACCTGTGGGAACGGGGCGGGCGGCGAGCCCTCTGCCCGCGAAGGGCGCGCTGCGGTGCATCAGACAGACCGCGTGCGCCGCCGACGCGGCTTGCACCGCTGCTACAGGGCACCGCACTCCCCCTTGTGGGAGCGGGCTCTGCCCGCGAAGGCCGCGCTGCGATTGCACGGCATACACACTCTCATCACCTGCGCAAATATCCCTCTTCCCCAGTTGACGGCCACATCGATTTGGTGTTTCCTGAAACCGGTTTCAAGCTATCGATCGCCTGCCCATAACATCCATAAAAGGACCCAGGCCCGTGACACGTCTCTCCCTCACTGCGCGCCCCCGCGTGACCATGCTCGACGTTGCCGAGCGCGCCGGTGTGTCCAAAGCCAGCGTCTCGCGCTTCATCGGCGAAGACCGTGGCCTGCTGTCCGATGCCATCGCCGGACGCATCGCTCACGCCATCGATGAGCTGGGCTACCGTCCCAACCAGATGGCCCGCGGCCTCAAGCGTGGTCGCACGCGTCTGATCGGCATGCTCATGGCCGACATCCGCAATCCCTACTCGGTAGCGGTCATGCACGGTGTGCAAACCGCCTGCCGCCGCCACGGCTACAGCCTGGTGGTGTGCAACACCGATCGCGATCCGGAACAGGAGCACCAGCAGTTGCAGGCGCTGCGAGCCTACAACATCGAAGGCTTGATCGTGAACACCTTGGGCCACCATCAGGACGAGTTGCGCGAACTGCAACAGGAACTGCCGATGGTGCTGGTGGACCGCAAGGTCGCGCACCTGCCCAGCGATCTGGTAGGTCTGGACAACCAGCTCGCCGTCGACATGGCCCTGGACCACCTCCACGCGCGCGGCTATCGCCACATCGCGCTGGTCAGCGAACCAGCGGACGGCACCAGTTCCCGGGTCGAGCGCATCGATGCGTTCAAGCGGCGTGCCGATGGCCCTGTGTTCTTCACCGAGCCCGACCTCGGCGAGCGCCTGCGGGACTTCCTTGCCGACGCCCATTCAGGGCCCAAGGCGCTGTTCTGCGCGAACGGAGTCGCAGCCCTGGCCTGCACCTTGGCGCTGCGCGCCCTGGACACCCACCGCTGCGAAGACGTCGGGCTGATCGCCCTCGACGACCTCGACTGGTACCCCCTGGTCGGGGATGGCATTACCGCCCTCGCCCAACCCACTCACGCCATCGGCGTGCAAGCCCTGGAGTGCCTGCTGGAGCGACTGGACGGCTCGCAAGCCCCGGCCCAGACGTTTCATTTCACCCCAGAGCTGATCATTCGAGGTTCGACACCGCCGCGCTGAGTCGATTCGGCTGCGTACTGCTTACGTTTACCTAAATTTGAAACCGGTTTCAGAGGACAATAACAATGCATCTCTATCCCGTCTCCATCAGCCTCTCCAGCTTCGGCGCGGACTATGTCCGTGCGCAGGGTCAGGCCAGTCTGGCGCCTTTGGTTGCCCAGAGCGGCGCCAGCCACCTGGAACTGCGCGAAGAGTTGTTCGACCACTTCGATGCACCTGCCCTGCGCAGCGCAATCGTCGACCAGGGACTGACCTGCGTCTATTCCTCGCCGCTCGAGCTGTGGCAGCCTGGCCAGGCCGCACCCAATACACAGCTGCAAGAGGCGCTCGCCCGAGCCGTTGCCTGCAATGCAGTGTGGCTCAAGGTGTCGCTGGGCTTCTATTCAGCCATCAGCGACCTGAATCTGCTGCACCAGCAACTGCGCGACCAGCCCGTGCGCCTGCTGATCGAAAACGACCAGACCGCCCAGGGCGGACGAATCGATCCCTTGGTCAAGTTCTTCACCGCGATCGCCGAACAGGGGCTGCCCGCGGGCATGACCTTCGACATCGGCAACTGGCAATGGCAGCAACAATCGGTGTCGAGTGCGGCGCTGCAACTGGGCCGTTTCGTCGAGTACATCCACTGCAAGGCAGTACAGCGCACGGCGACCGGCAAACTGGTCGCCACACCGCCCGAGCTGACCGACCTGCACCAGTGGTCGCGCCTGCTGCGCCACATGGCGCCGGGGCTGGTTCGGGCCATCGAGTACCCGTTGCAGGGCGCCGATCTGCTGGCCGTCAGCCAGGTACAAGTGGCAACCTTGGCTGCGCTCGGTCAGGCCGCCCAGGAGGTGGCCCATGGCTGAGTTCGACGTGCTGAGCTTCGGCGAAACCATGGCCATGTTCGTCGCCGAGCAGACCGGCGACCTGGCCGATGTCACCCGGTTTCACAAGCGCATCGCCGGCGCCGACAACAACGTTGCCATCGGCCTGTCGCGCCTGGGCTTCAACGTCGCGTGGCTCAGCCGCGTGGGCGATGACTCCTTGGGCCGCTTCATCGTTGCCGCGTTGCAGCGCGAAGGCCTGGATTGCAGCCATGTCGCCGTGGATCCGCAACACCCCACCGGCTTCCAGTTCAAGTCGTTGCAAGACGATGGCCGCGACCCCTGCGTGGAATACTTCCGCCGCGGATCGGCCGCCAGCCACATGGGCATTGCCGACGTGCCCCCGCGCTTGCTCGATGCCCGCCACCTGCATGCCACCGGCATTCCCCCGGCACTGTCGCCGAGCATGAACGCCTTGACCCGAGGCTTGATGACCGCAATGCGTTCGGCAGGCCGCAGCGTTTCGTTCGACCCCAACCTGCGCCCGTCACTGTGGCCCAGTCAGGCCAAAATGATCGAGCAGATCAACAGCCTCGCTGCCCTTGCCGACTGGGTGCTGCCAGGGCTGGCCGAAGGGCAGCTGCTGACCGGGCAAGAACGCTGCGAAGACATCGCCCGCTTCTACCTGGACCTGGGCGTGCAAGCGGTGGTGATCAAGCTGGGCGCGGACGGTGCCTTTTATTGCAGCGCCCAGCAGCAGGGCTACGTGGCCGGACGCCCGGTGAACAAGGTCGTCGACACGGTCGGTGCCGGTGACGGTTTCGCCGTCGGTGTCATCAGTGCCTTGCTCGAAGGCCGCGACCTGATGCGGGCCGCCGCCCGCGGCAACTGGATCGGCAGCCTGGCGGTGCAGAGCCCCGGCGACATGGAAGGCCTGCCGACTCGCGCCGCGCTGACGGCGGACGAACACCGATGACCTGAACACACACCACCCCAGACCGTTGATTCAGCACCCTCTACCTGTTGCGACAATTACAAAATGCTCAGGAGTCAGACCATGCAGAGCCAGACCGCGAAACTCGCCAGCCGTCGCTGGTGGTATATCATGCCGATCGTTTTCATCACCTACAGCCTGGCCTACCTGGACCGGGCCAACTATGGTTTCGCCGCCGCCTCGGGCATGGCCGCCGACCTGAACATCACGCCGGGGCTGTCCTCGCTGCTCGGTGCCCTGTTCTTTCTCGGTTACTTCTTCTTCCAGGTACCCGGCGCCATCTACGCGCAACGACACAGCGTCAAGCAACTGATCTTCGTCAGCCTGATCCTCTGGGGCAGCCTGGCGACCCTGACCGGCGTGGTGTCCAGCGCCTACTGGCTGATCGTGATCCGCTTCATGCTCGGGGTGGTCGAAGCCGTGGTCATGCCAGCGATGCTGGTCTACCTGTGCCACTGGTTCACCCGTGCGGAACGCTCGCGGGCCAACACCTTCCTGATCCTCGGCAACCCGGTGACGATGCTGTGGATGTCGGTAGTGTCCGGTTACCTGATCCAGCATTACAGCTGGCGCTGGATGTTCATCATCGAAGGGCTGCCGGCGGTGATCTGGGCGTTCATCTGGTGGCGCCTGGCCGACGACCGTCCGGCGCAGGCCAAATGGCTCAGCCAACAGGAAAAAGATGACCTGCAAGCCGCCCTGGCCGCCGAACAAGTGGGCCTGAAGCCGGTGAAGAACTATGCCGAAGCCTTCCGCTCGGGCAAGGTGATCACGCTGTCGCTGCAGTTTTTTCTGTGGAGCGTGGGCGTCTACGGCTTCGTGCTGTGGCTGCCCTCGATTCTCAAGCAGGGCGCGCAGATGGACATGATCGAAGCCGGCTGGCTGTCGTCCCTGCCCTACCTGGCAGCGGTGATCGGCATGTTGGTAGTGAGCTGGTTTTCCGACCGTCTGCAAAAGCGCAAACGCTTCGTCTGGCCGCCACTGCTGCTGGCCGCGCTGGCCTTTTACGGTTCCTACGCGCTGGGCAGCGAACACTTCTGGTGGTCCTATGCACTGCTGGTGATCGCCGGGGCCTGCATGTATGCGCCCTACGGACCCTTCTTCGCCATCGTGCCGGAAATCCTCCCGGCCAACGTGGCTGGCGGAGCCATGGCGCTGATCAACAGCATGGGCGCCCTGGGCTCGTTCGCCGGTTCCTACCTGGTTGGCTATCTGAATGCCAGCACCGGCAACCCCGGCGCGTCGTACCTGTTGATGAGCGGCGCCTTGCTGCTTTCGGCCCTGTTGACCCTGCTGCTCAAGCCCAGCGGCTGTGATCTGGAGGTAAAACAATCGACGACGGCAGGCCTGAAACCCTGCAAACACTGACCCAGATCATGAAACTCGATGAAATCATTCTGGAATCGCGGCAAACCACACAGCTGTCATCCAAGGAGTGCTACGTTTAATACTCCAAACGCAGCACTCGACAGGCCATCGGTCCGGATGGCCTGTCCCACGGCAGGCGACATGCGACAGGTGGGCGCGATGAACAAGATGACATTCCCCAATGCGTGCCAGGTGATGCGCTGGCACTTTCACCCCATGGGTTTCGAGGGCAGCATGGATGCGCCCAGCAGCATGGTCGCCCGGCTGTTCGATCGCAGCAGCGGCGAAACCCTGCTGACCATCGCCGGTCTGCCTTGCGCGGCCGTCATGAACGCCTCCGACGTCGAGCGCATCATCGAGGCGGTGGAAGCCGAACTCGAGGCTTTCATTCCGCCGCAGGCGCTCAAGGCGGGCTGAGGGCGGCGCTGAAATGACTCCGCACAGTGGTCTGAATGATCCCGGCGGCGTTCTGCGCGGCCTGGTCATTGAGCAGCGCCTGCCAGGCGCTGGGCCCGGGCAGATGCCGGGCTCGGTCCAGCAGGGCCGGCCACTCCTGCGCAGCCGGCACGCCGTCCACTCCCAGTGCCACTCCCAACCGCTCCAGTTGCATGGCCTGCAGACGTTGCTCGTCGAACGGACGCTGCTCGGCGATCGCGATCAGGCGTCCACCCAGGTGGGCCACTTCGGCAACGACGTTGTCGCCTGCACTGCCCACCACGATCTCGGCGCGCAGCAACTCGGGCAATGGATCGGCCAACTGCCCCAGCAGCGTCAGGTTCACGGGTAATGACAGGTCACTGCTTGGCAGCGGCCCGGCCACACGGAATCGGTACTGTGGACAGCAGTCAGCAATGGCCACCAGCGAATCCACGGTAAAAGCGGTGCCGCCCTGCCCCGTGATCACCAGCACGCTGCCCTGCTCGGCCTCCACGTGTGTGCGGCCATGCCCACTGTAACGGGACACCCAGCCGCAGTGATCGGTCTTGCTCGACACCCAGTCGGGCATCTGGCTGCACTCCATAGCCGCCGGATAAGGCGCCAACAGACGCGATGCCGAAGCGTAGGCCTGCAAGTGGGCGGTGTCGGTGCGTTCACCGTGCTGACGCATGTACACGCACGGCACACCGAACAGGCGCGCCAGCATCGCCACTTCGACCGATACGTCCACCACTAGCAGGCATGGCCACGCATTGCGCATCCAATCGGCCAGGAGCCCCATGCGCTCACGCAGACCGTCCACGGCCAGAGGTGCGTAATGCAGCGCGGGGAAGCTTTCGACGTGCATGCCCGGCGCCGTGTCGCCGGGCAAGAGCAGGCCTTTGACGTTGGCCGGATACGGACCTTCGGGCAAACGCGAACCGATCAAGGTGACATCGCAGTCTAGATGGCGGGCGATGGCCAACGCGCGCATGCCATGGCCCGAGCCGTGGTGATGGACGTAATAGCCGACTTGCGGACGTTCAGGCACCGGCTTCGGCCACCTGCCGCAGCAGCGCATCGTAGCGATCGAGCATGACCTCGTGGCTCCACTGGGTTTCGGCATGCAGACGGCAAGCCAGGCGCGACTTGCGCCGAGCCAAGCGCAGCGCCTGGGCCAGGCCCTCGACGTCGCCGCCCGCAGCCAGCGCACCGGTGGCATCGGTCAGCAGATCGCCAACAGCACCACGGGCAAAGGCTGCCACCGGCGTGCCGCAGGCCAGGGCTTCTGCCACCACCAGACCGAAGGGTTCTTCCCAGCAAGGAGTGACCAGTGCGGCGGAGGCACTTGCCAATTCGATGGCCAGTTCTTCGCGCCCCAGATGGCCGAGGTACTGGCACTGGTCACTCAAGCGCGGCTGAATCTGCTCCTTGAAGTAGCGAGGATCGACTGCCTGACCGGCCAGACGCAGCGGGACGCCCGCCAGCTTCGCGGCGTCCATGGCCAGGTGTGCGCCCTTGTCGGGCACCAGTCGGCCGAACCAGATGGCATGCTCCAGAGGCGCGGCGCGCGGCGACCAGGTCTGCAGGTCGATGCCATTGGGGATGACATGGCACTCGGGAATGACCTCTTCCCACTGCCGTGCATTGGCCTCGGAAATGGTCGCGAAATGCCCCGCACGGCGTTCGCCACTGTAGGCATTGATCAGCTCGAAGAACGGTGGTGTATGCAATACCGTCAGCATCGGCGTGCGGATCATCGATGCCATGGTCGCGGGCACGTAGTGCAGGCTGTTGTTGAAGATGACATCGAAGCGACGGTCGTCGATGTTCTGCATGGCCTTGAGGTAGGCGTGGTGCTCCTCGATGTACTCGGAACTCAGGCACGCACGGCGACCATCTTTATAGGTGGCGTCGTCCCACACCGGCACGATATTGAGGGCTGGGTCACTGGATGAGCTGGCGAACAGGGTGACGTCGTGACCACGTTGCATCAGCCCGGACGTCACATCGTGGGTGAACGCCTCCAGGCCGCCGGCGAACGGCTGGCGAATGGGATGTTTGATGTGCGTCAGCACACCGATGCGCAACGGGCGAGCGGAAGTTGAAGACATCGAGGACGTTCCTGGCACGGATTGCAGCTTTGAGGCTGCGGCACAGGAATGGTTGCATCTAAAGCACCCCCTCGGCCCCTGTAGCAGCGGCGCAACCCGCGTCCCGGTCAATGCGGTCACCTAGACACACCGCATTGGCCGCCGACGCGGCTCGCGCCGCTGCTACAGGGTGAGGTCGACCAGACCGTGTCAGGCCTTGAGGCTGGCCATGTCGATCACGAAGCGGTACTTCACATCACCGGCGTGCATACG